>JBBJMP010000031.1:0-64355 GCA_037718865.1 Chitinophagaceae bacterium | reverse complement strand
CGAAACGAAGCCAAATTACCAAAAAACATCACTTCAACAATAAAACGTCAAAAAAAGTGAATAATGAATATTATTTTTATATAATATGTATTGGTATTTTGACATTTTCAGGGAGACCCCAAATATAATCTTAACGCTAAGCTGGCATCTCAGATGGTCGCTATAGGCTTACCCCTTTCGTTACCCGTTCTCTACATTATTCATCTGTTACTGCGATAGACATGGGAAAGAAATCATGATTTCAACCACCGGTCGAACCACTGGAAAGCCTCAGCCTGCATGTTGGCGTCGAACTTATGCGGCCCCGGGTAAAAAGAGCCTTTGTAACGGTCACCTGCACCCGCTTTTTTAAAGACATCCTGTAATAACTGATCCGCCTTCTTCATCTCCGGGAGGGTGTACAAATTATCATCTGCATCATTCAGCACGAGTGTCGGCAGAGGTGCACGCAAGGCAAAGATCTCAGGGAAATCAAGTTCGTTGGGTAATAAAGGAACATAGGTCATCCAGGTATGCGTATAGGATTTATTGAGGATGAAATCCTTCCAGGTTGTCATGAATCCTACACAAACCGCGCATTTGATCCTGGGGTCAAGTCCACCCATAAATACGGTACGCATTCCCCCGCCGGAAAGGCCTCCACAACCCACTCGGCTTGCATCCACGTCTTTCCTTGCGCATAATACGTCAAGCGCCTTCCTGTCTTCGGCAAAAAATACACCTGGCCAGGTGGTCCCTGCACTAAGTAACGACTTCGACATGATATGTTCATGATCGCCGGCCCAATCATTATAAGCGCTGATGTTGTCCGGCTTTTCAGGGTCTTCGTCAGTCAGGCCGCGGCGCATATGTTGGGGCACATCCGCCAGTTTCACCCTCCGGCTTTCAAAGGGGAAAGCATCAGGCACCAAAACGACATATCCGCGTTTTGCCATTTCATTAGCCCAGGCAAAGTTTTCGTAATATTCCTGTTGATGCGTTACCATGAGCGGATGGCGCTCTTCAGCTGTCCGGGTAATCTTCCGATGGCCAAAGTATTTGTTTCCACCATGGTCGTGAAAAGCCAGGATTGCGGGTAACGGCCCCTTGTGGTTAAACGGCTTTAGCAGTATTGCTTCCGTAGGTCGTCCGTATGGTAATTGCCACCTGAGTTCTTCTATATGCAATCCGTCATAGGTGTACGATTTAGTGATAGTTACTGCAGGCATTCCGCCGATATCCGGGATGGCAAGCCGTTCTATAACCCATTTCCTGGCCGTTTCCCGCCAGGTATCGATGTTGTTAAATTCTTTTCTCCTGAAAGAAAGCGAGGGCAGGTTGCGTTCAATTAATCCGGCAGCCCACTGACCGTACAAGCCAATTATGCTGATATCTTTTTCATCCACATTTGTGTTTCCGGCGGGGGGTTTATCAGTTGTATTTAAAAACATAAGCGGGGTTTTAACAGGCTTGTCAGGCACGAAGGCCAGTCCTTTGAATATTCCCGCGCCGGCCATGCCAAGTCCGGTCAGGCCGGTAAATTTTAAGAACTGTCTTCGGTTCTTTTTCATGATAGAAAGATTTTACAAAAGCAATAGATACTTACCCGAATCTTCAATGCCAGCTCGCAGAGGCTACCTCTTTTTACCTTTCCTCGTAATAAAGATAATTCATACCGGCTTCAGGCGCTGATCAATATCGTGTATCATGCCTCCGATTCTTTAAACAATCCGTTTGCGACTTCAATGCGCTGCACTTTGCCAACCAGAAAGATATACGATAAGGCCCCTGCCATTCCAAGACATGCCACAAAGATGAGTGCCGGTGCGAAACGACCGCCCCGCGCCAGGTATCCAATGACAATAGGAACAATTATGCCTGCCAGTCCACCAATAAAATTGAATGCTCCTCCGGTAAGACCAACGAGGTGCTTAGGTGCCAGCGTAGAAACAAAGATCCACGTGATAGAGGCAAAGCCGTTTCCAAAAAAAGAAAGACACATAAACAAAATAATCAGCGCCGGACTGTCCACATAATTTGCACCGACAATGGATGTGGTTAGCAGGAGCCCTGCAATAACCGGTGTTTTACGGGCAATATCCAGGGAGATCTTTTTTTTTACCATGTAGTCGGAAAGAAAGCCGGATAAGAGTAGGCCTGCAAACGCCGCAAGGAAAGGTGCAGAGGCCAGGAAGCCTGACTGCAGATAATCAAGTCCCCGGTATTTTACCAGGTAGGTAGGAAACCAGGTAAGAAAAAACCACATGGTGCCTCCCAATGCGAACTGCCCGATATAAATGCCCCAGAGTTTCCGGTGAATAAAAACCTCTTTTAAACTGCTCCATTGAAATTGAGTTGCATCCTTTATTTTTTCACCAGCATTTCTTTTATTGATCAATCCCCCTCCTTGTTCAATATACTCTAATTCCACTTCGTTTACTTTTGGATGTTCCGTAGGATCATAATAAATAAAATACCAGGCGATCCCCCAAACAATACCAATCAATCCGGTGATAATAAACAACCCTTTCCATCCGGCATAGTGTTCCAGAGCGGTAAGTGCCGGTGCGAGGAAAGCAAGGCCGATAAATTGTCCTGATGTATAAACAGCGATGGCAGACGCTCGTTCATGGTTGGGAAACCACGTGGTTACAATGCGGTTGTTGGTGGGATAAGAAGGCGCTTCAAAAACACCTATAGCCATACGCAGACCTAGGAGCGCTACGAAACCTTTTGCAAATCCCTGCAGGAGGGTAACGATGGACCACATGATCAGGCTCACCGTATAAACGATGCGGGGCCCGAAACGGTCTGCCATGATCCCTCCAGGAATCTGCAGGACTGCATACGTCCAGCCGAAAGCGGAAAAAATAAGACCTAACTGTACCGACGTCAGTTTAAGTTCATCACTGATCACGGGGGCCGCAACAGAGATATTGCTGCGGTCCATGTAGTTGATGACCACATTCACAAACACAGCGGCAAGGATGGTAAACCTGACACGCGTTGGCTGATTTTTTTTCATAGGTATGAGGTATTACCACTCCGCCACACTTCCATCTTCGTGCCGCCATAAAGGGTTCCGCCAGTTATGGCCCGTTTCTGCCATTTTCTTTACAAAGTCTTCATTTATTTCTATTCCCAGTCCCGGGCCATCCGGAATCTTTACAAAGCCATTGTTATATTCGAAAACAGATTTATCTGCAAGATAATCCAGCAAATCGCTTCCCTGATTGTAATGAATTTTTAAGCTTTGCTCCTGTATAAAGGCATTGTGGCAAGTGGCATCCACCTGCAGGCAGGCAGCCAGCGCAATAGGGCCCAGCGGACAATGAGGCGCTGCCGCCACATCAAATGTTTCGGCCATAGAGATTATTTTTTTGCATTCCGTAATACCACCGGCATGCGAAACGTCGGGTTGAATAATATCCACATAACCATCCATCAAAACCTTTTTAAAATGCCAGCGGCTAAACATTCTTTCGCCGGTAGCTATGGGGATGGAAGTATGTAAGGCGATCTCCCGCAATGCCTCATTGTTTTCAGGCAGCACCGGTTCTTCAATAAACATCGGATGCAAGGCTTCCAGTTCTTTTGCCAGCACTTTTGCCATGGGCTTGTGCACACGGCCGTGGAAGTCGATGCCAATACCCACTGATTGTCCTACTGCTTCTCTTACTGCTGACACTCGTTCCAGCACCCTGCTAACTTTTTCGAAAGAATCAATGTATTGCAGCTCTTCCGTGGCATTCATTTTAAGTGCTGTGAAACCATTGAACACAGCCTGCTGCGCTTCACTGGCTGCATCTGCAGGTTTATCACCCGCAATCCACGAATACACCCGCACCTTGTCTCTTACCTTGCCACCCATCAACTGGTATATAGGTGCATTAAAATATTTGCCTTTTATATCCCACAATGCCTGGTCTATCCCTGAAATAGCGCTCATTAAAACAGGGCCGCCGCGGTAAAAGCCGCCGCGGTAAAGCACATTCCAGTGGTCTTCGATATGCATCGGATCTTTGTCGATGATGTATTCCATCATCTCACCAACAGCCGTTCGCACAGTAGCTGCTTTCCCTTCAACAATGGGTTCGCCCCATCCGCTAATCCCTTCATCCGTTTCAATTTTTAAAAATAGCCAACGGGGTGGCACCTGGAACAATTGGTAGTTGATGATTTTCATAATTTATTTTTGCATCCTTTATACAAAACTTGCCCGCATTATGGCCGCTTACGCGAGGTGTAAGTTAATTCAATTTCCAGGTGTTTTAATTGTTGCAACTACCTGCACGCAACATGTATTTTTCTAATTAATGAATAACGTAGACTTACATCCATGCTTCTTTTATATCGTATCAAATCGAAAGATCAGAATTTCCCATAATTTCACCCAATACTTTCGCAAAACCGGCTATGATACCAGTATGCGGTTAACATTTTATTTTAAACTTTTGGCCATGCTTAAAAAGACAATGATACCCTTCCTGATTGTTTTATTGGGCGTTTGTTTTGTCGCATTGGGACAAGGCGCTGTCAAAGACAGCAGTTATCCAAAGGCTGCTTCCTACAAAAAGGAGATGTTGCAATTTCAGTCCGTCATACAGAAGCACTTTTATGATCAGGCTTCGGGGTATTATAAGGAGTTTCCGGCTCCTGCCCCAGATCACAATCCTTATTCTTATTTATGGCCCCTCTGTGCCATGCTACAGGCCAATCACGAGATTGAAGTGGCGAAAGCCGGTAAAAATCTTGTTGATCCCCTGCTGTCTATTATCGGAGATTATTATGACCCCGCCCCGCCGAAGCCCGGCTATGCTTCATACATCATGAAGCTAAAGGGTGGCGATCGCTTTTACGACGACAACCAATGGATAGGTATCACCGCGATGGACAGGTACTTGAGGCTACAGAAAAAATCTGACCTGCAACTGGGAAAGCTCATCTACGACTATATGATGACAGGGTATGACACGGTTCTCGCCGGTGGCATCTACTGGCAGGAAAACAAAAAGATCTCTAAAAATACTTGTTCGAACGGACCGGGCATCATCCTCGCATTACAACTATACAAGGCAACCAGGCAAAAGCCCTTTCTCGATACAGCAACGATGCTCTATAAATGGACGAATGAAAAACTTCAGGCTCCAAACAAATTATATTACGACAACATAGACATTAAAACGCAGCGTATCGGTCGCAGGACTTACACGTATAATACCGGTACCATGCTGCAATCGAATATCTACCTTTATGAGCTGACCGGTGACAAAAAATATTTAAACGAAGCAGTGGCCATTGCGGATAGCTCGATGAGCTATTTCTATGGAGACAAACAGTTTAAAGATAATTACTGGTTCAATGCTGTAATGTTAAGAGGTTACCAGCATCTGTTGAACCACAATACCGACACAAAGTATATCAGGGCTTTCAAAGAATGCCTTGATGAAACATTGACGAAGCAGAGAAACAGTGATGGATTGTTGGTACAAAAAAGCAAGGTCCAGGATCTTGTGGCGCACGGGGGCATGCTGGAGATACTGGCCAGGTTTGCTTTGCTGGAAGAAAAATATAAATGGTAGTTATACGAAGTCGTCGGACTTCGTATAACTATGTTCTTTTAGTCTCTGACTAAAGTTTAATTATTGCCAGATTTTTTCTTTACCGTCTGGGTGCTTTTTTTTGTTGCAGTTTTGGTAGTAGCTGGACTTCCGGGTTTAGCCTCTGTCTGAGATGTGGTGGCCTCTTTGCTGGTGGTTGTTTTAGAAGTAACTTTCCCGTCTTTTTTCACCTCCTGCTTGTAAGTGGATGTCTTTGTCTGGGTTTTAGCTGGAGAAGTCTGAGCAAAAGAAAATCCTCCCAACGCAAGCAGCATGGAAGCAGTAATGATTAATTTTTTCATATGTGTAAATTTACTGGTACGAATTTAATGATTTCATGCTTATGTTCCGATTATGGACGAAAACGCGTTCACTAGACACTTTTCCTGCTGATCACATAGTTTGTTCCATAAGGATATCGTTGTGGCCGTGACAATAATTTATTCGCCTCAACATTATCTTTAAAAACTTCCTTTTGGGGATCCCAATAAAGCTTCCCGTGTGTTTTCATGGCAGCATGAGCCACAAGACATGCACTGCAGGACCGATGAGCCAGTTCGGCAGGACTAATAGTAGGTTTTTTACTTTGAATGCAATCCAGCCAGTTGCCATGCTGCTCCGGACTTTCATACAGGTGAACTTCATTTGGGCCAATCACAGAAGACAATATTTTTGGATCGCTGGCAGTGAAGGCCTTTTCAGCCTTGCCCGCGGATGTTGGATCGGAAGCAGTGACACCAACGTTACCCCTGGTTACAAAAATCCATCCATCGCTGCCTTCAAAACGAATGCCGTTCGGATTTTTGCTATTCATAATCATCGTAACTCCATTTGCATACTTCGCCTTTACCTCGTAGTCACCATGCACATTCCATAAGCCACTCGTTGGAAATGCTGCAGTAGCTTCTACCTCTATAGGGCCTGTAAGTTCCGTATTCATGCCCCAGTGGGCAATATCAATGTGATGCACTCCCCAACCGGTAATCATGCCTGCTCCAAACTGCTCAAGACGCAGCCAGCCGCCCCTGGAATTAGGATCAGTCTGGGAATGAACACGATCAAGCGTATAATACACGTATGGAGTAGAGCCAAGCCACATATCGTAGTTCAGATTTTGAGGAATGGGCATCTCCCTGGTTTCTCCACCTGCAGGATCACTAGGAAGGCCGACCTGTACCGTATGCAGTTTGCCTATTCGTCCGTTTCTCACCAGCTCACATGCTTTTTTAAACTGTGGCCACGGATTCACGGAACGCTGCTGACTTCCCAATTGGAAGGTAACGCCTGATTTCCGCACGGCGTCGCTCATTTGTCGCCCTTCTTCAATAGTAAGCGAAGTGGGCTTTTGCAGATAAATATGTTTTCCGGCCAATGCCGCTTCAATAGCAGGCTGTGCATGCCAATGGTCGGGAGTACTGATGATTACAGCATCGATGTCTTTATTAGCCAACAGAGCATGATAATCATCGTAAATTTTAACATCCATATAGTTCTCCTGCGCCGTTTTCTTAGCGTACCATCCTTCTATCATCTTCTTACCACTTTCTAACCTGGCACGGTCAACATCAGCTACGGCTATTATACGGGCGACATCGTATTTAAATGTCTCTGCAAGGTCGTGCGTACGGGCAATCCGTCCAATACCAATTTGCCCGATATTGATTTTTTTGCTTGGCGCATTTTTCCCAAATACAGATGCAGGAACAATTGTTGGAAAATTTGAAAGGGCTACTGCGCCAGCGGTTGCCTTAACAGTATTTTTCAAAAAATTTCGCCTGCTTTGAGCGTTTTTCGCTTTTTCCATAAATTTCCTTTTAATGCTGTTCTAATATGCAAGATACTAATTCGTACTTTCTTTTGTACTGATAAAAAACGTTTATATATTTGCAGGTGCGGGCATCTTTTCTCTGGAAATGTACGTGTTTTTAGGGAAAACCTTTCGGGCCTTAGCTTGTTGACCATTTAATATCCGGATTCAGCATATACCATCCCCTTTGCACTCTTTGAAATGCGAATTTACAGCCAGGCTGCTCCCTGCGGCTGATTTCATTGGAAGAAAGTATGCTGTTAATGTATGAACGATTCTTTCGATAGGGCGGCAGTATTTCATCAGGTATAAGTGAAGCCAGTTTCTCAATATCATCCATGCTAAAAGCTCCGGTGATGAATTCTTCTTTATTGTCTTCCAGGCGCGTAACCTTAACTTTATTGGGATGATCAGCCTGTAAGGTTCGCATGGCCATTACTAAAAAGAAAAGCATACTGTTTCCGCCTATATAGAGCTGATGATTATCTACCTCCATGATAATACCTTGCGGTTTTACCAGATACCAGAACTGTTGCAATGTTTTTAAACTAGCCACCTGCTGGTGTTTCAGGAGCTTGTTTTTGTAATAGCCATGCAGCAGATAGTCAATAGGCAGCCAGCCATTGGGATCATTCTGGCGGATGGAGGCGTTTCGTTTCAGCAGTTCCGTAGCCAGTTCGGGCTGATCATAATGCAGGGCCAGCATGATCGCCGTTGCACCTTCCTCGGAAGTAAACCCGATGTTATACTTGTTGATAGTGGACAATACATCCTGTCGACGGCCCATCCTGATATTTTTGACGAATTCGCGGCGATGCAGCCTCACTTCTTTCATATATAATATTGCCCGTTGAAATTGCAGTATGGCCAATTGATCTATCCAATCAAGACGCTGATGATGAATAGCATATTGAAACAATTGTTTACGTTCTTTTTTAACTTCCTCTTCCTTTTTAGCCGGATCAAGGGCCAGTTTCGACATGACTTCCAATTGTTCAGCACTGATGTATTCATAACCTAAATATTTGGCCCGGATCTGTTCAGACTGTTCATACTTTCCCTGTTCACTCAGGCGGCGGGCCTCTTCCAGCCATTCTTCCCGGCTTGATTTTATTTCGGCTACCTGTATCTCTTTTTTGCTTTCCTGTAATTGCAATAATTGCAAAACAGGATGAGTGATGCGTTTTTCAAACAGGTAAATATTTTTGATGCCACGGGTAATGGCTACATAAAATGAATTAATGTAAAACTTATAAATTTCAGCGTCTTTATCATATTTACTCGAAGCACGGTTATAATGGAGTTCTGTTTGCTCCAGATCCTCAGCCGACACCCCATAAATAATTTCCCGGAATTCAGCCTCATGGTTGGAAACAAAATTCACCAGGATCACATTCTCATACTCCAGGCCCTTGGCTTCCTGTACGCTGAACACCAATGGAGTTTTAAAGTAACGCCTCGCTTCGTCCTTGTAAACATTATCGGTAACAATTACCGCAAAATGGGCGCTTTGCTGTGTACGGCGGTTGAGCTCGTTTTTCTTTTTATCCTCATCACCATATAGCAATACTTCGCCTGTATGCTGACTGATCGTGTTAACCAGGTAGTTGCTTTCGCGGTCTATGGAGCCAAAGCGGCTGTTTTTGATTTTCAGCAGGATATTGCTTAACTGAACTACTTGCCGGCTATTCCGATAATTGGTTTGAAGTATTTTAATCTGCTTTTCTGCATTCCCACTTTGGTGAAAAAAGGTTTTTACCTTCGACCATGAAAAGAAGTTAGGATGAACGATTTGATTGCTGTCACCGGTCAGAATGAAACTTGTCTTCCGGGTAAGCGATTGCAGGATACATTTCAACTGTATATTCGTGATATCCTGCACCTCGTCCACTACAACATAATCGTAGCGAGGTTTCACTAACGCCAGGTATTCATAGCAGATTATGTTGCTATCGTACCAGTTATATTCATTTAGCCAGACCATATATTTTTGAAAGAGCGTATACAGCTTTTCGCGTTCATCCAGATTAAAAATAGATTGCTTAACACCCAAAGAAAGGTATTCTTCTTTTGTGAGCCATGCCGCATGTACGGGAGAACCGGTAATAACACCTTTAAATTCTTCGTATACCCGGTACGGTTCATTTATTTTTAATGCCTGGGCATGACGGGCAAACCAGGGCTCGAAGGCATGGAAGTGTATTTCACGACCCTGCGGTTTATTCCAACTGGCCAGGTAATCGTTTAGGGAAAGAAATTCCGCCTCCTGGTTCTTGTTGTCATATCCATTACCAAAGTACAGGGCAGATGCATGATCCACCAAAAATTTGGAAAGCGATATATATGCTACGTTGCCAGGTAGCGTCTTCATTTTCTCCAGTACGAGCGCAGTTTTACCGCTACCTGCCGATCCGATAATGATGAGTGGCGAATGGAGCAAAAAAACAGACTGCTGCAATTCGTCAAATGAAATGAATTTGTTCAGCAGATGTACGGAGCGGTTGCTGGCATTGAGATAGGTTAGTTCAGGCGCGTGACCGTTTAACTCTTTTTCGGGATTTGGCACTGACACTAATTTATCATCTTCAGGAATCTGGGCACCGCGCAGAAAGCGGCTCCGGGCGTAGTTGTGGTCCTTTATTACTTCCAGCAGCAGCAAATGTTTTTCGCCATGAAAGAGTATCAGGCTGAACAATAACCTGTCACGCAGGTCCAGCCTAGCCCGGTAATAGATTGTATCGCCCATTTTTCGCACATCGGCGCTTTTGAAATCGCCTTCCTGCAGTTGATGCAGGGTTTTTGAAAAAGTCTTTTCAACGCTTTTTATATCTAATTCGTTGTGATAAAGTACAGGGTATGCCATGGGAGAAAAAACGAGTAAATTAATATTCGTAAACTTTAACCCGATAAAGGTAGAAAATCATTGCCTACTAATATTTATCCTATACATTTAACTTGTTCACCAACATCGTTTACCCCCAATGAAAAAGCTTATAACGCTTGCAATAGTATTTTTTGCAATGATTCCGGCCCTGGCGCAAATTCATTCAAGTCCTTCCGTAAAAATTTTATTTGTTCCGCTCGATGACCGGCCGCCATGCCTGCAGTTCACCCGCCAGATGGGCCTGATTGGTGATGCTCATATTGTTACGCCTCCAAAAGAATTTCTTGGCAGATTTACCACTCCGGGTGAATCTGATAAGATTATTTCATGGTTAAAGCAGCAGGATCTCCGATCATTTAATGCTGCTATCATTTCGCTGGATATGGTTGTATATGGAGGTTTGGTAGGCTCCAGGGCACATCATGTTGAGACAGGACTGGCCTTACAGCGTATTGAAGTTATCCGCGAGATACACAAAAAAGCTCCGGGGCTTCGTTTATATGTGCAAAACGTGATCATGCGACTCGCACCTACGGCTGATGGAAAAAACGAGGCATATAGGGCTGCCCTGGCTAAATGGGCTGAAATATCGGTGAACAGTGACGATAAGTCTAAGGCCGAAACCTCAATATTGGCAAGTAGTATCCCGGCCAAAGCTTTGGCAAGTTATAGAATGGCAAGACTACGAAATGTACAAATCAATTTAAAAGCTGTCCAGTTCGTCCAATCAGGTATAATTGACTTCCTGATCTTATCGCAGGATGATGCAAAACCCATAGGTATTCATGTTGCAGAAAGACTGAAACTGGTTGCAGCAATAAAAAAAGCAGGACTAACAAATAAAATTGCTGTGCAGCCAGGCGCTGATGAAGTGTCCATGCTTTTGCTGGCAAGGGCACTCAACCAGCATTACAGGTTCCTGCCAAAGATCAAACCTGTTTATTCATCGGCCGTCGCTGCAAATAATGTAATGCCTTTTGAAGATAAACCATTAAAAGAAACGGTTAGTTATCATATCAAGGCAACAGGTTCACAGGAGGTGGAAAACGAAAATCAGGCAGATTTGCTCTTCTATGTTTTTGCTTCGAGACATGAAACCGGAAGAGCTGCAAGCTTTGCTGCAGAAATTGAAGATCGGGTAAGGCAAGGCAACAGGGTTATCGTTGCTGATATCGATCCGGTAGGTAATGTACAGGGCGGTGATTCCGCTTTCACCAACGAACTGGGAAGGCGTGGGCTATTTCCTGAACTGAACGGTTATGCATCCTGGAACACCGCTGCCAATACTATCGGTACAACGCTGCCGCAAGGAATAATTTTTATCTTGTCCGAACGCAAACTTTTAAATAATAAGGCCATTGCTGATCGTATCTGGACTGCCCAAAACTGGTTTACTTTTCATCGTATACTAGACGATTATTATTTTCATGGTCTCGAAAGATTAAACCTAAATAAACATTTTGGCCAGGACAAACTAAGTTCAAAAATTTTAGATGATTCCACTAATAAACAGGTTGAAAACTATGCGACGGAGCTGCTGTTGAAATCGTTTAATGAATTAAGCAACCTCTATGCTCATAAGATGGCAACCAGCAGGCAGAAGAATGTATCATGCCAGCAACCTTCAAATATGAACTTTAAGCTTCCGTGGAACAGGACCTTTGAAGCGGAGATCAATTTTGATATGCAATGCAGCCTGAACCGTTGATTTCCGTCGCCGTGCGAAGTCTCTCAAGCTGTACGAAGTCTCTGACTTCGTACTCCTATGTTCTTCATAGTCTCTTGACTATAGCTTTAAAGAACATAGGGGGTTCTAAGTCGGAGACTTAGAACAGCATCAGGGGCAGGAAATTAGTTAGCAGGCCAGTGTGTCTCGACCCCTTGTTTGCGAATAAAGCTTTGAAAGCCCTCAAGCAGGTCCTGTTTTTCCCTTACTTCCCGGGGAATAACTTTATTACTGATTGCATAGGCGGTTAGTAGTCCAACTGCTTCTCCGATGCCCCATTCCACCGGATGTAAACGGTAACATCCATTCGTAATATGCGTACTGCCTATGTTCTTGCCTGCAGGCAACAGGTTATCCATCTGTTGCGGAAGCAATGCGCCCAGCGGGATCTGGAAGGGCAGCGAATCAAAGTCAATATAATTATTTCCTCTTGTGCTCGGATGCAGGTCGATATGGTAGCTCCCTACACCTATACTATCATAAAAATCAGCACTCTTCTTTGCTGCCTCCCTGCCATGCACCAGTTCCCTGTTTGCTACGCCCACATGTTCCTCCTTTATGGTAAAAAGTGATTTTATCCTTCTTGCTTCCCGTATATATGGATATTTTGCCAGACCGTCTTCGGTTCCCATCACATCTTTTCTCAACCGCAATCCCGGCCATCCATAACCGCCTCCGGGCCTTGGTGCTTCAGTTTGTAACCAGTAAAGTAAAGACAAGCTTAATTGTTTTGCCCTGTCCACATGACGTTTAAATTCCTTTTCAGTTACCCCGACAAGATTACCCAAAGTGTAATCGTTCTGGGGCCAGTTGACCGTGCAGATGTCTCCTGCATAACTACCTGGCAAAAAATTATTTTTACTGAGGATTCGCCGGTAGTTCCATAAATTCAGAGAGTTACCTGTTTTTAATCCCTCAGGATGAAAACCCAGAGGCGTAAGCAGCAGTGTGGCTGGTTTTGGATAGGCCAGTTGTAGTAATTTTCCAGGCCAGGCAGGTTTCATGTCAGGAACATAACTGCTCCAGAATTTGTATTCAGCTGGTCGATCAATAATATGATTTGCCCGGGGAACATAGTCCATGGCAAAACAACTGGTAAAAGCCTGCTGGTTATTTGGATCCCCCATCTCAGGTGCATGCAGCTCTCCTGTTTCTTTCCTGGATTCCGTTCCGGTAACAAAAGCGGTTCCCGATAGAGGCAGGAGGTCGCCTAGTTCGGTAGCATCCGCAAAATAGGGAGCAGACAAGACCAGTTCCTTTCCGCTTCGTTTACTGATTGCCTTTAGTGCTTTTACTTTGGTGCCTGTTACATCTGCTCCAAGAATTTTATATTCGGGTAATATTGTTAGTTTTCCTGAGCTTAAGTATGGTGACAGTATTGCCTGAAGCACTGCCAAAGAAACACGTGGTTCGTGACATAATTCCGAAACAACCGCATCTCCCGGGTTCAGGTATTTCCGTTCTTTAGCGGCTTTGGTAACCGGGTAATTGTTTTTATAATAATTTCTTACCTCATTTCTGAATTGGCGATATAAAGCCGTTGCTCCATGCGTTTCAATCCAGGGGTGTTCATCCGGCGGAACGCCCTGCTGAGTAAGCTGGCCACCTATCCAGTCTGTTTCTTCGGTAAGTAGTACAGATAAATTATTCCGCAAGGCTGCAAGTGCAGCAGCACAGCCGCCCACACCGCCACCTGCAATAACAAGATCGGCATTCAACGCATTCGCTTCAAACTTCTTACCGGGCAGATAATCCCCTGCCATGGGATACCCGGGCATGTATGCTGATGTCAATGCTGCTGTACCTAGTCCTGTAAGTGTAATAAATCGTTTCCTGTTCATGAGTTTGATCGTTGATTTAACCGCTTCTTTTACTGCTCGCTGAATGTTGATTTGTATCCGTTCACACCATAGAACAGGATATACACATAACAAAGCAGGGGCAGGATAAATGCCATGCGCCAGTCGTAATTATCTTTTAGTACACCTTGTGCAAAAGGTATAATCGCGCCTCCTGCAATGGCCGTCGATAGAAGGCCTGAAGCCTGTGTTGTATATTCTTTTAGTCCGCTCACGGACAATGAAAAGATTGTCGCAAACATAACCGCGTTACACAATCCAACAGCTATCATGGTCCAGACTGCTAACATTCCGGAACTATTTATGGAAACAGCTATAAGAATAACAGCCATGACAGCACAGAAACTTAAGACCATAGAAGGTCTTACCAGTTGCAAAATATACGATCCGATTAAACGTCCGACAAGCATACTTCCCCAATAAAAAGCAACATAGGTATTGGCATTGGTTACAGAAATATTTATCGTTTCGGAAATATAGTTGGTAAGATAAGTGCCTATGGATACCTCTGCACCCACATACATAAAGATGCCTATCACTCCGAAGTTCAGGTTGCGAAAAGAAAGGATGGTTTTTTTTTTGTTTGAAAGAGATGCAGCACTTCCTGGTGCTGTTTTGATAACAGGTAGTGCAAGTCGTGCAACAACGATGGCGATAATGATAAGCAAAGCTGCAATACCGATGTAAGGATACCGTACTGCTTCACTGGGTGCATTTGACGTTTGCAATCTGGAAAGAATCAGGTATGAACCGAAAACCGGAGCTGCTGTTGTTCCAATAGATCCCACGCCTTGTATTAAGGTTAATCTTGACGATGCGGTTTTTGCGGGGCCGAGTACGGTGATATATGGATTTGCAGCAACCTGTAGCAATACGATTCCAATTGCCAGAATGAACAGGGCGGCTAAAAATAAATAGTATTGATGCCAGACCGAAGCAGGATAAAATAGTAATGCTCCAACTGCTGCAATAGCAAAACCGATTACCATTCCATTTTTAAATCCGATACGTTCTACAATTCTTCCGGCCGGAATAGACATAATGCCGTAAGTAAGAAAAAAATACACCTGAACAAGCGAAGACTGTGAATAATTCAATGTGAACCCTTCTTTAAAAAAAGGAACAAGTGTATCGTTAAGGCAGGTGATGAAACCCATCATAAAATACAGAACTGCCAGCGAGATCAATGCCGGAGTATAATTCTGTGTTTTGTCGTTGGCGTATTCCGGTGTGACGGATTGTTGTGCAGATATTAGGGCCATGTTTGTCCTGGTTGTCTTGTCATGAGTTTGGAAGTTTATAAAAATATTAAAGTTTAAGTGGTAAATTACTAATTTTTACAATGAATACTAACCCATCCCAGCTGGTGAGTCCTTCAAAAGCCGTTACTGCATTAAGTTCCTATGCGCTGCAATACAAAGATGAGTTATTAAATAATGTCCTTACCTTCTGGCTCCATAACAGTAAAGATGCCGAAAATGGAGGATACTTTACCTGTTTGACGAGGGATGGTAAGGTGTACGATAAAGATAAGTTTATGTGGTTGCAGGGCAGGGAAGTGTGGTGCTTCAGTTATATGTATAATCATCTGGCCCCAATGCAGGAATGGCTTGAGATGGCATTACATGGTGCTGACTTCATGGAGAAGTATGGCAGAGACGAACAGGGCAACTGGTATTTTTCTTTGACAGCAGAGGGAAAACCTTTAGTACAGCCATATAATATTTTTAGCGATTGCTTTGCAACCATGGCATTTGCTTCCCTGGATAAAGCAAAACCTGATGACCGGTATAAAAAAATAGCTATCGATACATTTGAGAATATATTAAGGCGACAGCACAATGGGAAAGGCAAATACAACAAAGCTTACCCCGGAACCAGGCCCCTGAAAAATTTCAGCCTTCCCATGATCCTTTGCAATCTGTCACTTGAATTAGAGCATTTACTGGGTACTGAAAGGGTGGAGGAATTTATTCCTGCCGTTATCCATGAGGTGATGGATGTTTTCTATCAGCCCGCATTCGGACTTATCCTGGAAAACGTATGTGAAGACGGCCGCTTCTGCGATTCTTTTGAAGGGCGTGTTATAAATCCAGGCCATGCCATTGAATCCATGTGGTTCATTATGGACCTTGGCAAGAGAACGGGTGATCAGGCGCTAGTTGCCAAAGCCTGCAATATTATGCTTGATACCCTCGAATATGGATGGGACAAGGAACATGAAGGAATTTTTTATTTTTTAGACGTAAAAGGACATCCTCCCCAGCAACTCGAATGGGATCAAAAACTCTGGTGGGTGCACGTGGAGGCCCTGGTAGCACTCGCAAAAGGCTATATGCTTACAGGTGATGAACGTTGCCGTCAATGGTTTGAAAAAGTGCATCATTATTCCTGGAACCATTTTAAGGACCCTGATCACGGCGAATGGTTCGGATACCTTAACAGAAGAGGTGAAGTGCTGCTTTCTTTGAAAGGTGGTAAATGGAAGGGTTGTTTTCATGTGCCGAGGGCTTTATACCAGGTTTGGAAAACATTGGGTGAAGTGTGACGTCTAAGCTTGCCCGTGGTTGGTGTTTTTACCAACCGCCGCCGGGAGGGTTAAATAAACAAGCACGAATCCCACAGCCGGCCAAAAGAATTCTTATTGCACCAAAAAACAAATCTAAACATATGAGAACGCTTCTCTTATTGCTCCTGCTGGTTGCTTCCGGACTGCTGGCATCGGCACAGGAAACCCGGGTAACGGGAAGGGTCACCAATGCCAACGGCGAACCTGTAGCCGGTGCATCCGTGGTAGTTAAAGGGCAGACTAACGGTGTAGCAACTAATTTGGCCGGGGAATATACTATCAGTGTACCCAGAGGTGCAACCCTGGTGATATCAAGTATCGGGTTTACACCGCAGGAAATAACGGCAAATCGCACCTACATCAGCGCTACCTTAATTGCTGACAATACTCAGTTGTCGGATGTTGTTGTCGTGGGTTATGGCACCCAACGCCGGTCTGCCATCACAGGCGCTGTAGTTACCATAAAAAACGAAGCCCTTACGCGCAGACAGGTAGCCAGTACAAGCAACCTGTTGCAGGGACTTGCTCCTGGTGTGACTGTACAGCAACAAAGTGGCAGGCCGGGAGCCGACGCGGCATCTATCCGGATCCGCGGTACCAGCAGCATGTTTGCCGGCTCGGATCCTTTAATTGTGATTGATGGTGTTGTTTCCACCCTGGATAATATTGATCCAAATGCTATTGAAAGCATTAATATTCTTAAAGATGCCGCCTCTACGGCTATTTATGGTTCACGTGCATCCAACGGCGTTATATTGGTCCGTACAAAAAGAGCAACCGGTAACGGATTAAGAGTAAGCTATAATGCCTTTGTTTCAAAACAGGTTGCCACTGCTATCCCTAAACGCACTTCGGCAATAGAGCACATGGAATTGAGTAATATTTCCGAACGCAATCGTACCGGCAATCCCGGTGCATTTTTATATGCTCAATCTCTCATTGATAAATATAAAACAACGCCTGCCAACAACCTGGATGTCATAGATACGGACTGGTTGGACCTGCTGCTGACAAATAACGGATTATTGCAAAATCATAATGTACAGATTGTTTCGGGAGGCGAAAGATTGAATGTATTTACCTCCGTGAGCTATTTGAAACAGCAGGGTTTGATTAAAAATAATAGTTTCGAAAAATATGATGTAAGATTCAATCCGGATTTTAAGATCAGTGACAAATTAACCCTGAGCGGTGTGTTTAGCTATAATAACAGCAAAACAATAAATCCTTCTACCGGCTCCGCCGAGTTCATCATCCGGCAGGCAATCGGTTTACCGGCAATTGGAGCTGGAAAATTTGGTGAAGGAATGTATGGAACAGCAGGACAAACAAATAATCGTAATCCACTGGCAATGGCTGAAGCAGCTGGGACTTCTGTTAGAAATGACAATACATTCCTGACAAGAGCCGGTTTTACGTACAGACCTGTAAAGAACCTTGAACTAGAAGTCTATTGGGCACGCGAAACAAGAAATCCGACTACCAAGACATTTGTAAAAAATGTAGACATTTATCAGGCTAACCTCACCACCCAGACTTACGATAAAATAGGTGTCTGGCCGGGAAGTACTTCCCTCGGGCAATCTTATTTCAATAACGTCTACAAAACCTACCTGGGACAGGCCACCTATTCAGGCAAATCCCGAAACCACAACTTCAAGGTATTGACAGGTGCACAATCCGAACTTTTTACCAATTCCTTCTTCAGCGCTTCAAGGACCGGATTTATCAATCCCAATCAGCCTTATCTCAATTTAGGATCGGGAACACGGGACAACAATGCTGCGGCGAGTGAATTGGCTTTAGCCGGCTTTTTCAGCAGGTTAAACTATAACTACGCCGAAAAGTATTTTATCGAGCTGAACGGAAGATATGATGGGTCATCCCGCTTTTCACAAGCGCTGGATAAACAATGGGGATTTTTCCCCTCCGTATCTGCCGGATGGATCGTGTCAAAGGAGAGCTTTCTCGACGCGTCACAGCTCATAAATTTTGCAAAACTCAGGGGCTCTGTGGGAACCCTCGGCAACCAGAATTTTAATTCTTTTTATCCCTTTGATGCCTTCTACGGACAGTCAGCCTATAGTAATCCGGATAATGGAACCAACGCCTATTTCAATAATGTCACTACCCTGGGGTATGCCATCCTTGAATTCCCCAACCAGCAAATAGAGTGGGAAAAATCGAATCAGTGGAATATCGGTATTGACTTAGGGCTTGCAAAAAACATTACGGTAACTGCTGACTACTATGTCAGGAGTTTGGAAGATATGATACTGCGCCAACCGCTTCCTCAAACCGGGGGTGGACTGATCAATCCGTTGATCAACGCAGGCAGGATGGAAAACAGGGGCTGGGAACTATCCCTGAACTACAAAAGAAAATTCAAAGATTTTGGTCTTGACCTTACCGGGATGATCTCGGATGTAGTAAATGAGGTAACGAGTTTGGGAGGCAATCCATTCTTGGATGAAGGCTCCTTGCGTACGCAGGTAGGCCAGGCTTATAGGTCCTACTTTGGTTATAGAGCCATTGGGTATTTCCAGGACACCAATCAGGTTAAGTCTTCTCCCGTTCAATTCGGCACCCCTTTCAACGCAAATAATCCTGGTGTAGGGCCAAAGCCGGGTGATGTACAATACGCTGATATTAGTGGGGCCGATGGTAAGCCTGATGGAAAAATAGATGCATTGGACAGAACCTTTATCGGAAACAGGTTCCCGAGGTACGAGTATAGTGTCAACCTGAATGTTACCTATAAAAATGTTGATCTGAACATTTTTGGACAAGGCGTGGGTAAGCGCGATAATTATTTAACCGGAACAGGGGCCATCCCTTTCTCCAGCACCGATTTCGCCGCTTCCTTACTGGAAATCCATAAGGATTACTGGACCACATCAAACCCGGATGCAACCTTCCCCAGGTTATTGCCTGCAGGTTCAGGTGGAAATAATTACGTAGCATCTTCACGGTGGATCCGTGGCGCTTCTTACTTCCGTATCAAGAACTTAAACGTCGGTTACAAGATTCCTGAACCGGTGACCAGGGCAGTAAAAATTGCATCGGCCAGGATTTATATCAGCGCTGCAAACGTTATAACGTTTACGGATACCTGGAAAGGATTTGATCCTGAAATAAATGATCAAAATGCCGAGTTCCATCCGTTAATGAAAACGTTTACGGCAGGTATAAACGTAAATTTTTAAACCAACAAACGATAACAAAATGAAAAAGATATATTTCATAACATTCGTTGCAGTTGCAGGATTGCTGTTTGGATGTAACAAGTTTTTAGACAGAAAGCCGCTTGATGCTTCCGCCGCCTCTACTTTTTTAAGCAATGAAGCTGAGATGGACCTTGGTTTAACAGGGGTTTATGCAGGTGCTTTCTGGACCGTAGCTAATAATATACCATTGCCTTATAGCATTGAGACAACGACGGACCTGGCCATAAGGCGCACCGGGAATGCAGAGGACCAGGTTGCCATGGGGGAGGGCGGGCCTTTTTTAGTTTCCAACGGGCTTACTGTGGTAGCATGGGGACAGGAATACAAACTGGTAGCACGGGCAAATCAGCAATTGGAAGGAATGAAAAAAGGTGTAGCGAATGTAGACCCTAAAACCTATGGCAGAATGAGGGCCGAGGTCTTGGTGTTAAGGGCATGGGCCTACTTTCATTTAATGGCACAATTCGGAGATGTGCCTTTTTATAAAGAGCCCTTGACCACTGAACAAATCCTGGTCCTTAGCAGAACTCCTGTTGCTACCATTGTAGCCGACCTGTACAAAGACCTGGATGAAGCAGTGACGCTATTTGATGCTGCAAACACTACTGCGGTCCAGGCGATGGGAAGGGTGAACAAAGGTGTTGCATTGGGACTGAAAGCAAAACTTGCCTTACTCATCAAAGATTACAATACCGCTGCTGCTGCAAGCAAAATCATCATCGATGGAGCCCAATATGGATTAAACCCGAGGTACACTGATTTGTTCGTTCTGAGTGGCCAGCAGGCAAACCTCAATCGCGAGATCATGTTCAATCAGACCTTTCCTACTGACATTCTCGATCCCCAGAACTGGATAGCTGTAATCACCATTCCACGCCAGGTAGGGACTGCTCAAAGCAGTCACTTTCCTTCACAACAATTGATTGATAAATTTGAATGCAAAGATGGATTGCGCATAGACATGTCTCCCTTGTATGACCCTTCGCAACCCTCCAAAAACAGGGATAACCGTTTACGCTGGACAGTTTATATGCCGGGAGACACCATGGTACACAATACCGCAAAAGCGCCATCGCTTCCTTATGTGCAGCCCAAGGAAAGAACGATATTTAATATTCATACCAACCAGCGATTCAAATGGAACTGGACCACCAACAAGTTTGATACACTGGCTTCCAATATTGACTGGATCAACTTCCTGACAAGTCCCTGGTTCGTCAGCGCGACCGGTTCATCTGGCGGCGTAGGATATGTTTGGAGAAAATATGTAGACTCTACACAGTACTCCTGGGAAACAAAAACCGGTTATATTCTAATGCGTTATGCTGAAGTTTTATTAACCTATGCGGAGGCCAAAATAGAATTAAATCAACCAGATGCTACGGTTATAAATGCCATAAACCTGGTAAGGGCAAGAGCCGGACAGCCTGCCGTTACCACTGGTTCCCAGGCACAGCTGAGACAGATCGCAAGAAGAGAAAGAGCTGTTGAATTTGCGGGTGAAGGATTAAGATTATATGACCTTCGCCGCTGGGACCTGGTATTGAGCGCCATGAACGGACCCGTAGTAGGCGCTGCAAAAAATCCGGCGGATGTGCCTGCCATGCCGGTTTTTAATAGTGACGACATTCCGGATTACAGTAACAGTTTGTCAAAGCGGATAGCTACCCGGGGTCAAACCCGTAATAACACTGCCAGGCACAAACTGTGGCCCCTGCCGCAAGGCGAGCTGGATAAGGATAAAAATCTTACACAGAACCCGGGTTGGCAGTAAATTGTACTTTGTGACGTTCAGACAAGGCCGTTATTGCTATTTCGAAGGGCTAGCCTTTTTGGCTGTCTTTTTTGTTCCGGCGGACTTTTTCTTCGGTTGATCACCCTGATCACCGTAACCCGGTTTTACTTTGGTTTTGGCTGATTGCTTTACATCCTTACTCAACGATTTGCCCTGATCATCGCTTTCGGTGATCCGGCCTTTATCATCTCTTTTAATATATCGCTTATCACCTTTGGGCTCGATTAATTCACGCTTACCCGAACTTTTACTTTGGCCGGCACTTTTTAATGATTTTGTCATATTTTTTGCTGAAAAACTAATTTTTTTTTTAATATAGTAATAAAGAATTTATGCACAGGTGTGTATAATTCATCGGGCTTTGATTTCTTTAGCGTAGCTTCTGGTGTTGTAATTGGCGACTTGTCATTGGCATGAAGCGCCATAAGTTAATTGCATAAAAAGTTTCTTTGAGCTTCGTTGAAAGCTCCTGAAATTCAGATTGAATTTATATCGAAATTGTCATTAAATCTTCTTTCATGAAACGTCATCTCACACTTTGCTTCCTTTTTTTGTTAACCACGATTTTAGCAAAGGCTCAGCGGATACAGCCGGACAACGAAAAAGTCAGCGGCGGAGAAATAACCATACAACCTGTTTCGCATGCCTCACTGGTTTTGAGCTATCAGAAGAAGAACATTTACATAGACCCGACCGGAGGAGCTGTTGCCTTTAAAGGACTTGCCGCCCCCGACCTGATTGTGATTACAGATATTCATGGTGATCACTTCGACCTCAAAACCATTGATACGATCAATGCCAATAAAGCGGTGTTGGTGGTACCCCAGGCTGTTGCAGATAAACTTCCGGCCACCATGGATAAACAAAGGGTCGTCATCCTGAAAAATGGGGATAAAACAACACAGCAAGGCATTTCCGTTGCAGCCATTCCCATGTATAACCTCCCCGAAGAACCTGAATCGCGTCATACAAAAGGAAGAGGGAACGGCTATGTTCTAACCATTGGCGGCAAAAACATTTATGTTTCAGGCGATACGGAAGATATCCCTGAGATGCGGGCACTCAAAAATATTGACGTCGCCTTTGTTTGCATGAATCTCCCTTATACTATGGATGTAAACCAGGCGGCACAAGGTGTTCTGGCTTTTAAGCCCAAAGTGATATACCCTTACCACTACCGCGGGCAAGATGTGAATACCTTTAAAACCCTGGTGAATGCCGGTAATAAGAACATTGAAGTACGGTTGAGGGAGTGGTATCCGGCTGCAAAATAGCCTCGGGCATTTTCTCTAACGGTGACATTTTGATTCAATAAACTGACATTAATTTAGATAAAAGGCATTAATTTTTAGTATATTGGTAGCTACCAGAGTTTTGGCACCCATGGTGCTGAAGAGTATTTTTAATTTTTAGTCGGAAAGTAATGTCTACTTTATAGAAATCCAATTATTATGAACCGCATAATGTGCAACCGAAAGGATTAGTAACAACGCGCAGGAGTTGGCCGTAACGCCATTAAAGTAACATTAATACATTTATATGCCGATTTATATGGATCGCCACGATGTTTCCGAAACGGTTACAGCAGAAAATATATTACATATACACCAGGAAGATTTAAAAATACAGGATCATTTTGGTTGCAGGGTATTAACTTATTGGTTTGATGATATACGGAAAACTGCTTTCTGTTTAGTTGATGCGCCTGATGCAAAGGCCATAGAGGAAATGCATAGTCAGGCTCATGGCAACGTTCCGAACAGCATAATAGAAGTAAATGCCGGCATAGTTGAATTGTTTTTAGGCAGAATTGAAGACCCGGAAAAAGCACAACACACCCCTGAAATCATTGATCAACCGGCTTTAAGAACGATAATGATTGTAGCGATAAAACGATTTACGCCGGTACCAAATGATTACGAACAATTTAAAATTTTATCACATCATTTTAATAATGCTACTCTTAATTTGTTAAATGTGCATGAAGGCAACCTGGTTAAGCAAACGGAAAACCAACTTTTAGTTTCTTTTAAATCAGTCTCCAAAGCCGTTCATGCTGCATTGGCTATTCAGTTACTGTTTAAAGATTTCAGGAGTAATATCATTAAGGAGCAAATTCATTTTAAAATAGGATTAAGTGCCGGTGAACCGGTAACTGAAAAAAAACGAATCTTTGAGGATACTATTAAACTGGCTGAACGGATGTGTAACATTATTAAAGGCGAAGTGATTATATCTTCAGAAGTGAAAGAATTATACAATAGTGAAAACGCTGAAACTCTCGCTGAAGGAGAAAGCCTATCTTGTCTAACGCAAGCGGATGAAAGATTTCTCACTTTCCTTATGGACTACACCGAATCCACCTGGAGTAACGAAAATTTAAAAATAGATGATTTTAGCAAACCGCTTGGTTGCAGCAAATCTCAATTGTACCGTAGAATGATTTCACTTACCGGTAAATCCCCAAATACGTTTATTATTGAATACCGGTTAAATGAGGCATTGAGTTTACTAAGTAAACATGCCGGCAACATTGCGGAAATTGCATTTCAAACCGGTTTTACCAGCCCGTCATATTTTTCCAAATGTTTTAAGAAAAAATTTGGCCATTTACCTTCTGATTATTTAAGTGTCAAAGTCGGGTAAGCATTCGGTTTAGATGTATGGCTGAGTTGAATCAAAATTACCAACCTTTGAACTAAATGTTACAGCCTTGGTATTTTTCATGGAATAGCTTTGGGAAGTAACTCTTAATGCATTTTCACCTTTTGTGATTTCCCTAATCTTTTCATCAAAAACACATTCATCATGAAATTACCCTTAATGCGCCGCAACCAGAGAACAACAAGTCTGCTGATGGTTTCCCTTTTCAGTTTACTATTCAGTTGTCAGAAAAAAGACCACTGGCCCCCAAAAGCGACCCAGGAAAGTGCCGATGTAGTGCATGACTGGTACAAACTGCTGATACGTCTTCAGCTGCACCAAAACCCAGCCCCTTTTGCGCTTCTAAACATGAGTAACTTCGGTTATATCGGAGTTGGCCTCTATGAATCCGTACATCCCGGCATTAAGGGTTCCACAAGCCTGTCCACTAAACTTTACCAAATGCCCACGATGCCTGCAGCTGCAGTGAATCAACCTTATTTGTGGTCTGCCAGTGCCAACGCTGCCTTGGCCAGTATGTCACGCTTGCTTTTAGCTGGCCTGACTGATGCCAACAAGGACAGCATCGATTCCCTGGAAAGGGTTTATAATGAACGATTCACCTCTGGCACCACAGAAGCTGTTTTATCCCGTTCCCAGGCCTTCGGACATTCAATTGCCACTGCGATTCATAACTGGTCAAAGACTGACAACTTAAATATATCCAATGCCGGCTACGTGCGCCCGGTTTTTCCGGGAGCCTGGGAACCGACGCCTCCTGCTTTTGCCAATCCGGCGGGCCCGTATATAGGGAACGCAAGGCCATTCCTGGAGTCAAATTTAACCGTAACGGCTCCACCCTTTCCCTTTCCTTATTCCGAAGACCCGTCGTCTGAATTTTACAAAATGGTAAAAGAAGTATATGATATTTCTAAAGTATTAACTCCTGAGCAAAGAGATATAGCCAGGTTCTGGGCTGATGTAGGAGGTCCGGGAAACGGATATCCTGTACCCGGGCATTTTGTCTCGATCGTGACACAGGTGCTGGAAAAAAATAGGTTTAATCTTGGGCGGTCGGCTGAACTGTATGCGAAAACAGCCATTGC
This sequence comes from Chitinophagaceae bacterium, assembly GCA_037718865.1. Classification (GTDB taxonomy): domain Bacteria; phylum Bacteroidota; class Bacteroidia; order Chitinophagales; family Chitinophagaceae; genus JADCRZ01. Next base: position 39,160 of record JBBJMP010000031.1, on the reverse strand, counting down.
TAACAGGGATGCCCTAATTAACATGTGGAGATTTAAGTTCCATTATAACACTATTCGTCCCGTTACCTATATCAACAGATTTATTGATCCTGCCTGGCAGACTTTGGTACTAACTCCTCCCTACCCTGAGTATCCTTCAGCACTGACATATATACTTGGATCTGCCATGCAGGTGTTAACCAGAGAATTGGGTGATAACATTCCGGTAACCGACAACACGTATACCTTCAATGGTTCGGCTCCCCGGCATTATTCTTCCTTTACCAAAGTGGTTGAAGAAGGTGCCATTTCACGTTTTTATGGAGGGATACACTACAAAATCGTCGTAGAAATGAGTTTACCACTTGCCAAAGAAATAGGTGATAAGGCTGCAGATATTGACTTAACCGGAGACAAGCATAAACTAAAATAGTCTCCGTTACTTTATGCCCCACTTGTGCAATGCTCTTGATAATTGATGTCAAGAGCATTGTTATTGCAGGAAGGCACGAGTTGTCCGCCGGACAGCGGCTTCAACATCATATAGGCTGCTTTCTGTCTGGCGGAACATAAGGAACAAATTGAAAAGATCAGAGCGCGCCTTTGAGCCACATAATCGGGTTAATCTTTGTGTACACTTTGCGCTAATCTTTGTGTGTCTTTGTGGTTAAATGAAACCACAAAGAGCCGCAAAGAAAAAACCCAAAGAAGGCACAAAGGCTGACTTTCTTAACTAACCACAATTATGACAACTCCAACCATATCCAATGCTCCCTTGCAAATCCGGCAATGGATTTTGGGAAAAAGAAGGAAATCCGTACGATCTCAGATCCAAAATGTTAATATTGAATCACGAAAAATATTCATGAATTAGTGCTACCGACCTTAAACCACTGCCGGGGTTAAACCGTGTTTATCTTACTCGAGGTTGGTGGCAGTAATATCTCATACACAACAACAACAAAGGCTGCCTCAATTACCATGAGACGGCTTCCGATATAATTAATTATTTAATTTTACTGCTGAGTAGCTGTATACACTACTGCAAGTGTATATGTTCCCGCATCATAAGCAAAGCCAGGAGTTGCTTTGTAGTCTACGCTGAAATTGCTTTCACCTCTTATACCTGAGGTAAATGGTGCAGCGGTAATGGATAAGGCCGCGTAAGTAGTTCCTCCGGCTAAACGAACGCCTAGTACAGATGAAGGCATTACTGCAGCAGGAGCAACCGGACCAGTGAAATTTGCAGCAGCGGCCTTAACTGTCACTGCCCATGGACGGTTAGACTTAACCTGGAAAGTTGACGCACTAACGTTTGCTATACCATTCCGGTAATCGTCAGATCCGTCAAATGTAAGCGTGGTACCTGTAGCTGAGGTAATGTCAATACTGATTGCATTTCTCAGCGTTAAACTTACCGTCTGGTTGGAGGTTCCTGTTACCTGTGCTTTTGCAAAAGAAAAAGTCACCAGCATTGCGGCAAAAAGGATGATGTGTTTCATGATTGGATTTTAGGGTTTAAAGATTTTTTTATATGCAACTACTTTTATCGATGCTGAAAATGTTAATCTGTTTTTTGTATTAATTTCTTTTGCCATTTCCCGGAACCGTTTTACATTATTGCTTGCGTAAATTCAGTTGCCTTTTCTTTTGCCTGATCTCAAACTGTAATTCCAGTTTGTCATTATTAACAAGGTCTGCCAGCTTGGTGGTTTCTACCGGACGAAAATTATCATCAAACACTGCCTGGTTTATACTGATCGTAAAGTCACCCGCCGGAAGATTAAAGAAGAATTCACCCCCCGCATTTGTCAGTGAATTATATATCTCCCCCGTACTGCTTACAGCAATAATTCTTATTGCTTCAAGATCCATTGTTAAAGAACTTTTATCATCTTTTATCAGCAGCAGGTTACCGCTTACCACTTTGCTTTTTGAAAATGGTATGTAATAAGTAGTGGTATTTCCATACGTTAATAGTTGGTTATATCCTGCTTTGGGAATCCAGCCCTTTAAATGTGATATATGACTCAAGTCAAGCCGGATTGCCTTTCTTTCGATATTCCGGAAAACGATTATGCCTTCGCTATCGGTCATTACTAACGCATCTCCTGCAAGTACCTGCGCATTTTCAACCGGTTCATCCGTGTCATTATATTTACCATCAGCATTTTTATCGAGATAAAGCTTAATATTCAATCTTGCAGAATTCCTGTTTACCAATAGTGGAATTTTCAATTTCTTCCTGATCACCATATTTATAAACGGATCTCCTGTGCCTTTGACAGACCATTGACCTGTTAACATGATATCCAGTCCTTTTTTAAAAGAGGAATACTGCATGTTATTGTATACCAGGTACAGATCTGCCCGGCCAGGCTTCTCGCTGATATAATTTAACTGCAACCGGTATGAAAAATTCCACTTACTTACCGGAAACTCCAGGAAAGGTGCTACCTGTAAACGTCTAAAACGCGAGGGCTCACTAAGAAATTGTTTGATCTCATAATAATAAAAGGGCCCTTTATCATAACGCAGGTTTATTCCATATAAGTCGGCCTGAAAGGTCAGCAGATTGTTGATACTATTGAAGGGTTTTATATTGGCCGGATACCGGTCTAACAATGTATGACCTGCATTGGAAAACAATGACAGGGATATCTTTTCCGAAAACTGGACATTGGCATTTAATCCAACCTTATACATTTTTGACTTGATAGCAGACAAACTATCCTGCATCTGTGTAAGCACACCGGGTGAAAGGACTATGGACCCGCTAGGCATTTTCAAACCTGCACGAATGCCATACTCCGTAGTACGGATGTTAAATAAAAAGCTTACCGAAGAGTCTGCAGCATGATTGTAAGAACGGTAGGTGTTTTCCAGGTAAATACCTGCAAATAACTTTTTTATGAACCACCTTGCCTCATGCATCTGGTACTGAAAACCCTTGCTGAAACCGGGGAAATTTTTAGAATACCAGTTGATATTAGACCGGACCTGGTAATTTTTCCCCATCTTATCAAAAGTATAGCCCCATTGTGATCCTAGAAGGTTAGTATCAAGCTTTAACCGGTGCAATCGTTCTACTCCTGCTCCTGCCTCGATGGCGACTCTCGTAGATGTATTAACCATCCAATCGATCCTGTTTAACGTGAGATAACTTTTTTGTTTTGTGGCTTTATCTTCGTGGGCAATAATATTAGTGAATACATGAATTTTTTTATTAAGAGCGGTACTGATCCTGGCGTTATAATATTGAGTTTGTCCTGTACGACCTTTTGCGCCGGTGAATTCATATACCGATTCATTTTTTCCGGTATACGTTAATTTTCCTCCCGTTCCATCTATGAGAAAGTTATTAAAGTCAACAATGCTCCCGATGCCAATTTTCGTGTTGCCCTTTTGATATTCCATTCTTGCTATTTGGGCATTTACAAAAAAACCTTTATAATAATGACCCGACTGATATTGAATGCTTAGTCTGGATCTATCAGTTATATCGACATAACCTGTTGCGTTAAAATACACAAAAGGCTGGGCGCCTGCTATATTCTGCAGGTTCATTTCAAAAAACAGGGGCATTTTATTCCAGCGCTCGATAAGACCGGTATATACGTGACCTATCAGCGCGATTGTCTGCTGCATTAATTTTTGTTGGCCAGTTTTATTGCGTATCGTAATATCAATGCCCTGTTTCGACATTGACTGCAATTCTTTAGGATTCAATAGTATCCTTATACGAACGATCGTCTTCGCACCTGGTGCTAACTCAACGACAAGATTTTTTTTGGGCTGGTCGAGCCGAAGCTCGGTATCGAAGGACATTTTATAGGTATCCGGTGTATTACCTGCGTTTTGAATCAGGATCTCAAAAGGTATTTCATTGTCCGTACGTTTAAAGGTCATAAAAGGCTGTTTCAATGAAGCCTTCCAGTTATTGTTCTCTTTAGGCCTGAGATAAAATATTCTTTTTATTACCTGTCCTGTCTGTAGTACCCTGATTTCCACTGTTACCGGATACCATCCGACAGCTATACTTCTTCGGGTAAATGCAAAACGGAAAGGAACGATCTTACTTTGACCAACTTCTATGAAGTTCTTTATTTGTTTACCCGTAATGATGTCAATGAAGTCGGGTGTGAGGAAACTTATTTCAACATCCACCCTGGAGCCACCGGTATTCGTAAAATTGATGTTGTTGAAAGAAAAACTGCTTTCTTCTACCTGTAATGAATCGCGCAGCAGGCCGCATTTCAGCAGATTGGGAGATGAATAATCTTGTTGGGCCATACTGCAAATGGGCAGTATAGCCAGCAGGAACAGGACCTGGACATTAAAAATACAGTATATTGGATATAGTTTCAACAAAAAAAGCCCCTGTTACCAAGGGCTGTTAAAACGCATATCCTATTTTGCTTATTGCTGTGTGGCAGTGTAAACAACAGAAATGGCGTAAGTGCCTGCATCGTAAGTAAAACCCGGGGTAGCTTTGTAGTCTACGCTGAAAGAAGCGTTTCCTCTTTCTCCGCTTGTAAGGGCCGTTGCCGTAGTGGACAAAGCAGCAAAGGTTGTTCCACCATTTAAACGCACGCCGAGCACTGAAGAAGGCATTGGAGCGGCTGGAGCAGCCGGACCGCTGAAGTTAGCTGAAGTAGTCTTCACCGTTACTGCCCATGGGCGGTTAGATTGAACCTGGAGGGTAGTGGCACTGGCGTTTGTTTCTCCATTAAGATATTCGTCACTGTTATTGAAAGTAAAGTTGGTACCCGTTGCTGATGTGATATTTATGCTGATGGCATTTTTCAGAATTAATGTTACGGTCTGGCTTGCAGTAGCTGAAGTCTGGGCTTTTAAAGAGATTAAACCTGAAAGGATGATTGCGATGGAGAAGATGACTTTTTTCATGATATTGTTTCTTTAGGGTTATGCTGGTTAATCCCAAGCACATGCCAAAACACAATCACGTGAAAGTCAGTTAACTACAAAACGATGGCCCCCTGAAAAATTCTCAGAAATGGAAAAAATCCAAAAAACAGATTGAAGATTACTGCGCGGTGATGGTATAAACCGTGGAGATGGTATAGGTGCCCGGTCCGTAGTTGTATCCCGGCTTAGCCGTGAAGCTAATAGTAAACCGGTTGCCGGGTGCGCTGTTATTGCCGGGTGATCCGGAGTTTAGTAATTGTGAAGTAGTAGATAGTACTACCTTGTTGTTCTTGCCTTCAACGGCGTATTGCAGGATAGAAGCGGGTGTAACAGGAGTAGAATTAACTCCGGAATTGCTGAAATTAGCTGTGGCGGATGAAATGTAGAGGTTCCATGGCAGGTTGGACTTCACACTTATAGTATTAAAGTTGGAAACAGTATAATCATTTGTATAATCAGCACCGTTAGTAAAGGTTACGGTAGGGGAAGAATTGGACGTGAGGTCGAAGGCTACAATAGATTGAATGACTAAAGAAGGGTTTATAGCCCCACTTAAAGATTTTTGCGCCCTGCCTAGTACCGGGAAGCAGCAGAGAAAAATAACGGTAACATATAGTTGAAAGCTGCTCATTGCTGGGTCATGGTAAATATTATGGTGGCGTTATAAGTGCCGGGAGGTGTATCGAACCCCACCGGGCCTGAATACATGTCATAAGTGTAGGTTACAGGCTGGTTATTTGTTCTAACGCCCTGGATGATCACCTGGTTGTTTCCGGTTATAGGTATCTTAGAATAATTGGCTGTTCTGGAGGGGGCTACATTGTTCAGTTTGACAGCATACATATTTAATGGAAGAACATATCCATTACTACTGCTGTTATAGGATATGATGGCGTACACGCTAAATGTATTATGTCTTGACTGAATAGTAATGCTGAAAGCATTGGCCTGAACCTGTTCCGTTTCGAGCGCGGTTACATTGTTCAGGTTAACATTTCTTATTGAGCTGGAAATGGTCAAATAGTTATTTAGATCCTGACAATAACATATTCGAATACCAACAATGAATAATATTACGTTAGTGAACAATAAACGCGAAATTTTGCTGTTTTTGAACATATCAATGAATTGACGTAACAAAGGCTTCTTTATTGTATAAAATCTAAATAACTATGAAATCCATCATCCTTGCCATTGCATTTATTATTGCTGTATGTGGCGCGGCACAAGCCCAGCAGATCAGTATTCAACCTTCTATTCTGGATTATCACCTGGCTCCGGGAAACACCGAGTCGCAGGCGATCACTATTACCAACCTTTCGCGAAAGAAAATGATTTTTGAGGCGAACCTGGCCGATTGGCTGAGGGATTCCACCGGATCACACGAGTATTATAAAGCTGATACACTGTTACGCTCCTGCGCAAACTGGGTATCTGTGGATAAGGATCTTATTGAACTGGAACCCGGGGAAAGCAAAAACCTGCTGGTGAAATTAAGGGTGCCTGCTGATCCGGCTATGGCTAAAGAAATGAAATGGGCCATGTTATTCCTGCAAAGTGTTTCAGAACAAGACAGTACTTCCAGAGATAAAAAGAAGGTGAGCACTAAAATAAATGAAGTAGTAAGAGTAGGCATCCATATATATCAAACTCCTCCCTACTTAACCCGTAAGGAAGCTAAAGCCGTTTCATTTACATCGGTAGCCGGTGAGAAGAATAGTTATGAATTCACCATGGCCAATACCGGAGATGTAATGCTCCATTGCAAGGCGCACCTGGAATTGACAAACGTTGCCAGCGGCAAGGAAACAAAACTTAATAATATAGAATTTCCAGTATTTCCAGGAGGAGCAAGGAAAATTAAATTAGTTGTACCTGGTAATCTTTCATCTGGAAAGTATTCAGCCCTGGCGGTTCTTGACCTTGATGAGGATCTGGCTCTGGAGGCGTTGGAAAAAGAGATTGAAGTTCGATAGAACCCGGCCTGATAAAGCACCATTATAATTCATGAGGCCGTCTCCATCTAAAATGAGGCAGCCTCATTTTTAATTTTTATATATAGCCACCATACCTGACTTTACTATGATAAGCATATATTTTTCTGGTTGGGCGTACAGGAATTTTATAACCTTTTCATGATTTCTAAAAATCATAAATCATCAAGCATCCTTTTGTAATCATGCCCCAGGTCTTCATGTAGTAGTATGATGAGACCGTCAACCTTTTTTATTTCCCGGAGGTAAATATTTTGCAGGGAAGCATTTTTATCTGAACGAATCCCGTAAGTTTTAAAATTTTTGCAAAAATAAATTCGCAGCTCCACTTCGGCCTGCTTCGACCCTATCTGCCTGGCATATTTGGTAATGGATCGTAGTATCTTTCGAAGCGCTTTTTTCGTAAGGTATCTAGTGGCCGCCGGTAATACACTAAACGCTCTATCGATTTCCTCTTTTATGCTTTCAATATAGCCGGCTTCATTATGCGATTCGAATAGCAGGTAACTGATGAGTTCTTTATTTTCCTTCCGCGACCGGATGAGCCTCAGCATTAAATCCATTACACCTGAAGCAGGCAGGTTTTCAAGTTCTTGTTTAATTTCCTTCAAGGTGGGCGTTCGCATTAGAGCTAATGTACGGAAATCGATTGGCCTGGATGCATATAACGAATGCATAATAGCTACCAGTAGCCAGACCCCGTTGACTATTATTATTTATATAAGGGTCCTTAGATCCTGTTTCTGTTGATCATACCTTCACATCCTTATTTTATATTGCAGGTATGCGGGTAGAAGCATCAAAAACAATACGATTGGCCATTCCTATAATTATCGGTGAACTGGCTCAAATGGCGCTGCACATTATTGATACAGCCATGGTAGGAGCCATAAGTTATAAACAACTGGCTGCGGCATCACTGGTTATCAACGCCATCAATATTCCTTTGGTGCTTGGGATCGGTATGACCATCTCTGTATCACAAATGGTTTCGATGGCTCACGGCCGGCGCGATAGTCAACTGGTCTCGCATTATCTTTTCAATGGTTTTTGCCTCTGCGCATTCACAGCTATACTCATTTCATTAGCATTGATCTTCAGCAAGAACGTTTTGCACTACCTGGGACAAGACCCTGAAGTGGTGAAGTTAGCCCTGCCTTTTATGCAACTGATGGGAATATCGATCATTCCCACATTGCTGTTCATGACTTTAAAACAGTTTACCGATGGGCTGGAATTTACCAGGACGGCCATGCTTCTCTCCCTTGGTGCCATGCCTGTAAATATCCTGTTGAACTGGCTCCTGATCTACGGCAATTGGGGATTTCCGCGATTGGAGCTGGTAGGAGCCGGGTGGGCCACATTGATAACCCGTTCATTAATTTTTATTGTCCTTTGTATAGTAATTTTGAAACATTCCACCTTTCGCAGGTACGTGGCGGTGAGTAGAAGGCAATGGAAGTTGAGATCTCATACGCTGGTTGATTTGCTCCATATCGGTGTTCCCAGCAGTTTGCAAATTGGAATGGAAGTAGGCGCCTTTGCTGTCTCGGGCCTCATCATAGGAACCATAAGCGCCATAGCCCAGGCGGCTCACCAGATAGCAATCAGTTGCGCCTCTTTTACTTTCATGGTATCGATCGGGCTTTCCCAGGCCGGATCTATCCGGGTAAGTAATGCATATGGCCGCTCGGACTGGCCTAAAATTTCGGTGATTGGAAAAAGCACGCTGGTTACCGCCTTAGTGTATGGCACTTTCTGTGCCCTGGGATTTATATTGTTTCGTTACGAATTGCCAAAAGCCTTTAATAAAAATGCAGAAGTATTACAAATGGCAAGCCTGCTACTATTGTTCGCTGCCGTATTTCAAATATCGGACAGTACACAGGCCATTGGTGCAGGGCTGCTGAGGGGCATCAAAGACGTTAAGATACCGACTTTACTGATTGCCATTGCTTATTGGGTAATTGGCTTGCCCGCAGGTTATGCACTTGCCTTTGTTTTTAATATGGGTGCTTCGGGCATGTGGCTGGGCTTTATCATCGGCCTCACGCTGGCATCCGGCTTTTTAATCATACGGTTTTTAAGAATGTCCGGAAGAAATGTAGTGTGACCCTACCCGTGGTGTTCTTCTGTACAACGGCTTCCTAACAAAATGATTGTCAAATGTGCAGCGAAACCGTTGTCGATCTAAATCAACGGGTCGTCACGTTGCTTGATTCTCCAACCACGGCCATGAAGAGTCGTAGGTATAGATATTGCTAATGGCAAGGATACTTAAGGGATTTTACAAACCGGGTAGCTGGCTGTAACAATTATCTTAGGACCGGTTGTTCCAGCTTCTTTTCTTCCAGTTTTCTTACCTGTTCAACGATAACATCAGGCGACAGATACAGCCTGGCAATTTTATTCTTATACACCTGGGGCAGTTCTGCATGACCTAGGATAAACCGTTTAGTTGCAATGATATAGTTTCCAAGGCCGTGATTAACAGCGTAGGTATCGGCAACGATCTCTGCATTTTTAACATATCCCGGTGAAAGATAATACCTGTAACCAAACGAAATCATCCCGGTATTACTTCTGCTCTCATAATCCAGGATATGCCCCAGTTCATGCCCAATCCATCCTATCATAACGTCATCAGGGATCTGATGAATCGGTATTTCAGAATGTGTTAGCCTGAACTGAGCGCTTATATTAATTCTGTAATTCCTGCTTTTTCTTTTCCGGAGCAGTGTCCCGAAGACAGGCTGGGCCTGCATTACGGAAGTTCTTAGGTTTTTTTTGAAAATGAACCTGATCGGGGTATTCTTCAACTCCGGATAAAAAGACAGTGCTTTAAGAACATTCGTCTCTATCGTAGCAGGTATCTGTTTATTATGCCTGAACACCAAAAGTTCCGGCACTGCTTTGTCAGTTGTGTTTACTTGAGGAGAAACCATCATTAAAAGTAATAGGAATTTCATTAAAATCAGCGTAATAATACTAACGGTGCATGCTGCCTTTTATTTCGCAGGGTGGCAAAAACATCTTCTCGAATCAGATAATAATTAAGCTATTTTTTAAAAATTTGATGGCAACAGCTTGCTTTTACGCTTTGTCCAAGTTATTACAGCTTTATCGGAGGTCGTTTACTGGCTCTTAATTCCCGTTTGTATTGCTTCATATATTTACGACCACTTTTAATTCCAACGGTGCTCATTATACCGCTTAAACTTGTCCGCACTATATAATTTACAAAAGATTGTTCGGTTGAACGTTTTGAAAAAATAGTTCCAATCCGTTTCGTATTCTTACTCTTGATCACGAATGTATTTGCAAAAAAGCTAAATACATGTTGAAAAAAGGTTGATTCGTCAGGTTTTCCATCTTTCACTAACCGTACGCCAAGCTTATGATAATGCAACTTCATTTCTCCCAGTGCAACGTCTTGCCTGCCAACAGCCAGCAATGAAACTGAATCCAAAAACCCGGAAGCAATTTTTACATTCAATAGCGGTACAAGAACAGGATTTGCAACAGACAGGTCTGCAGATGTTATCTTGGCTTTTAATAAAAACCCACTTAATGAATCAGTATAGGATTCTTTCAGGCTGAGGGTAATATGGGCCGAGTCCATAAGGCTTGCCTTAAAGGTGAGTGAGAGCGAGTCGTCATCCAGCAAATGATTGTTCTTAATGTTTTCAAGAATTCCGCTTACACGGGTAAGCAACAGGTCGCCCTGCTTTCGGGAGTTTCCATTTTTTTCACTATAGGTAATAGTACCCTCATCAAATTGAATGCTTTGCACTGAAACAGGAAAAGAAATATTTTTTATCATGTCAACAGGAAGAGGCTTAGTTTTTTTATAGGGTGAGGATGGCGGCTTCTTGTCCCGGTAAACAGTTAAAAGCGGCTTATCAATGGTAATGGTATTGGCTATGAAAGAGCTATCCTTTTCATAACGTTCCACATCCAGACCGGCGACGGTAACTAAACCGGTCTTCAATGTAATGTAATCCAGCTGGTAAGGTGCACTCGCCAAAACTGAATCTAACGTTTTTGTCGGATGGTAAACAAATGAATCCAGACTTAGTGTTCTGGTACTATTCACATAGTTGGCATTGTACCATTTCAAAGTCCTGCTGCTGTCAATAAACTCTCCTCGTGGTATGTGCAGCCACGCCGCCATATTTGCTTTCAACAACTGGTTGAGGTCTGGCAGAAAATCGGAAGACAAATTTAGGTTCCCAAGTGTGGCTTGCTCAAAGCGTATACCCTTTTTTGATTTCCCCGTTTGCAAACCATTTGCGTTCACCAGGTTCAGGTCATTTATGAACCCGCTCCAGTGTATTTTACCATCCTTTTTACCAAATGTTATATTAGAAAGTGTCATATCGATTTTCCCTTCAACACCTGATTTCTCTCCTGTGCGTTTTACAAAAGTAGCGGCAGTTGTGTTTACGAGTACCGAATCGATCTGTAAACCTTCTCCTGATATGGCAATCCGGCGTGCCTGAATCATACTTTTATCAGACCGGGGAATCCTGAGGACCGCCACAGAATCTTTGTAGTGCGTGGAGATGGTAATATCCGCCTCCGTTGCGGTCAGTTCATCAATGTGAACGGGTGATTGCACCACCGAAGAATCCGGCGTTCCTCTTGCTGTGTCCCATTTATTTAAATCAATTACCGGGGCAGTTGCATGTACATAGCTTAAATGTTGATCATTGGCAAACAGGTCATTGAGTTCAGTGGAAAATTTTACATATGAAGACCGGATGTTTAGCGTATCGATCCCCTTTATCCGACGCATCCGGAAACCGGTAAGTGATGAAGAATCACTGCCGGTAACCTTGTAAGAATCCGCATTTAACTTTACCGTGTTGCTATTTACCGCTAAATCATTCCCGGCAACAATAAATCCTTCAACACGTATCGGCTTATTTCCTTCTTTATACAGTGATGATGCCTTTAACGTTTGTACATACGAGGATATGTTTGCAGGTCCGTTGGAAAAATTGAGTTGCGTATTATTGCCGGAAATATTTCTTAAATGAATGCTGCTGCTATTATCTTTGTTGCCATTGTTACCGTAAGGAAAGGCCTTCAAGGCAACAGTTGCTTCCTCCCATTGTAATCCATCCACTTCAATATTATCGGCATTGTCATCTAACTGCAGGTTGTCTATTAAAACATTGTGAACTGTTGCCGCTATTTTATCGCCCTGGCCGGATATGGCAATTTTATTGGCATAAATAAGATTGTTACCCGTATAACGCGCATCCTGTAATTGGGCGGTAATATCCTTTAGCCTGAGCTCCCCTTTTGAAAACGAAAGGTGTTCCACCGCACTGCGCAAACCTTCTTTATTTGTAGACCTGAGTAGTTTATTACTGTAAATATTAAAATCTATATTTTGAACACTGAAGGACGTGGTAGATCCTAACCGCCCATTCACCTCGCCGTTTATAACGGATACATTGTTCAGGGCAACCAGGCTGTCCAGGTTTAACAGGGTTTCGAAGAGGTCAAATTTCTTACCCGGGGTACCTGATCTTGTGCGGGTGAAATTGATAACAGGATTGTTCAGGACAGCCTCTTTTGCCACCATATTTTGTTCAAAGATCAATTGATACCAGTCAAGTTGGGATAGTTCAAAATAAGGAACTCTGATATCAACGAGGTTACGAAGTTTGGTTCTGCCTGCACTGCTAAGTATGGCGAAATTGTTCAGTACAATTTTATTGTTAAGAAAGTGAAGACTATCGAAACTGAACATTGAGGAGCTATCTTCATTGTACAAATGATAATCCCGCAAAGTCATATTAAAACTGGCGATAGATACAGGCTGTAATGAGTCCGGATTGACGCGAAAACGTTTAATCTCAAAATTGTCTTTATTGGAATTGAAAAATGACCGTTTTGTTTTACCATTAATATCAAAATGAATTCCCGCGTTTTTAACTCCTACAAACGTCAGGTCCAGGTTACCCGTCAGCTCACGTATTATTTTATTTGGATCTGGTATTTCGGTTTTCTTTTCGACGGCATCCGAACGGTAAAGATTTAAATCAAAAAATGGATTTTCACAATACACCGAATCTGCTTTAATCAAATTTTTACCAGACAACGCAGAAAAATCCACACCTGTCAGCGAAAGCTTTTTAAAAAATACCCGGTAATTACTTTTTAAGCTGTCTGTTGGCATTGCGGTAACCGTACAACTATCCAATTCTATAGTTTGCCGTAAAAGGCGAAGCCTGAAAGATTTGAATGAAATATGGTGCCTGCCACCAGGAAGGGCTATATCCTGGTGGGAACTTCTTAATTCAATGGTCTGTTCCCTGTTCCGGAAACTGGTGCTGTCCCCATTTCTTACCGGTGTACGCGCAAGATCGAAAAAGATATTTGATACGGTTACAGGTTGCGAACCGGGTTTGATCTTGTTGATCAGACTAATAGCTGCATTATCGATAATAATACGCCTTACAGCAAACTCCTCCAAAGCATTGAACAATGAATTATATACTTTACCCATCTCCTGGGGAATGGACAGTTCATCTTTAAGTACAACCCGGGTTGTGTCTTTTCGCCATTGAATAACCTGGATTACAGGATTATAAAGCTTCAAAGAATCCAGCAAAAGTTTTTTATGGAACAATAACCCCCAAATCGAGCCTACCCTCACGGAAACGCTGGAAAAGCTGACATGGTAAGTAATGGGTTCGTTCAAAGTATCGGTGCTTACCAGCTCTGCTTCATGTACCTGCAGCCGGTTTGACCATAAGTTTAGGTCCAATTGCTTTAGTTCAATTTCAATTTTACCCTGAGATTGTTCGGCAATGTATTGTTTAAAGACAGTACGTGCATTTTGAACAAACCACAGCTGCACTGCTAAAAGTATAATAGTTAGTACTCCTGCGACTGCAAGAGAACGTTTTATAATACGATTGACCGGTTTAGGTTTGATAACTGCCATTCTTCAAGGTAAGGCTTTCATAATCCAATGAAAGCAGGCAAAGGTAACTCGGAAAGCGTAAGTATAAAAACCGCCTATGGAGAAGCTTTCGCGGAACAAGGTCTTTTATTTTACTGTTATCGTTTTTATGTCGCTGACAGGCAATCCCTCTTTACTAACTCCTTGAATAACTATGGCATAGTTTCCCGGTAAGTCTGAAGTCTAAAACTTAAACTTCTTCTCTACGTGATCAGATACGCTAATATCAGGCACCCAGTATAATACATTTCGGGTGTCGGCAACTGGGCTTTGGACCTTTTCCTGACTGTCGTACACCGGTGAAAAGAATTCTCTTTTTGTCTGCAGCCCCTCGAACTCCACAACTGCTGCATTAGCGTCTAACTCGAAGCCGGCCAGGTCTCCGGTATAGGTTGAATAATTTAGAATGCCGCTGTTAACCACATTGCCAAAGTAATACTTTCTGTTAACTACCTCCAGGCTTTTGATTTTTAACGGATCAAAAGAGACAATCTTATTCATATCAAAAACCGGAACACCATCGAGCAAAACAAGGGGATCGTCTTCGAAATTGGTACTGTTGGGAATATCGCGGACAGATATATGAAAATTTTGTCCCTGTTTCCTCACATCAACACCTGTTACATATTCGCGAAGCACTTCTTCCATTGTGGGAAAGCGGGTGTAATCCTCAAGAAGGTATTTCTTGTCAGGTATGCCATAGAAAGCGGTAGTATCTGTTTGAGAAATAAAGATTTTTTGAAGGTTTCCTGCTGCAAAAGCGTTTTGGACCTGTGTACTTAAATATCGCGACATCAAGTTGCCCTTAAACTGTTCGGCAACATCAAATTGCGTCGCACCGGTTTGAGCATACAAACCTGAAAAAGGATCCGAAACAGTATCTCTATCCCTTTTTTCGATTCAGGCCGTTTAAAATACAACCTTTCACCTACCGGTTGGCGGTCGGGATTGAATACTGTAAAGGTAGATACACCCTGACGGAGCAGGCTTTTATCAACAACAAATGCTGATTGCCCGTTATTCAATCTTTCCACACTTGCAGTAAGTATCCTTCCCCCTGCATGAACCACCCGAATAATAGCCAAACTGGTCGGTCACAACACCCAAAGCAAGGCTGTCGATGTAGATGGATGCCCCGATGATGGGCTCTCCGTTTTTGGCATCCCGCACGTAACCTGCAAGGGTAGATTTTGTCGTTGTAAGATTATTTAACCTGGAACCTATTTCAAATATTTTGTTCTCCACATTAGATTTAACGGCCGGCTTCAGTCCGGGCATTGCACTTACAACCCGTTCGTTGACTATTGTATCCCCTACCCCTTTGCTCTTTTCGAAAAAGCCGGGTGCCAGTGTGGTGTGAATGACAACATGTTTAGTGATAAAAACCCGGTGCAATGTGTCAATAGCAAAATGAAACGGAGTATTTGAAAAAATCTTGTTTAGTAGAACCGGCATGCTCAATTCCCGGGCAATTATGGTCACATAGAAGCTGTCTACTTCTGCAGGAATATAATAAAATCGATAACTGGTACCTTCTCTGATCTTTTCAACGAACCGGTCAAACTTTACTGATGAAAATTCTCCGCTAATCAGATGGTTGTTTTGTCCAAACGCAGGATGAAGGGCAATAAAAGAAAGGCAGATAAGTAAAAAGTAAAGGATCACTTTATTCATAATTACTTTTTAGCTGATCATAATGTTCAACTGCTTTACGTATTAAAGTCTCCGCATCTTTTTTGAACTTAATTATATTATTCTTCCAGAAAGTCTTCATTGCATCGCTTGTGCCTAATAAGCGGATCAGCGTTTTTTTATTGGCAACGTTGTAAAATACATTTTCCCTGGCTAGGTAGTAGGTGTTGCTGATTACAAATGAGGAAGGATCTTCGGCATGCAAAGCCAGTTTTATCGCCTTCGATCTTGTTACAAAAAATCTTATTTTTTTACTGTCATGTATCAAATCGTAAAAACGTTGTGACGGGGCATTCAGGTCGGTGTTGTTGCTATCTATCCTCACAAAAAGATGGTTCAATACACTGAAACTATCTATTTTCTCCCTGATCAGGCTGATGCTTTCATTTTGAAATCCCTTTATAATTAATTCATCAGATACCAGGTCGTATTTCAAAGCTATATTGTTATAACGGACGCCGTTATAACAAACAGATCCATATACAAATCTGCTTGTTTCGTAAAATGGGGTTCCCTTCACGCCGTGGTAGTCAGTTACATACGCTGATCCATTATATAATAGTGAAGCACCGGCGATAGTATCGATGTATAATTTATAGGTGTTATACAGTCTGCTGTCAACCGACGCTGAATCATTTGGGTAAACCTGGCATAATCCGGTATTGCAAAGTGTGGCAATGATAACCAGGATACATATTATTTGTTTTAGGAGCAATGTTTAAGCCAGTTAAATGCTGATGTAATGGACGGAAAGTGATCCACAGATCTTTCGTTCTTTTTTGAGGTTAAATATACTTCCTTTTAACTTTAATTTTTTATATCTAAATTGAACCCCAGTAACAACTAAAAGCTATATGAAAAAATTACTCCCAACAATACAGCACCTTGGCAGATACCTGTTGATACCGGCCCTTTTTTTGCTATTCATCGTATCCGCGGTCAAAGCAAACCATTTCGGTTTCCCTAAGCCGGATACATCTTCTATCGAGGGACGATGGGACATAACTATCAACATGTCGGGAAAGCAGGTTCCATCCTGGCTTGAAGTCATACATTCCGGAAATAACACCCTTGTTGGCCACTTTGTCGGTGCTTCCGGAAGTGCACGTCCCATTTCCAGGGTTAACTTTAGTGGTGGAAAAATGAGCTTCTCCATTCCGCCGCAATGGGAGTCGGGAAATAACGATCTCTCCGTTGAAGGTACACTCCAGGGTGACAATTTAACCGGCACCATGATATCTGTTGAAGGAAAAAATTACAGCTGGACGGCGGTCCGTGCTCCGGCTCTCCGGCGATCGAAGGAACCTGTATGGGGAAACCCCATCCGCCTGTTCAATGGTAAGGACCTGCAAGGGTGGCACGCCCTGGGCGATAACCAATGGATGGCGGAATCGGGCATTTTAAGAAGTCCAAAGTCCGGCTCCAACCTGGTGACCGATAGAACCTTTACCGACTTTAAGCTGCATATTGAATTCCGTTATCCAAAAGGCAGTAATAGCGGCGTTTACCTCCGTGGGCGCTACGAGGTGCAAATTGAAGACAGTAAGGGTTTGGAACCTTCAAAAGGGTTGTTCAGCGCCGTATACGGGTTTTTACCTCCCAGCGACATGGCGGCAAAGGAAGCAGGCGAATGGCAATCATACGATATCACCCTTGTGGGAAGAATGGTAACCGTTGCAGCCAACGGCAAAACGGTCATTTGTAACCAGGAAATACCGGGTATTACGGGTGGTGCCATAGACAGCAAAGAGGATGAACCCGGCCCCTTACTGATCCAGGGCGATCACGGGCCCATCGAGTATCGCAATATTATACTTACTCCGGCTAAATAACTACTACGGATAAGCGCTCATCCTTGTTGTCCGATGAAAGCCCCATAAATTTTGCGAAGAAATACTGGACTGGAAAACGGCTTTTCCTGTAGCATAATCCACTTCAACCACCTTTCCGCCTTTCCCCCTTGAATTTGCTACCTGAAAACCGGGGCAAAACAACACGTGATTTGATTTTGGCAAAAACTGAACATTGGAAACAATCCTTGAGTATGTTTCAATCCCTCTTTCTTTACCGTACTGCCAGACTTGCCGGACAGTCATCTTAACCGGATCAATTTTATATTCGACGGCACGGCTATACGGATCTGTATCGGCACCATTAAAATTTCTTCGCCAACCATTGTCAAAAAGCAAAAGATCTCCATTGGGCATGAGCGTGGGTGAATGCTGAAACCAACTCCATTCAAAGTCGGGATGATTTTTGTTTCCGTTTAACATTAACGTATCGGTAATTTTATTCCCGCGTGCATCAAGCGGAGTCAATAAAAATGGATTCAAATTTTCACCTCTCCTGTTTTTACCCCAGTCTTTATGAGGCCCCAGGATCCACTTTACCTTATTATCGTAGGATAATTTCACAACACCCTGCATGCGTCCCGAAACAATGATCGTATTGTCTGAAGAATCATAAAACAGGGCGTTGATGTGCATCCAATCTCTCTCTTCTGCATACATAACAAGCCTATTTTCATCTAAGGATTCTTTCAGATCCCAGGTATAGACGATGCCCCCCGTACGCCTGTCAATCTCAATCACGTAATCCTCAATCGTTAACGTGCCGTTTGTACTAGTGCTTGAAGGATTTGTGGCGGAAATCAAAAAGTTCCCATTAGGCTTTTCCTGTACTTCATGGTGAAAGATGTATCCGGATAAACCCCAGCTGTTCACCACTTTACCTAACAGGTCAACCTCGTAAATTTTACTGGTTGTTTCATCGCCGAAATAAAAATTTCCATTTTTTAACCTGGAAATTCCATCATCGTAAGATAAAGAATCCAGGTCGGGATGTGTGGTATAATCCAGCAACCACCTTATGTCGCCGTAATGATCCGTCATATAAGGTATGTAGGGATTACTGTTGCTGAAACTACTTACCAGGTTTAAACCCGGTTCCATATTTGCATATTGTGCAGAATCTGTAATAATAGATGTGGGCATACCAACCGGCAGGGCACCTGTTTGAATGTTTATAAATGCCTTTGCCAGGGAATCTCCCTTATCATTGGTTAAGAGAATTTCTACGGTATTCTTATAGTTTGGATATAAGCCGATAATGGGCACTGAATGAGATGAACCATTATCATTAAATACATGTTCAATATTTGAATTTGCCCCGTTTTTACCAAATACGATAATCTTTGTTTTTCCCACAGTCGGATAAGAATAATTTACAACTGCCGAAAGAGGTGCAAAACCAGTGGGATTTAATTTGATCTCATCCTGCGAGATCACTAGCACTGCCGGAGTTGTTATGGGAGGAATCGGCGGTATCGGAGAAATATCCCGCCGGCAACTGTATAAAACAATAATGAATGCGAGTGACAATAAAGCCTTAATCATGTGAATAGTTTTCAAATACGGAATGAATACGCCTGCCTGTTCCTGACATCTCGCCCCTCCGATCATCTTGGGCTTCAGGCCATTGATACAGTTGAGGGCGAAGTTAATTAAGTATTTCCTAAACAGTATAACGCATAATAGATTACCCTTAGCTTTGAACCAGGCAGTGCGGCTTTCTAATCTATGGAGATGAGATGACTTTTCAATTCTTTATCTTAATATTTGCAGATATGCAGCCCACTCTTCTTGTCAATAACAACCCACTGATAAAGTATCATGAAAAAGCTTGTGTTACTGCTCGCCCTTGTTTGCATCATCACTTCTTTCACAAAAAAAGAAATGTTATGGGTAGCCGTTGGGGATTCCATTACCTATCTGAATGAGCATCCGGAGGAAACGGGTAACCGCATCACCAAAGGTTATATGACAAGGGTGGTAGAAAAGCTTCCGCATATCCGTTATGTCAACCACGGCCACAACGGCTGGACCTCAGGTGGCATCGCCGACGCTATAGAAAAGCTTAATCTTCAAAAAGCCGATGTGTATTCTGTCTTTCTTGGCACTAATGACTGGTGGCAGGGCCGGCCCTTAGGTAACTTCGCCAACTACCGGAATAATACCGGGAACAATACAGTGTATGGTTCCTTCCGCATTATCATCAACAAGCTTCGCAGCCTCAACAAAAATGCGAAGATTATGCTGATCACGCCACTGCAGCGGGTAGATTTCGTGTATATCAATAACATGAAAAACAATGCACATGGCTCTTACAAACCCAAAAATGGCCAGTCGTTAGAACAATTTGCTATTGCCATCGATAGCATAGGGCGCTACGAACGTATTGAAGTTGTTGACCTGTACCATAATAAACAACTAAAACTAAAGAACCTGGTGAAGCATAAACGCTTAAAAGACCCGCAAACTAAAGGCGCCTACAGGAACTATCCTTACCCTGACTTTATAAATATTCCTTTCAATCCTGAAACGGACGACTATCCTTATCCTGCCGATGCTATTGGCCTGACTTATGACGGCCTTCACCCATCGGATAAGGGTTATGAGGTTATCGCAGGGCTACTGGTAAAGGTGATGAAGAAGTATTAGCAACGTCTTAATAGCTGGCTGAAGCCAATAAAGAATTTAAACCAGCGGTTAATTTTCAATGTTCATAGCCAATGTTATAAATGATCATTTAAAACCTTTAACTTGCTCACTATGTTAAAAACTTACAAACCAAGCACCTTCGCTATTATTAGTTTATTTATAATCTTCCTTACTAATCCTTCTTCGGGGTTTTCACAAGTAATCACCGGCACCTTTGCCATTAAAAATGTTCAAACAGATATGGTTTTAAGGATCGAAGAGGCAAACCGGAATAATGGCACTGCCCTGGTAGCGTATACACCTGTTAATTGGAAATGCGTTACCTGGGAGTTCAAACATCTGGAAAAAAATACGTACCAATTGAAGAATTTGTTCACAAGCAAGACTTTTCAGCCGGTAGAAATTTTGGATCACATTTATCTGGAACAACAGCCGTTGCTGCCTGCAAATAAAAATCAGCAGTATGAATTTATACTGGTTGAAGAGAATAAATATTTAATAAAATCGAAGGAAACGGATTTGTACCTAACCGCTTCGGACAAGAGCAAAGCCGTCAATGCCCGAATTATTCTTGCCAAAAAAACAGGAGGCCAGGAACAATTGTGGATGATTTATGAACAGTCTCCCCAGATGTAACACTGAAGACGGGATTAATCAGCAAGGATAATAATGAGAGTAAAAATTTTTGTACTGGTATTGAGTGTTGCCAGTGTAATAATGCTGAGTGCTTTTTTATTCAGTAAAAAGGAGTTCTCCCCTCTTGAGTCTGCTTCATTTGTAGTGGATACTGTAGCGCAAAACCTGATAGTGCCCTGGGAAATCATATTTTTACCCGATAAAACGATGCTTTTTAGCGAAAGATCCGGACAGGTTCGCGTTTACAAAAAAGGCAACCTTTTGTCAAAACCTATTCTTACAGTTAAAGAAATCAATACTACAAGAAAGCAGGGCTTACTGGGACTTTGCATTCATCCGGAATTTGTCAAAAATAAGTACATCTATATTGCGTACAACTACCAGCACGAATCAGGCGCATTTTTAAGGATAGTTCGTTATTTATTTGTAAATGACACCCTGATCAGTCCCAAAGTAATTGTTGAAAACATTTTAGCTAATCCAAATCATACGGGCTGTCGTTTAAAATTCGGACCGGATAAGAAATTATATATTACTACTGGTGATGCAGATCGGCCTGCCCTTGCCCAGGACCTGAAATCTCTTAATGGCAAAATTCTGCGGGTGAATGATGATGGAAGCGTACCCATGGACAACCCTTTTTCGAAAAACGATACCGCCCAAAAGCAAATCTGGACCTACGGTCACCGAAATCCGCAGGGCATAGATTTTCAACCCGGTACCGGCTATTTATTTAGCTCGGAACATGGCCCTTCAGGTGGCGATGAAATCAACTGGATCAGAAAAGGAAAAAACTACGGGTGGCCCGTTATTCATCATCGGGACACGATGGCGAACAAAATGGCTCCTTTGTTAGAATATACGCCATCGATCGGTCCCTCCGCGGCACTATTTTACCAGGGTCGGGCGTTTCCCGACATGAAAGGAAACCTGCTGGTTGCCTGCCTGCGGGGAGAATCAATCATAAGGATAGAACTCGATAAGCAAAAGATCCTTCGCCAGCAAGTGCTGTTAAAATCACGATTTGGGCGCATTAGGGCTTTGGCGGTTAGTCCGGAAGGATATATTTATTTCTCCACTTCCCAACACGATCCTCCGGAAGGAAAACCCAGACCCGGAGATGACTTGATTCTGCGTATCAGGCCTGCGACCGGCAATGCTGATGTGTTCACCAACGGCCCTACGAAAAATGTTGGACAGGAAACAAATGTGGCGGTAAATAATGACGCTGAAAAATTGTACAGCCAGTTATGCGCTGAATGTCATGGAATTGATTTAAAGGGAACCGGAAGGGGACAAAGTCTGGCAGATGGAAAATGGCAATATGGATCTGACCGGAAGGACATAATAAACAATATTGCAAACGGGATTGCACAAAAAGGGATGCCCGCATGGGAGGGAGCCGTAAGTAAGGAGGATATTACCAAAATTGCCGATTTCATTTTAAGGAAATCGGCGAACAAGTAAACAAGGTACTCTGGCGAATGCGGCGCAGCGTTGTGCCGGGCGTTCTCGTGCCGGGCACGAACACTCCTTGCAGGGCACGAGTGCCCAGCCGCACAAGGCAAGGCTGCATACCCGCGCCAGCCATAACTCATAACTCATCCCTCTTCCCTCATCCTCATTGAAAAGGCGGATATCCCGGATTCTGAACTAACGATTTATTTACGTCACGTGCTCCCTGGGGTATTGGTAACAGAATTGGTCTCTGCTGGAGCCATGGCTTGGTTTCAACCTGGATGTTTGAATAATCTACTCGGTTGGCTTTGATAAAATCCATAAAAATCCCTCTCCGGTTAAGGCCAGAGAAGGCTCCGGTAGGTTCAAACGAGAAACAAGTAGTGTTAACGCAATAATTAAGCTGTATTTGATGGCGTCCCACAAACCTGTGTTTCCTGATTGCTGCACAATAACGGGTAACTGCAGGCCTATTAACATTAATACAAGCCCATGAATTCCAAAAATGAAATCTGCGTGTGCGTCTATAACTTTGCTATATTCATCATGCAGTAAAAATGTAATTTTAAAATGCAATGAAACCCATTGTTCAAATTTCCCTTGATCTGACCAATATTGGCGAAGCGCTTGAAACTGCTGCACTCGCTATCCGGGCAGGTGTGGACTGGCTGGAAGCGGGCACTCCTTTAATTCTTGCGGAAGGCTTGCATGGCGTAAAGGAATTGCGCAAAGCCTTTCCCGGCATTCCTATCGTCGCTGATCTTAAAACAATGGACGGCGGTTATCTCGAAGCAGAGATGATGGCTCAGGCGGGCGCTACACACGTCGTTGTTATGGCAAGAGCACACGAAGAAACCATTAAATGCGTCGTCAAAGCCGGATCTGATTTTGGGATCGGGGTGATGGGCGACAATCTTGGCTGTCCTGATATGGTACAAGCTGCTAAATGGCTTGAAGGCCTGGGTTGCGATTACGTTATTCATCATATCGGTTATGATGAGCGGAGAGGCATTGCCGCGCAGGGCAAGCGCATGCCCAGCCCTATGGACCAGCTTCGTGAAGTAGTTAGCGCTGTGCACGTTCCTGTTCAGGCAGTTGGTGGTTTAACATTGGAACAGGCCATCATGTGCCCTGCGTATGGAGCACCCCTGGTAGTCCTTGGGGCCCCATTAACTATCGATGCCGACGCGTTTAAAACCGCTGATGGTAACCTCGAAGAATCGCTTCGTTTGATCTGTGCTAAAATTCATGATTATGGTGATGTACATTTCAATGCGGTTCGCAGCAATTAAACCGATTTAATTATTCAATAAACTAAAATGGCGACAGGCATTAAATCTGCGGCAGTTGTTAATTACTCCTCCGAAAAAGGTGCTGTAGAAATAAGGGAAATGGCTATACCCGATATCGGAGAAGAAGATGTGTTGCTTGAAGTGGCGAATGTAGGTGTTTGCGGAAGTGATTTACATCAGTGGACTGCAGATCACAGTTGGACTGTAAACTATCCGGTTGTTCTCGGACATGAATTTGGCGGACATATCGTACAAGCAGGAAACCGGGTAAAAGGCTGGAAGGCCGGAGACAGAGTAGTAAGCGAAACTGCTGCGGTTATCAATCCGGATAGTCCCTTATCAAGGGCAGGACTGTATAATTTAGATCCGGACCGAAAGGGCTTTGGTTATGGCGTAAACGGTGCAATGACCCGTTATGTAAAAGTGCCGGCAAGATGCCTTCACCGGATACCTGAACATCTTTCCTTTGAAGAAGCCTGTCTTACAGAACCTTGCTGTGTAGCTTATAATGCCGTGGTTGGCAATTCAAGAATTAAACCGGGAGACCGGGTGATTGTTCTTGGTCCCGGGACAATAGGAACTCTTTGTGCGGCAATGGCCAGACTTGGTGGAGCAGAGGTTATGGTTGTAGGACTGGAAGTCGACAGGCACAGGCTCGACATTGCAAAACAATACGGATGTGAAGTAATTATTGGCGATGCATCACCATGGGCCAGGAGAACCGATGGCCTGGGCGCCGACCTTGTTATTGACGCTGCAGGTGTGAGTTTAACCCTTAAAATTGCGCTTGAATTAGTGCGTCCCAAGGGTCAAATTACAAAAGTAGGATGGGGTCCGCAGCCACTTGATTTTTCCCTTGATCCGCTGGTTCAAAAAAACGTTACCCTCCAGGGAACATTCAGTCATAATTGGCCCGTATGGGAAAAAGTAATTGCGCTGCTAGCCAATAAAATGCTGGATGTTAAACCAATTATTGGAGGTGTTTGGTCCATAACTCAATGGAAGGAAGCCTTTGAAAAAATGCACGGAGGAGAGATCGTAAAAAGTGTGCTTAAACCCGTATGACCTATGCGACTGAAAGATAAAGTTATCATCATTACAGGCAGTACAACCGGCATTGGCAAAGCCATCGCATGGCGTTGTGTATCGGAAGGGGCCAGGGTTGTCGTTCACGGTTTAGAGGAAGAGTGGGGCAAACAGGTTGTTGCAGAAGTTGGCAAAAAGAATGCAGTACTTCACATAGAAGATATCAGCCGTGAAGGTAGTCCATCCCGGCTTGTTGACCTGGCCATGAAATCTTTTGGAAAGCTGGATGGTGTGGTAAATAACGCTGCAATAATAGCCTCTTCCAACATTCATACAACAGATAAGGCTTTTATCCAAAGAATTCTGGAGGTGAATACCATAGCTCCCTTCGAACTCATAAAAGCAGCCCTGCCCTATCTGTCCCAACAGCATGGGTGTGTATTAAACATCGGATCGGTAAATGCCTGGAGTGGCGAACCCAACCTCTTTGCCTACAGTGTTTCCAAGGGGGCATTAATGACTATGACACGAAACCTGGGCGACACATTATACAGGGAAAACGGGGTTCGCGTCAACCAGATTAATCCGGGTTGGGTGCTTACTGAAACAGAAATGCAACGAAAAAAGGAGCAGGGCCTGGCAGACAACTGGTATAAAGAGCTCTCTTCCGTATATGCTCCTGCCGGAAGAATTTTACGACCCTCTGAAATAGCTGCTGCAGCCATTTATTGGCTTGCTGATGAATGCGGCCCGATCAGCGGGCAGATAGTGGAGCTTGAACAATACCCATTGCTTGGACGTAATTTTCCAAAAGATACCTCCGCTGTTAAAATGTCAACCTAATTTATATTAGATGCCTAAGTTAGCCGCATTTCCCAAAGCTTTCATGCAGCAATTATGCAAAGACGGAAGTATGCGTGTTTCAGCCTGGATAGAACTAGCCGTTAAACTGAACATTGATGGATTAGAATGGTATGCCGGATTTCTGGAGATGAGTGATGAAAAAAATTGGCCGGAATTTCGCCGCCAGGTTGAAGATCATGGAAAAGTAATACCCATGATGTGCTGCTCTCCTGACTTTACGCACCCTGATCCTGCCTTCCGACAGAGAGAAATAGAAAAGCAAAAGAGATGGATTGATATGACATTCGCTTTGGGTGGATCTTATTGCCGGGTACTGTCAGGTCAGCGGCGTCCGGAGCTTACCCTGGAAGAAGGCGTGAAATGGGCAGCCGAATGTATACATACCTGTTTGCCATATGCCGGAGAACGAAACATTATACTTACCCTCGAAAATCACTATAAGGATGATTTTTGGGAGTTTCCTGAATTTGCCCAGAAAATGGACGTTTTCTGTAAGCTTGTTGATAGTGTCAATCATCCTTTCTTCGGAGTCAATTATGATCCAAGCAACACGTATTTAGCCGGAGAAGATCCTCTTGAATTGCTAAGCCGTGTGTCTCATCGGGTAGTTACCATGCATGCAAGTGACCGGTATCTTAAAGAAGGAACGGTTGAAGACTTGCGTAAGGAAGAAGATGGAGCAGCCGGATATGCGAAAAGACTTAGTCATGGTGAAATCGGCAAGGGATTAAACAACTATGATGCGATTTTCAGCGAGTTAAAAAGAGTGAGTTTTGATGGATGGATAAGTATTGAAGATGGGATAGATGGCATGGATCAGCTGGAAAGAAGCGTTTCCTTCATCCGAAACAAGCTTACTCGATACTGGCCGGCTTAACATACATATAATGCAGGATCTACTGCGATTTGCCAGGTAAGGCATATTTGATTATTCAAAATTCAATGCTTACATTTATTACATCTCTCTTCTAATCCCAACTCTTCCTAAACAATCCTTTTTCAAACTCTGTAGTAAGCATTACTCCTATGCTATGAGTAACCGGTGCCGGGCTCAATAAGTTTTAATTCACCTTTCGAAAAAAAAATATTGCATGAAGCTCAAATCTTATTTTTTGTATTTATTTTGTTTTTTGTTTAATATCGTTGACATAACAATGGCCCAGATACCAGGCCAGAGGCAACCTGATGGCGGAAACGGTTACCTTGTCGAAAAGACACCCTGTTTATCTGAAAGCCAGAGACAGGAAATCATCAAAAAGTTGAAAGAGAATACGATTGAATTGCAGGCGAAAGGCACGCTGAATTTGGCACACTCATCTGTTTTTCCTTCGGTAAAATTTATATGGCCGGTACAGCAAACAACAGGTTACAATGATCCCGGCTTTTATGGGATTTCCAATTTCGTAGATGAGGATACAGCCGCATCCGTACTGGATTATGGTTGCGGAACGCGGAGTTACAACGAGCACAGGGGAACCGATATCTTCACCTGGCCTTTCACCTGGACTAAAATGGACAGCAATGCCGTGCAAGTCGTAGCCGCCGCAGGAGGCACAATCATCGGTAAATCTGACGGCATCCCGGATAAGTCCTGTGCTTTCTGTCCTTCCTGTAACTGGAATGCAGTATACATCTTAAATACGGATGGCTCAATATGCTGGTATGGACACATGAAAACTGGTAGTGTTTCCACAAAACCAATTGGCGCCTTTGTTGCACAAGGAGAATACCTGGGAATCGTCGGTAGCTCCGGAAATTCAACCGGACCGCATCTGCACTTTGAGGTATATAACGATTATACGTACACGCAATTGATTGATCCCTGGCAGGGAGCATGCAACAAAAACGGAAACACAAGTCTGTGGACGAGTCAGCAATCTTATTATGTTCCCTCCATTAATAAAATCGCTACCCACAACGCAGCGCCGGTCCTCAGCACTTGTTACGGCACTGAAGCCGCTAATTACAGCAATACCTTTGTCGCCGGCAGTGTGCTGTACTACGCTGTTTATTTAAGGGATCAGCAACCATCCACTTCAGGTCTTTATACGATACTCAGACCGGATAATTCGATTTACACCCTGTTCACCCAACCTTTTACCGTTTATTATGCTGCTTCCTACTGGTACTGGTCACAGACACTTCCTTCCAACGCTCCTCCCGGTACATGGACGTTTCGGTTCCAATACAACGGCCAGACAGTCGATCACTCGTTTGTTGTAACAACACCATTGCCATTGACGCTGCTGAATTTTTCTGCAAAAAAACAAAACAACTACGTGCAGCTGAACTGGCAAACCTCAAACGAGCAAAACATCGCCAGCATTGAAATACAAAGAAGCAGGGACGGAAACAATTACACCGCGATTGAGGCCGTGGCGCCAACTGCAGGCATCAATTCCACGGTAAATAATTACGCTTATACAGATGCAAACACACAACGCGGCCAGAACTTTTACCGTTTAAAAATTGTAGATAACGACGGCCAGTATACGTACAGCAACATTATCAGCATTCAACTTGCGTATTACGATCAGTATGCCATTAGGTTACTAGGTAATCCTGTCAAGAACAGGCTCAGCCTTCTTCCCAATATGGTATCAGGTAAGGCAGTGATGAAGATCATTGATGCATCAGGCATAGTAGCAGACATTAACAATGTAATCCTGCAGGAAAATGTTCGAATGGATATCCCCGTACTGCACTTACGTCCAGGGAACTATTATTTGATTCTTGATGTACGTGGGCAACGGTACAGTATGCCATTTACAAAACAGTAGCGAACCTGGTAATAGGAGAGGGATTTTTGACTACAAGAACCACATAGAAACTAAAACTTGGCTAATCACATCTTTATTGTTCAACGACTTTAATTAAGGTTCCTTGTGATACCTGGTCGCGAAGGGCCATTCCGTTTAAAACAGCCATTTCTTCCAGTCGCTTATCCTGTACTTTGTATTGACGTAAAACCTGCTCTAATGTACCTGCCTTTGTCGCTGTCTTTAACTTAACCCTTTCCGGTTTCCTGTTTATTTTTGAAGCATCCGTTAATACTTTAAAGCTTCGCATAGTGTTGGTAAAATAAGATGTATAATTATCAAAATCTGCTGCGCTGCTAATGCCAGCTATCAAATAATAATTCTGACCATATTGTATAACATACGTCAAGGTTCGAGGTAGTTGTTGTTGCTGTTGCTGCTGCTGCTGTTGTTGTTGCTGCGTTTGTTGCTGAGGCACCTGGTCAGCAACCGTTGCAATTGCATTTAAGCCATTTACACTTACATTTTCAGATGATCTTGCCTGCAGGTTGAATTGTTTCAACACATTGTTGGCCGCCTCCTGCAAAGATTGACCCGGCACCAGGGTCAGCATCATCAGGGCCTTCCCATCTTTAGGCGCCATTTGAACACTCTGCGGACTATTCTGATAAGCCCAGTTGGCAGGGACGGGAAATTGAAATTTTAAGACAGGATGATAAAATACATTATTCTCAATATAACCTTGCTGCGGATCTTCTCCGAAAATCAACCCTTCAATCCTCCTGAGGTAAGTATTACGGTTTACCAGGGGGTTAGTTAACTTCAGTTGCTGCTTCCATTGTGTTGCAAGCTTGCCTACGGTTACAAATCTGTCCCCGGGGTTGGGATGGGTGGATAAGAAGGTCGGCAGTTCCTCTGCACCACTTTCAGCTGACTTCCGTTCAAGCGTTTTAAAGAAACCTGCCATCTGGTGGGCATCGTATCCTATTTTGGAAGAATACTCCACTCCAAGTTTATCAGATTGCCGTTCGGCGTCGCGACCAAATTTTAAGAACAAAAGGCCCAGACCCTGCGAGGCCTGTTCAGCAAATTGTGCAAGCTCAGGTTTAATGACTATAGAAGCTATTAATCCAAGCTGGCCTAGTAGCTGGTTTCGTTGTTGTGCTACCGAATGTCGTGCGGTGATATGTCCTAATTCATGGCCCAAAACACCGGCAAATTCTGCCTCGTTATTAAAGTGTGCCATAATACCCCGGGTAAAGTAAACATAACCTCCCGGTGTGGCAAAGGCGTTGAGAACATCGGAATCAACTATTTTAAATTCATATTTGATATTGTTGCGGTGAGAAATAGCTGCCATCTGGTTGCCTTTTGTCGTAATGAAGTTTTGGAGGGCCGTGTCATTATACAAACCAAATTGTGCAACAATTTGCGGATCTGCTTCCTTTCCCATGGCAATTTCCTGTGCTTCTGACATGAGTACTACCTCCCTTTTACCGGTTACCGGATTTCTTGCACAGTGACTAAAAACAAAACTCAGGGCGGTGAAGGAGGTTATTAGAAGAAACTTTTTCATGGCGAACAAGATTTAATTGCTTATTATGATGCAATGGAAGTGCCAAACTAAAGAGAAAAGCTGGATTATTACATTTTGGACTACTGGTTTGGATCTCTTCGGCAGGATGGATGAATAACTTTAAACCATCTTTGGAATCTTAGCGAGGTGTGTCCTGATCTGTTTTGTAATAATTTTCGGGATGTAGGAAAGCTATGGCAATTGGGCCGTTTGTTAGTACTGGAAGGGATGGAGAAAGAAGGAAGTCCTTATGTATTACATTCTTAAATTAAGGTGTAGATTTTACTTAAATTAGTGATAACAGCGGCGAGCAAGGGAATTGCAACTACGCTTAAACGTTTGGAGTTAGTATTTTAAAACTCCAACCTCCCATTGATGCATTATGGCAATACACTTCAGGAATTTCCATTTCCAGTCCCGAGGCTTCGCCGTTTGGATTTAACGGGGGCTATTTTTTGTGAATATGTCGTTTAGTTTTTAGGCCGTATTGCCCGCCTTGCAGGCAAAATGGCCTATCACAATTCCATAGAACAGTATTTTTAATCACAAAGACGATACAAACCTTCGCCATAGCATCGACAAATGAACTTTTTTATTGACGCAGTACATCGGGCTCATCCACTATATGCATTCCTATCTTCTTAAATAAATCCAACCACCAGGATTTCGTTGGCTGCTAAATAGGTGATTGAACCATCAATTACAAAAAAGCCTTCATGCTGGTCGTGGTAATGCGGCGTGGCCCCTGAATTTTTAGGGCACAGTTCCCACATAATTGAAAAACTGTTGTCTGTGTCTTTCGCTTCGGCAAGTATAGCCCACAAAATATCTACCTGCCAGTAAGGCTGTACATCATGAATGCCTTTTACAAATGCCTTGCTCATATAAATTTAATTTGGATTATATAAATTCAATTACTTGTTTGTACTGTTTGTTAATTGATTAACCATTGCCGTTTACTTAAGCATAAGATGAGGAAAGCGAGTAGAATATCTGCCAGTACAAGTGAGTGACCGCGCCTGCCAAGCCTGGGCGGGCAAGGCACAACGATGCTAAATAGAATTCCTCCGTTGGCTCCCAAAATTATGTTAAGTAAACGACCATGATTGATCACCATTGCAAGTTCTGCAGCTTATCCTTTTATTCCGGTCAATATTTCATTTGCACCGGTCCAGTTAATGCCAGGGTAACGGTCGTTGTCGAGCTGCTCGTGGTGGGCGGAAAACATACTATGCAAATACTGAGTTCCTTGCCAGCTTGCATATACTTCTTTTTCACCTTCAGGATGGTCAGCACGTTCCTTTTTGTTATTGGCGGCAAGATCAGCTACGCTTCCTAAGTTTGTAAGGGTAAAAGGAGTGCCAAATACTTCTGATGCCAGTACCTGCAACTCTTTGGCACTTATTTGAAAACCGGCAATGAGCAATTTTCTTGGTGCAGACTCATCTAAGGCGGCATTCGCAGTAAAAGCTGCGGTGTTGTCCATTGAGGTTATATCTATTTTCCAATCAGGGTTTTCCCAATAGCCAATTTTTTTGTTTTTTATATCAACAAAAGGTGCGCTGTAAGCAAGTATATCGGCAAAGGCGCCATTGAAAATAGAAGTAGCTTTTATGGTTGAGTTGTCGATAATATTAAAGAACTCACGCCTTAAATCAAAGTTGCGGTTTTCACCCGGCCGAAGCTTAGTAAAATCAGTACAAAAATCGGAAGGAATAAAGCGGGGTACACCGGCATCAATGGCAGCTTTCAAAACAATTGATTGTGTATCTACAATAACATCTTTTAGGCCCTGCAAGGCTGAAACTACAGCTGAAGCACCTGTTAATGCCGTTGCTAATTCGTCCTGGTTTGACATATCTGCCATTATTACCTCAACGCCACTTTGTCTTAGCTTTTCTGTTTTGTCATCATCTTCGGAGCTACTGCGTACAATAGCACGTACAACGGCGCGTTTCTCTATTAGTGACTTTACAATACGTGCACCTAAATTACCGGTAGCACCTAAAATTGCGATTGTTGTGTTCATAACTTTATTTTTACTTTTTATGGTTAAATTTTGTTTTAACATTTGATGTACTAGAAATAAAACATTAATGTGATATTATGACAAATAATGTGCCATTTATGTTTTAATTGGGTTTATTTTCCTTTTTCTTTGTGTACTTTGCTGAATCTTTTATGATCCTGGCTTTATCATTACTATCCTACATCATTGCCTCGGACTCTTGTGCGGTTTGTTTTTTATTTAGCAATGCATGAAAATCATTAGGTGGGAACTATAACAAACAAATTATGAATAAGACATTTGAGGTTGTAAAAGCATGGGCAGCATTTGAAGAAAAATACCCGGAAGGAACCATAGAAGATTTTTGCCGGCATTATCTGACTGCTGAAAATGAAAAAGAAGATATAGGAGATGAGGTTTTGTGTGATGACTGTAATAATCGTTTCGATTTAAGCAGGATAATCAACCAGCTGTCAAGATTGTGGATGCATTTTACACAAATTGCTATCAGACCTTTCGACGTGTCAAACTTTGATGAATTTGTGTTTCTGTATACTGTGGATGCAGTAAAAGAAATCAGAAAGAAAGATTTAATTTATATGCACTTCATCGAAATGTCGTCCGGACTATTAATTATAGACAGGCTGATAAAAAAAGAGATGCTGAAAGAAACAGTCCATGCAAAGGACAAACGTTCGAAGCTATTAACAATTACACAAAAAGGACAAAAAGTGCTGAAAGAAAGCCGTCTGACATTAGATAAAGTAGCAGAAGACATGTACGGTGGAATGCCTCAAAATGATATGCTGCTGTGTACTAAATTGCTGTCGTTACTACAAAAAAAGAACGCACAGCGGTGGCATCAATCAAAAAACTTTGAACCATTTATATCTGAATCGTTTTAAAATTTGGTCAGCCATTTAGGGGGCTAAGACAAAATTCATTATTGATCAACGCTTGGCTTTATCTTCGGGCTGACTTCTGTTTTGTTGAGCAAGAACAGTCATTGCTGAACCGGCAACAAGAAGTGTTATTGAAAGAGTTTTAGTCAAAAAACTCATCCGGGTTGATTATCAAGGGAAGGATTTCCGATTGGGATGAAACGATTAATCTTTAGCTCTTTTCGCGCCCGGCAGCCGTCCTTTTATCCACTTAATTTGCCCATTGTGGTTCGACTCGTGTTCAGCGACGTGGAACCACTTGCAGTAGTTGTTGGTCGGTTGGCCACCGAAGAATTTGGGATCTACCGTCATTAGCCAGGCGTCATCGCGCTGTTTAAATTCTTTTTTCGTCTTCTCACGGACTTCATTCAGCGCGTCGAGGTAATAATTGAGTTTGTTGCCTTTAATGGTGTTACGCCCTGCATCGCCCAGTTCCATGGCAGCACCCCACTGCTTTTTTTCAGCTTCATTTGGTTCGCTTCGGCCCTCGAACGTATTGGCCTGATAAAAAATCTCGGTAGCTGCTAAGTGCATTAGCATTGCGCCGATGGTGTTGGCTTTGGGGTCTTGCAGAAAGTCTAAATCTGCGGGCGACAGGCCTTGCAACGACCGCAGCACAGTGGCCCGCATCCAGTTCATCATAGACAGTAAGGTACCGACCTGTGGCGTGTATCCTTCCATTGGTCCGACGATGTGCAGACCAGTCTGGGGTAGGTTTGTTTCTTCCGCCCAACTGGTTTGAGGCAATAAATTTATGCCGGCGACCAGGCTTGTGGCAGTGATGAGAAAACGCCTGCGGTCAACAGGGCGTAATTTGTTTGGATTCATAAAGAAGATGTGTTAAGACTTAAAAATACTTATTAATGGTGTATCCAAGGTCGTTTCATTATGCGTTAACTGTTCCGGAGGAACATATGGTAGATAGAAACCGGAAAATGAGCATAATAATGCGTCAATACAGGGTTAACATAACATCAGTTTAATCTAAAGTATAATTTTCTGGATTCTCCCAGCAGTATTATTCCCTGGTGTAGATCGCACAATTCTTCCCGAGTTGGATATAAATGTTTCACGGTCCAGGTGCCGTACTCCAGCACTACCGGCCTTTGGTCCAACCCTAATTCAATATCGGTTAATGTTGACAATCCTGTCTGGTAAACAGCAGTGTTTCCGCTAAGGTCAACCTGGTAGATAGTGGCTTTTTGAGCAGGATAAGGAAATCCGGTAAAGGTGCAGACTAAAAATTTATGGCCATCGAAAACAATTCCGGTAGGTACTGCCTGTACCTGTGCAGGAGCACCGGATGGGTTATTAATGGGAGGAATGGTGGCGAACACGCTTAATTTTCTTGTTGAAGAATTCCTGCGTATGATAGCATTGGCCGCTGCATCTATGATAAATAAAAACTGTACAAATTCAATATCACCCTTTGTCCCTCATTGTTTCAGCATTTACTATATTCGGTATGTGATTATATTTATAAAACTCAACGATATTAACCGCCGCCAACCTCGACATTTCATTTCTTGCTTCTACCGTAGATGAACCGATATGAGGTAATATGGCAACATTTGGCATAGATAATAACGGGCTATCGGCACTCATGGGTTCCGGGTTGGTTACGTCGAGTCCTGCACCCCAGATGCTGCCTGCATTCAGGGCAGCCAACAGGTCCTGCTCGTTATGTATACCTCCTCTTGCTGCATTGATGTAAATTGAAGTTGACTTCATTTTTGAAAATGAATCTTTATTGAAGATTTCTCTTGTCTCGTCATTTAATGCACAATGCACAGACAGCACATCGCTTTGTTTTAATAATTCTTCAAAGCTTACCAAGGTAGCATCCAGCAATTTTTCTGCTTCCGCATTCGGCTTACGGTTGCAATAAATTATTTTCATGTTGTACGCGCCTTTGCAGCGGATAGCCATTTGCATACCGATACGACCCAATCCTAAAATACCCAGTGTTTTATTTTTTAGTTCAATTCCCAGGTTTGCCTTCGGCCGGAAATAGGTCCATTCTCTTTTTAGCAATGGTTTTATGCATGTAAAACATTTTCCGGGAAACCGCTATCATCAATCCAAATGCAACATCTGCTGTGGCATCGCTCATTGCGCCTGGTGTATTTCCAATTGGGATGTTGAGACGGGTGGCTTCAGCAATATTAATATTATCGTATCCTGCTGCGAATTGAGAGATAATATCGAGGTGCCTGCATTCATTCAAAAAGTTCGTGTCAACAGTATCTGTGCTCAATGTAACTAAAGCATTCGCTTTCTTCCCTTCTGCGATCAACTCATCCGGACTCATTGGCCTATCGTGTGGCCAGACGGATACTTCGAATCCCTCTGCTTTTAGTAATTCAATACCTATATCCGGGATACCTCTTGTGATAAAGACTTTTATTTCGTGCAAAGATTTCTTCATAAACTAAATACAATAAGCTAAATACAATAGGAAAGTAAAAACGGTGTCGCGTAATAAAGTTATTTTATAAAAGCCAATACAATCCGGCAAAGATTTAACTTCATACTCTTTCTGTCATTCATGTCAAAGCTTTCATAATAATAACGATTAATCATGAAGTCATTATTTTTTTTCATCCACATGCTTATGCAAACCTATGTTTTTGCTCAATCTGCCGGAGAAACATATCCGGTAGATTCCGCCAGTGTAGAACATACCGGAGTACCTAAAGGAGAAATATTGAAATTTACCTTTGATCAGTCAAAAATATTTCCAGGCACATCCCGGGAATATTGGGTGTATGTACCTGCGCAATACCAGCCGGACAAACCTGCCTGTGTGTATGTGAACCAGGACGGCATTCAATGGAAAGCCCCAACGGTATTTGACAACCTTATTCATAAAAAAGAAATGCCCATCACCATCGGCGTGTTTGTGAACCCGGGAAAAGTTTTGGCAGATAGTGGCGCCAAAACAGTTATCCGCCTCAACCGCAGCTTTGAATATGATGGCTTAAGTGATGCGTACGCCCGTTTTATTCTTACTGAAATTTTGCCTGAAGTAGAAAAACAAAAAACTAAAGATGGTCGTGCGATACAGTTATCAAAAAATGGAAACGACCGTGCCATTGGCGGTTCAAGCAGCGGAGCTATTTGTGCTTTTACAGCAGCATGGGAACATCCTGAGGAATTTTCAAGGGTATTCAGCGCAATCGGTACGTACACCGGATTACGCGGTGGTGATCGTTACCCGGTGCTTGTGCGCAAGTATGAACCAAAACCAATTCGTGTGTTTTTGCAGGACGGGTCCAACGATTTAAATAATTTCGGCGGCAACTGGTTTAAAGCAAATGAACTAATGGAAAGTTCATTATCCTTTTCCGGTTATGAAGTGAATCATGCATGGGGCACCGGCGGCCATAGTGGCAACCACGGCACAGCCATTTTTCCGCAGGTTATGCGCTGGCTCTGGAAAGATTGGCCGAAGGCCGTAACAAAAGGGAATTCAAAAAACGCGTTTTTGAGCGATCTGCTTATTCCGGGTGAAGAATGGCAATTGGTAGGGCAGGGTTATCAGTTCACAGAGGGAACAGCTGCCAACGCAAAAGGCGAAGTGTATTACCAGGATATTCCTCCTTCAAAAACATATAAGGTTGGATTGGATGGAAAACTGGTTACATTAAACGTAGATGCCAAACGGGCAAGTGGCACTTGTTTCAGTCCTGATGGCAAACGATATACAGTTGCCGGGGCTACGAAACAAATTTTAAGCTATGGGGAAAATGAAAAAGAAACTGTCGTGGCGGATAGTATTTCCGGTAATGACTTGGTGGTTGCAAAAAATGGAAACATTTATCTAACGTCACCCGATGGCGCAGCAAGGCCGGGTAAACTTTTTTTGATACGACCTGATGGAGAAAAAATAGTAGTGGATGATGGATTAAAGTTTCCCAATGGCGTTACAATTTCACACGATCAGACGCAATTATTTGCTACTGAGTCAGCTTCTCATTGGGTATGGGCTTATGGAATAAAAAAAGATGGTATGTTAGCATATAAACAGCGTTACGGCTGGCTTCATGTACCGGATATTGAAGAAAACGCCTGGTCCGACGGGCTTAAATGCGATACGGCAGGACGAGTCTATGTTACCTCAAGAATAGGTATACAGGTAATGGATCAATTCGGACGGGTGATTGCTATATTGCCCGCTCCACCTTCCAAGGGACAAACTTCGAATGTTTGTTTCGGCGGACCCGAGTTCAATATATTATATGTATCCTGCGGCGATAAAGTATATCGACGCAAATTAAAAACAAGGGGTGCAAAAACGTATTGATCCTAATAAGCCCAGTAATCTACGAATGTGAAAAAAATCAAATCAATTCTCTTCATTTAACAAACCAAGCTTTATGAAAAAGAATATTTTTTACTACGTGATGTCACTACTCTGTTTAACCACAATATGCGAGGCTCAGCAGAATAAATGGACCGTATTATTCGATGGTGGTTCAACAAACAAGTTCAGGGGTTATAAAATGCAATCTTTTCCCGATCAGGCATGGAAGGTTGAGGACGGCGCTTTAGCTACCGTAACAGGTGTTCCGAATATAGACCTGCTAACAAAAGAAGAATACAAAGATTTTGAACTGGAGTTTGAGTGGAGAGTATCAATCGCAGGGAACAGCGGTGTTTTTTTTCATATGCAGGAAAAGCTGGCACACCAATCCGGTGATGGAAACAGTCCTAATTGGCTTGATAATTTTGAAATGCAGCTATTGGATGATATCAACTTTAATGACAAAGCACCTATACGTTCTGCAGGATCTTTGTACGACCTGATTGTTCCGAAGAATAAACAATTAAAACCTGTTGGCGAATACAACCAGGCTAAGCTGATCGTGAAAGGCAACCATGTGGAGCATTGGCTAAACGGCAATAAAGTGGTAGAGTACGAAATTGGATCGGATGAAATGAACAAATTACTTAAGGAAAGTAAGTTCAATAACAATCCTGATTATGGTAAATCACCAAACGGCTTTATCATGTTTCAGCATCATGGACAAAAGGTTTGGTTTAAAAATATTAGGGTAAGGCGATTGTGACGCAACTGCACTTCCGAGCATTCTGACAAAGAAATCACTTTGGCATATATATACCGAGTTACAGTCTTAGCATTGCACTTGATGCTTCTTCTTTTAAACTATAACCAACATAAGATTTTGCAACGGAAGCCTCCTGAAGAATTGATTTTGCCAGTTGCTTTTCTCCAGCTTTATAATATATCAAACCAGCTCTGCTTAATAAAACCGGGTTTTTAGATTTTGTTCTTAATGCTGCCTCTACGTAAGGCACAGCTTTGTCATATTCACCTTTGTTGTAGTATACCCATGCAACTGTTTCATTTACATCTATATTTTCGGGGCGTCGGTTATATTCAAGCATTGCATGTTCAAGCGCTTTATCTGTATTGTTTACTTTCAGGTATGCAAAGGCAAGTTCACGATCTGCGTAATGTCCCGCTGCCTGATCTTCATCACCAGCCTGTGCATCTTTCGATAAATCTTCAATTAATTTATTTGCAGTCTCATCTGCCTTTTCATTCTGGCCTGACTGGCGATACAGATCAACCAGCTCTTCTTTCATTGAGTTATCGTTTATCAATGAATCTGCCTTCTTGTATAATTCTATTGCCTTTTTGGTATCGTTTGCCGCTACAGCTACTCTGGCCAAACCTGCCAGTGCATAGGGATAATCAGGCCTCATACTTAGTGATAGGTTGTAGAGGTATTCCGCCTTTTTATAATCCCCTGTTTTTTCGTACAAGCTTCCCAATTGCACCCTTGTCCATTCTGTATGCTCATCTCCGGGCCCACCTGCTTCTGTAGCCATTGTCATGGCTTCAATCGCACTTTTATAATTGCCGAAAATTTCTCTCAGATATGATATACGGGAATAAGAAGTCAAATCCGGCCTGATGGCAACCATTCGGTCAGCTTGCGCTACAGCAGAGTCGTAATTACCTGTTTCAACGTAAGCACTAGAGCAAATACCTGCCATCGGTGTTATAATACGCATTAAATTTACCAGGACTTTTTTACCCTTATTTTTTATCTCATTAGATATAACAATTAATATTTTAGGCTGGCGGCTTTGAAGGAGATACTGAATTTACAGGATCAGGTTTCCATTTATTAGGTAGTAGTTCATCGAGCCTGTTTTTCGGGAAGATTTCTATTCTTTTCATCACATCCAACAACCATTGATAGGGATCTATCTGATTCATACGACAGCATTCCATTAGGGAATACATTAGAGCCGCTCCTTGAGCATGATCAAGAGATCCCAGGAAGAGCACATTTTTTCTGTTTATTGCTATTGGGCGTATGGCTCGTTCCAAACGGTTGTTATCAATTGGAGCATGGCCATGCTTAATATATTGAGTTAGTCCTTCCCAGATGTTAAGGCAGTATTGGATGGCCTGCCGGACTGATTCCTTCGGAGCATAGTCCTCTATTTTTTCCTCCAGGAAAGCTTTTAGTTTTTCAAGGATACGAC
>JBBJMP010000030.1:0-67347 GCA_037718865.1 Chitinophagaceae bacterium | reverse complement strand
CATATCTCTTAAAAGCCCAACCAAATCAATTCCGGTTGGGCTTTTTTATTAGTGAGGTAATTAGAGACATTCGCACATCCGAACATTAATATCGCACCGGAGTATCTCTGGACTCAGCATAGGCCTTTTTATAATCGATCTTATTTACCTGGCTGGCTACGTACCGGATACCCTGGAATAAATGTTGGATATAAACAGGGTTCTCATAATCTTTCTTATCATGCCCTAAGGCAGTAAACCAGGTATAACCTCCATCAAAAACATGCAGCCAGGCAGCAGGATACAGATCCTTGTAAGAACCGGCGAACTTTGCAATGGTATCCTTCTGAATAGGATTTAATGAATTCAAGTCATGAGCCATGAGCACTTTTATTCCGGGATACATTTCCTTGGCGAAATAACATTCATCTTCCTTTTCCCATACCTTGGGCAAACCAGCCATCGAAGAATGCGTGGCGTCTATAACTTTTACACTAAATTTCTGAAAGCGGGCATGCCATGAAAAGGTTCCTCCCACCATCATCTTAAACCAATTCCAGTTTCTTTCAGTGCCAGTAACGGAATGTATACCGACAAAACCTCCGCCGGCTTCAATATAATGCCTGAAAGCCAGCCTTTGCAAGTCCGTTTCAAATACATCATTATTTGTGCTTGGAAAAATAAGCAGGGTATATTGCTTCAGGTTATCTTGCGTAAATACGGCCGGATCATTTGAGGTATCAGCTTTAAAGCCGTATTCCAGGGCAAGTTTTTGGATACATCTTACCGCACTGGGAATGTTTTGATGCACGTATCCTTTGCCGTTTTTTGTATATATTAATACTTTTACTTTCTTCCAGTTCACCTTATCGGTTCCGTATACCTGATCAGCTGCTGTTAGTATGCACAACAAGCAAAAAACAGCCAGGGCAATGCCGCGTAATTTCATAAGAAAATATTTTAATTGTAAGGGCGTATTAATGCCAGTGATTTATTTAAAAGAAACTAATAAACAGATTATTGGGAGGTCTTTTTAGCCAGTTCAAGAGCCTGGGTAGTGGTATAGTATTTTGCTATCATATTAGGAACCTCCCATGCAGGTAATTTTCCTTCTTTAAGGTACTGAAGAAATTTTTCCGTAACACGGGCAAAATGTGCTTCATGCCCTTCTTTATATTTTTCAGGTATAACAATCTCCCATCCCTTAGGCGTTTTCTTTAGATCCACACCGGGATATTTTTTTTGTATGGATTTAATATTGGCCTGAAGAGTAGTCTCATAAGAGGCATCACCAGCATTTAATGGCTCTATAAATAAAGCAGGTTTGTAATTTTCTTCAGGTCCCTGCCTGATGACCAGATTGGCCCTGGTTCCACGCATAATAGAGTAGTGGGTATCTCCGCCGCCTTCCGGAGCTTTGTAGGCCCAAATCACTGAAACTTTGGCATGAACGCCCCGAAGCTGATAATTTATTTCGCCGTTGCTGTATATTTTCAGCATGCTATCGCTTTCCACGTTCTTTTTAAGATAATCAGGAAAGCCGTTCAATTTAGTTATGTCTTTGAACTGGCTCAACGTCATGTCGGTGGTCCAGCGGCGGGCAGTATTCAAACGTATGTCTCTTTCATAATTAATGACCTGTTCAGGAAAACATTCCCATTGAACAAGGTCTACCAGGTGGGTGGTTACATCCACAATACCTTCACCCTGCTGGGACACATCCATGAACCATGCAGGCCTGGATAAAACGCTGCCGGATACATATTTGTAAAAATGATGAACACTTTCTTTGGTAACGGCGGGGTTCTCGGGACTTCCTTTTTCCAGTGTCCCGAATACTTCCGGTAACAGGGAGAACTCTCTTTGTAACATGGTGCTGATCTCGTACCGTTCGGTCATGATATCATACAACAACACCTTGTTTTTCCGTGCCGTGGCAAAGGCGGTTTTGAGTGATTCGAAATTGTTCTTGTCAATCACCATGGGCTTATCGGCCAGCACATGAAAGCCAGCCGCAACCGCTTTATTAATGTATTCCGTTTTCTTGCGGTTATTGCCTGACATCACGATCACATTCCCTTTTTTGTCTCTGATCATTTTCTCCAGGAAATCATTTCCCATAAACACTTCCTGCTTCCATCTTGTGGGATTCTCAGCTCGCTCGTTATATGCCTTTATCCGTTCCAAATGTAATTGCAGGTCCGGACCTTCAGGCGCATATACCTGCACCAGTGGATTTACACTGCTGTACATGGATTTCTGTACAAGCGCGGCGTGAAAATGACCTGGATCAAGGGTAATAAGACGGACGGAAGCGGCATCTTTAGCGGCTGCAGGTGATTGAGAACTGGCATTGATGGCAGGTATCGCCATTGTTATCATACTTAGAAAGTGCAATATTTTCATATTCGGCAATATGCTTTGTGTCGCCCGGAAAGCTACGAAAAATCAAGATAGCCTATATTCTTTTAATATGCATAATTTTATCCGGTACCCTCATCCTCTTTATTTAAACGATAAACGATCTAACCAATGACATCTTTACATCAGACTTTTCGCTGGTTCGGACCCAATGACGCTGTTCCGTTACAACATATCAGGCAAACCGGTGCAACCGGAATAGTTACTGCCCTGCATGAAATTCCCTGCGGAGAAGTCTGGCCGGTAGAAGAGATTCAGCGCCGGCAAAAAATCATCGAGGGTGCCGGGTTGAAGTGGTCAGTAGTTGAAAGTGTAAATGTGCATGAAAGCATTAAGACGGGTACAACAGACAGGGATAAGTACATTGATAATTACATAACAACCCTAAGGAACCTGGCTGGCTGCGGCCTGTCTATTGTTTGTTACAATTTTATGCCAGTATTGGATTGGACCAGGACGGAATTGGAGCATTTGCTGCCTAACGAGGCAAAGACACTCCGGTACGATGCAAGAGCCCTTGCGGCGTTTGAACTATTTATCCTTAGACGTGAGGGTGTGGAAAAAGAGTTCACTCCGGAACAACAGCAAAATGCGTTTGATTACTACCAAACACTACCAGATCAGGAAAGGACCCGGCTTACGAACACCATCATGGCGGGGCTGCCAGGCACTGACGATGTGTTTACCATTGAAGAGTTTATGGTTCATCTGGAAGTGTATAAAGAGATTGGGGCGCCGCAGCTTAAAGACAACCTGGCGTATTTTCTACGGGCTATCATACCTTTTGCCGAAGCAACGGGGATCAAAATGTGTATACACCCTGATGATCCTCCCTTCCCTATATTAGGTTTACCCCGGGTGGTATCAACAGAACAGGATCTAAAAGAGGTTACGGAGATGGTAGCTTCGCCCAATAACGGCCTTACGTTTTGCACGGGCTCTTTGGGAGCAAGGGGTGATAACGATTTGCCCGGTATTGTGGAAAGACTGGGAGATAAATTTCATTTTATTCATCTGCGAAACGTGCATCGGGAAAGCGACGGCAGTTTTTTTGAGGCGGACCACCTGGGAGGTAGCACGGATATGTATGCGGTCATGAAAAACATTATCATCGAACAACAAAAACGTCTGGCAGCAGGAAGGGAAGACGTTGCCATGCCCATGCGCCCCGACCATGGTCACCAGATGCTGGATGATCTGCAGAA
This sequence comes from Chitinophagaceae bacterium, assembly GCA_037718865.1. Classification (GTDB taxonomy): domain Bacteria; phylum Bacteroidota; class Bacteroidia; order Chitinophagales; family Chitinophagaceae; genus JADCRZ01. Next base: position 63,742 of record JBBJMP010000030.1, on the reverse strand, counting down.
GAAAACGTATCCGGGCTATTCTGCCATTGGCAGGTTAAAGGGTTTAGCCGAGTTGCGCGGCCTTGAAATGGGCATCAGGCGTTCAATATGACCATGCCTGTGAATCTTTAATTCAGATTATGTCTTACCGAGCCCGATAAGTGTTTACATTTATGCCACGGTTAATTTAGTTAACGTATTTAATGAATAGACATGAACGAGTTATTCCAGTATCTGAATTCGATATATCCCCTATCTGAAAGCCTGCAGCAACAATTAACAATCAGCCTCAAAACCATAACCATTCCACGAAAAGGTTTCCTGTTGAAAAAAGGGCAAGTCTGTAAAAATATATGTTTTGTTGAAAAGGGATTGTTCCGGTGTTTTTATATTAAGGATGATAAGGAAATCTCTTCCTGGTTTATGAAAGAAGGAGATGTGATCATCTCCGTAGAAAGCTATTTTAAACAAAAGCCCAGTTACGAAAGTATACAGGCATTGGAAGATTGCCAGGTGCTTTGCGTGGGATATGATGCACTTCAATCCATCTATCATTCATACCCTGAATTCAATTATATTGCCAGAGTGCTTACCGAAAGATACTATTGTTTAAGTGAGCAGCGGTTGTTCTCATTGCGAATGCAAAGGGCTTCTGAACGTTACCATCACTTAATGAATCATTTTCCTGAAATCATACAAAGGGTGCCTTCTACTTTCATAGCTTCTTACCTGGGTATTACCCTTGAAACGCTTAGCAGGATCAAACATGTAATCTGATTTATTGATTTTTATCAACTTGGTCAACGCCCAGGCCTTCATACATTTACAGGGAAGATACAGCATTGCACACGGCATCTGCCTCAATATTCAGCTATTTAAATGTATACGTATGATGATTGACTATGAAGTGATCGTTACAGTAATTGCAGGTAATATTATGCTGCTGGCGCTTACCAAATTTACATTCTCTGCCTTGCCTGCTTACCAGAAAATGTATATAAGTCAACTACTCGGAATTCACCTTTTCAGACCGATCAACCCGCATGAGGTACTGGAAACCCAACTGGAAATTAAAGAACAAACGATGAAGAATATTTCGCAGGAGATACATGATAATATCGGCCAGGTCCTTTCCCTGGTTAACCTGCATCTGAGTTCAATCGAGATCAATAACAACCCAAATGTTTCCGGTAAGATTTGTAAATCGATGGAGCTTGTCAGCAAGGCGGTCAATGATTTGAGAAACCTGTCCAAAACTATGGATGGGGAGAACATTGGCCGGGTTGGTTTAACAGAGTCTGTACAATTAAATCTGGAATTAATTGAACGAACTGGACTCATCTCTACCAGTTGCGTTTTGTCGGGCTATGAATACAGGATGGAGTTTTCTAAAGAGATTGTCATGTATCGCATTATCCAGGAAGTTCTACAAAACATCATTAAGCATTCGCAGGCTACCAGTATTAATGTTCATATAAATTTTGGAGAAGAGATGTTTGAAATAAGCATTACCGATAACGGCATTGGATTTAATAAGGGCATCACCGGCTCATGTCTTAAAACAGGAGCAGGTCTCCGGAATATGCAAAACCGTGCACAACTTATAGGTGCAATCCTGGGCATTAAATCTGCTCCCGGGCAAGGAACCAGGGTTTCGTTGTTGTTACCTGTGTGATTAGCTGTCTGCGTCCAATCAAGTACATGAAAATAGATCCAGCCAATAATCCTTAAATGATGGCTACCTCGATCATCAACGGTCTATTATCAGGCCACTGCGTATTGAGAAATAAACTCCCCATTAAGGTCAAATCTGTATGCTCCAAAGCAACTGTTTATACATAATAAACTGATATTGAATAAGTTTTATTTATGGCATCCATTTAGCTATTAATGTCAAAATTTTACTATGATGCCAAAGTTAGTTGCAGGGTTATTTTGTGTGATTCTTATTTGTGGATATGTAAAAGCGCAGCGGAAAACGGTTCTGTTAGAACCACAAAACCGGAAGATTAATCAGGGTGATCCGCTACCTCCCCAGGCTTCCTTCGATATTCAGATTCCGGTTAACAGGCAGACAGGTATAATCAAAATTAATATCATCAAAGGGAGCAATACCAAGGAAGTAATTCAGCGTACCTTTTGGGTACGACCGGTAAATTTTACCGGGGAATTTGCTGAACTACCGGTTGATGTAAGACTTCGTAACAACAGTAAGTACGGATTTGACGTTACCATTTATTCCATCCTGAGTGATTCGGAAAAGGTCACGCTAACGCAGATCCTGCATCAGAACATCATAAATTACCTGAATGCAAATGTGGAAGCAACAAGCAATAGAATGGATGTTGCCAGTAACGCTGCTAAAATGGTTCAAGATCTGAATGCCCTGGTCAAAAGAAGCCTTACCTATTACCGAAATACGAGCCAACGAGATTTTGAGGGCTTCTCAGATGTTGTAAGAGCAAAGCTACAGCAGGTTGAAAAAGCCAGGTTAAATGATGCGCAGTACAATGTGATCAAGGGAGCCGCAGACTCGTTGCAAACGGTTAATGAGATGAAGGCAGCATATGCTAACAAGCTGACTGTTGAATTGGAACAGATCATTCTCAACGAGGTGGATAATTATTTAAGTCTTGATTTCGTAAAGCTTTATGATTCTTTTGTGATAGGTAACCGGGTGACTGAACGATCCCAAACGGTACTTCCCTTATTCATCGGGTTCGGCGGCGTTTATCTTAGCGGCGACCTCAACGACCTTGAATATGATTCGCAACCTTATGCGGGGTTTTCATTTCCTCTGGGCAAGGGCACTGAAACACATTTTGGCAGAACCAGCTTTATTATGGGTGTTTTTCTTAGCAACTTCAAAGATGGTAAAGGCAAAACCATTACCGGCCCCGTCATTGACCGGCCGATTTTTGCAGGACTTGGATTGAGGTTATATGATTTCATAAATCTCAACGCAGGATTAGTGGCAACTTCTATAGAAAAGCAGACCATCTCTAACATCAAAACTGAGGATGTTAAATTAAAGCCGTTCATAGGCCTGAATGCCCAGTTTAATTTATGGCTGGGACTCAACAAGAAATAGTGCTTTACCAGTGTGATAACTAATTAAACCACGATGAAACATTTTAAATATATACGCACCGGCATTTTGCTTTTTGTATACCCGTTTATATTCACGGCACCCGGCGCTGCACAGAATCAGGTAAAATATAACTGGCAATTAGGTGTAGGCATAGGTTATACGAACTACTATGGAGATGTAAGTAATTACCGGATACATGAATCTGACGACTTTCATCAAGTGTACAGGTTTGCCGGGTATAATAAGAACTATGTTAACCAGCCTTCTTTCAGTCTCCTGTTGCAAAAGAAGATAACGCCCACGCTAGGATTTACGGTACAGGCTAACCACATGCAGATTGCCATGAGCGATCGGTATAAGAACAAAAACGGTTCTATAGATACCAATGCCATAAACTATGCCCGTTCATTAAATTTCAAGACAAAGATTAAAGATGTGGGCGTAGCTTTCGCTTTTAATGCAAACAATGGAAAATTATTTGCAGAAAATGCTTTTTTTTATCCCTCTGTACATTTTGGTGTGGGAGTATCTACATTTACCGTAAAAGGAGATTTATACGATGAAAATGGCAATCAATACAATTACCGGTTGAAGGGTAATATAATGGATGGCAGTTTTGAAACCAACCTGCGCGACCTGCGCACTGAAAAAGAAGAAAAGTACAGGAATGTAGAGCCATATGCCGATCTGGCAATAGGGCTTAACTTTCGCTTCAGCGAACTGTTTGCAATAGCCCTGCAGACCGATATTAAGTACTCTGCCAGTGACTTTCTTGATGACGTAAGTGGTGTGTATAAACCCGCTTATCCAACACCCGCCGAAGCCTATGCCGCAAAACCAGGATATAACGTAGTCAATCCATCCACCCGGCAAAGAGGGAATAACAATAGCATAAACGACTTCTATATCAATAACCGGTTAGTGCTGAATTTCCGATTGGCAAAAAAGACACAACCAAGGCCGTTTATTTCACCGGTTATCTATTCGCTAAGCATACCCGCTACCATTAAAAAAACAAGAGCAGATACAATTGTTAAAAAAAACATATCAGTACAAGACACGCTAAAATTATCACAAGTAGATTCCCTAGTATCAGCAAAGATAGATTCTGCTATTGTCAGAGATAATCCTTCAGCCACCAGCAGGCAAGATTCGGTCATTCAAAAGCAATTAAGTGGCATTACAAGTGAACTAAAAGAAATCAAAAACGTACTAAGGGAACAGGGAGTCAGGCCACGATTACAACAGTTGCAGTACCAACTCGATTTATTGATTAATGAAAGGAATAAATTGCTTAACCAACGTACCAGGACAAGAGAAGACAACCTTAGATTGCAAATTTATGGACTGCAGGCGGATAGCGTACGAAACGAAATGGAAAGGCTCCAATGGCGGGGCCAATACCAGGCCAGAGAAAACGATAGCATAACCAGTTATTTGCGGGAAGAGACAAGGGATACCGGTAATAACCGACGCTTACAAAACATGGCAGATGTGCAATACACCGAAGCTGGAGTTACCGATACACTCAGTGCACTTAAATTAAAAGAATATGAAAACGAAATAAAAGTTATAAAGAAAAGTAATCGTTACCGGACAGATAAAAATCTTAAATCAGGCGTTGATTCTTTGGAGACGAGATTGACAAAGTATAAGGCTCTAAACAGCGCTGACCTGCGAACGGCTGAAAGCGCCCCGAAAGATCAACCTCTTAACACGCCAATAAACAGCAATCGCAACGCCGGATCAGCCGATCAGCGAAGAATGGATTCTTTGCAACAGAGGTTGCAAGCTTTGGAAAGGCAGATCCCGAACATGGATACAGTATCCGTTTCGGACTCGGTGACGGTCATCGAAATTAATAAGGATGACAGTACGTTCGTGCAAGACAACAACGAGGCCGCCAGAAATCTCCGGCAGTTGGAAAATCTGCTGCAACAGAACGCCGATTCCATTGCATTGCTTCAACATCAGCTTAAACGCTCAGATGATTCAGCCGCTTATTACAAAAAAGTGTTCAGCGAGGCTGCAGAAACCGGAACACCGGATAGTAGCCGGCAGAAAAAGAAATGGTATCAAAAACTTTTTCAATCAAGTAAAAATAAAAACAAACTATCGGTTAAGTCTGCTGACCAGGATGAGGGCCCGCGGAAAAAAAATCAACAGGAAGACGTCAAAGTTATGCAGGCGAAGATTGATGAAATAGAAAAACGAAACATGACGTTGTCAGAACAGTATGAAACACTTAAAAGGTCTGGCGACCAGGCGCGGGCAGGTAAAGGAGATCTGGCTGTAAAAAATATTGATAGCGTTGCCTTTAACAGGCGCATTACCAGGCTGGAATCAGATTTAAGGCAAAATGCCGATTCGGTGGTTTTACTTCAGCGCGAGTTAAAGCGTACAAACGATTTGGCTGTTTATTACAGGCGAATGACATTTGTAGAAGCAGAAACCGGCGAGCCTCAAACCGATGAGACCAAAAGGAAATGGTATCAGAAGTTGTTCGGCTCGAAGAAAAGAGAAAGTCAAGATGATAAAACGTCTACACTTGAGAAGGATGCGGGTTTTAGGCAACAGCAGTCTCATACTGATGCAATCTATCGTATGCAACAAATGGTCAATGAAACAGAAAGGAGGAACAGGGAACTAACAAGGGAATATGACAGGCTAAGTGCGGCCAGAGATCAAAGGCGAAATAATAACAACCCTGCTCCGGTAATCGTTTACCAACCTGACAGAGACGCCATCCGCTCCCGCAACCAGTACAGTGACAACAATGAGCTGTCGGCCCTGCGGACAGATATTGAAAGGTTAAGAGATGATATAAACCGAAACAATAAAGTAAACCTTCAGCCTGCCGAATCAGAACCGGAAAACGTCCGGCAGCCTGTACCTGACAATTCTCGGGTTGTTCAGATTGATTCTGCAGAGGTCCGAACGCTTAGAACAGAACTTGATCAGCTGAAAAATGAATTAGACAGTTTGCGAAATGTTAAGCCGGCAGTCATTGAAAAACCGGAAAAAATGGATCCCGTTTTTGATACTAGAAGTTTTCCCGTAATCAGTGTGTACTTCAAACTCGGTGCAGCCGTGCTAACGGCCGACCAGGTTAGCAGGATCACGTCTTTTGCACATGCAGCAACAAGTAACACGCAAGCCGAAATAGTTCTTAAAGGTTTTACCGATGCAGTAGGTAGTCCTGTAATCAACAGAACGATTGCCGGCAAAAGGACAGACCATGTAAAAAATCTGCTTATCTCGCAATTTAAAATACAGGAAAACCGCATTGAGGTTGATGAACCTGCTGTTTTGCAAATGAACAAAATGCAAAGGCCCAATCCCTTGGACCGCAGGGTAGATATCAGCTTTAAATAGACGGCTAAGTATATAATGATCTGGTTATGAAATATAGTAAATGGGTGGGTGTCTTCGGTGTTTGTTTGTTAGTTTTCGCCTGTTATCAGCCCTGGGTAATTATTCCATCAAAAAATCTGGTAATAACAGGCATGAATACGGCCGGTACCACTTTCGGTAAACCGGCTTTAATGAACCTGTTTGTGAGTGTAATGGCCGCTATTTTATTCCTCGTGCCTTCGTTAATGGCCAAACGGGCCAATCTGTTCTTTTGCGCATTTAACATCGCATGGGGTTTTCGCAATTTTATAATTGTTTCCACCTGCAGGGCAGGGGAATGCCCGGAAAAGCAAGCTGGGCTTTATGTATTGATCCTTGCGGCTGTTTTAATGATGCTGACAGCTTTTTTTCCAGATGTAAAAATAAAAGAAGACCAGCCGGACCAATTGGCCGGTTAATTCCAAAGGGTATGAAAGGTCATTTTTATTTGCAGCAGGTAACGGATTGGTCTTTCGGTCATCCTTCAATCAGCCTGGCAATACCAAAAGCGCAGGCGGCGGCCAACGCACCAATCAGCATCACACGGAAAGCTCCGCCCCAGGCATTTACCCCGGTGATCCTGCTTTTGAAATAACCAAAAACAAACAGGCAGATTAATGTGATAACAGCTGAAATGCGCAGACCTTCAACCGCCTCATTCACAAAAAAGTAAGGGGTTAAGGGGATGATTCCTCCAACAACATAAGAGAGACCAATATTAAAAGCACTTTTTGTAGCCCGTTTCTGGTCTGGTTTATCTAAACCCAGTTCATACTTCATCATAAAGTCAACCCACTGTTTTTTGTCTTTGATCATTTCTTCCACTGCCTGGTCCTGCACTTCCTCACTCAGGCCGATATTGGCAAAAAAGGCTTTTACTTCCGAACGTTCGTGTTCCGGCATTTGTTCGACTTCCCGGTATTCGCGTTTTAATTCGGCATGATAGTGATCTGCTTCCGTTTTGCCTGCCAGGTATCCTCCCAATCCCATGGCGATGGACCCTGCTGCAATTTCAGCGGTGCCAGCAATTACGATCAGGTGAACAGAGTCTACCGCACCGCTTAAACCTGCAGCCAGTGCAAAAGGAACCGTTAATCCGTCTGACATTCCAATAACGATATCCCTGATGAAATCAGAGCTTTGAAGGTGATGCTCCAGGTGTTCGGAGTTCAAGGTGTTAAGTTCGTTCAAGCTTCGAAGTTAGTCCAAAGCAGACAAGCTCTTTCTAATGATTTCTACACATTCATCCACCTGATCACTGGTAATGATCAAAGGAGGCGCAAAGCGTATTTTGTCTCCATGAGTTGGTTTTGCAAGCAATCCATTGTCCCTCAGCCGTAAACACAATTCCATTGCTGCTTCAGGATCCTTATGCTGTATAACAATGGCAATCAGCAGGCCTCTCCCTCTGACAATTTTTATGTGCGATGAATAGAGCGCGTTTAAACCGGAGTTTAACCTGCTTCCCATGCTGGCGGCATTTTCAATCATACGCTCCTCTTTAAGCACCTGCAATGCCCTGATGGCGACTTTGCAGGCAAGTGGGTTACCTCCATAAGTACTTCCATGTTCCCCCGGTTTAATGTTAAGCATAATGTCATCATCGCAAAGCACCGCACTCACCGGCATGGTTCCACCGCTAAGCGCTTTGCCCAGAATCAGTATATCCGGACGTACAGTTTCATGGTCGCAGGCAAGCAGTTTTCCCGTTCTTCCTAAACCGGTTTGTATTTCATCGGCTATGAATAACACATTGTATTCCGTACATAAGTTGCGAACTCCTTTCAGGTAACCCTCATCCGGAACTACAACTCCAGCCTCGCCCTGAATGGGTTCCACCATAAAAGCAGCTGTATTTGCATCCTGGAAAGCCTTCTCCAGTTTAATCAAATCATTATAAGGAACAATATCAAACCCAGGCATGAAAGGGCCAAATCCCCTGAAACTGGTTGGGTCGGTTGAAGAAGATATGGCCGCCATTGTTCTTCCCCAAAAATTATTCTCGGCAAAAACAATCCTTGCCTTGTCGGGTTTAATCCCCTTTTTTACATAAGCCCAGCGCCTCGCCAGTTTAACGGCCGTTTCACCTGCCTCCACGCCGGTATTCATCGGCAATACTTTATCATATCCAAAGTAAGCGGTGATGAATTTTTCATATTCTCCGAGCAGGTCGTTGTGGAAAGCCCGGGAAGTAAGGGTAAGCTTTTGCGCCTGCTCTATCAAAGCGGCAACAATTTCAGGATGACAATGCCCGTGGCTAACGGCAGAATAGCCGCTCAAAAAATCATAATAACGGTTGTCATCAACATCCCATACATATACCCCCTTGCCTTTGCTCAGCACAACAGGCAAAGGATGATAATTGTGCGCGCCGTATTTGTTTTCCAGGTCTATATAATGAAGGGAATGATTGGAAACAGTTCTAATGTCGGGCATAAAAAAATATAAAAGTTAATAATGGCCTGGCAAGCGCGTAAACCATAAGTGCAGGGATGAAGGTAGCAAGGATAATTGAGCAGATGTGCAAATGTGTAAATGTGAATGCTGAAAATTATGGTTTGAAAGGTGTACTTTGAAAACAAATGCTTTAAATGGTTACTATTGAAAACGACATATTACGTGTAGCCGTAAATCCCAAAGGAGCCGAGCTTGACAGCCTTTTTCATAAAACCAATCGATTGGATTACCTATGGAGCGGCGATCCGGTGTGGGCGAAGAAATCTCCCGTTCTTTTCCCTATTGTGGGCACCTTAAAAGATAACAGCTTTTTTTTTAACGGAAGATCTTACCAGCTTGGCAGGCATGGATTTGCCAGGGACAGGGTGTTTGCCGTAAGTGAACAATCAGATACGTCTGTCGCGTTTTCACTGGCCGCCGACGAGGTCACTTATGAACAATTTCCGTTTGATTTCCGGTTCTCGGTAAATTATTCGCTTAAACAGAATATGTTGGCGGTTACTTATATTATAGAAAATTATGGTGAAGGAGAAATGTTTTTTTCGGTAGGCGGCCATCCGGCTTTTAAACTGCCATTAATCAGGGGCGCCGCTTACGGTGATTATTACCTGGAATTTGATTCGGTTGAAAATGCCGGCCGATGGCCCATCTCTCCGGATGGATTACTTGAAACCCTGCCCGTTCCATTAATGAACAATACCCGCCGCTTACCGCTTAGCAAAGACCTGTTCTATGACGATGCCCTGGTGTTCAAGCATCTTTCGTCTTCAAGGGTTTTACTGAAAAATGATAGTACGATCCACGGATTGGAACTTGATTTTACCGGATTTCCTTACCTGGGCATCTGGGCGGCAAAAGATGCAGACTTTGTTTGCATCGAACCCTGGTGCGGTATTGCAGACAGCGTTGACAGCACCCGGCAATTAGCAGAAAAAGAAGGCATACAGGTGTTAGGCATGGGACAATCATTTGAAAGAACCTGGGGAGTAAAGATTTTTTGAATAGCAACGTCATGACCTGCGAAGGCTCAGCAACCCGTCAGGATAGATTTACCGTATTTGGTCACCCTTTTGTAAACGGCGGTGGATGAACTACCTTTGCGGCTCGAAAATATGAAATACACTAACGAGATCAATAAAAGGAAAACATTCGCTATCATTTCTCACCCGGATGCGGGCAAAACAACGCTGACCGAGAAGCTGCTGCTGTTTGGTGGCGCCATACAAACGGCAGGAGCAGTAAAAAGCAACAAGATAAAAAAGCATGCTACGAGCGATTTTATGGAAATAGAACGACAGCGCGGTATCTCTGTGGCCACATCGGTAATGAGCTTTGAATACCAGGGCCATCTGATTAACCTCCTGGATACTCCGGGGCACAAGGACTTTGCCGAAGATACTTACCGCACGCTGACTGCAGTAGATAGCGTTATTTTAGTGATAGACAGTGTGAACGGAGTAGAAGCCCAGACCCGTCGCCTGATGGAAGTCTGCCGGATGCGTGATACACCCGTGATCGTCTTCATCAATAAACTGGACAGGGATGGCAAAAACCGGTTCGACCTGCTGGAAGAGATTGAAAAAGAATTAAGCCTCCAGCTTCACCCGATGACCTGGCCAATTAATAGCGGTAAAGAATTTAAGGGCGTATATAACCTGTATGATAAAAGCCTTTTGTTATTTACAGCCAATACCAAGGCAACCGGCGAGGAGGTAGTAAGGATAAGCGATTTAAGCGATGCGCTGCTGGATGAAAAATTGGGTGATCGTGACGCCTCCATGTTGCGCGAAGATGTCGAATTGGTCGACGGAGTGCATGGCGAATTAAACGAAGTTGATTATTCATCAGGAAAAGTGGCGCCCGTATTTTTTGGAAGTGCCGTCAATAATTTCGGTGTAAAGGAAATGCTCGACACATTTATACGGATTGCGCCTATACCGAGAAGCCGCCCTACCTCGAAACGGGTTCTTGATGTAAACCAGGATAAATTTAGCGGCTTTGTTTTTAAGATACACGCCAATCTCGATCCTAAACATAGAGACCGGATTGCCTTTCTGAGGGTATGCTCGGGTAAATTTGAAAGAAATAAGTATTTCCATCATGTACGGCTTGACAAGGAAGTAAGGTTTAGTAATCCGTATACGTTTATGGCAAGAGACAAAGATGTTATTGAAGAAGCATATCCCGGGGATGTGATCGGTTTGTTTGATACCGGCAACTTTAAGATCGGTGATACTTTAACCGAAGGAGAAGATTTTTATTTCACCGGTATACCATCCTTCTCACCGGAAATTTTCAAGGAAGTCATCAATAAAGACCCGATGAAGACCAAGCAACTGGAAAAGGGATTGTTACAATTAACGGATGAAGGAGTGGCTCAGCTGTTCACCCAGTATGGCGGTAACAAAAAGATCATCGGTTGTGTGGGAGAACTGCAGTTTGAAGTGATACAATACCGGTTGCTGCATGAGTATGGCGCTTCCGTACAATTGAACTCACTGCCCTTTTATAAGGCCTGCTGGATCACAGGAAAGGATCCAAAAAAATTGTTGGAATTTACCCGGTTTAAGGCGGCTAATATAGCGGAAGACAAAGACGGGCACTTAGTGTACCTGGCCCAGAGCGAATGGTTTTTGAATACCGAGCGTATTAATAACCCGGAAATTGAGTTTCATTTTACTTCAGAGATCCACAAATGACCATGCAGGACGATGTATTCATGGTGGAGACCGACCGTTTGAAATTGATTCCACTATCGTATTTGCAGCTTAAGAAATATTTGAAGGCAGACAGTTTGCTGGAAGATGAACTGGGACTAAATAATACAGGTCGTGTTGTTGCGGAGGAAGTAAAGGATATGGTGGAATTTTTTACGCTTCCAAGGATGAAACAGGCCAAAGGAAATGATTACCTGTTCCGTACGTTTTGGATAGCCGTAGAAAAAAAGCAGCTCATCATTGTAGCTGAGCTGGGTTTTAAAGGCGAGCCGGATGTAAATAGTGAAATTGAGATCGGTTATGGCACTATGCCTGACCAGCAAGGAAAGGGTTATATGACCGAAGCCGTATCAGGCTTGATCAGGTGGGCGGAACAACGTGAAGATGTGCATGGCATACTGGCTGAAACCGATAAGCATAATTTAGCTTCTATACGGATCGTGCAGAAAAATGGCTTTGAACAGTTTGACCAGAAGAAAGAAATGTTGTGGTGGCGCAAAACCACCCGTTCGTGCAAAATGTGAGGATGTGAAATGTGAGATCAAAAATCTACCGAAACGCCCGTATAGTTATGCGGAGTGATCCTTTTCAATTCTTTTTTTACAGTAGGTGGAACTTTTAAAGTATCAATAAAATCATGAATGGCCTGTTTGTCTATCTTGGGCTTGCCTCTTGTCAGTTCCTTTAAGGCCTCATAGGGCTTCGGGTAATTTTCTCTTCTCAAAATGGTTTGAATCGCTTCAGCGATAACCACCCAGTTGTTTTCCAGTTCTTCTTCCAGCCTTTCTTCATTCAATACCAATTTTCCCAGGCCCTTATCGATCGATTTGATAGCAATGATGGTATGGGCGAAAGGAACTCCAATATTCCTTAGAACCGTTGAGTCGGTCAGATCCCTTTGTAACCGCGAGATGGGTAATTTGGAGGCAAGGTGCTCGAACAAAGCATTACCTACACCCAAGTTTCCTTCTGCATTCTCAAAATCTATGGGATTTACTTTGTGGGGCATGGCTGAAGAACCAATCTCACCTCTTTTTATTTTTTGCTTGAAGTAATCCATGGATACATATGTCCAGATATCACGGCAAAAATCGATCAATATATTGTTGATCCGTTTCATCGTATCAAAATGCGCAGCCAGGTTATCATAGTGCTCGATCTGCGTGGTAAACTGCTGGCGTTGTAAACCAAGTTTACCTTCAACAAATTCGTTGGCCAGCTTGATCCAATCCTTGTTGGGAAACGCAACATGATGTGCATTAAAATTACCCGTTGCTCCACCGAACTTGGCTGAGAACGGAATGTTGATAAACTGTTCTACCTGGTTCTGTATCCTTTCCACGAAGACCATTATCTCCTTACCTAATATAGTCGGACTTGCAGGTTGCCCATGTGTCCGCGCGAGCATGGGCACATTTTTCCATTGCTGCGCCAGCAACTGGAACTGCTTGTTCAGGTTAAGAATAGCAGGCAGGTATTCAAACTCGATGGCGTGCTTCCAGGCTAAAGGAACAGAAGTGTTGTTAATGTCCTGTGAGGTTAATCCAAAATGCATCCATTCATTTCCCTGCTCTGCGCCGCCTTCATTGAGCTTTGTCTTCAGGAAATACTCTACTGCTTTAACATCGTGATTGGTGATCTTTTCCGTTTCCTTGATTTGTTGTGCATCCAGCGGACTAAAATTCTCCTTCACACTTTTAAGATAAGTCTTTGACCTGGCAGAGAGGTCAAAAAAATTTTTATCAGCCAGGAACAAAAAATATTCAATCTCAACCTGTACACGATATTTCATGAGAGCATACTCGGAAAAATAATCTTCGAGTTGGTGTACCTGGTTACGATAACGTCCGTCGATGGGCGAAATAGCGGTTAGTGTATTTAGTTCCATGTTAAGAATTAAAGAGGATAGAAATACTGATTGGCGGTGTACATTTGCGAAAATAAACTAAAAGTCACAGATTGAAGGTTTTACCGGTTGTTGCCGCTGGGGCGTGATAAGAAAAATCATTAAAACATTCGCATTGTACGGATTGTAAGCATTAGCAAAATGAGTATAACCAGAAAGATCAGGGTGGGGGCAGTTAATTATCTCAATACCAGGCCGCTAATTTTCGGGTTCGAACAAGGTATGATGAAAGACGATTTGGATTTGACGTTTGACTATCCATCCCGGATCGCGGCTATGCTGATCAATGATGAGATCGATTTGGGACTTGTTCCGGTAGTGGTAATTCCAAAACTAGAGGAACATCACATAATCACCGATTATTGCATAGGGGCAGACGGGCCGGTAGCGTCTGTCTGCCTGTTCAGCGAGGTAACTCTGGACAAAGTGGAAAAGCTATTGCTGGATTATCAGAGCCGCACCTCCGTGGTTTTGACAAGATTGTTATGTAAGGAATACTGGAAGGTCAACCCGAAAATAGTTGAAGCAGGCAAAGATTTCCGCGATCATATCGGCTCAACAACTGCCGGTTTGGTAATCGGCGATCGTGCGCTCGAGCAAAGAAAGATCTCCTCATATGTTTACGATCTGGGAGAAGCCTGGAAAAATCAAACAGGTTTACCATTTGTATTTGCTGCGTGGATCAGCAATAAAACGTTGCCGGAAGATTTCATCCGTAATTTTAACCTTGCTAACGGCTTTGGTGTACACCGGTTACAACAAGTATTGAAAAACATCGATTATCCTTTCTTCGACCTGTATGAATACTACACAACCTATATCAGCTACACGCTGGATACAGCCAAAAGAAAGGGGATGCAATTATTTCTGCAAAAGATGGCTGACCTGGAAGGGTGATGGGAGATGTTTCCTATTTTATCTCATCTATCCTATCTCTGTCTTGTTCTGTTAAATAACTGGTTTTTCACGTTTATGACAATGCTGTTAAGATCGGGTGCGATGTTGAGGATGTAAATAAGGGGTACGAATGTTATCATCAGCACCAGGCTCCTGATAAATGTATCGATAAATACATTCGGGAAGCGGGGGATAAGATATATTAAATAAAAGTTGACCGCTGCAAGCAGGATGGCGAGTAAGCTTTTGATAGTATAAGGCTGAAACCCGAATTTAAAATAAAGAAAGGAAAAACGTATAGCGTTATAAATTGTCAATGAGATAAGAGATGCAAAAGCCACACCCTTCAATCCAAAATGTTTGATGAGGAAAAAATTTAAGGGCAGCGACATCAGTGTATAAATAATGTTTGTATAGAAGTCGAACTTCCAGTGGTTCGATGTTCCGATAATAAGGCTGTTAATGCCCGTTCCCAGATCCAGGATTTTAGCGATCCCCATGATCAGCACGATTAATTCAACTTGCTCATAATTTTTTCCGAGGAAGCCTGTCACGTTGTGAACGTTTAAGATAATAAGTCCGAATAGAATCAGCCCGATTACCAGCAGGTTGGCTACGCTTTTCTTGTATACCAGCTCGATATTTTTCAGGTCATAATTTTTCCAGGCCTCTGACAGAACGGGTGTACTGATAGCACCGAGACTCCTTTGTGGTATTTCCATAACTGCAATAATATAACTGGCTATGGCAAACACACCCGTATCTGCCAGTCCCCGCAACCCAATGATAAGGATGGTATCATTCGTTTTTGACAATACATTCAAAAAATGAGAGACAAACACAAACATGCCAAACGAGATCATTCTGGATTTAAGACGTTTGGTGACTGAGCTGACCGAAGTAATATAAAATCGCCAGTTGCTTGTATACAGCAGTATAAATAACAGCAGCAAGGCCGGGATAAGGTGTAATAAGCTAAACAGGTTTATAAAACCTTTAATGGAAATAATATGAAACCCGTATAATAAGATCAACAGAGTACTGACTACTCTGACGCCGGTCTCCCTTAAAAAGCTGGTTATGACTGTTCTCTTAAAGCTCCAGGAAAAGGCTTCCAGCCAGGTAAACAGTAAAAGGAATAACGTGAACGGATACACCGTGTAAAAATAAGCGGCGAAGCCCGGCGATTTGCCCAACTTACGTATGATCAGGTCCTTAAATATAAAACCGGCCAGCAATACTAGTAAAAATCCGATCAGGCACACTGCGGCCGTCACCAGCGGAAGGTCATTTTTTTTCTCTTCCAGGTAGGCATTGTAATAAGGAAAAAATTTGTAGATAACACTTACGGATCCGAGTGTACAAAGTGTTGAAAGTGTTAATGAAATTTCAATCATAGCCCTGGTAAGGCCTAATTCATCCTGGGTAAGAAATCTGGGAAATAATACAAGCATATTCAAACCACCTATTGCAAAACCAATAAAAATGAAAATGGATGATTTGATACTTTGTTTCTTTATTATACCCATTATGAAACGAAAGTAATAAGTTTAACCAAGAATAAGGTGATTCAGGTTGCAGTGTGTTCATGCCATTCGTTACTAAGGTTTGTAAGTGCCTGCTTCGGTCAGGTAATTGAAATAACATTAGTTTTGTCTTAACATCCGAATCCTGACCCTGAGACTATGGCTGTGGGTCAGAAGTGCAACATTATAAATTATACTTATTTGGAAAGTTTAAGACAAATATTTGAAAAGCATAACGGTCGTTTGCTGCATAAATGGGAACATTACATTGAAGTTTATGACGCTTACCTCCATAAATACCGCAATACAGAATTGGTATTTTTGGAAATTGGCGTAGCACATGGAGGTTCTTTAGAAATGTGGAGGAAGTATTTCGGTGAAAAAGCAACTATTATCGGTGTTGACGTAAATCCCGAATGCAAAAAGTTTGAAGATGGAAATACAAAAGTCATTATTGGATCACAGGAAGACGAAAATTTTCTGGAAGGGCTAAAAAATGAAGTTCCTGCGGTACATGTACTGTTAGATGATGGAGGTCATACTATGAAACAACAAACAATGACCTTTAATTCTTTGTTCGAACTGGTAAAGGAAGACGGACTATACATTTGTGAAGACATTCATACTTCATATTGGAAGAATTACGGCGGCGGCTTCAAAAAAAAGCATTCGTTCATTGAATTTAGTAAAAATCTAATAGATTACTTACATGGCTGGCATGCCGTTGGTTCTGATAAAAACAAGATTTTTAACCATCTGACTGAATCTATCTACGGTTTACATTATTATGATAGCATCTTAGTTATAGAAAAGAGACGTATAGTGGCTCCCCAACATAGCTTTAAGGGGTCTGAACAACTGGAAAAACACTTTGTAAGTTTCGGTCAAAGGAGAACTATAATTAAAAAATTAAAAGATTTCGTCAAATCTTTGTGACTTTGGAAAGTCCATTTTGACGCTGACTTTGATTCAATTTTATGCATCCTGACTTAATCTGTTAATTAACCGAATACAGTTTATTTAAAAATGCCTGAATTGTCTCCGATATATATACATAATGTTCTTCTGTAAGTCCGGGCCAAACGCCCAGCCAGAAGGAATCATTCATAACCTTATCGGTATTATCCAGATTGTTTAGAATTCTGTAGTTGGCATTTTTATAGGCGGGCTGTTTGGTAAGATTGCCGCCAAACAATAAACGGGTGCCGATTTTATTTTCTTCCAGGTATTGTACCAGCGCATTTCTATTTACTGGTGAGCCATCCCTTATCGTTATTAAAAATCCAAACGGACTCGGTTTCGCATGTTCTGTAGCTTCCGGAAGTATAAAATGTTCTTCAAACTTTTTCATTTTATCGTACAGCAGGCTGAAGTTTTCCCTGCGTCGCTCCACAAAGTGGTTTGCTTTTTTTAATTGGCTCAGCCCGAAAGCCGCCTGCATATCTGTAGCTTTCAGATTAAAGCCTATGTGAGAGTAGGTATATTTATGGTCGTATCCAAAGGGCAGGTCGCCCAGTTGATGGCCGAATCTTTGTCCGCAGGTATTATCCTTGCCTGGTTCGCACCAGCAATCACGCCCCCAATCCCTGAAGCTCTCCGCGATTTTTTTCAGCTTGGGATTGTTGATCAGCACAGCCCCGCCTTCGCCCATCGTAATATGATGTGCCGGATAAAAGGATAATGTTGCCAGGTCGCCAAATGTGCCGGTCTTTTTATTTCGGTAGGTGGCACCGAGTGAATCGCAGTCATCTTCTATCACCCATAGATTATGCTTCCGGGCAACCTCCATCACCACATCCAGGTTGAAAGGGTTGCCTAAGGTATGCGCTATAAATATGGCTTTAGTTTTCGGTGTAACCGCCGCTTCGATGTCTGCTGCTTTTATGTTGTATGTAGGAATATCTATATCCACAAAAACAGGTACACATCCAAACTGGAATACGGGATTTACCGTAGTAGGGAATCCTGCTGCTACTGATATTACTTCATCCCCGGGTTTAATGGCCTCATCGCCTAACTTGGGAGATGTTAATGTATAAAAGGCTAACAGGTTTGCTGAAGACCCTGAATTGACCAATAGTGAAAAGCGCGATCCGAAAAACCTCGCCAGTTCCCGTTCGAATTCTGCAGCAAAGCGACCGGCTGTGAGCCAGCCGTCAAGCACTGACTCCAGGCCCAGCATAATATCGTCTTCGTCTATTATTTTGCCGGTGACAGGTATATAGTTTTCACCGGGTATGATCTTTCTATGCAGCTTTTGCTTTATAAGTTCCCTGGCGTTTACCGAAAAAACACCGTTCACTGTTTCCGTTACCATCATTATCTTATTATATTATATAAAGGCAAAGCAACACGGGCTTTGCCAAATGATTTCCAGCGGGCAATGTCATTAAGTTAAGCCCTTTGGGCCGTTTCCAAAATATCTTTGTGAGTCTTTGCGGACACTTTGTGTGCCTTTGTGGTTAAATAGACCACAATGATCCGCAAAGAGGAAACACAAAGGGCCGTTTCCAAAATATCTTTGTGAGTCTTTGCGGACACTTTGTGTGCCTTTGTGGTTAAATAGACCACAATGATCCGCAAAGAGGAAACACAAAGCAGACACAAATGTAAGCCTTCATTGCTTAGGAAAGCCTCAGCCTGATTAAGGTATACAGGAAAGAAAACGAGAAGCTGATCAAATCGCGTTTGGTATTACCATGTATTCTTTCTTTAAAGAAATAAGGAATTTCAACAATCCTTATTTTTTTATTAACCTTTAATGTCTTATACAGGATCTCTTCTATAATATCGAAATTGTTGCACTTTAACAGGAGCGGTTTTAAAATATCGCTTTTATACAGCTTGAAACTATTAGAGACGTCTTTTGCCGGAATTTGTAAAATTACCCGGTAGGATAAATTTACCAGCATGCTCATAAACTTTAAGACGGGTCCGTTATGTGATCCCCCGCCCTCGACGTACCGCGAAGCAATGATGATTTCACCGTTTTTCTTCTGTTCTAACAACCGTAAAATAAACTCCGGATCATGCGAACCGTCTGCATCCATAAACAACATATACTCAGCCTCACTTTGCCTGATTCCATGACGTACTGCATCACCATATGAATCCGTAGGATACCGGTTGAAAACGCATACTTTAGGGTGTAGCAGTTGAAGCTCCGGTGTTTTGTCGGTTGATGTCACCCTATCCATCAGCATTACCCTGTAATCTAATCCGGCGGTATCAAGGACAGTTATGATTCTCGGAAGTAATAACTGAAGATTTTCATATTCTTCGTAAGCAGGAATGATTATATCAATGTTGGACATTTCGTGTTTTTATAAGAATAAATGTGACCATTAACATTATAACTGCCGGATAAATAAATGTGGATATGCTAACGTCGTGGAAAAAATAGATGTAATTATGAGGTATCAGAAGCAGGCCGAACCCGGCAGCATACAGCAAATCGTTTGTAAAAATTCTCTTTTCCTTTAAAAAGTATAACAACGGCAAATAAACAAATATCAGTTTATAGTCAAAGGAAACATGTGGAAACAGCAGAATAGCCGAGGTTAACAAAAAAATATTCATCCAGGCAGGCAGATTCTTCCTTAAAACATAAAATACAATCAAACCAAACAGCACGAACGTAAGAATAGAGTAAAAAGGCAACAGGCTGTTGATCGCCTCCGGTTTTAGATTTAAATAGCCACCGGTAGAAAACTTGATGGCTAATACGTACAAAAGTTTGAAGGCTATAAACATGGAATGATTATGATGAAAACCATATCCGGATTCGACGTACCTATAATTAAACGACTTAAAGCCGGCTAACATGGCCTGGAGGTTCACAAGGAACCCTCCATCAAACGAAAGCATAGACAGTACTGACAGAACTCCACAAAAAAGCAGGATGAAAAAGGCTTCCTTGTATTTTTTTTCTTTTAGATATAGAATAATAAAAACCCCCGTGTACAGCTTCATAGAAATGGATAGCGCTAAAAACAGGCCCGCAGGGAGGGGTTTGCCCTTATCTCTAAAGTACATCCACAAAAAGCATAGCAGAAAGTTATACAGCTCAATATTTAGCCGGTCGACATTAAAAAACATGGGATAAGAAAAAAAGAAGATGATCAGTACCTCGAGGAAATATCTGCTGAAAAAGTTTTGTAAATATCTGGCTAACAGCCAGAAGTAAAGGATAAGGAAAAGCCCCAAAAAACAACCCGCTATAAGCATCTTATTGCCAAGCAATGAAAAAAGATAAAAGAAGCTATTACCGATGGGGAAATAGTTGGATGGAAATGGATCTGTTGTCAGGTAAGGATTGTTCTTTGAGGTGATCGTTATCATGTTGAACAAATCCTTGAACCGGTCTCCGGGTTCAAATAAAAAGGTGGAGTAGGGATACTGGTCTCCATGCAGATGTCCTACAAAATAGGAACGTATCAATCCAAAGAATACTCCACAAAAAACAATGGTAGAGATTGTCCTGACCTTAGATATATCTTTAAACAGCGTCATTTATTTGTTTTCTCCTTTACCAAGCCAATTAAGCATATAACCTATACCTTCTTCAGCGGTAACTTTTGGTTGCCATCCTATCCTGCTATTTATTTTGGTTAAATCAGCAACAAAAACTTTTTGGTCGCTCACCCTTGGTGCAATTTTTTCGTACCTTATCTCTATACCCAGCATTCCTTCTAAAACCCGGAAGAGCTCCAGCAGGGATAAACTGTTATTCATCCCCCCGCCTATATTAAATGCATTACCGCGGGTTTTCGTAATGTGTGCAGCTGACTGTAGATAAAGTTCAACCATATCGGAGGCATACAGCACATCACGTACCTGCTTGCCATCTCCTGAAATAGTGAAGGGCGGCGTATCCCGGTTTTGTTTCTGCAACAGTGCCTGGCTACAGAACCAGCCGATCCAGCCCTGGTCATAAGTTGAGAACTGTCTTCCGCCAAACATAGATGAATGCCTGAATACAACCGTATTTAATCCGAACATCCGGGCATAGTCGAGGCAGTATTGATCCGCAGAACCTTTAGATACGCCATAGGGGGAATGGAAGTCTAATTGGGTAGCTTCTGAAAAACCATTTGGAAAATCCTTTGCTTCATAACGTGTTGTCTTTTCTTCATATTCCGCCCATTCCAGATCGCCATAAACCTTGTTTGTGGAAGAATACACGACAATGGAATGTGGGGAGAAATTACGTACCGCTTCCAGGACATTTATAGTTCCTAAAACATTGATCTCGAAATCCAGCCTCGGATCAGCTAAAGAAGTTGTCATGGCTACTTGCCCCGCCAGGTGATAGATAACATTAGGCTGATGGTCTTTGATTATGGAAGCGATGTCATTGGTATTCCTTATGTCTGTTTGAAATAAACGAAATGCGCCGATCGATTGCAACCATTCATAGTTTTTATCTGAGCCAAGTCTTGATAAATTATCGATGATAAATAGATCGTCGCCCCTTTTTAATATAGCCTGGGCGATATTTGATCCTAAAAAGCCACACCCACCGGTAATCACAACTTTCATAAATTACGTTTATCAGTTTCAAATGTTTGTTTTAACCCATCAGTCAGGTCAACTTTGGCCCGCCAGCCTAATTTTTTGATGCCGGTAGTATCAATGGAAACATTCATCACTTCACCATTTCTGTAAGGAATAGCTCCAAAGTTGAGCTTGGTAATATTATTGCCTGTGATCTGTTGCACTAACGAAATAAATCTCTTTATGGTGACGGGTTGGTCTCCTGATACCTCAAACTCAGTAAGTCCGGTTGGGAACTGATCGATCTTAGCGATGATGACCTCAAAAGCTGAAACGATATCATCAATAAAGGTAAAATAACGGGTTTGCTCACCCCTTGTAAGATCGATAGCCGGTTGATTGTTCATGAAGGCATGCATGATAAAGCTCACAAACTTGCTTTTATCGTCCAAAGGACCATAAAAGTGTTCCAGTTTAACATTTATGAAAGCCACGTCTTTTAAAAAAATGGGCATCCATTCCTTAAGCTGACTTTTAGACAATGAATACGCACTGATGTGTTTCTCGAGGATCGTATCTGTATTAATATATGTTATTTTTTTTCCTATCCGTTGAAAGATCCCTAAAATTCGTAATGGCAGCATCAAATTGGCTTCTAAAACAGAAACAGCATCAGCATCTTTTTTTCCATACTGAGTGGCGCAATGAATAAAAATATCAATCTCCAGGACTGAAGCTTTCTGTTGATCAAAATCTTCAAGATCAATTACCTGAATACGATGGATAGACGCTTCTAATCTGTGAAACCTTGAACTTTTTCTTGTAAGAAGGATGAAATCATGATAGCCTTTTAGCGCATTAATGATATGACTTCCCAAATAACCAGTGCCACCTGTAATCAGAATCTTTTTCTTCACGTTAAAGCTTATTACTTATTAAAACAATTACAAAGCAATAAGAAGACCCGGTTGCATCATCAGTCAATTCCGAATCAACTTGTAAAGGCACCATCTACATTTTAAGGTTTTCGAAATAAATACGAATTTGTTCTTCCGTAAACAAATCCATTCCCTTTTCTGCAAAGGAATAATACTGCTTATACCAGTCAATTGTGAGAGTGATAGCCTGTGCTGCGTTCATCGCAGGCTTCCACTTCAATTCCTGCATGGTTTTGTTGATGTCAAGCTTTAATAAACCTGCTTCATGAGGCTGGTTAACTGATTGAATAATTTCGTAAGCGCCTCCTTGCCATTTTTCCATAGCTAACTGCACCAGGTTTACTACAGTTAGTACATCTTCGGCATAAGGGCCAAAATTATAAGCTCCTGAATAGTGTTCTGGATCCTTGAAAACCTTTGCACCTAATAACAAATAACCACTTAACGGATCTAATACGTGTTGCCATGGTCTGACTGCCCCAGGGTTTCGTAGCAGAATCTTTTTACCGTTGTTTAAAGCCCTGACAATATCCGGCAATAATCTGTCCTTATTCCAGTCGCCTCCACCAATTACATTTCCGGCCCTGCCAACTGCAATGCCTTTTTTGTGTTCAGCATATCTGGCAGTATTAAAAAATGATTTATGATAAGAATCAATAATTAATTCGGCACAGGCTTTACTGGCACTATAGGGATCATAGCCGCCTAACCTGTCGTTCTCCCGGTACGGATAAACCCATTCGCGGTTATGGTATACTTTATCAGTAGTAATGAGAACAACAGTACATGGGTTGGCGAGATGCCTGACAGCGTCAAGCAGATAAGCTGTTCCTAAAGTATTTACTTCAAAAGTCTCTGTAGGCAGATCGTAGGAAAGCCGCACCAGGGGTTGGGCCGCCATATGGAAGATAAAATCTGGCCGGAAAGATCGCACTTCAGCAGACAGTCTTTCTTTATTTCTCAGGTCATGTATAACGGAGTTGCAAATCTCATTGCCTTTTATCAGATGATAAAGGTCAAACTCATTCTCCGGATCGAGCGCGTAACCTTTTACTTCGGCGCCAAGCAGATGCAATACTTTAAGCAGCCACGACCCTTTAAATCCCGTATGCCCTGTAAGAAATACTCTTTTGCCGCCGTAAATTTCCTGCAAAAAGGGGAACATGTTTACCATATTTTCCAGGGCGCCTGATTTTTGTCCCAGGCTTCTTCCAACTCAAGTTTATCTCTCAGCGTATCCATTGGTTTCCAGAAGCCACTATGCTTGTAAGCATACATTTCTCCTTTTTTAGCAATGCTTTCCAGTGGCTGGTGTTCCCACAACGTGCTGTCTCCTTCAATAAAGTCGAATATAGGTGGCTCGCATACAAAATAGCCACCATTGATCCAGTGTCCGTCGCCTTTGGGCTTTTCGGTAAATGATATTACCTTCCCTTGCTCGTTGAGGCTAAGGGCGCCGAATCTGCCGGTAGGTTGAACCGAGGTAACGGTCACCATGCTCTTGTGCTGATGATGAAAATCAACCAGGTTATTTATGTTCACATTGGCAACACCATCGCCATAGGTAAGCATAAATGTTTCGTTGCCCACATAATCTTTGATTCTCTTTATCCGTCCACCGGTCATGGTGTTCATGCCAGTTTCCACCAGGGTAATCTTCCACGGTTCCGCCTGTGAATCGTGCACCTGAAGCGAGTTATCTTTTAAGTCAATGGTTACATTTGATTTATGTAGGAAATAATTGGAAAAATATTCTTTGATCAGATATCCTTTATACCCGAGGCAAATGATAAAATCATTGAATCCGTAGGTAGAATAAATTTTCATGATATGCCATATAATAGGCATGCCACCGATTTCCACCATGGGTTTGGGCTTTATGACCGTTTCCTCCGACAACCGGGTACCCAGGCCGCCGGCAAGAATAACAACTTTCATATTAAGTGCTAATATTTGGTATCCATTCTAAACGAAAATGTTCCCGGAAAAACTACAGTGACTGGTAGTTCCTTGTTAAAGGAACCTTCAAATAATAACCTGCATTTTTATAAACGGCAAGGGCTTCGTTAATCTAAGCCACATAAAATTTTGGTCGCGAAGATAAATGTTTTTCTCAAAAAATTAACTAAGTGATTTCATTTATTTTCAAATGCGGAAGCAACGAAAAGCACCTTGCATGCAGGAATTCTCATCGATAAGATGGTGGCGTACCGTTTCTTTGAGGAAAGCGATCCATCAGATATTCGTTGCCGGTTGCCTGAAACAAAAAATGTTTAACTGTACATCATACGGATTTTCATGTTTATTCTGCAAAAAGGGATGATTATATACCGAAGTTGCTTCTTTAATATAGAAAGAAAAATCAGCCTTGTTAACAATGTCAAGAATATCGATCAATTCATTGTTCTGCTCAAATTTACCGTGGTATTCAATAAACAGGTTATTCACGTTCTGGAGCTGGCTCGCAATATCCTGGATAACCGGATACTCGGCCCCCTCGATGTCAAGTTTTAAAAATTCAATGGGCCCGTCGAGATAGTTTTTTAACCTTGTTGCTTTTACTTTCTTGTTTCCCGTATCGCCTGAAGTAATTTTACTGCTCATGCTGCCCTCCGACATAAATTGTAATTCAGTATCATCAATCCATACGGCTTCATTTCTTAGTTCTATGTCTGTAAGGTGGTGAGACAAGATATTTTTTTGCAACAATTTAAAGTTTTTCTGGTCTGGCTCGAATGCAATAATCTTTGCAGAGGGGCAAATGCTTTTTACATATATCAGGCTTAATCCTATATGGGCTCCACAATCTATTACTTGGCAATCAGGTGGTAAGGACTGTTTGTATACTTCTTCCATAAAAATCTCTTTCACCCCATGCAAATATTCAGGGCCATGATAAAACCAAGTTTTGTGCTTAAGAAGTGAGTGATTATACAGTCGATTCGACGGTGCATGTTTGAGGTATTTTTGGGTGATCCAGCTAACAGTTGGTTTACCAGTTGCACTATCGGCCATTTTTTTTATTCTTGATCTTATGCCATTTGAAAGATTTTGAATAAGTGAATCCGATTTTACCATTTAGGTTAATTTTGGACGAAATTATGTTTAACTTTCAATTTTCAAGCAATGATCTCTGTACTGATCTGTTCGGCCAACCCTGTTTTGCTCGAACAGGTTACAGCCAGTATTAAGGATACAATCGGCACAGACTTCGAAATACTCCATTTTGATAATCGTACCGATAAAAAAGGAATATGCCAGGTGTATAATGAACTTGCACAGCATGCTGAATTTAACCATTTATGTTTTGTTCATGAAGACGTATTGTTCCAAACCCACGATTGGGGCAAAAAGCTAATCGAAACTTTTAACCGCAACAGCAGAGTTGGTTTAATTGGTGTTGCCGGAAGTAAATATAAAAGCCGTTATTTTTCCGGATGGTATTGCAATCTTAAAGAGCTGGATTGTTCCAATATCGTGCACCGTTACAGTTATGGTGATAGAAGACATTATCTTTCACCTGACGATGACCGTGAGCCGCAGGAGGTAGTGTGTATTGATGGAGTGTTCATGTGTTGTAAGAAGGAGGTTTGGCAAAAGATCCCGTTTAATGAGAAAGAGATTAAGGGATTTCATTTTTACGACATCGATCTCTCACTGAGGGTAGCTCTCCAGTATACGGTGCTGGTTACGTATGACATTGATATGATTCATATTACAAGAGGTGGAGATTATGGTAATAACTGGCTGCAAAGCGCTATTGCCTTTCATGTAATTCATAAAAGTCAACTGCCTTATTCGATATTGAAAAGCGTTCCCCGAAAAGTGGAAAGTATCATTATCAGGCTTTGGTTAGACTGGCTTAAGGATTTCAGGATAACGTTCTCTAATAAAATTAAGTGGATATTTATGCAGAATTTGCATCTGCACCCGGGAAATTATTACTCCATACTTAAATTCCTATTGTATTATCCCCTGGGTCTTAAACACGTGCATGATCTATTCAAAAAAAGATGAACGAGTTACCATACATTTATATCTGCATCCCGGCTTATAAAAGGATTCAATTTTTGCAGCGGCTGTTAAATTCTATTGCCATACAGACATACACCCGTTATGAGGTCATCGTTTCGGATGACAGTCCTGATGGCTCAGTGGAAAACATGATTAACAACTATACTGGAATTTCAAAATTACATTATTACCGGAATCCTGTAGCGCTGGGAACTCCCCAGAACTGGAATGAAAGTATAAGTAAAGCCGGCGGTGTATGGATAAAACTGATGCATGATGACGACTGGTTTGCCTCGCCAACTTCACTGGCTGAATTTGCTTCAGCTACCCGATCAGGTAAGGATTTTATTTTTAGTGCTTATGAGAATGTCAATGAAAGTAACGGCGCAGTAGAAGAAGTTAGGGCATCGAGGCTGGACAGGCGATTATTGGATAGCCCCATTACACTATTAGCAAGGAACTTAGTAGGTCCGCCGAGTGTCACATTGTATAAAAAAACCACCCTGGAATTTGATAAGCGGATGAAATGGCGGGTGGACATTGACTTTTACATCCATTATCTAAAGGATCATTCATTTGAGTACATAGATAAGCCATTGATAAAAGTCGGCATAAGCCCGGAACAGGTAACGCAATCTTCTTTCCTGGTTCCTGAAGTGGAAATTCCGGAAAATTTTTTGTTATTAGAGAAAGTGGGTGTCAGGCAACTGAGAAATTGGCTGGCGTATGATTCATGGTGGCGGCTGTTACGCAATCTGAATATCCGATCAACAGATCAAATAAGAACGGCCGGATTCAGTGCTGAAATACCGGCTCCCATAAAGGCGATGCTGAAGGATCAGCTTCACCTGTCTCCCCGTTTACTTAAATGGGGAGTGTTTTCAAAAATATGTATGCTTATGTCTTATTTTCGGAGATACAACATGATGAAGTAATAGGTGGACTGCATCGTTTAATGTACTCAATTAGTGTCGTAGTTTTCCAAAACGCATGTTATGAAAATTGTTGTAAATGCCCGTTTACTGCGCAAGAATCAAATGGATGGATTAGGCTGGTTTTCGTATTTTACTTTGCAGCATATCGTTAAACAAAATCCATCTGTCGAATTTCATTTTCTGTTTGACTCGGGCATAAAGGAAGAATTTGTATTTGCAGATAATGTAGTGCCTCACAATCTATTTCCGCCGGCAAAACATGCATTGCTGAATATTGCCTGGTTTGAATGGAGCGTACGGAATACATTAAATAAAATAAATCCTGACCTGTTTTTTTCGCCGGATGGTTTGTTGTGCCTGGGCTGGAAAGGCAAACAATATGGTATGATTGCCGACCTGAATTTTTTCCACAACCCGGAAGACCTGAAATGGAGCAACCAGAAATATTATAATTATTTCTTTCCGAGAGGAGCAAAAATAGCTGCCCGCCTCGCTACCATTTCAGCGTACAGCAAGAATGACATCGTAAAAACGTTCAACGTGGATCCGGATAAAATTGATATTGTCTATTGCGGGGTAAACAACTTACTGAATCCCGTAGATGCGGCTCAGCAAGCCGCTGTCAGGCTGAAATGGACAGGGGGAAAAGACTACTTTATATTCGTCGGCACGCTGCATCCCCGAAAAAACATCCTGCGATTATTGGAAGCCTTTGAGTCGTTCAAGATTCAGACGCATGCAGATATCAAGCTGGTCATTGCCGGTAAGCCTTCATACAAAAGCAATGAAATGTATGACCAGCATAACCGGATGTCAAGCAAAGATGATGTGATCTTTACCGGGCGCATACAGGATGGGGAAATCAATAATGTTCTTGGGTCTGCGCTGGCCCTGGTATTCGTTCCTCATTTTGAGGGCTTCGGCATACCTATCCTTGAAGCCATGCAGTGTGATGTTCCGGTCATCTGCTCCAATACCACCTCAATGCCTGAAGTGGCCGGGGAGGCGGCCATTATGGTAGACCCTTTTAATGTTGAGGAAATCAAAGAGGCGATGATCCGGATATATAGTGATCCGGCACTGCGAAATGACCTGGTCAGCAAGGGCAGGCAAAGAAAAAAGGTATTTTCGTGGGAAAGGACATCGGATCTTTTATGGAACAGTATGGAGAAATGCTTGTGAGATGTGAGATGTAAGATTATTCCGATTCAATAAAACGCGCTATTCTGCCGACAGAATATCCCCAATAAAAATGCTCAAAATACGCTGGCCCGATATCAGCCTTTACCAGGGAAGCATCTACAATGCCGGTACAAAACAGGTCCCAATCACCGTCGTTACAGATCAATAATTTCCCGTTGCACATACCAGGATCAATGCCAATGGCACCGATAAACGTGGATACGGCATTCAGGTTGTACCCTAACGCCTCTACAAGCTTGGTTTTTATACCGCCCCCTTCAGTCACCGGGTTCAAAAAAACATCTGCTCCTTTAAAGTAAATGCTGATATCATCCACAAAACCGGCATAAATGATCGATGGATGGTTTGTTTCAGTCAATGCCATAGGTATGCCGCGTCCGCAGATGATGATCCGGTATCGAAAATCCTTTTTCTGTCGCAGTATAGGGTCGATAGTGTCAATGATTTTATACAGGGCCAACAGGTTGGGTTGATAATTGAAATCCCCGTTAAATAGCAGGATGGATTCCGCCTGGCTTATATTATAGTCATTGCGCAACTTTACTTTGGCTTTACGAATCTCTTCCTGAGGCGGTATACGGTCCCATTCGATGCCATAGGTCATCGTAATACATCTGAAAGGATCCAATTTGAATTGTTTGATCGCATAGGCTTTATCGTCATCGTGTATAAATAAGTTATAATCCGCCTTCCGGTGAGTTTGGCGTTCGTACAACCATAAGATTTTCCACCACCATCTGCCCAGGCTTTTCCAGCGCATAGCCTCCATATTATGCGAATGAACGATCAGTTTGACCCCCGTAACCCATTTAAGAAAAATGCCCAGCCAGCCGTAGTACGGATGTTCCAGGATCAGGTGAGTGGCCCCGTGTTCCACGAGGAGTTTCCTAACGGCAAAAAAGTAAAAAGGATTAATGTACCGGTAAAAGGAGTCAGACAAAACATTCAGGAGAAGATAGCCCTTGGCGAATCCGGGCTGGTTGCTTTTCACCGTAATACAGACCAACGCTGTTTCCCTGGCCAGGTACTCGTTAAATAAGGCAATGCCTTTTTGTCCCCCGAGTTTTGCAGGAAAAATTTTATAGGGTACTATGGAGAGGACCTTCGGCATGAGTGAGTCGGGCAAAGATTAGACAACCGGGTTAACCCATGGTTTTTTTCGCACCGCCAGTACGAGTGATGCAATGACCATTACATATACCAGGATGCTAAACCACATGGAGATCTTATCGCCGATAATAACCGACCTGGGTTCAAACCGGAATTCAATGGTATGCTTCCCGGATGGAACAGGCATGCCGCGCAACACATAATTTACCCTACCGTAGGCGGCTTGTTTGCCATCGATGTAAGCGTTCCAGCCATGCGGATAATACACCTCACTGAACACGGCAAACTGATCGCTGTTAGCGATGCTTTGGTAAGTTATCCTGTCATTTAGATTTTCTATTAATGTAATGGATGCTGAGGAATCAAATGTATTAGGAGGCCCTGTTATCTGCTGGAAACGGATATCCACCACTGCGCTGTCCTTTGTGTTCAGGGTGCTCAACAGGTTCATTTCTTCATCGGCGGTTTTGGCAAAACTCAATCCTTTTACGAACCAGGCATTTCCAAGGGCTCCAGGATTTTGTTGGGCCTGGGGTTGTCCTGAAGTGGCATCAGCTGTAATGAAATATTTTGCGTTCAGCATATTATATACGTTCATATTACCTGTTAATAGTTGCCTTTGTATGATGTCCTGGTACAAAGCCAACTTAACCGGACTGTAACCGCCTATGGAATTATGATGGTAGGAGGCCCGCGAATCGCTGAAAGGATCACCAGCCGTCTGATCAAATACACGATAATGTTTAGCCGGGTCGGCCTTAATTTGCAGATCTGCAGAAGTAGGTATAAATACAGATTCGAAATCGGTCGGTTCTACGAAACTCTCGTTGCTCAGGTATCTTTTTCCTACGCCCAGGACATCTAACGTGCAGAACAGGATAACCGCGATTAACGCGTATACCGGCTTTACTTTATTTTTTAGGTATAACCAGATAGCTCCTGACGCCAGCAGAACGTAAATCAGGGAGCGAATAAGGTCTTTCCCAAACAGGCGCTGCCTGTCGTCCCGCAAGCCGTTCATGAGGGAACGGGCGAAATCTTCTGCCTGCTGTTCCATTTGCGGAGAGGGTTGCTGGCCCTTTGAAAGGTTTTGTAGCTTGCCTGAATAGAAATTCTTCCTGATAGCCACATCATTATTCCCTGTGTAATCGAAACTTAAATACATGACCGCTAACAGGGCAAAGAGTCCCAGCGTAATGAAAGAAGCCAAGCGGAAATTCTTCCCTAATTCAGCGGTATTATTTTGCCCGAAAAAGACCTGATGGAGGGCCAGGCATGCAATGATCATAAAACCCAATTGCGGTATAACCAGCGCCATGGCAGGAGCCCTGAACTTATTATATAGTGGCAGATAATCAAACAGGAAATAGTTAATGCCCTGAGCATTTTTTCCCCAGGCCAGCAGTAGGCTAAAAGCGCAAATCCCAAAAATTCCCCACTTGACCCAATGTTTAACAAAAGCCATTCCCAGGATGAATAAAAAACAGACTACGGCACCAAAATAAACGGGGCCTGCATGACCGGGTTGATTACCCCAGTAAGCAATTTGATTCGCATATTGCAGTCCGGATTCTTCAGGCATGCCTTCCTCGGAAAGTTTTTCGGCAAATGTTGAGCCGCCTGGTTTGATCTGATTGCCCATGCTGCCACCGCCATAGATTCCAGGAACAAGCATGGTAAATGATTCATTGATGCCGTAACTGCCATAAAAAAAAGCATAATCCTTATTCAAACCTCCCTTGCTTTTATTCTCCTGGTTGGTAGTATCGGTCAATTCTGAACGACCGCCCCGCATAGTTTCCCTGGCATACTCGTTAGTTGGCCAGAGGGCCACCGTGTTTACTCCAAGGGCTATGCCCCCCGCGAGTAATGCAAGGGCCCCTGAAATAAGTACATGCTTCCAGTCTTTATGTCTGTAACTATGTATGGCAAAAGCAATGGCAACAGCCAGTGCTGTCAGCAAGGTATAATAAGCTATCTGGATGTGATTATAAGACAGCATTAAAGCAGCAAACAGGCTGGTGAGCGCCGTTCCCACAAGGTATTTTTTCTGAAAGATAAAAAACAGCGAAGCAATTACAGCAGGTGCATAGGCAATACAGATCATTTTCGTATTGTGGCCAACCACCACGATAATGGGATCATACGTCGAGTAGGCATAGGCTAACGCTCCCATGATGCCGATCCATGGATTGATTTTCAGCACAACCAGTAAAAAATAGGCCATCAGGCAGGCCAGGAAAAAAAAATTAACTGGGGTAGGTAAGCCCAGGGTGAATAGCAAGTGAAAATAATTTATTGAAAGCTTATTCGGATATTCCATGGCGATCTGGTAGGCCGGCATCCCACTGAACATACTATTGGTCCAATACGGCAAACGGCCATACTTTTCTTTGTATTCAAAAGACTGTTGGGCCATGCCCTGCCAGCCCTGCGTATCCTGCTGGTTAACCACTTTGCCCTGGAGGGCGGGTTGACAATAGACAATGGCTACGACAAGAAAGATAACTACGGCTATAAGGTGCGGCATTGCCTTTTTAACGAAAACAGCATTCATAACGCTCTGATTATTCCACGCAAAATAATGGTATTTTAAGGAGATTATATTTTTGGACGATTTTTGCCGGACGCGTTTCGGGCAATTATTTGAACGGAAGGGAGATGGCCGCAAAAAAGAACAAAAATAATTTATTTGATAATTTAGTTACTTCTTTGTGTCCTCTTTGTGTAACCTTTTGAATTCTTTGTGGTTATTAAAACCACAAAGGCCACTAAGTACTACACAAAGAAGACACAGAGATAATAATGTTGTTTTTTGAAGGTTATTCAAACATGCTTACATGATCCATTCTATTTTAAAGGAGAAATCAACCCGGTTATTCATCTTTATAACAGCCTTTTTTGTCGCTAATGCGCTGATAGCAGAATGTATAGGCGGTAAGATATTTTCGCTGGAAAAGTTGTTCGGCCTGTCGCCTTACCATTTTGAATTGTTTGGTCAGAAAGGCCTTTCATTCAACCTCACGTGCGGCGTGTTGTTATGGCCCCTGCAGTTTGTTATCACGGACATCCTCAACGAATTTTACGGGCCCAGGGCAGTCCGTGTGATCTCATATATTGCCGTAGCATTGATATCTTATGCCTTTGTCATGTTTTATCTTTCCATTCACATTCCACCTGCAGACTTTTGGATTGGTTCCAGGATAACCGATGGTATACCCGACATGCAAACGGCTTTCAGCGGCATCTTTGGCCAGGGTATGTGGATCATCCTGGGTAGCCTGGTGGCGTTCCTGGTGAGCCAGGTCATTGATGTTACCGTTTTCCACCGGATCAAGGCGGTTACGGGTGAAAAATGGATCTGGCTGCGTGCAACCGGCTCCACTGTTGTTTCACAGCTCATCGATAGTTTTATCGTGCTTTATATTGCGTTTAAGATAGGTAATAACTGGAGCTGGCAGTTAGTGCTGGCTATTTGTGTGGTTAATTATATTTATAAATTTTCAATGGCTGTCATTCTTACTCCCCTGATTTATTTGCTGGAAAACCGCATTGAAAAATACCTGGGTCGGGAGGTTACCCAACAGATGAAACAGCAGGCAATGGAATGATTGTGCGGACCACATTCTCCCGTCATTACACTTCTCTTCGCATAACGTAATCAGTCATCCAGAAACCCTGACCTATGTCAATATTCTCTTCCCTGATTACGGTGAATCCCAGTTTTTCATAGAACATCCTGGCTTTGTTTGAACGATTTACATTCAGATCCAATGCCTTTGCCTGTAAGGAACTAATTTCATCCAGGATGTAATGGATGAGTGCCTTCCCGAGCCCTTTGCCCTGGGTGTCTGTCCGTACATAGAGCTTATGAAGCTTATATATGCAGGCTTCGTCCATTGTGGAGTAAGAAGCGAATCCCACCGGCTGTTCATTTAGCACGGCCAGTATAAAATGGTGTTTCTTGAATTGCCCTGCAAGGGATTCAGCACTGTAAAACAGGTTCATCATATACCCTATCTGTGCCTGTGAAAGTATTTCGTTATATGTCGGAGGCCAAATGACTTGCGCTAAGTGGCTAATGATGCCGACGTCGTCGACAGTTGCCTTGCGGATCGTTAATTGATCTGTCATATATGTTAGTGCCTATACTAAATATAAGTGAATTTAACTGGCAAATCAGCAAATCTGCGCATTCACCGCAATGCGGTTTCAGGACATCACTGCAGACTGCGATATTTCAACGCCGGCGAGGACTGATAGAGAGCGATTTGTTGCCGGATATGGTGATCTTTCTCAAAATTCGACTGCTTATGCTGATACTACACTTGTAAAATTAAATGAATGGATCACCATTATTTATACTTATGACGGGTTTGAGTCAAGGTTGTATATCAATGGGAAGCTGGAAAATATCACCTTAAAAAAAGCTGGTTTGACCCCCAATTCATTAGACCTTTTTATAGGAAGCCACGAAGACCCACAGTATCGTTATTTCTTTAACGGTGTAATTGATGAGATAAGAATATATAACAAGGCGCTTTGCGCCGAACAAGTAGCAGCGTTTAGTGATTACAAAAAGTAACATGCTATCGAAAGATTAAGTGAATCTAATCTACTCCTTAAGTTACCAGTATGTTGCCATAAGTAAATTGGAATACCACTAACTTCGTTAAATGATCAAACAATTTGCAAAAGGATTTAATTTTATATTAGGTGAATTTTTGCATAAGAGTAATGTTTTCGTGAGTGGTTCTCTCCAATACCTGGATCGAAAAAGAAATATAGATAGCAATTATTTTGATTATGTTAGGTTAGCTACGTTAGAGTTAATCAGTCATGAAATTAATAACAAAGCGTATTCAGGTAATGTGGCGGAACTTGGAGTGTACAAAGGAAAGTTCGCACGGTATATCAATCAGTATTTTCCCAATCGCCAATTGTATCTTTTCGACACTTTTGAGGGTTTCGACAAAAAAGATGTGACAGTCGAAAAAGAAAAAGAATTATCAAGTGGTTCCCAAAATTTTTCGGACACATCAGTTGAAGCGGTATTATCCCGAATGCCCTTTCCTGATAAATGTATCCCGGTTAAGGGTTATTTTCCGGAATCTGTAAAAGACATTAATGATAGCTTCGTCTTTGTAAGTCTAGATGCAGATTTATACGCACCAATATATAAAGGGCTTGATTTCTTTTATCCAAAGCTGGTAAAAGGGGGATATATTTTTATCCACGACTTTAATAACAACGAATATAAAGGTTCAAGAAAGGCTGTTGAACAATTTTGTGCCGAGCAAAATATCAATTTTGTTCCCATTCCTGATTTTGGCGGTTCAGCAGTGATTGCAAAGTAGAGTATTACTTTAATTGTTGTTAGACACTTCAGCTTGGCACTTACAATAATTGCCTGGAATTTTCATAAGCTATCCTGGACAATTCTTCATGTAAGCGGATGGCACGGAACGACAAACGAACGGCAATATAAAGCGTTAGGATGGAACAGAAGGAAAGCAGACCTGTAGAAAAAATCTTCGTCACCGATTCATTTTGCTGCAGGAATAAAAAGAAATCATAAGCTCCATGAAATAAAACTGCGAGCAATAAGCCGGTCTGCATAAGCGAATAACTTCTTCTCTTGTCAAATTTTGCCAGTCCAATATAATAGCCCATGATAACGCCAAAGCATGCATGGGTGGGTACGGACAAAAACATGCGGGCAATAGCAGTGCCGTAACCAAAGGTCATTACATAACTTATATTTTCCAGGGTAGCAAAGCCCATGCTCACTATTACCCCGTAAATGATGCCGTCTAAAGGTTCATCGAACGCTTTTTGCCGGTAGGCATAATACCGAAGCATGAGATATTTACTAAATTCTTCACTCAGCCCTACGGCCCCAAAAGCAAAAAATGCGTAGTAAATTACAGACGAACCCTCAAAGTACGTTTCCAATCTGCCTTTAAACAGCATTTGCAAAACAATGGCCGGTAAAGTGCTTAACACCCCCAGCAGAAAAGAGTACAACAGGTTTTTAAAAGGTTCCTTATTGTACTTGTCTTTGGCGATGATATAAAATACAATGGCCAATCCGGGAGCCAGGGCCAGCGCTAATAATAACATAATAAATTATTTATCTTTTTCAATGTTAAATCATACCCGGCAATGATACTGATTTATTGTACGGGCGATTCTTTTGTAATGCGTTAATCTGCCTGCTAAATGTAGTTTCTTGTCCTGTTTATTCCAAAGCCTGCTTATCTTTCCGGTTAATATCTTATCCTTCACTGCAATGACGTGAGCATATGACCGTGTATGAAAAATTACTTGTATTGGCTTTTTTGCTTTTCGCATTAACGGGCTCTGCACAGCAGTTTGGCGGAAATGCGCCATCTGTTAAATGGAAACAGCTAAATGTTCCGGCAGCAAGAGTTATCTATCCGTTGGGCCTGGATTCATTGGCCAGCCAGGTTGCAGGCATTGTACAGCAGTTAAACGAAACCGATGGTTCTATCGGAAGCCGTCATCGAAGAGTGAATTTCGTACTGCAAAAAGAAACCACCATTTCGAACGGCTACGTAGGGCTGGGGCCTTTCAGGTCTGAACTTTATCTTACCCCTTCTTCAAACAGTTTCGACCTGGGAAGCCTGCCCGCGCATAAATTGCTGGCCATCCATGAGTTCAGGCACGTTCAGCAATACAACAATTTTAATGTAGGGCTGTCCAGGGCCTTCCGCATCATCTTTGGTGAAGATGGACAGGCACTGGCAAACAGCCTCGTGATACCCGACTGGTTTTTTGAAGGGGATGCCGTTTATAATGAAACCCGCCTGAGTAACCAGGGTAGGGGAAGGCTGCCCTCTTTTTTCAACGGTTACCGTTCCCTGTGGGCCTCCGGAAAAAATTATTCCTGGATGAAACTCCGGAATGGATCAATGAAAGATTATGTTCCGAATCATTACCAGCTCGGATATTTACTGGTGGCTTATGGGCGGGAAAAATACGGGATGGATATATGGAAAAAAGTAACCGCCGATGCGGCCGCTTTTAAAGGATTGACGTATCCATTCCAGAAAGCCGTAAAAAAATATACCGGGAAGAACTATGCCCTACTCAGAAAGGAAGCCCTGGACTTTTACAGATCATCTGATTCAGCCCTGGCGCAGGTATCCCTTTCTGATCGCCGATCCGGGCATTTTATTGCAGACGAGGAATTTCCAGCCTATATTAATGACAGTACGCTGGTTACTGTCAGCAGCAGCTATAAACAGCTTGCCGCTTTTGTCGTTCATTCAGGCAAGCAGGAAAAAAAGTTGCGTTTTAAAGACAGGTCGTTAGAAAACCATTTCTCCTATCGCAACGGAAGGATCGTATATGCATCCTACCGTCCCCATGTTCGTTGGGGATGGAAGGATTACAGCGAGATACAGTTGCTGGATGTCCATAACGGTGAACAACGCAGTATTACTACCGGCTCTAAATATTTTTCCCCGGATATAAATGAAGATGGCTCCACTATCGTTGCCGTGCTGTCGGAACCGGAGCGGAATAGCGCGTTGCATTTACTGGATGCTGCTAGCGGTTCTGTATTGAAAGCGATCCCTAACCCGGATAATTATTTTTACACCCATCCGCGATTTTATAATAACGGGCAAATTGTTTCAGCAGTCAGGAACAAGGCCGGGCAGATGTCGGTGGCCCTCATCGACGCGGGCAAATCAACTACGGAAATGCTAACGCCGTTTTCTTTTAACGTCATCGGCTTTCCTTTTATTCAGCAGGATACCATTTATTTCGCGGCTTCCAACGGCCGGTTTGACCGCCTGTTTGCCGTTGTTATGCCGGGCAAAAGGTTGTACAGGTTAACGCATACCCTGCTGGAAAGAGTCACCGGAAATTACCAACCTGCAGCTTCAGCCGGTAAACTGGCCTGGAGTCATTTCACCTCGAGGGGTTACCGCATTACTGAGGTAGACAAGGCCGAAATACAATGGCAGCCAGTACCCCTTGAATTGTTTGCCGCTTCAACAGCGGATTTTAACGTTAGTTCCATTAACAGCGATGCCGGCGATATACGCTCATCTTTTAAACGTATCCAGTCAACTGCTTATGCTAAATCGTTTCGACTCCTGAACTTCCATAGTCTTCGGCCCTTCATCAGCGATCCCGACTATTCTTTTTCGCTGGTTTCAGAGAATGTGCTGAATACCTTGCAGGCTGAAGTTTCTGTTAATTATAACCGCAACGAAAATTTTAAACAGCTTGCTGTTAATGCCATTTATGGCGCCTGGTTTCCGTTCGTTTCAACAGGAGTGAGTTATACCCTGGACAGGAGGGGACTCTTCCGGCGACAGCGCATTTATTGGAATGAATGGGAATATAGGAGCGGCCTGAACCTTCCTTTAAACCTGAGCAAGGGAAAAACCATCACGCGGATGAATACCGGTGCAGACTTTGTATACAACCGGCCTTCGTTCAGGGGTTCGTTCAAAGACAGCCTGGGAAACCGGTCTTTCGGTTATATCAACAGCTACCTCACCTTTAGTAACCAGGTACAGAAAGCAAGGCAACATATTTATCCGCGGTGGGCACAATCGCTGCTGATCAATTACAAAAAAACCGTTTCGGGTTTTGACGCCCACCAGTTTTTGGTGTCGGGCAATTTTTATCTTCCGGGAATGCGGCTGACCCACAACCTGGTTCTGAATGGCGCTTTTCAACAAAAAGATACGCTAAACCAATACCGGTTTGGAAACAGTTTCCCTTTTTCCCGGGGTTATGAATCGGAAAATTTCCACCGGATGATAAAATGGGGAGTAAACTATCATTTTCCCTTATGTTATCCCGATGCAGGATTTGGCAACATGGTGTATTTTCTTCGACTTAGGGCAAACCTGTTTTTTGATTACACAGCTGTGCTGGACGTTAGCAGGAGCAGGGGTAATTTCCGGTCTGGGGGAACCGAAATATTTTTTGACACTAAGTGGTGGAACCAGTTACCCCTTAGCTTTGGATTCAGATATAGTTATTTACTGGATGATGACCTGTTCGGCGGAAGCGGACCACACCGGTTCGACCTGATACTGCCGGTGAACTTGTTGCAGCGGTAGAATAATTACTTACCTCATCAATACTACGGTTCCATTTCGGTAAACACTTCCACATTCAGTTACTGCTTTTATCTGGTACACGAACGTTGCTGACTGTTGTTTTATTCCTTTATACGTGCCATTCCAGCAATTGCCGGGATCTTTGGTAAAGAATACTTTTTGACCCCATCGATTGTAGACCGACATTTCGAAACTTATAAACGTGCCCCAATTTTTAACGCTGAAACAATCGTTTATGCCGTCATCATTAGGGGTAAACCCATTTGCCACCAGGAAAGCGCTGTTTTTTGATGAATAGTCAACTTTTACTGTAATGCTGTCATTAGTCATGCAGCCAAAAGCAGATGTGGCGAGCACGTGATAAGTGGTTGTTTGACCGGGAGTGGCAACGGGGTTCGGTATAAGAACATTAGAAAGGCCGTTTGCGGGCGACCATTTGTAACTAGCTGCTCCTGAAGCAGACAACAATGCCCTGCCCAGGCTGCAATCTATATCGTTGGATTTCGATAAAGATATGGATGGAGGCTGGTTAACCCTTATCGTTGAAGAAACCGTATCTGAAATATTACAGCCAGTTTCGGTGATCTCAACAGTATAAACGGTAGTACTTGAAGGGGATACAATGACGAAAGGTGAACGGGAATTACCAGTTGATCCGCCAATCCATCTATACGTATCTCCTCCGCTGGCCGTAAGCCGGGTGCTGTCTCCTTTACATAATGAACTGTTTGCCGGACTTATCGCAAAATCAGACTTTGCCTTTATCTGTACCAGTACCGAATCGATGGCGTTACAGCCATTATTGCCTGTAACGGTTACATAATATTTAATCGTTTTATCGGTCGTCGTAAACGGGTTGGCAATATTTGTTACCGCCAGCCCGTATGAAGGGCTCCATTCATATTGTATTCCACCTCCCGCCGTTAGTTGCACACTATCATTCGAACACTTGGTCATGTCGCTGCTTTTTGTCACGACGGGCAATGCGTTTACAAATATGGTTGCGGTATCGGTTGTTGTGCAGCCCAGGGCATCCGTTGCAGTAACGATATAAGATGTGGTTGAAGCGGGAGCCGCAACAGGTGAAGCTATGTTTATGTTAGATATTCCTGTAGAGGGCGTCCACCTGTACCTGTAAGCCGGCTGGCCGGTTAAGAACAGCCGGACTGAATCGCCCCTGCATACCGAGGTATCGGTCCGGGCTTGTATGGTTGGCAGATCTTTGAATTCAACCAGAAAACTATCCCTTGCCGGGCAATTGAATACATCATACTCTACCCAATAAGTTCCTGAACTGGTTACTTTGATCGATGAAGCGGTAGTACCGGTATTCCATAGAAAATAAGGTGATGAAGCTGGAGATTGTATAAGCAGGGTATCGCCTTTACAGGCGGTTTTGCTCTGTAACGGTGCGCCTTTAGCGGCTACAACTACCACATTACGGCAAACAGAAGATTGCGTGGGTAAGCCTTCATCAACCGATAGATTTATATTATATGTGCCGGGCGTGTTATAAACTATTGCCGGCGGATACTGAAGGCTTGAGCTGGAAATGCTTGCATTACTGCAGCCTGCGAATCTTAAACGTGTCAGAGAATTGTTAGCAACGTTTGTTACAAAACTATACAAGTCATTATTGATCCTGAATAACTTGGAAATGGAATGCGGAAAACTAAGATTGCCCACATTACCAAAAGATGTGATTACAGGTGTGGAAGAAAGTTGGTTATTAAAATTTAATTGAACAATATTGTTATAACTTGAATTTCCATTTACAGCAAAGCCGATGACCTGATCGCATGATTTCATAATCGTAAGATCACGGGGATGGTGCAGCATGTTACCCGGATTACCCAGGTTAACACCAGCAGGAATATTTAACAGCGAGTTTCCAAAGTCTAACCTCGTAAGCGAGTAGTTACCACTGTTTGCTGTGTTACTACGAAGTCCTCCGTTCACCACAAATACTCTCCAAAACCCGTTGTCGTCAATGGCGTAAATACCCGTGGGATATAACAGGTTACCGATATTACCCAAATTTATAGCAGTCGGTGTATTGTCAAAACTATTGGTAAAATTGAAACGGGTGATGGTATTGTTTTCAGCATTAACGGTAAATCCGTACCAGTCGTTGTTCTCTTTAAAAACATGCAGGTCTATAGGCTGATAGAGGTCTCCAAGATTTCCCCAGTTAGTAGCTATTGGAGCCGTATTGGTAAGGTTTGAGCCAAAGTCTATTTTAAGAATTCGGGGGGTACTTCCGGAGGGTGTGTATCCTGCTACAATTATGGCGTACCATTTTCCTTCATTTTCTACAACCTGTATACCTTCTGCTCCTGGTCCTGGAGGAATGATGCCTCCGAAGTTTCCCAGATTTATAGAGGTAGGCGTATTCAGCAGGCTGTTCCCAAAATCCATTCGTATTAAATTGCCCGGATTATAGTTTGTCGAAAAGCCGTAATAATTGTTATTATAGAAAACATAATCCATAAATACCGGATTGGCCAGTCTTCCTCCCGGATTTCCAAGATTTACAGCAGTAGGTGTGATCTTACTAATGTCTGCCACACAAAAGTTCCAATAGTAATTACTGGCTCCGGTAGTTGTATTGGTAATGTTTACTGGCGTATTCACACAAACCGTATCCAGCGTGGTAAACCCTATATTTACCTGCCCATGCATGTTAACTACTGACAGTAAAGTAAATAAGAGAAGTATTTTTAAACGTTTAATACGCCTACGCATGTTGTTGTTAAACGCGGAATGACCCGAAATATTTTTTATAGATTGGCCAGGCTTTCCTGCAGCACCTTCAACTTGGTTTCGGCATCTGCCTTTTTTCTTCTTTCCAATTCAACCACCTCCGGTTTGGCGTGTTGCACAAAACGTTCATTTCTGAGCTTATTGTCAACAGATAGAATAAATCCTTTCAAATAATCCAGTTCTTTCAACAAACCTTCTTTTTGGCCTGCCGTATTTACGGGTTTATCGGATTGAATATATACCTTATCTTTTCCGATAACTAAAGCTATGGCATTTTCAGCTGCCCTTTCTGAAAATTCAATGGTGCCGGCGTTAACCTGTTTAGCTAAAACGTGTTGAACCCTGTAGTAGGTGTCGGGTGATGGTGTGTCAATGCTGAGTTGTATCTCATCGCGGCTCCTGAACTGGTGTTTCGTTCGTGCCTCACGTATGGCGGTGATCACTTCTTTCAAAAAAATCCCATCCTGTAAAACATCAGGGATCTTCGATCTGATCACGGAGAATGGTCTTATACAAAGGTCATCTTCCCTTTCAGCCAGCAGGTGGTAGATCTCTTCAGTAATAAAAGGCATAAAAGGGTGCAGCATTTGCACCAGTTCAGTAAAAAATTCCACAGTTTTGTTGTAGACATCCGGTGAAACGGATTGTTCAAAGCCAGGTTTGGCCCACTCGAGGTACCAACTGCAGAAATCATCCCAGATCAGTGAATAAATGGTTTTTAAAGCTTCACTTAAACGAAATTGGTCTATCAAAGCATCAATTTCAGTCCATGCCTCATATAACCGGCTTTCAAACCAGCTGGTGGCAAATTGATCCGCCCTGGATTGGGATGGGTCTACTTTAGCCTGCCAGCTCTTTACCAGCTTTAGTGCGTTCCATAATTTATTATTGAAATTTCTGCCCTGTTCCAGGCTGCCTTCATCAAAAAGCAGGTCGTTGCCCGCAGGGGAGGATATCATGATGCCAAAACGAACCGCATCGGCCCCGTATTTATCAATCAAGGCCAGCAGGTCGGGGGAGTTACCCAGGCTTTTACTCATTTTTCTTCCCAGCTTGTCACGGACCATGCCTGTAAAGTAAACATGTTGAAAGGGTATCTGCTTTTTGTACTCCATGCCTGCCATGATCATCCTGGCTACCCAGAAGAAAATGATATCTTGACCCGTTACCAATACGGAGCCGGGATAATAATAATTGATATCATTATTCCCCGGCTGACTAATGCCGTGAAAAACTTCAATGGGCCAAAGCCACGAGGAGAACCAGGTATCGAGTACGTCTTCGTCCTGCCTTAGTTCACCACGGATCAATCCAAACCGGTCAATGAATACGGCCCTGGCCTTTTCTTCCGTTTCAGCCACGGCCATATTTCCTTCTTCATCGTACCAGGCCGGTATTTGTTGTCCCCACCACAGTTGCCTGCTTATGCACCAGTCTTCCACGTTCTCCATCCAGTATTTGTAGGTAGCCAGGAAGCGGTCGGCCGGGTGGATCCGGATGTCTCCATTAACTACGGCCTGCAAAGCGGGTTCAGCCATATCCTTCATTTTGACGAACCACTGGGTGGAAATTTTTGGTTCAACGACGGCGCCGGAACGCTGGCTATATCCCAGGCGGCTTGGATACGTTTCTACTTTACTTAAAAAACCCTTTTCGGTTAACTCGCTGATGATCTTGTGACGCGCTGCAAATCGATCTTCCCCGACATAGAGCTGGGCGGCTTCACTGAGCGTTCCGTCTTCGTTCAGGGTATCCACTATCTCGAGGTTGTATTTCAATCCCAGGTTATAGTCGTTGAGGTCATGTGCCGGCGTTACTTTAAGGGCGCCCGTGCCAAATTCGGTTGAAACGTATTCATCGGCAATGATCGGAATGCGGCGGTTGATCAGCGGCACATAGGCAAAAGATCCGTGCAGGTGATTATATCGTTCGTCAGCCGGGTTAACACAGATGGCAGTATCACCCATGATGGTTTCCGGGCGTTGGGTGGCTATGAGAATGTAGTTTTGAGTCTCACTTTCTTCCAAATAATACCTGATAAAATACAACTTCCCCTCAACATCCCTGTACTCTACTTCTTCATCGCTTAGGGCTGTTTTGGCTGCAGGATCCCAGTTGATCATTCTTGCCCCGCGGTAGATCAGGCCTTTATTAAAGAGGTCCACAAAAACCGTAATGACCGCTTTGTAATAGTGACCGTCCATGGTGAAACTTACCCTGTTCCAGTCCACGCTGCATCCAAGCCTTGCTATCTGGCTGTA
Organism: Chitinophagaceae bacterium; assembly: GCA_037718865.1. Lineage (GTDB taxonomy): Bacteria > Bacteroidota > Bacteroidia > Chitinophagales > Chitinophagaceae > JADCRZ01. Next base: position 19,946 of record JBBJMP010000030.1, on the reverse strand, counting down.
GATGATGTTTCCATATTTTTCCTTCCATTCAAAGGTATATTTCAAAAATTCTTCGCGGGTAAGGTTGGCTTTTTCGATGCCTTTTTCTTTAAGCATATTTCCAACCCGGGCTTCGGTTGCAATAGAGGCATGATCGCTGCCTGGAACCCAGCATGCATTAAAGCCGCTCATTCTTGCCTTCCTGACCAGTATGTCCTGCACGGTTTCATTTAAGGTATGTCCCATATGCAGGACACCGGTAATATTGGGTGGTGGAATAACCACGGTGAATGCTTTTCGGTTGTCAGGGCTGCTGTTGAAATAGCCCTTCTCCAGCCAATGCGCGTACCACCTTGCTTCTGTGGTATCCGGCAAATAATTTTTAGATAACTCCATGAACAAAGGCCAATTTAAGGATGGCAAATGTAATCAATCAGCAAAGATTAAATTGCCAAAAAGATTAGTATTTTAGCTTTTAAATTTGTCACGTGTCGTTTGCAATCATAGATATTGAGACTACCGGAGGTTATGCAGGAGCCAATGGCATAACGGAGATAGCCATATTCCTGCATGATGGAAACAGCATAGAAGGGCATTATCATACCCTTATAAATCCCGGCATTCCCATACCCAGGTATATTACTGCTTTAACCGGCATTTCCAACGAGATGGTTTATGGTGCACCCCGGTTTGAAGAGGTCGCTGCCCATATCTTTAATCTGTTGCAGGGAAAAATATTCGTTGCCCATAATGTGAATTTTGATTATTCCTTTATCAAGCATCACTTGCAACAGCATGGTTTTGAGTTGAACTGTAAAAAGCTTTGTACGGTCCGCTTAAGCAAAAAAGTGTTTCCGGGTTACACTAAATATGGACTAGGTTCTATTTGCAGGGAACTGGATATCCTGATAAAGGACCGGCACCGGGCCATCGGGGATGCGGCGGCCACGGTTGAGTTGTTCTCCAGGATACTCCGCGCAGATACTGGCGGGCATGTGCAATTCATGCTGAAGGGAAAGTGCAAGGAGCAATATCTACCTCCTCATTTACCTGTTGAGCAAATAGATCAATTGCCGGGTCTGCCTGGCGTTTATTATTTCCACAATCAAAAGAACAAGATCATCTATGTCGGGAAGGCCAGGAACCTGCTGCAAAGGGTAAAGAGCCACTTTTGCAATAACGATAAGAGCAGGCGTAAACAGGAATTTCTCCGGAACGTTTACAGCATCACTCACCAGGTCTGCGGCAGCGAACTCATGGCTTTGATCCTCGAAAGTGCAGAGATCCGCCGTCTGTGGCCTGAATACAACCGCAGCCAGAAGCGTTTTGAACATAGTTATGGCTTGTACTCGTTCGAGGACCAGAACGGCTACCTGCGATTAGGCATTGAGAAAAAACGAAAACACCTGCAGCCGCTGTATACGTTTACCATACTGCAACAGGGCTATGCTTTGTTGAGGAAGCTGGTCAGGGATTTTCAATTGGATGAAGGACTTTGTTTTGTAAATAAAAATATGGTTACGATAGAAGAAGATCCTGTCATGTATAATGGCCGCGTAATGCAGGCCATTGAAACCCTCGGTCGGCGATTACCCAGTTTTGCCCTAATGGGAAACGGCAAATTGCAAACGGAGCAAAGTTGCCTGCTGGTGGAACAGGGAAGATTCTATGGAATGGGTTACCTGCCCCAGCATTACCTGATTTCAGATATTGATGAACTGAAATCAAACCTTACGCCGTATCCGGATAACGACTATATACGCGGACTGGTTTATCAGTATGCGGAGAAGTATCCGCATCTGAAGGTCGGGTTTTGATTAGATTGTGAGATGTAAGATGGGAGATGTGAGATGTGAAAAGTGAGATGTGAAAAGTGAGATGTGAAAGGTCAGAATAATGTCGAAGATTTTATTCCACATCTTACCTCTCACCTTTCACATCTCACACCAAAAACTGCGGTTTTATCAACTGCAAATTACAGTGCCTGTTCACCTGCTCGACAACATATGCGCATGATGCGGGAGAATCTTTCTCGTCAGAATGATGCATGAAAAAATACACCTCCTGTAAACCATTATCCAACCAGTATTTTATGCGTTGAACCCAGGCATCGATCCGCGTGTAATCTGTACGATGTAAGTTATTTCCGACGAAACGGATGAAAGCCTTCGGTACCGTCAGTTCCATATGCACACAGTCCCTTCTGCCTGCTGTATCGGTTATTACGGCTCCTACGCCATAATCCTTGAGTGTATTTAAGTATTCCTCTCTGATCAGGGTATCCGCAAACCAGCCGGGATGACGGACCTCGACAAAAAAAGATAAGTCTGAAGGCAGGCTTCTCAGGTAACTGAACAGGTTTTCTTTTTTTGCCGGCGAAAATTTATCGCTGAGCTGCAGGAAAATGGGACCGAGGTGCTCACCGAAAGAAAGTATTCCCTGTAAAAATTTACTTGTGGTCTCCTGAGCCTGCGGCGTGATAAGATTGCTGAAATGGCTGATGGATTGGGGTACTTTAGGACAAAACCTGAAATTAGTCTGATTTGCTTTGGCTGCCCAGTTGGCTATAACAGACGGCCCATGAACCTTGTAATGGGTCGCGTTCAATTCGATACTGTTAAAATGCCTGACGTAATGGTCAAGAAAATTTGCTTCTTTGGTCCGGGCAGGATAAATCTTGCCCACCCATTCCTTTCGTCCCCATTTGGCGCAACCGATGTAAACCCCGGGATTGGTTTGCTTAACAGCAGATGACAGCGTTTTCGTTGTAAATGCGGAATCCACCGCCAGTTCAAAATTAACTGCATCCAGTTCCTCAGCAGGTAAAAGTCCGAAGTCCATAAGCAAAGATTTAAACAGTCAAATATATTCAAATCAGGATTTGCAAATGAGTGAAATGAAGAAATATAGTAATTAGTTGGATCAGGCTAACCAATAAAATGCCTGCGCTGAGGGCTCAGCAAAAGGAAAAGTGTGGTGTATACAGTTTGCTTATCTGAAGTTAAAATAAGTAATAGCAACTATGATCGCGTACAGTGCAATTACGATCAATGCCAGTTTTCCGGTGCTGGCATTAGATAAGTCAAAAATCTTTTTCATGATAAATTATTTAGCTGTAAATAAAACTCAGGTTTTTATTGTTTCCTATAGGTTCAACCCAGGTTTTAGTAGAGGGCCGTACAGTTAAGTGAAAATTTTTGCCTGCCATAAATAGCGCCCGCTTAGCGTAAATATATGCTTCATTTCAAAGTTAATCAATTATTTTAGATTTAAGAAGGCCCGATCCGGGAAAATTACCGGAAAAGAAATCATTCAAATAAATAATTGTTTATTTTCAGCGCTTTAAATCAAGTGATTATGGAAAGACATATAACCTCCTGGTTTAGTCCCTCCTTACATAAAGAAATGCCGGTAGCCGTTTATGGACATTATGGTTTTGCCCTGTTGATGGTTCCCACTGCCGCGGCCGACTTCCTGGAATATGAACGGTTTCAGCTCATGGATTCCATTGCCCCTTTCGTCAACGGAGGTAAGTGCAAGGTCTTTTCCGTCAACAGCATAAATAATGAAAGCTGGCTGAATCACAATATGGATCCCAGGCATAAGATCATTCGTCACATGCAGTTCAACGATTATATTTATAATGAAGTGGTTCCGTTTATACGTAACAATACCAGCTGGGACACGCCCATCATAACCTGTGGCGCCTCTTTCGGAGCGCTGCATAGTGCCAATCTGTTTTTTAAAAGACCCGACCTGATCAACGGATGCATCGCTATGAGTGGGGTCTATGACCTCACCGAGTACACCCGCGGCTATTATGATGAGGATGTATACTTTAACAGCCCGATCCATTATATGCCGAATCTTACGGATCATCATATCCTCGAACAAATCCGCCGGAGCGGGCACATCCATCTTTTAACCGGCAGCGGCGACTTTGAAGATCCCGAAGCGGCCCGCCGTTTTGCCGGAGTTCTGTATAGTAAAGGAATCTGGTATGAACTCGATGTTTGGGGACAGGACATGAGACATGACTGGCCCACCTGGAGGGATATGTTGCCTCATTATCTGGGTACCCGGTTTTAAGTCGGCATGATTGAACGAGCATTTCAACATTATAAGTTGCGTATTGAATATTTAGAAATACAAATGAGCAATGTTCAATGCTCAATATTCAACCTTTCCTAAGTAGTTAATTCAACAATCTTATTGATACTTGTTAAGGAGAGATATAAAGCGTGCCCTGGCTATCATCCGCGCTCCCAGGCTTTCCAGGTGTGGAGTATATACCTGGCAGTCTATTAACTCAATGCCTTCTTGTTGCAATTGCATTACGAACTTGATGAAAGCATACTTGCTGGCATTGCTTGTTCTGCTGAACATGCTTTCTCCAAAGAAAACCTTGCCCAGGCGTACTCCGTACAAGCCACCGACCAGCTCGTTATTCTGCCAGGCTTCTGCGCTATGGGCATATCCTGACGTATGCAAAAGCGTATATGCTTGTTTTACAGCTTCCGTTATCCATGTCCCTGATTGCGCCGTGCGGGTTATTGTTTGACAATGGTTGATCACCTGTTCAAAATCGCCGTCTATTGTGAAAGTAAAAGCATTTTTGTTTAACAGGGACCGCATACTTTTACTTACATTCAGTTCTTTGGGAAACAGTATAAACCTGGGGTCGGGGCACCACCAGAGAATGTCGGAGCTTTCGTACCAGGGAAAGATCCCGCTGCGGTAGGCTGATAACAGGCGAGCCTGCGAAAGGTCTCCGCCTATGGCCAGCAGGCCATCGGGTTCGGCTAGATGAACGGGAGGAAAATCAGGTTCATCATCAAGGTCAAAGATGGGCATGACTTAGGCGTGTTGTGACACCTGGAGGAAACAGGCGGTTGTATTGAGTTTGGTGATCGGGTATTTGTGTAACTGACCGATCATGTTAATGTACTGTTACTTCTATGGTCGCTCCTATACCCCTGTCGGTGATAGCGTCGCACATGGGTTTGAGTTCGTCGTAGGTGCCGTGTTTGACGGCATACTTACCCTGGGTGTGGATCAGCAGAGCACATTGTTCTGCCTGTTCCGGAGACTGTTTGCAGATGTCAACCAGGGTTTCGATAACCCATTCAAACGTATTTACTTCATCGTTCCATACTACCAGGTGATAAGGATGCTCATTCGCCGTCAGTACGTCTGTCTCCAGCTCCGTTTTAATGTTAACACCTTCCTTTGTCATGTGTCTCTGTTTCATCAAAATTAAACGTTTCACGGCAAGTATGGCGTGAAGAGTTTATCGTTGACCATTTGAACGCGCAGAAGTGAGGGTAAGAGACGGTTTAGAAAAATTTTGCAGAAATCTTTCAAGCCTTATCTTTGCAATCCCGACGAATAAATGGGAGTTTAGCTCAGCTGGTTCAGAGCATCTGCCTTACAAGCAGAGGGTCGGCGGTTCGAACCCGTCAACTCCCACACTGGCGGAATAAGGGTTTCAGGAAACTGAAGCCTTTTTTGTTTTTGGGGATTTGCAATACAATTTGCAACACAAATTGGGTATGTTTTAAGTATGTCAGCAAAAGCCTTTTTATTAATCCTGGGTGCAGGGTAATTGGCTAAAACCTACTTAACGGCGCACGTATATAGATATACATAATGATAAAACTGCTATAATCCAGAGACTAGTATTATTTAACCTATTCCAAAATTTGCTACTGCCCTCATTGAGATACTTCCTTTCATTGTAGGCTCTCATACCGGCTTGTTTTATATATACATTTTCGATATTTTGCCTTTGCAAAGCAGTAGTCCAATTGTATCCTGATCATGAATGCCTTTCATTTTATTGCTTACTATGTTTACATAAAAGTTAAGCTGTACCGCCAATTTCAAAATAAATTTGTTTGCTAAAATGCAAAGCCCTGACCAAGTTCTAATAAAAATTTTGTGATGGGAGTTGCCAGTTTTTCTTCTATATTTCGTTCGTCGGCATTTTCTTTTGCCAGCACAAAATCAAATATAAGGTCTTTAAAAAGGTAATTGGCAAAATCAGTTTGCGCAGCAGGGAGCGTACGTTGGAAGTTGTTTGTTTTTTTTGCTTTTACTTGATCTCTTCCTTCAATAGATTTTTTAAAGCAACTTGGACTACTTTATTTTTTGAGATGTTTTTCTTTCTAGAATATTTCAACAACTTCTTCCATTAGACTATTTGGAAGGGTACTGGTATAGGTGACTGTTTTACGTTTCACGTGTACACTATTATTTATTAATTCTAAATAGAAAAATAAATATTATTAGATAAAAATTAAAAAATATAAACACTTACTTCCATGGGCAGGGAATATTTTTGAATGGCTCCCTTGAACCCCTTAATATTATGGAAAGTTCCACAGATTTCGGTTTTCGTGCGGCATTATTTAATTTAGAAGTTATAATTTCATACGTAATCCCAAATTGCAAATTATTTATTGACAGGCCTACATAAGGCATGAAACCATTTTCCTTCCAATACCATAACCCTGCGTTTATAATTGGGCCTTTATCTTCTCCTAGATAATAACCCAATCCACCCCCTGCTGATAAATAGCTTGTGCTTCTTTGTGCACCACTCTGCAACTGATAAATAGCATTTACATTCAAAATAGTTCTGTCATTTAAATACGTTTCAAAATTTGCGTGAGCAACTTTTCTTATTGCCAGGGTTTGATTTTCATCCTTTAAAAAAGTTTGCCTTGGCTTGTTTACATGAAAGGCTGCCACCCCCATATCAAAATTGCTGTTCTCACTGGTAATGCTGTAAGTAAGCCCGGTATTTATAGAGAGAAAGTCTTTCATATTAGATAATGCGGATTCACCTGTAGGCAAGTTGGTATTAAACCCAAAGCCTGTCCATTGATCTTCAAAATTAAGCCTGCTGTAATCTACTGTTCTGTGCCCATAAGATCCCCCAAAACCAATACCGAGCCTGTGTTTTTTATCGCCATCAATCAATTTAATATTATAGGATAAATTAAGGGATGCAAAGGTTCCCTTTGCAACACCTTCCATTGCACGATCAAACATCAACATGCCACCCAAACCAAGAAAATTATTTTCTTCTATAAATGCATTTTTATGTTGTAGTATTTTACTATCATAAGATACTGTGCCGGTAACATACGGGCTTCCATCCCCCATCCACTGACTTCTGTAATTTGAAATTGCCCTCCAGTCCGCATTAATATTAGCAGTTAATGCCGGATTTACATTTAAGGGAGAGGAAAAAAATTGTGAAAAAGTCGGATCCTGTGCATAGGATGAATCCATCGAAAATATCAAAAATAGTACTGTAATAATTTTCATTTTCATTGCATTTATCTTAATAAAATTGAGGTTCCTTTCTTTACATGTTTGCGGTTATCTTCTCCTAAACCTTCCACCGTCCATGTAAATATATCTGCACCCAGCGGTTGCCCTTTAAATGTTCCATCCCATCCTTCACCTCGGATATTTGTTTCAAATACTATCTGTCCCCATCGGTTATATACCCTGAAATATTTAAAGTCTTTTATCTTAAACAGCAAAGGGGTTAGCTTATCATTATGCCCATCTCCATTTGGAGAAAATGCTTTTGGTCCAAATATTTCAGATAATTGAGCTGGGGATCCTGAAGAAGGAAATACTTTTACGAGCAATGTATCTACAACAGTGCAAGCTGTACCTGCATCAATGCTGATTAAATATTCTACTGATATGTCATAATTAAAAACCGGGGTATTTATAGAATAATTATCTAAACCTACATACGGGCTCCATGTATATTTATCACTAGGAGTAATTGTGCGTGCCTGTAATTGTTTAGGAGCATTTGCCGAAGCATTTATTGTAGTGTAGCGAATAGGTGATATAGTTGTTGCTACAACAATATCCATTGTAAATATTGTTGCACATACACCTGGATTTGGTGTAAATGTATAAGTTGCTGTTCCTACTGTTGATGTGTTTATCGTTGCAGGGCTCCATGCTCCTGTAATATTATTGTCTGATGTTGCCGGAAGTGCCGGTGGTGTTGTGTTCTGGCACAATGGTCCGATCTGGGTAAAGGTTGGTGTAACACTCGTACCGATCGTAATACTCATCGTTGCAGTGGTGGCACATCCTGATGAAGGTGTAAATGTATAAGTTGCTGTTCCTACTGTTGATGTGTTTATCGTTGCAGGGCTCCATGCTCCTGTAATATTATTGTCTGATGTTGCCGGAAGTGCCGGTGGTGTTGTGTTCTGGCACAATGGTCCGATCTGGGTAAAGGTTGGTGTAACACTCGTACCGATCGTAATACTCATCGTTGCAGTGGTGGCACATCCTGATGAAGGTGTAAATGTATAAGTTGCTGTTCCTACTGTTGATGTGTTTATCGTTGCAGGGCTCCATGCTCCTGTAATATTATTGTCTGATGTTGCCGGAAGTGCCGGTGGTGTTGTGTTCTGGCACAATGGTCCGATCTGGGTAAAGGTTGGTGTAACACTCGTACCGATCGTAATACTCATCGTTGCAGTGGTGGCACATCCTGATGAAGGTGTAAATGTATAAGTTGCTGTTCCTACTGTTGATGTGTTTATCGTTGCAGGGCTCCATGCTCCTGTAATATTATTGTCTGATGTTGCCGGAAGTGCCGGTGGTGTTGTGTTCTGGCACAATGGTCCGATCTGGGTAAAGGTTGGTGTAACACTCGTACCGATCGTAATACTCATCGTTGCAGTGGTGGCACATCCTGATGAAGGTGTAAATGTATAAGTTGCTGTTCCTACTGTTGATGTGTTTATCGTTGCAGGGCTCCATGCTCCTGTAATATTATTGTCTGATGTTGCCGGAAGTGCCGGTGGTGTTGTGTTCTGGCACAATGGTCCGATCTGGGTAAAGGTTGGTGTAACACTCGTACCGATCGTAATACTCATCGTTGCAGTGGTGGCACATCCTGATGAAGGTGTAAATGTATAAGTTGCTGTTCCTACTGTTGATGTGTTTATCGTTGCAGGGCTCCATGCTCCTGTAATATTATTGTCTGATGTTGCCGGAAGTGCCGGTGGTGTTGTGTTCTGGCACAATGGTCCGATCTGGGTAAAGGTTGGTGTAACACTCGTACCGATCGTAATACTCATCGTTGCAGTGGTGGCACATCCTGATGAAGGTGTAAATGTATAAGTTGCTGTTCCTACTGTTGATGTGTTTATCGTTGCAGGGCTCCATGCTCCTGTAATATTATTGTCTGATGTTGCCGGAAGTGCCGGTGGTGTTGTGTTCTGGCACAATGGTCCGATCTGGGTAAAGGTTGGTGTAACACTCGTACCGATCGTAATACTCATCGTTGCAGTGGTGGCACATCCTGATGAAGGTGTAAATGTATAAGTTGCTGTTCCTACTGTTGATGTGTTTATCGTTGCAGGGCTCCATGCTCCTGTAATATTATTGTCTGATGTTGCCGGAAGTGCCGGTGGTGTTGTGTTCTGGCACAATGGTCCGATCTGGGTAAAGGTTGGTGTAACACTCGTACCGATCGTAATACTCATCGTTGCAGTGGTGGCACATCCTGATGAAGGTGTAAATGTATAAGTTGCTGTTCCTACTGTTGATGTGTTTATCGTTGCAGGGCTCCATGCTCCTGTAATATTATTGTCTGATGTTGCCGGAAGTGCCGGTGGTGTTGTGTTCTGGCACAATGGTCCGATCTGGGTAAAGGTTGGTGTAACACTCGTACCGATCGTAATACTCATCGTTGCAGTGGTGGCACATCCTGATGAAGGTGTAAATGTATAAGTTGCTGTTCCTACTGTTGATGTGTTTATCGTTGCAGGGCTCCATGCTCCTGTAATATTATTGTCTGATGTTGCCGGAAGTGCCGGTGGTGTTGTGTTCTGGCACAATGGTCCGATCTGGGTAAAGGTTGGTGTAACACTCGTACCGATCGTAATACTCATCGTTGCAGTGGTGGCACATCCTGATGAAGGTGTAAATGTATAAGTTGCTGTTCCTACTGTTGATGTGTTTATCGTTGCAGGGCTCCATGCTCCTGTAATATTATTGTCTGATGTTGCCGGAAGTGCCGGTGGTGTTGTGTTCTGGCACAATGGTCCGATCTGGGTAAAGGTTGGTGTAACACTCGTACCGATCGTAATACTCATCGTTGCAGTGGTGGCACATCCTGATGAAGGTGTAAATGTATAAGTTGCTGTTCCTACTGTTGATGTGTTTATCGTTGCAGGGCTCCATGCTCCTGTAATATTATTGTCTGATGTTGCCGGAAGTGCCGGTGGTGTTGTGTTCTGGCACAATGGTCCGATCTGGGTAAAGGTTGGTGTAACACTCGTACCGATCGTAATACTCATCGTTGCAGTGGTGGCACATCCTGATGAAGGTGTAAATGTATAAGTTGCTGTTCCTACTGTTGATGTGTTTATCGTTGCAGGGCTCCATGCTCCTGTAATATTATTGTCTGATGTTGCCGGAAGTGCCGGTGGTGTTGTGTTCTGGCACAATGGTCCGATCTGGGTAAAGGTTGGTGTAACACTCGTACCGATCGTAATACTCATCGTTGCAGTGGTGGCACATCCTGATGAAGGTGTAAATGTATAAGTTGCTGTTCCTACTGTTGATGTGTTTATCGTTGCAGGGCTCCATGCTCCTGTAATATTATTGTCTGATGTTGCCGGAAGTGCCGGTGGTGTTGTGTTCTGGCACAATGGTCCGATCTGGGTAAAGGTTGGTGTAACACTCGTACCGATCGTAATACTCATCGTTGCAGTGGTGGCACATCCTGATGAAGGTGTAAATGTATAAGTTGCTGTTCCTACTGTTGATGTGTTTATCGTTGCAGGGCTCCATGCTCCTGTAATATTATTGTCTGATGTTGCCGGAAGTGCCGGTGGTGTTGTGTTCTGGCACAATGGTCCGATCTGGGTAAAGGTTGGTGTTATCTGGATAGTAACAGTTACTTTTATCTCTGCTCGAAGGCTTTCACAACTATTTAATGTTTGACTTACCCAGTAGGATGTTGTTCCCGTATTTATTGTAGAAGGTGTTGGTGCAGTGGAATTTCCTGATCCGTCGATAGCTGTTGTATACCATAATAAATTGTTACCCGTTGCATTCAATGGAATGACTGTTGCATTTTGGCAATAAGTTACATCATTTACTGTGGGTGCTAAAGGTGCTGAAGGCTGTGCATTCACTATTGCACTTGTTGGAGCAGAGGGACAACCACTGCTGTTCTTCACCGTTACATTATAGGTGTTGGGTGCAACTCCGCTAAAGATGCCTGTTGTATTGCTGTAGTTAATTCCATCAATGCTATAAGTAAGTCCAGATCCGGTTGGTGAGGTTACTGTTATTGTTCCGCTTGGTGTTGTACACGTTGGTTGTGTTACATTTACTGTGGGTGGTAAAGGTGCTGAAGGCTGTGCATTCACTATTGCACTTGTTGGAGCAGAGGGACAACCACTGCTGTTCTTCACCGTTACATTATAGGTGTTGGGTGCAACTCCGCTAAAGATGCCTGTTGTATTGCTGTAGTTAATTCCATCAATGCTATAAGTAAGTCCAGATCCGGTTGGTGAGGTTACTGTTATTGTTCCGCTTGGTGTTGTACACGTTGGTTGTGTTACATTTACTGTGGGTGCTAAAGGTGCTGGCGTATTTACAAGCTGTGAAAAATTAGGTTTTCCGGGAGTTAACTTATCATATGCCACTAGATAGTTGCCGGATGCATCTAAATAAATACCTTGGGAAAAAGTATTAAATGTAGTACCATAATTAACATTATCAAGAGATGGACCATAATTTGGAATTGGGTTAATTGCCGTACATCCAGTTGCTGGGTTTGAAAAACTACCTGTATAAGAATTAGGATTATTGCTAGAATTATAGGATACAGAGGCTACAGGTGCTCCAAATGGACCTAATAAACTAACCTGTCCCTTTTGATCAGTAAGTAATCCAGGAACATTATTTTTTGCAGAATTGTATGACGTGGATACATCTAAATTAGCAGCATAGTTACCATTAGTGCCGTATATATTTTTCCATTGACTCCCACCGGGAGCTAATGAGGTCCAGGAAGATGAAATTAAAGCAGTTGTTCTGCCACAGCCGCCAACCAGATAATAAGAATCGGGAAGGAGTATAGTGTTTGCTGGAATCGTAATTGTCCAGCCTGTAACATAAGTGCCAAAAATCCCCCTATTATCTGTACTGCTAAATACCAGCACAAAACATCCTATATTAACACTACAACCGCCTTTGTTATATAGTTCAACAAACTCACTTCCCTGACCAAAATTATTAAAGGGTGGCGCAATCCCTAATTCATTAATAACTATTTGCCCACGAGCCTGAGTAGAAAAAAAAGATAGAAAAAATATTAGAATAATACTTAGCCAAAACTGAAAAACTTTCATAAGGGTTAGCATAAGATCTGGATTATCCGGGGATAGAGAACTTTATAAATATAATTCTTTTATTCCATCAAACAAGGTATTTATGCCAGAAGTATATAGTCTGAAGAATCAAAAAAAACTTTCAGCATTTTGTGTAGTTATTGCAGCAACTTCTTCACCAAAAGTATTTTTTTACTTCAGCAATTTTCTGCTCAACATATTTTAGATAAGTGCTTTCATTTATTTTCCTCTGAAGGGTGCGGAGTTAAATACGGTGAATAAGTTTCCAAAGACAATATGTTTGAGATCTATATCTTTAATAACTTTTGCAAAAATGACGGGATTGATTATGTGAGTTATGAATTAATAATTTAAATCATTAGCGTTTTAATATTAATCGAACATTTCAATTGATTACAATTTAGTTCTTTGAAATATTGTTTTTGTGTTTGCTGAAATAGTTGATTTACGGGCATTCTTTCAAAAATGGATATGCTTAAAATCTTTAGTATTTCGTAAAGTGATTGTTGAAGCATAAAATTTCTTTTTTGCAATAGCTACCAAGATATATACAGACACTGCAATCCATACCTGAGTTTTTACAGCATTTTCTGATTGTCCCCAAAAGGATTTTATTTATAAATGTTGATTAATGAGATGCACCAATAAATCCGGACAGTAAAGTTGCTTAAATTTGAGCAACAATGAGTTTATCTAAAAAGAGAACACACAGGAAATATGATTCATCTTTTAAAGAAGATGTTATTAAAATGATTGCTGCCGGACGCCCGGTTTCTGAGATTTCTTCAGCCTTGGGGTGTTAGCGGATCTTTGTTACGTCGCTGGTATAAAACAGCTCCATCTAACTCCACTAATTCACATCAAAAAGGCACGCAGGCATCCACATTCCGGGGCAACTCTCATGAACAAATTGAGCGTTTAAAAAGCGAACTGCGACGCACCGAACACGAGCGTGACATTTTAAAAAAAGCCTTGGGAATTTTCAGCCGCGGGATATGACAATCGTGTATGCTTTTGCCGATAGCATCCGAAGGGAACACCCACTTCAGCTAATATGCGAAGTGATGCGAATTAGCCGTAGCAGTTTCTACGAATGGGACAATAAAAGCACCTATCAGATCAAAGTACCATGGAACAAAAGGTGGTTGCCATTTTTAAGGAGCATAAGCGCCGATATGGCGTTAGGAGAATAGTTGCTGAGCTTAACCATCAAAATGTTCAGGCAAGCCCCTATAAGGTCCGCGAGTACCTTGCCGGCAATGGGCTCAAAGCGATACAGCCCCGGTCTTTTGTTCCCAAGACCACCGACAGCAGGCATCCTTATACGATTAGCCCAAGCCATTTTAAGAGCTTGGCCTTTCCTCATCACTCAGCATGGAGACAAATTCATGCAGATCGATTTTATAAAACTGGCATATTCTAAGGGTCATCAGGAAACTCAGTTCACGCTGGTCGCGTTCCGTCTTAAGGTAAGTGGTATACGACATCTGTAACGCCTGAGCCAGCGGCCTTATGATCAGGCTGATAAGTATGACGCTGATCGATTGTTTGGGCTGATCGATTGTTGATCCCGCAAAGTTCAAACTTTTGACACAAATCGCTCAACCAGAATATCCACAAATGACCCCCGATATCCATACAAAATGTTTTTCAAATATCAATCGTGGTTCTGGTTAGAAGCTTACTTTTACGTCATAAATTTCAATAACCATCGCTGTGGATGTATGTGCATTAAGTTTAGCCGCTTCCTCTTCACTTAAAGCATCAACTACCTCAGTGGTATTCAGGTGCTTAAGTTTACAAACATGGACAGACATTTTAATATGTTAACACAGGAAATTGAAAAGGAATGCCGGCAAGATATAAATAAACTGAAAAGTGTGTTATAGGATATGACACTACATTATCTAGTAAATACGTGCAACAGTAAACCAATGTAGAATTCCTATTACGAAAAATTGTGTATTGTTATTTACCAGTTAGTGCGACTTGTAAAGCTGATGTTGCAATTGTTTCAATTTCTTAGAAAAGAAATTAGAGAAACTTACTGTTCTGTTAGTAATAGCCTACTCCGACATGCACAAAGAGTAATCTCTGTGTGTGAAGCTTGGGGGACAATGTACCTAAATGCCGCAAGGCTATCAGTTAGAATAGCGAGGTAAGAACTGATCCTGGAAGTTTCATCCGGGATAGGGCTAGGCTGGCTGGCATGGTTAAGGAAACTGAACTATCGATAAACGTCGTAAAAATAGGTGAGCTAAAGAAACTGATAAGCTCAGGCCAAAAGGCATGCGTGGGACAATCTGCTTGATCGTCGGATTGCACAGACACAAAACACGCCCGGCGGAGAGATAGGACCTAAACCAGTCATGTTGCAATATTGGAACAAGGTAAGCCCTATTCATCGCCTTTAAAGGCAAGTCGACCGTAAGGAAGACCTCTGATGGAGAGGGTAAAGGATCAGACAAAAAGCGAATGATACTTTGTAATGAAGTGTATAGGGGATGAAAGGATTGCCCTGCGGTGAAAGCCGGCTGACTTGTCTATGTGGTCAATCATGGCGAGAGAACTACTAGAACCTAAAACTAAGGGGAAACAAGCAAATGACTGTATTACCAAATATGGATGCGGTTCCCACAGACGGAGCAAAATGGAATTCCATTGACTGGAACCATGCGCACCGTATGGTAATGAGGCTACAAGTGCGTATCGCCAAGGCAACACGTGAAGGCTGCTGGCGTAAGGTGAAAGCCTTGCAATGGCTACTAACACATTCTTATGCTGCAAAATTATTGGCAGTAAAGAAAATTACTACCAACCGTGGTAAACGAACACCGGGAGTGGATGGGGTGCTCCTTAAAACCCCTGAAGACAAAGCCGCCATGGCTAACTCGCTAATGCGCTGCGGCTATACCCCGTCGCCGTTAAAACGAATCTATATTCCGAAATCCAATGGGAAAAAGGATCGCCCCCTCGGAATACCGACCATGCTCGACCGAGGTATGCAAGCTCTGCATACCCTTGCACTCCTACCTATGTCGGAAACTCTGGCAGACTGGAACAGCTATGGCTTCAGACCGGAACGCTGTACTGCCGATGCAATCGAAGCTCTGTTCAAAAGGCTTTGTAGAAAAGATGCACCGCAATGGATTCTGGAAGGCGACATTAAAGGTTGTTTTGACAACATCAGCCATGAATGGATGCTGAAAAATATCTGTACAGATACAACAGTATTGCGTAAATGGCTAAACGCAGGTTACATGGAAAAGGCTGAATTGTTTCCCACACATAAAGGTACTCCTCAAGGAGGAATTGCTTCCCCTACACTTGCCAACCTGGTACTTGATGGAATAGAAAACTTGCTGGGAAAAAAGTTTAATTCGTTAAATAGATATGGACTTCGCAGACAGGCATCACCTTTTGGGATTCACTTTGTAAGGTATGCAGATGACTTCGTGATAACCGGAAATTCAAAAGAGATCCTGGAAGAAGAGGTATATCCTGCGATTGAAGAATTTTTGAAAGAAAGAGGTCTTGAACTATCCAAAGAAAAAACGAAGATTACCCACATCTCGGAAGGATTCGACTTCCTTGGACAAAACATTCGTAAATACGGGTATGGAAAAGATAATGCTAAACTACTCATCAAACCTTGCAGCAAGAACATAAAAACGTTTCTTACCGGTATTAGGAAAACCATTAAATCGATGGCAACAGCAACTCAGGAAAACCTGATACGTAAACTTAATCCCATGATTCAGGGATGGGCTAACTATCATCGATCAATAGTATCAAAGACAACCTACAATAAAGTGGACAACGAGATATGGAAAGCCATCTGGCGCTGGGCCATGCGTAGACATCCTAATAAAGGCAAAGCCTGGGTACATTCTAGGTACTTCAGAAAAATCAAAGAACGCAATCACTGTTTTAGCTGTATTATTAAGGATGGGAACGGGAAGGCAAAAATAGGGATAACGTTGAAACACGCTTCGGATACGTTTATAAAACGTCACATTAAAATCCAAAGCGAAGCAACGCCCTTTGACCCAAATTACGAAGCGTACTTTGAAAATCGCATGTCAACAAAGATGGCAAATAATAAAGAAGGCCGCAGAAAGGTCGCAGCACTATGGAGGAGACAAGGAGGTTGCTGCTCTATGTGTGGGGAAAGAATTACAAGCATAACCAATTGGCGTGTTCATCATATGGAAAGTCGTCTGGAGGGAGGTTCGGAAAATTTATCCAATCTTATTCTCTTGCATCCGATTTGTCAGGAACTAGGGTTTACTAACGGTTTTGTGTATGTGTTTCCGGCTGAAGCCAACAATGCTTCAACTTAGTATTGGCTTGAGCCGTGTGAATTGGAAACTTTCATGCACGGTTCTTAGGGGAGGATATCACAGCAATGGGATATCCTTACCTGACCATCGAAGCCTAGAACAGCACCATTTTAGGTCCTAGAATGGCCCTCCAGTAAATCATAATTTTATTATTTTCAACAGGGTGCAATCATACCAATTTTTCTTTATCTTGTAGGACTGCTTATGGTGTGATAATGCTCTTAATTCTTGTAGAGCCCCAATCCTGCCTAACGCATTGCCGTACCAAACAATTTCTAAAAGCTAATTACAACACGTTAGGTTTCAATAACAATTTTTTTTGCGTATACTTACAATACAAACGTTAACACGACATTGAGGCTGCTCAGCTGGATGTAAAGAGTAATCGCAGTTGTGGTTCGATTGAATGCCGAAGGGAAGACTACTACCAGCATAATATTACCGAGAATAATTCAGGCATCAAAATCAATCTTGCGGTGAGCCAGTCGCGAAGGCGTGAAAAACTCGTTTGTCAAAGCCGAAGCGCCTGGCTCATGCAGTGAAGTTAGCCATAACAATTTATAAAGTCAATTTTTTGCATACCGTTTTAACCTCATGAAATGGTGAGATTTTAACCCGTAGTCAACCCAACGGCGAAGTATTAATCCTAAGCAGCAAACGAATGGCGGAGCAGGAGAAATAACTTCGTCAATGGCCATTGAAGAAATTATTTCTCCTGCACAACTGCTAGCACTCCGCTAGAGCAGCCTCAACGTCGGTTAACACGGTATTGTCGAAAGTCGGCACGTATGTGTCTACTATTTTAAATAACTTTAAGTGCCGCCTTCGACAATACCCGGCACGTTGTAGGCAATGCAATCCAAAATATTCCTAAAAATAATGTGCGATTATTAATGGCAACTTTAAACTTTTTCTTCAGTCACATACTACCACCGGCACCAGCTCATCGTGTCGGTAATTTTATTGAGATGTTTAATGTAAAGGACTATTTGCTAAGCAAAGGTTTTGAGGAAAGTTCGGAATCATTAATGACTGAAACACTAATTAATCCTTCAGCTAACAAAATATTTGATATCCAACAAACCCATACTGCTAAACCAAGCTGGGACTTCATTGAGTTATTTAACTTAAAGGAAGTAAGAAATCAAATTAAAAAAATGATCTTTGAAAGTCTGCCCTCAACACATCCGACACTATCGCATTATTACTTCGAATGTTCTGAATTGAATCAAAACAGATTTTCGAAAACGCTTGAACTTCTTTTGGCATACTTATCAGTCAAAGAGTTGAAGGCTCTTTCAGCGAGTTTTGGAGTCAAAATAAAAAATGCACCAAATGGTGGTGACTTTGACTGTATTGCAAATTTCAGGAATGAACTTGTTTATTTCGAAGCCAAATCAGGAAATGTGCGAAATCTACAACAATCAACCATTCAAAGCTTTCTGGATAGACATTATTTCTTAGCTCCGCAGGCTTCGATTCTTTTTCTTGACTTTGAAGGAGGAGAAGACAAATTAGATGAATTGATAGTCAAATTTAAAAATAAATCGATAGGATTAAGAAGTATTGAATTTATTAGAAAGGTGATAGATGGAACAAAAAAGTTTTATGTAATTGAAAGTGATATTTTAATTGTTGATATCCATAATGATGGCAACATCTTATCAAATTTACGATTAGCGATGCAATACCTTCATAGATACAATGCATTTCACAAGAATACAATGCATAACTTGATAAAACCGGAGTATCTTGGTTATAAATCAATTGTTCTATGACTTCAACTTACCCGAAATGCTTAGCACATGCCTACAACACTGCATTCAAGCAATTGGGGCTTGACTTTTGAGCAATGAACAGCAGTTCAATTTCAACAGTAGTTGGGGCAGGACATTAAAGCCAAGCGTGAGTTGCAACAATGAACAGTAAACTATAAATTTGGCAGCAGCATGCGCGACGGAAACTCTGTTGCCCCAACTGCTTAAATGCTTCACCGTTGTGCGATATTAAAACCCTTTCAATGAGATGCTTACACTTATTCATTAGTCTTCTTTTATCCACTACTGTTTTTGGACAATCACAAAGAAGTCCTGACTCGATTTTGAATGCGAAACTTAATACCGTAAATATTCGTATAAAAGAATTAGAAAAGGAAATTGAGACCGAAAGAAATATTAATGACAAAACATTTAATAGCATTTCCACTCAAATATCAGCAGCATCCTTGACTTTAACTATAATGGGAATCGCTTTCACTGTTATAGCTATTATCGTTGGTGTGTACGTTACTTATGTTGAAAGAAAAATCATTAAAATAGGTGAAGAAAACAAAGGATTATTAAATAAAAATGAACGGATTAAAAAAGATGTAGAGGATTTAAATAGATTAATTCAAGGAGACATACAGGGGCTTTATGAAAAGCTTAAGAGACAAGAAACTATTGATTTAATTGACCGATTAAATAAAGTACCTAAGGACGTTTCAAATATTTCTACTTTACTTCTCTCACGAGAACTTCATACGGAAGACTTCGACAAATTAAGAAAGGCATATCAAAAACTAAATAATGTTGGTAGCTCTTATAAAGACGATTACAAGCTCCTGTTTTTTCAGCATTTCTTAACTCTTACTTTAAAAGACGAGGATTTAAAAAAAGAAATTTTGGATTATATACCAACAGCTATAAGATGTTCCTTTGAAAACGACATTTTAAAGTCTACACACGATTTTATAGTTGCAGTAATAGACAAAGGATTAAATAATTTTAAAAACGAAATAAACAAGTACTTCGTGGGCCTAAGTTCATCAGAGCATAAAAACTATCCCGCAGTCTATGTAACTCTTTTTGACAGTTTAAAGACAAGGCAAAATAGATTTGATTTTCTAAATCTCATAGACTCAACAAATGAGTCAAGAGTAGCAAAAATTGCGTTTGGCAAACTATTAAAAGAGTATTTAGAAGTGCAGCCTACCCAAACAGAATCTCTGGCAATACAAAATATAGATGAACTCGAAGCTCAACTCACACAGGACGAAGAAGACGCAAAACGAAAAGCTGAAGAGGAAAGGCTTAAGCAAGAAGAAGCCAAAAAACAAAGGGAAGAGCGACTAAGACAACAAAAAGAAGGAAATGCATGATAAATATAACATCGCACAACACTTAGAAGACTATGCGATAAGCCCCCAAAGACAAGCCCCCAT
>JBBJMP010000006.1:0-334141 GCA_037718865.1 Chitinophagaceae bacterium | reverse complement strand
TAGTATAAGAGTTTCCGAAGCTCCAGATACAGGTTCGATTCCTGTCGAGGCCACATAATACATTACTTAAAAGTTCTTAAAAATAGTCAAATTCCTCTGAAATGCAGTGCTGTCAAGGGTTTAAAAAAATGGCAATTCTCGTTAATTCCAATTAACCCCCGCCAAATGTTTTACGATATGTTTTACATATGTTGATTTTCTTACTATCTTCGGTAAATGCAAACGGTTTACCAGACGGTCATGTTTAACTGGCGTAACAAAGAAAATATCTCTGGCCAGTACCCGATTCATCTGCGCATAACCATTGACAGGAAATCCTGTTATTACACCATACCAGTGCCTCTGAAAATAAGTCCTGAGCAATGGAGCGGCAGGGAAGATAACTTGGGTGAAAAACTCGCATCCTCATGCTTTTGAAATCAATGACAAGATCAAGGAAAAGAAAGGGATTGTTAGTGACCTGATCAAAAAACACTATCTGGCCAATAAAACATTAAGCTTCGAAGTCATTGATCGCTATCTTAAAAAAAAGGGCGACCCGCAATCTTTCATTGAGTATATGAAGGATTATATTCGGAACCCGCCCGAAAAGCTAGAGTTGAATACCATTAAGAAGTACAATACCTGCCTGATGCATCTTCAAAAGTTCAGGCCTGCCATAAGTTTCGGCGATATTAATGAAACCTGATGCAGGGGTTCTTTCAATATCTTCATAAAACGCTTAGACTTGAAGTGGCCAGTATTAAAAAGTACTTTAGCGCACTTAAAAAAGTAGCCAAAACAGCACGCCGGGACAATCATATAGACGCATCCAGTATTGAATTCCTGTATGCGGACGTCAAGATTACAGTAAAACAATCCACCAGGAGGGTGTTCCTGGAACTGGAAGAAATCAGGAAATGGAAAGGCCTGGAGATACCAAAAAGAAAAATTTTCCTAGAAAGGGACCGGGACATGTTTCTATTCCAGATCTACACCGGTTATTATTAAAGGATCTCCGTATCCTGCGAAAGGATCAGCTAATGAAAGATGAAGAGTATGGTTATTTTATCCTGGGCGAAAGGGATAAGAATGGAAATGACACAATTATTCCGCTGTTTAAGTTTCCATATGCCCTAAAGATCATGGAGAAGTATGCTGCTGAAGAAAAAAGTGAGATGGTATTCGGGCCAGATGCATTTATTGAGGAACCTGTTTATAATCGCAATCTCAAGGATATTGGCAAGATGGCCGGTATCCTAAAGCCGGTGTACAATAAAGTAGGCCGGCACACCAATGCACAGTTGTATGTCCGTTATGGTGCTAAGACATCCATTGTTTCGAAAATGCTCGGGCATACCAAGGAAGAAACTACCCGGCACTATTATAAAGTGAATATCCCGAAGATTATTGAGGGAACAAAGAATATTGATTTTGTTAAGATGGGTATATAGCAGCTATGGCCTTATCCGTTGGTAATTTGGTACGCAGTGCGTACCAAATTCAAAAGTCACCACCTCCAGTAGAATAATTGTGGGTAGTAAGTGGGTAGTAAAAATTATAGTCAATACATTAATACATTACAGATTATTTTAAGACCCTTTGTGGAAAAGTATTACAGACGAACAGGATCTGCGGTTAAATAATAAGAAATCGCAATGTGAGTAGTAAGGTGGGTAGTAAACTTGTTGCCCGACCAAATGGGCTTGTTGAATACGAAATTAAAACCATCAATTTCACTTAATGGTTTACAATGGGTAAAGAGTATACCATCAGTTACAAAACTTATTTTAATGAACGGCTAAAACCGGTGCTTTTCCATGGAAAGGAAATGCACCCGCTATATATACAGGTAATTTTTGACCGGAAACCGATTTATTTCAAGAGCTATTTTTTTGATTTACTGTCGAAAGAAAAATATCGGTCTAACTCAGTCAAACCGACAGCTGAGGATGTTATACAAAAAGAAGAAAGGCTGCTTGAATTTGTTAGTGGTCAGCAAAAAGATGGATTTTCATTGGAACAATTTAAAACTGATTACCAATATTATTGTCGGGATCTACTGGACGGGATGGATGTAGGTTTTAAAAATTACATGATCACATTCTTTTTTGATGACGGCAAACCGGAACTTAGCCGCTTGGTAATAGGATCAAAAGACCTGATAACATCAGATGGTTTGATGAATGCTTTGAAAGATAGCTTGAAACCGGGTTTATATAACAAACTGGTTGAACATGCAGCATATTACGCTCCACCTTATCTTCCTCTACATGAATTTTCTAAAAAGCGAAGAGAAGATACCTTCGTTACATTTTCCGTATTCCAATGGCAGGAACCGGGAGTCGAGGATGAATTTACGTTTTACTTGAATAAGGTTTATCCGAATTATAATATAATAGAAGTTAAACGGCAAATCAGTCAGGCATCAGATTAAAGTTTTGCAGACAAGAATAATACAATAAATCTTAAGGCCTCTGTTATACTATTTCTACTTAAACGGTCTATGTAAATTTTCATGATAAACTTTTGCTTGCTAAATTATCATGTAAAGAATTTATAGTTATTTTTACATGACAGCATTATCATGTATAATATTTTATCATGAGAAAAACTATAACCTTAGAAGCAGAAAAGCCATTTAATGATTTACCCCTATTGCCCCCTTTAAGGGAGAAAATAGAGACCGTAGAAATTCTCCGTCAGGTAGTTAAATCTTCTGTCGCCTTGGCAGAATTGAAGGGAATAGCCCATATATTGCCGAATCCAACCATTTTGTTCAATGCGGTGATTTTAAAAGAAGCCAGGGCCAGCTCTGAAATTGAGAATGTAGTCACCACTCAAGATAAATTATATCAGGCCCTTTCTGCAAAAGGGATTCAAATTGATTCAGCTACAAAAGAAGTCCTTCGCTACAGGGAAGCCGTGTTAACTGGTTATCATTTCATTCAAAAGAAGGGGTTTTTGAATACAAACGCAATCATTTCTATTCAAAAAGTACTTGAAGAAAACAATGCCGGCATTCGTAAACTACCTGGAACTGCTTTAAAAAATTCAGCGACCGGAAAAGTCATTTATACACCCCCAGATGACCATGAAAAAATATTAAACTTATTGAAAAACTTTGAGGGATATATTAATGAGGAGGACGACATTTCACCTTTGATTAAGCTGGCTGTTCAGCATTATCAATTTGAAAGCATACATCCTTTTTACGACGGTAATGGCCGGACAGGTAGAATCATTAATATACTTTACCTGATTTTACACGGCTTGCTGGAAAGCCCGATTCTATATCTAAGCGCTTATATTATCGACAATAAGGCAGATTATTACCGCATGTTACAAGAGGTACGTACACACCAGGCATGGGAAGACTGGATACTGTATATCTTAAAAGCGATTGAACAAACAGCCAATGAAACCATTCAGCAAATAAAAGATATAAATGACCTTTTTCAAAAATGTGAGGATAAGATTAGATCAGCCTTAAAATCTTATAACAAGTCATTGCTGGAAATCTTATTTGAACATCCTTATAGTAAAATTGAATACATAACTAACCGGTTGAAAATCTCACGTGTTACCGCTTCTAAATATCTTAAGGAACTAGAAAAAATAGGCATACTTCAATCCAAACAGGTATGGAAGGAAACTTTATACATCAACACAGAACTTTTTTCATTGCTCAAAGAGTAATCCGGTAAGCAGGACGTATCAACAATTCACTCCTTTTTTTAGAAAGTGTAGTTTGAAACTCTTTTTTATCAATTTAGGAAAATTCCACCTAAATAGAAAAGTTATGATAATATGTTTATTTTATCATAGCAAATGTTATATTTGTACAATAATTAAAACGTGCAGATATGAATGTGCAGCAGGCAACTTCTTTAGTTATTATTCCCATTGAGGAATTGAATAACCTGAAAACCACCCAACAGGAAATTCTCCAGCAGTTAAAAGAGCTAAGGGCTACCAGCTCTTCCATTCCAACAGCCAGGCATGTTACTGCCAAAGAGTTTATGGCAGCGGTGAAAATTTGCAGGACAAAGTTTGATCAACTGGTAATTGACAACAAAATCAAGACGATCAAAAAGCGCCGGAAGATTTATGTTCCGGCAGCTGAAATAGAAAGGTATTTTACTGACCCTACTATTCTCTAACTACTACAGTTCCGTTTAATTTAAAGAAAACCAACAAATTTATTGTATGGATTATATGCGCATAGGCACCACCTATTACAAAAACGTTCGCAAGCCCATGGCTTCTGGGGATAGTACTATATCCATGATGAATTGGTCAATAGAATGCATCAAACAAGACCATGGCAAGTCCTTTCTTTCCGCTATTCCAAAATATGATGGGTTTTGTTTTGTTCCTGGTCACCTGAACTACGAAAGGGTTATCGATAATTTTTACAATCGCTATAATCCTTTTATGCATGAGCCGAAAGCAGGCTATCCTAAATTAACCCTTGTCTTTTTGAATCATGTGTTTGGTGAACAGCTTGACCTTGGGTTGGATTATCTCAAGATACTACTGATGCATCCCACCCAAATGCTACCGATCCTTTGCCTTGTCAGCACCGAACGGAACACGGGTAAGACGACCTTCCTGAACTTTCTAAAGGCCATTTTTGGCGATAACATGACCCTAAACAGCAACGAGGATTTCAGGAGCAATTTCAACGCGGAATGGGCGCATAAGCTTATTATCGGAGTAGATGAAACTTTCCTTGACCGCAAGGAAGATTCTGAAAGACTAAAAA
Organism: Chitinophagaceae bacterium; assembly: GCA_037718865.1. Lineage (GTDB taxonomy): Bacteria > Bacteroidota > Bacteroidia > Chitinophagales > Chitinophagaceae > JADCRZ01. The sequence goes on along the minus strand of JBBJMP010000006.1, from coordinate 329,394 downwards.
GCCTCAGCACTTCAAAGTACTATAAAATAGAAGCCAAGGGACAGGGCAGGCAGGAGATCGAGTTCTTTGGAAAATTCATACTCTGCAGCAATAACGAAGACAACTTCATCTTTATGGACCCGGGGGAGATCCGTTACTGGATCCGAAGAGTACCCCCGCTTCAATATGATAATAACAACCTGCTCCAGGAACTACAAACAGAGATCCCTTTCTTGTTGAACTACCTGATTGAAAGACCTTTCAGTACAATGGCAACCACCCGGATGTGGTTCCGTCCTGAACAGCTTGCTACTCCTGCTTTGAAGAGGGTAAAAAAATATAACCGCAACAACTGGAAGCAGAGATGTCACAGATCCTTCTTTTCATTATAGACACCTTGGATAATGCCAAAGAGATCAGCTTTTGTGTTTCTGATATGCAGGATTGGCTAATTAAGAAAGGGTTCCGGGGATATGACAGCGGAGCAATCAGAAGAGTGTTGCAGGATGAATGGAAACTGCAGCCCTCTGCCAATTCCAACTCCTATCAGCAATATCGGTTAACGTCCGACGGGAGAGTGTCTGAGTACACCCAGAAAGGACGGTTCTATAAGCTATCAGAAAAAGAAATCATTAAGCTAAACAATCTTGATGATTTTGATGACAAGCTTATAATTACTTGAAATATAAAAAGATATGATCATCAAAACTTTCATCAACATTTCATCAAATAAATATATTGATGACAGTATTGATGCCCTTGATGACACTATGATGATAACCTAACAATTACATAACCAATGATATAGATAGCTATTTCATCAAATCATCATAAAATAGAGAATATGAGCACCAGAAAACTTACCTGTGAAGCAGCAAAAAATCTTGATATGGTTGACTACCTGGAATTGCTAGGATTCTTACCGCAAAAGATTAAAAATAATGACTTCTGGTATTTATCCCAATACAAAAAAGCATGGCAATACTTATATCAGCATGATAAGAAGCTTAAGGAAAAATGGATAGTGCCTGGGTTAAAAGCTGGTAAGGGTTGATTAGATTGACGGAGTAGTATCGGCAGGAAAAGGTTTTTACCATCGCTTTAATGATATAGGACATGACTATGTAAAACGAAGGTGAATCCAAATATACTTTAGGATTTCCTTAATTTTTAGTGTTATTAACGTCAGACTGTATATTTGTATGTAAGATCAAAATTACAAGGAAACATAAAATATCTAACCTAGGCAATACAAGGAACTTCCCTTTAAACTAGAATTTTTTATTATATGATGAACTTATTTTTTTCATACTCCCATAAGGACGAAGACTTAAGGGATGAGTTAGATAAACACCTTACTATACTAAAAAGGAAAGGAATAATCAATACTTGGCATGACAGACGTATTGAAGCTGGATCAATGCTGGCATCAGAAATAAGTACCAACTTAAAAAGCGCAAACATTATACTGCTTTTGGTTAGTTCAGATTTCCTGGCTTCAGATTATTGCTATAATGTAGAAATGAAAGAAGCAATGAGAATGCACAAAGAAAGGCAGGCCGTAGTAATTCCTGTAATATTACGACCCTGTGATTGGCAGGATACTCTTTTTGGAGAATTATTAGCAACTCCAAAAGATGGGAAACCCGTAATTAAATTTCCTGGTCTGGATGAAGCCTTTCTTGAAATTAACAATGAAATTAAAAGAGTAGTATCAACTCTTTCGAAAAAAGGAATGCCGATAGAAGAACCGGTAACAAATCAAGTGATGGATATGCAGCCTCGTTCCAGCAACCTTAGAATTGCAAAAACCTTTTCCGATCATGATAAAGACAAATTCTTAGATGATGCATTTCTCTATATTTCCAACTACTTCGAAGCCTCTCTAATTGAATTAAAGAAAAGAAATCCTCAAGTCGACTCTCGTTTCAAAAGAATTGACTCGCAAACATTTACAGCATCTCTTTATATTGATGGAACCCTCAAATCTGAATGTATGATATTTTTTGGCGGGATGCTGGGCCTAAAAGGCATAAACTATTCAAGGCAAATTTCCTCTTCCCGGAATAGTTTAAATGAATCTTTAACCCTTAGTGACGACGGACATTTACTTCAATTAAGGTCAACAGGAATGTCATTTTCTAATCAGAATCGAGAAATTAATTTGACAAATGAAGGAGCAGCTGAATTCTATTGGGAAATGTTCATTGCGCCATTGCAGGAAAGATAGTTTTGATGAGTCTATTATTTGAGACCTTAATTCATCAACTCCATTTGACATCCATTCTAGAAGTCTCTGCGCTTGCGGCTTTTTTTTGTACTAGATAAATATCAAAAGCTAAGGGTACACAATAATTATAAAAATTAATAAACTTTAAAGTAGTTACCAAAATCATGAAAGCAGTAGAAGCGACCTTTTCATCCCTTTTTCAAACCGAAGGTAATCAATGGCATTTTCATATACCTAAATACCAAAGAGAATATACTTGGGGCAAAACCAATTGGAGCAAATTACTGGAAGATATATATGAAAATGAATCGAGCCATTATATGGGCTCTATTATTTGTGTCCATGATATAGAAGAAGTAGGACCTAATGATGAACTTATTTATGATGTAGTAGATGGTCAGCAAAGGTTAACAACCCTTAGCCTGTTGCTTACAGCAATTTATAATAAGTACAAGTATGTTTTGGCAGAGGGTGGAGACTCAGACGATGATGAAGTAAAGGACATACTCAACAGTATTCGGAAAAAGTTGATCAAAAAGATAAAAGCGAAGGATGGCAAGACGCCGCATGGCGGTCATAAGGATGACGCCTACATATTTTATTTAAGAGTTCAACCGTCGGCACAGTTTCACAATTTGGAAGATTACCTATATATATTAAGTAAAATAGAATTAATCGGTGGCCTAAACCCAGAAATTGTGGAAATCGTTCTCTTTACAAAGGATATTCGTATTTCTTGGAACAATTCCCGATACTCGTAAACAATTAGATGAACTGCTTGACAGGATCAATCGCCTGAATTTTATTCATATTTCAGAGGCTACTCAATCCAAAGCATTTATTCTTTTTGAAACGCTCAATTACAGAGGTGTCCCATTATCAGCTATTGACATTATAAAGAACAAGATGCTCTCCATAATGGAATTGAAACATTCAAAAAATATTGACGAATCTTTTGACAAATGGCAGAAATTATTGCAAAACCTTCCTACACATGAAGAGCAGGATAGATTTTTAAGGCAATTTTACAATGCCTTTAAACATAATGAACATGTTAAAGTAGAACGCGTGCCAAAAGCAACCAGTTCAACACTGATTAAGATTTACGAAACATTGATAAAAAGAGACGCTGAGAGGATTTTTGCTGAATTTATTGATAAATCCAAAGTATATAATCAATTGATTGAACCGGAAAAATATGATGTTGCTCCCTTAATGCTGGCTTTAGTTGATTTGGAACGGATCGGTGCAGCGTCTTCCTATACATTTCTACTATATTTATTTAGTAATAAAACTGACTTACAGAATGAAGAGGTGTTACTAAAAACTGTTCAATTGTTTTGCAAGTACTATTTAAGAAGAAATATTACAGACACACCTAACACTCGGGATCTTGACGCAATCAACGCTGAGTTAATTGACCGATGCGAACAATATAAAAAAGGAAATGGCGGGAAAATTGGATATGAAATTATAGAACAAACTTTATTAAAAGGAAGAGGGAAGCCAAGTGATGTAAACTCATTTAAGGAATATTTGTCAGATAACTTATTCTATTATAATGAAGGAATGGCACGGTATGTTTTGGCTAAATTAGATGAAACAGCTCATTCGAGAGAATATAATCCTGATTTATGGTCTCGAAATGAAAAAGGTTTATATGTTTGGACTGTGGAACACGTATTCCCACAAGGAGAAAACATTCCAACAGACTGGGTTGAAATGATTGCACATGGCGATAAGAAAAAGGCGCAAGAAATTCAGGAAGAACTGGTTCATAGTTTAGGAAATCTTACACTTAATGGGTATAACTCAAAACTCTCAAATTACTCATTTGGAAAAAAGCAATATCGCTTTGAGGCAAATATTTTAGGTCACAAGATTAAAATCGGATATCAAAATGGTATGGCTTTAAACAATATTGACTTTGATGTACTGGGAATGAAGTATTCTCTAGCGACTGCTCCAAAATGGGGAGAAGAAATGATAAGAGCACGTAATGAAATAATGGTTAATGTTGTACTGAGGCTTTTTGCTTTTGAGGGAGAAGTGATAGAAGAGATACGTTGAGTTCTAACAGTTTATCATTTACAAGAAGTTGTTATATCCTGAAGAACTAATGTACTAACATTGAAGCATAAGGTAAAAAACACGGTTTCAATCACAACCTAGGGCAGAACGCAAAAACATTTTAGCTATTACTATTATGCATATATGGAGAATTCAAAAATATTACTTAGTAACCTAAAAATTCTAACTTCCATTCTATATAACCTTTACTTGCTATTGAACCATAAAACTTATGTCTAATCCATTTTTCGAACGACCCATATTAAATTCGCCTTACGAGTACCCTCTAAAATATTGGGAGCTTGATGAACAAGGACAACCAACTCAAAAGGTTGTTGATAAAAGACGTCCGGCGCAATTCATAACTCCCATTCCCAAGCCACGCAAGCAAAAAGGAAAATCTAAGCAACAAGAATTGATTTTTGATGAAGGCAAAGGATTATCTACGGACAAACAACAATACGATCCGACTTCCATTATCAATCTGTTACGCGCAGAAGTGACTAAATGGCGAAATATCCCTGATCCGAATCAATGGCAGGTCACTCCTGAAACTGCCCGTCTTTTGCAACATTGGCGTAACTATAAGTTTAGTAGTATTCGGCCGTTTTTCTGCCAGGTAGAAGCAGCGGAAACAGCTATCTGGCTTACGGAAGTGGCACCCAACGCAGGCAAGATGGGAAAGAGTTTTATAGACCATCTATTAAATGCCAACAACGATGCTAATCCTGAAATTTTCAGGCTTGCATTAAAATTAGCAACAGGTGCCGGTAAAACAACGGTTATGGCAATGTTGATTGCCTGGCAAACTATCAATGCTGTAAGGCGACCGCAAAGCCAGAGATTTACAAGAGGATTTCTCATTGTGGCACCTGGCATAACCATCAAAGATCGCTTACAAGTGCTTATGCCTAATGACCCCTATAGTTATTATGCTACACGTGAACTGATTCCTGTTGATATGATTGATGACTTACAAAGGGCAAAAATCGTTATTACCAATTACCACGCATTTAAACTGCGAGAAAAGATGGAGTTGTCCAAAGGAGGTCGTCAGCTTTTGCAGGGAAAGTTAGGTGATGGACTAAATACGCTTGAAACTGAAGGTCAGATGATTCAAAGGGTAATGCCTGATTTAATGGGTTTAAAGAATATAATGGTCATAAATGATGAGGCGCATCATTGTTACCGGGAAAAACCGGAAGCTGATGAAGAGGAAAAGGAGCTAGCCGGTGATGATAAAAAAGAAGCCCAGGATAACCGAGAAGCGGCACGTGTATGGATATCCGGGATCGAAGCTGTTAAGCGCAACATGGGTATTACAAGAGTTATTGATCTTTCCGCAACGCCATTTTTTTTAAGAGGTTCAGGTTATGCTGAAGGCACTTTGTTTCCCTGGACCATGAGTGACTTTTCTCTGATGGATGCTATTGAGTGTGGTATTGTAAAACTTCCACGTGTACCGGTAGCAGATAATATTCCCGGCGCTGACATGCCGATGTTTCGTGATTTATGGGAACATATAAGAACCAGGATGCCTAAAAAAGGACGGGGCAAAAGTGGTGAACTGGATCCTTTAAGCCTTCCGCCACAATTGCAAACCGCATTGGAGGCACTATATGGCCATTATGCCAAAACATTTGAACTTTGGGGAACAGCCGGAATAAATGTGCCTCCATGCTTTATTGTGGTTTGCAATAATACCTCTACATCGAAATTAGTGTACGATTATATTTCCGGCTTTAACAGAAAAAATGATGATGGTTCATTTACACCCATAAACGGGAGGCTTGAATTGTTCCGGAATTTTGATGAACATGGTAATCCGTATGCCCGCCCAAATACACTTCTTATTGACAGTAACCAATTAGAGTCCGGCGAAGCTTTAGATGATAACTTCCGGAGTATGGCTGCCGATGAAATCGAACGCTTTCGAAGAGAGATCATTGAAAGAACCGGTGATATAAGAGAGGCGGAGAATTTAACCGATCAGAACCTGTTACGTGAGGTAATGAATACGGTAGGCCGTTACGGAAGCTTGGGTGGTTCTATACGTTGTCTGGTTTCCGTTTCCATGCTAACGGAAGGCTGGGATGCAAATACCGTAACACATGTGTTGGGTGTTCGCGCTTTTGGAACCCAATTGCTTTGCGAGCAGGTAATCGGTCGTGCCTTACGCAGGCAATCATATGAACTAAATGAAAATGGATTGTTCAATACCGAATATGCTGATGTGCTGGGTATCCCATTCGACTTTACAGCCAAACCGGTTATTGCGCCGCCACAACCGCCACGTGAAACGATACAAGTAAAAGCAGTACGTCCTGAAAGAGACCATCTTGAAATCCGCTTTCCCAGAGTTACCGGCTACAGGATTGAACTACCTGAAGAAAGGTTAACTGCTGACTTTAATGAAGATTCAATCATGGAATTAACACCTGATCTGGTGGGTGCTACCGAAACACTCAATTCCGGTATCATTGGCGAAGGCGTTGATTTGAATCTGGTGCACACCGGCGATGTAAGACCTTCACAGGTATTATATGAACTGGTATCACACCTGGTACTTACAAAATGGCGGGATCCCGGAGAAGAACCCAAACTGCATTTATTCGGGCAATTAAAAAGAATAACCAGGCAGTGGCTTGACAACTACCTGGTTTGTAAGGGAGGCACTTACCCGGCCCAATTGCGGTACAAAATGCTTGCTGATATGGCATGTGAAAGAATTACTGCCGGAATAAATAATGCTTTTATAGGAACAAAACCCATAAACATTTTACCTGATCCCTATAACCCTGTTGGCTCTTCGGCATATGTAAATTTCAATACCTCTAAAACTGACCGGTATCAAACCGATTCAAGAAAATGCCCTGTAAACTGGGTTGTATTGGATAGTAGCTGGGAGGCCGAGCTTTGCCGGGTGGTTGAAGCGCATCCACAGGTAAAAGCGTATGTAAAAAATCACAATCTCGGTTTTGAAGTGCCTTATCGCTTCGGGTCGGAAGTGCGTAAGTATCTCCCTGATTTTATAGTATTGATTGATGATGGCAATGGCGAAGATGATCTTTTACACCTGGTGATAGAAATAAAAGGCTATCGCCGTGAAGATGCGAAGGTTAAGAAGATTACTATGGATAATTATTGGATACCCGGCGTGAATAACAATGGACAATATGGACGCTGGGCTTTTGCAGAGTTTAAAGATGTATATGCCATGGAAGCTGACCTGAAATCAAAGCTTGCAACTGAATTTAATAAACTAATTGAAACAGCAGCACATAAAGAAGCAGAAGAATCCGTAATATGAAAGAAAAAAAACAGCCTTACGAAAAATCCGTGGAATCAATCACGCATGAAGAGGCAACGCGTAAAAACATACCTACGGCAGAGTATCAATCCATTGTGCAGGAAGAAGAAGCGGCATATTTACAAGTGGCCTATGAACGAAGAAATAAAGACCTTGACCCGCAATTGGTATGGCGTGGAAAAGACATAAAAGACTGGAGCGATTTAGTGGTGCAGGCGCCTCCATTGTACATACAGGAAAAGGTACACCCCAAAGCCTTAATAGATGATTTGCTTCGGCAATCAAAAGAAACAGATTATGAATCAGGAAAGATAATGGCTGATCTTTTTTCTGACTTTAACGGTATTCCAAAAGGAGTAGATAAAACAGAATTTTACCAACACGACCAGCATTGGTCAAACAGAATGATATTGGGCGATTCTTTACAGGTAATGGCAAGCCTTGCGGAACGGGAAGGACTACGTGGAAAGGTGCAGTGTATTTATCTTGATCCGCCGTACGGTATTAAGTTCAATAGCAATTTTCAGTGGAGTACAACTAGTAGGGATGTTAAAGATGGGAATGTAAATCATATTACACGTGAACCTGAACAGGTGAAAGCATTTAGGGACACATGGAGGGATGGAATACATTCCTATTTGACTTATTTACGGGATCGTTTCACTGTTGCTCGTGACCTACTCACAGATTCTGGTTCAATATTCTTACAAATTAATTCGGAGAATGAAGCAATCATAACTCTTGCCCTTTCAGAAGTATTTGGTGCTGAAAATTTCGTTTCAAATATTGTTTTTAGAAAGAAATCACTTCCTCTTGGCGCAAAATATGTAGAGACCATGCATGACCACATTATCATGTTCGCCCGTAATATTGAGTCACTTAAGTTCCGACCACTTTATGAACCCATAACATCCTTAACTCAGCATTACAGATTTTATGAAACCAAAGAGCATAAGATTGAACAGACTTCTATAAATGATCTTGAAAACCCTGATCTTCAAAATAAAAAGATATTCAGATTGTTTTCCCTTTTGGCTCCTTCCTATTCCACGGAAACAGATTTCAAATTTGATTGGGAAGGACAAAATTTTCCTCCGCCTAATGGTGGTAGCTGGATAACAAACAGAGAAAAATTAATTCGTATTGGTCGCGCTAAACGCTTTTTGAAAGAAGGCAAGTCACTTGGTTATAGATTGAATGTAAACGACTGGCCATTTCGAAAAATTACTAATCTGTGGGTGAATTTATCGGTAAGTTTTCGAAAGTTTTATGTTGTTCAAACAAATGAAGAGGTTGTGCAAAGATGCCTTCTAATGTCAACTGACCCAGGTGATCTAATCCTTGATCCTACTTGTGGCGCTGGAACAACAGCAAACGTTGCCGAACGATGGGGAAGAAGATGGATTACTATAGACACTTCAAGGGTTGCGTTAGCACTCGCCCGTAGTCGCATCATGGGTTCCCGTTACCCTTTTTATTTATTATCAGATTCAAAAGAAGGTCAACTAAAAGAGGCTGAAATAACTAAGTCAGCACCTTCATCACAATCGGTAAATGGTAACATTCGTCATGGCTTTGTTTATGAACGGGTACCTCACATTACCTTAAAATCAATAGCCAACAATACAGAGATTGATGTAATTTGGGAAAAGTGGCAGGAGAAGTTGGAGCCACAAAGAGAGGCTTTAAATAAAGCCCTGCAGAAAAATTGGCAGGAATGGGAAATCCCACGCGAAGCAGAAAACACCTGGCCGGATTCTATAAAAATTTTACACGCTGATTGGTGGAAGGCCCGCATTGCCCGCCAAAAAGAAATTGATGCTTCCATTGCTGCCAAAGCAGAGTCTGAATACTTATACGATAAACCTTATGATGATAAAAAGAAGGTTCGAGTAGCAGGCCCTTTTACAGTTGAAAGCATTTCACCGCATCGTACACTTGGCGTAGATGAAAATGATGAACTGATTGATCCGCTAAAACAAAAAGGACGTGACAACCACGACCATCAGAGCTTTGCTCAAATGATCCTGGATAATTTGAAAACTGCCGGTGTACAACAGGCGCATAAAGAAGGGAAAATAAGTTTTATATCACTTCTTGCCTGGCCTGGAGAACTGGTCTGTGGAGAAGGCAGATATATGGAAGGTGAGATTGAAAAGCGGGCTGCCATTTTTGTTGGTCCTGAATTTGGAACAGTGCAACGGGTAGATCTGGTTTCGGCTGCCCGCGAAGCCGGTGATGCCGCTTTTGATATATTAATTGCCTGTGCCTTTAACTACGAAGCGCATACAACTGAGTTCAATAAGCTTGGAAGGATTCCGGTGCTTAAAGCACGCATGAATGCAGACCTTCACATGGCGGATGATTTAAAAAATACCGGAAAAGGAAACCTCTTTGTGATTTTTGGAGAACCGGATATTGAAATCCTTAATGCAAAGGACAATAAGATACAGGTGAAGATAAATGGAGTTGATGTATTTCATCCCAATACCGGCGAAGTGCGAAGCGATGGTGCTGATGGTATTGCCTGCTGGTTTATTGATACCGATTATAACAGGGAAAGCTTCTTTGTGCGTCATGCTTATTTCCTCGGGGCAAACGATCCATACAGTTCCTTAAAAACAACATTGAAAGCAGAGATCAATAAAGAAGCATGGGAATCCTTACACAGTGATACTTCACGTCCGTTCCCTAAACCTGCTACCGGTCTTATTGCAGTTAAAGTAATTAACCATCTCGGAGACGAAGTCATGAAAGAATTTAAGATCCATTAATGGAATTCAGAATAGCAGATACATTCACTGATAGCCTTACCAGATTATCCGGTGATGAACAAAGAGCAGTTAAGACCACTGCGTTTGATTTACAGCTTAACCCGGCAAACCCCGGTATGAGCTTTCATAAGTTAGATAAAGCAAAAGATAAAAACTTCTGGTCGGTGCGGGTAAGCGGAGATATCAGGTTGATTGTTCATAAAAATAAAGGCGACTTCTTGCTTTGTTATGTGGATCATCACGACAAAGCATACGATTGGGCGGAGCGGAGAAAATTAGAAGTTCATCCAAAAACCGGGGCGGCACAATTTGTTGAAATCAGGGAAACCGTACAGGAAATTTTTATACCTGTTTATGTGCAGGAAAAGGAAACTGTTGAATCAAAGTCCCGGAAACTATTTATAAATATTGCGGATGACATATTACTTAGCTATGGTGTTCCTTTGGAATGGCTGCAGGATGTTAAAGAGGCCACAGAAGAACGTTTGTTTGCATTGATTGAACACTTACCAGCAGAGGCAAGCGATGCTTTACTGGAACTGGCAACAGGCGGCAAACCACCTGTTTCGCAACCTGTAATTAAAGGAAGAGATCCGTTTAAACATCCGGATGCACAACGCCGTTTCCGCACGATGAATAATATGGAAGAACTGGAACGGGCCCTGGATTTTCCCTGGGATAAGTGGGCGGTATTTCTACATCCGGCACAGCGTCAGTGGATAGAAAAAAATTATACAGGAGCAGCCAGGGTATCAGGTTCAGCCGGAACAGGCAAAACTATTGTTGCGTTGCACCGCGCCGTGTTTCTCGCAAAATCAAATCCTGATTCCCGTGTGTTACTTACAACGTTCTCTAATATATTAGCAAATGCACTTAAAGTAAAGCTTAGAAGGTTAATCAGTAATGAACCCCATTTGTCGGAGCAAATTGATGTCTACGCTATTAACGAATTAGGTCAGCGGCTGTATAAAGCAAATATTTCTGCTCCACATATTGCATCAAAAGATGAAATTTCGGATGTGGTAAAAAATGCATCTGCAGGAGTACAAGGACATAAGTTTAATCTTGCGTTCCTAACATCAGAATGGGAACAGGTAGTGGATACCTGGCAATTGAAAACATGGGAAGAATACCGGGATGTGAAAAGGTTAGGAAGAAAAACACGCTTGCCTGAACAACAACGGGAGATTCTATGGTCAATTTTTGCGGGTGTAAATCAGCAAATTAAAGAGGAAAAACTTTTGACATTTGGCGGTTTGTTTAATAAACTCACAGACCATTTAGCAAAGCGCAACGTATTCCCTTATGATTACGCGGTTGTAGATGAAGCCCAGGATTTCAGTGTTTGCCATTTGCGTTTTTTAGCAGCCTTAGGCAAAAACAATCCCAATGCTTTATTTTTTGCAGGAGATATCGGACAGAGAATATTCCAACAGGCTTTTTCATGGATGGCAGTTGGTATAGACATTCGAGGCCGGTCAAGAACATTACATGTAAATTACAGAACCTCTCATCAAATCCGGCAACAAGCAGATCGCTTATTAGCGCCCAAGGTATCGGATGCCGATGGCAATATTGAAGAGAGAGGAAATACCATTTCTGTATTTAATGGAGTGGAACCTGCAATAAAAACCTTTCAGACAAATGATGAAGAAATTCTATTTGTTGGTGACTGGATACTTGCTCAAATTAAAGATGGAATAGCTCCTCATGAAGTTAGTGTTTTTGTCAGGTCTTTTAATGAAGTTCCACGGGCCATTGCTGCTGTCGCTAAAGCGAAAGTTCCGTATGTTATTTTAGATGAATCAGTTGAAAGCATTAATGGGAAGATTACAATAAGCACCATGCATTATGCGAAAGGACTTGAATTTAAATCAGTAGTGGTAATGGCATGCGATGATGAAGTGATACCTCTTCAGGAACGTATTGAAAGTGTTACTGATAATGCTGATTTGGAAGAAGTGTATAATACCGAACGGCATCTTTTATATGTTGCCTGCACTCGTGCAAGAGATTGTTTACTGGTTACAAGTGTTGATCCGGCTTCAGAGTTTTTGGAAGATTTAAGGACTGTTTAAGATTAATATATAATACCATTTGATCTTTATTTTCTATTACAGTAAAATGGGTTTGAAGTATGTATAGTCCGATATCCTGGTAACTTGAAATTCTCAAAAAATTATTCTTTTCGTAGCATAATCTATAAGGAATTCATTCTGATGATAAGCTGTCTTATCAGTAATTACTCACTGAAAGAGTATTTAGGGTCTCCCTGAAAATGTCAAAATACCAATACATATTATATAAAAATAATATTCATTATTCACTTTTTTTGACGTTTTATTGTTGAAGTGATGTTTTTTGGTAATTTGGCTTCGTTTCGATTACTCATTGGCGTAACTTCCCCTTTCAGTTACTTGTCTTAACTGTCGTCATACTGGTTTGATTCATTTAGGCAGCTTTTTTACCCGATGATGCTTTCGTTCGTCGCTTGGTAATTGTCACTGCATTGCTGGTGAGAATGCCAAAGAAGATCCATGCAACTTCTGTAGGTTGCGTTCTGGCTTTTATTTTACCCAGCAAGTAATGATTCTTTTCATTACCAAAACTTCCCTCCAACCAGGTACTGCGAATTTTTCCTAATATAGAGCGCATCAGGGATTTCTGTTCCTGGTCTTTTCCCTGTTTGCCTTTGGCTACAAAACTGGTGGCTATGTTATTTTCGGTGCAGTATTTTCTGTTGGCATTAGTGGCATAAATGGCATCAGCACCTATCTGGGAGCATTTGCCAAAATATCTTTTTTGAAGTTCGGTGGCCTGCCGTAGGCGGATGCCCTCATTAAAAGCATCAAAGCTTATGTGTTCTATGAAGTTGATCCCGTCGATCTGAACTTTGTTCACCTTGGCTCCAAATTCTACCGGTTTGGTTTCCTTACCCCGGACGATAGGGCGTATATAGGGCTTATGCACCGATACGATGCGGTCTGGTATTTTGCTTTCCTTGCCAAAGTAAAGACTCCATTGCTGTTGCTTGATCTTCTCTATCGTAGAGAGACGATGCACCTTGCGGCGCACCGATGGTTTTGATAACAAATTTGTGGTGCTCTTGAGCAACCGGTCCAGGTATTTAAGCATACTCCTGCACAACTTTTTGTTTTTGCGTTTGCTTTTCTTTTTAAGCTTAGCATAGGACAAATACATGCTCTTGAATTTATCATGGTTGCTTCGGCTACGGCGTAGCTTTAACTTTTTGCGAAGTTGACCTGCTAATGTAAAGACTTCATTACAACACTTCCATATCAGCTTGGAATCCGTAGGATAAGTGATGTAACTCTCATAACACGTAGCATCTGTCAACCCAACATGGGTTTGTTCCATATTCACTTTCCATGCCGATGCCAAGTGAACCTGCCATTTATCAATATTCAAATGCTTTCCCAGGTAACTTCTCCAACGCCCGGCCAAGTCATCATCCTTGATTTTTTCATCTGCAACCAGACGGATACCACAAAATAATTGAAGCGACCAGTCCGTGTTAAGCCGTTCTATTAACATCGCATCACTGACCTGAAGATAGTGTTTGGCTATCAGCAGAGCAATCCCTCCTTCTACACTAAGCCAACTCTTGCAACCTTTGCCACTTAACTGGCCCGCAGGAGCAGGTACAAGTTTGGATAACTCCGCAAAAGGTATTGACTGATATAACTTCCCAAAATCTGTTAGTAAAAATCTTTGATCAAGCAAGGAAGGCGAAAGTTCAAATAAAAGATTGCGGTACATTTGCTGTATGTTTTTTCCTGCCTCACTTTGCGCATCTTTTATGCCATTGTGGGGCTTTTTTACAGCTATACACATCCTGGAACCCTTTGTGGATAAGTATTCCAGCTTTTCAGGGAGACCCTATTTAAATAGGTTTTGACACTAATAAAGATTAATTTCCAAAAAATGTTTTACACATTACGCTATGTTTTACAGCAGAATTATAAATCGTTGATAATCAAACCCACAATAAGCCCTGTCGAGGCCACCGGTAGGATTTTAAGTTCTCGATAGTCAATGAAATAATAAGAATTTGCTTATCCTACACTCTTTTATACACACGTTTTCTAAAAATGGATTTTTCTTGATTGCCGCATGAAAAATAATACCCTTGCTGCTGGCTAAATGATGTTTATTGTTTCCCTTCATTTTGTTTTTTTACTGTAACATTTGTGTCGTCTGACAGACGACTTATATTTTTTAAGTGGTCTCCATGGAGGTCAACCATAGAATTAATGATTTCAGAAATGGATATATGTTCCTTTTGTTGGTGCTCAATTACTTTACGGATTAGATTTAAAATAAGGTCAAGTAAAAAGTTAATTACCAGAATGGATACAATAACTACAGTAATTAAAACATAATACTTGTCATTTTTTTGTATGATACATTTAAATATATGAGATTCCCAATTGGCATAATATACTCTCCTGCAAAAAACAGGGTTTTCATTATTCTAGAGAGAATTTTTTTCGGTTCAGGATTGTATGCAACAAATATTTTATCAAAAATTACCAAAAAAATGGGGCTATAATTCCTGACGCAATAATGCAGCCAAAACCATTGACCCACTCGATGCTTGCATTACTCAGGTTCCAATAGTCTTTTAAAAAGGGAAGTGCACCTGAAATCACCCCGGTATCGAAGCCAAATAACAGGCCGCCCATTTCAGGAATGGATATTTGAAATTTCTATTCCGTGTTCCAAATTGATCTCAATTCATGTACTTCTAAATGCTGCAATACCGGGCCATATTTCTCTGAAACGAATTCCAAACCATCATCATTTTTTTTCGGTTTCAACCCTTTAATAATATAGCGAAGGCCTTTGTTAAGAAAGATTTCTGCAGATGTCCGGTCAATCAGTATTTCAATATCATATATTCCCTGCTGCTCATGCCATGAGGATATTTCTTTCAATAGATCATTTGTTGAAAAATTGAATAATTCATTGCCATTATACATCAGATGCAGATATTTATCTCTTTCCAGGTTGACGTTCATTTTTATATGCAAGGACTTGCTTTTGATTCCCGACAGCTTTTTGTTTGCTTCCATGACAGACAAGGATTGCCAGCGATGTGTCAGGCTATGCAGTGCTTCAATTTCTTTAATCGGGCGGGAGCATAAGCGGATACCGTTTTTGGTAGTTCTTAAAGAAAATTCTGTTGGGAAAAGCATCATTTGATTAAAGGGCATCCCTTCGTGTTTGATCCTTCCCCAGGCAATTTGAACACGCCTGTTATCCGGCATTTCTTCAAAGGTTAGAGCTGCGTAAAGTGTTGGCCCCCATCCGGGTGTGGTGCCTTCTGAATAACTAACTTTTTCGGTTTCAGGAGTAAATGATTTACCATCAAAACTTCCAATGAAGTAGTCACTTGAACCTCCATGAAGTATCCATTTTTTATTGCCAGGATTACCATCAACCGGTAATTCAAAAAAGTCGGGACATTCATGCAATCCTTCAATATGACTTTGCCTCTTCCATTGTTTCATATTCGTTGAGGTAAAGAAGGACATTCCATTTTTTTCAAACAGCACCATTATCCATTCTTTTGTGGGTTCATACCATAGCACCTTTGGATCCCGTGTGTGATTCGATTCCCATTCCCTGTTACTATCTATGATTGGGTTACCTTTATACCGCATAAACGTTTTACCATTGTCAGTGCTATATGCAATACACTGAACCTGTTTTTTTGAGATCCTGTCGAAAGCAGTATAAAATATAATAAGGGCATTGGCGCCAAAACCGGCAGAATTGTTCTTGTCTATTACGGTTGATCCGGACCAGGGGGAGCCCAGACTATCAAGATAAAGCGCTGGCTCTAATTCCTCCCAATGCAGTAAATCTTTGCTAACTGCATGGCCCCAGTACATATAATCCACATTGAAATCAAGACCAAAAGGAAAAGACTGCCAGAATAAATGATATACGCCATTATAGTAGATCGGTCCGTTTATATCATTGCTCCATCCCCTTTTGACAGTAAAATGAAATTGAGGCCTGTAGCTTTCCTTGTATAAACTATCCTCCCCATTTATCTTATCATCCTGATAAATACGTTTAATTGCCTTAGGGCTGCCTGGATAATTAATGTCGAGCTTTTCTCCTTTAAATTCTGACACATCCACATAAAGCCAATAGCTAACTGTATCTTCTGCAAGCTGAATTGCAAATTCCCGCTGCAGCTTGCCATTTACCCGTAGCTGCATCAATTTTGCCCTTACATCACTTCCTATGGGAATATTCAAATAAGGCTTGCTTATTTTCATTTCAATACCTTGTGCAACAAGGCCAGAAAGGGGAAAAATTAAAAGTAAACCTAAACCTAAAAATACTTTCAAGGTTATTTTTGGATTTATACAGGTTTGACTGAACAGCCTCATAATTACTTTATCTATTATAAATATATGATTTTAATCGATTAAGCAAATTTTCTTAAAAAAATTATTCTTCCCCACATGATTTGCCGATTATGAAATCTGATTCTAAATGTAAAAATATTGCTTAATCGTTTAAATAATTTTACCTTGTGTGCCTGCATTCTGACAATTAATCCCGCAATATGAATTTTAAGATCAACCATATTCAGCACATAGGCATACCTGTTACTGATATAAAAAGACCAGAGGAGTTTTACAAAAGACTCGGCTTCGGGAATGTGATGGATTCTGAATTTGAATACAATGAACGAAAAGGAATGGTTGTCATGATGCAACGGGACGATATGATTATTGAATTGTACCAAATGCCTGAAAAAGAGCTTACCGAAATCAGAAATAGAAAAGACGGGCGCATTGACCATATCGCTTTTGACGTGGATAATATTGATACTGCTTTTATAGAATTAAGGAATGCAACGTTTGATATAATTGAAGAAGCGCCTGTATTTCTTCCTTTCTGGGAAAATGGTTGCCGGTATTTTAATATTCCTGGCCCTGATGGAGAACGATTAGAATTCAACCAGCGTATTAAATCAGAATCGGGAAATCAAATATAGAATTTTATACTTTTAAAATAAATTTTGCTTAATCGTTTAAATAATTAAATTTGATGTAGGAATAGGTAAAAAAATTGACAGGACATAAAAAGGTAAACGAATTTAATGGGGTAGCCTATACGCCTAACCACAAAATCTATAGTGATAATTAATAGTTCATTCACTTACCTTCCAGAGAGTAATTAACTTAAAGTCTAACCAGGAAGAGAGTTCCCTTAAAAAACCTCTGAAAAAAAATTCAGAGGATTATTGCTGTGTATCGACTGCCGTCAATACACACATGTTTTAAATTTTCCTGGCAAATTAGAGTCCTTATTAACTTAATAAAACCAACGTCATGAATTCTCTAATAAATGCTGAAAATTTTCAGAATCTTTATAAACAACCACCGAATCAAAGTCGTTTAATTGATAAACCAATCATTAAAAGAGTCAGGCGGATAGGAATAGCAACAATTTCTATACTCATATCTACCTCAGCTCAATTGCTTTTTGCCTTACCTCTTAAAAGTCAACTTATAGCCGATGTTACTGATACACCTTTAAAAGAAAGTAAGTTTAATTATACCCCAGAAGCTGATAGTGTACATGGAAAAGTTACCGATTCAAAAGGGAAACCTTTGGCAGGAGTAAGCATTTCGGTAAAAGGAACAAACATTGGTACTTCAACGAATGGAAGTGGAAATTACTCCATCACTGTTACCGAAAACGGAACCCTGGTGTTTTCGTATGTGGGATACACAACTAAAGAAGTGCCATTTGCAGGTAAATCCATTATCGACGTAACACTTGAAACCGAAACCACTTCTCTTGAAAAAGTTGTGGTTACCGGATACTCTACCCAAAGAAAAGTGGATTTGACAGGAGCAGTATCTATCGTTAATCCTTCAGCTATAAGTGATTTACCAGGTTCAAGTACCATAACGGCTCTCCAGGGACGAATTCCAGGAGTGTTCATTGAAGTGGATGGCAGACCTAACGGGGGACAAAATAGACTGCTGATCCGCGGCTTGAATACGTTGGGTAATACCAACCCACTTTTTATTATTGATGGTGTCCCTACCTTGAATCAACAACAATTCCGGAACATAGAACCTAGCATGATTGAATCTATACAGGTTCTCAAAGACGCTACTGCAGCCTCCATCTATGGTGCGAGGGCTTCGAACGGCGTGGTGATTGTTACAACCAAACGTGGAAGTTCAAAAATGCAGGTGAAGTTGAATTCCTCCTATACCCGCCAGGTATTTACACAAAAGCTGCCAGTTTTAAATACCCATCAACGAGGACAGGTGCTTTGGCAGGCAAGTATCAATGATAAGACCCCTGTAACAGCCCACCAGGCTCTTTATACTTATGTTTCGCGTATTGATGCCAATGGAGTCGCAGTTCTTGAATCCGTAAATACTGTACCCTGGATCGGAGGTAATCCTAACGGATTGACGCCTTCTGCAAATACGGATTGGCAGGATGAAGTGTTTCACAATGGATCTATTACTAATACAGACATTAGCATATCCAACGGAACCGAAAATTCAACTATGCTGATTGGTTTCAATTACCTTAATAATCAAGGAATCATAAGACATTCGCAATACCGTAGATATGCCGCTCGGGTAAATACCTCCTTTGACATTATTAAAAATAAGTTGAAAATTGGTGAAAATGTACAGTTATCCCTCGATCGTGATATGCCGATGCCCACAGACCTTGGTGGCTCAGACATGATTAACCTCGCAAGATTTCTACAGCCTATCTTGCCGGTATACAGAACTGACGGAAAATTTGCAGGTCCCATCGGTGGAGGATTTTCTGATCGCAATAATCCACTTCACATGTTAACTCTGTATAAAGACAACTTTAATCGTAATTATAATATTTTCGGTAATGTTTATGCAGAAATAACGCCAATAAAAAATTTGCTCATTCGATCGAATTTTGGAATCGACTATATAGGGGGTTATAACTTTGCCAGGTATCCCGCATTTCAGGAAGGTTTCATTGGCCGGTCTATAAACTACATGCAGGTAGAACAAAACCATCGACTTAACTGGACATGGTCAAATACAGCAAATTATGATGTAGTATTTGGTAAGCACATTGCAAGTATTCTTTTGGGAACGGAAGCAATCAAAAACCAGTACAGAACATTAATTGGTTACAAAGAAGGATTTGCTCTTGAAGATATTAATTATTACCAGCTTAGCGCCGGAACGGGTAATCAAACAACCTCAGGAAACCAAATAGGGAATCAGTTACTTTCTTATTTTGGTAAAGTGAATTATAATTATGCAGACAAATATTTGCTGGCTATGACCTTACGCCGTGATGGCTCCTCAAGATTCGGTACCGAAAACGAGTTCGGTTTATTTCCTTCCGTTTCCGCTGGATGGAGATTGAACAACGAATCATTCTTCCAAAATATAGTAGCTATTTCAAATCTCAAAATAAGGGCCGGATGGGGCAGAGTCGGAAACCAGGAAATTGGAGATGATTCAAGATTTGGACAATATATGACAAACTATGGTACCAATACCGGAACAAGAACTACCGGTACCGGATACGATATTAATGGCGCAAACGGGGGTACCCTACCCTCCGGCTACGCCCGGGTTCAACTTGCCAATCCAAACCTGAAGTGGGAAACTACTGAAGAAATCAATACAGGTGTTGATTTCGGACTATTTCAAGAAAAAGTGTATGGTTCATTTGATTATTTTTCACGTACAACTTCGAATATCTTGATTAGGCCACCTTATGTTGCAACAATCGGAGAAGGAGGTAGCCAGTGGCAAAATGGCGCTACAGTAGAAAACAAAGGATTTGAGATTACCGCTGGTTACCGTGATCATGTTGGAGACCTGACTTTTAGCGTTGGTGTGAATGTAGGATCATTTAATAATAAGGTAACGAAATTACCGGCTTCTGTTGTGAGGGCCTACCCGGGAAATACCGAAAAAACCATATTGGGACATTCACCACTGGAACTGTTCGGATATGTTGCACAAGGTATCTTCCAGACCCAGGCAGAAGTGGACGAAGCAGCAACACAACCTGGTAAAAGGATAGGAAGAATCAGATATGCAGACTTAAATGGAGACCGGATAATAAATCAATTGGATCAGGATTGGCTGGGGG
This sequence comes from Chitinophagaceae bacterium, assembly GCA_037718865.1. Taxonomy (GTDB): domain Bacteria; phylum Bacteroidota; class Bacteroidia; order Chitinophagales; family Chitinophagaceae; genus JADCRZ01. The sequence goes on along the minus strand of JBBJMP010000006.1, from coordinate 308,852 downwards.
ATCAACTGCCTAAAGGTGATTATGGTATAAATGTTCAACTTTATTATAAGAATTTTGATGTATCCTTGTTCGGCAATGGAATTTATGGCAGGAAAATTAACAATAGTATTAGGGGCTCCACCGATTTTATTGCCAGTGGAATGAATATGGGTAAACGTGTATTGAATGCCTGGACACCACAAAATACGAGTTCCACAATACCTATGTTAACGCTCGTCGATGCAAATAGTGAGCTTTCCCGGTTTTCCAGTTATTTTGCTCAAAATGGTGATTACTTCAAGTTGCGTACAGTGCAATTGGGATATACTCTCTCAAAAACAATCCTCCAAAAGATAGGGATGCAGCAGTTGCGAATTTATGCATTAGCTGAAAATAGTATTTTACTATTCAGGAAAAAAGGCAAAGATGCATTTACGGCTATGGATCCGGAAGACCCAGGCAGTCTCTATCCGAGACCAGTGAATTACTCACTAGGAGTAAACGTGACATTTTAACCCGATAAAAGCAAAATCATGAAAAATATCATTTTATTCATACTTACAATAGCCTTAATAACAGGTATTTCCTGTAGAAAGTTCCTTGATTATACACCAAAAGGAATAGTCAGCGACGACCAACTTAATTCACCTTCCACAGTCGAACAGTTGTGTATTGCGGCATATGCCTCGATAGGCAATGACGACAGGCATGTTCAGTTCACCGGAATGTGGGCATGGGCAAGTATCCGGGGTGGTGATGCTTATAAAGGTGGTGGCGGTGTAAGTGATTCACCCTGGTACGACAGGTTTGAGAAATTCAACCTCGTAGCCCCGGATATTGTTCAAATAGATAATACCTGGATTGGCATCTATGAAGGAATTGGAAGGGCCAATATAGCCTTAAGAAAGTTGAAAAATCTTTCTGAGGCTGAGTTTCCAAATAAAACCCAACGCATAGCCGAAATGCGCTTTTTAAGAGGACATCTTCAGTTCCTTTTAAAAATAATGTTTAAAAATGTACCATACGTAAGCGATACCGTTCAAAATGCAGCTTTGGTTGACAATTCAAGTTTAACAAATATTCAGTTATGGGATTTAATCGCTGCTGATTTCCAGAATGGCGTGGATAATTTGCCTCTAACGCAAACACAGGTAGGCAGGCCCACAAAAGTGGCAGCCTGGTCTTATCTCGTTAAAGTCAACCTTTATGCAGCCTACGAGCAGGACGTAAAAAATCAGGTAACGGCCATTAATCAAACGAAGCTCAATAATGTTGTTACATTATGCAACAATGTAATAAGTTCCGGTGGCAAAAGTTTAATAAGCGATTTTGGTCATAATTTCCTATTTCCCTTCTCTGAAAATAACACGGAGTCAATATTTGCCATTCAGTATTCCATAAATGATGGAACCACAGATGGTAGAATCGACAAGGCTCACAGTGGAACCTACAACATGGCTGCGCCCTATGGGTGCTGTTCATTTCATGCACCATCACAGAATTTGGTGAATGCCTTTAAAACTGATCCTAACGGTATTCCATTCATTGACACCTGGAATAGCGTGGACATGAAAGATTCAATAGATTTCTGGACGAATGGTGTTGATCCCCGTCTTGACCATACCGTTGGTATTCCCACACATCCGTATAAATACATACCAACTTTTATTGCTCAGAAAAATTGGCAACGTGTACCGGAAATATATGGACAGTATACAGGGATGAAAAATAATGCACAATACACATGTTCCTGTTTTAAGAAATACGGAGCATTTTTTGGAAGCGCAACAAACATTACCATCCTTCGCTATGACGACATTCTACTTTGGCTCGCTGAAGCCTATATTGAGTTAGGTAACCAAAATCTGGCTTTGCCTCTTATAAATCAGGTGAGAACAAGGGCCTCAAACAGTACAGGTATGTTGAAGTACGCCAACGGCACATTTGTTTCTAATTATCGGATCAATCCTTATATAGATGGTGTAAACTGCACCTGGACGCAGGATTATGCCAGAAAAGCCCTACGGTTTGAAAGGCGATTGGAATTCGCATTGGAAGATTGTCATTTCTTCGACCTTGTCCGATGGGGAATAGCTGGGAATTTTACGAATACGTACTTCGCACAGGAAAAATCAAAGTATCTCAATATTGCGTCAGCAAATTTTGTAGTTGGCAGAGATGAGTATCTCCCTATTCCTCAGAATCAGATTACGTTGACCAATGGTTTATTAAAGCAGAACGTAGGTTATTAATTTAATAACATATAATCTTTATATCGGCGTCATAATTCATGCACGGGATATGATACATGAATGCAAGGTAGTTGAGCATTACCATCTAATACAATCAATCCATTCTCAGTTGAAATGTTGAATCATTTACTAAAAATATTGGAGTCACAATGAAAAAGAAAATATTGAAATTCCTTGCATTAAGTCTGATTGTTGCCGGATTACCCGGTTTAACTCAATCACAAAAGATAAAAAATATAAAACCTGTTGGCATTGATACAGTCGCAAAATGGGAAGTAACTGACCCGTATTATCCAAAATATCATCTGGCGCCTCCCTATGGCTGGATGAACGACCCGCACCCGGCTTATTTAAAAGGTGCTTATCATTTTTTTTACCAGTTTTCTTTTGTTCGGGATAATCCCTACGGCCGTATCGGTCTGAAGCCAGGCGAAAGACCTCAAAGAACCTGGGGCCATGCTGTTAGTACTGACCTGGTGCACTGGAAGCATATGCCTATTGCACTTAAACCTTCGCTGCATGGACGACCCAATGATCCCCACCTTTTCTCCGGGGTTGTGGTAGACAACAATGGAACCGGTACCGCACTTTATACTATTAATAATGTCGATATCTGGATGGCTACCAGCAAAGATCATGATCTGGCTACTTTTACCAAGTATCCCAATAATCCTGTTGTCAAAGGACCACCTCCTGGTTTACAAACCACAGGAAGCATGCGGGATCCCTGGGTTTGGAAAGAAGGAAATACCTGGTATATGATAATTGGTTCAGGCCTGGCAGGCGGTAAGGGACCGGTGCTTCCTCTTTATAAGTCATCCAATCTTATTGATTGGGAATACATGCATCCGTTTTACCGGGCTGATAGTTCAGAATTTGACTTTCTTGGAGACGCTCCGTTTTGTGAATGCCCTGCTTTCTTCCCTTTAGGAAATAAATATGTATTGGTTTTGTCTGATAAGACGACTTATCTCGTCGGAAGATATGAAAATCATCGGTTTATTCCTGAAAAACGCGGCAGGCTGGACTACGGTGAAGCACCTTCCGTTGAAGATGGTGGTATTTATGTGCCGCTATTTGTTCTGGACGACAAAGGTCGTCGAATCATGTGGGGATGGGCTGGCGGATGGAGGAAAGTAAATAATGACGTGCGGGAAAATATAAAAGCCGGGTGGTCTGGCTTGCAGACAATACCACGGGTGGTGACATTAAATGCCGATGGCCTGCTTAATTTCGAACCAGCTGAGGAACTGAGCTCACTGCGCAGTGATCACAGGGAATTTTCAGGGATTCCTATCACTGCAGATAGCTCAAAAGTTCTGGAAGGTGTTCAAGGTTTGCACCTGGAAATTAAAGCTGTCATAAAACCTGGTACCTCAAAAAACTTTGGGATAGAATTCCTGGATGTATTAGAAGACACTAAGGTTTTTTATGATGTAGAAAAAAAGTCACTGTGCTTTAATCAAATTGCGGTACCTATGGAATTGAATCGTAATGACAACCTGGATTTAAGTTTGTTTATTGATGGAAAAGTACTTGAGATATATGCAAACAAGAAGATTGTGCTGACGGAACAACTGAAACCTGTAAGCACGAATGGTTATCGTATTAAGTTATTTGCCCAGGAGGGAAGAGCTGGTGTCATCAAAGTTGATACATGGAAGATGGGAACAATTTGGTGAAATTTTATTGGCATCTAAACAAATTACATAAAAATGAAAGCTGTAAAAAAATACTCAGATAACGGTGTATATTTTAAAATGGTAGATGAAGCTGAACCTGATATTATAAAAGATACAGACGTTAAGATACAGATTGATGCTATCGGAATATGTACTTCTGACCTTCATGTTTTGCATGGAACAATGACAATGCCTGATGGTAACACGGTGGGACATGAATACACTGGTACAGTAGTGGAGGTAGGAAGCGCTGTACGAAATGTTGTTCCTGGTGATAAAGTTGTTTGCGAAAATGCTAAAGGCGCTTGTTTTAAATGTAAGCTTTGCCTTTCCGGACACTATGAGCTATGTCCTGAGAAGAAATCGCCGGGATGGTTTTCTCAGGGTGTATATACAGAATATACTGTCCAGCCTGAGTATTGTGTTCATAAAATACCCCCGGGCCTTTCAAAGGAAGTAGCTGCTGTAGCGGAACCTTTTGCAATATGCGTATACGGTTGTCTTGAACGGGGAAGATTTCAAAAAGATGACTTTACAGTAATTTATGGTATGGGACCGATTGGGTTATTTACCTTAATAACTTTAGTCGATCTGGGTGCAAGAAATATAGTTTGTGTTGCTTCCACTCGGAGAAACAAAATTCGTTATGGATTGGCAGAAGAGCTTGGTGCAACATCAGTCTTATTAACGGAAGATGATATCCCTGGGAAAGTCAAACAAATGAATGATGGCTGGGGAGCTGACTGTGTTATAGATTGTTCGGGCGATCCTGACGCTATTAATCAGGGAATAAGTCTATTAAGAAAAGGTGGGAAATTTATCGCTTTAGGTATATCACATGATACTCTGATCCCATTCGCTTTTAACCAGGCTGTTTTAAGTGTGATAGAAATGGTATTTTCCGCTACTTCATCTCATGATGCATGGATAAAAGTCATCGGTATATTGGAACGAAATGAAGGCAAAGTTAGAAAGGTGATTACGCACGTATATCCTTTGGATGACTGGGAATTAGCTTATGAAAAACTTTCAACCCGGGAAGCAGTAAAAGCAATCCTGATAAATAAAATCTCTTGACTGTCAATGTCTTCTTTCCTGTCCTTTCAAATGACGCGCCCAGGCATCTTTGCACTGAATCTGTTAGCGCACTTCGTTGAAATGACAAAATGTTAATATGAATAAAACAGCATTGATATTTGGGGCAGGTAAAACAGGACGTGGGTTTGCCGCTCATCTCGCATTTCTTGGAGGATATGATATAGTATTGATTGATAAAAGCCGACGACTAATTTATGATCTAAAAAAGGCTAATCAATATGATATTCAGATATTGGACAACGAAAAAATGAGTTGTACAATAAATTTATCCGGCGTTTATCATATTGAAGATGTTTTATGGCATGATGATTTTGTTGCGACCAGTTTGGTTTTTACGTCTGTTTTTGGGAACAACCTTGAGGAGCTTGCCAAATATCTGGCTTTAGCACTTAATAATAGGCATACAAAAAATCCCGAACAGTTTCTTACTATTATAACTTGTGAAAATTTAACAGGCGCAGCAGGGTTTCTTAAAAAAATGGTGAAGAAAAATCTTGGTGAAGAAAAAGAAAAATGGCTTTCGGATTATGTTGGTTTTTCCGAGTCTATCATATTTAGAACATGTATTGAGGCAAGTGCTAATCAATCTCCTTTGACTGTGCGGGCGCAAAATTTTTTTGAACTTCCATGCGATGGTGATGCGATCAAAGAACACCTTCATGTTTATGGATTAAAGCCGTTGAATAATTTTGGCAATCAATTGAGAAGAAAAATATATACATATAATTGTATCAATGCAGTAATTACTTATCTGGGTGCTAAAAAGGGTTATTCTCAATTGTACGAGGCAGGAAATGATGCAGAAATTCTTGAAACAGCCAAAAAAGCTGCTAACGAAACGTCTCTTGCTCAGATAGCTGAATTTGATTTTGACAGGAAAGAACAGGAAGAATGGATTAATGCAGCATTTGCAAAATTTGCAGATAAAAACATTCCTGATCCCATTGAAAGAAACGGAGCTGATCCGGCGAGAAAACTTGGTAGAGACGACAGGCTGATTGGACCTGCCTTGCTTGCATTGAAACATGGTATTTATCCTGAAGGTTTGTTAGAAGGTATCATTGCATGCTTTGATTATAATGATCCAAATAAAAATTTTAAAATAGCTGATCTGATCGTGGAAAAAGGACCTGAGTTTGTTTTGAAGGAAATTTGTGGATTATCTATGGAAGAAGAACTTTTTATGCTTATTAAAGAACAAATCATAAAAAGTAACGTGAATGGAAAAAAGTGAAAAGAATATTGCTTTTGCCTCCCTCGACATTGGTACATCACAAGTCAAGTTGGGAGTATATTGTCCATTTTTTTCGGACAAGATGATTCTTATAAATAATCTTCCAAATGAATTAATTTATGGAATGTCAGGAGAGGTACAAGCTGAATACAAAGTTATCCGTGAGAAGTCTTTTATGCTATTTAAGGAATTAGGCTCTTTTTTAAAAACAAATAATGTAGAAGTGCTCTACATAGGGATTTGTGGTCATGTTTCAAGCCTGATCGAATGGAATAAGATGAAAGGTATTGCACCTGAAAAACCTTTCCCAATATGGTTGGACACTACAAGTTGCAACAGCCTGGATGAATATAATTCTATCATGGGCAATGGGAAAAGCAAACGGATTATAGGTACTTTTTTGCCGGCGGGTACAAATTGGTTGTTAACCAAATTGTTACACAGAAGAGAATCAGGATTTTCAAATGATTCAATATTTCTCCAGGTGAGTGATGCTATATTTTATGAACTCTGTGGAAATTATAAAACCCATTTTAGTTCTCAGATTAGCATGGTAAATCTCAAAAAAAGAGAATACGCCCCAGAATTATTAGATCACTTAAAGTTAGATAAATCCTTTTTCCCATCAATTGATTACAACCCCTGGCCAATCCTGGAACCTGAAAAAAAGTTGTTTGATTTCCCTGATGAAAGTTTTGTCTTCCCTGCTATGGCAGATTTATATACATCTTTATACGGATTAAGGTTGCAGGATAAGGAAGGTTTCATGTTAGCTAACACTTCAGAGCAAGCAGGTGCATTTTATCGCAAGCCACCAAAGGTGTTGGATAATTTTCTAAGTATTTCATTCAATCAGGGTTTTATAAACTATGGAAGCACGAACACCGGTGGAAATATTGTTAATTGGTTTTTAACCACTGTCTTAAATAAAAAGGTAACTCCCGAAATACTAAATGAACTAACCTGTAAAGCTGCCACTATCGAACCTGAAAATACGCCTATCATTTTACCCTACCTGCAGGGAGAAAGGGCACCATTATGGAACAGTAAGTTAACGGCTTCAATCCTTGAATTGAGATCGTCTCATACCGACGTTCATCTGTTTCGGGCAATTCTTGAATCCATCTCATTTGCAAGAAAACAATGTTTTGAAGAGCTTGGAATCAACGGTCTTGATTTAATTAAAATAGGAGGGGGTTCTTCAAAAAACACCCTTTGGAATTCTATCAGGGCAAGCGTATTAAACAAAAGTATAGCGGTTGCCGACGAAAAAGAATTATCTATGGCTGGCATAATATACTATATTATGGAGGCTAAGGAAAGTTCATTTTCGAAACCCGCTATAAACTTTTCGATAATAGAGCCTAAGCCTGACTTGACAAATATTTATGAAGAGAAATACAGAAAGTTTATTAAATACCAAAAATTGTTAAGCTGATAAAATGATGAAAAAAGAAGTCTTAATTGTTGGTGCGGGTAAAATAGGAAGAGGATTTATTGCTCACTTGTTTTATCGCAGTGGCTATAAACTTTGGTTCCTGGATACATCAAAAGAGGTTGTCGTACTTTTAAATAAAGAAAAGAAGTATCGGGTTGATATCGCAGGAGAGAGAAAAGATTTGACAGAATATATTGAAGTCGAAGACGCCTTTACTTTAGATGATAGGAAAAAAGTTGCAGAGATAATTTCTAATATAGATATTATGGCAAGTAGTGTCGGGGCTGCAAATATTGAAAAGGTCGCCATATATATTAGGGATATATTAGTTGCTACCGGCAGAAAAAAGGTGCTGAACTGGATAATATGTGAAAATGCCAACAATCCTGCTAAAAGGATTAAAGACATATTATTACAAAAGGCTGATTCGGAATTTGAAGAATTTGTAAGATCTAAACTTGGACTTATAGAAACACAAGTTTTACGAACAGGGATGCCAGCTAATGAAGAAGTAAATCTCAAAGAACCTTTGGCATTGCGTATGCAAGATTGGTGGACTTTACCCTTGGATAAAGATGCATTTATTGGTTCAATACCTGAAGTGAAAGGTTTCGCCCCCAAAAGTAATTTTTCCAATGAATTGATTAGAAAAATTTACACATTTAATGGTACCAATGGGCCAATTGCCTATATCGGTTGGGCAAATGGGTACAAAATACTGCACGAGTCAGCCCTGGCGTACCTGGAATTTTTTAGTGAAATTCAGGAGGAATCTGCTTTTGGGCTGATTAATGAGTTTGGTTTTGATGAAAAAGAGCATAGAGAATTTATGGCATTGGCAATGAAAAAATATACTGATCCTTGCTTGAACGACCAGATTGAAAGAAATGCTTATGATACCAAGAGAAAACTTAGTAAAGAGGAGAGACTTATCGGTCCGGCATTATTGTGTCTTAAGCATGGCAGAGTGCCATATGCTTACGCAAAGGCTATTGCAGCAGCTTATTATTATAATGGATCTGACGATGAAATGACTCAGGAAGTGCAAAAAACAGTCAATCAAAGTGGAATTGAAAAGGCAATCAGGAAATACTCATCCATTGATGAATCATCAAAGCTTTATACCCTTATTCTTCAATCTTATAAATTGAAGAGTTTTATTTTTTGACAAGTGGAATTTGAATTAATTTATAATAGGCGATTATGAAAAAAAATAGGAGAGTAATTGGATACTCAGTGATTGTTGCCTTAGGAGGACTTCTCTTTGGTTTAGATACAGCCGTTATTTCAGGGGCCGAACAATCCATTCAACTTTTATATAAATTAACTAATTTCTGGCATGGCTTTACTGTTGCTATAGCCATTATAGGAGCGGTTGTAGGAGCCTTTTCCGCCGGGGTCCCTTCTGAACGATTTGGGAGAAAAAAAGTAATAATAACAATCTCTGTTATCTTCACCATAACCTCTGTATTTAGCGCCCTGGCACCAAACTGGATTTCGCTGATAATTTTCCGATTTATCGGTGGTTTGGCAATTGGGGCTTCATCGGTAGTTGGACCCATGTATATCGCTGAAATTGCACCTGCTCATATCAGGGGACGACTTGTTGGCTTTTTTCAATTTAATGTTACAGCAGGACTCCTGGCTGCTTATATTTCAAATTATTTGTTTTCAGACATTGGTGAAAACGCATGGCGTTGGATGTTTGGGATTGTGGCTGTTCCATCATTTATATTCTTTGTACTGACATTAATTATCCCTGAAAGTCCACGCTGGCTGGTAAAACATAATTTTATTAAAGAGGCCCGAAATGTTCTTGCCCTTTGTGGCAGGATCGATATCGAGACTGAGATAAATGATATACTTCAATCACTCAATATACGTTCATCCTCCTCAGTTGAAAATTTATTTACCAAAAAATATTTCCGGCCAATTTTATATGCTGTTTTAATGGGGGCGTTCAACCAATTATCAGGTACAAATGCTATCAATTATTATGCTACCAGGATTTTTGAGATGACAGGTCTAAGTACCAATATTTCTTATTTACTTCCGATACTGATCGGCTTAACTAAGGTAATTGTTTTAATAATTGCCATGAATTTTATTGATCGATTTGGGCGACGTTCATTGATGATCCTGGGTTCATTTGGATTGATACTATTTATGAGCCTTATCGCCTGGTCATTTTATGGTAACCATTTTGATGGACCGGGGATACTGTTTTTTCTGCTTGGCTATATGTTCTTTTTCGGACTTTCCGATGGAATCGTAATCTGGGTATTTATTTCTGAAATCTTTCCAAACTCAATCCGATCAAAGGGACAATCGTTGGGAAGTTTTACACATTGGTTTTTTGCGGTCATCATTTCATGGTCATTCCCAGTAGCTATCAATAGTCCTGTTATCGGTCCGGGAAACGCGTTTATGTTTTTTGCTGTCATGATGTTCCTTCAATTATTATTTGCCTGGAAACTTATGCCTGAAACAAAAGGAAAATCATTGGAACAGATACAGAAGGATTTAAAAATCATATATTAATCAGTACCCCTTAATATGAAAAGATTATTACTTCTTTCCCTTTCGATAGTTGTGTTTTTTGCATGTAAGGATGCCGGAAATCGCACAAAAGTCACCAATGAAATACAGCCTTTGCATTTTACCTTTACAACTTCCCATAACATCGAACCTATCGCACTTCTGAATTTAGGAGGTCTCTATCACCTGATTTATGGTACCTCAGATGAACCCGATATAAGGAAAACGAATATTATTGGTCAGGCAATAAGCGAAGATTTGATCAACTGGAGCGAAAGCTCCAAGGCAGTTTTCCCAAAATATAATAACTCACTTCTTAAAGGGGGTATAATCATCGATTCAAATAACATAACCGGATATGGAACCAGTGAAAGCCCTCCATTAGTGGCTGTACTTATTCGCATTGAAATTGGGGACAGTATTAACCAGGGCATGAAGAAAGCCTTTCCGATTCTCGCATTTAGCACTGATGATGGTAATTTGTGGGCTGTGACGACAGATAAAATCAATTTTCCCCCGGCTTTTATTAACAATCCCCAGAATGTAGGTATCTGCTGGCATCAGCCTACCAAAAAATGGATAATGAGTATAGCTTTAAACGATCATGTTGAACTCTATTCTTCTGCGGATTTACGTTTATGGAACTTTGAAAGTTTGCTCGGTACAGATTTCTTTCCAGAGGAAATCAAGTGGAAACGTACTACTCTATTCTCATCAGGAGACGGAATTCATTGGGTCTTGTTGGTTGACATCAAAAAATCAGGGAAACATCAAACTGCGGGGGGTACAGTATACTTCATTGGATATTTTGATGGGCATAGTTTTTTAAATCAATCGTCTCAACTGCATTGGTTAGATTATGGAGAGGATATTTATGGAAGTTTAATATCTACCGGGTGTGATGGCCGAACGATAAATGTTGGATGGAGGAATAATAATGATAAACAATCGTCAAAAAACAATAACCATTTCTCCCCGATTATAACCCTTCCCCGTGAGCTAAATTTAGAAAATTCAAACACAGAATGGTTTATAACTGCATCCCCGGTACTGGAACTAAAAAAGATTTATGGCAAAGACGTTAAATTAGAGCCTGTCAAAGTTTCATATAAAGTCGATGATTTACAGTTAATTTCAGGTGTGAAAGCTCCATTTGAAGTCTTCCTGAAGTTTAATACCAGTGATATACAAAAAGGGAGTTTTCCAACCCGGTTTGGGGTAAGTTTCTGGAACAGTAGAAGAGAGCATATGACCTTTGGGTTTGATAGATTTGGGTATTATTATATTGACAAATCTGGTTTAGTGCCATCATTAGGAACGCAAATAGTGAATGACCCTATTAGAATGCCGTCTAACCATTCTGATTCAACTATGAGCCTCCGTTTGATAGTCGATATCTCTACAATTGAATGTTTTACTGAGGGAGGAAAGCTTGTAATGACCAGCACTTATTCATCTAGTGAACCGTTCAATAGATTAAAACTTTTTGCAGTAAATGGTAATATCGATTTCCTGGAAGGGAAAATTATTGAATTAAGAACATCAAGGCCATAAACCAAGAGATTGATTGATGCAAGAAATAGCGTAGATGTGATTATCTGGTGTCGGCATATGAATTTCAAAATAAATTGTATTCAGCATATAGGCATATCTTAGTATAATCCACGATCTTGTGAGCACTATCCAAAACGTCTTCAATCAACAGTTTAGGGTCGCGCTTAGACATATACTATTTCCTTTTCTATAGCCTCATAGTATTTTTGCTTTATTCCGTTTCTGGAAACGAGATCCACTTTTCGGTTCAGCTTCGTTTCAATATGATTCGCTAAATCAATAAATTCAATGCCAATGGGTTGATTAAATTCGATCAAAATATCGACGTCACTGCTTGCAGAAAAATCATCCCGCACGGACGAACCAAAAAGGCCTATAGTCTGGACATGATATTTTTGGTTTAACTCTGGCTTAAGTAGCTGTAACACCCTTTTAATCTCTGGTAAATGTATCATACATCAAATATATAAAAAGGTCCCGACTCCATTGCTCATAACCGAACTGTGTATTCATGCAGCTGCCATTTAATTTGAGGGATAACCAATACCCAATTGTTTAGCAATTAGTTCAAAACCGTCTTCATTTCTGTATTGATCAAACGGAAATCCTCTTAATCTAAATTTTTCCCAGCCGCCTCTTTTATGTGGAATTGTCTGATGATGTCAGCGGGCAGGGTGTAAAAAACTGGTTGTGTTCTACCGCAAGTCGGATCTTGTCCTTGCCAAGTTTACAAAAAAGTAACCAATGTTTAGAAAGGCCACTACTAAAAAGTCAAAACTGTCAATCGTTTTTCCTTTAACTGGAAACCCCAATGAAGTGTGGCTTTGATACCGGCTTTTAACTTGTACACGAATATATTGTGACTGTCGTTTAGTATCTGGATGAATACAAATCAAGTCATAACCTTCATTATTCTGTGGGGCCTAATATGTCAAAACATTTCTACGCATTAAGTGTCCCGTTACTAAATATTCTGCCGCTAAAGAGCTAAAGAAACTACTGTCATGTCACGTTTAAGTTGACGGGTAAAGCTTTTTAAGTTTTATTCTTGCATCCTTTGTAGTGAACTGCCAGTTGATTTTTCTGTTCCTGTTATTTCTATCAGTTTGCCAAGCTGCTACTTCAGATTTTATACTTCCAATTGCATCTATGTGTTTGCTTAAGCATTGTCCATTAAGCACGTTCAATTCTATTTCAGGTCGGGTAAGAGTATCCCATTACTGCGACACCCTCCCCTAAGAACCGTGCATGAGAGTTTCCCTTCACACGGCTCAAGCCAATACTAAGCCGAGGTTTTGTTGGCCTCAGCCGGAAACAGATACTTAAAACCATTTATGAAGCCCCGTTCCTGGCACTCCTGATGCAGGAGTGTGAGATTGGATAAGTTTCCAGAACCTCCATCCAGCCGACTTTCCAGGTGATGAATGCTCCAATTGGTAACACTTGTAATTCTTTCTCCACAAATAGAGCAGCAGCCTTTCTGCCTTCTCCACAATGCCCCGACTTTTCTGCGCCCTTCTTTGTTGTTTGTCATCTTTGCTGACACCCGATTTTCAAAGTACGCTTCGTATGCCGGGTCAAAGGGAGTCGCTTCGCTTCGGATTTTTTTATGGCGCCTAATAGGCGTATCCGAAGTTTGTTTCAGCACTATGGCTGTAATAGCCTTTGTTTTCTCATCTTTGACTAGGCAACTAAAACATTGATTGCGTTCTTTCATTTTGGGGAAGTATTTGGCTTGTATCCAGGGCTTTCTTTTATTCGGGTGCCTCCGTATGGCCCAGTTCCGCAGAGCTTTCCATATCTCGTGATCCACCTTCTTATAAGTAGTTTTGGATACTACCGATCGGTGATAATTAGCCCATCCCTGTATTTTGGGATTGAGTTTGCGTATCAGGTTTTCCTGCGTTGCTGTTGCCATCGATTTAATGGTCTCCCTTATACTGGTAAGAAACGCTTTTATGTTCTTGCTGCTTGGCTTGATAAGTAACTTAGCTGTGCTTTTTCCTAACCTGTACTTACGAACGTTTTGCCCAAGGAAGTCAAAACCTTGCGAGATGTGAGTTATCTTCGTTTTTTCTTTGGACAGTTCGAGGCCTCTTTCTTTCAGGAACTCTGCGATCATAGGAGATACTTCTTTTTCAAGAACATCTTTTGATTTACCTATTACCACAAAGTCATCCGCGTATCTCACAAAGTGTATCCCCCAAGGAGATACTTGCCTACATCGTCCATATCTGTTTAACGAGTGAAACTTTCTTCCCAATAAGTCTTCTATTCCATCAAGCACCAAGTTGGCAAGTGTGGGTGAAGCTATTCCTCCTTGCGGAGTACCCTTTTCTGTGGGGAATAACGAAGCCTTTTCCATGTAACCTGCTTGCAGCCATTTCTGTAATACTTTCGTATCGGAACAGATATTTTTCAACATCCATTCATGGCCGATGTTGTCAAAACAACCTTGGATGTCGCCTTCCAAAACCCATTGTGGCGAGTCCTTTTTGCTAAGCTTATTGAATAGAGCTTCAATAGCGTCGGCAGTGCAGCGTTCGGGCCTAAACCCGTAGCTATTCCAATCTGCCATACTTTCCGACATAGGTAGGAGTGCAAGAGTATGCAGAGCCTGCATACTTCGATCTTGAATGGTCGGTATTCCGAGAGGCCGAAGTTTTCCGTTGGTTTTGGCGATATAAATCCGCCTTAACGGAGAGGGTTGATATCCGGCACGTTTTAGGGAGTTGCACATGGCGGCTTTGTCTTCTGGTGTTTTCAAGAGTACTCCATCCACTCCGGGTGTTCGTTTACCACGGTTTGTAGTAACTTTCTTTACTGCCAGCAATTTAGCAGCATAAGAATGTGTCAGCAGCCATTGCAAGGCTTTTACCTTGCGCCAGCGGCCTTCACGTGTTGCCTTAGCGATACGCACTTGTAGCCTCACTACCATACGGTGGGCCTGGTTCCAGTCAATGGAATTCCAGTCTGTTCCGTCTGTGGGAACCGCAGCTATATTTGGTGATACAGTCATTTGCTTGTTTCCCCTTAGTTTTAGGTTCTACTTGTTTTCTCGCCATGATTGACCACTATAACAAGTCAGCCGGCTTTCACCGCAGGGCGATCCTTTCATCCCCTATACGCTTCGTTACAAAGCGCCCTTCGCTTTTTGTTAGTTCCTATACCCTCTTCCTCATGGGTCTTCCTTGCGGTCGACTTGCCCTTGCAGGCGAGGAATAGGGCTTACCTTGTTCCGATGCTGCAACAGGACTGGGTTAGGTTCTATCTCTCCGCCGGCGTGCTGTTTGTCTGTGCAATCTAAACATGGAGTAGATTGTCCCACGCTTGCCTTTTGGCTTGAGCTTATCAGTTTCTTTAGCTCATTTGGCTTCACGACGTTTATCGATAGTTTAGTTACCTTAACCATGCCAGTCAGCCTAGCCCTATCCCGGATGAAACTTCCAGGTCAGCTTTAGCCTCACGGCCTTCACTGATGGCCTTGCGGCCATTCGGTACATTGTCCACCGAGCTTCAGACCCAGAGATTACTCTCTATGCCTGTCGGAGTAGACTACTACCAACAGAATGGCAGGTTTCTCTATTCCCATTTATCTGAGAATCGAAACAATTACAGCATCAACTTTACAAGTCGCACCCATGTTTAACCAACTTCCATGTTTTGGCGTGTAGATAAACTCAAATCTATCCCATATCCTTTTTGCCTCTGCAGGAGAAAATACTTCATAAAAAGAACCGGCACTATGCGTTTTAAAATTATCCATAACCAGTGTGATCTTTTTAGCCTTAGGATACCATTCATCTGAAATACGTTTGATCAATAAGGCCCATTCTTTCCTTGTTTTTAATTCTGTAACTTCTGCATACCTCCTGCCATTAAGTGGTTCATTAGCTTTGAAAATATTGCATACGCCACACCGGATATATTCGTAATCTACCCTGGCTTCTCTACCGGGTTTTATCCGGGTTGAAGGACGGTTTCTTCTATCAACTGTTTGGGCGATTCATCCATGCAAATAACCGGATAACTGGTGTCATAAGGTCTTTTACAAACATCCAGCACTCTTTCCATATTAGCCACAAATTCACCGCTCTTTGCTTCCGGAATTACCCAACCTTTGACTTTCCAGGGTTTAAGTTCGTTTTTTTTAACACGCGGCGAACTGTTTCGTAAGATATACTTTCTGCATATTGTAATTCAACCATTTTGTCTGCCAATAGACGCAGTGACCATTTAGAATATCCTTTGGGAGGTTCACTACAGCATAGTGTAACTAATCTGGCTTCCACATCCCCGTCCGCTTTTACATCATAAATTCTGCTTGTGGGTTTGCGCTCAAGGGTTGCCTCCATCCCATCTTCTATAAACCGCCCCGGTTACCGTTGCCAGCACTTTTTCGCTGTTGCCATTGTTGCTTACTATTAAATCGTCAATCTCGCCAGTCTTTGAGTCTTTGTCCCCGAATGCATGATTATAAACCTGATTTCGGTTAACGACTGTAAATTGGATAAGCTTGTATATTAACCCTTTAGGCCCTTCATTAATAAATTCGTAGCTTAAAAGTTCCTGTCCCGCCTTTAATTGGTACTTTTCGATTTTCATTAATTATCATAAATGAACTTGTTCTTTTAATTTAATGTCTTGTATGGCAATTGATGCTTAGCCGCTAACGGTTCAGCATTGCATAGGAGGATATCCCGCCTGGTACTACTACTGATAAAATATGATGAAGTTAAGAACAAATGCAAGGTCGGGGTTATAGGCTTCTGCATGGGAGGAGTATTTGCGCTGCTTACTGCAACAAAAGGAGGTTTCGAAGTCTCAGCGAAAACACCAACGCTGGTACGGCTGAGTTGATCGTTTCCTGGAGGTAACCGTCTTCAGACGGAGTTGGGAAAGCAGTTACAGTAATTACTTCAACGAAGTGCAATTATCCTGCTACGCCAAATAGCTCATAAGGCGGTCTGAAGTAGTCTCTGACGGAGGTGAAAAGCATCTTGGGTTAAATATATATTGTGTAATTCTTTTTCTGTTGAATTTTAAGGGTTGTTAAGGAAGACGAAGTCACCCTTTCGATACCGGTGGAAGCATCGCCAAAAAATGGAACTCCATTTATGTGACAGCAGATGCATCGTCGAGTGATATAAACCGGGAAGCGAAGAAGAGTTCATCTCCGAACACTATTTGGGGTATTGGGGATACAATAAATATGATGCAACTACTAATGTGGAGTGTAGGGTTTAACATAATATGTGGCAAGTGAACCGGGTAAAGACTGGAAGCTTTATGGTGACATAACTTCTTTATATAGGGCAGAATTTGTTCTCATTTATCGGCTAAACCATCATCTGTTTTTTTGGCTAAGGAATCTGAAGTTGTAATCAGAAAGCCGGTTTTTATAAGCAGGTTAACAGGTGATCATTTTACAAAAGTTGCCTTTTGCTTTTGCGGGAAAAAGGAACATGGTCGGCACCGCCTATAATTTAAAATCGGTTTATTGTATCAGCCCGATCCAGTCTAAACTTAAAGAATTCCATCAGTGCAACAACTGTTAAGGAAAATATGGAATTGGCGTGACGTAGAAATATTCAGTTTTTCTTCATCTCGTTTTTACGCATGGGCATAGCATCGATTATGGAAAACAATTGATCTATTTCTAATACTTTATTTGTCCGGTATTTTTCATATCCGTCCTTGCCTTTAAGTATCACAGTAAATTGATTGGGATCGACCTTATTCTTCTGATATAACCGGCTTTTTTTTTCTACAACAGTTATTTTAAGTGATCTTTCTTTAACACCCACCGAAGATTTGTTGAGCAGGTTTAATTGTTGTTCCCCTAACATCATATTTTCTTCACTTCCAAAAATTAGCAATTGTCTAAATGACGAAAATTGTCCCATTACATTAGCTGTCATTAGTAAACCTAATATTAAAATAAACAATCTCATTTAAATTCTTTTTCGTCCTAAGATCCGTTGCAAAACCCTTATCTCCTGGTAGTCTGATATTTGAAACTTTTTTGATTTAAAAACAGTACAAACCGTAATTAAAATTGACGCATTTGCCGTTTAATTTTCATTTCAACTGCCGAATAATTTTCGCCATAGTTAGCCATGAGGTGTCTTAGATTTTTTCTTACACGCACCTTATTGAAAATCTGCCATAAACAAAGTGTAACTTTAATACCAATGAAGGTAATTTTAAAAAAGCAATTATCTAAACAAAAGCGGTCACACGCCGAAAACATCTTTTGGTATTGCATTATATTGACGTGTTATTTTGCATTCATTTCATGTAATCATCAAAGTGCATCACACATCCCAAATGATACTATTAACAAATATCAGGCAATGAATAATATCAAAAAAGATAGTTTTGCTGCGCCTACCATAACCCACATCACTGCCCTTAACCAGCCAAAAAAAGTAAAAGCAGGAAAACCTATTGTCGAAATAGATTCATCGAACGGAGGCGCCCCTTTTTTTACCAACTACAGCACGGAGCAAGGGCTTCCTCTAAATTCAGTGTTCTGCAGCGCAACCGATAAAGCTGGCAATCTCTGGTTTGGCACGACCGGGGGAGGGGTGAGTAAATATGACGGAAAAAGTTTTACGAATTATACCATAGCCCAGGGTTTGGCGGGTAATGTAGTACGTTACATAACAGAAGATAAAGATAGCAACCTCTGGTTTGGCACTACTTCAGGGGCTAGCAAATATGACGGGTACCGTTTCGCAAATTATACTACGGAGCAGGGGCTGGGGGGTAATTTTATATCCAGCATCCTGCAGGATATCTGGGGTAATCTTTGGTTCGGCACTCAGGATGGAGGCGCAAGCAAATTTGACGGCAAAATCTTTACAAACTATACAACTGCTCATGGTTTGGCAGATAATGATATACGTTGTATGATGCAGGATAGAAGTGGAAATATCTGGTTTGGCACTGCTGCAGGAGGTGTGAGCAAACACGACGGAAAAACCTTTATTAATTATACAACCGCACAGGGACTGGCAGGTAATTCTGTAAACAGTATCTCGCAGGATAAAGCCGGCAACCTGTGGTTTGGCACAAGCGCAGGAGTGAGCAAATACCAGGGCAATAACTTCACAAATTATACTACGACCCAGGGGCTGGCGGGTGATTATATATCCTGCATTGAGCAGGATAGAAATGGAAACCTATGGTTCGGCACTCACTCAAGAGGGGTGAGCAAATATGATGGCAGCAGATTCACCAACTATACTAAGGCACAGGGGGTGGCAGATAATAATATATCAAGCATCCTGCAGGATAAAGCCGGTAACCTTTGGCTCACTTCATTCGGGGGCGGAGTAAGCAAGTATGGAGGCAATAATCTCACGAATTATACTACATCCCAGGGGCTGACGGGCAATTTTGTATTATGCACTCTACAAGATAAAGCCGGTAACCTCTGGTTCGGTACGTATGAGGGAGGCGTGAGTAAATTTGACGGCAAAAGCTTTACGAACTATACAACAGCCCAGGGACTGGCAGATAGTAGAGTATGGAATATGATGCAGGATAAAGCAGGAAACATCTGGTTTGGTACAGATAAAGGAGGTATAAGTAAATTTGACGGTAAAAGCTTTACGACTTATACCCCAGCCCAGGGGATAGCGGGTAATACGGTACCTGGCATTATGCAGGATAAAAATGGAAACATGTGGTTCGGCACAAATGGAGGAGCGAGCAAATTTGACGGTACTTGCTTTACCAATTATACCACAGCCCAGGGGTTGCCAGGTAATAATATACAGAGTATCATACAGGATAAAGCTGGAAATATCTGGTTTGGTACACATGATAATGGGGCAAGCAAATATGATGGAAAAAGCTTTACTAATTATACCACGGCCCATGGCCTGGTAAGTAATACGGTATATAGCATGATCCAGGATAATAATGAAAACATCTGGTTTGCCACAAATGCAGGTGCCAGCAAATATGACGGAAAAAATTTTATTAATTATACGACAGCGCAGGGACTGGCGGATAATTTTGTATGGATTATTGTGGAAGATCAACAAAGGAATATGCTTTGGTTTGGGACAAACATGGGTTTATCAGGGCTTAAGCTAAAGCCATCAACCAATAGCAACAGGCAGGATAATGAGTTTGAAAATTTTAATAAAAATACCGGCTATCCTATAAAGGATGTGAGTAGGTCGCCTTTTTTGGTAGACAATAAAGGAATATTATGGGTCGGGAGCGGGCACCAGGAGCTCATACGGTTTGATTATGCAGCAGTTAATAATAACACAGAGGCTTTGGTCTTAAAAATACAGGATGTAAAAGTAAATAACGAGCCTATCTGCTGGAACACTCTTCTCCGTATGCAACAAGGTAATAAAGCAGCAGATAGCCTTACCCTGCTCAATGAAATGATTACATCTTTTGGGAAAGTCTTATCACCTGCAGTTTTGGACAGCATGGAAAAAAAATATAGCGATATACAACTGGATGGAGTTACAAGGTTTTACCCGGTACCCATTAACCTGGTCCTTCCCTATAAAGACAACTCGATAAGCATAGACTTTGTAGCCATAGAACCTGCGCTGCCGAAACAGGTTAAATACCAATATAAGTTGGAAGGCTATGCTAAAGACTGGAGCCCGCTCAGCAATAATTCCACTGCCGTTTTTGGAAATATGAAGCAAGGCCATTATACCTTTAAGCTCAAAGCGGTAAGCCCTTCTGGCGTTTGGAGCGAAACAGCCTATTCTTTTAAAGTACTTCCCCCCTGGTGGGCTACGTGGTGGGCTTTTACCTTGTATGTATTGGCTATTGGCGGTGTAGGATATACCTTGTATCGAAATTATATTCAGGGCTTAAAAAGAAAACAGGCTGAGCAGATTAAAGCGATGGTAGCCACCCAGGAAGAAGAACGTAAACGCATTTCACGGGATTTACATGATGATATTGGCGCAAGGCTTACCAACATTAATATACTCTCTGCATTGGGTCAGCAAAAAATAAACGAGCCGCAAGAGATGTCGGAGTATTTAAAACGTATTTCAAATGAAATTCAAACTTCCGCAGAAGCGCTGGATGATATTGTATGGAGCATCGATAGCAAAAACAATTCAATAGAAGAAGTTACCGCCCGTATGAGAGGGTATGCCGCCGATGTTTTTGACGGAACCCCTATCCGGTATACTATTGAAGCAAATGAAAAGTCGTTACCTGAAAAACTTTCCATAGGCCAGCGCAGGGACTTGTTTTTTGTGTTTAAAGAAGCCATCAATAACATTCAGAAACATGCAATGGCAACGGAAGTAACTATAAATTTAGAAGCAAAAGACAACAACCTTTTAATGCAGGTAACTGACAATGGAAAAGGTTTCGATGCAGACCAGCCCACACACCGGAACGGATTAAAAAATATGCAGCAGCGTATGCAGAAATGGGGTGGCACATGTACGGTTCAATCATCGCCGGGCAAAGGAACCATATTGAAAATTGAATTACCCGTTTTAACCCCATCACTCAAAAAGGGTATGTGGGCATGGTTTAAAAGCAGATAATTTTAAGGTTACAAAATTTATACATTCCTTAAATGCAGGCAATAAAGTAAAATGCCAGACATCATCATATTTGAAGACGACGACCAGTTAAGAAATTCCCTCGTAGTACTGCTTGGCAACAGCAACGATTATACCATAATTGGAAACTATGCCAATGCAATGGATGCTGCGGCCATCATCCGCCGCTATAAACCCGATGTGGTCATCATGGATATAAATATGCCCGGCAAAACAGGCATTCAGGCGGTAACAGAAATAAAAGAAGCCAGGCCGCAAACATTCATTATCATGTACACCATGTTCGAAAATGATGAAAATTTATTCAGCAGCCTCTGTGCGGGCGCCAACGGGTACATTCTAAAAAAAACTTCTCCATTTAAACTATTTGAAGCCATCAATGATGTGATGGAAGGAGGGGCGCCAATGTCGCCAGCTATTGCCAGACGCGTGTTACAGAGCTTTGAAATAAAATCATCCGCACAACAGTATCATTTAACCACAAGGGAAAGGGAAATATTGCAGTTGCTTATAAAAGGTTATAGTATAAAAATTATTGCCTCCGAATTAAATATTTCGTTTGATACTGCACGCACACACCTCAAAAATATTTACCCTAAGCTGCATGTAAACTGTGGCAAAGAAGCCATCGCCAAAGTACTCCGCGAAAGAATTGTCTGAAGCAGTCTGATCCGAGTTTTTCCTCCCAACGGTATCACTCAAAAAGCGTATTGTATTGATTTAGAAACAGGGCCATATTTGTTTCGTCAAATATTTATAATAATTAAAACATCGATCATGAAACAAGTATCAAACACTAAAAACTTATTAGTTCTGAGTTCTTCTCTTCGTCACTCCTTTAATCCAAGGTCATTCTCTAAGTATTGCCTTGTTCTTTTGCTCGCAGGCATAACGCTGCTAATCAGCAGTTGCCATAAAGAAGATAATAATAAAAAGACAGTCCCTTTAAAAGGTGAATTTGTAGCAAGTGTAATGCTTATCGTACCACCTTCCCCGGGTGTACTTGAACAAATCCGGGTCACAGGTACAGGATCGGGTACGCCTTTTGGGAAGGCCACCTATGAAAGTGATGTAACAGTAGATGTGACCGCTTCGCCTGAAATAACCAGTGGTACAGACACAATTACTGCTGAAAATGGAGACCAGATATTTTCAACAATCAGCGGATATATTCCTGGTCCGGATGCCAACGGTAATTTCCAGGTATTTAACACCCATACTATCACAGGCGGCTCGGGAAAGTATGCAGGAGCAACAGGCACCTATAAAGTGACGTCTAAGGGAACCAGTAAATCTCCTACAGTAACCGCTACGTTAGATGGCAGCATCACCTATTAAATAAAATATTCCTCGCTATTTAGTATAAATCTAAAACTTAACGTATTTAATGGTTGCTACTTTAAGTTTTCCTATTCATCACTATACAGGAAGGTCATTCCTTTAGTACAGCCAGATTCCCTTTGCTGGGAGGTTTGCCATGTTTATTAGCAGGTGCCAAAAGGAAAGGTCTTTAATTTAAGCTCCAGAACTCCTGAACAGTTCTCAAACGCAAGATCACAAGAATGAGTGTGTTTCGTTTAAAGATAATACACAATTTCTTCAGCAGAAACTAGAGTCGTTGGAACTGTTGAGGCATCCATATTGGGAAATGACTATCTCTCCAAAAAGTTGATTCAGAAAAGAGCAAATTGAAAATACTTTCAATTTGCTCTTTTTCGTTTACTGGTAAAATATGACGCTTGCATTTAATACATAAACCTGAATCAGCAATTATGAAACTTTTATAAGAACCCCCAATGAACATTAGTAAATTTTCTCTCTGAATAAGTATTATACTGTTAAACCTTATTTTAATAACCGATAATTCAGCATCTCCTGGGGAAAGAGCCAATTGAGAATTGCTTTACACATTTTCCTATTTTTTACAGAAGAACTATAAAGTATTGATTTTCAAAAGTAAATTAAGTCATGTCGAGGCCACATTCGAGCTACAAAAAGGCGTTCAAATGAATGTCTTTTTATTCCAAAATAGCTACTACACTGAATCTCAGGAAAATTTTCGTATCCTATCATTTTAAATCAAATCAGCCTTAAGGAGCGTCGTGGGGGCTGATATTAGTAGGCCAGCACGCAGATTAAAACTGCTGTAACGGATGGAAGATGCATAGGTTAAATTTATGCAGCAAAAATATTCGCCTTTCACCTTTTCGTAAACCTGATTCTTGCGGACTTTTCCTTACAGTGTAGTCCTCAAACTAAAGAAAATCAATCAACAAGAGTTCTTAAAAAGAAGAAATTCCGATTGAAAGAGTGGCTACCTTACTGTGTAGTGATAACAATCACTCGTTAAAACAACGGCCATACTAACAGCGTCAATAACCTGGAAATGGATATCAAACCTTGACCCGGATGGAATGGCAGTTATATCACGCCATAAATCCTCTTTACCTTCACCCCGGGCATTAGTTAGAATTGCCTGAGGTGTTAATCCTTTTCCCAGAGTAAGCCATGAGACACTGGTGCAGTTACCATCAACCACATTGACATCATCAACGGCCCTTTGCAGCAGGTATGAATGGTTAGGTGCGAGATTATGGACCTTGATGCCTAAATCAATGATTTTTGCTGGATCATCATCCTGCCTGAACTTAATATGACCAAAACTTTGCCGCCCCTCAGTGAAACATCCAGGTTGAAATCCTGATCCGGTTGAGCCTCCTTCTCACAACGGGTAAACATAAATATCATAATTAAACCAGATAGCGTCATTGTCAAACGGAAGTTTAATTTTTTCATGTTTTTAAATTTTTAAAAAGTGAGCGATTAAAAAAATTGCATATTAACCCCTGTAAACTGAACAATCGTATTAATATTACTTAATTTAAGGCGAATCTGTAAGGCTGATAAAATGATAATATTCTTTCATTTTTTGAAATTGGGGCCAAAATCTTACAATAAGGTGAACTCGAAGTATTCAACAACGTATACTTTTTCGTGCCTCCCAAATAGTCGTATGTCATATTTACCACCTTTGTAAATTTCACCTATTGCTTTACTTACGATTTTTACATGACATCTATTCCTAAATATTATTGAAATCATTGCGGATGAGGTACATTACACCCTATTAGAATTGTAGCATCAGGTTTCTCCAGACAATATAACAAGACTGCGTTTTGAACGCATTT
The DNA here is from genome assembly GCA_037718865.1 of Chitinophagaceae bacterium. Taxonomy (GTDB): domain Bacteria; phylum Bacteroidota; class Bacteroidia; order Chitinophagales; family Chitinophagaceae; genus JADCRZ01. The sequence continues at coordinate 284,317 of JBBJMP010000006.1, read as the reverse complement.
AATTGAATTGGTAAAAGCTGTTGCAAATTTAAAACGCCAAAAAATCCATTTACAATGAAAAATTGTATCCTTCTATTTACATCTGCACTTTTATTAGCACTATTCCCTGCCTGCAACAATGCTGCCAACGAGGCAAAACAGGATGCTGAAACCCTGAGTCAGTATGTGGACTCAGTTAATCAAACAACCCCTGAATATACGAACGCTTACTGGGCAGCCATTGATCGCGGATACCAGGCAAGACTGACAGAATTAAAGGCTACTGAATCAGCACTGAGTGAAGCTGACAGGAAAACTTTGGAAGAAAGCAAAGACCAGTATGAAACAATGAAAGTGGCATATACAGCCAAAATAAAAGAAGCTAAAGATAAAAATAACGCAAATGATTACAGGCAAATACTGAGAAACAGCCTGTTCGGGCAGGGGAAAATGGGCTCCGACATGCAGTTCAATTATGTTAACGCAGAAAATATTCTCAGTGTATATGACAACTTTGTAAACACGGTGGCGGATAAAAAGAATACTTATACAAGAGAAGATTGGGATGAGATAAAAGTTCTTTACGAAGCCCTTGACACAAGAAAGAACGAAGTCGAAAAAGATCTTGCCTCAAAAGACAATCTCAAGATAGCAAAACTGAAAATCCGGTTTGCCACCATCAAAGCGCTTAACAGAGGGGGATCAAAAGGAACAGAGAATAGAAAGGCAAAGGATAACTAATCGTATTATATTCCTATATAACGTCGAAGCATACCCCAGCTGCCTTCCCCTAAAAGCCCAGGGAAATCTTAGTCAACGCAATACCTCCCCGACCTGCAAAAAGGACTGTGTTTGTCCACTTCATGTTTGTATGGGCACCCAGATCAAATTGTAATCCGAACCCGGCTTCGAAACTTGTTAGGGACCGGTAGTCTTGCCCCTTATCACTTTCGTGTCTCCACCCAACACCCAAACCGGAATGCAAAAAGAATCTGCGATTGTTTATACTATGCGGAAAGGTAAAATATTGAACCGTGGGCATCACCGCCAAAAATGAGGAGGAGCCGGAACCAGATGGGACGTATACTATCATGTTGCCGTTACCATGTTCAAATATCCAAGTGCCTTTTATTCCCAAAGCAAATCTATTTGTTTTCCATATCACTGGTTCAAACTCGACACCCGCGAGCATACTCGTGGTATTCAATTCCACGCCGGCAAATACGCTGAGAAAGTTTGTTGGGATCGTTTTTTTCGATTGGTTAAAACATTCATTCCACACAGACGGTACAAAAATAAATACGGCAATTGCCAAAAAGATCTTTTTCATAAATTATGCGTTTTAGCAATCCCTAAATTAGATCAAGCGCATAGAGATCTGAAACTGGATCCTGCCGGCAAGCGAAACCGATTTGCAATAACTGCGGTTTGTACATGTTTTGACGGTCAGGTTTTGGGAAAGCTTCCCTTTTAGGTCTTCACCGATAAGAACAATGGGCGATATTTACTAAAACAATTTTTCGCTGAAAGATTATTTACTATTATATCAACAACCTGTCTTGGGGAAGAACATTGACGGTAATGCATATCCCATATTTATATACTGTAATCCATTCTTGTGTCAGTCATTTGCCTGAATTATCAAGATAGGAACTGTTTTATGGCTGGCCGATTAACCAACGGTGTCCCCGGTCGTTTATCTGCCAATTTTAGGAAACTTATACGGCAACTTCATATATTAGATCAGACAACCGTGCAGATGCTATTGAAGAAGTTGTTGATCATTCCAATATAGGAAGCGAAAAATGATACTCTTAAAAAATAAGAATACATTTGTATAATCGGTTTTACCTATTATCCTTCGATTAGTCTTTACCTCCTCCGCACAATTTGACTACTTCATTTGAATTGATTTAATCATTATTAAAATTTACCAGAATGAAAAAATTACTCGTTGCCGCAGCAATAACATTATTATGCAATTCAGTAGCATGCACGGATGCCGGAAATAATACTTCCGAGGAAGGAAAGATGAATGCTTCTGAAGAAAACATGAATACTTCGCAAAACGAGAAGATCAAGGCCAACACCAGGGAGGTATACAGGGCTGCTGAAACAGGAGACGTAAGCAAGCTCGATAGTTTTATATCGAAAGATTTCATTGACCATTCAGGCCGGGGCGGCAGAGAGGTTAGAGGGTTAGATTCACTGAAAGCGGACATCGGTGATATGCATAAGCATTTTAAGGACCTTAAAATGGATATAATTGCTCAGGCCAACGATAACGATTATTCCTTTGATATGGTTAAGCTCACCGGTACCATTATCGATGATTCGTGGGGAATACCCGCAAACACCAGAATTGAATCAAAATCAGTAAATGTGGTAAGACTTAAAGACGGCATGGCTGTCGAGCATTGGCGCTTCGAGCAGGTAAAGGAAATGCCAAGCATGCTCAAAAAGAAAAAATGAAATGATGGTTCAAGGAAAAAATGATTTTTGCCGTTTACCCTTGGCCATGTCTCATTATAGCGGTGGTACATAACGCATCCTTTCATGATTCAAACCTGGTCACAGAACGCAGGTTTTTCCGCACGACTATTATATGAAAAAATTTAAATGCTTATTCAAGGGACTGCTTTCAATAGCTGTTCTAATATTAGTTGGTTCAGCAATACCAAGCAAGAACCAGTTTAAAAATCACACGATGGCTCCGGCTAACCTAACCATATATTGGATAGATACGGAAGGAGGCGCGGCTACCTTGATTGTAACACCCTCGGGCGAATCAATTTTAATAGATGCCGGCAATCCCGGCGGGCGTGATGCTGATCGCATTTACGAAGTTGCCCATCATGTTGCCCGACTTAAACAAATCGATCACTTGGTTATCACGCACTGGCACAATGATCATTTTGGCGGAGCTGCTTCATTGGCCGCTAAAATTCCTATTTTGGAAGTATTAGACAAAGGGATTGCAGACAGCCTGTTGGCAGATAAAAACTTCGCCGGCAATATACAGGCTTATAAAAGTATGACGGTTAAAAGCCGTTCTTTAATCAAACCGGGTGCTACCATCAATCTTAAAAATTTACCGCGCGGATTTCAGAAATTAGCCGTTCAGTTTGTAGGTGCCGATAAACATTTTGTACCGGTTATTCACTCACCCGCCCCAATGAATGGCTGCGACACGGTTTTGGATAAAGCCGTCGATAAGTCGGATAATGCCAATAGCCAGGTGCTGGTAATGAATTACGGGCCGTTCCGTTTTTTTGATGGTGGCGACCTGACGTGGAATATCGAAAAAAACCTGGTCTGCCCCCGGAACCTGGTCGGAACTGTGGATGTTTACCAGGTCAACCATCATGGGCTGGATCAGAGTAATAACCCTATCCTTATCAAAGCACTGGCACCAACGGTCAGCATTATGGGCAATGGCACCCAAAAAGGATGCGGCCCGGAAACAATTAACGCTCTACGTAACACGCCCTCCATCCAGGCACAATATCAGTTACATAAAAACATCCGTCAGGATTCAGGGTACAATACCAATGAAGAACATATTGCCAATTTAAAAGCCACCTGCAATGCCAACTATGTTAAACTCACCGTTGCGCCAGACGGTAAGAAATATACGGTAAGCATTCCTGCAACCGGGCATGAACGGGTCTTTGATACTAAAAGCAGGCACTGACAATTATTTAATGTAACCAACTCAAATAACCATGGACAGGAAATCTTCCTCCGGCAATACCAATCGCCGGTCCTTTTTAAAAAATACAGGAACTGCGGTAATAGGAAGCTCTGTTGCCTATGGTATGGGTTTCCCTATGGCGGTGCCGGGCGCAAAGAAGCCTGTTTTAAAAGTAGGATTGGTTGGTTGTGGAGGACGCGGAAGTGGTGCAGCCCTTGAGGCTTTGAAGGCAGATCCTAATGTTGTGCTTACAGCAATGGGTGATGTTTTTGCAGACCGGCTGAATGAATCTTACGCTGCATTGCTAGAGGCGGAGCCCAATAAAGTCAAGGTAAGCCAACCAAATAAGTTTATTGGATTTGACGCATTCCAGAAAGTAATTGATTCGGGGGTCGACGTAGTATTGTTAACTACTCCCCCTTGTTTTCGTCCGGATCATTTTACGGCTGCAGTTGATGCGGGCAAGCATGTTTTTTGTGAAAAGCCAGTTGCAGTTGATGCGCCTGGCGTAAGAAAAGTTCTGGCTGCGGCAATTAAAGCGAAGGCCAAGAACTTGTCAGTAATGTCAGGGTTTTGTTTTCGTAGGGATGCTGCAAACAGGGCAACTTTCGGTAAAGTCCTAAACGGAGATATCGGTAACGTAATGACCGTTTCTTCTTTTCGTTACGGGGGAGAATTATGGTATAAACCCCGTCTGGCTGATTGGAGTGATATGACGTATAAAATGAGAAACTGGTATTACCACAATTGGTTATCAGGAGATTTTATAGTAGAACAGGCTGTTCACAGCATAGATATGATGGCTTGGGCCATGGGCGATAAAATGCCTGTAAGCGCCATAGGATCAGGAGGCCGCCAGGTACGCATTGATGATAAGTACGGTAATATTTATGATCACTTTGCGATAGAGTATGAGTATGCTAATGGTGCCAAAGGCTTTCACTTTTGCCGGCAGCAAACGGGTTGTGCGAATCGTAATACAGTGGATATTGCCGGCACCTTGGGAAATGCTAAGCTCATAATAGGCCGTACATATGAAATTACTGGCAGAAATCCCTGGAAATACACGGGCGAAATGAATAATATGTTTCAAGCAGAACATGATGAGTTTTTTGCATCCATTCGTAATGGTAAGGCTATAAATGATGGGGAAACAATGGCGAACAGCACCATGCTTGCCATTCTCAGCAGAATGGTTGGGTACAGTGGCCAGGCAATCACCTGGCACGACGCTATTCATTCAACCCAGTCACTGGGCCCCGATATAAACAAATACGCATGGGATCTTCGATGGCCTACTGCTCCCATAGCCAGGCCAGGTACTACGAAGGTCATCTGATACTTTGTGCACCCTGTGCTTGCAAACAGTCTTTGTGCAGAAATTTAAGCACAGAGAACACAAAGCAGGAAGCACAGAGGTTGCACAAAAGGTTTCTCTGTGTGTCTTTGTGCTACTTTGTGCACTTTGTGGTTAAAAAAAACTTGGAAAAGCCCTTACAAAATGAAATGTAAAACCCTAATACTATTCACAACATATATATTAACCGGAATAAACGGTATCTCCCAAACTCAGACTGCTACAATCACATTTGGCAGTAGGCAGCACATATCGGAAAGTATTTCCCATCGACGCGAAAAAGGCGAGCCCATGAAGTGGATCAATGTTAATACTGGTCTGGACACATGGCGCGTTAAGAATAACGTATTGATCTCCACCGGGCATCCAATCGGCGTAATGCGGTCTGAAAAGCAATATGAAAATTTTTTATTGCATGTAGAATGGAAACATGTAGAGTCTGGTGGTAATTCAGGAGTTTTTGTTTGGTGCGATGCGAAACCTGATGAAAAAAATCGTCTTCCTTCAGGTGTGGAGGTTCAGATGCTGGAACTGGATTGGGTGAACATCAATACAAAGGATGGTGTCACACCTCCTATTGCCTACGTCCATGGCGAACTGTTTGGCGCTGGTAGCGTTACCACTGTACCGGATAATCCCAGAGGAACCAGGAGTAAGTCGATCGAAAACAGGTGTAAAGGTAAAGGTGAGTGGAACACATATGACGTGGTTTGTGTAGATGGTGTTATTAAGCTCTCCGTGAATGGCAAATTCGTGAATGGAATAAGCAAGTCGTCAATAAAGAAAGGCTACCTGTGTTTGGAATCCGAAGGGGCTGAGATTCAATTTCGTAACTTTAGCGTAATTGAATTACTACCCGGGATAACTTCAGACATGCAGACTGCAGCTGAAATTCAGTAACCAAAGGGCTGTTCATTCCCCCAACATTTCCTGCAAAAAATGCAAACCCTCGCAAGACTAAAAAAGTACCTGGAGTTTGCCTGGATAATTTTATCAGTAAGCTTTCTTCTGTTTATTTGAGTCCTGCAACAGAAGGCCACTTGCGTATTTATTTTAACCCGCTTACATACGTTCGCTTAACCTCATCAATGGTTTCCAGCAAGCCTCCCGTAAACGTATCTTCCCCAAGGTGCCAGAACATGATGCCTCCCATCTTATGATCGATCACATACTTTGTCTTCAATTCTATAGAACGTTTATCATCATACGTGAAAAAAAGTTTCCTGGCTGAATTATACATGAACGGCGCCTTTGCCACGTCATCCCAATGGTATACAAAACCACTATCGGCCGGAACCTGAAGCGGGACGTTCTTATAAAATACTGAAGTCTTGAATTTACCCGGCCTGTAAAGCCCGTTATTTACACTATCGACATTTTCAAAGATCTTACCGTAAAATGCACCCCCGATGATCATCTTTTCACGAGGCACACCCAGCTTTGTCAGGTATTGTAAAGCAAAATCAGCAGACCGTTCCTGCCCATGTGGAGAATACAATCCCGTATGATGACCCGTTTCCTGAGAGCCTGCTCCCACCAGGTCATAACTCATCAGGTTTACATAATCAACTTTTTTAATCACCTTTCTCCACTCTATAGCTGAATCTAAATACCGCTTCGAGCCTCCGGCTGCAAAGCTTAACTCATATTGAGCACCCAATTTCCTGAGTTGTTTAACGAGGCTTGTGAAATGCTTTTTATCATCGGGTGTAAACTTATGACCTGGAAAACCGGAAACTGCAGGATATTCCCAGTCCAGGTCCAGGCCATCTGTTCCAAAATACTCATGAAGTTCCTTAACTGATTGTGCAAATTCCTTCCTTCCATTCCTGGAGGCAAACACATCCGAACAGGTCTCACATCCGCCCCAGCCTCCTAAAGATAAAATCACTTTTAACTGCGGGTTCTTCGTTTTCAGGGATATCATTTTCCGGATAACGGCAGTGTCCCTCGCTGTTCTGATCTTTAACCGATTTCCATCCAGGCGCCCGAAACAGAAAATAAGATGCGTCATCTGGTTTACATTAAAGCTATCCAGCTGAGCAGGCTCTCCATAGTAATACGAGAGTACTCTTATCTTATTCTGAGAAAATGAATCAGATGCGGTTATTAACAATATCGCGAATGCCGCAACGCAATTTTTAAGAAATGTACAGGTCATTGCTTCCTTCGTTTTAATGAATAAAATATCTACTGCTAACAGGATGCAGGAAATCCTCATCAAACTTTTAGCTCACTACTCACCTTAATTGTCGAGCTCCTTCAGTATCTGGCTTACGTCTTCTTCCGTTGTCGCAAGTTTTAGCTTGCACGTTTTGATTAACAACGCTGCTCTTTTGACCTTCTCGGAAAGTTCATCTACAGAAATTTCACCATCCTCTATTTCGGAAACTATTTTTTGAAGTTCGACGAAAGCTTCCGTATAGTTTATATTTCCGGTCATGGTTCATTTAATTTTTTGGATGATTTTACAATGCTTGTGATTGTGCCTTCAAATACTAACGTATTCAATGTATCACCTTCTATAATGTCTTCAACGCCTTTAGCCGCTTTACCATTCACCAGCGTGATGCTGTAACCCCGCTTCATGACATTTTTCGGGTCCATATTATTTACATTTTTTTCAAAGCTCTCTAGCACGACTGCTTTCTTTTTAAGAAACGCAATAGGCTCTTTTGCCATTTCGCCTCTTATCAGGTACAGGTATTCTTTTTGGCTCCTATACAGGAAATATGATTGTTGAACCAGGGATTGAACCTGTCTTTCCATGTCATTTTTGTTTCTTATCAGAACGTGGTCTGTAACCGACCGAAATAATTTTACCTCCGCCTGGAACTTAACCCTTTCATCCATGATTAATCTCCTGGACTTATCAATAATTTTTTCTTCGGCCTTTACCACGGGGACTGAAAAATTGTGGAATTGCTGAATCAGGTATTCGGCTATTTTGGTCGGTGTAATCGCGTTGGAGAACGAGATCATTTCAACAACAGTTTCATTTGTTGCATGTCCTATACCAGTTAAAACAGGAATTGGAAACAAGGCAATTTCCCGGGCGAGTGCATAGTCGTTCAAGCAAGATAATCCAATGTCTCCGCCACCGCCTCTGACTATCGCTACAACATCAAAGTGCGATTTTACTTTTTTGATTCTTCTCAACTGATTTATGATTGAACCAATGGCTTTTTCTCCCTGGAGTAACGCAGGAAAAAGAAAATAAAAAAAAGTATAGCTCCAGGAATTAGTTTCAAGGACCTTTATGAAGTCGGCATATCCCTTACTTGTTTCCACAGAGATGATTGCAATCCGCTGGGGTAGCAACGGAATCTGCAGCGACTTGTTTTTTTCGAAAATTCCTTCATCTCTTATTCGTTTAATGGTGTCTTGCTTCTCTCTTTCTAAATCACCCATGGTGTAGCCAGGGTCTATATCCAATATCCGCAGCGTGAGACCATAAGTAGGGTCGAATGAAATTCGCCCGAGAAACAAAATTTTTATTCCATCCTTCAGTGGTTCTTTTAAGACATTAAGAAATTTACTATTGATGTTTATATAATCGTCTTTCCAAAGGCTTGATTTCATTTGAGCAATGACTTTTCCATCTTGCTTCTGCACCAATTCCGGATAGCAGTGTCCGGAATGGCTGTAAAAGTTTACCTTGTTCATCTCAGCTTTGATCCAATATGAACTTTTGTATCTGTCAGCGAGCGTATGTTGAATACTTTTTGTCACTTCAAGCAGAGAAAATACTGTTTTATCTTTTACAGATTCCGGCATGGTAAAATAATGAGTATTAAGACCGGATAAAGATACTAAAATATTTAGCATGATTTAACTGATTACACGCGTTGAATCACCCCTGGATAAATAATACATCAAATCTGTACATTTGAATGTCCGAACACTACCTACATTATGAAAGATCTTACGCTTCACAGGCAAATTGAAAAGGTGAACACTGCTGGTAAAGAGGCAGAATTAAATAATGATATTAAAGCCGCTATAAAGTATTACGAAGAAAATGTGAAAGCCGGGCATGCTGACCAGTATGCTTATGACAGGTTAATGATCCTTTACCGGAAACAAAAAGAATATAAAAATGAACTCAGGGTAATCAGTAAGGGAATAAAGGTATTTAAAGAACAAAGTCAAAACCAGTTAAAAGGGACCCTTTCTAACCGCAGAAATAAGAAACAGCTGATAGAACTAAGCAACATCTTTATGAGCAGGTCAGGATTGAAAGATAAAAAAGGAAATCATACTTATTTTCCGGAGCCGGTAAACAAATGGCTGAAAAGAAAAGTTCTCGTCGAGAGGAAAATAGAGAGTATGAAATAACAACATGTTTCGGGGTTTATGCAAATGATTAATATATGAATGATATCATCGACTTTTCAGCTGCGGGATTTGTAAAAGCGTTTGACCTGAAAGGCGTCAGGGGGTATGTATCCATCAATATGGAAATGTTTCGGGAAGGAGGTGTCCTTCAGGCAACCGGCAGATATTGTATATACTGCCTGCATCCCTGGTCGGGAAGCTGTTATTTCATCATAACGATGAATGCACAGGGCCACTGGTATTCTGCGGATTTGCCTTCATTCCTTGACCAACCTTTTATTAACTGGATTGGAGATGAGATCAATCAGCGCAATTCTTAACGGGAAGGAGAACTACCTATTTTACAAGTCACCCATCTTTATAAAAACTAACTCAGGCTTCAGAAGCCTGAGTTAGTTTGTTATCGAATGCTTTAATTTTTTATGATCTTTACTGTATACGTTGTCTTTCCTTTTTCTCCTATGGTAAGCGTGTACATGCCGCTTGACCATCTGCTTGCATTAATTTTATGGGTACCTCCGTTAACAATGTATTGCGTGATTTGGCGGCCCTTGCCATCGTAAACAGTTAGTGTTTGTCTGGAGGTGCCGGGAAGCGATACCGTCAGGCTGTTTTTAACCGGATTTGGGAAGGCAACTATTGGCAACCTGTCACAACTGTTATTAACAACCATTACACTACCGTACGTATAGACTCCGTTAAGATCGGTCTGCTTGATGCGGTAGTAATTATTTCCTTTTATCGCAGACAGGTGGCTGTAGCTGTACAGCTGCTTACTGTTGCTGTTTCCTTTCGCAGGAACGATATCCAATGGAATGTAGTTTACACCATCTGAACTATGCTCAACGGTAAAATGATTATTGTTTAGCTCAGTCAGTGTTTCCCATCTTATTTGAGCAGTACAATTAGATGCCGAAGCCGACATTAAACCGAATGTGACAGGAACCCTGATTAGGTTTGTCAAATTAAAAGAAACAGGTAAAAACATCGTGCCGATCGTTGCCGTCACACTGTACGAACCTATAGTATCGTTAGCCGTAAACACAGGCGATGTCGCAATTCCGCTGGTATTGGTTGTTACTGTATCTGTAGCAGACGGACCAGGGAAAGTACCGCTGGGTCCGGTAAGGGGAGCAGTAAATATTACGTCAACACCGCCAATGTCATTGCCCGATTCTGTGACCTTTACTGCCAATGGCATAGGAAATGGCATGGTAACACGAGTGGATTGAGGTGTACCTCTGCTGGCAGTGAATGCGTAAAATGTTTCCACTGCACCTATGTCTGCCCGGACCCCGGATACCCGTGGTAAACCGCGCTGATCCGTGCCTGAAACCAGTGCAGAATCTCCGCGGTTAATGACCGGGCTGTTTGGCTTTGGCAACAGGCAAGGAATTATCCCACCATAGTTACCCAGGGGCAGCAGGTTGGGACTTACACCGGTAATGTTGCGGGTAGTAATACCGGTTATTGTAGCTCCGGCAGTGTTTTGTATCAGGTTGTAATCGCCCGATTTAAAACCTACACCGCTAATGTCAGGCCCGGTTCCTCCTGTTCCCAGGAGTATGCCACCCGCAATGATGGTGTTGTTAAATGTAACCGTATCACCCGATCTTGAGATATTGCCCCCGGATTGAGCAGCATTGCCGAAGATGGTGCAATTGGATAACGCCAACGGTAAAAAGGTCCGAATTCCTCCTCCTATACCGGTTGCTCCTGCTGAGTTACCTGCAATCGTGCTATTGATAACGGACATTGATCCAAAGCTTTGACTCTGAATACCTCCACCCCGGAAAGTAGCCGTATTATTGATAATAGAACAATGGTCTATTGTCAGGTTCCCCCCTTCCTTATCAATACCCCCGCCTAAGGGATTACCGGTTAAAGAAACATTGTTATTCGTGATCACACAACCCGTCAGGTTAACCGCACCTGCGCCTGCACCATTGTTGATGAGAATACCTCCCCCACCGTTAGGCGAAGTTGCCTGTGGGTTGCCATCCCTGATGGTTATTCCTGAGATAGATACAGTGGAAGTATCGGCTGAAATATGAAAAATGCGGGACAGGTTGTTGCCGCTGATCGTTAGCTTGTCAGCACCCGAGCCCCTGATAGTTATGCCTTTATTAATCAACAACTCTCCACTGGTTAGTGTGATCATTGTGATGCCTGGATCGAAAGTAACCGTAATACCCGGGCAAGCAGCGCCAAGTATGCTACGTAACGTACCTGGCCCGCTGTCTGCGTTACTCGTTACAACAGTCGGACAAAAGTTGGTCAGCGTGAAGACAGCAGGTGTGGTTACACCCACGACAGAAGCTGTTACTGTATAAGTGCCGGTAATAGTATTTGAGGTAAATGCCGGCGCAATGGCTATGCCGGCGCTGTTAGTAACAACAGTTACCGTTGAGAGGCCGCCTGCAAATCGTCCGCTGGCACCCGTATCCGGGGCAGAGAAGATAACATTCACCCCGCTTAACGGATTACCGCTGCTGTCCCGTACCGTTGCCTGTAAGGTAATGGGTAGCACTGTAAGCGGAAGAATGGTCTGTGGCGTACCGGCTGTTGCTGTCACCGATGCAGGGACAATCCCGGCAATGACGAGGGTGTAGTTCATCGTATCTGCAGGACATCCTGCGGGATCATTAGCTATTATAGAGATAGGGAAACTACCTGCCTGCGTAGGCGTACCGGACAGCGTGTTGCCGGTAAAGGATAAACCTGCAGGGAGGTTACCTAGCAGTGAAAAGGTATAAACGCCACTGTTGCTTCCACCTGAAGCGCTAAAGGATTGTGTATATGGAGACCCTGTTGCTCCAGTGGCAATGGTGGTGGTCGTGATCTCAACCGGACTGCAGTCGGGAGGTGGCGTGCAGTTGCTTAAACTGACGTTCAGCGTATAAGGAGAACCAGCTGCATTGGCAGGTGTCACTTCATGAATAACCAGGGTGAATGATTTTCCCGCAGGGGCGGTAAAGCTGAACGTCTGAGTGGCTTGAGATAAGCCCAGATCAGCCAGGAAGTGTCTATTCGGGGTAGCCGGGACAAAACCACTGTCATTGTAGGCTACCAGATACAGGTTGATGCCGTTTGTAGCCGTCAGCGTCGCAGTAACACACTGATTTACTGCGTTAGGATTTGTGAATGTGTATGAATCAAATATACGGGCCCCGGCAGGATCAGCTAAGACCGGCGTAATTTTCTGCATACCGCAAGAGGAAACCGGTGTATTTCGGGAAAGCCTTCCAATTTGGGTTCCGGTTGCTGATGTAAAGCCCGGTCCTGTAGGAGGCGTAGAGCCTAACGCAGAAGTGATGGGAGGCGCTGCCCGACTGCCTGTCGTAACCGTAAACTGGAAGCCCTGGGGACTCGGTCCTCCACCTCCGAACGTGACTATTATCGTAAAGGTTATCGTTGTTCCGCAGGGTACTGATGAGTTCACCACAAAGGTGAAGGGTGTTGCAGTATTAAGGGCATTGCCTGATGGTGCTATCGAACCATAGGCTGCAGTGCTCTGGATTATCGTAACGCCCGGAGTGGTGGTAGAGATGGTCGCATTGACACCGGTTGCTTCAACCAGGGAGGGGTTTGTTAGCTGTACGACTAAACTGCCCTGTTCGCCGGGATCAAGGGCTCCATTGTTATTGCTGAATGTACCCTCGGTTGTTGTAAACGTACCAAGGCTGATATTAGATACCGGTGTGGGACTTACTGCCTGCATAGCCTGGAAAGCCTGAAGTATGCCAGAGCCGCTGATGTTGTCATAGCCGGCCGATTCAATGTCGAGCGCTGTTGATGTCAGGATCGTTCTGATCTGAGCCGGTGTCTGCGCTATGTTTGCAGATTTGAGTAAAGCCGCAATGGCGCCCGCATGCGGTGCCGCGGCAGAGGTGCCGTAAAAGGGAATGAAACCAGGAACAGTGGTGGAAGTGCCGTCAGCAGCTGTAATATCGGGCTTGTTCCGGACGACTCCCCCATTTGTACCAAAGAGAAAATTACCCGGTGTAACAGGTGTGCTGTCGGCATTAAAGAACATACGCCTGGGGCCGTCAGAAGAAAAAAGTTCTACCTGGTCTGATGCCGAATAAGGGTTAGGGAAAGGCCCTGTCGGAGAGCCTGGCAGGCCGAAAGGCTGTGCAGCGGGCACCGCAGCCACGCTAAAGGCATCCACTGCCGCAGTATGTCCGTGGATTTGACCTGTTGTTGCCGTAGTAAGTCGTCCACGACCTGTATTCACACTAAATGCCACGACTTGGGCGGCGGCTGCTTTAAATACAGCCAATCTATCACCGGCTACCAGCGGACTTACCGACATAAATTCGTAGGGATTCTGAGTGCCATTTTGAATATTGGTGGATGAGGCCTTAACAATGCCGGTTGCACTAACTAAAAACAGGTCATAATCGTTACCGGAAGCGCCTAACGGATCAGCCCAGTTGAGGTTATAAAATAATCCTGTTTGAATGATTATGTTGCCATTAAGCGGTGTTGCTGCAGTGCCAAAATTATGGATGGTCCCTGATTTTGCACCAGCAGGGAAAGTGAATACCGGAGAACCTGAGTCGTTAAAATCGCCCTCCCATACGCCGGAAGTATTTTTGGCAAGGGAGCCTTCATTTCCAGCCGACGAAAAATACAGCGCACCGTCTGCAGTTACCGTATTCACTGCCTGGGCTATTCTCCCATCCTGGAATACCGGTTCGTTAAAATAGAAGATATCGTCGATAATAATGTCGCAGTTATAAGGTGCATTTCGTAAGGCAAGAATATTATCAGCAAAGCTTGCGTCGCTTATAAATGCAGTAGCAAAAAAAAGCTGTGCTTTGGGAGCCAGGTCGTGAACGATCTGTAACATGGCCCGCCCTTCATCTATTCTGTTTGGTAAATCAGCCAGTACCGTTACAGGAGTAGTATTACCGAGCGGGTTTCCAACACCCGGAAGGTTCCCGCTGGCTATATCACCGGCAGCACCACCTAATGCATTATAACTATCCGACAATACGCCTATCCGGATACCCTGCCCTTCATATCCGAAAGTGTTGCGTGTGTCGTCAGCGCGATGGGTGCGGTCGCCCTGCGAATTAACAGTGCCGGCAAAGGGCATACGCACACCCTGCTTACGCAAATGTTCTTCCAACCGGCTGCGCACCATTGCGGCCCTGGCTTTAAACGAAGGCCGGGGTGACTTGAAAACGGTGCCTTCCGTAGCGGCAGCCGGGGAAGCAATTGGTCGGTTAATGCCTTTTCCAGGTAAATTATTTTTAGGAATACCTGAACCAACGGTTATAGCAATAGCGGCCGGTTCAATGAACCGAACCTCCGCAAACCCTGCTACCGTTTCAACCGCTGAAAGTTTTATTTGCGCCCTGATGGTATGGAACTTCCAGGAAGGATAAATGATCCTGCCGCCAAGGGCCTCGATTTTGCCAATGAGCGCATCGGACACGACAGCACTTACATCAACATCTATGTTACCCTGATTATCCATATTTAATTTCGCAGGTTCCAGGTTCACACCTTCCGTCATTTTCAAACCTCTCGTTTCCCTGGCCGCCTGCAACAACCGGGAATCTATTTTGCGTTGAGCCGGCGTACGCGATTCCTTTTCCTGTAAAATCAATTGGATCTGCCGTAATGCTTCAGGTTGAATTTGCGCCAAAGCAAGGTTTGCTGAGAAAACCAGCGTTAAAGCAATAAGAATAGCGTAAATTTTCTGATTCATGGGTTAGTTTTTGGTTTTGAGCGAAACGTTTTATAAAATACTTTGCCCGAAGCAGGTCACAGGAATTCATGCAAGCCAATATCTATTTATTGGCTGGTCAGTAAATGATCACATAAAATACAACGCGGAAATAAAGGGAATTTTAAAAGGGAGGATTTATTTATGAATTTACAATGAAAAAAATTAAATCAAAACTTTTTTAAGAATTAAATACGCAGTAAGGATGTTGAATGCCATTTGAGTAAAAGCAGTATAATTTTAAGTTAATTGACCCAGGCCTTAAAAGCCTGGGTCAATTAATCCATTGTAAAGTGAATAATAAGTCTTACCTGGCTGGTATTCTTTAATTTTTAATAACTTTTACCGTATACGTTGTCTTGCCTTTTTCGCTTACGGTAAGCGTATACATCCCGCTTGACCATCTGCTTACATTAATTTTATGAGTGCCTCCGTTAACAATATATTGCGTGATTTGGCGACCCTTACCATCGTAAACAGTTAGTGTCTGCCTGGAAGTACCCGTAAGCATTACCGTCAGATTGTCTTTCACCGGATTGGGGAAGGCAACTATCGGTGACCGGTCACAAGCGTTTACAACAACCATCACACTGCTGAGTGTAAAAGCTCCATCAAGATCTGTTTGCCTGATGCGGTAGTAGTTGGTCCCATTAACAGCAGAAAGATGGCTGTAGTTATAGGTCTGCCTGTTAGTACTGTTTCCTTTGGCTGTGACGGTATCTAATGGACTGTAGCGTATACCATCGGCACTATGTTCAACCGTAAAGTATTTATTATTTAATTCAGTGAGCGTTTCCCACCTTATTTGAGCAGTACAATTAGACCCTGTTGCTGAAGTAGGACCAAATGTTACAGGGAGCGAAGTAGTGTTCGTCAAAGTGAACAAAATGGCTGGAAATTCCATACCTATATTGCCCGTCACCGTGTAAGTGCCTACTGTATCATTGGCGGTAAACACAGGTGCCGTAGCGATCCCATTGGTGTTGGTTGTTACTGTATCAATAGCAGACGGATCAGGGAAAGTACCGCTTGGCCCAGTAAGGGGAGCAATAAATATTACATCAACACCGCCAATGTCATTGCCCGACTCTGTAACCTTTACTGCCAGAGGTGTAGCAAACGGCGTTCTAACGGCCGTTGATTGAGGCGTACCACTGAACGCAGTTGAGGCGTAAAATGTTTCCATTGCACCAATGTCTGCCCGGATCCCGGATACCCGCGGTAAGCCACGCTGATCCGTACCCGAAATCAGTGCCGAATCTCCCCGGTTAATGACCGGGCTATTTGGTTTGGGCAACAGGCCAGGAATTATCCCCCCATAATTACCCAGGGGCAGCAGGTTTGGACTTACACCGGTAATATTTCGGGTAGTTGTTCCGGTTATCGTAGATCCGGCAGTATTTTGGATCAGGTTGTAATTTGCAGAAACAAAACCAGCGCCGATGATATCTGGTCCCACTCCTCCTGTACCGATCAGTGTTCCTCCGGCAATAATATTGTTTCCAAAGGTAATCGTACTGGCAGATCTATATATATTACCACCCCATTGAGCTGAATTTCCAAATACGGTCGAATTCATTAGCGTCAAAGGTACATAGCTGAAAATGCCTCCACCTGCGCCAGCCGGGCCGGATGTGTTTCCTGCTATCGTACTGTTGATTATTGTCATAGAGGTACCCCAATTCGCTACTCCGCCGCCATCTTCCAGAGCCGTGTTGTTTATAATTGAAGAGCGATCTATTGTTACTACCCCTCCCCCTTCGTTGTCGATACCTCCGCCCTCTGCAAACTCGGCAAGTGAGGCATCGTTATTTGTTACCACACAACTGGTTAAAATTAAGGCTCCTGAGTTTACAAGAATACCTCCTCCGCCATTTGGTGAATTTGCCTGTGGCTTCCCGTCCCTGATTGTCATGCCTGAAATAGATACAGTGGAAGCAGCGGCATCTATATTAAAAATGCGGGACAGGTTGTTGCCACTAATCGTTAGCTTGTCAGCACCCGGTCCGTTAATGGTTATTGCTTTATTAATGAGCAACTCGCCACTGGTTAGCGTGATCATGATGATGCCAGGATCAAAAGTAACCGTAATACCCTGGCAGGCACTGTTGAGTATGGCACGTAAGGTACCTGGACCGCTATCTGCGTTACTGGTTACAACCGTAGGACAGAAGTTGGTCAGCGTGAAGATTGCCGGTGTAGTTACACCCACGACTGTTGCTGTTACTGTATAAGTGCCGGTAATAGCATTTGTAGTAAATGCCGGTGCAGTAGCTATGCCGGAGCTGTCAGTAACTACCGTTACGGTTGAAAGACCGCCCGCAAACCTTCCGCTGGCGCCCGTATCCGGAGCAGAGAAGATAACATTCACCCCGCTTAACGGATTACCGCTGCTGTCCCGGACACTTGCCTGTAACGCAACAGGTAGTACTGAAAGGGGAAAGGTGGTCTGTGGCGTACCGGCTGTTGTTGTTACTGATGCCGGAACAATTCCGGTAATAACCAGTATGTAGTTATTGGTATCAGCTGGACATCCGGCAGGATCATTGGCTATTATTGAGATTGGGAAACTACCTGCCTGCGTTGGCGTACCAGACAGCGTGTTGCCGGTATAGGATAGGCCTGCAGGCAGGTTACCTATTAGTGAAAAAGTATAAATTCCACTGTTGCTTCCACCCGAAGCGCTGAAGGATTGAGTGTATGGAGACCCTGTTGCCCCCACAGCAATGGTGGTGGTCGTGATCTCAATCGGACTGCAGGCGGGGCCGGGCGTACAGTTACTTAAACTGACATTCAGGGTATAAGGGGAACCCGCTGCATTGGCAGGCGTTACCTCATGAATTACCAGGGTGAACGATTTGCCCGCAGGTGCATTGAAACTGAAGGTCTGAGGACTGAAGGAATTCCCGGCATCTCCAAGATAATGGACATTGGGATTAGCAGGAACAAACCCGCTGTCATTATACACCACTGTAAATAAATTGCCAGCGTTTGCACTCGACATCGTAACCGTAACACATTGGCTGGAGGCAGAACTGTTGATAAACGTATAAGCATCATATAAACGTGCTCCGGTTGTTGCAGCAAGGCCTGGGGCAACCCTAAGAACAGCACAAGATGAAACTTCACCGGTAGTAGATCGGTTTATTCGTCCGGTTTGGGTACCCGTTGCTGATGTAAAGCCTGATCCTGCCGGAGGGGTTGAACCCAATGCAGAAGTAATGGCAGGCACTGCGCGGCTGCCTGTTGTAACCCTAAACAGTAAACCCTGCGGGCTAGCTCCTCCCCCGAACGTTACTACCATAGTAAAAGTTAAGGTTGTTCCGCAGGGTACTGAGGAGTTCACCACAAAGCTGAACGGTGTTGCAGTGTTAAGGGCATTACCTGATGGTGCAATCGAACCATAAGCAGCCATAGGCTGGGTTATCGTAACGCCGGGAGTGAGGGTAGATATGGTAGCATTGACACTGGTGGCCTCAACCAGGGAGGAATTGTTTAGCTGCACGACTAAATTGCCTTGTTCGCCTGGATCAATGATCCCGTTATTGTTGCTGAAGGTACCCTCCGTTGTTGTAACCGTGCCAAGGCTGACATTAGATAGTGGTGCCGGGCTCACCGCCTGCATAGCCTGGAAAGCCTGAATAACGCCATGGCCGCTAATGTTATCATAACCGGGCGATTCAATGTCAAGTGCTGTAGATGTCAGGATCGCTCTGATCTGCGCCGGTGTCTGCGCTATGTTTGCAGATTTAAGTAAAGCCGCAATGGCCGCTGCGTGCGGAGCCGCGGCGGAGGTACCGAAAAAAGGGTTTAAGCCGGAACTTCCCGGCAGGGTGGTCGAGACTCCATCTGCAGCCGTAATATCGGGCTTGTTTCGGACGGCTCCCCCATTGGCACCAATGAGAAAGTTTCCAGGTGTAATAGGTGTGCTGTCTGCATTGAAGAACATTCGCCTGGGGCCATCGGAGGTAAAATTTTCAACCTGGTTGGATGCAGAAAAGGGATTGGGAAAGGGGCCGACCGCAGGAGTAGCTGACACACTATAGGCATTTACTGCCGCCGAATGTCCGTGGGTCTGGCCTGTTGTTGCTTTGGTAAGTCTTCCCCTGTTGGTATTCACATGAAAAGCCACCACCTGGGCGGCTGCTGCTTTAAATATAACCAACCGATCACCGGCAACCAGGGACGGAAGCGGATTTCCAGAAATTGTTTCAATCGGATTTTGTCTGCCGTTTTGAAGATTAGTCGATGACCCTTTGATAGTTCCTGTAGCGCTTACTAAAAACAAGTCGTAGTCATTACCGGAAGCGCCTAAGGGATCAGCCCAATGCAAACTGTGAAATTGGTTGGCTGCTAAAATTACATTGCCATTAATAGCTGTGTCCACCGTACCAAAATTATGGATGGTTCCTGATTTTGTACCAGCAGGGAAAGTGAATACCGGAGAGCCTGTGTCGTTGAAATCGCCCTCCCAGACGCCGGATGTATTTTTGGCAAGTGAGCCTGCATTACCGGCAGATGAGAAATAAAGTGCACCGCCCGCAGTTACCGTATTCACAGCCTGCCCTATAATCCCATCCTGGAATACCGGTTCATTGGACCAGCTTATATCGTCAATGATGATGTCACAATTATATGGCGCATTGCGTAAAGCCAGGATATTGTCGGCAAAGCTGGCTGGACTAATGACAGCGGTAGCATAAAAAAGCTGTGCTTTGGGAGCCAGGTCGTGAACAATCTGTAACATGGCCCGCCCTTCATCTGATCTGTTTGGAGCATCAACCAATACCGTTACAGGAGTAGTATTACCAAGCGGGTTCCCTATACCCGGAAGGTTCCCGGTGGCTATGTCGCCGGCAGCACCACCCAGTGCGTCATAACTATCCGACAATACGCCTATCCGGATACCCTGCCCTTCATACCCGAAAGTGTTGCGGGTGTCGTCAGCGCGGTGGGCGCGGTCACCCTGCGAATTAACGGTACCCGCAAAGGGCATACGAAGACCTTGCTTAAACAGGTATTCTTTTAACTGGTTGCGCACCTTTGCGGCCCTGGCTTCAAACGAAGGCCGGGATGACTTGATGGTGCTTTCCGCAGCAGCACCTAAGGAAGTAACTGGCCTGTTAATGCCCTTTCCAGGCAGGTTATTTTTTGGAATACCCGAACCAACGGTCATAGGGATAGCGGCCGGTTCAATGAACCTGACCTCCGCAAGACCTGCTATTGTTTCAACCGTGGAAAGTTTCACTTGCGCCCTGATGGTCTGGAATTTCCGGGAGGGATATATGATCTTACCGCCAAGGGCTTCGATTTTGGTAATCAGCGCATCGGTCACGACAGCACTTAAATCAACATCTACGTAACCCTGGTTATCCATATTCAATTTTGCAGGGTCAAGGTTAACCCCTTCGGCCATTTTTAAACCCCTCGTTTCCCTGGACGCCTGCAACAACCGGGAATCAATTTTCTGTTGTGCGGGCGTACGCGATTCCTTTTCCTGGATAAGTAATTGGATCTGTCGTAATGCTTCAGGCTGCGTTTGCGCTAAGGCAAGGTTTGCCGTAAAAAAAAACAGCAATAAAGCAACAGGAACAGCGTAAATTTTCTGATTCATGGGTTAGTTTTGGTTCTATAAATAAAGAGTACAATCATTCGCTGCCTATACCTTTTGGCAACCTCGCCAATTCAATGCACCGGACTCAACCATTTGTCACCGCAGTGGCTGCCGGCTCAATAAATTTAACATCCGGATAACCGGCAATCGTCTCAACCATGGAAAGGTTCACCTGCGCCCTGATGGTATGGTATCTCTTTGACGGATAAATGATCTTGCCGCCAAGGGCTTCAATCTTCCTGAGCAACACATCATTAACATCGGCCTGGATGTCCACCATTAAATTTCCTTTATTATCTGCAATGACCTTTGCCAATCGCAGAACGCCCGCATCCATCTGTTCACCTCGTGATTCCCGCACCGCCTGAAACAATCTGGAGTCTATTTTCTGTTGCACCTGGATGCATGTTTTTTTTTGCTGCTTGGGTCGACCCTGCAATGAGGTATCAGACAAAGTTTGAGCAAAACTATGCTCAACGGTTACCAAAGAAAGTACTGTAACTATATAAATGAAAATATATATGCCCTGTTTCATTTTGCCCGTTTAAGTTTATTAATACCCTTGCCAACTCTTTTTTGCTACACCTCATACTACTCACCTGCTTAATAAATCTCTTCCATGAATGAGGTCATAGGAATTTCATGCAAGCAAGATCTACTGGCTAATCCTCAAATGAATCAATTGGTATACAAGGTAGAAAACAAGGATTTTAAACAGGGGAGGATTTGTAGACGGAATTTACAATGAAAAAAATTAAATCTAAACTTTTTTTAAAAATACTTATACTGGACGTGAATGAGTTGAAGGTAAATGGCTAATGTCCATTTGGGACTTCTATCGGTTTTAATGAAAAGGCCATGTATCCCTTGCCCAGCTTTTGTCCGCGGGCACCGGCTGCTGCGATGGCGATGTACTGCTTTCCATCTACCTCATAGGTCACAGGAGTGGCAAAGCCGCCGGCGGGAAGTTGATACTCCCACACGATCTTCCCGGTTTTTGAGTCAAAAGCGCGAAAACGTTCGTCGCGGGTGCCGGCTATAAATACCAGCCCTCCCGCCGTCACCAACGGACCGCCATAGCTATCCGTGCCGGTCACCGGTATACCCCGCTTTGTCAACTCGGGATATTCTCCCAGGGGCACCCTCCACCGGTATTCTCCGGTGTTCAGATCAATGGCATTCAGGTATCCCCAGGGTGGCTTTACGGCCGGGTACCCCTCCTGGTCGGTAAGGATCTTCCATTTCCTGCTGACATATTTCGGCGAATAGGGAACGGCCTTTTTTTCCTTCGCGGCCTCCGTTCCGGGATGGGCGGCAGGCCGGAACGATTCGCTATTGGTAAGAAATCCTGCAATTGATTTGTGTTCATCCGCAGTCAGGTTCCGGAACGAAGGCATCCTTCCCAGGCCGGAACTGATCACCTTGCTGATTTCTGATGCGGATCGACGACTGCCAATATTGATCAGGGAAGGAAAAGTATTTCCGCTCCCCTTCCTGTCTTCGCCATGGCAGACCGCACAGTGACGGATATAAAGGGAATTACCTTTCGATAATGCTGACATTTTTTGGTCGCGCTCCGCCGCATTAACCATGCTCAGCTCCCAGGGATCATTGTTTGAATTTTGATATAGCACACCTTGCGGATCAACGGCATTTCCTCCCCATTCCGCTCCCCCGCTATATCCGAACAGAACGGTTCCGGCTTCACTGGGTGGACTGAATTTATTATCTGTCCGAGGCAATTCGCTTAACCTTTTTTTTACATATGCATGTGCTTCAGGACTGATATTGGTGATATCCGAATCGGAAAGGACCTGGTGGGCAAAGGGCGCAGGTTTCAACGGGTATTTTTGCGTGGGCCAGGGGTTTTCTCCAGGCAGGGCTTTCACCGGTACCGCGCGTTCTTCTACTGGAAAAAGCGACATACCGCTGTCCCGGTCAAGTATATATACAAGTCCGTCCTTGGTAGCCTGTACTACTACATCAACCGCTTTACCCTGGTGCTTCACTGTTGCCAGGTTAGGCGGGCAGGGAAGATCGCGATCCCACAAATCGTGATGAATGGTTTGAAAATACCAGTTCATTTTGCCTGTTTCGGCCTGAAGTGAAATGATGCAATTGGCATACAGGTTAATGCCAGTACGGTCACCGCCGTAAAAATCGGAAGAGGGTGAACCGGTGCCAAAATAAACGGCCCCTCTTTTCTGGTCGACCACCAAACCGCTCCAGGCATTGGCGCCACCGATTTTTTTGTGCGCATCCGCGGGCCATGTATCGTAACCGAATTCACCGGGATGCGGTATCGTGTGAAAGATCCATTTCAGCTTCCCTGTTACCACATCAAAGCCGCGCACGTGACCGGGTGCTGCATCTCCGCCTTCGGAAACACTTGAGCCCATTATTATGGTATTTTTGTACAAGGCGCCCGGCGAGGTCGCCGTTACCGACAATTTATTGACGTCAAAATCGAAATTTTCAGAAAGGCCTCCGTGCAGATCCACCCTTCCATTTAGACCGAATCGATTCACCGGCTTGCCATCTTTTGCATTTACGGCGTACAAGCTTGCACCTGCGGAATACAGAATTCGTTCGTCGTCCCCTTCCTTCCAGTATACCACGCCCCTGTTCGTGTTGAAGGTCTGTTCGTCTTTGAGCGGGGTAAATTTCCAGATCTCTTTTCCTGTGGCAGCATCCAGGGCGAATAATTCGAGTTCTGCCGTGGTACCGTACATGACGCCCCTTACTACGATTGGCTGGCATTGAATAGACTTGCCCCGTTTGGGCGGCGGGCTGCCTGGAGCAGGTGATTCGCGGGCGTCATAGGTCCACGCTACAGCCAACTCCTTCACATTGCCTGCATGGATCTGCTTTAATTCCGAATACCGGTTACCGTTACTGTTCCCACCGTAAAATGGCCAGTCTGCCCCCGGGAGATTAACAGATTGAGGGCTGTTGCATCCAGCACTCATAAAAATTCCAGCGGAAAACAAATGCAGGCATCGTTTAATATAAACTTGATAGCGATCAAGTAATTTACTGTCGCTGGAAAAACAGCACAATAATCTCACGTTATAAGCGTTTTGGAATGATTTTGGTTAAATGTTGATAAATATAATCGGCCTATTTTAAACCTTCTGTTATGACTATTAATGAATATCAATCCTTACCGTTAAATGGGCAGGCTGTAGAAATTCTTAGAAAAGGCGTCATACTAAATTCCAGAATTCAGGGGATAAAAAAATATATCCTCTTCCAGCTTGATTCTTTTTATGTGGAAATTGAGTATTCCAACCTGCAACACAAGATTGTTAATCTTTTCAGCTATTGTTCCTCTGATCCCGTTGAGGTTAATTAATCGGCTTTATTGTAATAGTGCTTTTTCAACGTTTCCTTTTTCGATTTCGGCCACTAATGTAAATCCAAGCGATGGAAGCAGTACCTTAACCGTTTTGTGCTTTACTTCAAGCACATTCCCTTCTCTCATCATCAACGGCCCACTGATAATCCTTACTTTGTCATTGAGATTAACCTGCGTCGCCTCCACTTTTACATTTGAATGTTCGTTCAGAAATCGCTTGATCACCTCAATTTCTTCATTGCGGATAACAGCCGGTTTGCGCAGCCAGGTAACGAAGTTCAACACGCCATCAATCTCACGAACAGGCATTTGACCGTCTTCTTCTATTCTTACAAATACATAGGATTTAAATAAGGGCTCAAGGATCGTCTTTCTTCTGTCGCTCCATTGACGTTGTACCCTGTTCAGCGGGCAGTAATTTTCAATCTGTTGTGTTGTTAGCGACTCAGCCACCTTTTTTTCCCAACGAGGCTTGGTATAAACAGCATACCATTTTTTATTACTCATTTTTATGCCATTTTTATGCTTATATTATTGCCAAAGTTTGCTTTGTCTTACTAAATATAACGGTTAATCAGGTTTTCAAAGTATTCCTGCCTGCCACTTCTTAGCTGAGGTTCACCGTTCTGAATTGCATATTCACTGAGCTCTTCGAGGCTGAGGTTCCCTTCTTCGTACTCTTTTCCCTTACCGGTATCAAAAGAATTATAGCGCTCAGAACGAAGTTTTCGGTATTCGGAGTTTTGTACCATGTTGTCTGCTATGACAAGCGCTCTTGCAAAAGCATCCATCCCTCCTATATGCGCATGAAACAAGTCTTCCCTGTCAGTAGAGTTTCGTCTGATTTTCGCATCGAAATTGATGCCGCCCCCTTTTAAACCGCCCGCTTCAACCACAACCAGCATAGCCTCTACCAGTTCATTCAGGTTATTGGGAAATTGATCTGTGTCCCAGCCATTTTGATAGTCGCCCCTGTTGGCGTCCATAGAACCTAACAGCCCGGCATCGGCAGCTACCTGCAATTCGTGCTGGAAGGTGTGGCCTGCAAGTGTAGCATGGTTTACCTCCAGGTTCAGCTTAAAATCGTCGAGCAGGTTAAACTGACGAAGGAAATTTATGACGGTAGCACTGTCATAATCGTACTGGTGTTTAGTAGGTTCCATCGGCTTAGGCTCAATAAAAAATGTTCCCTTAAAGCCGTTCTTTCGTGCATAATCTTTTGCCGTATGGAGAAATTTAGCAAAATGCTCCTGTTCGCGCTTCATGTTTGTGTTAAGCAGGCTCATATATCCTTCACGACCGCCCCAGAATACATAATTTTGGCCATTAAGGGACATTGTTGCGTCTAAGGCTGTTTTTACCTGTGCGCCTGCGTGCGCCAGCACATGAAAATCGGGGTTGGTAGAAGCCCCATTCATATACCTGCGATTGGAAAAAAGGTTAGCCGTTCCCCACAGCAGCTTTACGCCGCTAGCTGACTGTTTTTGCCTCGCATATTCTACCATCAACATCAATCTTCTTTCGTTCTCCCTAACATCATTGGTATAATCAACCACATCCATGTCATGAAAACAATAAAAGGCCAAACCCATCTTTGTGATGAATTCAAAGGCTGCATCCATTTTATCTTTGGCTTTTTCCACCGCATCCGATTTCTCGTTCCATGGATAAAGTTGGGTGGGCTCGCCAAAAGGATCGGCTCCATCGCCGCAGAAAGAGTGCCAGTAGGCACAGGAAAATCGCAAATAATCTTTCATTGTTCTACCGCCTACTACCTTGTTTTCATCGTACCATCGAAAAGCAAACGGATTGTCCGTCTGCGGACCTTCATATTTTACTTCGCCAATGCCTTTGAAATACTCCCTGTCTCCGGTTACAATATTTGACATACTATATAATTAATTTGAACATTAAATTGTGGATGATCTGACTTTGTATGTTGTGCTGATTACATAAATTTCCTTAAAATCTGTAGCCAATCTGCATAGTATTCCTCATAGGCCGTATTTAAGGCAGGCTCTACCAGACGCACAGGCCTCATGTTGCTGAAAGCTTCTTTAGCAGAATCATAAACCCCTGAGCCGATACCGGCACCGATAGCAGCGCCTATACTCCCGTCGCAATTATACAATTCAACCGGAACCTGGGTAGCATTAACAAAAGCTTCGGTAAACAGATCGCTCAGGAACAGGTTAGCCTTACCCGCACGAATTATCGTCGGGTACATGCCATTTTCCCTCATGATGTCTAATCCGTAACGAAAGGAAAAGGCCACACCTTCCTGTGCCGCACGAAAAACATGTGCCTGCGTATGGAGGTTTAGGTCGATGTTATTGAAGTGTGCTCCGACAATCTTATTCCTGAGCATTCGCTCGGCCCCGTTTCCGAAAGGTAGTACCCGGAGTCCGTCAGCACCCGGAACTATTTCAGCAGCTTCTTTGTCCATCTGTTTATAATTGACCAAAGGAGTGAACAGGCCTTTAACCCACCGGTTCAGAATGCCTGTGCCATTAACACACAATAATACGCCTAACCGGGTATTTTCCAACGAATGATTTACATGAGCAAAGGTATTAACCCTTGATTGCGGATCAAAGATCAGTTTGTCACTGACTCCGTAAATAACGCCTGAAGTGCCGGCGGTAGCAGCCACTTCACCGGGTTCAAGTACATTCAGCGATAAGGCATTGTTGGGCTGATCCCCGGCCTTGTAGGTTATGGGAATGCCGGGTTTGAGAGACAGTGTTTGAGCTATTGACTCTTTCAGCCTTCCATGTTCGGAAAAAACGGCATTGACAGGGGGGAAAATGCGTTCCTCAAAACCAAAATATTCCAAAACATCCCGGGAAAGTTGATTGGTTTTGAAATCCCAGAAAATGCCTTCAGAAAGAGCCGAGATGCTTGTGGTGATTTCGCCGGTTAATTTCATGGCCACGTAATCGCCGGGTAACATGATCTTGTCGATTTGTGCATAGAGTTCCGGTTTGTGCTGTTTTACCCAGGCAAGTTTGGCAGCCGTAAAATTTCCCGGTGAATTCAACAGGTGAGACAGGCATCTTTCTTCTCCGATCGCATGAAAGGCCTGCTCGCCAATATCTACTGCCCTGCTGTCACACCATATGATTGAAGCAAATAATACCTCCTGATTTTTGTTAACTGCTACGAGGCCATGCATCTGGTAGGCTATTCCGATAGCTGATATCTGTGAAGGATCGTATTGAGCCGAAGCATGCATTTTTACAACAGCCTGTTGAACATGTTCCCACCACATTTCGGGTGACTGCTCGGCCCATCCCGGCCGGATGGAAGTAATAGGCGTTTCATGATCAGGATACTGTGCTGCAGCAATGCATTGCCGGGTTTGTGAATCTACTAATGATACTTTGATAGAAGAAGTGCCGATATCAATGCCTAATAGAAACATCAATCTGTATTTAAGGTAAGCAAACGAATAAGGCCATTCATTAAGGCTACAAATGTAATAGAATCTGAAACAATTTTGTAAATCAACTCATTCACAATCCGGAATCTGCTTCACCTGTGCCTGTGCATGGAGATCTGCTGTAAACCGGCCTGAAGGAAAGGAAGGGTAGGAAGAGAAGAGATAATCTTTAAGTCTTCAAAGAAAGAGGATTCATTATCCAGGAAAGAAAATATGCTTTGCGGAAGATTCTTTTTAAATAACAAAGTAAAAATCTGGTCACCGGAAACCTTGCCGGTAGCCAGTACGTTTAGCAATACACTGTCATAAAAATCAAACTTTTTATCAGGCCCGGGCGTGAAGGCGTTATCAGGAAAGGCATCTACTATTGCGGCAGTGCTTTTTTGTATGAATTGAAAAGTGTATCCACTGGAAGCCTTTGTTTGTCCGCCTGCCGTGCCCATATAGATGATATTCCCGGTGCGACGTGGGAAAGCCTGGTTGGTCATGGGTATCACTCCAAACTCTTCATCTTCCCTTTCATATGCACCACAATTGAATGTGTTAATATACTGGATTAATCGTTCTTCATATTCATGTTGCGAAAGCACCTTTTCCGAGAATACGGTGTATTCCACCAAAGCCCTGGTGGTTGAAAACGGCATAACATAAACAAAGCTTGCTCCCTGTTGCTGATCAACCCGAAAATCCATAAGGGTTGCTTCTTTGATGTCGAACACCGGAATTTCTGTATTTATGATCCACCCTTTGAAGTGCTGAAGCAGGTGGTATTCACCCGGTTTGGGTATTGGCCTGTCCAGTATGATGCTGTTAAAAATGTATTCTGCTGTAAATCGCTCGTTGTCCACCAATACCCAGGTTTCTAAACCATTGCCATAAAGTTGAGTAACCTTGCCATACCGGATGGTAACATTTTCAGCTTTACCGATGATATTAAGGCAATAGCTATAAAAGTCGATTCCGCGGATCATCTTGTACTGGTACGGAGCAATGTCCAGCTTCCGTGAAAAATCTTTACCATGAAACCATAATGTTTGCCATTTCCTGTATACAATCTCCTCAAAAAAACCAGTTCCTTTTTCCCAAAAACACCAGGTACGGTCATTTTTATTTTTTACTTCCTGATCCAGCAACAATATTTTTTTGCTGCTGAGTTTTCCTGACCGTAGTATCCTTACCAGTAAACTTAGTCCTGCAGCTCCTGCCCCGGCAATAATATAGTCATAATGGCGTGAACTGGCATTGGTGGTTTCCTGAACTTTATGATCCATACATTAGCGCGGATTCTATGGATTTACAATGACGGCAAGTTTAGGAAACCTCATGATTCGTTCTGTTTGTAAGGGGAACTGCCGATTGTAAAATGCCTCCGTTTCTTTTCTTTCCTGACCTTTTCAAAATACCGGCGATGCACCATCAGCATGCCGAATGATTCTCCCTCTTCTTTATCCAGGTGTTTATGATGCATTTTATGCGCCCACCTGATTGTTTTAACGTAGTTATTATTGGTTCTTGTAAGCCATTTAAACCGTTGGTGAATGATCACATCGTGCACCAGGAAATAGGCGAACCCATAAGCCATTACGCCAAAACCCAATGCCTGCAGCCAGTATACCGGCCTGATCGTGCCGATTAATATACATAGGAAACTGGGAATGGCGAAAATCACGAAAAAAGCATCATTTTTTTCAAAAAAGCCAGGCCTTTTTCTGTGATGATCCTCATGAAGAAACCACAGGAATCCATGCATCACGAACCGGTGTGTGAGCCAGGTGATCCCTTCCATAAGAAAGAAAACCACTATGATTATGCCAAAATAAATGTAGAAGTTCATAGTCTGAAGTTCAATGTTACGTATCAGCCATTGGTAAATCGATTATGTTGCCCCACTGCTGACCAGCCCATTTGGCCACTAAAGGAAAGGCAATATGAAACCAGGCCGTATAGGCTCCGGGATCATCTTCCAAACCTGCATTTATGGATTCCAGATCCAGGTAACGGTAGTTTTGCAGTTCCGACCTATCAGGCCTGATCATGCCTTCGTATACACCTGTAAATACATGATCGAATTCGTATTCAGTTAATCCATTATCAAATTCCGACTTGTAAGTAAAGTGAAATATTTTTTTCAGCCTGGTTTTAAAACCCATCTCTTCCATCAATCTCCTCCCTGCAGCTTCAAGTATATCTTCGCCTGGAAGCGGATGGCTACAACAGGCATTTGTCCAAAGGCCGCCACTGTGATACTTTTCCCGGGACCGCTGCTGTAACAGCATCTCACCTCTGGAATTAAAAATAAAAACACTGAAGGCCCTGTGCAAATGAGCGTAGCGATGCGCCGCCATTTTTTCCATGGTCCCTATTTCTTCATCCCGCTCATTTACTAACACTACTTCCGACACGATGCTGTATTATGATGTATGACTTGACTTGAGATACTTTTTCTTTAAACCTATTTCAGATTAAATTTAACTGATTTTTTAATCCTGCTTTCATTATTATCATAGCCTTTTTATAATTCGGTATCCGGATGCGTTCTTCCATGATGCGCGAGGGCTGCGTTTGTTTTATCTTTTTGAATAAAGAATAATAATAGTTGTAAGCGACATACACGCCAAAACGTGCTTTGATCGGTAAAGCCATAATGCCCTGATAGGCTTGGTTAAAATCGCTTTGAATATCTTCTTCAATTTTTAGTTTAGCACAACTTGTAAAATTTGAGAAATCGCACCCTGGAAAGTATACTCTGTCCATACCCGTAAAATCTGCTTTCACATCGCGCAAAAAATTTACTTTTTGAAAAGCCGCCCCAAGCGAACGCGCAGATGCCTTCAGTTTTTGGTACAAATCCCGGTTCCCTTCACAAAAGATATACAAACACATCAGGCCCACTACTTCTGCGGACCCATATATATACTCGTCATAAGTATCCTTGTCGTACTGCTTTTTGGCAAGATCCATTTCCATACTTTTAAAGAAAGCTTCTATCAGCTCATGATCAATGCCATAATGATTTACCGTTAATTGAAAACTGTGCAATATCGGGTTCAGGCTCATCTTTCCGTGTATTGCGGCGAACGCATCTCTTTTAAATTCCGCCAATAGCAATGCTTTATCATACTCATGAAAAGTATCAACTATTTCGTCTGTAAACCTTACAAAACCGTAGATATTATAAATGGGCTTGCGGAGGTCATGGTGCAATAATTTAATAGCGGAAGAGAACGAAGTGCTATACTTTTCCGTAGTTATGCGGCTACAGTTTTCACTGACGATGTGAAACAATTGCATCATAGATTAAATCGTTTAAAAAAAATCATCAAAAATTACCCGTTGTTTTTAACAACAACCAAACCCATTGGTTTATTGAATTCATCTAAAAAATGCACCGTTTATCCAATAAAATCTTTTTGTTGAACCTTTTGATTTCCTCGTTCAGACTTATGTCAACACAAACCATTTTTATCCAAAATATTTTAAGACCTGTTTCGCTACCACTTCACCACTTATAAGTGAAGGCGGCACGCCCGGGCCAGGGACTGTCAATTGCCCTGTATAGAAAATATTATCTACCTTCTTACTCCTGCACGCTGGTTTCAGTACCGCCGTTTGCATTAAGGTATTGGCCAGACCATATGCATTCCCTTTATACGAATTATACTCATTAACAAAATCGCTGTGGGCAAAAGACTTCTTAAATACAATAGCATCTTTTATCGACTGGCCCAAATGCTGTTCCATCCTTGCAATGATTAAATCGAAGTATTTTTCTCTTAGTGCCGTGGAATCATTTTCCAGACCGGCTGCCACCGGTATCAACAAGAAGAGGTTTTCACAGCCCTCAGGTGCTACCGATTCATCTGAAACGGAAGTTGCGCTTACATAAAATAACGGATGGGAAGGCCATTCTTTGGTAACATAGATCTCACGGGCGTGCTGATCGAATGGTGAATCAAAAAAGAGCGAATGATGCCGGATATTGTCTAATCGTTTATTCAATCCTACATAATATAATAAACAGGATGGGGCCATTACGCGCTTGTCCCAATAAGATTCAGAATAACTACGGTACTGTTCAGGTAATAAGCGGCTTTCAATAAAATGATAGTCCGCACTCCCGATGACTACGTCTGCCTCGTAATGTTTAGTGATCTGATGGCCGTTTGATCTTTGTTTTGTTCTAACACCTGATGCTTTGTTCTTGTACATACTTATTTCTATAGCTTCTTCATTAAAGTGGAAATGGACACCGTTCTCCACTGCCAGCTGAAACATGGCATCAATAATCTGATACATGCCTCCTGCCGGGTACCAGGTGCCCCCGCTGATGTCGGCATGGTTCATGAGGCTATACAGGGCAGGTGTTTTTTCGGGCATAGCGCCCAGGAACAACACCGGAAATTCAAGCAGTTGCTGTAACCTGGGATGCTTGAAATATTTATGAACATGCTTTTTCATAGATGTAAAAACATCCAGCCTGAACACCCCGGTTATTACATCCCAATCAAAAAATTCCAGGTAAGAACGACCCGGTTTAAATACCAGTTTTTTCATCCCAACCTGGTACTTATAAGAAGCTTCTTCCAGAAACCGGTCGAGTTTTAGAGCAGCACCTGACTCCAGGGTTTCAAAAATCTGCTTCAGCTCATCGATAGATGCCGGTATGTCCATAAGACCATCGTTCCAATAAATGCGATACGAAGGGTCTAGTCGTTGCAATAAATAATAATCCGAAACCTTTTTGCCAAACTGCCTGAAATACCGTTCGAATACATCCGGCATCCAGTACCAGCTCGGCCCCATATCGAATAGAAAGCCATTTTCCCGGAACTGGCGTGCACGGCCGCCGGGTATTCCATGCTGTTCCACCACATGCACTTCCCAACCGGCCTTTGACATGAATGTCGCTGCGGAGAGTCCGGCAAACCCTGCACCAATTACTACTACTTTTTTTGGCAAGAACGAATCTGTTAATTAAAATTACGAGAAGGTGTTAAAGCGATCGAAGCCTGATTCGACCGATGATTAAGATGCTTCTGAAACAAAAAATGGTTTACCTGTAATACGGGCAAACCATCTAAACTAAAACTATTCAATTTTATCAGAAACGCTGAATCTGCGCTTTCAATAACTTACGGGCGAAGTGAATACGGCTTTTTATTGTTCCAAGGGGTTCGCTAAGCATATCGGCAATTTCATGGTATTTATACCCATCGAAGTAAAGCAAGAAAGGATTGCGGAATATCTCTGGAAGTCCATGAATAGCCACTGTTATGTCTTTAAGCTTTAAATTACTTTCGGCTTCATTGGTAGTTACCGCCTGGTTATGATTTAGCAGGAATTCATTGGGTGTATTGTCGAAAATGGTGTTTTGCTTTGCTTTTCTGCGATAATTATTAATGAAAATATTACGCATGATAGTATACAACCATGCCTTAATATTCGTTCCTACATTGTATTTATCTTTATTAGCTAGAGCCCTGTATAGAGTTTCCTGATAAAGATCCTGTGCAGCGTCGTTATCCCTGGTTAATGTAATAGCAAAGGGCTTTAAAAACTCCGCATTATTCACTAACAACTGGTTAAATTCTAAAGATGACATAAAAAACTGTTTAATTAGAACACGCATAAAATTAAACAATAATCAGTTAACCAGCAAAATATTTGTTGAAAATCTTATGTTAAAAGATAACTCAAACACACTCAATAAATAGTATATATATTTTATTATTATAAGGAGGAAACGTATTCCAAAACTTCTGAAAGTGAACGTTTAAATAAGATAGAAGGAGGAATTTTTTTTCTATAACTCTGGGTTAATTGGCCTGAAATGACCAGTGGAAAAGCCTGTAATTTAACCTGGGCGTGATTAAGAAACCTTTCAAAATTGAAGTTTCCGGCCACTGAGGTAAGATGGGTGTACAGATAATCGGGTTTTTTTATCGTGGCGACAAATTCCACATCGTTAATGGGGACATTGGCACCTAAATACAGAATTCGGATACCTTTATTTTTTAAAAGGTAATACATATATAGTAGTCCCAATTCATGATGCTCCCCTTCCGGAAGGAACAGCAGGATCGTTTTATTAATATTAAAATGCGTGAAGGCACCTTCAACACCTACGATGAGCTTTTGTCGTATGATATTGGTTACCAGGTGTTCCTGAGCGGGGTTTACATGATTTGTCATCCATAAAATGCCAATCTTTTCCAGAAAGGGAAAAATAACCTGCACAATTGCTTTGTCTATGCCACGTGCCATAATAAAGTTATCCAGCAAAGATTCGAACTTATCCATATCCAGGTCGATCATGAATTGAATTAATTCGTTGATCATTCTTTCCTGTTGGGCTTCACTCTGTGACAGTGAGACAATTTTATCCCTTAATTCCGCCGGATTCATTTTGTCTATATGCGATATTTTATATCCATATTTGTTAAGCAAAGCAATATTTAATATTGTTTTCAGTTCTTCGTTGCTGTAAAAACGGATATTCGTGTCTGTTCGTTGAGGTTTTAAGAATGTATAACGCTGTTCCCATATTCGGATGGTGTGGGCTTTGATACCAGATAAATTTTCAAGATCTTTTATCGTGAATGCATTCATACAAATATTACAACTGAATTTTGTTTATGTTTACCCAATCTATCATTTAACACACAAAGGCGCCTGATCTTTTTGCCCATCGGGAGGAGATGCCTTAAACCTACGTTTATTGAATCACCGCATTTGCAGTTTGTGGCTGGCTTTTTATAATAAGGGTAGAATAAAGCTGTTGCATGGAAGTAATTTGTTTTTCGAGCGTGTATTTGCCGGCGATGTGCTTTTTGCCGGCATC
The DNA here is from genome assembly GCA_037718865.1 of Chitinophagaceae bacterium. Lineage (GTDB taxonomy): Bacteria > Bacteroidota > Bacteroidia > Chitinophagales > Chitinophagaceae > JADCRZ01. The sequence goes on along the minus strand of JBBJMP010000006.1, from coordinate 249,954 downwards.
CCCCATCGCTTTTCGAAGCACCGGATCCTGAATCAGTCTGAGAAGTTTTACGGTGAGATCCTCGGGTTCATCCAGCCCGCAAATAAACCCCGAAACGTTGTTTATCATCACCTCTTCGATAGCACCGACTCTGGTAGCGACCACCGGTTTTCCGGCTGCTTCGGCCTCAATAACAGACACCGGTGTACCCTCATTCAATGAGGTAAGTACTACAATGTCTACTCCCGCCATGGGGAGATCCATTGCAGTGATCCAGGAAGTAAACGTGATCAGTGATTTTCTCGCGTCCTCCGGAAAGTATGTGTAGTCTGCGTGTTGACGTTTTAAATATCTTTCAAGCTTTTTACGCAATTTTTTTCCATCACCGATCACAAAAAACCTTGCTTTCCCCTGGGACTGGGCAGCAATGTGGAGAGCCATTTTCAGGAACAACAAGTGATTCTTGATAGGTACGATCCGGCCTACGATGGCTATGGCAATCTCCTCCTCTTCCAATAAATATTTTGCCCGGAAAATCTGGCGTTTCCTGCCATCGTGATCCTGAAAATCACCCTGTTTGATTCCAATGGGGATATGGATCAGCATTTGGTCCCTGACTACCCGGTAGGTTTGCCTTAGTTCGTTTCGCTGTTTTTCACTGACTGATATGATACAGGTAGTCCATGTTGCGGCCAGTCGCTCCAGCCCAATAATGGTCCTGGAAATTAAGGGGCTGAAATAGGAATGAAAGACATGCCCGTGGTAGGCATGAATGATCACGGGAACTTTACACATCCTTGCGGCAAGCCTGCCCAGGAATCCGGGCTTTGCCCCGATGGTATGAACAATATCAGGACGCTCCTTCCTGATGATATGAATAAGCCCGTAAAGCGCTTTTGTATCCTGTATAACACCGATGTTTCTTTTTAAAGCATGAATATGTATACGGGAAATATCTTTCAGCATATCCTTCAGGTAGGTGATTTCCATCTCATCTTCTTCTTTTGCCCCGGTTACCAGCACAATATTGAAATGTTCCTTTAAGGCAAGTGTCATATTCACCAGGTTTATAGCTGTGCCGCCAACAACAAGCCGGTTCAAAATGATCATCACCTTGTGCATATAACAACTTGAATTTACGATCCCAGGAGCGAGTCATTTCGGATATTGCCAGAATCAAGAAGTTTCTGCACGGTGCCCATGATGTGGCCGGCATTAAGCAAAATATCCAGGTGACGCTGCGAATGAATATCACTTCCCAACAGGTCAATATAATTCTTCTGAATCAGGTAAGCAGCCAGCTCTGCAGGCGCTTTGCCGTAATTATTAGCAAGTGAAAGAAGGTTGAGCTGAAACAAGCAGCCCGAATTCTTAAGTGTATCGTAAAATTTTTTGTTATCCCTCAAATACATATACCGTTCCGGGTGTGCAACTACCGGCTGGTAGCCTTTCAATTGCATTTTAAACAGCGTTTCTGACAGATCCAGGGGGACCGTTATAAAAGAAAATTCAATCAGTACCCAATTGTCTTTAATGGTAAGCAGGGGAGTGTTATCCTCCAGCAGCTTGACAAAATGATCATCCAGGAAATATTCTGCAGCCGGACTAACCGGTATGGATATACGCAATTTGGTTAATTCGTCTTGTAAACGTGTATGGGCCGACCGAACAATTTCGTTCGTATTCTGATAAATATCCCACATGATGTGCGGCGTCGTTATCAGGTTCTTATAACCCAGTTCCATCATCCCGCGGATCAGCATCACTGATGTTTCCAGATCCTGAGAGCCGTCATCGATACCTGGAAGCAAATGAGAATGCATATCGGTGACGATGCCACTGAGATCCGGTGCTGCGAATTTTTTCTTGCGAAAGATGGAAAACATGAGACTTATACAAAATGGGAAACATTACTCACATGCTTCGGTGATAAATTCCTGATGGTATACGTTAGCGATACCTTCCTCAAGACTGATCTTGGCTTTCCAGCCAAAGGAAGCCATTTTATTTACATCCATCAGTTTGCGTGGCGTGCCGTCAGGTTTTGAAAGGTCATGTTCTATGTTACCTGTATATCCAATTATTTCCTTTATCATAGCGGCCAGGTCTTTAATCCGGATATCATCGCCAACGCCGATATTTACGAATCCCGGCTCGTTATAATTCTGCATCAGGAAATAACAGGCATCCGCCAGGTCGTCCACATGTAAAAATTCACGTCGCGGCTCACCGGTACCCCAAATGGTCACTGAAGGCAGATTATTAGATTTTGCCTCATGAAATTTTCTGATCAGTGCTGGTAAAACGTGCGAATTATTCAGGTCGTAATTATCATTGGGACCATACAAATTGGTAGGCATTACCGAAACAAAATTACATCCGAACTGATCGCGGTAGGCGTCACACATTTTTATACCAGCTATCTTGGCGATGGCATAGGGCTCATTAGTAGGTTCCAACAGCCCTGTCAGCAGGTATTCTTCTTTCAGTGGCTGGGGAGCCAGCCTGGGGTAGATGCAGGAAGAGCCCAGAAATAATAACTTACTTACATCATTTACATGAGCTGCGTGTATGACATTATTTTGAATCATCAGGTTATCGTATAGGAATTCAGCCCGGTAAGTATTGTTGGACACGATACCACCTACTTTGGCAGCCGCCAGGATAACCTGATCTGGTTTTGCAGCTTCAAAAAAAGCATTAACCGCCTGTTGGTCGCGCAGGTCAAGCTCTTTCGATGTTTTAACCACGACATTAGAAAAGCCCTGTGCTTCCAGCTTTCGAACAATAGCGGACCCTACCATCCCCCGGTGTCCTGCTATATAAACCTTATCGTCTTTTTTCATTTCAGCTATTCGTATTGATTTTTAATCAGGAACCCTGAATCTTTAAGTAATTTTTCTTTGGTAAATAACTCCAGGTCACTTTCTACCATTTCTTTAATGAGCATCGGCAGGTCATATTTTGGTACCCACCCCAATTTTGTTTTGGATTTCTCCGGGTTGCCAATAAGCAGATCTACTTCTGTTGGGCGGTAATACCTGGGGTCTACGGCAACAACTTCTTTACCGATCTCTACCAGGAAATCAGGATTTGAGCATGACACGACCACGCCGGTTTCTTTCTCGGCTTTTCCCTGGAATTCCAGTTCTACCCCGATCTCCCTGAATGCCATCCGGACGAATTCACGGACAGGTGTAGTAATACCAGTTGCTATTACATAGTCTTCCGGTTCATCCTGCTGCAATAACAGCCACATGGCTTCTACATAGTCTTTGGCATGCCCCCAGTCGCGTTTTGCATCGAGGTTACCCAGGTAGATCTTATCCTGCATGCCTAAGGCAATTTTCGCAACACCCCTGGTTATTTTCCTGGTAACAAAGGTTTCTCCCCTAAGCGGTGATTCGTGGTTAAAGAGTATCCCGTTAACCGCATACATGTTATACGCTTCCCTGTAGTTGACGGTAATCCAGTAAGCATACAGTTTAGCCACCCCGTAAGGCGAGCGCGGGTAAAAAGGTGTTTTTTCAGATTGTGGCACTTCCTGTACCAATCCATAAAGTTCAGAGGTGGATGCCTGGTACACTCTGGTTTTTTTCGTCAGGCCCAGCAAACGAACAGCTTCCAGGATCCGTAAGGTCCCGATTCCATCCGCATTGGCTGTATATTCAGGGGTTTCAAAACTTACCTGCACATGGCTCATGGCTGCCAGGTTATAGATCTCGTCCGGCTGAACTTCCTGGATAATGCGTATCAGGTTGGTTGAATCGGTAAGGTCGCCGTAGTGCAGGGTAAAATGCACATTTTTTTCATGAGGATCCTGGTACAGGTGATCTATCCGGTCGGTATTGAACAAAGAACTCCTTCTTTTTATTCCATGAACGATATAATCTTTCTCCAACAACAGATCGGTTAGATAAGCGCCATCCTGTCCGGTGACGCCTGTAATCAATGCAATTTTTTTCATCAGTAGGAATTATTAAATGTAAATTAATCAGCTATTTAAAGAAACACACCACCACGGGTTATAAATGTTCTACCATATCTGCTTCCTTCCTTACAGGCAGATCCTTGAAAACCGAGTACATCAACCTGCTTTTTGGAAATAAGATGACCCAGGCAGTAAGGAATATGATCATAAAGTCAACCCCAAACGACTTCTTCCTGTTATACCATATCTCCAGTTCTCCTTTGTAAGGCGCCACGTATTTTTTATAGAACTCATGAGGCGGCATCTTTGCATTGGAAATCACTTCTTCTTCATCACGAAATACAATAGAACCGATACCCGTAATACCGGGCTTTGAATTGTATACATTAACCCGCAATTCTTCAGGGTAAGCATTAAACGTTTTATCCACTAGCGGCCTTGGTCCTACAATACTCATATCTCCTTTCAGCACATTCAGGACCTGGGGCAACTCGTTCAACTTCGTTTTGCGTAAAAAACTGCCTATGGGCGTTACCCTGGGGTCATTCCGCAAAGTTATGATACCGGTCCCAATGTTAGGACTGTTCTTTAACATGGTGGCAAACTTAATCATATCAAAATGACTGTTATGGAACCCTATGCGGCGTTGATAATAAAAAACATGGTTTTCCCCGGTAAGCAGCAACAGAATAATAATCAGCAGCAGGAACGGGAAAAGTACAATTAAGACCAGTAACGAAAGTACAATATCAAAGAAACGTTTAATGTAGGGATACATGCATTACATTTTCTGGTCCAGGTTAAGACCTGTCTCCATATGTTGAAAGTTAGGTAACAATGTAGCCAGTAGACTTACCAGATCTGCTTTTTTGTTGTCTTCGGCAAAGAATCCCTTCAGGTCGAGTACGATTTTTTCAAGCTCCTGCCTGTTGCGGAGAACGGTATTCTTTATTACCCCGAGCGACTCGAACCGGTCAAGCACCAATTCTTCATCCTCGGTGTAAAACTCTTCATACAACTTCTCTCCCGAGGTTTCACTGGCGAAGAAGTAAACAGGATATTTGTTAGAATTCAGGGAAGCCGCTTTTTTCCTGGCTTCGTCTTCCGTCGTACAAACGTCCGCTTCAAATCCAAACTGGTGAAGGAAATTTACCGCGATGTCGGCGAAGTTCACCAGATCTTTTCCTTCTTCCAGCTTCGGAAAAAAGATATCACCCGATTTACCCAACACACAGGCTGCCAGGCAAATTTCTCCCGATTCCTGCGGTGAGATGAAATACCTCTTTACATCTGAAGGGCAAGACAAGGGCTGTTGATTCATTACCCGGTTGATAAAACCGGCCAGCAAACTTCCATTTGAAAACGCCACATTAGCAAAGCGGGCAGTGGTAATGTTTAGGTCCGCTGAGTACGCAAGGATCAATTCTTCCATTAATTTTTTGCTGGCGCCCATTATGTTTACAGGATTTGCGGCTTTGTCGGTGGAAACGCAAAAGAAATGCCTTGGGGGATAAAGCAATAAAAGGTCAAGCAGGTTTTTCGCTTTCAATACGTTGTTCTCAATCATCGCCTGAATAGAAAAGACGTCTTTTTCGCTTCTTACGTGTTTGTGCGCTGCAAAATTGGCAACTATATCGAAAGGTGCTTCCTGATTACAAACTTTATTGAATACCTGGTCACCAAAATTAATCGGGTATGATTTGAAATTCGCGGGAAGGGTAATATCAATACTGCTCCTGCAATCCCTGACCAACTCCGTCAGTCCATTCTCGTTTATATCAACTACAACTAATTTTCCTGGCTTATAGCGCAACACTGCTTTGATAAATGAAGAACCGATCGTTCCTGCTCCACCAATGACCAACACGGATCGTCCATTTACCTCATCATTGATGGCATCATGATAAGCCGCAAGGTCTCTGGCCAGTAAGCTTTCGTTTCGCCCGGTAATCTTATCGGCTATAAATTTCTCCAGTTTAAATAATTGATTCATTCGATTGTTTTCATTTTATCAACGTTTAGCCTGTTTAAATATTTCCTTATCCAATCATTACTTCTTTGCGATGCTTTGTTGTTTACCACTAAGGGTACAAAGGGGAACACAAAGCGAACACAAAGTCTGTTAAAGAGGCTTATCCTGTTTGTACCATTTAACCATCTGCTCTATCCCGAATTCCGTAGAAAAGGGCGGTGAAAATTGCAGTGCCTGGTTAGTTACGGTATTGTCTAATACATAAGAACCGAACAAGCGGGTATACAGTGCCGGTTTGACCATCCTGATTATGTTCCGGATAATAATCGGTACGGTGATCAGGTTTTGCTGTTTGCCAAGACCTTTCCTGATCAACCCGATAAGTTTGTCTGTCGATATCGGCTCTGTGTCACCGGCCAGGAATATACCGGTTGCCTGTCGCCGGATGATCACATTGATCAGTTCCACCAAGTTATCAACAAACACCATGCTACGCGCATTGCGGGTGTTGCCAAAAGGCAAGGGCAAATTCCTGTTGGCCAGGTCGAGCAGCCGTATCATATTTCCTTTTACTCCCGGGCCGTAAACCAGTGGCGGACGGATAACGGCTACTTTAAACCTTGTATTTGACAGGTGGCGCACCATCTCTTCAGCCTGCAACTTACTTTTGCCGTAAGCGTCCGTCGGCAGGCAATGCGACCGTTCGTTCAGCACTCCGTTCGCCTCGTCGCCGTATACTTTAGTAGAACTGACATAAATAAAATGTGTCACCCCCTGTAGCCTTGCTTTTTCAGCGAGCTGCTTTGTTAGCGTATAATTGACCTGGTAAAACACTTGGTCCGGCACCGGATTCATATCATGTGCCTTGCCTGCAAGATGAACTATGACATCTGTATCCGCCAGGTTGATGTCTTCCACATTAGTTTCGCGCAAAGAAACCGGTACAAGGTCGAACTTGTCCTTATTGTACTGCAAAAAACGTTTGCCTATAAAACCACCTGCTCCGGTAAGGGCTATTTTAAGCTTTTTATTTTCCAATGTTTTTAAGAATCGGATTAATATACTCAAATACCTTGTTCAAATACTTGATAGATAGTATTGCCATATTAGTATTTACGCCATTTTCCCTGCAAGCCTGAATAATTTCCTTATTTAATATATAACGGCTAAAAATACTTTTATTGCTTACGCCCCCGGTGCGCATGTATACTAATATTTTATCAATGTACCGGCAACTTAAGTGATTCCTATATAAAAATCGCATTAACAATTCGTAATCGGCTGCTATTTTGTAATCCAGCTTATACAAGCCAAACCTTTTATAAACGTCTCTTTTTACGTAAAAAGAAGGATGCGCCGGCATGTAGCCAAAGGCGAATTTACGTGGACTGAATGCGGCAGACCTGTACAAGCGGATGATCTTTTTCAGGTTTGTCGGTTTAACAAAAGCAATATCTCCGTATACCGCCTCAACCGGGTGATCAAGAAACGTTTGGGCGATCGACGAAAGCACCTGGTTGTCTGGGAAGAAATCGTCTGAATTTAAAATGCCCACCACATCTCCACGGGCCATTTGAATGCCTTTATTTATGGCATCATACAAACCCCTGTCCTGTTCAGAAACCCATTTCTTTACATGAGGAAATGATTTAATAATATCAACAGTACCATCTATTGAGCCTCCGTCTACCAGGATATGCTCTACTTCAGCGTAATCCTGTGATGCAACACTCCGCAAGGTATCAGCCAGAGTACTTTCGCTATTGAATGTTACGGTAACAACGGAGATCTGTAATGATTTCATTCGTTCCTGTCGATTACGCAATTTTCCAAAACAAGCATATCCATCTGCGTTCTCAGGAAACAATCCAGTGCCTCCGCCGGCGTATTTACAATAGGTTCATTTTCATTAAAAGAGGTATTCAATAAAATAGGAACACCTGTTTTCTTTCTGAAAGCGTCGATCAAAGCATAGTATTTTGGCGAAATATCCTTATCTACGGTTTGCAACCGCCCCGTGCCGTCAACATGGGTCACTGCCGGTATCACCGAATGTTTTTCCTCTCTGATCGGAAACACTTTTTCCATAAAAGGAACTATTTCAGGGCGCGTGAAATATTCGTGTGAATATTCCTTTAAGATCGAAGGGGCAAAAGGCCGAAAACTTTCCCTTCTCTTGACCTTTAAATTCAGGAGGTCTTTTGCCTTCGCGTTCCTGGGATCGGCAATGATTGATCTTGCTCCCAGGGCGCGGGGACCGAACTCGGCACGTCCGTTGAACCACCCTACTACCCCTGGTTCGATCAATTTATCAGTCACCACGTCATACAGTTCTTCATCACTTAGCTTTCGGTATTTGATATTCCTGGATTGTAAGAAGCGTTCAATTTCTTCATTGGAAAAGCGGCTCCCCGTATATGCGCTGAAAATCGGTCTAGCCCTGGGCTGGTCTAACACGTGGTTATATTGATACAGGGCAGACCCCATGGAAATACCGGCATCATGACCTGCTGAAGGAATATATACTTTGTCAAACCCTGTAGCCTGGACCACCTTGCCGTTAGCGACAGAATTCTGAGCCACCCCCCCGGCAATGCATACATTTGTCATTCCGGTTCTTTCTTTCAGTTTCTTAAGTATATAAAAGATCAGTTCCTCGGTAACCCGTTGTACTGAAGCTGCAAGGTCTTTATGATACTGGCTTAACGGCTCGTCCTTTTGGCGAGGCTGGCCAAACTCTTCCACAAAATAATCAGAATACAGGTTTCCAACCCACGGAATATTGTTTTCATATTTAAACCCTGCTTTCGTTGGCTGCACGAAATACTTTTCATTCCAGGTGTATAAACCGTCGGGTAAAAATTCCAGCAGCATTTTAACCTTATCCGTGTATTTTGCTTCACCATATGGAGCCAGTCCCATCACTTTGTATTCGTCACCATAATGCGGGAAACCCAGGAACTGGGTAAATGCAGTATAAAACAAACCGCAAGACACCGGGAAGTCGACACTGTCCAACACATCGATCTTGTTGCCTTTACCGGTGGCGATCATGGTGGTGGTAAAATCGCCGGAGCCATCGATAGATAAGATGGCCGCTTCGGCGAAGGGGGAAGCAAAAAATGCCGAAGCCAGGTGGCTGCGGTGGTGCTCAATATTTTTGATCTTATTTTTTATCCCTGCAAAATCAACAGAAGGATCTATCTTTTTAAATTCGTTTTCCAGGCTCGTGACCTGTTTGCTGTTGTTGTACCGGCTTATGGCTCCCATGATGAGGGACCGGTTGCTAAGCAGGTATTTAATTTTGTTTCCAAACTTGGCCTTTGGGTCCCTTCCGATGGTAATATAATCCAGCTCACTTAATGAGATGCCTGCCTCCTGCAAACAAAATTTTATGGCCAGGGCAGGAAATCCTGCCCAGTGTTTTATCCGCGTAAACCGCTCCTCTTCCGTAGCGGCAATTAAATCGCCGTCTTTAAAAATGGCGGCGGAAGAATCCGCATGGTAAGCATTAATTCCTAAAATGTACATATTAGCTAAACAATTTTACGTATTTGTTCTTGATATCCGAATTGTCCATTATTTTGTTGCAATACTGCCAGGTGTGTTTACACCAGTCAAGCCATTCTTCATAATGGCTTAACGCAGCCTTATGAATGGTTTCGCTGAATTTCGCGGGGCTGTCCAAAGAAAGGTCCCACCCTGCTTTACTGGCTTCCAGGTTTCTCCAGGGGGTTTGATCACTGATCAGCACAGGCCTGCCGGCGGCCATAGCTTCAAAGATAGCATGCCCAAAATTTTCACCCTGGGTTGGCAGCACAAAAATATGGTGTGCTTTTATCATACCCTCGATCTCGCGGTGAGGGATATCATGGCTGAGGGTAACGCAAACATTTGACGGAAGCTTTTTTATCCATTCTTTACAGAGCAGCCAATATTGCTCATCCTCCATTGCGGCTACCACAGTGAGCATAACCCGGTCACTGACTTCAACCAGAGCCTTGAGCAGGAACAACAGGTTTTTTACCGGATGGATCCTGCCGACAAATATCATCTTTAGCTCACCCGCTTCTTTAGACGGAGGGGGTTGAAAAGGGGACTGGCTGCCCGGGAAATTAGCGATATGGGAAATACTGCTTTGCACACCAAACCTGGTTGCAATGTCATTCAGTTCTGTGTCATCAGTAGCGTGAAATGTAATAAATCTGTTGATACGTAAACGATGTAACAATAACAGGAATATCTTTTTCTTAACCGGCTTGAAAGATAGTGCGCTGCTTTTCAACATGCCCCTTGGAGCTAAAATCATTTTACAGCGTATTTGTCCGAAACGCTTCATCAGTAAGGGGTAAATCGAAAAAAAAACAGAAAACATACTGTTGATATATATATAATCCGGACTGATCGTGTTGATCTGCTGCCTGATCTTTCTCCAGTCAAGAAAAGCGGGTGAAGCATAAAACAATTGCAAACCTGCTTCTGTATGTATCCATTGATCTGGTATGATTTCCGGATAAGCCTGCTCATCACCCAGGTCCCGGTCACTCGTAAAAACAAAGAGATCATACCTGTCCTTCATGTGGTGTGCAAAATTTACACATGACCGGATAGGACCGCCGGCCTTAAAACCCGGTTCAAACCAATCCACAAAAATTAAAATCTTTGGAGGGTTATTCATGCACCCGGTTTTTCTCCATCCAGTATTCGAGCACCACAAATAACCACAACTCGGCCCACCGGACTGAAGGGTCGCCTTTCAGAAAGCGTTTCCAGTATGTTTTTAATTGCGGGCTGTTTATAAACGACCTTTGTGAAAGCGCATTGAGACGGTCTTCGCAAAACTGCTTCAAGTCGTTTTTCATCCAGACGCTCCACGGAAAAAGAAAACCCTGCTTAGGACGGTGAACGATGTCATCGGGCAGCATTGGCTTAACCGATTCCACCAGCAGGCTTTTCGGATAAACGGGCATTTTTAGAATATCCGGCACCTTCAGGACGAATTCAACCAGGTCGTGATCAAAGAAGGGTTCGCGCACTTCCAGAGAAACGGCCATGCTCATCTGATCCATGTCTTTTAATAAGGTGTGCTGTGTATAACCAAGGTATTCGGCAGCGGAGACCTGGCTAAGTAAAGGCAGGTGGTGCAAATTTTCTTTTATGCTGCTTAATTGCTGCTGCAGGCCTGTGCAACAGGGATTTTTGACTGCCAAGTTGGTTAGAAGGCTGATACTTTCGGGTGCTATGATCTGGCGTAAGACAGGGTACAGATTTTCTATGGAGGGCGAGTCTGCCTTCAAGATCTGCCGGATACGCAGCTTTTTGCTTGAATCGCCTGCAATTACTCCTGCCATCAGGCTGCGCAACGGCCTCATCCCTTTCCACCATGACCTGTACCCATTGAATTGGATGAACTGCCTGAATATGGGGTATCCTGCGAATAGCTCATCACCGCCAACCCCAGATAACGCCACCGTAATACCGGCGTTCCGGATGGCTTTGGATACCACATAACTATTTACGCCATCTCCGCTGGGGGTATCCATAGCTGACAATGCATTCTCCAGTTCCTCCAGGAAATCGGTTGGCTTCAGGGGAATATTGGTGTGGTGGGTGTTAAACTTTTTTGCAACGGCATCTGCATACGGCGATTCATCAAATTCTTTTTCATTGAAAGCAACGGTAAAGGTATTGGGTCTTGAGGAAGATACTTCCGCCATAAGCCCGACGATGACGCTTGAGTCAATGCCACCGGAAAGAAATGCGCCTACAGGTACATCGCTTACTAATCGTCTTTCAACAGCATTTCGTAAAAGGCTCCGGATCTGGTGCTGCACATTGATTTTATCTTCGAAGTCAAAATCAGCATTTGGCCTGGTAACGTCCCAGTATACATGCTTTTCCCATTTACCGTCTTTAATTGTAATATATGACCCGGCTTCTAATTGCTCAATTCCTTCAACAATAGCGTGGGGTGATCCAACTGACTGGTAAAAAAAGAAATCAAGCAAAGCGGTTTGATTGATCTTCCGTTCAACAAGGCCGGTTGTAAGTATGGAACGGATCTCCGATGCGAAGATGCATTGATTCTCATTTATAAAATAGTACAGGGGCTTAACGCCCAGCCGGTCGCGTACTATGGTTAGTTCCTTTTGCTCTTTGTCCCAAACCGCAAAGACAAACATCCCTTTAAAATACTGAACGCATGCTGGTCCCCATTTGGCAAATGCAGCAATTAATACTTCGGTATCGCCTGTTGTTTTGAATGCATAACCGTCAAGAAGCGGCTTTACCTCCCCGAAATTGTACATTTCCCCATTGAAGACCATGACATATCTGCCGCTATTATCGGTAAATGGCTGGTTAGCCGCGCAGGAGAGGTCAATGATAGAAAGGCGGCGATGCCCTAATGCGATCTCATTCTCCGAAAAGAATCCATCTGCATCCGGACCCCTGTGGGCCATGGCCCCTGTCATCCGGCGAATCGTTTCTTCACCGGGGGGTTGGCCGTTAAAGTTTAGTATTCCTGCAATACCACACATCTAGCTTTTCCTTATTTTTTTGTATAATTCGTAGTACTGCATGGCGATAACTTCTGGGTCAAATCGCTTAATATTCTCGAATCCCTTTTTAACCAAACTATTCCTGAAATCATCGTCATGAAGGATCCGGTTTACCCCCTGCCTTATCTGCTCTACGTCAAATGGGTCCACGATACAAGCAGCATCGCCCGCCACTTCAGGCATAGAAAATACGCTACTGGTTATTACCGGCCTGCCCACTGCCTGGGCCTCAAGAATGGGCATACCAAAACCCTCATAGGTGGAAACGAGTGACACGATATCCGCTTCCTCATATTTTGCAATGATCTCCGCATCCGTTAAACCACTCTGGTACCGGTACGTTATATTATTTTCTTTAAGTAGCCTCTCATACTCTTCATTAGATTTTCCAACAATATGCAGTTCACAGGATAACCCGTTCAGTGCGTGTATTAAACGGGGAATATTTTTGTTGAAAGCCGTTCCGACCTGCAATATGACCGGGTTTGATTTATTGAACGGCTTATCTTTCCGTGAAAACCGGTTTGAGATCGCCACATAAATCACTTTTATCTTTTCCGGGTCACAACCGGAGTGCGTGATAATTTCCTTTTTTGTTGCCTCGGAAATTGCGGTAATGTATGCAGACCTCTTAACCGGCAGACTGAGCCAGAACAATTTTAATATGGCTTGCTTTAAGCCGCTTGTCGAAGTCATAAACACACAATCCAGTATAGTATGGATTGTTTTATGTTTATTCATGAGAAGGCCCAGGTAATTTATGTCTCCGGTTACATGATTAACGCTACCCTGGCCAGCGGCAGCTTCGATGCAATTATACAGCCTTTTGAACAAGCCCGTGCTTTCATATCTGGAAAACCTGATTTTGGCAATAATAAGGTCTTTTAACCTGTACCTGACATCTTCAAAAATAAATTCCACACTATAGTTGCCCACATTCCTGGGCTTACGTTGAAAATAAACGATGTCAGGTTTTTTGCCGTTATCTGGCATAATTTATCTTTTCCTCCTCCGTTATGATGTCCAATACGCTGTAAAAATCCATATCATAATTCCAGTTCAGGTTGGCTTTAGCCTTGTTGCTTGAACCGTAAATATCTTTGATTTCGGTGGGCCTGTAAAAGTTTTTATTGATCCGGATCTTTGAAAGGGGTATCTCCAATTTCTTAAATACAAATTCCACTATTTCCCTTAAGTAAAGGGAAGCCCCTGAACAAATCACATAGTCATCTGCCTTATCCTGCTGCAGCATCAGCCACATGGCTTCAACATATTTTTTAGAATAGCCGAAATCACGTTTGATCTCCAGATTACCTACCTCCAGATATTCTTTCTTGCCGTAATAAATATCCAATGCGCCGGTAATGACTTTTTTTACAAAGAAGTTTTCACCCCTCAGGTAAGACTCATGATTGAATAGTATACCGCAACAGGCGTATAAATTATATGCCTCCCGGTAATTGATCGTCAAATGATGTGCAGTGACCTTGGAGATTGCATACGGACTAACCGGATGAAACCGGATCTCTTCCGTTATGGGCAATTCCCTGATCGTGCCAAACATTTCACTGCTGGAAGCCTGGTAGAACCTTACTTCATTATTGATAAGACGGATGGCCTCTAATATATTAAGAACAGAATAGATGTTGAACTGTATAGTACCGATCGGTTGCTGAAAAGACAAGGAAACACTGCTCTGGGCAGCAAGGTTATACACTTCGTCAGGTTTTAATTCCGCTATGATCTTGATCACCTGCGATAGATCTTGCAGGTCGCATTCAATCAGTTGTACCTGACCAAGTATGTTCAGGTACTTCAACCGATGTGTATTACTTCCGGATAAAGACCTGATCAACCCGATTACCTTGTATTGCTTTTTTAACAGGAGGTCGCTGAGATACGCTCCATCCTGCCCAGTGATACCGGTGATTATAGCCGTTTTCATACCGTACAAATTTTTAAAAAGTGCAACTTTTTAGATCACAATTATCCTGTCAATTACAATTTTAATTTAAAGACCTTAGGGAAAAACTTGTACATAATAAAAGTGAAAATGGCGGCCTTGGTAAAAGAATTAAGCATGGTGACCACATCTGTCTCGATACTGGTAGCATAAAAAAACAAATATGGAAACCATAAGATCAGGGAGGGCCATCTGACAGCTAGTTTCAATAACAGAAAAGAAAAAAAGTTAAACAGCAACCCGAAAAAAAGCATGAAAATGATACCCCCTGTTTTGCCAAAGTTGCCGTAGGCTTCTCCGAACGGACTTAAGCCATAACTTACTTTCTTCAGGCGGACCCCTAAAAAACGTTCGAAATTTGCCTTCCCACCAGACTCGGGTTTGGTTGGCCAAAGTATACGGGGAACCACGGAACTTGCAACAGATAAAAAAATGGTTTCCCCATTGGCATAAGGGAATCGTGAAGGTACTGCCTTGAGCACCCGGGAAACGATCATGCCCTGGTTAAAGCGTCCATACAAACCAAACAATGCCGTTTCATTCTCTAACAGCAGGGAAGGGTCCATGATCTTTTGTGACATCATATCAGTTAAAATGGACAATTTATTTCCATCGTTTTTTCCAGACCAGGTTTCCTTTCTGAAGGCAGGTTTTACTGCCTGTAAGATCAACAGACTGAAAAGGCCCAGTATGATAATGGTGGCTTTGGAAAGAAAATGCATTTTAATACCCAGAACGATCAGAATAATACTCATAGTACCCATAAACACCAGCTCGCCAAACATGCCTGAAGAAATGGAACGGCCTACCATCAGGCCGAACACAAGGAATAAAATGATCCGCTTATTAGGGAAATTTGAATACAAACAGTAAAACACACCCACAAACATCAGGTACTTCATCAGGAAAAAGATGTGGGCCAGAGCGCCCGGAGCAAAGTTCTGAAGCACAGACGATATCAATCCGATGGCGACCAGGATCAGGCCCTGCCATTTTGTATTACTCAGGTAAGTCTTGGCATTAATCAGGTATTGCTCGTGATGTTGATAAGTTTGGGTTCTGAAAAAAATTGGTAATTTAAGACCGATCGCCATAGCTACTGTGGCAGGAAACATAAATGAGTAGTATTCTTCCGATGGCACCCGCATAAAATAAAACCATGACCGGGCCAATAGGTTACTCTGGTTAAAATAATGATACCCTGCAATTGGCAGCAAAAGGCAGGTAATAATAGCAATTAGAATAGGAATGTCTAAAACAACGAGCTTTTTACCCAGGTTATCAATAAACGAAACCAGTATAAATACAAAAAAGGAAACGGACAGGTTTTCGTACATCGTCAGGTTAGTAAAATTAGATGCGACAAAGTAACTGGCTATCCCTATAATTAAGACTCGTATATTCAAAGCTTCCTGTTTAAGCGTAATTTATGCTGATATCACGATGAGTTGCGTTAATTATTGCACGACAACTGTTCTATATTCCTTTATAAATACTATTAGCCGCCATTAACAGATATAAATGATTTCAGTGCAGCAAATCCGTTTTCAAAATTAACCTCCTGCATAAAGTCCTGGTGCGCAGCAGCGGATAACCGGTCATAATCACGAATGATACGGGCTATCTTTTCCCTGATATCCTCAGTGGTTACCTCGGTTGGCAAGGCCCAGGCATACTTACCCAGGTAACGGGTAAAATGCTCACTGCCGTTATAAATAACCGGTAAGCCAACGGCAGCATACTCGTAAATTTTATTAGAAGCCGTGCCCAATGTAAGGTTCATTACATCATTTTTTGTAAAGATAGCAATACCAATGTTGCAGGTCGCACTTAAGCGGGGAACCTCATTATACGGAGTAAGTCCTTCAAACCTGATCTTGTCCTTAACCCCGTACCGGAGCGCCAGATCTAATAAGCTGGTTCTAAATTCCTCTGCACAAAAACCTTTGCAAATAAGCTCTAATTCATAGTTGTTTTCTATCGTTTCAGCAAGTAAAGGTACGATTTCTTCCAGTCCATGGTAAGGCCCTACTCTTCCCTGAAAAATGATCTTTACGCTGGTTGCTAACTTTCTGGGTATATAGAACCGGGAGTAAAACCTCCTGGAAGGATAGTTTGGAATAAAGAAGAACCTGCCCGCAAACCGGTCTATGGGAAAAAAGGGCAGCCGATCTTCAGCAGGTAAAGAAAATATCGATATATAGGAGAAGGCCTTGTGTTCTGCTTTGGCAGCAAACCAGCCGATGGAATATTTTCTCAATTCTTTCATTTCCACCACATCATGGTTGTGGTACCAGACTTTATGATCGAACGTCAAAAAAGGCCTCAGCAGGTGATATGCGTACAATGCCATGGAATCGTACAATAGGACTAAGCCGGGCTTATGCTTCTGGCAAGACTTAAAGAATAGCCGCAAAAAATTAAAGAAAAATGATATTTTTTTTCGTACAGGTGCATTCTCCTGGTTGCGGGAACTAATATATGCACCGGAAGGAATGGCTTCCACATTTGCCGGATACTTCCATGTGCCGATAAGGTTCGGGCGATAAATAATGGTAATGCGGTCAAAACAGTCACTTAATTCAGCAACAGCATTTAAGGTTGGGGGGTAACCTTCCGGGTGATAGTAAATGCCAACCACCAAATTACGGTCGCTTTTCAAAGGCAAACCATCTCCTTTATTCCACCTGTACTTACCAGGATCTTATTTAACCCCTCCTCCAATGTGACCAGCGGCCGGTTAAGCACGGAAAGCATTTTTTGGTTATCCGGTTGCCTGCGTGTCATATCGCCTTCCTTTAAGGGGGGCAGATTAATCAATTGAGAAGTTGAGCTTGTTAACCTGATGATTGTATCCGCCAGTTCATTAATCGAAGTAAGCTGATCATTACCCACATTTACTACGTCGTTTACAAAAAGATCGTTTTCCAGCACTTTGAGTGTAAACTCCAGGTTGTCGTCAATATAACAAAAAGTGCGGGTCTGCGATCCATCTCCATAAACGGTAATATCCTTTCCATGCAAGGCAGCTTTTAAAAACTTTGCTATCACAAAGTCTTCACTTTGTTTAGGACCAAACGTATTAAAGAACCGGAAAATCGTATAGTTCATGTTGAATTCCTCTTTGTACGACCTGCAAAAACATTCCCCGATATTCTTCACTACGGCATAGGGAAGTTTTGAATTCAGGGGTGTATCGAATTCATGCTGCGGCAAGTGTACCGGCTCGCCATAGACTTCCGATGATGATGAAAAAAAGATCCTTTTGACACTGGTATTTTTAGCCAGTTCAAATATATTCTGCAGCCCTTTAATGTCGTCCAGAACCTGTTTAGGATTTTCAATTGTTCTTTTTACGCCTACAACGGCTGCATAATGAAATACATAATCAAAATTATGGTGCAGCATGACGGCAGCAATATCATGGGCATCATTCACATCACATTTGATAAACTTATAATGCAGGTGGTTGGCCACGAATTCTTTTCTGCCTGTCAGGAAATTATCTATGGCAACAATGGAATACTGGCCTGTGGCCAGAAGTGCATCTGCCAGAGAGCTGGGTATAAAACCGGCTCCCCCGGTAATGAGAATTTTTTTCATGTCTTTGCTAAAGTTGAGATCGTTGGTGTTGATATAAAAAGATGGAAACCGGAAGAAGTGTTAGTATCGAAATGTAAGCCGGCAAAAAGGCTGCCGCAGATTGTGGGATTACCTGGCGTAAGGATTCATCCGGCTAAGTCTGCGAATCTGCGGCTACAAAGGTGGCTACAAAGGTGGCTACAAATGCTGCATGATAGTTTGTATCCTGTTGGAATAAGCGTGTTTTTCCAACAGCAATTTTTGACCGGCTTCGCGGATCTTATGCGCTTCTGCCGGATGATCAAGCACCCATTGAATCTGCTCCAGCATATCATTTTCGTCCTTAAAGTATAGCAGGTGTTCTTTATGCCTGAAATCGTTTTCCATTTCCGGGCAGGAAGATGCCACCTGCAGACCACCTGCTGTGCTTACCTCAAAAAACCGCATGTTGGCAGAAGGGTAATTTGTATCGTCAATCTGGTTGATGTTTATACGGCTTTTATTAAAGACTACCCCAAGCTGCCGGCCGAAAAAGCCGCCGCCTTTAATACGTTTTTTTAGAAATTCATCCCTGCAATTCTTTTCCCATAAGGGGCCGTGGACTTCTATAGCAGCATTTGTAAAATGACGGGCAATTGTTTTCATCACTCTTTCCCTTTCAGGCCTCCAGCCCCCTACAAAAGAGATGTCGCAATTAAAATCCTCCTGGCTGCTGACATCGTTTTTATGCATAAAAGGGTCACCGCCCAATGGTACCCATACGGGGTTGTTGAAACCCAGCCTGGTAAAAACAGGTATTGAGGAAGAACTGTATGTTGCAGTAATATCCACCAGTTTTGCGCTGTTTACGGAGTGAGGACCAAGGTTCATTGGCGTGTCTGGCCAAACCCACACTATGCGTGTGTCGGGAAGAGCGGTTTTGATCGTAGCCAGGGTACCGTAAAGCACTGGAGCTTCAGTAAAGTAAAACAGGTAATCGGGCCTGTACTGTCTTGCCGTAATAATTAATTCCCGGTTCATCTTTCTGGTCCAGGCATCAACCGGCAGGAAAAGATGAAGGGTTCTGCCCAGTTTACCCAGCTTAACATATTTAGCCATCCGGCTTTCAATGTCAAAAGGCAAAACTTCATAACCCAAATGAGTGGCAGCAGAATGGTAAGAGCTCTCGAGTGCCTGCGGATGTGTTAAGCCGACCAATAAGATTCTTTTTCCGGTCATTTCTTTACCTTATTATATAACCAATTTCTAATTTTAGCAAAAAGCGCTACCGGCATCAATAAACCGCCAGCAGCAGACCCCAGGTATGAAAGATAGATCCGCAGTTTATTAAATGGATTCAACAATGTAAAATCAGCAACACGAAATGGATCCATTCCTTGTATCAAACCTACTGCTGCAGGTAACCCGGCATTTTTTTTATAATCAACAACCCAATAGGGAAATGTAACCGAATAAACCCGGTAAAATATATTGAAAATTATTTTTTCATTCAATACCCGCGCATCCCTGAAACCTTCAATCAATACATGGATAACCGAGGGCAGTCCGCCATTTTCCACTTTGTAATTACTCCACTTGCTGGCTATTACGTCACGATATGATTTCCTTTCCGATTCATCACCTACCAGGTCTTTTACCACAAGTGGCTCCATGATGGAAAACAGCCTGCAACCTGAAGCAATCATCACACTGGCCAGGTACATCTGTGCATAAATGCTACCGTCGTGTTTAGCAGTATTGAACCGCATGAAAGCCTCTTTTTTATATACCAATCCACCAACAAAACTGAAAGAGCTGTAATACTTCATAGCCACTTTGGTACCGCTCCCTAACACCCCCGTTTGCCGGGCTCTTTTATTAACATCAGTAGTGTCTCCGGCCATCACAAAATTTGAAAATCCGATTTCCGGGTAATTATTATCTATCAGGAAGCGGGAAAGGAAGGCAATGCTGCCATCTCCGAAAATACTATCATCATTACCGATTACAATGCAGTATTCCCCGTTTGCCAGTTCAATACATTTCCGGTAGTTTGCGTCGTAACCCATATTTTTTTCATTACGATGATAAACCATGGGGTATTTATATAAGCCCTTTAATGCGAGCAGGCGCTCTTCAGTATCATCTGTAGAACAATCATCGCTGATAACCACTTCGATATCCGGGTATGTTTGCCGGGCAATCAAATCCAGACTTTGCAAGAGATACATTATGCGATTATATTGGGGAACACAGATAGAAATCTTCATGATAAGTGATGGGTTATGAGTTATGGGTTATGAGTGTTGCCCGTGGTTGGTGTTTTCGCCAACCACCAGCGAAAGGCTTTAAACCCTCCCCGCTATGATTTGTTCTATTCTCTCAATCTGTTTGGCATAGGTATTATGAATGGAGAATTGCATACGCCGCTTGGCAAAATCGTCATTATTATAACGGCCGATCTGCCGTATTGTTTCACTAAAAAGTTCGGGCAGGCGCTCGTCTTCGCCAGGGCCTGTCATGTTCAACAAATCATTGCCGGCATATAAGGTAATATGCGT
The DNA here is from genome assembly GCA_037718865.1 of Chitinophagaceae bacterium. GTDB lineage: Bacteria > Bacteroidota > Bacteroidia > Chitinophagales > Chitinophagaceae > JADCRZ01. The sequence continues at coordinate 229,427 of JBBJMP010000006.1, read as the reverse complement.
GGAAACGATTACGCGGCCCGTACTCAGGTATTCAAATATCTTATGCGAATTTTCGCCATGATAATTTTTGAAATCAGGTTTGTAACACATGAGGCACAGATCCGCATTATTGAGATGCCCTGCAAGCATTGAGGGCTCGGCAAAGCCATGGATGGTTACATTTTCCGCCGCTTCCAGAAAACCATACCAGTCAGCATGCACCGGATTTTTTTTATCATATTTGATACTCCCAAACAGCTGGAATTCTACGTCCGGGTTCTCTTGTATCATCTTTTTAAATAGGGGTATATTTAAAAATGGTATGAAGAGGTTGCCTGAATAAGCCGCTTTAATTCTTCCGTTCTTTCTCCAGCCCGTAAAATGTGCTAACCTGTTCCTGGCAACGGAGGCAAAGGCTTCGGATAATCCATGGTTGATGAAGTTACAGTGGTAACCGGCCTTTTTGAATTTATCAACGATGTTTACTGAAATAGAGAACAGGTGCTTGCAGCCGCGATCAAAAGGCTTTAGATCATGGTGGTCATCAACCGGAAAAAATATCTTGGTGTCTGCCTGTACAAAATCCATATTGTCATAGAACTGGTAACTGCCAAAATCGATACAAACATCAAAACTGGGCGTCAGGTTCTTCAAAAACCGCTTCACGAAATACAGGTTGACGGCTTTGTACAATGTTGACGCATGAAACAAAAATACTGGCGGAACCGGTATCCGGTATGTACATATAAATAATTGATGAGATTCTTTTGCCGCAAAAAAGCTACTACTGATACCAGGTTTATTTTCCGGAGCACATAAATAATACACACGGTTTTGTTTAGCTAATTCCAATGCATAGTGCTGCTTAGAAATAAATAAGTACGACCACGGCTGGGGAGAAACGATAAGGATTTTTTTATCCCGGAAATGGAAAGTTGACAAATTGATTAACGCATTAAATTACGAATACCTTTGAACGGCTTCAACAGGGTGTAGGTTTCCCAAACACTTTTTTCGATTTTGAACTCACTATGCTCACGGCGTGGCAATTTCATCACCTGTTGAAATTCCTGTTCGGTAAGATCGAATTTTTTCAGTACAAAATCATAATCCATGGCCAGTTGCCTTGGATCGTAAATCGGCATCTTTAATTCCTGCAACGCTTCTTCCTTGGTTATCTGACCTGAAAATATAAGGTTTGATAAGTGCGCCTTACGTTTATCGATTGAAAATTTTACCGGTAAAATATAACCCTGATAGAACCGGGTAAAAACAGATTCATAATGCTTACCCCCGTAATCCCTCCAATCAAGTTCCCGGATGATGGTTTCTTTTACCTCCTTTTTGTTGTAAGAAAGGTAGTTGAGCATATTGATCGTTTCAATGCCTTTAATTTTGAGATACAGTTGCTTTTCGCGGGTTGTAAAGAAAGGATATGATCTTAATTTAACCTTTCCAAACTGCCGGTGGATATCCTGGATGTTGATATGATCGGTTTTATTAAATATCCAGTGCCTGGGCAGGGTGGCTTCCGTTACTACATTAGACCCGCTTAAAATATACTTGATGTTATTTTTTGCGGCAAGCCGGTATAACGTACCGATAATGGCATGATCGGTGATAGCTTCAATATCAACGACGGATGCTTTCAAGTAAGCCATTTGAATATCCCTGAACTCTTCCCAGTTAACTACAAGCGTAAACAGGTCGAAACCCAGTTTTGAAATGATATTTTCAATATTTTTTACTGCAAGCTCCGAATTCCAGCCGTTGTCGAAATGAACTACCAGGGGACGCAGCCCGAACCTTTTTGCCATTAATGACAGGTAGGTACTATCTACCCCACCGCTCACGCCGGTAATGCAATCATAAGGCTTTCCCCGCCCTTCTTCAATGATCTTTTGTATGATTTTCTCCAGCTTCCGTTTTCCATCTTCTCCGGAAAACACATCGATCTTTTCCAGCCGCTGGTAATCATAATAGTAATTACAAATGCCATTATCATCAAAAGAAATACCCGGGTCAGCAATCGTATCCATTACACTGATGCTGCACTGCTGGTAGTGACGGCCTGCGTTCAGCAACAGATTGCCTTTTGCTTTTTCTTCATCGTACAGCTGCATGTCTTCTTTCGGTTTTGTATGCATAAATTTTTTCAATGATCTCCACTACTTTCATGCCTTCCAATGCATTTGTTGTAATAGGCCCTCTGCCTTTGAGTACGTTAACCACATTTTCAAAAATATAGTGATGATTGGCAGCAGACCCTTTATACGCACCATAATCATTAGGCGGATTTGATGGCGGCAAATCCGGAAGTTCATAATCTTTAATATGGCAAATCTCCACCTCATTCATGTACTGTCCGCCTACCTTAACGCTTCCGTTCCCGGCGATGATGGTAATACTGCTTTCAAGGTTAGCATCCCAGGTTGATGTAGAATAATTAAGGCAGCCCATACCTCCGTTCACAAACTCAAAGGTAACCAATCCGGAATCTTCAAAGTCAGTCAGATGCTGGTGGTTAAAATCCTGGAACCGGGCCTGAATATTATGTATATCGCCAAACAGCCAAAACATGATATCTATAAAATGAGAAAATTGGGTAAACAGTGTTCCCCCATCCAGTTCCCTGGTACCATGCCAGTTATTACCGGTATAGTAACGTTTGTCGCGGTTCCAGTAGCAATTGATCTGTACCATGTATATCTCTCCAAGTATGCCTTTCTGCAGGATATCCCTGAGCCAGACTGAAGGAGGGGAATACCTGTTCTGCATAACACAGAACACCTGTTTATGGTGGTGCAGTGCAGCGTGAATAATTTTTTCGCAACCTGCCTTTGTTAAAGCCATCGGCTTTTCAATAACTACATGGTGCCCTGTCTGTAATGCCCGTAATGCGTGCTCTTCATGTAAGCCATTGGGAGTGGCTATACATAAGACATCAAAAGGCGGCCCGGACAGCAGTTGATCCGTGCCGGAATAAAAGGGCACATTAAATTGATCAATCTTTAGTTCCTGTGCCGGTTTGATATCACACAAGCTGACTAGTTCGCATTCAGGGTTATTCATGATCATGGCAGCGTGACGTTTGCCGATATGACCGTTGCCTATAACCGCGAATTTTATCTTGCCTTCATTCATTTAAACTGTTGTTATTTTAAGAAATGACCGCAAGGTTTAAAGTTTAAAGTTTTTAAGTAATTAACTTCTTTAGTGAACGCACAACCTAAACCTATAACCTTAGACCTCAAACTTTAAACCTCAAACAATCCTCTTTACCTGTCCATCTACCAATTGAAATTCCTGGCCGCTTTCAATACATACCGCTTTGCCTGAATTGAAGTTGAGCCGGTGGCCGTATTCGCTCACCCATCCGATTTGCCTGGCCGGATTTCCTACAAGCAGTGCATAGGGTTTGACCTCTTTTGTGATCACGGCCCCGGCGCCAATTAAAGCATATTTACCAATAGGGTTTCCACAGATTATGGTGGCATTTGCACCAATAGAAGCACCCTTTCTTACTATCGTCTGCATGTACTCACTTTTGCGTACAATGGCACTCCGTGGATTGATCACATTGGTAAAAACCATGGAGGGCCCTAAAAACACATCATCTTCACATATAACGCCGGTGTAGATAGATACATTATTTTGCACTTTAACATTATTTCCAAGCACTACCTGTGCAGACACCACCACGTTCTGCCCGATATTACAATTTTTTCCTATCACAGCGTCGGGCATAATGTGTGAAAAGTGCCAGATCCGTGTACCTTCCCCGATGATGCAACCTTCATCAATAACAGCGGTTGGATGAGCAAAATAGTTCATGGGCAATAATAATTAAGGGGCCTCAACATCAGCCATTTAGCTGATTAAACCGTATAACTTCTGCTTTAGTTCAGCCTGCGAGGGGTAACTGATCAATACTGCGTTATGCGGCTGCTGAAATACAAACATGCTGCCGGCAGCTACAGCAGAAGCACCTTCCTGAACGGCCTGTGAAAAATCTTCCACTTTAGAAGCACCGCCTATGGCAATGACGGGGATAGTCACCGCGTGGGAAATTTCATGAACCAGTCGCAGGTCGTAACCTTTGTAGGTGCCATCCCTGTCAATGGCATTAAGCAGTATCTCTCCTGCGCCAGCATTCTGCATTTTGATGGCAAAATTAACAGGATCGAGTCCTGTATTTACCTTTCCATTATCAGTATATACTTTCTTACCCGACAACAGTGATTTTTTTACATCGATAGAGGCCACTATACTTTGGTTGCCAAACAACCGGGCCGCTTCCGATACCAATGCCGGGTCTGTCACGCAGGCCTTGTTTATGATTACCTTTTCTACACCGTTGAACAATATTTCCTTTACCTCTTCAATCGTGGTTATTCCACCCCCGTAAGCTATGGGCATAAATGCTTCACTCACGATCTCGGCGATCTTCTTTATGTCAGGAGGCCTCCTATTCCTGGTTGCATCTATATCGATTACTGCAAGTTCATCTACTTCCTTTTCATTAAATATTTTGACGGCATTTATCGGATCGCCAACATACCTGTATTCCTTGAATTTAACCGATTTGATCAATCCGCCCTTGTGCAGCAGCAGGCTTGGTATCACCCGTATCCTTTTCAATTAATAATACTTTGCGAAATTCTCTAAAATCTTATACCCATATTTATGGCTCTTTTCAGGGTGAAACTGAACACCCACGATATTTTCCCTCTCGACGCCTGCAGCAAATTCATCACCATACCTGGCCCGGACTAAAACTTCAACCGGATTATCGATTGATAAATGGTATGAATGAACAAAATAAAACCGCGGGTCTTCGTACATGTCGGCAAATAATTTCGATTGCTGGTATTGAAATACGTCCGTCCAACCCATATGTGGAATTTTAAGGTTGCCTGTCAACGGCGACCTGGTAAATGAAACCGTTTGCCCTTTTATCCATCCAAGTCCCGGTAACTTCCCCTCATCGCTAACTTCCGTAAACAACTGCACCCCAAGGCAGATACCCAGTATGGGCGTTTTATCTATAACTACTTTTTGGTTCAGCGTATCTACCAGCCCGCTTTTGTGCAGCTGTTCCATTCCATAATCAAAAGAACCTACCCCGGGTAAGATCAGCTTATCAGCTTCTGAAATTACCTCTGGTTCAGCGGTAATTACGGAATCTACGTTTGCCCGGTTAAGCATGTTTTTTATTGAAGTCAGATTACCGACGCCGTAGTTAATTATAGTGATCATTTTGTAGAAAGTATAAGGTTTAAACCTCCTTACATCCAGGACAAACCACCGCTATGAATACACATTGCTCCTGCAAAAAGGGCAGTAACTTTTGCATTAAATACTTTTGCCCACTTCGACAATGATAAAACACGGAAAAGAATATTATTGTAGGGAATTTTCCCCTGCTGGTAGGCTTCGTGTAATTGCACCACGTTTTCATTAATAATACCCGGGAACATTGAAACGGCTTCCTTTAAAGAAGAACTGATCATCTTGTTGTTTTTACCAAAGATCTCTTCATCCGGCCCGGGAAATCCCATTTTACAATGCCTGTTTACTACTTCAGGAGGAAGAATTTTCTTTAACCCTTCCCGTAATACGGCCTTTGTTTCACCCTTTCTTATTTTATAATCGTCCGGTAAACTTAGCGAAAACTCTACCAGCCTGTAATCAAGAAAGGGAAGCCTTGATTCAATTGAGTGTAACATGGAATTACGGTCTTCCGAATGTAATTGATGCGGAAGACTGAAATTCAATAACTCATGTTTTGAGAGTGTATGAATATCATAGTATTTTGATTTGCCCAGTAAAGGATTAGGATCAGAACGCAAACGACTGTTTTCAGTAAACCATTTCTTACTCATCCATTGAGGAATAAAATTTGACTGGCCCATCATCCTCTTTACATTTAGTTTCATCGGTCTGACAAGCAGCTGGGTAAAAAAGCTTGAAACCAACTGATCCGGCTGGGCGCAGTGTTTTTTACTCCTGGAAGTCACCGCCTGGCCCATATTTCCAAACCGCCCCTTTTTAAGTAATCCTTTCAGGTAAAACATGAAGAATTCGGGATAACCTGCCAGGTATTCATCTACGCCCTGACCGCTCAGCATAACCGTAATCTGATTAGCTCTTGCTGTCTGAAATACTTTATACTCCGAAAAAAAGCTGCCTCCGAGGATGGGCTGGTCCTGGTGATACACGATGTTTTCAAACAGGTCTCCGGTTGCAATCTCCTGGATATCGGGAAACACTTTAAAGGAGGGAAAGCCGGTCTTTGCATTGACCGCATCTACATAGGGAATCTCGTTGTATTTAGGTTCGGTAAAACAGGATGAGATCGTTGTTATGTCCTTTCCCTTATATAGTTCGTTTATAGCACAAACAATGGAAGAGCTGTCCAACCCGCCTGAAAGAGAGGCCCCCATTCTTACATCGCTCCTCAGATGAAGCTTGATGCTATCCATAAACAATTGCTCAAATTGGCACGATGCCTCCTCAAAAGAAATGGATTCGTTAATGGTTATCTTATCGAGGTTGTACCACTGATAAATATTTACCCGGTGTGAAGTCAGGTCGTAAACCAGGTTGTCTCCTGCGCACAGCATTTTTACGTCTTCAAAGAACGTTTCATCATCATTATTGAGGTTGGAATAGTGCAGGAAGTCAAAAGCCGCTTTATTGTTAAGCTTTACCGAATAACCGGGTATACCCGTAAACTGCTTGAACTCCGATCCGGCCAAAAACATATCGTTTGTAACGGTATAACACAAAGGTTTGATACCCAGGCGGTCGCGGCTGCAGAAAAGAATATTGCGTTTACAGTCATACAGGATAAAGGCCCACATTCCATTAAACTTGTTTACGCACTTTTCTCCCCACCGGTCGTAGGCCGCAAGTATGAGTTCCGTATCGGTTTTAGTATGAAAAGTATATCCTTCCTTAATAAGTTCCTCTTCCAGTTCCGGGTAATTATATATTTCACCATTAAAGCTTATCTGGAGATCTTTATATGCCATTGGCTGGCGGGAGCTCTCCAGACTCCGGTTTATGACGATAAGTAAACGGTGACCTAAAGCGAAATTATTTCCGTGGTAAAATCCTTCTCCATCAGGGCCCCTATGGCGAACGAGGTCATTAAATCGTTTGATAGTTTCCGGCTGAACAGGCTGATCATTTTTATTCACAATAACACTGATTCCACACATTATACATAATTAATAAATTTTAAAATACATAGGAATTGGTGAAAGGAATGCTTAAAATAAGATAAGGAAATTGTCGGCTTACCCCGATTGGTGTGGTAGTTCGATCAGTACCTGAACTATGATTGATGAAATACAATCAATAAGGCCTGCTTTACAATATTGGCATTAATCAAAAAGTGAGCTGTTCGCATAAAGATAATCAAAGATAATAATATCTTCTGGTTATCTTATTAGTTGAAGGAATGATAAATCTCATTCATTTTTTTGTAGAATATAGAAGTGCCGAAGTGTTGAAGTGCATAATTTCTGATCCTGTTTCTATCATATAATGAATATTCTTCAACTATTTTTTTCATTGCTTCGGCCAGTTGATCAATATTGTCCGGGGCTACTACGCTGCCACAAACATCCGTAATGATGAATTCGGGGCCCCCTGACCTTGTTCCGATTACAGGCAACCCTCTCGAAATGGCTTCAATAATGACAACCCCAAACGTTTCAATCCTGCTGGATGAAACGAATACGGCGCAGCCGTCAAGTATAGTTACTATTTCTCTTTTTGACTTCCTGCCTAAAAACTGAACTATTTCCGTAAGGTTGAGATCCCGGGTCAATTGTTCAAGTTGATCCTTACAAGGGCCGTCACCGCAGATGCTTAATTTATACCTGGGATCACCCTTGAACGCTTTTTGAAATGATTTTAAAAGAACATCAAGTCCTTTCTTTTGCTCCAGGTTGCAAATGTTTACGAATTCGAATGGCGGCACCGTGTGAACACATTTTTTTAATGGAGCTTCAAACAATTGGTCAACCACATTAGGGATAACTACTGCATTCGGTATATCTCTATGAAGGCACTTACTTACATATTCTAACAACGATTCACTTACTGCTATATACAGCGACGCATGATCAATGATCTGGTTCAGAATAGGAACAGCCTGAACAGGCACGTCATTACTTTGAAAATGTGTGCTGTGTTCCGTATAAATGTAATTAATCCCGTATTTTTTTTTGATTTCAAGTGCCAAAGCACCCGCGTTTAAAAATCTTCCGTGCGCGTGAATAAGTTCGGGTGCTCCATTCTCTTCACAATAGGCTGCAAAGCCATTGAGGCCCGCTTTCATCCAGGCTCGCAGATTTCCTGTAAACGTACGGGGACTAACATAACAATACCCTATACCCTCGTAAACAGTCACATTCTCAATAAGATGGCGTCTGACTATTTTTTTCCTCAACAACAAATATTTTAGACATTCGGTCACTCCCTTAAGAATATTTGTATACGGCATTGTCTGTGCGCGCCCGGAAAGGAAAAAAATCTTTCGCAGAAGCGCTTTGACATTGGCGCTTAAAGAGTCTTCTGCTGTGACGGCGATGATGGTTACTTCATAGGATCTTGATAAAACCTGCGCTTGTGTCAACTCAAAAGTTGAACCCAGTGTATTGAGGGGATTCAATGGTTCTGATGTTATAATGGCCAATTTCATTTCGGAACAAATCTAAATGTCATACACATTAGGCGCTTATTGTCTTTCTGATCATTGTGTTAAACCTGTCAACCCAGCGATCCCAATTTAACCGGGTATCATACTCACCACGTGACGATTGAATCAAGCCTCGAAACAGGGCCTTGTCATTCCATATTTTCAAGATAAGGCTGCAATAATCCAAAGCATTAGCTTCAACAGGTAAAGAATATCCGTTTTTCCCCTCTGCAATGACTGCAGTTATTCCACCGGTATCAGTGGTTATAACGGGTATGCCGAAGGCAGCCGCCTCAGAAAATACAATCGGTGTACAGTCTGCCCGTGTTGGAATCAGCAAGAGATCCGTCTCTGATAGTATCCGGTATAAAGCCGTAAAATCTTTTTCGTTGTTTTTATCCAGAAAAGGAATAATGGTCAGGTCAGGATCTACTGGCAGCGGGGGGTTGCAACCGATAATGGTCAGTGTACTGCCGCATCCTGAATTCCGCAGTTCCAGGAAAGTCCGGTATGCAATGTCCCCGCCTTTCCTTTCCCACTGCACACCTAAAAAAAGCAGCCTGCACTTTTCTGATTGCGGTTTATTTATAACGTCTTCTCTTGGAGGAATTTTTATCAGGTTGGCCCCAAAATCGACAACCGATATTTTATGGCGACCTGCACCATAATCCGTAATAGCAGAGTTGGCAGCCCATTCGGAGCTATACATAATATGGGTGCACTTTTGAATAGCTTTTTTCTCTATGCTGTTCCCCTGTCTGACGGCATTTTTATATAAATGGGTGTGCCAGGGATAATAGTTTACCATATTGGCAAATGTGCTGTCTCCTATAAAAATGATCGGTAAACGGGTATTCAGACAGGCAATCAATTCAGTTTCACCCGCACCTACAACAATACAGTCAAAATCGTCTTCCCTGATCTTTTGCTTAACGGTAATACCCAGAAACAGTGCATTAAGATAATAATGCGTAGTAAATTTCCGGTTTAACATACGATCTCCTCTTTCCTTTGCCCATAAAATCCGCCTGAACAAAAAAGACATCTTTAAAAATCCTGGCCATGTAACATCATGGTACTTACCGATCTGCTTAAACAGATGGTAAGTTATCCCCGACCACGATTTTTGATCATAAGGGCTTACCAGTGATAAAAAACAAATTCTCAAACGCATTCCTGAAGAATTAGCCTGTCTGTAGATTCTTTTATCTGAATTTCTGATTAGCATATGCTGACTGTCTAGTACATGTACTTCATATCCAATAGCTTACGAAATTTATAATAAACATAATACCCTGGAAACAAGGGGTTCACTCTAAGTGACTTCGCCAGGATCGCCAGAAAAATGCCGGGTTTGTATTTACTCTTGCTTAACTTTGATGCCCACATTTTATCAAGCAAAACGCCATCATCATAGCTCAGGAGACCTGTTGTTTTTATGTACCGCAGCACCTCCATACCTTCTATGAAGAAAAGCCCCTTTCTTTCAGCGGAATTGGAAACGTTGCTCAGATGCTTTCTAAAATAGTTTAAATTTTTCCCTACCCTGGCCACATTCGACCGCTCCAGCATTTTAATCCAAAACAACCAATCTCCACAATACCTGAAAGACATGATCATGTCATCGATCAGACCGGATGCAAGATCTTTTTCAAAAACAACGGCACTGGCATTAAACAGGGTATTGCGAATAACCATGTGATCTTTAATAAATTCACTCCCCCCGAATATGCGCGCCTCACCCGTTTCTACTTCTGCCTCTATTAGTACGTCGTGCTCATCTACCTGTATGGAATTGCAAAATACCATACCTGTGTTCTTCCCCTGTAAAATGTTTATGCAGGTCCTTAAAAATTCTGGTCCTGAATAGTCATCACTTTCTGCAAACCAGATCCATCTTCCTTTTGCAAGCCCAAGTCCTTTTTTCCACTGCCTAAATGTTGAACCGCTATTGCTTTCGTTAAAAACGATGTCGGCTACTTTGCGGTGGTTGCGGTATTTATTAATTATATTTCTGCTATTGTCGCTGGAACAATCGTCCAGAATGATCAATTCAAAATCCTGGTAGGTTTGACCAAGAATAGAATCAATACGTTGCTTCAGATAGGGTTCGTGATTAAAATTTGGAACAATCACAGAAACTTCAGGCATCTATAGAAAGTACATGTTTTTGTTATAAATCCGTTTGGTTTGATTTCTAATTCGGATAAATAGGTTTTTTAACAAAATTTTCAATATGACGGTTTTGTTGCAGGAATGTTTAAAGTAAAAAAAGAAATAATAAAACGATTTCCCAAAGTGCTTCCGGCTATATTCTTTGTTGGCGTGATGGGCAAAAACCCAGCAATAAGACTTGAACAGGTTGTTATAAAAACTGATCCGGTAATATTCTTTTAACCTGAAAATACATTCATCCTCGGTGTAGAGATCTGCTCCCTTTAATGAACTCAAGCCCCCTGTTACAAATTTCGAAACGATCAGGTCGATATGCTGCGTCTCGTATTTAGCAAAACAACGATGATTAAAATCCCAGTCGGCACAGGTTGAATACCTGATAGTAAACTGACCGATTTCCTGAAAGACATACCTTGAATAAAATATGGCCTGGTGCGATATGTTCTTTTCAAACAATTTTTTAACAGAGAAAACACCATCATATACGCTTCCGTCGGTTCCCATTAGGGAATCTCCTACCAGCCTGACATTTCCATAAACAAACCTTGCTTTAGTCTCCCTCACCAGCTCATTGAAATTAGACAATACGTTTTTATCGTGTAAAACATCGTCAGAACCCAGGAAAAGCATCCAGTCGCCTTTTGCCAATTCAATTCCCTTGTTCATAGCATCATAAATACCCTTATCGCGTTCTGAAACATACCGAATAAACGCATGCAATGCCGCATAATGGGTTATAATCTTAACCGTTGAATCGCTGGAACCTCCATCAACGATAACGAGCTCTTTTCTTTCGTACGACTGGGTGATAATGCTTTGTAAGCAGTTTTCTATTTTTTCGTCCGAATTATAAGCAGGTATTATAATTGATATCAAACCGCCGGCTGCTTCAGTTACCTCAGACACGTTTTAAAAATTTTCCGGTAAGTACCATTTTTACCCTGTGTTTAAATTGGGGCGAATCCATCCGGTAATTAATGGCCACGCATAATTTGATGGCCTTCCAGAAAGAAAAATCATAGATCCGGGCGATCTTCGCGGCTATTGACAGTAAGCTGGCATAGGGTATTCCCTTGTAATGGGTAGTTATGATCACATTTAGATTGTGAAGTGAAGCTTCCCTGATCTCTTCCAGGGTTACCTGGCACCTTGTCTCGTCGGACCTGGTAAATCTTTTATTGATCCATTCCAAAAACTGAATATGGCCGCCAATCATTTGTTTCTTGTTGGCCTGGGCAAGCGATGACACATTCTGGCCGCTCCACCTCCATTTTACTTTCGGTCCTGCAATGGTATACAGGCCATGGTCATAAGCAAAATTGATGGAAGTTGCCCAGTCGGCAGCCTGGGCAAAATCAAAATTAATAAATCCACCCAGTTCCTTATACTTCGAATGGCGGAAAATGTGGTCAGGCATAGAATTTCCACGGTTCCCCATCAGGATGTTCTTAGCCAGGCTCATGGCATTTTCAAATTCCGGACTAACGTCAGCACCGGCCCAGTCAACATCCTGCTCATTGATTACGGAAGTATTAAACCGGTATACATCATGGCCCTCATTGGTCTTTTTCAGCGCTTCATAAAAATATTCAACACATTGATCTTCTGCAATGTCATCATCGGAAAACAGCCACAGCCATTTTTCTCCGTTCATTAATGCGGCGCATCTTTCCCATTGTCCTACCAGGTCTTTACCTCCGAGGTTCGAAGGAAAACGGTGATAATGCAGGGAAAGAAGGTTGTTGTATTTATCACATACCGCTTTGATGGCGCCGGGACTACAATCATCACCTACATATACAGTAAAATTTTTATTAGTTTGCCGGCTAAGCGACAATAGCGCCTTATCAAAAAACTGCACTTTATATGCAGGGATTACAACTGCCAGATCATGCATATGCTCAGTCTTTCTTAAAATATTTCCGGTACATAAACTTGGCAAACGAGCGCAAGGGCCTTTCTTTATCTTTCTGGTAAAGCATTTTCTCCCGGTAAAGCGCCCGGTATTCCTTCATGACTATATCCATATTCTTGGAATAAACGTAATGCATCATCTGCCGGATATTATCCGATCCGGAAGACTGGATAAGCAAGGAATTTTCCCTTACCCGGTAGTCAAACAATTCCTCATTCACATAATGAAATTTCCATCCTGTATCAGCTACCCTTAACCAGAAGTCCCAGTCTTCGTGCCCGAAAAGGATGCGTTTTTCATCAAATTTTCCGGCATCTTCCCATACTTTCTTGCGGATCACACTGCATACATCGATATAATTTGAGAAAAGCATGGTGGTCATGTCAAAAGGCCTGCTTGAAAATCGAGGCTTGTTGGCAGTTCCAAAGAATGCTGCATTTCCATGAACCACCCCCACATCTTTATGTTTGTCCAGGATATCTATACCCTTATCTATATAAGTATACCTAATCTTGTTATCACTGTCTAAAAAAAGCAGGTATTTCGTTTGGGCATGCATGACCCCGGTGTTCCTCGCCGCTGCCGGCCCCCTGTTTTCCTGGTGAATGACGGTGATCCCTTCAGCAGCCAGTTGATTTAAAAGTAGTAAGGTTTGTTCATCAGTAGAGCCATCATCTACTATAATTATCTTATGAATTGTTTTGTCCGGATGTTCGTGTACACTACGAATAGCGTCCGGTAAATATTTACCGGAGTTATAGCAGGGTATAATGATAGAGACAAGAGGCTTCATCACAATAAAAGGGTACTTACATTTTTATCCATGACGGAAATTGCAATTCAATTTTTTTATTTACCTCTTCCGGCTTTACCCATTGCGAAGGGGCGATTACTATTTTACCGGGATTGCGATTAAGAAAGGCTCCCCACCAGCTAAAAGAACTGTTCGCAATGATATTGTGCCTGCATTTGCTCATCAGGTCCAACTCAATATAATCTTTGTTTCCTCCATCCAGATCCACGCAGGTTAGCGGGGCATGCACCTTAATATTATCTCTGACCCAGTCAAGGTCATCCGAAAAAATGTAGAAACTTGGCCTGATGCCTTTTTCAATAATGTAATTCATTGCTGTGTAATAATATTCTACAGGCATCACACCCATAAAATTGTAGGCATTGGGGTCTGTTATATAATCGCCCCTCCGGATATGAAGGGAAACAGATGACTCGTTACCAAGGATTTCGCCAATGATGGCGGGCGATTTGTCATAAGGCTGTTTAAGCGTCAATTCCTCCCGGATCCGCGGATCAACTTTTTCAAAGTATCTATAGTGTTGCCAGTAACCGTCTACATATACATTCGAGGAGGCGTGTAAAAGCCCGGGTTCAAAGATCCACCATTCCCCTTCTTTGTAGTAAAGCCGTTTATTTTTGGGAAGCAGCTTTTCTGCCTTGCGGTAAAGCCTGGCATAAAATGATCTGCGCTTATAGATATTTGTGAACCGTTCTATGTCCCGGTCTGATGCAACCTCTGCGTGAATATTATAGTGATCGAGCTTATAACTTCTTAGCTGCTGATTGTTAAAGAAGGAGACATCCAGCTTTAGCGGAACATTGCGTTTAATGGACAATTGCCTGCCTATGGTATATTGAAAGAGCTGGTTACCCAGTCCACTGATTAATTTTGAAACGATCATCTGCCTTCTTTATTAAACCTCTCCTGCTTTCAAATTAATGTTAGGCCGGCGGAGTAACATCATCTGCAGTACAGGCAGGAAACGGGTAGGGTTTAATAGTATACACGTTTCTGTACTGTATTTTTATTTACTATTTTACGTTTCAGGATAGATAGTATTTTCCTGATCAGTCCGCCCGGGTTTTGAACATGCCTGCCGGTCCTGTATTCTTTTGAGTTTACGATCTCGTTAATCTCCGACTGGAGCCGGGTCTGATTTTCTCTTACTTTATTAACCCAATCGTACATATAGAGCTCGGAAACAGCAAAAGCCTTTTTTAAATAGTAAGCGCTTTTTTCTTTGTTTCCCTCGTCATGATACATATCTGAAAGATGGATATAATTTTTAGCAGACTGAGTTTTCAAATGCTCACAAACCGATTTGTTATCATTAAATTCATCGATCAGGTGTTCCAGTACAATCAGCCAGTTTTCAATCCTGAACTTATGACTTTTCATTCCCCAGCTTCCCTGGTCATGCCTCCTGTAGACTGCCATAGTGTATGGAAGAAATGCAATCTTGCCCCCCCTTGCATTAAGCATATGCAATACATAATCTCCTACCGGGCTTGTGCTGAACCAGGAGGGAAATCCGGGGATCAATCCATTTCTGAAAAGCACGCTTGCCGTATGTATAAAGTTTCCTATAGATGCCAGGTCCTCAATCGTAAATTCTGTGGTGGAGCCGGAGGCGGAAGAAAATAATCCAGTTTCCCTCAATTCGTTTCCATCAGAAAGCTCATAAACCCGATGGCAGTATATCGCATAATCAGGATTTGCTTCCAGAAAGTCTACCTGTTTCTGCAATTTATTCTCATCTATCCAGTAGTCATCACCTTCCAGGCAAGCCACATATTTTCCTGACAATCGGGGGTAGCAGTATTCGTATGCATTCCGCATAGCCCCCACGTTGGTCTCATGATAGATCGGTACGATAATGTCCGGGTAACGGCTTTCGAACTCTTCCACAATAGCACGGGTTCCGTCCGTTGAACAATCCTCACCGATAATTATTTCGAATGCGAAATTTGTTTTTTGCGATACTGCACCTTCCAGGCTTTGCCGTATATATTTCTCATGATTGTAGGTTATCATCCAAACGGAAACCAGAGGGTCTTGCATAGTCTTAAATCGTGCGTTAAAGTATTAAAGAAGGAATTGCGTCTACATCGAACACCGGGATCCCTAATTTTTCCTTAACGATTTTTCTTTCCTTGAATGCATTGTCGATAAAAATGGCATTCGCTTCGTGTATATGGTCGCCTTTACTGTCTTCGGGTTTCAAACAGATGATCTCATCAAATAAATATTCAGAGATCCGCATTTCTTTCAGCGTGGCATAAATATCCTTTTCATGGCGGGTAATGAGGGTGATTTTTTTTCCCTGTTCAATACATTGATAAAGTAAACGTATGGCCAGATAATTAACCCTTCCGTTAATGATGACCGTATCATCAAAATCAATATACAAGGTCCGGAATTTTACATCCTGCCTATACCTGGCAAACAGGCACCTGTCAAGCTCAATGTGATTGTCGTTGATAAGAATCTCAACATCAAGGCCTGCTGCATCAAACACACTAAGCAATGAAAAGTTTACCCCTAACTGCCTGTATAAAGACATGGTGCCGGCACAACGGGTTGAGATTTCAAGCAATTTAAATTTCCCGGATTTATCCTGCCGCAATTGAAAAAACCACAACCCCCGGAATTTTAATTTTTTATTTATTATATCGCCGATGCTTTTTATTTCACTGGTAAGCTCGTACCTATCCGAGTGAAAAGATATGCCCATTTTTATTCGTTGTCTGGTCCTCGGCCCTATAAAACGCAAGACGCCTTTACGATCGGTAAAACAGTCAACGGTCAATTCAGTTCCCGGCAGGTACTCCAGGACAAGCAGGTCCGGAACCGAGGAACGATAAAAATCAAGAGCGGCTCTATCAGCAACCAGTGCAGCATTCTTTGCGCCTTCACCTATATTTGGTTTTACAAATACCGGATAATCAACACTACCGTTTTGCACATCAATTTGCCGGGGGACAAACGGCTGGTCTTTGAATAACGCGTATGTCCTCCGTTTTTCCCGGCAATACAGCGAGGTTTCGTATTCGCTGCAAATCACCGTAGCTTTTATCCTGTGTTGATTCTCTGAAAAAAATAATGCTACAGTGTCATGTGTTGGGAAGATCAGATCGATTCCCCAGTCACCCAGGATCGTGTTGAACAAATCAATAAATTCCGGATGCGAAATGTTGGGAAGGCCGCCAATATACTGTTCAAACGCATAGCGGCCATGGTCCTCTACACTGGATGCGCCAATGGCTTCTATACTTACATTCGTTTTTAAAGATTCATATATCTCCAGTGCATTTTCTGCACCACAGGGAAATATCAGGACTTTAAACTTTTTCATCTGCGATTTATAGACTTATCAGGCTTAACAGGTTATTCATATCGCTTTTTCCGTACCGGTGATCTACAGGCAATGGAAGTAAATAATTACTTATCTTTTCTTCCCATTGGAATTGATCAGAAAGCTTTCTGTTTATACAATCTGTCCATAACACCGGCACAAATAAT
The DNA here is from genome assembly GCA_037718865.1 of Chitinophagaceae bacterium. Classification (GTDB taxonomy): domain Bacteria; phylum Bacteroidota; class Bacteroidia; order Chitinophagales; family Chitinophagaceae; genus JADCRZ01. The sequence goes on along the minus strand of JBBJMP010000006.1, from coordinate 212,327 downwards.
TTTTTATCCCAGAATTTTTTTTTTTCAAAAAGTTGAGCGGGCAGGTAGGGATAGAATACAGGAGCCGGATCGTTAGCATCACCAACATCAAGCAAATTAGTAGATTTCAGCCTATCATGCAAATAGTTGAAATTCCGCTTCCTTACCTGTATCGTTGCGTTAAAATCTACATGAGAAAGCAGGCAGGCCGATAACTTCGACATCTTAAATAAGGCACTATCATTCAAAACTTCATTTTGCTTAAAGTAAGGATATCCTTTCTCCGTATCTCCGTTAAACCGCATTATCAAATGATCCGTCAGAAATCCGGTATTATCGGCAAGCGCATCATACCCGTGTAAAAGGTCATATCCTGCCGGTACGTACAAGTCTGACCCATCCGGAACACCGAAAAATTTCCGGCATGAATTAAAGAACCACGAGCTGTCGTTTCCTTTAAGAAAAAAAGATTGCGTGCAATCCACGATAAGTTTGTCGGCGTAAAAGTTTGACAGCCTGGATACATAATCACGCTTAATATCAAAATAGTTAACATAAACGATCAACTCGTTGTCTTTCAAATCAGGCAGTCCATGTATTTCAAGATTTTTATCAATAGCGTAGAACGAGTAGGGGACACCATATTCTATTGCCGGCTCAAGTAAAGCATCACATGTATAATAGGGGAGGTATACCCTTGAAGGCTTTACGTGTTCAAAAATGAAATGTAGGGATGACCTTCCGCTTTTCAGGCGGTAACTTGTCAGATGAAACTTTTCAACGCCTGGTTTTAATTCCAATTCAAAATAACCGCCAATTTCCTTCATGCAGGTATCAATTGAAAGTCATCGATCATACTATTTATTTGATCGGGGCTATTAAACATCATTGCGTCCAGGATAGATAATCCGGGTTCGAAAACCTTCCTTCGTTGCGGATATTCGCTGGGGTTAATTTTAAGGAAAATTAAATCCACCCCGGCTTTTGAAAATTTTTCCTTACCAAAGATCTCCATTGCACCAGGCGGGTTGATGTATTGGTCTGCCTTTAAGGCTTTTGAAATATGTAAGGCCCAGTCACCCGCATCGGATACCGGTTCGATGTCCAGATCCATTTCACTGAAAACCTGGTAATTAAATGGTATGTTCAGATAGGCGCAGGTAGATTTCAATATATGTGCATCGAGTAAAGTGATACTGTCTGTGTTGATGCTGAAACATTCCTGTAAAACTGACATTACCTGGTTGAAGAAGGGCGCTTTTTTATAGTGCTCAATCTGCCTTAACAGTTTGCCCTGCCAATCTTCTTCGCTGCGGATCCTGATATCTTTGATCAAGGTATCGCGGGTATATTTTTGTAGCGGTACACTGATGTATTGCCATCCCTCCGCAGGTTTTAGTATCCGGTTCCTTTCTATCCAGCCATGCCTGATAAATTGTACGGGATCAAATACAATCCATTGATCAACATATTTTATCAGGCTGTAATATCCCAGGTAAGGAAGAAAATAAGGCTGCATTATTCCAAGTCGCATGCTTATTAAGTTAAGGATTCAAATCAGTTCTTCGTGAAGTCAGGCCACTGTAAATGGACTGAAATGAATGATCCGTTAGTTGTTTTGTACCCTTAATAACAGCCGGCATACGAGGTCTATCTCCTCACTACTGAGCCCTTTGTAAACAGGCAGACAAAGAACCTTCCGGCTCAGGTCTTCACTGATGGCACAGGTTGACTCAGGAACATAATGCAACTTGTTTAATGAAGGATAAAAATACCGCCTTGGATAGATCAGGTTTCCATTAAGTATATCCACAGACTTTAAAAGCTGCTCTTCCGATTCAAAAACAATGGGGTAATAGGCATAATTGAATTCGGCACCTTGGGTTATTACCGGCTTGCGCGCTTTCAATTGCCTGAGCCAGTAGTCATACCGTTCGGCCTGCTGCTTGCGCGATTGAAGGATTACATCAACATACTTCAGGTTGATGAGGCCCATAGCCGCATGCAGTTCGGAATTTTTACCATTTATCCCTATTTCTGCAAAATCTTCAGGCCCATTGTGCCCGAAATTCCGCATATAGGCCATGCGTTTCAATAGTTCGTTTGCAGCGGTAAAAACGGCGCCCCCTTCAACCGTGTGAAACAATTTGGTGGCGTGAAAACTGGTGGTACTTACATCGCCAAAAGCAAATACGGATCGGCCATTGTATTTAGATCCGAATCCATGAGCTGCATCATAAATAACTTTCAACTGATGCTTTTTTGCGATGGCTCCGATTGCATCTATATCGCAGGGGTTGCCGTAAACATGGGTTGCCAGTATAGCAGTCGTTTTTTCAGTAATGGCACTTTCAATCGTCCCCGGATCTATGTTAAGGGTATCCGGATCAATGTCGGCAAATACAGGGGTGCACCCTTCCCAGATTATTGTGCTGGTGGTAGCTACATAAGAAAACGGAGTGGTTATAATTTCTCCTTTCAGGTCTAAGGCCCTTATCGCGATCTGGATCGCAATAGTGCCATTATTCATATATAAAATATGATCCAGGCCCAGATACTCCTTGAGCATTAATTCCAGTTCATTGACCAAAGGACCGTTATTCGTTAACCAGTTCCTGTCCCAAATTCCCTGGACCATTTCCATGTATTCATTTATTGGAGGAAGAAACGGCCTCGTCACGTTTATCATTATCTATCCATTTAATTAAAGCGTATGTTCAGTCAAAACTTCATCTGCTGTTTATCAAACCGAATGGTTTTATCCCGTGTCTATGATTTATGAACGATGTACAACCGGGATTTAAAAGCGATACCATGCTCGGTAAATACCTTCCTGCCAAAATGTTCCAAGCCATACTCCTTGACTAAAAATCCGCTTTCTTTCAACCTGTCTTTGTATCCCTGCTTGGAATAAACCCTCACATGGTCGTCTTGGCCGAACCTCCTCCATCTTTCTGCAACATCCTGTAAGTCAGGGTCTTCTTCAATCTCACTAATTGTCGTGACAATAGGCACCATCGCTATCCCGAATCCTTCGGGTTTCAATACCCTCAGCAGTTCACGCATAGCCTGACGATCATCATAAACGTGTTCAAGAACATGCGAGCATATAAAAATATCAAAGGAATTGTCTTCATATATTTTCATGTCCATGATATCAAGCCCCTGGTCATCTACCTGCTCATTTAATAAATCGGCACTCCGGTATGTTATGTTTGGCTTATTCTTTAAAAATGTACTTAAGGCTGGCGCAGGAGCAATATCCAGCAGGTTATATTGCCTGCTTCCGGTTATGTTCCTGTCAATAAATAAAGCATATAACCTGTCCCTGTCTGAAGCTCCGCAACGGGGGCATGAATATTCGTTATAACTCAGGGTTTCGCTATCGTCGTAAGTATAAGGGCAATTATATTTCTTTAAATTATCGATATAAAACGAAGGAAGGGGTATAAACCTGCCTGCAAAACGGTGATTACATACGTTACAAAATCGTTTAGGAGCAGTAATCTGCCGGATCTTTCTTTTTACCCTTGTGTAAATTGACATACTGGTATAGTTAAGCTAATTTAAAATCCAGGTCAGGCCGTACGTATCCAATCCACTTGCCATGCCATCCAGTAGGTTCCCTTGATTCATGCACTTCAAAACTTACAGCATCTTCATAAAAGAAAAGTGAGAAAGACTTCCCACCGACTATCATTATTGATATCTTGTATATGCCATCATTCAACAACTTGCCTGGTATGCGGCAAACACCGGAATGTAAGCCTTCGGATAAGATCTTTGAGGTTGTACCAACATTAAAAATGCACTCATCTCCCATGGTATATAAGAGAAGGCTTAGGTTAATTTCCTTATCCGTAACATAATTCCAAAATTCAAATTCTATGTCAATGTCGGTGTTTACTGTAATCGGATCATTTATGTTGTTTAAAACCGGGCAAACCTCAATTCTTCTTACTTTCACATTTTCATTTCCAGGTGCCGTATCCGGATGGGTGAAAGCCTGCTTCATGCTGCTATTAATATTATGAGAAAGATAATTATTAATAATTTCATCAGTAGGCCCCATCGCCTGAGTGGTTCCATTTCGTAAGTAAATCACCTGCCTGCATAAATTTTTGATGGCAATCATATTATGACTTACAAATAAGATCGTCCGGCCTTCCTTAGTGCTTACATCCTTCATCTTTCCCAGGCATTTTTTTTGAAATTCACCATCCCCAACTGCCAGGACCTCGTCGATAATTAGTATCTCCGGCTCGAGATGAGCAGCAACGGCAAAGGCTAAGCGAACATACATTCCGGATGAATACCTTTTTACCGGTGTATCGATATACCTTTCTACTCCTGAAAAATCCACGATCTCATCGTACTTGCTTTTTATTTCCTGTTTGCGCATGCCCAGGATGGCGCCGTTCAGATATATATTTTCCCGGCCCGTAAGTTCCGGATGAAAACCCGTACCGACTTCCAGTAAACTGGCGATCCTTCCCTTAATTTTCACCGATCCCGTAGTTGGAGTGGTTACCCTGCTTAAGATTTTGAGAAGTGTACTTTTTCCAGCCCCGTTTTGTCCTATAATTCCAATAACATCCCCCTGTTCAACACTAAAGTTGAGGTCTTTCAAACTCCAGACAACATTCGTTTCTCCTTTTACCGTACGGTCATTGGTTTCACCGATGCTTTGAAAAATATCCTCTTTGCCACGCATGCGTAACCACCAGCGCTGCATATCCTGTGATAATGTGCCTGTGCTGAATTCACCTAACTGGTAAACCTTGGAAAGGTTTTCTACTTTAATGGCTGGTAACATGTTTACATCGATTTTTCCCTTCAATTCATGCAACAACGGTTATCATGAAAAGTTATTGATTCATATGCCTGCAATTGTACATCGGGGCAGTAATATCCTGATGAATTATTATACGGTATCAATAAAGTTCTTTTCTACCTTATTAAAAACCACAACACCTACAATAAAAAATAAAATAGATGCCACAACACTATACAGGAAGGCACCTGCATAAAAATGCCCGGTACCTAAAAATCCGTGCCGGAATGTCTCAATCAGGGCCGACAGTGGATTCAGGGCTATGAGGTATTTATATTTATCCGGTACAAATGACAAGGGATAGATGACCGGCGTGGCATACATCGCGAGTTGCACTCCAAATCCTATTAAAAATGCAAGGTCGCGATATTTTATGGTCATGGCAGTAACGATTAACCCGATACCAAGCCCCAGCATGGCCATCAGCAATAAGATGATCGGGAACAAAAATATATAAACATTAGGCTGTACATCGTATCCTTTGAAAGCATACCAGGCAAGCATTCCGATGAACAACAAAAATTGTACGCTGAACTTGACCAGGTTTGAAATAACAATGCTAAGCGGCATGATCAGCCTTGGAAAATAAACCTTTCCAAAAATCCCAGCATTATCGCGAAACACTGTGCTGGTTTTAATTAAACAATCTGAAAAATAATTCCATGCAACGGTACCTGCCAGGTAAAAAAGAGGAGGAGGGGCCCCTTCTGTCTTGATACCTGCCAGGCGACTGAATATGATGGTAAAAATAATTGTAGTAATAATCGGCTGAATAAAGAACCAAAGGGGACCAAATACGGTTTGTTTGTAAAAAGATACAAAATCCCTACGCACCATTAACCACAACAGGTCGCGGTAACCCCAAACATCTTTCAAGTGCAGCTGAAACAGGCTTTGATAAGGCTTTATCTCCAGGTCCCAGTGTTGTTGTTTAGTTTCCATGTTCCGGATTGTTTTCATATGCAGCCTCAATATTCAATATGTAAACGTATGTAAGAAATTAAGGGGTAGTTCGATAGATTCCAGCTGGCCAGGAAGCCTTCAGGTAACGTTTCGTACCAGTATGTTTTGACATGTCGTGCAAAATGATTTATTCTTTTATGGATGATAACCATCTCTTTAAGCGGCCACCCTTTTTTGATTTTTTTACACCGTCCTCGTCAAAATAGCCCGAACCATAGGCATATCCGTACCCGTAACCATAACTATCGTAGCCATTATATTTTCCGGCCGTTTTTATGTCATTGAGCAACAAAGAAACTTTTGGTAATTTTTTGTTTCTATAATACTCATCAATCAGCCCAACCTGCTTTTTGAGTGTGTAATTGTGTCTGATCACGTATAAAGTTGCATCCACATATTCACTTAGAATAAGGGCATCACTTACCAGGCCAACAGGTGCAGAATCGACGATTACCACATCGAAACGCTGACGAAGCTGCCTAAACAATTCTTTTACCTTTTCATCAAGCAATAATTCGGCAGGATTTGGGGGGATAGGACCGCAGGATATTACATGCAGGTTTTCCACTTCTTTAACCGGAACGATGATATCGTCTAATAGTTCCTTGCCAACAATATAGTTTGTCAACCCCGTTCGTGCCGAAAGTCCAAGACTAGCAATGATCTTTGGTTTACGAAGGTCAAACTCAAGTATTACCGTTTTTTTACCAGCCAGGGCCATTACGGCACCAAGGTTTGTACAGATAAAAGATTTGCCCTCGCCACTAAAAGACGATGTGAGCATGATAACCGGTTTCTCAAATTTATTTAATATGAATTGAAGGGCGGTGCGTATGATCCGGAACTGTTCGGCAATGACCTTGCGGTTGTTCTTAGTTACTACCAGGCTATTTTTTTCATCGGAATGACTGATCTCACCGAGAATGGGTGCTTCAGTGGCATTCTCCACATCCTTTCGGCTTGAGATCCGATTATTCATGATCTCACGGATAGCAATAACTGCTAAAGGCAATGCAAGCCCTAATACTGCCGCAAAAAGATAAGTGGCTTTGTTATTCGGCTTCACCGGAACAGTTGAATAATAGGCAGGTTCCAGAACACGGGAGCTGGAAATACTTGATGCCGATGCTATGGAGGTTTCGAGTTTTGTTTTTAATAGGAAAGAATACAGTTCCTGCAGGATCTGTTGCTGGCGGGTTATGTCCAGCAGCTGTTTTTGTTTGCCGGGAATCGCATTGATCTCCCCTGCTGAAGAACGGGATTGTTTTTGCAGGTCTTCTACGGTAACAACATAACTTTGCCTGACGCTCTTCAGGTTTTCGATCATGTCGCTTCGAAGTTTACTGATAGCCGTTTGAAGGTCTAATATGATGGGATTGGCCTCGGGTGTGGTTTTAAGATAGGTTTCGCGCTGTAACTGCAACCGGTTGAATTCACCGATTGACTGAAGTAAGGTAGGTTCACTGATACCCAGGGTCGCGGGAACCGTCCGGTATTCATTCTTGTCTTCACTTAAATAGCCAATAAGGTAATCAACAAGTTTGGTTTGAACCGCAATATTTATGAGTTGTTGCTGAACTGAGTTTACATTGCCCAGATATATGGACGATTGTTGCTGCACATCAATGATCTGGTTTTTTTCCCTGTATTGCTGAAGGCTCCTTTCAACACCGCCCAATTCAAGGCGAAAAGTATCCAGTTGCTCGTCAATGAATTGCAAGGTATTAAAGGCCGTTGATTTTTTCTCCTCGAGGTTGTACTCACTGTAGGCCTTCATGAAAGCGTTAATGATATCCAGGCCTACCTTTGGATTTTCAATTTCATACGAGAGCAACAGGACATTTGAAAAATCGCTTATCTGCCCGATACTCAGGCTGCTGGTAACATTTTTTGCCACATTGATTGCCGGATGCCAGGTTATGATATAACCAAGATCCGGTGTACTTCCAAAATTTTTCGCTGTGCGGAAAATTTTGAACTTTGCATTGTTCATTTCAATGGTCTGGCCATAATAATATTTCTTTGTGCTATCAGCCAGCGCAAATTGCGTTTGATTAGTCGGTATGAGCTTAATGCTAAACACTTCGGAGCCCAGAGGCTCTAATACATCCATAATAAATGGTGATTCAAGCGGGTGGATCAGGGTTGAACGAATTTTGCCGATTTCTTCATAGGTGATTTGCAGATTACCGCTTTTTACCACCCGTAAACCCAGGGAAGAAGATTTGATCTGTTCAATTTCATCAGCCAGGTTCAACGAACTTCCTCCCATAAATAAGCCTTCAAACCGGTCTTTGGAATCATTCCCGGATTGCTTTTTAATAAGCATTTTGCCATATACATTATAGGTAGGTGTTGTATACCTTAATTTTATGTAGGCGGCAATAAGGAAAATAATCAGAGAAAGTAAGAGCCAGGGTAGATAGTGCAGGTAACGGAAAAATAATTCACGGGCATTGAATTCGGCTTTTCTACCCCCGACCCCGTTGGTACTCAAAATGTCTTTATCAACGTTCATAGCAATTAATTGATCTTTAATAAACTCAACAAAATGGCTATAGTAGATAAAACACTTGCTGCAAGTCCGATATTTCTGCTGACCACCTGGTCATTTGCGTTAATTTTTCTTTTATTCATATCTACTACCACTATATCGTTCTGCTGTAAATTATAGTAAGGCGATTTAAAAATGTTCCCTTTTCGCAGATCTAAATATCCAAACTGGCGTTGACCATTAGATTCACGTATTACCAGGACATTATGTCTTAATCCAAAAAATGTAAGATCTCCTGCAAGTCCAATAGCTTCAAGGATATTAAGCCGTTCAGTGGGAGCTGTAAACATTCCAGGCCGGTTTACCTCGCCGAGTAATGTGACCTTGATATTCAGAAAGCGAATGGTATAATAGGGATTCTTTAAAAAATCCTTTAGCTTTTCATTTAACAGTTGCACAAGCTGATCTTTGGTTAAACCTTCAACGTGCAACGGGCCCACTAACGGAAACTGTATTTTGCCTTCATGGTCTACCAGGTAGCCGCCCCCGGTACTTGAAGCGCTATATGTGGTTATTTCACCACCTACTCCGGCGCTGGTCCCTGATACACTACCTTGATTATAGGGAGCACTGGCAACAGGGTTATCGCTGAATACAACAATGCTTAGCAAATCATTCTTCTGTATGATCGTGCTTTTAAAACTGATCTGTCTTAATGTATTGGTATCGAAGTCTGTCTGTAGATATCTTAATTCCTTTGAAGTTACACACGAAGAAGACAAGGCAATAGCTGCAAGAAGTAAACCGATAAAAAGAAATCGATTCATTATGACTTTTTAATTAATGTGGTTATAATAACACCGGTATGATTACTAACGCTTTAATAAGTAAATTCATATCTTCTATACCGGAATTTGTAAAGTTAACCTATTCTATCATTTGCACGGCTTCGCCTCCCTCAGTCCCATTCCAGAGTTTAACCAAATTAATTTGAACCTCGATTCTACGCTATACCTCTTAAGAAAAAAGGTATAAGCGAGCAATATCATTACTCCTTATACCCTTATAAAATGTAATATCATCAGATAAATTACTATCTTGTTCTCAAGGGGTATAGTTATAATTATAGGAGCCTTAACCGGATTTATCTGCTAAATATTGAAAAAAAAACTTTCGCGGAGGCACAAGTATGCGCTTCAGAAATTTTTGCAAATATAGTAGAAAAATCGGTTCATGCTTATGTGATTTTCACTTTGCCTAAGGGTTAAATCGTAGGCGAATTAAGTGTTGGATTGACCTGAAATTATTTGTTTAACATCTTTCTTCGTAAATAAAAGATGATATTCAGTGAACGTTAAATCGCCATGGATTTGCACTTTTTCTGCAAAATGCCTTATGCTGCTCATGTATATGTGCTTTTCTGCACATTTCGGAACTCCCTGTTAAACGGTTAAATCTAAAATCAATTGAATCAACGGTATTATTCGCTCGATGTTTTCAGAGGGGCAACAGTAGCATTGATGATACTCGTTAACAACCCGGGAAGCTGGAGTGCTATCTACTCTCCGCTTGAACATGCGCCCTGGCACGGATGTACTCCAACAGATCTCGTTTTTCCCTTTTTCCTCTTTGCTGTAGGCAATGCCATGGCTTTTGTAATGCCCCGTTTGGAAAATGCCGGTACAGTAGTTTTCCTTCAAAAAGTATTTAAGAGAACTGTAATTATTATAGGCATAGGTTTATTGCTAAACTGGTCTCCTTTTGTACGATGGCAGGACAACCATCTGGTTATGAAGCCACTCGTTAATATCCGGTTTTTAGGCGTTCTCCAACGAATAGCCCTCTGTTACCTGTTCGCTACCCTCATCATCTATTACTTTAAGGCCAGAGGAGCTTTAATTGTGTCGGTTATTTTGCTGATCGTTTACTGGATACTCTGTTTTGCATTCGGCAACCGGCCTGACCCTTACAGCCTGGAAGGGTTCTGGGGCACCCAGGTAGACAGGTTCATATTGGGAAACGACCATCTTTACCAGGGAGAAGGAGTCGCCTTTGACCCGGAAGGACTGGTCAGTACTCTTTCCGCTATCGTACAGGTAATTATTGGATACTTGGCGGGGCGGTACCTTCGCCTGAAAAGCCAGTCTGCTGAAATCGGTTATTCTCCATATCAGACACTTACCCTGCTGTTTGTAACTGGTTCGCTGCTGATTTTTACCGGTTTATGCTGGAACCTTGTTTTTCCTATTAATAAAAAACTCTGGACGAGCTCATACGTAGTTTATACTTCCGGATTGGCCATTACCGTACTTGCCCTGACGATTTACCTGATCGAAGTCCGAAAACACCGCGGGTTTCTTACCCGCTTCTTTGACGTTTTTGGTAAAAACCCATTGTTTATTTTCGTACTTAGTGGTTTTTTGCCCAGGGTAATTGGCTTGATACGTATTCCCGATAAAATATCGGCAAACGGAATGCATTTGTTTCTAACCCCCTTTGCCTGGTTTTATGAACAAGTTTGTAAGCCCGTATTTTCCAATCCAAAAACCGGCTCACTGCTGTATGCCGTTTGCATGGTCGTTTTTTATTGGCTGATTGCCTACCTGCTCGACAAAAACAGAGTATATATAAAGGTATAACCAGGAAATGTTATGATGTCGTGCTTTCATAACATAGATGTTTGCCGCCAGTGCCCAACGACTTTTAAATCCCGAACCATGAACCTCGAACCCTTCAACTTTTGAACCCTGAACTTTACTTATCCATCTTGACAATTTTTGGATGAAATTTTCCCACTACCTGAACCAATTGCTTCTGCGACTGCATAACGACTTCAATATCCTTATACGCGTGCTGAGCTTCATCTAGTCCACCACCTATCAGTGTAACGTTATGCCTGCCCAGCTCCTCCCTAAATTCTTTTGGAGTAATGGTTTTAATAGCCGATGTTCGGCTCATCTTTCTTCCGGCTCCATGTGAGGCCGAGTTTAAAGAAGACGGTTCGCCCTTGCCTTTTATGATAAAGCCAGGGGCCGTCATCGATCCCGGTATAATACCCAAAATGTTTTTGCCTGCCGGAGTTGCTCCTTTGCGATGAACGATCATCTCTTTTCCGTCATGTAGCTCTTTCCAGGCAAAATTGTGATGGTTCTCCACCATGCACAGGGGAGCACCTAGTTGCCTGGCCATTTTTTCATGAATGATATGATGACAGGCAGAGGCATAATCGCCGGCCAGGCTCATAGCCATCCAGTATTCTATTCCTTCCTGTTCGTCCAGGTTGAACCAGGCAAGATTGGATGCCTCTTTTGGCAGATGCCTTTTCTGTTTGGCTATTTTAGTAAAGTGATTGGCGATGTTTGCCCCAAGTGCCCGTGAGCCGGAATGGGATAATAGTCCGGTATACCGGCCCGGCTCCATTTTCAAAACAGGATCATATTCGGTGACCTCGACTACTCCAAACTCGACAAAATGATTACCCGATCCGGAAGATCCCAGTTGCCTGGCAGCTTTTGACTGTAACCCTTTTAATAAGGAGATTTCGTTAAATGCCCTTCTTTCCAACACCTCGTGGTCTGACGTTTGCTTAAACTCCATTCCTGCTCCGAACAAGGTTTTTTCGTTTAGTTCCCGAACAAAGTAATCTTCTCTTTTCACGAGCTGTTCAGGGTCGAGGGGAAATATGGATAAACACATGCGGCACCCGATGTCGACTCCTACTCCATAGGGAATCACTGCATTTGCCGTTGCCAGCACGCCACCTATAGGCAATCCATAACCCTGGTGGGCATCAGGCATTAGTGCTCCGGCAACCGACACAGGTAATTTAACGGCCTGCCGCATCTGGCTCATAGCACCCTCTTCTATGTGCTCCGGCCCGAACACATTGAAATGAACACCTGTTGCGTTCAAGGCAATTTCCGGTTCCTCTTTAGTTTTTTTAGGTAGCAGTAACTCAGCGATCTTACCGAGCTGTCCGTCGTTCGCATAAGAAGCAGGATCAGCCAACAGCTTTTTCAGTACATCCAGCGCCTCCTGCTTTTGTTTTTGCCTGTAGAGCGTTTCCATCACTTTCATAGTGGTACTGATTACGGGCGATTCGGGAAATCCAATGGCTCTCAGATCTTTACCTTTTAATTTGAGCTTTGACATATAGGATTTTATGGTTTCAAAGCTGATTATATAAATAATTGTTCTGCCTTTACAAGGGATTCGGGCTTTCCTACATCTATAAAGGCTGATCCTGAATGATCAAATCCCTTAACACGGTGTTGCCTTGCAAGTTCAAGATACACATCAACCATACTGAATTTTCCCTCCCGGGTAATATGAGAAAACACGGAAGGGTTTAATACATGAATTCCGCTAAATGCCAGGGCTACCAGTTTTTCTTTGAAGTGGACAAGTTTTTTTTCCCCTGTTTCTATATTCTTCCAGCCACATAGCTCATGTTCTTCATCGAATAAAAAATAACGGGAGGTAGCCCTATTGGTTACGGCCAGGGTCGCCAGGCATTGGTGTTTCCGGTGATGACTGATCATGGCCTTTAAATTCATGTCTGTTAAAACATCCACATTCATGAGCACGAAATCGCCGGTATCAAAAAACCAGCTTGCCTTCTTTAATCCGCCACCCGTTTCAAGCACCGCATCCGTTTCGTCAGAAACCGTGACCGTCGTTTTCCAGCCGTTATTCAATGTAATGGCCTCAATAATCTGGTCAGCAAAATGGTGCACATTAACAATAACTTCCTGTATACCATGGCGCTGAAGGTATTCTATGTTGTGTTGAAGGAGCGGTTTACCGTTTACCTGTGCCAACGCTTTGGGGTGATGGTCTGTCCATGGTTTCAGCCGGGTACCCAGGCCAGCGGCGAGGATCATCGCTTTCATTTGGGATGTTTAAGGGATTGGTAATTTTCAAGCCGCAAATTCGCAGATTATATCCGGACATCTTAAAAATCTGCGAATCTGCGGCTTATTCATTTGATAAGCTTGTGATAAGCTTGCCTTATGGATTCAGGGGATCTGAGTTTACCCAGTTCTTTTCATCCTGAACCAGGTGCCTGACTACAGTCTTCACCCCAAATTTATTCCGGAGATGCCTGGCCAGTTCATCGGCGGCATAAACACTGCGGTGTTGTCCGCCGGTACACCCAAAACTGACCATCAGGCTGCAAAAATCACGTCTCATGTAATCCTCCACCGAGATATCCACCAGGTTAAAAACATTGTTTAAAAAATCCGGCATTTTGGTTTGCTGTTCCAGAAAGTCTTTAACCTCTTTATCTCTTCCGGTCCTTCTTTTAAATTCAAGCAGTCTGCCCGGATTAAAAATACCCCGGCAATCAAATACGAAACCTCCACCATTTTGGGTTTCGTCTACAGGATGGCTTTTTTTATAGGAGAAGCTGTTTATGCATACGGTTAAAGAAGTTTTGGATGTTGCCCTGACGGGTTGAAATCGATTAATGACCTCCTCGCTTACTATCCATTCCAAAATACTGCTAAACTCCGGTAATATTACCCCTACACGTTTATTAATCAGGAACGATTTCAGGTTTCGCAGGGCCAGTGGGATACTAATCAGAAAATGAGCCTTACGCTCAAACAATCCTCTAAATCCGTAGGCTCCCAATACCTGCAATAGCCGGATTAATACGTAACCGTTATATTGACTAACGAATTCGCGCCGATTTACGGGTTTTTCAAGCAATTCCTCAACGCAATCCATATAATAGTGCAGCAGATTGTCTTTCCAATCATCTGGCAATTCAGCCTTTGCCTGCCATAATAATGAGGCAACATCATATTGCAGGGCTCCTTTCATACCACCCTGGTAATCGATGAAATGAACCTGGTCATCCCGGATCATCACATTCCGGCTTTGAAAATCACGAAACATAAAATGTTTGTGTTCCGTGTGTCCGAGATAGTTGCTCAGTACTTCAAAATCATCAAGTAAAGCCTGCTTATCATACGGGCGCTTCAGCGTATCTACGAAATAATACTTAAAATACAGCAGGTCGCTTAAAATGGCTTGCTTACCAAACTCCCGGGCTGTTAAACACAGACTATAATCTACCGATTCTCCGCCACGGATCTGCATCCTGGCAAGCTCTCTCAAACTTTGCTGGTATAATGTATAAACGTAAGGATTATGTCCCTGAGTTCCCAGTTTATCCAGTAAGGTTTCATTTCCCAGGTCCTCCTGTATGTATATAGTCGCTTCGTTGTTCGTAATAAATATTACAGGTACGGGTGAGCCCAGTCTTTTGAAATGTTTACTGAATTCTACAAAAGTATTGGTCTCTTTCTGATTCAGGTTGTAGGTAGCAATATAAGAATTAGCTGTAGTCAAGATCCTGAAATACGTCCGGTCACTGCCTGATTGAGGTAATTTGTCAACAGAAATAACTTCGTCATTCTCCATTAACAGAAACAGCCTTTTTATCTCCTCTATAACCACCTGCATGCAAAAATTATTAGTGGGTAAATGTAGGAGAAATTTATTGTGAAATAGAAGAAGTCTGTTTGGAAGGCTTGAAAAATTTCTTTAAAATAAATTGCCCGATTGGTTGTTAATCTGCTTATTCACTCAAAACAATTTCATTTGCTCGCCCGGGCGATGAAAGATAGTGCTATCGAGTTCCCATCTTTCATTGTCCAGGCCAAAACGTTTTTTATATTTTTCATATTGCTGGGCTACCATCATGGCAATTTCCCCTTCTCCTCGCATACGTCGACCCCATTGGCTGTCGTTCACTTTTCCTCCGTGCGATTGCTCTATGAGATGCCATACTTTGTCTGCCCGATCCGGAAAGTTTTTGTAAAGCCAGTCGTGAAAAAGGAATTTTATGGCTCCGTTTAACCGGATAAAAGTGTAAGCTGAGAATGTGGCACCTGCCTCACTGGCTGCTTTCATGATGTTAGGCATTTCGTATTCATTCAACCCGGGGATCATAGGACCGAGCATAACTCCCATCCTTATTCCGGCATCACTTAATTCCTTGATTACTCTGATGCGTTGTTTCCCTGTGGTGGTCCGTGGCTCCATCAGCCTGCGAAGTTCTTCATTAAAAGAAGTCGTGGATACTAAAACGGACACCAGCTTCTTTTGAGCCATTTTTGAAAGCAGTTCTTTGTCTCTCAGTATCCCTGCGTTCTTTGTAATTATTCCTATGGGCTGGTTAAATTCAAGGCATATTTCCAGGATCTGCTGTGTTAGCCTGAATTTTTTTTCAGCAGGCTGGTAACAATCCGTATTCCCACTCAGGCTGATCGGCGTGCATTTCCAGTTGGGGTTCATCAGAAATTTGCGTAATAGTTCAGGGGCATTTTTCTTTACAATGATCTTCCTTTCAAAATCAAGGCCTGCACTATATCCCCAGTACTCAAAAGAATTACGGGCATAGCAATAGATACATCCATGTTCGCAGCCCTGATAGGGATTCATGCTATACCACATTCCTACGTCCGGGCTGTCTACTTTATTCACTATTCCCTTTGAATTATCTTCCAGGTATTGTGTATGCACGTTGGGTTCTATCCAGTCATCAATGCCTTCAATGTGTTCTTTGACCGTTTCGTTTTTCAGGAACTTATTTACGGTATTAAACTGTGCACCTCTCCCCTTCTTGTAAGGATCATATGATTCCTGCTGGTTTTCTTCAGTCATGTTAACATTGTTTTACGATAAATGCCGGCTGCCTGACACTCCTGACTACGATACCGGAGCGTGCATACAAGTATTGAACGGCTAGCCAAATAAATCACCCTGCCTTGTTGAAACGGGCAAATTTTTAAATTCAAGCCTCCGCACGATCTGGTACCCCTTTTCGCCCTCCCGGCGTTTAAGCAGCAGCATACCATCTGCAATAAAGTTTCCGGTAAAAGGACGATGTGAATACTCCAGCCAGGCTTTGTCATATTGTTCCGGCACCAGCTTTCTGGATACTGTCATGTGCGGATCGGTAATAAAAAACGGATCGTAGTCAGGCGATTTCAGGAGCCGCTTAGAGCTACGAACTTCTTTCACCAGTTTTTGAATGGGCACCTTTGTAGTTACCTTTATAAATATGGTATGAGAAGGAAAACTGCCGTAATCTTTTAAAAGCACCTTGAAAGGAGGTGTACCCATAGCCGCTATGTTCAGGCGATTCAATATCTTTTCTTCCATCATCTCCCAGACCGTAAATTTCGCCAGAGTTATGTGTGGCTTCCCCCACAATGCATAAGGAGCATTGTAAACTTCGTAAAACTCTTTTTTCTGATTCATGATCCTGTTGCGGAGGTCTTCATGGGGATTTAACACCAGCAGGTATTCAGCATACCGGTATCCGGGCATGGTTTGCATTTGCGTATCCATAGATATGTGGTTATAGGAATCTTTTCTCTTGTACTGTCAAATAATTTAGTATAAATTTACTAAATAATTTAGTAATCCCAAATTTTCTATATGGAACTTGAAAACTATTATGAAGCTACTTATCGTGGAAGCAAACAATTCTCCCAACAAGATATACCGGTGGCCCAGGCTACCGGTTTCGGCGCTGCCGCCGATGATTACATGGAAAGAGGTATCGATCTTAACGAGCATCTCATTCGTAATAAGCCCGCCACCTTTTTTATGCGGGTGAACAGCGAAGCCATGAGAGACGCAGGCATTTCAAGTGGTGATGTAATCATCATTGACCGTTCAATTAAAGCTGTTAACGGCAAAGTGGTTGTTGCCGTTTTAAACGGGGAAATGCTGATCCGGCGGTATGAAAAAACATTTAACAGGATACGGTTGGTCCCTGAAACACCCAGGCTATCGCCGATAGACATTGACCCGTCGTGCGAGGATTTTTCTGTCTGGGGAGTAGTAACTTACGTTATTCATTCTTTGTAAATAGCGTTATATCAGCAATAAGTAATGTCAGCTTATCAAACTATATAACTATGAAGGCCATCGTTGACTGTAACAGTTTTTACTGCGCCTGTGAAAGAGTATTCCGGCCCGACCTGAGATCCAGGCCGGTGGTTGTGCTCAGCAATAATGATGGGTGCATTGTTTCGCGCAGTGACGAGGCTAAAGCATTGGGTATCAAAATGACAGGCCCGTACTATCAGGCTAAGCCACTTATCGAAAAACATGGAGTAGCTGTCTTCTCATCAAATTATAACCTTTATGGCGATATGAGCCAGCGCGTAATGCACACACTGAAAACATTGGTTGGAAAAGATAAGGTAGAAGTATATTCCATAGATGAATCGTTCCTGGACCTCGGACATGTGCCGAAGGAAAAAATATATAAGCTCTGTTGTGAAATCGTGGAGACCGTCGAGAAATGGACCGGCATCCCGGTCTCTATAGGAGTGGCTCCCTCAAAAGTTTTGTCAAAAGCCGCCAACCGTTTGGCAAAAAAAGATAAACTGGCTTCAAAGGGAATCTTGATAGCCGATACGGAAGAAAAAATAATAGCATTGCTCAAAAAAACTCCTGTGCACGGTATATGGGGAGTAGGGAGAAAATATGCAACCAAACTTGAAAACCGGGCTATTAGCACAGCTTTTGACCTGCGGAATATGCAGGAGGAATGGGGCCGGAAGAACATGGGCGGAGTTGTCGGGGTCAGGTTAATTAAAGAATTGCGTGGCGAGCCCTGTATAGAAATGAAGGATGCTCTGGAAACGAAAAAAATGATTGCTACAACCAGGATGTTTGGCAAACCGGTTTATAAATTGGAATATTTAAAAGAAGCAGTGGCCACTTATTCTTCCAGGGCCGGTGAAAAGTTGCGCCGGCAAGGCAGTGCCGCAACCTGCATAGATGTATTTGTAGTAACTAATAATTATAGCAGTGATTACCAGTACAACCCAAAAACCCATCATAACCACATCATGCTTCCAACACCTACCTCGTTCACACACCAACTTATTCAATATGCCTTACCTCTTGTAGATAATTTATACCGGAAGGGCTCCCGCTACCTGAAAGCTGGTGTTATACTTAGCGGCCTGGTACCAGACAGTTCCATACAAAGCAATCTTTTTGCAGGCCCATCAAAAACCAGCAATCGTTCTTTGATGGAGGCCATCGATAATGTCAATTTCAGCATGCGTGGAGATGTTGTAAAGTTTGCATCGTCCGGACTTGACCGTAACTGGAAAATGCGGCAGGAATTGCGCTCAGGAAAACATACAACCGATTGGGATGATTTGTATGAAGTTCGTTAGTTGCCATGTATTATTGCCTGGAAGAAGCAGGGTAATCCGCAAATAATTTTTTTATCCCTCTTTTTATAACTGCATCCAGTTTAGACTCCTTTTCGGGAATGATATCCTGAACCACTCCATTCCAAACCATTTTATTTTGTTTGCGGTCAACAAGGTGCACAGTAACTGTTCCCTCACGATACCGGGCTACCTCTACATCTTCCGATTTCCAGGAATACCGGCGCTGACCAATATATCGCGGCGCATCGGTCCTGAAATCAGTCTGGCGGGTCTGCACTTGTTCTCTTACAACCGCACCGATGTTGATCAACAGGTCTGGATTGGTTTTACTCAATAAATATCCCATCTGCTGCATTTTTAATGCAATGGCATCTTCCAGCTTTATCACCTGCTCGCTGAATTGTTGAGAAACGGTATCACCACCGGCTTCCACCTTGTAAAAATCAAACGTCTTGTATGCAGTAAAATTAACACCATCCGCCTTTTCCGTATTCAACACTTTTGCGGAACCACATGCGACCAGCACAACGAAAAAAGAGTAAGTTATATAGCGGTACATATTATTATAAATTTAAGCTATTATTCACCTAAATGTATGCCGGATTTTTATCTGACGATCAACTTGTTTTGTTGCAGGTGTTTCTACTTACGCATTTGGTTAGGCAATATCTTCAGTGGGCAGATTAAATTAAAATTATTGTAGCTGACATTTAAAATATATTCCATTATCATTCGTCTTTCCCTTACATGCAAGAGGCAATGACGATACCCCACGGTATGACCCCTAAATCAAATATAGCCCAGGTGATTAGTGCATACAGCAAAAGGCTGTTGGGATTTATTCGTAAACGGGTAACTACCGAAGCCGATGCAGAAGACATATTACAGGATGTCTTTTTTAAATTTTTAGATAATACTCAGCCAATCGAGCAATTAACGGGGTGGCTTTTTACGGTTGCACGGAATAAGATCACAGATAAACAACGCAAAAAAGCGTATGAAACATTAGCTAACGCATTTGATGGAGATGGAGAAAATAACCAGTTTGACTGGAAGGAAATTCTTTTTGATCAGGAGAATAATCCTGAAACCGCTTACCTGCGTTCCATGTTCTGGGAAGAATTATCTAATGCACTCGACGAACTACCACCTGAACAAAAACAGGTGTTTATTTTACACGAACTGGATGGAATTTCGTTTAAACAGATCGCCCTTCTGACTGGGGAGTCTGTTAACACGCTGATCTCGCGGAAGCGGTATGCTGTTTTACATTTAAGGCTACGGCTGCGGAAACTCAGGGATGAATTATTAAACTACTAAAGCTAATAAATGACACATATGAAAAAGAAATCCTGGATACTCAAACTGCTGTTGTATATGCTTATTGGCGTTGTTGCCTTTTGTGTATTCGGCGTGGTGGTGATGAGCTTATGGAATGCCCTCCTGCCTAAATTACTGAACGTGCCGGCTATAAATTTTATACAGGCAACAGGGCTACTGCTATTATCCAGGATCCTGTTTGGCGGCTTCCGCCATGGATATGGAGGGGGTTGGGGGGACCGGAAAAGGCCGCGGTGGAAACAGCACATGGAAGAAAAGTGGGGCCGAATGACACCGGAAGAAAGAGAAAAATTTCAACAAAACTGGAAAAGTCGTTGTTATCAGGGGAAAAAGCCGGGAGAAGGCAAAGTAGGGAATATGGAATAGTCGATGTAAAACTTCAAACAAACAATCACCAATTAATTAACTGTTATGGACATTCTTGTATTTAAAACAAACATTCGCTACAAAAAAAATCTCAACACGCTGATCCCGCGTTTAAACAATACCAAAGGCATTATCCGCTGGAACCTTGACTTTGACGATAAAGATAAAATACTCAGGATAGAGGCCAGCGATCTGCATCCCAAAAGCATCGAAACGGTTTTAAAAAACGCCGGATACTTTTGTGAAGAATTAAAAGATTGAAAGCCATGAATGAAGAATTCATAGACAAATTCACCACGCTTAGCTTAAAACAAAACCAAACACCGTAACCTGGTAAACACCCTGGTATACATGTTAAGCTGTATTCGTGCGTAACCTATCACTTATTGTTTACCTTTATTCAATATGGTACCAATTACAGGTACATTATTTGCATACATCATGATAAACAACCCATTATGGAAAAAAGAGTTTTAGGTATCATCCTCTCGCTACTAGGTATAGTAGGATTAATTATGGCTGCAGTAAACTTCATGAACGGAGGAGGGGGAAAGAATATAAAAGAAATTATCATTTATGGTGTATTGGGAGCCATTTTCTTTTTTGCCGGTATAGGCCTCGTCCGTAGTACAAAAGACAAGGCTACCTAGTACTAACTGCGAATGTGTACGGGTCTGCGAAACATGTGGCAGTCAAATTGCTTTTATGGTACCCGCTGCTTGTTGCTTGCTTTAACCCATTCTTCTTTATTACAAACTGTACAAACCTGTTTTTTCGCAGGTTGCAGCTGTTCAGTAAATCCACAAAATGAACATGCATAATACCCTGATTCTGATATCAGGTTTGTTTTTGTATCCAGGCTGTCAGGCATAATGGGAAGACCGTATTTCACATCATCGTTATCGTAAAAAAACAAACTTATATTTCCAGATGTTTCAACTATGGCCTGATCTATCTGCCCAAGATGGGAAACGCTTTGCATACGCAGCTCGGAAAAAAATTCATCCTGCGCCAATGGTTCTTTTTTAAAATTATCAATAGAAAACCTGCCTTCACTAATCAGGCAGACCGGTTTGCCTTCCAGTAATAGTTCCAACTTTCGGCTTTTACCAACGAGATAGGTAATCAGGACATACAACGAAATAATTATGGTAAATACGACAATGGCAGGCAGTATTCCAACATCGTTATAAAACATGGGATCCCCGGCAGCGGAACCAAGACCGATGATCACTATCAGTTCAAAAATGGAAAGTTGCTTTACACCTCTTTTGCCGAGTATGGTTAGGCCTAGCAACATTACCAGAAACATAATAAAGGTTCGTAAAACGGTTTCTACTAAAAAGCTCCAGTTTTGATCGCCAAGTAAAATCTTCTGCCAGTCAAATACATCTGCGTTGAGTAGATACATATTATTTATATTTTTTGTTTCGTAATGAATTATCAGGCAGCATTGCGATCGCAAACTGTCACAGTATAAAAATACATCACTGCCAGCTAAAAGGATTTAGACAGGTTATATAGAATCTTCACATCTCTCTCGTTTATGACGGGCGTTGTATCTTGAACAAAATGGCGCTTGAAAGCAAGGATAGCCGCGATACTATCCGTTACATCATAACCAATAATCCGCAAGGCCTGTATATTATTGAAATTTTCCGGAACCAGTATGCCTGTTGTGTCTGTATACCAGGTGCCAAATCCTTTATCGGATAATAACTTCCAGGGAAAATAAATATTGGGATCGTTTTTACGGGTGGGTGCAATGTCTGCATGTCCGACAAAATTGGCTGCCGGGATAGAATACCTTGATTTCAGCGTATCCAACAAAACCAGCAAGCTGCTAAGCTGGGGTGAAGGAAAGGGCTCAAAGCCGTTATTGTCAAGCTCAATTCCCAAGGATGATGAGTTGATATCGGTAAGACTGCCCCACTTGCCTATGCCACCGTGCCAGGCGCGCAGGTAATCGTTAAGCATATGGTAGATGCTGCCATCTTTACAAATAACATAATGTGCGCTTACCTGTGTACGTGGTAAAGTAAAAGTTTGCAAGGTTTGAAGACAGGAATTTTGGGCCGTATGATGAATGATGACAAAATTCGGTTTGCGTAAATTGAAATTGGTGGTCCCTACCTGCCAGCTGGCTTTTGGCATAGAATCGGTAACTATTATTTGAGGAACCGCCCTTATAGATTTAACGATCATTTTAGCCTGCTTCCGGTATTGCCGGTTTGTTTTAGCAAATGGGTTGGGCGTACAATGGTAAAGCGAACAACTCACCGCCAAAATAAATACAAGAAGGTAGTTTGTATAGTCTCTCATGCTTGAATGTAGTAGCTCTAAAGTAAGAAAGAATTTCAAACAAAACAGGTTTGTTAGCCCCGGGCAAAACAAACGGTGTGCTCCAACCGATGCTATTATTTTATTTGACGGTAAGAACCTGGACAAATGGGCGTCAAGCCGTGACAGCGCGTCCCCGGCTATGTGGACTGTAGCCGACGGAGTATTTCAGCCCTTAGGCTTTGGGTATCTGACCGCTGGAAGCGGCCTTACCGGAAGTGGGCCGAACGGCCAATTTTGAAAGCCTTTGATCTATCGGCATACTTCTTTTGTACACTACGCGCACCAATTTGAAGTCGGGATGATTTGGATTCAACAAAAAGTTGTTTTCTTCAGGCATAACGGCTGATGGTAGTTGTAGTGCAAGGTATTTACCCTGTACAATAAAGTTGTCACCCAGCATTTTACATTTATCTGGTGGAGGATACATGTGCCAGTCGCCAGGCAGATCGTCGTTTTTTAATATCGCAATATTGTTGTCGGGTATATCCAGGCAGACTATGCAAAAGTCTGTCATCGTAAGCGCGGACAGGTGAACAACGCTTTCCAGCAAGGCAAGAGAGGATGTCGCCGCTGTATACAAAATATAAGTGCCTTTACTATGCCAACGCCCCGGGTAACCAGCTGACCCTTTGCCTGTCAAATCATCTATATAATTACATTTACTGATCCGATAAACCTTCATCACGCAAAAATTCCTTGTTCTATCCTTCCTAATTCATTCATCAGCATCTTTATACCTAACGAAGTATCTAAAAATTCTTTAGGTTTCTTATTTCCCAATGCCATGATCATGCTATCCATCCATTGCCTGAATGATTCAAGGCTTCCAAAAACTTCTTCGCCTCTGCTATACAACCTGGCCAGCTCAATGATTCGCTCAGATTGCTCCGGATTTAGCTTTTGTTGAGATGTATACCGCCGTAAAGTTCTGTCGGAAGTGCGAATGATACCTGATATCTCGCCTGTAGTTATGCCTGTAATATCCATTAAATTATCCAAGGCTTTTTTAGGAACCCCTCCACGAATCACCGTGATGAAATCATTGTCATTTTTTACGTTACTAAAAACCTTAACCCCGGTCATTCCCATCAGGTCAACTGAACGCTTAACATGATTATAAAAGTCAGTAAACTGATCGGTATGTTCAATTAGAGCACTGCCATTAGTATCCAGGACATGATGGCCATTTTTTAAAGGCACTAATTTACCGTTTGTATTTCCGGAGCCTATTACACCCGGACTTTCAACCTTTTTCAGCGCACGTTTTTTGTTGTCACTCATAAACACTGTTAATTGTCCTAAAAATACGGACAAATGTCAAACAATCAAAGAATTATTTTGGCGGGATTGTCTGAATTTACATATTCCTGCGGTATTGACCCCCCACTTCGTACAAGGCATGCGTAATTTGTCCGAGACTGCAACATTTTACGGTTTCCATCAATTCGGCAAAAAGGTTACCGTTGTTTACAGCCACTTCCTGCAGGCGGGTAAGCCTAGCAGCAACCTCAGTGAAATTACGTTTGTGGAAATCTGAAAGGTTTTGGATCTGCTGTTCTTTTTCGTCTGTGGTAGACCTGATGACCTCGGTAGGAACCAAGGTGGGACTTCCTTTCTTGTTCAAAAATGTATTTACACCGATTAAAGGTAATTCACCGCTATGTTTGAGGCCTTCGTAGTACAGGCTCTCCTCCTGGATTTTATTACGCTGGTACATCCTTTCCATGGCGCCTAAAACGCCGCCCCGGTCATTGATCCTGTCAAATTCCAATAGTACCGCATCTTCTACAAGGTTGGTCAATTCTTCTATCAGAAACGAACCCTGGTTTGGATTTTCAACTTTAGCCGTGCCTAGTTCGCGGTTAATGATCAGTTGAATGGCCATGGCCCGGCGAACACTGTCTTCAGTCGGGGTGGTAATAGCTTCATCATAGGCATTGGTATGTAAAGAATTGCAATTGTCGTAGATGGCATATAAAGCCTGGAGCGTAGTGCGGATATCATTAAAATCGATCTCCTGGGCATGCAGGCTTCTGCCTGATGTCTGAACGTGATATTTAAGCTTCTGTGAGCGCTCGTTGGCCTTGTACTTGTATTTCATGGCCTTGGCCCAGGTTCGCCTTGCTACCCGGCCGATTACACTATACTCTGCATCCATTCCGTTACTAAAGAAAAAAGACAAGTTTGGCGCAAAATCATCGATATGCATTCCCCGGCTCAGGTAATATTCAACGTAAGTAAAGCCGTTCGCCAAAGTAAACGCCAACTGGGTAATGGGATTGGCACCGGCCTCTGCAATATGATATCCTGATATGCTGACGCTGTAGAAATTCCTGACCTGGTGATCAATAAAGTATTCCTGTACATCACCCATTAACTTCAATGCAAATTCAGTAGAAAAGATGCAGGTGTTCTGCGCCTGGTCCTCTTTTAAAATGTCGGCCTGAACCGTTCCCCGAACTGCAGAGAGCGCGCGGGCTTTAAGGTTATTATACACTTCTGCCGGCAGAACGTCACTGCCACTTAGACCCAGTAATTTTAATCCCAATCCGTTATTTCCTTCAGGCAGGCGTTCGGGTGAAGAAGGATTATAATAATACGGCCTGGGCGCTTTTCTATATTTTACTTCAAGTAAGCTGTCGATCGCCGGCCACCCGCCGTTTGTTTCAATATATTTTTCACATTCCTGGTCGATAGCCGCGTTCATAAAGAAGGCGAGGAGGATCGGTGCGGGACCGTTAATCGTCATGCTTACCGAGGTTTTAGGATCAGTAAGGTCAAATCCGCTGTACAATTTTTTAGCATCATCCACAGTAGCAATGCTTACCCCGGAATTGCCGATTTTTCCATAGATGTCCGGACGATGATCAGGGTCTTCACCGTACAGGGTTACACTATCAAAAGCAGTGGATAACCGGATAGCCGGTTGCCCCAGAGATAAATAATGAAAGCGCTTATTGGTTCGTTCCGGACTACCTTCGCCGGCAAACATGCGTGTAGGGTCTTCTCCTGTTCTTTTTAACATAAAAACGCCGGCAGTATAAGGAAATTCTCCCGGGATGTTTTCCTGTAATTGCCATGATAAAATATCACCCCAGTCTCTATATTTTGGAAGGACGACTTTCGGTATCCTTGTGCCTGATAAAGTTTTTATAGTAAGCGGTTGTTTGATGATCTTTTCCCGAACCTCGTACGAGAAAAAATCGGCATTATATTTTTTAACCAGGCCGGGCCATTGATCGATTAACTGTTTGCACTCCGCGTGCAGTTTGTCCGAGGCTGATTCCAGTAATTTCTCGATATAAATCAAAGAAATGGCTGCATTGTCTTCCTTAGGTTGTTCTTTAAGGATAGCGGTTGTTCCTTCCAACCGGTATAACCGGGTTGCCGCTTCACACTGCTCTTTAACCCATGCGTCGTAGCTGCGGATATTTTCTGATATCTCAGATAAATAACGAATCCTTGAAGATGGTATAATAAAATTTACTCCTGACTTTGCTTCAACCGATGAAACCTGTAGATCTTTGAGGTCAATACCGGATTTCTCTTTTACATCAGATACAAGCCTTGAATAAAGGCGGTTAATTCCGTGGTCATTAAAATTTGAAGCAATGGTTCCAAAGATGGGAAGGCTTTCAACATCTGCTGACCATAAGCCAAGGTTACGCTTGTATTGCTTGCGGACGTCGTGCAACGCATCCAGGGCTCCCGCTTTGTCAAATTTATTTATAGCAACGAGGTCGGCATAGTCGAGCATGTTAATCTTTTCCAACTGGGAAGCTGCCCCATATTCAGGTGTCATGACGTACAGGCTGACATCACAATAATCCAAAATGCTGGCATCACTTTGGCCAACGCCGGCAGATTCCAGGATAATAAAGTCGAAACCTGCTGACTTGCAGATGTCGATAGCATCCTGAACGTGGTTGCTCAATGCCTTATCACTTTCCCTGGTGGCCAGCGACCGCATATAAGCCCTTGGATGATGCACGGCGTTCATGCGTATACGGTCTCCGAGCAGGGCACCGCCCGTCTTTTTCTTGGATGGGTCTACTGAAATAACTGCAATGGTTTTTTCAGTATTGCTGGTCAGGAACCGTCGGAGGATCTCGTCTGTGACGCTGCTTTTACCCGCACCTCCGGTTCCTGTTATGCCCAGAACGGGGATCGCCTTATTGTTGGGTGTCTTT
This sequence comes from Chitinophagaceae bacterium, assembly GCA_037718865.1. Classification (GTDB taxonomy): domain Bacteria; phylum Bacteroidota; class Bacteroidia; order Chitinophagales; family Chitinophagaceae; genus JADCRZ01. The sequence continues at coordinate 185,597 of JBBJMP010000006.1, read as the reverse complement.
TGCGGTTCGCTCCCTGCTGATGTGGATTTCCCAGCCTCTGCCTGTGTTATTAGCCGTGCAATCCGCCTGATGTCCTTAACTTCTCCCATTTTCATCATTCCATTACCAGGAATATGGCCGTTCAAAGAGAAATCACATAACCTGATTACATCTTCTATCATGCCTTCCAGTCCCATTTGCCGCCCATCATCCGGGGAGTATATGCGTGTGATGCCATAATTATGCAGCTCCCTGATCTCTTCCGGCAAAATAGTTCCTCCACCGCCTCCAAAAATTTTGATATGCCTGCACCCGTTTTCATCAAGCAGGTCTTTCATATATTTAAAAAATTCAACATGCCCGCCCTGGTATGACGTGATAGCTATTCCCTGGGCGTCTTCTTCAATGGCACATTCAACAATCTCGGCTACGGAACGGTTATGACCCAGGTGTATGATCTCCGCTCCCTTGCTTTGAAGGATCCGGCGCATGATGTTGATGGCCACATCGTGACCATCGAATAACGCAGCAGCGGTTACTATTCTGATTTTATGTTGCAAGACTTTGTCCATATGATCTGACGGTAAGCTAACAACCGTTAGCGAAGGTAATTAAAAATTTATGGCCGGTGAGACGCTGTAAGAAATCTCCGACTTCGTACTACTATGTGAACAGACTCCGAACAGCTTGAACAATACACTCGTTAATCACTTAAAATCTCTACTTTGCAAACTCCAAATCAGATTTATGATCAGCCTATTGCCTGTCCGTTCAGTTTGGTCCCTGGTAATTTTTACTGCCATTGCCTGTAACCCAATTCAGCCTTACGCTCAATCTATTGATCCGTGGAAGATTACGGCCTCTGCGATAGACCCCTCCCGTTATTACGGAGTCACCGTGGCAAATGGAATGATCGGGATCGTATCATCCCCTGAACCGTTTAAGGTAAGAGAAGTGGTATTGGCAGGAGCCTACGACCAGTATGGACGGGGGCGTGTCAGCAATTTCTTACGCAGCTTTAACCTCCTGAATATGAATCTTGATGTGGATGGACAAAGAGCCGATGCTAAAACGACCCGCAATATGCGCCAGGAACTCGATATGCGAAAAGCCAGCTTCACTGCCTCTTTTGATTTCGCAGATAAGGCAGGTATCCGGTATACCTATTATTCGTTGCGTCACCTGCCCTTTACCGTATTAATGGACATCGAAATCACTGCAAAAAAAGATATAACCTTAGGCGGCGCCAGTGTCATGGAAGCCCCGGACGCTTTGAGGGATGTTCAAAACTATTATAATGAAATAGACCGTCCGCACGTAGTCGTGAGCCTGCTGACCTCTTCCGCAAGAAGTCCTACCGGCAAATTGCTGATGTGCGCTTCCAACACATTTTTATTCAATGAGGCGCATGCTGCCGAACCCCGGGTGATCCATGAAATGTGGGATAACAATATGCACCTGATGAAATTCAGTAAAAAAATAAAAGCCGGGGAAACCTACCGTTTTTCTGTGGCCGGTTCTTCGATCACTTCGGCTCATCACGATGATCCGCTTAACGAGGCCGAACGATTAACCGTTTTCGCCAGGCTGGAAGGAAGGGAACGCCTGATTCAGTTTCACAACAAGGCCTGGGATGAATTGTGGAAGAGCGATATTACGATAAGCGGCGACGATCAAACCCAGCAGGACGTACATAGCATGTTGTATCACCTGTATTCCTTTGTAAGAGAAGGCACATCGATGAGTATATCTCCTATGGGTCTTTCCGGGCTAGGCTATAACGGTCACGTGTTTTGGGACACCGACCTCTGGATGCTGCCGGCCATATTGGTGCTTCATCCTGAAATGGCCAGGTCGCTGGTTGAATATCGGTTTCAACGCCTGGAGGGTGCCAGACGTAATGCTTTTAATCACGGATTTAAGGGGGCCATGTTCCCTTGGGAAAGTGCAGAATCCGGAGTGGAAGAAACGCCGGTGTGGGCCCTCAGCGGACCCTTCGAACATCATATTACAGCCTGTGTAGGCCTTGCAGCATGGAATTATTATTGTGTTACCCAGGACAAGGACTGGCTTAGAGACAGAGGCTGGCCCATCATCAAGGAGACGGCTGACTTCTGGGCGAGCAGGGTAGAAAGAAACGGACCGGGTAAATTTGATATAAAAAATGTGGTGGCCGCCGACGAATGGGCGGAAAATGTAGACAACAACGCGTTTACAAATGCCGCCGCCCGGGCCAACTTGTTGTCTGCCACTGAAGCTGCCAAATTATTGAAATTAATTCCTGACCCCGATTGGAACCTGGTTGCCGGGAACATACCGGTGTTGAAAATGGCTGATGGCGTAACGCAGGAACATGCCAGCTATAAGGGTGAAGGTATCAAGCAGGCGGATGTGAACCTGCTGGCTTATCCTTTGAAGGAAATTACAGATCCTAAACAGATAAAACTGGATCTGGCATTTTATGAAACAAGGGTGCCGAATGAAGGTACCCCGGCTATGACACAAGCCATTTTTACGCTTTTGTATGCCCGCCTGGGTGAGGGAGACAAGGCGCTGCACTTCTTCAAGGACGGCTACCTGCCGAACCTGAATCCCCCCTTCAGGGTTATTGCTGAAACCAAGGGAGGAACAAATCCCTACTTTGCAACGGGAGCAGGCGGGCTGGTGCAAAGCCTGCTAATGGGGTTCGGCGGATTGGAAATAACTCCAAAAGGTTTAGTACAGGTGAAATCTAAACTGCCGGCCGGCTGGAAGAGTTTAACGATCACCGGGGCAGGCAGGGACAAGAAAACATTTAAAGTGTCTAATCCGTGAATGTGTTACCTGGTTAGCCATTGGATCCGGATGATAATAGCAAACGTCAACTTAAGCTCTTCCTGAAAAATGAAAATCGAGTTTGAAAATATTATTAACGCCTATAGGAAAATAGACTTCTCCTCCAGCAAGGCAGCGCTCGCAACTATAGTAAATGTCAGGGGATCTTCTTACCGCAGACCCGGGGCACGAATGCTGATCACAGACGATGGGAATTGGACGGGAGCCATATCTGGAGGTTGCCTGGAAAGAGACGCACTCAAAAAAGCCTTATCTGTTATCCGCAACAACAAAGCCAGAATGGTTACCTATGATACTACCGATGAGGACGAAAATGCTTTTGGGATCGGCCTCGGATGTAACGGAATCATCGATGTATTGATGGAACCGCTGGATCCGGTTGATAAAACCAATCCGCTTGAATTGCTCGATCAACTCCTGTCAAAGAAAGAACAAGCCATTATGGTCACCATGTTCGGCGAGAATGGAATTACCGGTCAGCGTAAACTCTTTAAATGGAATGCAGAGATGGTATCTACCGTCGAAGATAATTCGCTGGAGAAACAACTAGACGAAAAGATAAAGGGATTATCGGCAGACACCAGAACGCAGATATGGGAAATGGAAACCGGCATTTCTGTTTTAATCGAAGTGCTGAGGCCGGATATACAATTGCTGGTATTCGGCACCGGTTATGATGTTATACCACTGGTTAAAATGGCAAAACTGGCCGGATGTCATGTAACGGTGATCAACGACAATCCGAATCACCTGAACAATGCACGCTTCTCAGACGCGGACGACCGGCTATTTTGTGCTGAAAAGTCCCTAAATCAGTTACCTGTAAGTATAAACAGTGCCGCCATATTAATCTCACACAATTTTAACTATGACCTTGCCGTGCTGCAGCAAATGCTACAAACAGAAATAGCTTACATTGGTATTTTAGGGCCTCATAAAAAAGGCATCAAACTGCTTGAAAAAATTCAGACCACTGGCGAAAAAGATCTTCAACGCATTTACAACCCCGTAGGGCTTGATATTGGTGCAGAAACGCCCGAAGAAATTGCCTTATCAATCATAGCAGAAATTAAAGCCGTTTTTAACGGCCGCTCGGGCCAGATGCTCAGGTATAGGAAGGGCCCTATTTATAGTTAGACATTCAACAAATTTGCTTGCTTTGGTTTAGGTTTAAAGTTCAGGGTTCAATCCCATAACTCATAAATCATAACTCATCCCGCACATCCGACGGCCTGTCGATATCCGTATCCCCTCCTGGAAATGAAATGGCTTGTGATTGTTCAAGGTGCCGTTTAATAATTGGTTTGGCGCCCGTGTCACCTCGCAATTGAAATAACTCAGGAAACATAGCTTTATCAAACAAGGCAGGAACGCCGATTTCATCTCCGTACCTGCAATACACCACTTTGAAGCTACTGTTCAGGTAGGCATCCCTGATTTCTGCAAGCAGGCTGCTATTCAGGTTTACCTGGTCGCATAACAAAATAATTACCGCATCCATCTGAGACGAAAGCACTTCCATCCCTTTGCGTATCGAGGACGCCATTCCTTCTTCCCATTCCTCATTAAAAATGACCATCACCGGCAGATGAACAATTCCGGACCGTACCCGTTCGGCATAAGCACCGGTAACTACAACCACTTTTGCGATATTCAGCGATAACGCCGCTTCGCATACGCGAATGATCAGCGATTTACCTCCGACCATCAAAAGCTGTTTTGGCTTTCCGAGCCTGCTGGAAGAACCGGCAGCCAATATGATAACCCCTATATGCTTTTTTAAAGAGCCGGCCATTGAGCTATCCATGATATAAAATTAACTGATTCAGGTTCGCGAATAAAGCTTCTCTTTGGAAGTGGCTTCAGAGGAGATTTATTATACCTTGTAAAGCAGCGTAACCGCACGGTCTATTGCCTAAGAAAACAGTGAATATCTTTAGATAGATGTTTGGAAATTAATTATCTTGTTCATCATTTAGTTTGAAGAAAATTGCTGCCATAATCATCCTGGGAATATTACTGTTCAACTTGTTTGGATACAGGATGGTAACGGCTTACCTGCAAGACCGGGCTAATAGCATCCTGCAAGTGGCATTGGACGAAAACAATTATGATGAAACAGCGCTGATTTCATTAAAGGTTCCGGCCGGTTTGCCTTATTATTCCAATTCGCCGGCTTATGAGCGCGTAGATGGTGTCATTATCATGGATGGCATTCATTATAATTATGTAAAACGCCGTTTATTTAATGATTCCCTTGAATACCTGTGTATTCCTAACCAGGAAAAGATGAGGCTTGGACATGCAAAGCATGCCTTCTTTGTACTGATTAACGACCTTCAACAACCGCAAAGTAGTAAATCCGGAAGTAATCACCTTACAGCAAAAAGCTTCTTATCTGAATACTGGCAGGATGAAAATTGTTGGATCTTACCTGAATTCAGCATACAAAACGTAATCTTCTTTTCACATTATTCAGGCTCTCTTTCAAAGCCAGGCCTGTCTTCTCCTGAACAACCGCCGGATTCCTGTTGATTCCCTTTAATGGATTATTAACCCGCATTCAAACCTTCAGCATAACCCATCATACGGTTACCTGTCAGGGTTTATCATCACAATAATGAATTTATGGTTCACCGATTCGTGGCTGCAATTGTAGCCGTTGTTATGCTGAATTCATGCAGCACCAACGGCGATTACCTGGCGTATACGCATGACCCCATATTGTATTGTAAAACGGTCAAAAAACTGAATAATATTGTACTGGAAAATAACTTTCCACCCATGATCGGCTCACGCAATTATGTGTATGCTAACATTGCGGCTTATGAGGTGGTTGCGGCAGGTGATGACAGCTCTTACCGATCTTTGGCAGGACAGATTGAATCCTTGCCCCCAACACCAAAGTGGACGGGCGGAACAATCGATTACCCATTGGCAGCCCTGCTTGCTTTTATAAAAGTTGGCAACGCCGTTACCTTTCCTGAAGGAAGTATGACCGAATACTTCGATGACCTGATAAAACAGGCAAAGAAGGCAGGGATGCCGGAAGACATGAGAAATAATGCCAAACAGTTCGCAGAAGCCGTGGCGGACCATATTATGGCCTGGGCAAAAAAGGATAACTATGCGCAAACACGGTCCGCTGAAAAATATTCAGTACGGGACGAAGACGGCAGATGGGTTCCCACACCACCCATGTATGCTCAGGGGTTAGAATCACATTGGAACGAAATCCGGACTCTGGCGCTGGATTCCTGTTCTGAATGTATGCCACCCCGACCTCCCAAATACAATATAAGGGACACCGGAAGCACGTTTTACCGCCTCGCCCTGGAAGTAAAAAAAATAGGTGATAGCTTAGACAAAGAGCAAAAACACATTGCTGATTTCTGGGATGACAATCCATTTAAGCTCAATGTTACAGGTCATGTAATGTTTGCCACCAAAAAATTTTCTCCTCCCGGCCACTGGATGAACATTGTTGGCATAGCCGCCCAAAAAGCGGGAAGTGATTTCAATACGACGGTTTACGCGTATACCAAAACGGCCGTTGCCTTATTCGATGGGTTTATAAGCTGCTGGGATGAAAAGTACAGAAGCAACCTGGTGCGTCCGGAAACGGTAATCAATAAATATATTGACCCTGACTGGACCCCTTATCTCCAGACCCCTCCGTTTCCATCTTATGTAAGTGGCCATTCAGTAATTTCGGCTGCAGCTGCGGAAGTGATGACGGATATCTATGGAGATCATTTTTCATTTAGGGACACTTCTTCTACTGAGTTTGGCATTGCGCCCCGTTCATTCACATCTTTCAGGCAGGCGGCACAGGAAGCTTCTATTTCCCGTTTATATGGTGGAATTCATTACCGGATTGATTTAGATGCGGGAAATATACAGGGCACCCGGGTTGGCAGACTTGTAGTTGACCGGTTAAAACTTAAAAAACCTCAACATGATCCCATCCTTTCGATTAATACACCATCTGGAAAAAAATTAAATTATACTCAATAACATTAATCAACGCTATGCGTATTTTAATTTGCCTCCTTATAGTACTGGCTGTTTCTTTTCAACAGGTTAAATCCCAGGGTTGCGTAGCTATCCGGAGCAATGGCGCCGTTTGTACCAAACAGGATGCCGGCAAAGACCACCTTCAAGGCTGGCAGCTGAACGTAGGATACCGTTATTTTAAATCTTTCCGGCATTTTGTTGGCACAAAAGAACAAAAGCAACGCATTGAAGAAAAAACCGATGTCAGAAATTGGGCCAGTGTCGTCAACTTCACCCTTGCCCGGCACCTCAACCATCGCTGGTCACTGGCCTTAGACCTGCCGGTACTCGCAAACAGACGTTCTTCCCTGTATGAACATGGTGGCAGACAAAGACACAGCACCCATTCGTTCGGCTTGGGTGATATCAGGGTATCTGCCTATCGCTGGTTACTTGACCCGGCGATACATATGAAGGGTAATGTGCAGGTCGGACTTGGAATAAAATTGCCCACAGGTGATTACAAGTACCAGGACTTTTTTTATAAGGCTGACAGTACCCAGGTACTTGGACCCGTGGACCAATCCATACAGTTGGGCGATGGGGGAACCGGATTTACCACAGAACTAAATGCCTATTATAATTTTTCTCACGTTGTCAGCGTGTATGGGAACTTCTTTTATTTGTTTAATCCAAGGGAACAAAATGGTGTTTCAACTGCCAGAGGGGCAACGCCATCAGCCACCAGCTTGCTGTACCAAACCAGCACCATGAGTGTGCCTGACCAATACATGGCAAGGGCAGGAGCAAATATCAGTATTCATGATCTTACAGTTTCCGGAGGTATGCGGATGGAGTGTATTCCTGTCCATGATCTTATAGGAGGCAGCACCGGTTTCCGGAGGCCCGGCTACGTTGTTTCAGCAGAACCAGGCGTTTCTTATCAATTGAAAAAGCTGACTGCTTTTGCTTCTGTTCCTGTGGCGCTGGTACGCAGCCGTACCCAGAGCGTACCCGATAAGATCAGGTCTGAACTTACAGACGTGAGGGCCCAGGGAGACGCGGCTTTTGCCGACTATTCGATCAATATTGGAATGGCTATCAGGTTTTAAACTGATCGTCCGGGCAACGCAGAACAACGAAGGCAAACGCCTGCAGAACATTTCAATGCAAGCGGGTTCTCCTTATCTTTAAATCTCAAGTGCGCTTTATGAAAAGATTGTTCTTTCTGTTACAATTCGCCTGGAATAGTATGAACGTATCAGCACAGGCTCCGCCGGATAAAATTTATGGCCAATTGTTTCATGATGTGCAGGTAGCAAAGATCTTTCCTGACGGAAAAACATTTGTGGACTGTGTGCCTAAAAAAGATCCATCCTCTATTGTAGCCGATTACAAAAAATTAAAGAATAATCCAACTGTCCGTTATTCACTTAAACTTTTTGTAGAAGCAAATTTTGATTTCCCTCCAACATTTGCCGCAGATTACAGGTCAGATGTTAATGAAGGCGCCACCGCTCATATAAAGAATCTATGGAAAGTATTGAAACGGGAGGCGGATACACCGATAAAAGGAAGTTCACTGCTTCCGCTTCCCCATGCTTATATCGTACCAGGTGGCCGTTTCCGTGAAATTTACTACTGGGATTCGTATTTTACTATGCTTGGCCTGCAAGAAAGCGGGGAATGGGAACTGATCGAAAGTATGATCAAAAATTTTGCCTTCCTGGTCAAGACATATGGACACATACCCAACGGCAACCGCAGTTATTACCTCAGCCGTTCTCAACCTCCCTTCTTCTCGCTGATGATATCGTTACTTGCCGAAAAAAAAGGAGATAGCGTTTTATTGACCTACCTGCCCGAACTGGAACAGGAATATGCATTCTGGATGCTTGGTGCGACCACACTTAAACCAGGACAAACGAGTAAAAGGGTCGCCAAATTAATGGATGGCAGCCTGCTAAATCGTTACTGGGATGATGTAGCTGCTCCCCGCCAGGAAAGTTACCTGGAAGATGTGGAAACCGCCCAAAGGTCTAAACGAAATGTTACGCAAATGTATCGCCATTTGAAAGCAGGCGCCGAAAGCGGATGGGATTTTAGCAGTCGCTGGTTCGGCGACGCTAAACATCTCACTACCATTCAGACAACCGCTTATTTACCTGTAGACCTGAACTGCCTGCTTTATAGTCTGGAAATGAATATTTCAAAAGGGAAAATGATAAAAAAGGATGAAAGTTCTGCCAACGAATTCAGGAAAAAGGCATCCCTTAGAAAAACGGCTATCCTGAAACACTGCTGGAACAGAAACCTGAATTTTTTTACCGACTACAACCTGGTAACAGGCAGGGCCGATACTGTTCTAACGCCGGCCGGACTGTACCCTTTATTTGTACAGCTCGCCACACCGGATCAGGCAATCCGGGTCGCTGCAAAAACAAAAATGTACCTGCTAAAAAATGGAGGTATCATTACCAGCAATAATAACACCGGCCAGCAGTGGGACGCGCCAAACGGATGGGCTCCCTTACAATGGATCACGATCAAAGGCCTGGACAATTACGGTCAAAAAGACCTATGCCGTGAAATCGCCCATCGGTGGATCGCACTTAACGAAAAAGTATTCAAGGCAACCGGCAAGATGATGGAAAAATATAATGTGCTCGATACGGGGCTCGAAGCCGGTGGTGGAGAATATCCCAGCCAGGATGGATTCGGGTGGACTAACGGGGTTTATCTGAAACTAATTAGTTTATATAAAGATGGAACAAAATAGAATGATATTAACAACTCCTGCCGTTACCTTTGCAAAAAAAAGGCAATGCGGAATGTTGTAGCATGTGTTTTTTTGTTGTCCGTCCTTATTGGCTGCTCACCCAACAATGTAAGAGAAGATAAGAGCCTGAAAAGGATTTTTGATGAACATAACGTAGACGGCTGTTTTGGAATGTTCGACAACGGCCTGGGAAACTTTACCATTTATAACCTTTCGCGTTTTAAAGACAGTGCTTACCTCCCTGCTTCTACCTTTAAAATAGTCAATGCATTGATAGGCATTCAAACCGGAAGGGTAAAAGATTCCAGTGCTGTTATTCCCTGGGATGGTATTGTTCGAAAAATTCCGGAATGGAACCAGGATCTTACCATGATGCAGGCTTTTCATTTCTCAAGCGTGCCATGGTATCAGGAGCTGGCCCGCCGCATTGGAAGAGATACCATGCAAAAATGGCTGGACACCCTGGGATATGGTGCATTGAGGGGAAGGGCGCTTATTGCTAAAATCGACACCTTTTGGTTAGACAATACGGTGAAGATCACGGCAGATGAACAGTTAGGACTGGCAAAGAGACTATATTTCGAACAGCTGCCTTTCTTTCACCGTACGCAGCAGATTGTTAAAAACATGATGAAGCAGGAGGAAAACGCCAATTATAAACTTGGTTATAAAACAGGATGGGGGTCGACGGAAAAGGGTCATTCACTGGGATGGGTCGCTGGTTGGATTGAAGAGAACCGGCACCCTTATTTTTTTGTTTTACAGCTTGAATCCCCTGATCCTGGTTTTGATATGGCAGTCCGGATAACCATACTTAAGAAAATACTCAAGCAGTATGGATTCATGGAAGGGAAAAAGTGATCATAGCAAATTTGTCTTGTTTGTATGCTTAAATTTCAACACATAGAATATCTTCTGGCGCTGGCCTTGGTTCCCGTACTGCTGGTATTGTTCATAGCAGTTTTACAATGGAAAAAGAGCAGGATTAAAAAGATTGGTGATCCTCGCCTGGTAAAAGAATTAATGAAAGGATATTCCAGGTTAAAATTCATTTTCAAATTTGCAATAGCCCTGGTTGGCCTGGTCTTTCTGGTTGCAGGAACCGCGAACCTGCAAAAGCCGGGCGAAATGGAAAAGGTGAATCGTGTAGGCGTCGATGTAATTATCGCTTTGGACGTCAGTAAAAGCATGCTTGCAGACGATATCAAACCATCCAGGCTTGAAAGAGCAAGGCAATTGGTTACCCGGCTGGTTGATAAAATGCAGAACAACCGTATCGGGCTAGTTCTATTTGCAGGCAGGGCCTACATGCAAATGCCACTCACCTTGGATCATGCCGCTGCTAAGATGTATATTCAGAACGCAAATCCTGAAACGGTTCCTGGCCAGGGCACGGTGATCGGTGAGGCGTTGCGAGTTTCCAATACGGCTTTTAATAGCAAGGAACGAAAATATAAAGCTATCGTGTTGATATCTGACGGAGAAGACCATGACCCGGAGGCATTAAAGATGACTCAAATGCTTTCTCAAAATGGGGTGATGGTAAATACAGTTGGTATAGGCACCCCTGAAGGTGTACCTTTATATGACAAAACAACTAATCAACTAAGGAAAGATGCCCAGGGCAATGCCATCATTACAAAATTAAATGAGGCGGAACTGCAGCAGCTCGCCGATCAAACCAAGGGCATCTATGTTCACCTTGAAGACGTCAACACAGCGGTAGACGAAATAACTGCTCAATTGAACACAATCGAACAAACAGCAGTGGGCGATCAGTCTTTTATCAATTACAAAAATTATTTTCAGTGGTTTCTTGCGACAGCCCTGTTATTTCTCTTTGTTGAACTATGTATACCTGAACGTAAATTTAATGTAAAGTGAAAACCTGGATCTCAGTAATAACAGGCTTTTTAATCACCGCCACTGCATCTGCCCAGCAGGAGAACGCTTCCATCAGGAAGGGCAATAATCTTTACAAGCAAAACAATTTTCAGCAATCAGCAGAGGAGTATAAAAAAGCGATCGTACAGTCTCCGGACAACGATGTGGCTAACTACAATTTAGGAAATGCCCGGTTTCGCACAAACCAGTTGAAAGAAGCTTTAAGTTCTTATGAAGCCACCATTGCAAACACGGATAACAAGCCGGTAAAAGAAAAAGCATTTTATAACCAGGGCGTTGCTTTCAGCAAGCAGCAACAATTGCAGGAAAGCATCGAGGCCTGGAAGAATGCCTTAAAGCTTGATCCGGCCGACCAGGAGGCAAGGGAGAACCTGCAAAAAGCCCTGCTTGAAAAAAAGAAGCAGGAACAGCAACAAAAAGATCAGCAGAAAGAAAACCAGGATAAAAAAGAGGATCGGAAAAAGAAGCAAGATCAACAACCCACCCAGCAACAAAGCAGACTTACCAAAAAACAGGTTGAACAGCTTCTCAAGGCCCTGGCTCAAAAAGAAAAAGAGGTGCAAAATAAAATGCAGTCAAAAAACGCTTCCCCAAACCAGCAGGAAAAGGATTGGTAAAGACTAATGTGCGGACGTGCGACGGAAACTCCGAACTTTGAACTTTGAACCCTGAACTTCACTATGCAATATTGTAACTCGCTTACCAATTATAAACGTCTTAAGACCCTCGAAGTAAAGGTCGGCGACCTTTTGCTGGGTAATTTCCGGCCGGTTTGCGTTCAGACGATGACAACAACGGATACGATGAACACCCTGGCAACGGTAGATCAGACCATCAGGTGTATACTGGCAGGAGCAGAGCTGGTTCGCATTACCGCTCCCAGCAAAACAGAGGCAGAAAATCTGCTTAATATAAAAAAAGAATTGCACGCCAGGGGTTATCATGTTCCGCTGGTAGCGGATATTCATTTTACCCCGAATGCTGCCGAAATCGCGGCCCGGATCGTGGAGAAGGTTCGAGTGAACCCCGGTAATTACGTGGATAAAAAAAAGTTCGCATTTATTGAGTATAGTGATGCAGAATACCTCGAAGAAACAGACCGGATACGCACCAGGTTCACTCCCCTCATAAAGATCTGTAAGCAATACGGGACGGCAATGCGGATCGGCACCAATCATGGTTCACTAAGTGACCGAATCATGAGCCGGTACGGGGACACACCGATGGGCATGGTTGAAAGCGCTATGGAATTTTTGCGCATTGCCAGGGATGAAAGCTACCACAATATCGTACTGAGCATGAAATCCAGTAACCCCCTTGTGATGGTGCAGGCCTACCGCCTGCTCGTGGAAAAAATGATGGACGAATTTTCAGCATGTTATCCTTTGCATTTAGGTGTAACGGAGGCCGGTGACGGTGAAGACGGCAGAATAAAATCAGCCATTGGGATAGGCAGTTTACTTGAAGACGGTATCGGAGATACGATCAGGGTATCGCTGACGGAGGATCCCGAATTTGAGATCCCGGTTTGCCGTGACCTCGTCAACCGTTATAAGGAAAGGCAAAATCACCAACCCGTTCCTGAAATGATAAAAATCCCGTATAACCCATTTGAGTATGCAAGAAGGGCAGCCAATGCAGTTTCTAACATTGGCGGCAGATTTGCACCGGTGGTTGTAGCCGATTTCATGCTATCGGGGCCCGTCCTTCCGGCTGATCTGACTTCGGTAGGATATACTTATCACGAATCACTTGATAAATGGGCCATTGCCGACGCAGCCGCGGATTATATTTATACAGCTGACAAGACCATCGGGTTTGCCGTACCAGGAACCCTGAAAATCATTTGCGATCATAAAACGTGGCTAAAGGCAGGAGACCGGGATTTTCATTTTCCGTTGTTCCAGGGAAAGGAATACCTGCAAGCTACAGAGCGGTCGGGCAAGCTAAATTTTGTTTCTGTCGATGCCGATAGCGAAGATGCTTTCACTATACTGGAAACTGTCCGTGCGGATCAAACCGTCGTTTTCTGTGTTTGGTCTTCCAATGTACACGCCATGCCTTCGGTTCGTTATTTTATGTCCGAATTAATGAACAGGCATCTGCAATGCCCAGTAATACTTGCGGTAGAAAGTAACTCAACTTCAATAGATGAGCAGCTGATACAGTTCTCCATAAATGCAGGGGCATTACTGCTTGATGGCATGGGAGACGGAATCTGGCTAATGAACGACCCTTCACTTATAAAAAATTATAAAGTAAGCGGCAGAACCTACCTGCAGGCAGATAATAATTTTCAGTTTTTAAATAATACGTCCTTTTCCATTCTCCAGGCCACCCGAACCAGGATATCAAAAACCGAATACATTAGTTGTCCTAGTTGCGGAAGAACATTGTTTGACTTGCAGGAAACCACCGCAAAGATCCGGTCGGTAACCAATCATCTTAAAGGAATTAAGATTGCGATAATGGGATGTATAGTCAATGGGCCGGGGGAGATGGCCGATGCTGATTTCGGCTATGTGGGCAGCGGACCTGGAAGAATCACTCTGTATCGGGGAAAAGAAGTTATTAAACGATCTGTGGATAGTGACGTTGCTGTGGATGAACTCATCAATCTCATTAAGGACAGTGGCAGTTGGGTGCCTCCCGGCTAGCCCATACTGGCATAAGTATTGCTTTTGATACAGAAAATTGAGTCATGCCCAATAAGGATAAAAAAAAGTCAACCGGTAAGGGCGGCAGTAAATCCGTAGTGCCTGCTAAATCAGCTAAACCCAAACATGAAGACGCCCCTCAACGAATCACGGAGCACAAAGAAATAGGAATCGGGATGCCTGTAAGTAATGAGGAAATGAATGCTTTAAAGGAAAAAGCCAGAAAACTGGATCGTTAAAGGAATAACCGGACAACATAACCCGAAAGTACACAGTAAAACAACGCATCATAAGCGGTTTGACTTAACCGCTGGTTTAATTTTTTGCCCAGTCCAGTAGCTATTGGCATGACAATAATGCTAAACAGCAAAATTTCAGTAGGAAATTTTTCAGGTGAATAACGGGTTAAATAGATAATCGATTTTGTGCTATCGCTTACCAGCGAAATAATGGATGCCGCCGCAACTAATTCCAACTTCTCAAAAACATTACATTTCAAAGCAATGCCTTTTAATGGTCCGGAAGTTCCTGCGATTCCGGAAAACAAACCAGCGGTAAAAGCAATCAGCCAGCTTATCTTCTTACGTATTTCATAATGCTGGTTTCTCTGAAAAAAGAAAGAAAAAATAACGTGAACCAACAGAATAACAGCTACAACCTTTTCATTGATACTTAACAGCAGAACAGCACCGATGCCGGCGCCGGCAAAAATGAAAAGCATGATCCATAGTATGGGCCTGAAACGAATGTATTGGCGGAAAAAGATCACTTTTACCAGGTTATTTAAGCCAAGCAGGATGGATGAAATGATAATGCTTTCCTTAATGCCAAACAATAACGTAAGGGCAGGGATCAATATTAAAGATCCGCCCATTCCGCAGGAGGCAGAAACGAGGAAGGAAACAAATATCAATATGGCTACTATGACTTCCATAACCGGATTCAATAGATAAAAAGCTGCCTCAGGCTATAGCCTGAGGCAGCTTTTGCATTAATATTTAGAACAAAAAACCCAGGTTCCCCAATTACCACTGCTTTCAGCATATTCACCTACACCCACAATACGATTGGCATCGGCTCCATCACGGCCTATTCCGAAATAATCCCCGTAACGTCCCGAAGTGTGCGCACTTTCGCCGGCTTTAATTAAAGCGCTGTTTTCCATGTCATTTAACGGGCCTGTTACCTTTCGTCCGGTTATGCGAAGATTAGCGAATTCACTGGCCGATGAGCGCCCGAATACGATATAGGCGTTTCTTCTGACATCGGTTTGTATGGCAGGGAAGAAATAGTAAGTACCAGACTGGCCATAACCGTTCTGCTGAATGACAGCTTTGGTAGGCACATCTATTTCATACCACTGAACGGCGCTTCTTGCTTCAGCATCACCTGACCATGAAATTTTCGCTGTATGTGCCGTCCAGATCCTTTGTACACCGCCGGAGTTCTGGTAGATGGCATTCAACAGGCGTGAATCATTGGTATTGATCGTAGTGGTGGTTCCACTCTGCTTGGCCTGTGGGGGTAAATCATAAGCCCGGCAATTTACGCTGACCTTTGAGAGAGTAGGCGCACCACCGCTCCAATGAGCCAGCGGATTAGCCAAGGTCCAGAGGGTAAGTTTGTTACTGGCTGGCCATATGGCATTGATAAGATAAGCACTTCCTGCACCTACTCCGCGGTAATGGCAGCAGGGCTGAACTGTAAATGCTCCTGATCCATCCGGGTTTTTAAGGTTCCAGAAATCCCACCATCTTACCGGCAAACCGGCATATAGTTCTGTCTTGTTTAGAATTCGAAGTTTTGCGTATTGAAAACCTCCTCCTACTTTAAACTGATTCATCCCGATATACACCGCATTCGGGTCAAAGCCAAGCATGGGATAATCCATCCAATTGGTTGTAACCGTGCTTCCGTCTACGGCTGCATCCAAAGCATAAAGCCACCAGGCACCCATGGGATCGGAAGTTTTTGAAACGGCCACCAGGCACCAGGACCTTGCGGGGGCGCTTTGCGTAGCGGCATAGATCATTAAAAACCTATTGCTATAATCGTCATAAACAATCCGCGGATCAAAGACTTTTACATTCGGATTATTTGGCAAAGCGGGCGAAAAGAAAGTACCTGCCGGTGTTCTCCGTAAAAATCCGCCCGTTTTGTTGTATATCCTGAATTCCGAATTTACGGCAACAACGATGTGACTTGGCCCTGCAGCGCACACGCAATCGGGTGGTATCCATCCGGTAGAAGGAATGGCTTCAAAACTACAGTTTACAGGTGGAGCAAGTGCGGCAGGAGAATCTGGTCCGAAATCTCCATCTTCGGGCAATTCAACAGCTTCAAAAGCTAATTCCTGGTCGGTATCTGATGCCGCTCCATCCGCTGATTCAAGCGACATACCGGTAGATTCGTCAGGCTGTTCGGCTGCCTTTTGCATTTCGCGAAAAGTTGCCAGATCCACCGGGTATTTATTCAATTTCCATGACGGCTTTTTTACGTCTGAATTTATCATGGTACTTAACATTTCCGGGGTAACTGTAACAGGATCGAATGAAGCGGGTTGCAGTGTTACGGTTGAACCTCCCGAAAACGCCTGATCATGGAGATTGAGATTTGTTTCTTTCTTACTTTTTGCCATAAATGATAGTTTAGATTATAAATAAAAGGGATTAACATAAGGGCTTAAAATAAGGGCGGAGTAAAAAACGATGTGCTGACTACTGAAAACAAATCTTTGAAGAATCACCTTTACGGGTTAATATAAGGTGATACTTGTATAAAGTGACAATGCTAAACACTTATATCAAATAGGGAGTCAAATGTAATTACTCATTCAGTAAGATGCAATACCCCAATTAGGTTATTTTTATGGCATTACGGTTGCTAAGCCGTACCTGTTTTAAAATATCAGCTGCACTGCAGGCCATTCGGTAATTACACCACTGACAATTGTCAACCTGCCTTTTATTATCTTCGCATCATGGAACAATTGCTGCAACAAATTGAAGACTACAAGAACGATATCAGATCCTTTGAGGCAAGTGAGGCGGAGTCCGTAGAGGCGTTCAGAATTAAATGGCTGGGTACTAAGGGCCTGGTGAAACAGGTTATGGCTGAAATAAAACATGTGCCGGGGGAACGCAAAAAAGAAGTCGGACAGATCCTCAATGATTTTAAGCAATTCGCTGAGTTTAAATACGAAGCATTGACATCGGCTGTTGCGCTCAACGGGCAACCTGCCTTATCAAAAGAAGCAGATCTTACCCTGCCGGGAATTGCGTTACCGTTAGGTTCAAGGCATCCTATCAGCCTTGTCCGTAATGAAATAGTCAGCATTTTTCAGCGCCTTGGTTTTGCCGTTGCCGAAGGTCCGGAGATCGAAGACGACTGGCACAACTTTACCGCCCTGAACATGCCTGAAAATCATCCCGCCCGTGACATGCAGGATACGTTTTACATCAATCAGCATCCCGACTGGGTACTGCGGACGCATACTTCTAATGTTCAGGTTCGTGAGATGGAAAAAGGCAAACTTCCTATCCGTATTATATGCCCGGGCCGGGTATACCGTAATGAAACCATCAGTGCAAGGGCACATTGCTTTTTTCACCAGGTAGAAGGTTTGTATATAAATGAGGAGGTATCTTTTGCAGACCTTAAACAAACGCTGTATTTTTTTGTGCAGGAAATGTTTGGGCATGATGTCAAGATCAGGATTCGGCCTTCCTTTTTTCCGTTCACTGAGCCAAGTGCAGAAATGGACATCAGTTGCTTAATCTGCGGCGGAAGCGGGTGCAATATATGCAAGCAGACCGGCTGGGTAGAGATACTTGGCTGTGGTATGGTGCATCCTGCTTTACTTGAGAATTGTGGTATCGATAGTAATAGATATACAGGATTTGCCTTCGGCATGGGTATCGAGCGCCCTGCTATGTTGAAGTACCAGATTAACGACCTTCGTCTTTTCAGTGAAAATGATGTGCGGTTTCTAAAGCAGTTTATCCCGGCGATTTAGGTGCATGGCTACTTGCTATGCCGTTGCCAGTGGTTGGTGTTTTCACCAACCAGGGCCTGGCGCGAGTATGCCGCCTGGCCTTGTGCTGCTGCGTACTCGTGCCTCTTGCAAACCTGAATCTTCTTATAAAGAGTGCGTCATACCTATGCCCGGCACGAGGCCAGATCTCTGGGAAATTTACACAGCACATTTCTGATGATAGTTCTCCAGCACAATAGCTGTCTTTTCAAATTCGTAACCGGCATAATGAGTAATGATTTCATCCAATACTCCGTTTATTTCTCCGGGGCAATGTAAAGTCACCAATTTATTGCGGTAATCTTTGATGTTTGGAAGCCCTTTCAAGTAATTTGAGTAATGTCGGCGCATCTCATGAATGCCGGTAACAGGACCTTTCCAGGTCAGGGATTGATGCAGGTGCTTTTTGCATACGTTAACCCTTTCTTCCAGTGACGGAGGGGGTAAATATTCCCGTGTTCTCAAATAGTGTTTAATCTCATTGAATATCCATGGGTAGCCAATAGCCGCCCGGCCGACCATAATGCCATCGACTCCGTAGCGATTTTTGTATTCCCACGCTTTTTCAGGAGAATCAATATCTCCGTTTCCAAAAACAGGGATTGTGATGCGGGGATTGTTTTTAATTTTTCCGATTAATGTCCAGTCTGCCTCTCCTTTATACATCTGTGTGCGTGTACGCCCGTGTATACTTAAAGCTTTAATGCCGGCATCCTGCAAACGTTCGGCCACTTCCTCAATGTTTTTTGTGGAATCATCCCAGCCGAGCCTCGTCTTTACGGTTACCGGAAGTTTTGTGCTCTTAATAACAGCTTCGGTTAAACGAATCATTAAAGGAACATCTTTAAGAACTCCTGCACCTGCACCCTTGCAAGCCACTTTTTTTACGGGACAACCAAAGTTGATATCCAGCAGGTCCGGATTGGTAACATCCACTATTTTAGCTGCCATAGACAAACTTTCTTCATCCCCTCCGAAAATTTGTATGCCCACCGGCCTTTCATACTCAAATATGTCCAGCTTTTGACGACTCTTGATAGCATGCCGGATCAAACCTTCGGAAGAAATAAATTCGGTGTACATCAGGTCAGCACCATTATCCTTGCAAACGGAGCGGAAAGGTGGGTCGCTGACATCTTCCATGGGTGCCAGCAATAATGGAAATTCAGGAAGTCGTATATTGCCGATCTTAATCAATGTGTGTTATTTAAAAACTTTTCGAGTGGCAAATTTACAACATAATAAATAAGGGCTATTAGTTATATGAATACATACCTGAAGTACAAGCCTGCCTGGCTTCAACTAATGATATTTGGAATCTTGACGATGGGCCTCTTACTGATCATCAATATAGTCGGCGCATTTGTAATTGTGTTATTTGCCGGCATTACTCCTCAGGATCTGCAGGGAAAGGATCTCTCCAAACCTGCCGTCCTTTCATCTGTGAGAGCCTTGCTTGCGGTTTCTACCATTGGATCATTCCTGGTTCCGTCTCTTGTTTTTGCTTACCTGTCTGACAGGTCACCCTTACAGTATATCGGATTCAAAAAACCAGTTCCGTTATTTTTTTTATTGATCGCTGTTGTTGTCATCATCGGGGCATTTCCTATGGTAGCCTGGCTGGGAGAAATTAATCAAAATATGCATCTTCCGAAAAGTATGCAGAAAACGGAAAACCTGTTAAGAGAGGTTGAAGCTAAAGGCAACCAGTTCCAGCACGGTCTTCTCATCATGAAATCAAGAACCGATCTGATCATTATGCTGGTTGTGCTGGCTGTTTTACCCGCTGTTGCCGAGGAGATATTTTTCAGAGGCGTTCTGCAAAGGTTGTTCATCCAGCTAACCAGGCGTCCGTGGACCGGTATAATTACTACCGCCATCCTGTTCTCTGCAATCCATTTTCAATTTTTAGGTTTTATTCCAAGACTGGTATTAGGCATTGTTCTGGGAGCATTATATTGGTTCAGCGGGAGTATATGGCCCGGAATTTTAGCGCATTTTATTAACAACGGCCTCCAAATCATCCTCGTATATCATACCCCGCAGCTTATGAACAAGGAGCCTGATTTTACGGTCGGTTTGATTGCCTGCAGCACTATACTGGTGGTTGCGCTGACCTGGTGGATGCAAAAACTTTCTCAAACCAGCTATGCCGAAGTATATGATACTGATGACGATTTTCATATAGGACCTCGTGATCAGTACATAGCATAACCAGAATAATCATGCATACACTTTTCTTATGGCATTGAACCTCCAAACCCTCAAAACAAGGTCGCTTAGCGCTTTTGTGTTTGTGATAGTCATGCTTCTTGGATTGTTATGGAATCACTGGACTTTCTTTATCCTGTTTTCAATTATTCATTTCGGTTGCTGGATCGAATACCAGAAGCTAATGGCCCTGATTGATGTCGATTACTCGCAAATCACTCCCTTTCACAAATATGGTGTTATGATCGCAGGCTGGTGTATTATGCTCTACTTTACAAATGATGCGTATCATGCAGGTAACTTCACCTTACATTCGTTAGGATGGTGGCTGGGTTTGATATTTGTATTCGTATTGCCAATCCTGGAGCTGTTGTTCTCAGGAGAAATAAACCTGAAAAATATCGGGTATTCTTCCTTGGGCCTATTGTACATTTCATTGAGCTGGGGGTTTATGATGGAGCTGCGATGTTATGGTCTTGAAGCGCCTGCTGGCGAACGAGCTTATGTGGATCTTGGACGTATCATTCCCTGCGGTTTGATTTTTTCGATTTGGATAAACGATACCATGGCTTACCTCGTGGGTTCTTTGATCGGCAAAACGCCGTTCTCAACCATTTCCCCAAAAAAAACCTGGGAAGGTACTGCAGGCGGAATGATACTTTGCATAGTCATCATCGCCCTGCTGGGATGGTGGCTAAACTACTATTCAGTATGGGATTGGATTGCTATAGCTGGTATCGCGGCTATTGCAGGTACGGCCGGTGATCTGCTCGAAAGTAAACTGAAACGCATGTCAAATGTAAAGGACAGCGGGCACCTGATGCCGGGACATGGAGGATTCCTGGACCGCTTCGATTCGTTGGTTCTGGCAACGCCATTTGTGTGGTTATACGTACGTATATTTATGTAGGTAAGGCAACAGCCGCATCATATTTTGCGCCTCTGCTATCATTACTTAATTTTGACATTCAAGCTTTTCTGATGACCATTCATAAAGAAGGATTTAAAACAATCGTCATTTGCATAATTACGGTTGCATTTTTAAATCTGCTCTCGTTTTATTTTATCAGTTTCCATGCGCCCCTGATCAGCTGGCTGATTTTCATTGTCAGTTTTGCATCATTGTTGTTTATCATATCTTTTTTCCGGATCCCCAAACGGAAACTGACTATCGACGATAGAAAGATTGTGTCTCCCTGCGATGGCAAAGTGGTTGTAATTGAAGAGGCCTATGATCCTGAATACTTTATGGAAAAACGGTTACAGGTGTCCATCTTCATGAGTCCCGCCAACGTACATGTGAACCGCAATGCAGTCAGTGGCGAAGTAGTCTATAGCCGGTATCATAAAGGTAAATACCTGGTGGCATGGCATCCCAAGTCATCCACTGAAAACGAGCATCACACCGTGGTAATCAGGCAAAACGATGTGGAAGTGCTCATTAAACAAATTGCCGGTGCGTTAGCTAAACGTATCATTAATTACCTTCAGGTTGGGCAGCAGGTTGAACAGGCTGCTGAAATGGGGTTCATTAAATTTGGGAGCCGGGTAGACCTGCTATTGCCGGTAGACACCCAGGTTAATGTAAAATTAAACCAGGTTGTAAGGGGCGGAATAACGGTGATCGCAACTTTATGAGTTTAAGGTTTAAGGTTCTTCAAAGTATATGGTTTTATTACAGAATTATCCCAAACCTTAAACCACTCAAAAGATCTGCTCTAATTCTTTCAACGACGAAACGGTATAGGTTGGTTGAACCGAGGGTTGAATATTCAGGTGATTTACATACACCTGGTCGATGCCTGCATTGATGCCTCCCTGGATATCTGCTTCGATGCTGTCTCCTATCATGATACACTCGTGACACTGAGCCTGTGTTTTCATGAAAGCATAATCGAAGATCTCTTTGTTTGGTTTAATGCTGTTACTGCCTTCGGAAGTGATGATCTCAATAAAAAAACGATCCAGTCCGCAATGTTTTAATTTGCTGTGTTGGGTGAATTCAAACCCATTCGTGATGAGATGAAGCTGATAATGTTTGTCAGTAAGGTATTGGAGAATCTCTTCCGTATGTGGAAATAACATTTTGCGGTATGGCAGAATTTCAAGGAATTTTGCACCCAGTTCTCTTGCAAGCACTTCATCCGCAATCTTAAAATCGATCAGGGTTAGCCACATACGTTTCCAGCGGAGATCATCTACTTTTATAAAACCATTGCGGTAACGGCTCCAAAGCATTTCGTTGTGAATCAGGTAGTTTATATGAAACTGGTTAAAATCATCGATCCCTTTTCCTTCAAGGTGAAATACAGCATATAGTTCTTCCAATGCCTGACGGCTGTTGGCATCAAAATCCCACAACGTATGATCAAGGTCAAAAAAGAGGTGTTTGTATTTCATGTAAAAGTAACTGCCAGGTAAAAGTGCCGCGGATATGAACCCAAATACGAATTTGCGACCCAGCACCTTATCTGAACAAAAGTAAACTTATTTTGTTTTTTTGCATGCCCTATAGTGTCAAATCGGCTTATATTCATGCGTCAGTAATTAACAATATTTCCTGCTATGAACATTATTATTACCGGAGCAAGTAAAGGAATGGGAAGGGCCATTGCGGATAAGTTTGCATCCCGCGGCCATAATTTGATTTTATGTGCAAGAAATGAAGTGCAGTTGTATACTACAATGCAGGAATTGCTGAACAGGTTTCCCGGCATAACTGTTAAAGCTAAACCGGTAGATTTAAGCGATAAATCGCAGGCCAAAGATTTTGGAGGTTGGGTGCTTTCTGAGATAGAAAAACTGCCGGGTGGAACGGTGGATGTGCTGGTGAACAATGCAGGCCGGTTTCTACCAGGAAGCGTTCATAACGAAGAAGAGGGCGTGTTTGAAAAAATGATTGAAGTCAATGTATCCAGCGCTTATCATTTAACAAGGGTGATACTACCCAAAATGATGTCTCAAAAAAAAGGGCACATTTTTAATATCTGTTCGATTGCTGCACTAAACGCCTATGCAAACGGCGGCTCTTACAGTATCAGTAAATTTGCGCTGTTGGGTTTTTCAAGAAATTTACGTGAAGAGATGAAACCGCATGGTATAAAGGTTACCGCGGTTATGCCGGGGGCCGTATACACCGATTCCTGGAGTGGGAGCAATGTCCAGCCTGCCCGTATTATGGAATCAGCAGATATTGCTGAACTGATTTTTTCCTGTTCTCAGCTGTCACCACAGGCTGTGGTTGAAGATCTGGTGATAAGACCACAGTTGGGAGATCTGTAAAAACAGACCTGCTCTCATTAGGTAAATTTTTGTTCCTCCCTACATTTAACTGAGCTTTAACCGCATACAAATATGGTCAAATACGTGATAGTTTATTTTTGTACATTCATATAGTATTTGTGTCAGAGACTTATGCGTCTAAATGTACAGCCGATAGAAAAATATTTACATTACTTTTTTGCAACTGTCATAACTCTAAGTATTTGTGTTATTTCTGTAGCACAGGTCAGGTTTTTGACCATAGTCAGCGAAAGGCAACCTGGCCTGAACGATTACGTGCAGGTAGAATATACCATAGAGAATGCAAAGTCGGTGGAAAGGCTTTCTCCTCCTTCTTTCAGATACTTCCGGCTCATCCAGGGCCCTGCCCAGTCGAATGGCATGAGTTATCTGAACGGCCAGCTGTCACAATTCAAATCTATTGCATTTATTCTGCAGCCCCGGAGTGCCGGCAGGTTAGTCATTCCGGGAGCCAGTGCTATCATTGATGGTAAAGCCATGCGCTCGGAGCCTGTAGTGATCGATGTTAAATCCTCAGCAACAGGTAACAAAAGTGCTTACCGGCCAAAGTCTTCTTTATGGCCTGAAGAGGAATCCCGGGTGGAAGAAGAATATATTTTGAGGCCGGGAGAAAGTATCACTCAAAAAATAAAACAGAACCTTCTCGTAAAAGCGGAAGTTAACAAAACGACCTGTTATGAAGGAGAGCCTATCATGGCTACCTTTAAGTTGTGCTCCAGGCTAAGGTCGGAATCCAAGGTGTTAAAGCGTCCTTCCCTGAATGGTTTTAGTGTATATGATATGGTTGAGCCGGAGGCAAACAGTCCCACCATTGAAAACATTAATGGCAAGCCTTACAATGTACATATCATCCGCAAGACCCAGTTGTTTCCCTTGCAGGCCGGCACTTTCGAAATTGACCCGGTAGAACTTGACAATAAAGTCAAATTTATTAAACTGGGAGACGCTGGAACAGGTTCCCGGTCGCCTTTACAAAAATTAATCGACGAATTTGTCAACGACGGAATCGGGGGTAGAGTTGAAGAGCAGACTTTTACCCTTGCTAGCAAACCTGTTACCATCAGGGTTAAGCCTTTACCTGTTGCCAGCAAACCTGAAAGCTTTAACGGGGCTGTAGGCAAATTCTCTATGCACGTTGAGGTTAAAGACAGAACGATTGCTGCAGGAGAAGCCATAGACCTCAAACTGCTGATTAAAGGCAAAGGTAACTTTACAGTGATCAATCCTCCTTTTGTGCAAGTGCCCGCCGGTATGGAAGGGTACGACCCGCAGATCACAGAGAACATAGACAAATTTATTTATCCGTTAAGCGGTTCAAAAATCTTTAATTATACTATTATCGCCAGGGACACAGGAACGTTTACTATTCCATCAGTAGCCTTTTCATATTTTGATCCGGTTGATGAACACTACAAAACCGAGCTATCAGATTCATTCAGGGTTAGTGTTACTTCTTTTAACAAAGCAATAGCCCCCCGGAAATCGAGGTTTGCCAGGGACCCCTCTCCGGATCAATCACCTTGGATAGATCATATTCCTATCAATGTATTGGTGTTGATAATAGCAATCCTGGTTTTCGCCGGGATCGGGTTATACTTATGGAAAAAAAACCGGAAGGATATGAAGGGCGCGGAGTCAGCCTTACCTGTAAAGACAGATTTTGCGGTGAAAACGATCGAATCAGATCTGGAACCTCTTGAAGAAGCCAGGTGGGCCCTTAAAGAAGGGAACAGCAATCTTTTTTATACTGAACTCAACAAGGCCATCTGGAAGAAGATCTCTGAAAAGATATATATTCCATCTACAGAACTCAATAAATATAACGCGGTCTTACGGCTTCGGCAAGAGGGTTTAAACAATACACTCATTCACCACCTGGAATCCGTGTTAAACGAATGCGAAATCGCTTTATATACTCCTGTTCATTCTGCTTCGGATATGCAACAAACGTTTATAAAAGCAAAGGCGCTGATCAAAGCGCTTGACGAGGAGCTTGCTTAACCACCCCGGCCTTGCCCGCCGCCAAGGCTTTGGCAGGCGCGGTTTGCTGCGCAAACCTGCCCTACTTGAAAAAGGGCAATATTTCAAAGCACCCCTCCATTCAAAGGCTACGGTTAGGACACATCTTGAGAAAAATTAAAAAGCATTTATGCCCCTGCTCGGGGCAACCCGTTTGTAGCACATTGAGGATGCATTATTTATGCCCCCGGATCGTGGCTACCCTTTTCAAAAGTAATAATAAATGATTTTTGCTTAGCGTGACCTAAGGGTAGCCCCGCTGGGGCAATTTTTAAAGATGATCACATTTCTACAAACGTTTTACCCCTAGCCGGGGTAATAAGTACACTGGCAAGAAATGATTTATACATCACCTTATACGTATTCTATGTCTTATACGTATTCTATTTATACGTATACTATGGATGTGTCCTAACAGTAGCCTTTCAAAGGAGGGGGATAGGGGTGGTTACCAGGTGGCTCCAACCGCCGTATCAACGGTTCATTCCGCGGATGATCTGGTGAATGGAGGTATCATTAATAAAGACATCTTTTATCACGGCATTCCCACTAAGAATACTCACCAGTGCATAGGTTCTCTGAGTAGAATCAATAATACGTTCTGTATAGATTCGCTCCGCTTCCGGCGCTTTATATTCATCCATATAATAATTATCAAAAGGATATTTTATGAAGACCAGGTTGCTGTCCTCACCGTTTCTGGTGTAATCGATAGTTGTTTCCAGGTAATCTGTTCCCTGGGGTTTTTCATAACTTATCGAGGCAATTTTTGCAAAATCGTGGGCATCTTTAAAAAACCGGACAAAAACTTTTTGACCATAGGTTGTAGTGGTGCCAGCCGGAAGCTTTAAAGAATTTTCTCTGAAGTTTAGAACAATGTATTTTCCACGAAACGGATCATTAGGATCAACAGGTGCTGACTGAAATTTATAGAGCTTTCCTTTTGAAAGCACTTTTTCTTTATTCCAGATCATTTGGCCGGGTATCCACCACTGGATAAACACCATTAATATAAATGCAGGCCATACTATTACTTTGATCATTTAGCTTGGATTATAATTTTTTTTCGCTTTTGTAACATCAGGTAATTAGCAATAAAGAAACCGATACCCGTGATAACAAAAAAGATCCCGCGCCATATAAAAGGTATGGTCTCATCAAAAAAACGGCACACTGCCAGGGCGGCCATTACCACCAATCCAAAGTTCAAGATACCCAAATGATCTTCCCTGGATCCTCTGCGGATAAAATGCAAGGCAATAATAAAAACCCAGGCATTGATAGCTATTATGGCAAGGGCGTGATGTTTGCCCATCGCGACGATAAGAACCAGGAACAGGGCAAAACTAAAACCTGTAGGATCGTCAGGTTTACCGTTTTGCTGTTTGGCATTTTTCCAGGCAAGGCCGACCACGGCCACTAAAGCTATCATGATGAGATAAGGAAGTGGATCATTGAATAGATCTCCAGGCTTGCTCAACGTATCAAAATCTTCCCATAGGAAGTCGAAGCTCCACATCAGCAAGATCACCAATATGCCCATCATCCCTATAAATAAAAACGGGTTAGCCGCTACACCCTTCTCGCGGAAATATTCCAAACGTCCTATAAAATAATATATGCAGAATAGCAAACAGTACAGCAGGAAAACCCATTCGTACCAGCTGCTTGTTCCTTTCGTAAAACTGCCCAGGCAAATAGTCACAGAGATTGCAAGGAACCAGTTCAGCAGGTAAAAAGAATGACTACTGCTTCTTGTGGTGAGTAATTTATAGTAATGAGGCATCAGTAACAATAATACTACTAAGTACATAAAAGGAATTGCACCAAGTCTTTCGTAACCTAACAGGCAGGCATACCAGGTCATTCCTGCCAGGCATAACAGCGTAACCGTTGATGATGAAAGTAAATAGATCAACGGTAGTGCAGGTAGAACCCAGGTCAGGAGGAATCCGTCCAAAGAACCACTTACCTGGTAGATCTGGCTTATGAGTGATATGGATGCACCGATAGCAAAAAACAAAAAAACGCTGCTGCACTCGCGCCACACTACTTTATTCTTCTGTCTAAGAAGCGTATAAGCACAGAATAACTGGGCCAATAGCAAGGGGAGAAAGGATAAGATAGTTTTTACCAACCGTGATAATTCATCCCAGTTATGCGCAGCAATAAGGATAATTCCACTGCTGAGCAGGAGTGCGCCTAAAATAGCCAGTTTAATGTCAGGTTGTTTGAAGATGCCGGCTTGCGTAATTCGTAGTAACGGGTAATGCGTTGAGCGGTTTCTTCCGAAATGACTTCAGCTTTTGTCAAAGCATCAATTTCTTTCAACCACATCTTATTCATACCATCAGTGATTTATGTATTCGATATGAAGCACTAGAACTAACATACGGGTACAAAGTACGATATAGAACTATAACTACCGATGACTACCTCTTTCTTATGTAATTCCACTTTTATGCCCATGGCTGCCGGCTTCTTACATAAACTGCAGACCAGCTATTCATTGTACTTATATCCTACCCCGCGAACGGATTGAAAGTACCGTGGGTTACGGCTGTCCTCTTCGAAGTACTTACGGAAACTAAGAATAAAATTATCTATGGTTCTGGTTGTAGGATATACATTATAACCCCAGACTGTTTGCAAAATTTTCTCCCTGGTCACCACTTCATTCTTGTTTTCGATCAGCAATTTTAACAACATGGCTTCTTTTTTACTAAGCTGAATGCGTTCGCCTGTTTTAATGAGTGCTTCCTGGGCTCTGAAATCAATGGTATTGTTGCCGAAACAATATGTTTCCGGAACCGATTCCTTATCCTGTAATTTCTTATTTTTTTTGATAAGCTTTTTAACCCGTAACAAAAGTTCTTCCAGGTTGAATGGTTTTGTGAGGTAATCGTCCGCCCCCTTTTTTAAACCCAACACTCTGTCGGCACTATTAATTTTGGCACTTAAAATAAGAATAGGCACATCGTTGTTTTGCACGCGTATGGTTTCCAACGCCATGATGCCGTCTATTTCAGGTAACATAATATCAAGGATGATCAGGTCGAAGTATTCCTCCTGTACTGCCCGTAAGGCCTTACTGCCATCATAGGCCGAAGTCACCTCGTAACCTTCAAGCTCTAAATTCAATTTAAGTGTTTCATGAAGATTGATCTCGTCTTCAACCAATAAAATGGATGGTTTCATTAATTCGTTACTCATAGTAATCCATGTTTCGTCCCGGGACGATGCAGAAAATTATATTTTAAAGTGAATGGTAAAATTACTTCCTGCAGGTCGATTATCCCTTACGAAAATTTCCGCGTTATGATAGGCGGCTATTTTGCTGCATAAATACAGACCTAGCCCGGTACCCTGCGTTTTACGGATAGCTTCGTTACCCATCCGGTAAAACCTGTCAAAAACTTTTTTCTTTTCGTCATCCGGGATACCCAAGCCCTCATCAATGACATTTAATTCAACAAAACGGGGATGCTTCTTCAACTGTATGCTGATGGCCGTTTCTTCAGGTGAATATTTAATTGCATTTTCCAGCAAATTGTTTACCATGATCTGCAAAAGCAAAAGGTCGCCGTTAGTGATAATATTTTTTTCGATGGCTGAATTCCAGGTCCGTTCCGGGAACCTATGTTTAAAGTCTTGAATGCATCCTGTAGCCAGGTCAGAAACATCGACCTCTTCTTTAGCACTCTGATAACCTCCCGTTTCCAATTGAGAAGATATGAGGATATTATTGGCTAACGAGTTAAGCCGTTCTGTTTCCTGCAAAGTCATCTGCAACAGCTTCTGCTGCCTTTGGTCATCCAACTTATGTTTTTTTAAAGTTTCCAGGTTTAATTTGGTTACAGCAATGGGTGTTTTTAATTCATGCGTTATGGCCATCATAAAATTTTGCTGTTGCTGCGACAATCTAAATTGCCTGCGAACAGCCCTGTAAACAAATACGGCACCCACCAGCGTAAACAAAAGAAAAATGGCGCCTTCCCCGATATACTGGGCCGTTTTAACCTGCTCCTCTTTTTTTATTTTATTTAATCTGGCATGAAATGCCGGATCATCAGTTTTCAACTCGATTAACTTATAGGCGGTCATTTGCCGGTTTTGCCTTTGCAGCTCAATATACCAGAATACCTGCGCAGCTACAATGTACAGCAATAAAAACCAGTATACTGTTGTGGCAATTACAAGGGCTTTGTTCTTCAGGAGAGAGGAGTTCATGGTTCAAGGTTCGGGAGTTAGGAGTTCGGGAGTTAGGAGTCAGCAGTGTGAAGACGGGAGTCGGGAGTTATTCCAATTCGCACATCCGCACATTCGCACATCCGCATATTATTCCGCCTTTTCTATTCGCAGCCCTACGTTAAGAATGTGCTGTAAGGGTTCTTCGCGCATAATCTGCTCAAAGGTAAACTCATAGTCACCAGGCTTTTTAAGTTGAACAGGAGCACTGGTTATGCGGACGCGGTGCTCGAAAATATCGTCCATGCCCGTTCCGAGCCATCCCTTTTTATTGTCAGCCAGCAAAAGATCCAATTGCTGGATCTGCACAGTGTCACCGGGTGATTTTGTATATATATTCATCCATATATTGTTGTAGTTATAAGCATCCAAATGCCTGATCACAACGTAAAGATTATACACGGAAGCAGTATCAGTAATATTAAAACGAATTGATGGCCTGTTACGATTAGGCCATTCATGATTTTTGAAAAATACGTTCTTTTCAAACACGTTTATGCTGGTACAGGATACCAGGGAGATTCCGCAAAGAATAACCAGTAATTTTAAATTTAACGTTCCAAGTTCAAAGTTCATGGTTTGAAGTTCAGGGTTCAGGGTTCAAGGTTCGAAAGTTCAAAGTTTGGAAGTTCCTGGTTGGGGCTTATCAGCATAAAAGGAACTCCAATCCTGAACCTTGAACTCATCTACAACACATTTAAGATCTGCTCTTTGGCTTTCTCCAGTTCATCCTTCATCATGACTACACACTTCTGGATAGCGGAATCATAGGCCTTTGCACCGGTAGTATTTATTTCACGGCCAATTTCCTGCAAGATAAAAGATAATTTTTTGCCCTTCTCTTCCATGGCCTCTTCCAGAACAGATTTAAAATATTCGCAATGATTCTTCAGGCGTACCTGCTCCTCTGTTATATCGATCTTTTCAATATAAAAGATCAGCTCCTGTTCCAGCCGGTTCTCATCATAGTTTTCCTTTCCAACCTGCTCTTCCAATAACCTGACCAGGCCTTCGCGTATCCTCTCCTGCCGCACAGGCTCAAGGATAACCAGATCAGTTTGCTGGATAAGGATATTTTCAATGCGGAGCAATAATTCCTGTTTCAGGGATTTACCTTCATTCACCCGGTGCGCGTTCAGATCTGAAATAGCAGATTCAATAATCTTTTTAAATTCTTTCCATTCTTCATCGCTCAGGGTATCTCCCGTTGGAGTTATTACCTCGGGCAGCTTGAGCAAGGCACTCAGGATATGCGACGGATCCAGATTCAACTCTCTGGCCAGTTCTGCAACAGGAGCGTAATAGGCTTTTGCCAGATCAATATTTATAGTAACCGGTTTCGCAGAACCTGTCTGCTTCAAATTTATGCTGCAGTCAATCGAACCCCGGCTTAGTTGCACAGATAAAATTTTTCGTATTTCAAACTCAAAGGGTTTCAAAAAAGCGGGCATCTTTAATTGCAATTCAAACTGCTTTCCATTAAGTGATTTAATATCCACCAAAAACGTTTTATCTCCAACGTTTTGCTCCGCTCTTCCAAAACCGGTCATTGATTTCAGCATTATATAATTTATTTCCGGAAAGATAAGGAAATAGTAGTTCGGAGTTCGGGGTGAGGGTTCGAAGGCAGCCGTTAACGATAAGCTTATTCCCCGAACAATGAATGATAAATCGTTCTCTTTTCTAATTCGCTCATGTCACCGGATCTGAGTCCGTTCAGTGTAAGTCCTTCAATACGATACCTGATCAGCCGGAGCGTTGGAAATCCGACCTTCGCCGTCATTCGACGCACCTGCCTGTTTTTGCCTTCTGTAATGACCAGCTTAATCCAACTGGTTGGAATCATTTTTCGAAAACGGACAGGTGGAGTTCTGGGTAACACATGTGGACCTGGATCAAATCTGTCAACAAGGCATTTTTTACACTGGTATAAATTTCCATCAATATTGATTTCAATGCCAGACCGTAATTCCTGTAAGGCAGCGTCGTCTATGACGCCTTCAATCTGTACCCAATATTCCCTTCTGTGGGCGAATGATGGATTTAAGAGCCGATGATTAAGCGCTGTGTCATTAGTTAATACCAGTAAACCCTCGCTGTCATAATCAAGCCGGCCAACCGGGTATACATCCCGGGGCACCTGAAAATAATCTTTTAAGGTCCTCTTGATTTGCTTTTCCGCATTCCGCACATCAGGAGAACTAAACTGTGATAACACCTGAAAGGGTTTGTGTATAACAAAATATTTAAACATGCACTGTTTACATGAAGGAAGAAAAAGCGGAATGTTGATATAAAATCAGGCTGCCATAGTACACGAAAAAGCCCGGAATTAATTCCGGGCTTATATGTAGATGGGTTAGTAAGTACCAGGAAATAAATTTCCCTACACAATATTAAAAATAATTTTCCCTAACTAAAAAAAAAATAAAAGATATTTTATGCACATTTTAAATAATGCTGTGGATAAGGACAGCGATATTCGCGCGGCAGTAACTTACAGTAACAACTTTTTATTAAATACTCAACCAAAAATGGATTCACAAAGTAACTAAGTAAAAACCCGTATTACTACTATCGTTCAGAGCCCGATAGTAAGACATATCGCAGGGCTTCAAAAAATGGTGAAGCAGTGGTAACTCTCCATTACCATAACAAAGCTCACTCATCCATTAAAACTTCAAAGAGGAACCGGCCGCATAATCAACCATCATTTTGGTGTAGGTTTGCTAAAAAATTTTATGAAATTCCCTTCACCTGTGCCAGTACGGTGGATTGCAGAACTGATAGGCGCTGAACTAACCGGTAACGTAAACGGACTGGCTGCCGGCATCAACGAAATCCATAAGGTGGAAGAAGGCGATCTTGTTTTTGTGGACCACCCCAAATACTATGATAAGTGTATCAACTCGCCGGCCAGCTTTATCATCATAAATAAATCCACTTTCGCACCCGCGCACAAAGCTTTGCTGGTGGTAGAACAACCGTTTGAAGCGTATACAAAAATCGTAAAACATTTTCGCCCTTTTGAACGCGCTACAATACCCATCAGCGAATCTGCCCTGATAGGAGAAAATACTGTGTTGTTTCCCCAGGTATTTATCGGACATCATGTATCCATAGGCAACAACTGCATCATTCATCCTAACGTTACCGTTCTTGACCATTGTATTATTGGCAGTAATGTAATTATACAGGCAGGAACCGTGATAGGCTCAGATGCCTTTTATTATAATGCCAACAAGAACAGGGAAGTTTGGTATAATAAAATGCTAAGCTGCGGCCGGGTCGTCATAGAGGATGATGTAGAAATAGGCGCGGGTTGTACAATCGACAGGGGTGTTAGTCATGATACAATTATCGGTAAAGGAACACGGCTTGACAACATGGTTCATGTCGGCCACGATACGGTGATAGGAAGAAACTGCCTTTTAGCAGCCCAGGTTGGTATTGCAGGGGCAGTTACTATCGGCAACGGCGTAACTTTATGGGGACAGGTCGGCGTGAATAAAACACTTACCATCGGTGAGAATGCAGTGGTGATGGCGCAAAGCGGTATTCCTGGAAATTTAGAAGGAGGCAAAACCTATTGGGGTAGTCCGACAGATTATGCCGGTGTGAAAAAGCGTGAACTGGTTTGGATAAAACGGATCCCCGAGATCTGGGAGAAAATAAAAAACATCAAATAGATTGACCCAGATCTCATAAACTTTTTAAAGCAGAGGTTCTACTCCGGGTTATAATCATAAGGCAGCGATTCAGCTAATTTTTCCCAACTCCAGTATCCTGTATTAACGATATCCGCCTGTTCATAGAAATAACCGTTCTGCTCTATAATAAAAACATCTGCAATGTCAAGTATAGTAATTTGCGACTTCAGGTATTGCGGTAATTTATACTGGGTAAGAAAACTTTTTTCGGGCATTTCGTTTTTATAGAGCACCCTTAATCTGCCCACCCAGGATATTTCCACATCGTTATTTTCTGCTACAGCATAATGCGCACTATCATACGGGTCTGCAATGGGTAGGCTTGTCAGTGTTTTCTTTCGGGGGTCAACCCATTCCAGCGCAAAACCTTCTTCTTCCAGGGTGCTGTCGTACCACGAGCGTATGAAATGCAACCGTGATCCGCTATATGCTTTCATCCGGTTTTCTTTCCACTGTTGTTTCTGTGCGTCTGTACTGTCAACCTCTTCATAAAAAGGGTAACCACTGTATGTGCTTACATGGGTTGCGTAATCATACGAGAAAGAATCCAACTGGTACCTGATCCGGTAACCCAGGGCATTATTGATAATGATAAGGTCTTCTTTAGCTTTAACTTTAAGCCGGTTTCTTTTTTTGCTGAAATAAAATTGCAACACTTCGGGGTTGCTGATATGGCATAATGCAGTACCTGGAGTTTGGCCGATAAAGTGCTCATTGAAGAATTTCCCATACTTGATAAGTCCATCAGCCACTTCGTTGCTCCCAGAAACCGTGACCTCCGATAAATTCTTATCCCTGGTTTTCAAAGCTATTCTCAAATCGGTGGCATTGGCGGCATTCACATGCATCTGACTGGTTTCATACCCGGTATAAGAAACGACCAGTTCGTAACCGCCTTTAGGAAGCCGTATGGAAAAATCACCTTCACTGTTTGTAATCACTCCGAGGGTTGTATTCTGACAAAATACAGAAGCACCTGACAAAGGTTGTTGCGTAGCAGTATCCAGCACTTTGCCGTTTACCAGAAAATGTTCCGTTTGCGAAACGGCTATCTGAATGGAAAGAGCAAACACAGCAAAAAAAAGAAAGGTTTTCATGAACTGATTTTCTTTATGTAACGCAGATCAGCGCGTCGGATTGTTAGCAGAATATGCTCAACTACGGTTTTGATGTTAAAATATGGCCAAGGTATTGGGCACAGCTCTTGTGTACAGCTTCTTCCAGTGGCGTAAACGAAAAGCCCGGTAAGTATCGTAGTATCTTTTTATTGTCAAAAAAAGTGATGGTCTGGGCTACACGGGCGCTTTCCTTTGAAAGAAGGGACTGTTTACCGGTCAATAGGGTTTTTACCTTTTCCCATCTCCAGGCTATGCCGGCAAGAAAATTATTTGCATGAAGGTGAGGATGTTTTTGATTGAACCCGTCAGCAATCGTATTGAAAAGGTGGCGGAAAGACCAGTTATCGCCATTCGCTATAAAACGTTCTCCCCTGATGCTGCTCTCGAGCAATTGCACTGTTGCCCTGGCAACGTCTTCAACATAAACAAATCCGTTAATGCCATTCGTATAGTATGGCAGATGATCATGAACACTCTTAAAGATAGCACAGGAAGAGTTGTTCCAATCTCCATAACCGAGTATTGTACTGGGATTAATAATAACTGCGTTTAACCCTTCACCGATGGCCCGCCAGACTTCCATTTCCGCCTTGTATTTGCTGATGGCATAGTTCGTATTGATCTTTGTATCCTGCCATTCCCTTTCTTCATTTACGGTTTCGCCATCTGATGTTCTTCCCAGTGCCGCTACAGAACTGATATGAATCACACGCCGGATATTTTTTTCGATAGCCATGTTCATCACATTGGCGGTTCCTTCTATATTTATTTTAAACATGTCATCTTTATCGCGTGAAGTAAATGACACCTTTGCTGCCGAATGAATTACCGCATGCACTCCTTCCATGGCATCTTCCAAACTATTCACATCCAATATATCACCATTCACCCATTCTATCTTGTTCCAGATTGAATCTATAAAAAAAGGAAGCCTGCTGTTGTGTCGCCGGACGGCCCTTACTGCATGGCCATGCTCAATAAGATGCCTGATGATATAAGCGCCTAAAAAACCTGTACCGCCGGTTACAAGAATCATGAGTTTTGGCAAATTATATTATTTACGAAATGTGTACGCCGTTGTGCCTGTATACA
This sequence comes from Chitinophagaceae bacterium, assembly GCA_037718865.1. Lineage (GTDB taxonomy): Bacteria > Bacteroidota > Bacteroidia > Chitinophagales > Chitinophagaceae > JADCRZ01. The sequence goes on along the minus strand of JBBJMP010000006.1, from coordinate 149,712 downwards.
CCAATACTCTTGAAATAAACACGTTGCTGATGCCGTTGGCAAGGCTTCTGTATGGCCTGGGCATCGCTTTCCGGCTGTCTCTGGTAAGTTGGGCAATAAATTTATTCTGATCCGGTATATTAATTAACACATCCCGTAAGGACTGAGGATTTTCATCGGGGCATAACTTATCATGCGATTTAAAACATTGTGAACTGATCCCCATCATGGCTATTTTTGATGTAAGCCCTTTTCTTAAAAATTGCATCGGATCACGTTTATGGTGATGATTGATGTTCCAAACGAACATATTTAAACCGGGAGAACCCGGCTTCACATCAATGCCTCCCGTCACATACATATTCATCAAACTAAGGTTTCCTCTAAAATTGCTCACTTGTATGGTAGTACCTGAATCCAGGTCTGAAGGAGCATACATGGCAGCATCTACGGTGAGGTTGCCATAACCCGTTAAATCAAGCGGTAAATATTCTTTTCTGAACTTCCCCTCCCACCAGCAATCCTTGGCAACCATCGTCGCATTATTCTCAAGGTGAACGCCAGCACTCTGACCACCGAAGCAATACAGGACGCTGGTGCCTTTTCCTGCTTTGACCATGTCGCCGCCGGTGATCCGGTTGCCATCTGCAAAGAAAGAGTTGTTCTTTTCAAAATACGTATAATCCAGCCCGTCGATATTTATCGTGGTATGTGCCTTGGCATATATCTGGTCTAACCGAACTTCAGCGTTTGGTTGATCGGTACCTGTAAATAAAAAGGCATTGGTTTTATCCGGATTGCCGTCAGAACCGATCTGAATGTCTTTTATGGTGACAAACGACGGGCCCTTAATATTGAAATAATAAAAGGTACTATCCCTCGCCCCTGTTTTTAAAAACCAACTGGCATTTATGTTACCGTCGCCGATTAACTGTATATCGGATCCTGCCGGCAGCTCAATGGTTCTGTCTATGGAATATAGTCCCATGGGAAAATGAACCACGGGCCGCTGCCCCTTAAGTTCTGCAGCCTTGTTGATAATATTCTGAATGGCCTGGGCCCCTGCATTAACAGGAACCTCAAATATCCGTCTTTTAATATAAGGGGCGAAAGGTTCGAGGGGACGAACCACGGGCCTTTTCATTTTCTTGCTGTCAAATTTGATATCTGCTATGGAATGAAATTTTGAGGGAAATTCGTTTGCCACATTATAAGGCTTGTCCAGCGAGAAATTGTTTTCCAGTGATAACATGTCATAATTGCCCCGGCACCAACTACCATAGTCAACCGAAATGTCTTGTGGAATGCTATCGTTATAAATGAAATTATCCATAAGGGTTATCTTTCCCTGGTGATAATACTGAATCGGAACCTGCTTACAATCTATAATGATATTCTTTTGAAAAACGCGTTTAAACGTATTACAGCTTGCCCCGTCATCCAAAGAAAAAACCGCTGCATTTTTGGAATAGCATCCTCTTACCGAAGAATAGTTCATACCCAGGTTCTTGAGGTCAGCAACCTTTGAATTGATAAAATGCGATTGATAGATATGATAATTTCCATGCACACACTGCACACCCATGTTGCAGGAGTTGAACTCACAATCCCAGATCCAGTAGTCCAGCGCATTGAATCCTTTTATAATTATTCCGGCTACGCGGCAGGCATAGAACTTACATCTTTTAATAAGAAACTCCGAATCCATAGTGCCGGTACCTTCGCCGGCAAATGATCCGCAAGAAAGTCCGAACATGGGAGTACCCGTAAAGATCATATCACTCAATTCTATTGAAGTCGGGGCGAATTGCGGTTCTATTTTATCCATATAGTGCAGGCCGATGGCTTCAATGCCATTTTTATTATTCGCATTCCAGGTTAACCTGCTGATCTTTATGAATGCAGATTTGTTGGATAAGAACATCGTATCATTATCAGATCCCTGCCAGCTGATAATGGTTTTTTCCGGATGCTCTCCGATAAAAGTTACGCCGATCTTACCTTCCAACCGTAATGTTTGAGATATTCGATAGGTACCAGCCGGAAGGTAAATGACCAGGTACCTGGTTCTGGGATCTGTATTAAAGTCTCCTTTAATTGTCCGGGTTACTGAATCCAGTGCCATTTGCAAGGCCCTGGTATCATCTTTTTTGCCATCACCTGCCGCTTTGAAGCGGGTCTTTACATTGGCCCAGCTTGGAAAAGGTCCGTTGAATTCATCACGAAATTGATTCTGCGAAAATAAATACGCCGTGCTAAAACACAAAAAACCCAGTAGCAAACATCTTTTCATCTGTTAAATTGATTAGTATGAATAATAACCCTTTCCTGATTTTCTGCCCAATTCACCATTTTTTACTTTTTCCTCCTGGATCACGGACGGTTTAAACCGAACAGGCTCTCCAAATGCTTCATAGAGTGATTCGGTAACGGCTAAGTTTATATCATTGCCAATGAGATCCATTAACCGGAATGGGCCCATTCTGAAACCGGTAGATTCGAGAATATCATCGATAGTCTCATAACCGCCGGCACCTTGTTCAACCAATTTTAGCGCTTCCAAATAATAATGCCGGGCAACCCGGTTAACGATAAATCCCGGCGAATCCTTTGAAAGCACGGGTGTCTTGCCCAATTGCTTTGCCAGTGCCATAATGGTTTCAATGGTTTCATTGCTGGTCTGTTCACCCCTGACCACTTCCACAAGTTTTAGAACAGGAGCGGGGTTAAAAAAATGCATTCCTGCCACGCGGGATGGATGTACTACCTTTTTTGCAATGGCTGAAACCGACAACGAAGAGGTGTTGGTTGCAAAAACGGTTTCACTGTGATTGATCTCAGCAAGCCTGTTTAAAAGGCCAATTTTTGCATCTAGCTTTTCAATGATGGCTTCTATGATCAGATCGCCGATGCAAAAGTTAATATCACTGACAAACTGAATGGAGCTGCCGGCCTGCGTTTTCTGATCAGCCGTTATTTTATTTTTTTCAGCCAGTAGGGACAACTGCTGCTCTATAGCCATTTGTGCCTTATCAAGCACTCGTGTATCCTGATCGTATAATATAGCGTAAAAACCGTTTTGGGCGGCCAACTGTGCTATTCCGGTTCCCATGGTTCCTGCTCCGCAAATGCAAATGGAATGAATTATCATCAGAGTATGGTATGGGGTAAAGATAATACTATTGCGCAAGTACTTTCTCTTTTCAGCGGAGGGGTATATCAATTGCAGACAACATGCCCTTGCTTAGTGGGGACACCGATGGCGGAAAATAGTACTGCAGTTTCCCATCATCGCCTACCAGGTATTTACAAAAATTCCAGACAGGCTGCTGATCATTCCAGCCATTCAGCTCTTTGCTGGAGAGCCATTTAAAAATACTATTCTGTCCGGGCTTTAACACGGAATGTTTTTGAAACATGGGAAAAGTGATCGCATAATTCTTTTGACAAAACGCCTCAATTTCTTTATCCGTACCTGGCTCCTGCCCCTTAAAATCATTAGCCGGGAATCCAAGAACCACCAACCTGTCTTCGTACAATTCCTGTAATTGCTGCAGCTCCGTATATTGTGGCGTATATCCGCAATCAGAGGCTACGTTTACGAGTATAACTTTCTTTTTGATCAGAGCCGAAAAATCAAACTGCGTTCCATTTGAAAGAACGCCCTGTAAAGAATAAAATACCTGATCAGGAACCGCCTCGTTTACATTCGCCCGTATTCCGTTGCTGACCAATGTTGATGCTGAGTATGATCTCAGCAATGGATAAATGAATTTAATGATTCTTTGTTTTGGTGTCATACTATGCTAATTATTCTTACTATCCTTTTATTCTTATAAACTGGCTTTACCCACCCTACCCCTCCCGGGATGGGATGAGGAAGTCATCTCACCTCTCACATCTTACCTCTTTCATCTCACTTCTTACATCTCACTTTTCCCTTCCCTCATTCGCACATCCGCACATTTGTTTCACCTAATTAACCACCTGAACAGTTTCAACCTTCCTTTAAAAGGAGGGTATTTTACAGAAGGATCAAACCAGAGGGGAGATTTTAAAACGGATTTTAATCGCGTAAACGTTTCAAATGTAAACTTTCCGTGATAGGCACCCATACCGCTTGATCCTACTCCCCCGAAAGGCAGGTGATGATTTACAAAATGCCAGTCTGTATTGTTCACACATCCGCCACCAAAGGCAAGTTTTAATATCCATTCCTTTTCGGCTTCTTTATTATTCGTGAATAAGTAAAACGCCAGGGGGTTGGGATTGCGTTGTACAATTGACAACGCCTCTTCCCTGGTGCTAAAACCAACTAACGGTAATATGGGACCGAAAATTTCTTCCGTCATTACCGGCGCATCCAGTGATACATCGTCCATAATGGTTGGAGCAAAATACAGTGCGGCCCGGTTATACCTGCCGCCGTAAATAACATTTCCCTGGTCAAGGTAACTGACGAGTGTATTGAACCTTTTTTCATTGATGATCTTCCCATAATCGCTACTACCCGAGGGGTCTTCGGAGTAAAACCCAGTAATGGTTTCTTTTAACAGGGAAAGAAATTTTTCTTTTACCTGGTTTTGCACCAATATATAATCGGGTGCAATGCAGGTTTGGCCTGCATTGAGGAATTTGCCCACCGCAATCCGCCGCGCTGCGATGGCCAGATCAGCATCTGCCTCAACAATGGCCGGACTTTTACCGCCCAGCTCCAGTGTTACAGGTACCAGGTCAGCTGCAGCAAGCTGATAGATTGATCTTCCTACGGCAATACTTCCGGTATAAAACACGTGATCGAACCGGAATGATCGCATCATCTCCGGTATCACGACAGCTCCATCTCCCTGGATAACGGTGATATACTGAGGCGGAAAACACGCGGTTATAATCTTTTCCGCGACAGCGGCCGTTGCAGGAGCAAGTTCGGATGGTTTTAATACCGCAGCGTTCCCGCCAGCAATGGCGCCAATCAGCGGAATCAACAATAACTGGAGCGGATAGTTCCAGGGTGCAATAATTAATACCACTCCGAGCGGGTCCCGGTAAATCTTACTTGTTGAAGGAAGGTTAACTAAATTTGTGGAAGCAGACCGGGGCCTCATCCAGCTTTTCAGGTTCGCAAGGCAGGTATTGATCTCGGTAAGGAACAACCCGGTCTCCGTTACATAAGATTCTTCAGGGCTTTTTCCGAGGTCGGCATAAAGGGCGGCATTAATCTCCGCTTCATGTTTCAGGACAGCCTGCTTAAGCGCCAGGAGTTGTTGTTTTCTAAAAGAATAAGGCCTTGTGCCACCCGATTCAAAATAATACCGCATCGATAACAGATCGGGTAACCTAATGCTGGTTTCAGCAACTGTTGCTAGCTTGATCATACCATTTTCAGTTGTTTTCTACTGGCAAATGTAAGTCACCCTGATTTGACTTCCTGTCTTGCTAATGACAAATGCCCGGACAGGAACCGCCAATTGTTTTACATTTATACCCAATGACTGATGAAGATTTTATGCGGCAGGCTTTAAAAGAAGCACAGAAAGCTTTTGGAGAAGAAGAAGTTCCTGTTGGAGCTATCATTGTCATGAAAGATAAGATCATCGCCCGCGGGCATAACCAGGTTGAAAAACTAACGGACTCTACGGCCCATGCCGAGATCATTGCACTAACCGCTGCGTTTAATTTTTTAGGAAGTAAATATCTCCCGGGGGCCACCATCTACATAACCGTTGAACCGTGCCTGATGTGTGCAGGCGCCTTATACTGGAGCAAGATCGACAAGATCGTTTACGGAGCGGATGATGAAAAGAATGGATTCAGAAAAACCACTATGGGTAACTGGCCTTTCCATCCAAAAACGGAACTGGTTAAGGGTATTTTGAAAGATGAATGTACCCAATTAATGGTAGATTTCTTTCGGGCAAGGCGACAAGCTTAAGGCCTTAGCTTCCCTCATTCTTCAAGGCTACGGTTACACACATCTTATAAAATAAGTATAGGATGGGTTCATCATTACCTGACACTGAATTATTACCCCAGCCAGGGGTGAAACGTTTGTAGAAATGTGACCATCTTTAAATAATTGCCCCGGCGGGGCTACCCTTAATAAGTCATGTTAAGAAAATTTTTTTATTATTACTTTGTTGTAAGGGTAGCCCCCGTCCGGGGGCATAAAATAATGACTGCCCAAGTGCTACAAACGGGTTGCCCCTGGCCGGGGCATAGATGCTCTTTTGATTTTTTTAAAAATGTCTCCTTACGGTAAATTATTCAAAGAAGGGCAAGGCGGTGAGAGAAGCCGCAGATTCGCAGATTGGGCAATCCAAATAAATCTGTGAAATCTGCGGCAATATTCTTCTTTATCTTGTTCTGATGGTAGCCAACCTGATCAGGTTAAGATTATTCTGATTGAGGATCTCATACTCCAGCCTTATTGAAGTTCCGGCATTTAATCCTGTCGGAACCGTGAAAGGCACCAGCAACGTATCTGTTCCTTTGGTGGCCGAATACGCCGGCGCATAAGGGTATGTTGACTGTTTCGTCCGCATGCCCGTGCCGACTGTCGCATACAGGTTAATCTCTTTAACCGGACTTTGAGATATGAACTGAATCTCCGTCCGGAATGTGGCCCCTGTTGAATACGTTGCATTATTGATATTGGAATTTGTAGCCATGTCAACCAGCGTATTGGCAGATAACGGGTAATACCCAACCCCCGTATTTGTAACATTTTCGTTTATGAATTCATCGTTTTTAGTACAGGCAAAAAGGACGATTGCCATAACTGACCCAACAAGGAATGCGTAGCTTTTGGTATGTTTCATATCAACCGTTTAATAAATTAGTTAATGTGTTTATTGATCCCACCAGACCTTATCCGTAAGTTTTTTTTCTGCAGCGCTGGCTTTGGGATTGCGGTTAATTTCGTCCAACGGATACATCACTCTCCGGATAAACTGCCCGTTCATGGCTGGATCCTGTCCCAGTGGCAGAGCCATCCCTTTATAAATATTGGCATTATAATCGTATCTTCTTACATCAACCCAGGTTTCCGGATGCAAATAGGTGGCGATAAATTTTTCTTTCATAATAAGCTCCAGCGTTAGTCCCGCCGGTGTAACAGCCACTAAGGCATTACCTAGATAAGCTGACTTATCGCCGGCGGCTACGCCAACTTTATCCATGTGGGCAGTAATACCTCCTATGTATGCGTTATAAGCTTCATCGGTACTTCCGGTTGAAGTAACAGAGCCCCCGTTAGCTAAAAACCTGGCCTCTGCTTCCAGGAATTTCTGTTCCGCATAACTCACCATAATCATTGGAGAAGACGGTTTGGTATAATAGGTGGCATCGGTAAGATCCACCAGGCTACCAGTGCCTGCCCCGTTTTGCATCCCCCTCCAGGGGTTTGCCGGAGCTTTAAACATCAGAAACGGCAACCGGGGATCTACCAGTCCCGGATATATTGTACCGTTCATGGCATCAACAAATTTCACGGAAGGCGCTACCCTAAAATTACCTGACTTCAGTAATACTGACACGTTCCTGTGCCATGGATTGAGATTCCTGTCATTATAGATCAACTGCATATCTTCTGTGTTATTGGCATAGGCATTGGCAAAAAAGCCAAGAGCCTGGTTGGCAGCCGCTGCAGCACCTTTTTTTGTCAGGTGCATGGCTAAGCGTGCTTTCAACACATTGGCTGTTTTTATCCATTTAAGCGCTGAGCCCTGGTAAATCAAATCATCGTTCCTTGGCCTGATGGTGCCAGGAGGCTGCTGCAGCAGTGCAATAGCCTCATCCAGGTTTTTTTGTAACAGCGGGTAAACCGCTTGCTGGTCGTCATAACCAGGGTAGAGATTAGCTGTTCCTTCAAACGCCTCAGAAAAAGGAACAGAACCCCAAACATCGGTGGCCATGCCAAGGTTGATTGTTTGCAGTATTTTTCCAATGCCGGCGTAATGCGGAGCGTTATCTGTGGTTGCTTTATCTACCAGGTAATCCAGGTTACTTAATGCATTCTGGTACAATTCCTGGAACGCAGTGGCCATTCTTACATTACGGTTCTGATCATCGTCGAACGGCCCGGAAGTATACGCTGCCAGCTGCTGGGCAAAAATACTGGTTCGCGTACCAACCTGGTAATGATTACTTGATGTCGACTCTAAAACAGCAGGCAACAGGGTATTTAACGATACATTACTGGCCCTGTTTGGATTAATATTTACATCGCCTGCAAGAAATTTCTTGCAGGATGTAAATAAAAGCAGCAGAACCAGGCTCATTGCCGATATATATCTTATATAACGTTTCATTTTCCTTTTTTTATAATTAGAAATTGACATTTACACTAAAGCTGGCATTGCTGGACAATGGAATATTATAACCCATATAGCCAAACGAATTGCTTCCCGATCCAAAGCTGCTTCCTTCCGGATCATACCCGGAGAAAGGGGTCCATAATAAAAGGTTGTTTGCGATGGCAGAAACGGTAACGCCTTTAATGAAACCGGAGCGCCTGATCAATTGGACAGGCAGTTCGTAACTAAGATTTACATTACGTAAGCGCAACCAGGAAGCATCCTGCAGGATCACCTCCGCAGCACCGTTAAAATAATTTTCTGTCCGGTAAAAATTATCATCAAGCTGCACCGGTTTGGTATTTGCCTTTCCGTCCACCAACACCCCCGTAAACAATACCTGCTTATACCGGTTCTCCGTAATCTTAAGCACGCCATTGCGTATGGCGTTACGCATACTCACGTCGTGCACGTCTCCGCCCTTACGGTATTCCAGCAACACTGACAAGGTTAAGCCATTATATTTGAACGTATTGGTAAGGCCTGATTGCCAGTCGGGAAATGCATTGCCAACTTTTACAATATTCTGGGTAATGCCGGGGTAACCGTTTGCATCTATGATAAGATTTCCCTGGCTATCACGTGCATGCTTTCTTCCCCAAAGATCACCGGCGCTTCCATTAGGGACCAGCTTGTTTATGATCCTTTCATAATTGTTGAAAATGATCTCATTGATGCCTTCCTTGATAGAAAGTACCTTACTTCTGTTCATGGACCAATTTAAAGCCACATCCCAGGAGAACGAACGGGTATTGATGACTTTTCCGGATAACAGCACTTCAACACCCTGGTTCTGGATCTCTCCTGCATTGGTATTATAAAAGGAGTAGCCTGTTACGTAAGAAATAGGAACCGGAATAATCTGGTCTACGCTGTTTGTCTTGTAATAGGTAAGGTCGAGGCCTAAACGGCTTTTGAAGAATTTCAATTCAGTCCCAAACTCAAGGTTTTTTACTTTTTCCGGTTTCAGGTTGGGATCTGAATATTCAATGACCCTGACAAAACCCGGGACATTATTAAACGGAAAATTGTTAGCTGAAGTAAAATAGGGGCCGTTGTAAAAGGGGGGCGCATCTTTACCAACCGTTGCATAGGAAATACGCGCCTTACCATAACTGAACACATCATTAGCAAGATGATGCAAATCTGAAAACACATAGCTTAAACTCACAGAAGGATAGAAGAATGACCTGTTTTCTACCGGAAGGGTAGTGCTCCAATCATTTCTTCCCGTCACATTGAGGAACAGGGCGTTGCGGAACGCCAATTTAACATCCCCAAATGCACCCACGATATTTCTCCGGGTTTCAGCGCGCGAGGCGAAGATATTGGCCGTATTACTCAGGTCATAAAAGAAAGGAAGCGCAAATCGTTCCCCTCTTGTGTTGACCGCATCGCTACGGGTGCTCTGGATAGAATTACCTACCAGCACATTCAGGTTCAGGTCTTCATTCAGATCTTTGTTTGCTGTCAGGAATAAGTTGGAAGTGATGTCTTTGAACGTTATCCTGTCTTCGGTAATAAACCCGCCTACACCCAATGCCAGGTCAAGCGTGGTAGGATCGCCCTCGAACCGGGGCCCTGGTACTATCCTCGTCCTAGAATCTGCGTAATAGTCGCCGCCCAATTTATAATCCAGCTTCAGCCAGGGTAACATAGTATAGGTAAAGCCGATGTTACCGATAAACCGGTTAACCCTGTCTTTTAATGTACTGTACCTGGCAGCATATACCGGATTATCCAATATGCCGGGTGAATAACTCTTCATAGATCCGTCAGGGTAGATATAATTATTCACATCTACTGTTGTGGCAAAGTAAGAGAGGTCAGACATTACGCCTTTATCACCCGCTGATGGCTTGGTTCCGCCGCCCGTAATAAAATTGGCAGATCCAAACACGGAGAATTTTGGGCTAAGCGCAGCAGTGCCGCTTAATTTAAACGTGTATCTTTTGTAATCAGAGCCTGGCACAATGCCACTCTGGTTGAATTGGGAAAAGGAAGTGTAATAAGTAGATTTTTCAGTGCCGCCTGCAACATTAACGGTATTGGTAATCCTTGTGCCGGTCTGAAAAAAATCACGGAAATTTTCATACACCTTATCATTAGGACCAATGGGCGGTCCAAAAGACTGGAATCGCAACGGTGATCCATCAGCATTGTAGCGTAACCGCCCGCCAAAGCCTTCCCTGTAAGAGCGTTGAATTTCCGGATATTTTAAAACCTTGTCGAATCCGACCGAAGAACTTACATTAATTTTTACAGCCCCGGCGCTTCCTTTCTTTGTGGTTATGATGATAACCCCGTTCGCTGCCTGCAGCCCGTAAAGCGCGGTGGCTCCGGCTCCTTTCAGTATGGAAACCGATTCAATGTCTTCCGGGTTAATGTCCATCACCCGGTTAGAAAAGGAAAATTGTTCACCGGCAGCCTGAGCTGTCTGGCCATTAGCCTGAAACAATGAGTTAGAGCCTGCACTGGGAAGAACCGCCCCTGTGAACGTACTGTTATTAACCGGTATGCCGTCTATGACAAAAAGAGGCTGGTTACTCTGGCCAGGTGATAATGAAGTAATTCCGCGGATGATGATGCTCGTTCCTGCCCCTGGTGCGCCTCCCGAACTGGTGATATTTACACCGGCCACCTTACCCTGCAAACCCGTAATGATATTATTGTCCCTTCCTTTGGTTAATTCCCTTGCATTTACTTCCTGCACCGCATATCCAAGTGCTTTTTTCTCCTGTCTTACTCCCAATGCGGTCACCACTACTTCAGTTAAACCTTGTGTGCTGATCAGGGTGACTGTAAGATTTCCGGAACTACGTGCGCGAACTTCCTTTGATTCAAAACCAGTGGAAGAAATAACGAGCACTGCGTCAGGATCAGCACTTATAGAAAACCGGCCGTTTTCGTCAGCAGAAACTCCGGTTACCGTACCCTTTACCAGAATTGTCGCTGAGGAGACCGGCTCGCTTCTTTCATTGATTACCCTCCCCGTTATTTGTCTGAGCTGACCTAAAACGACAAACGGAAAACCTATAATTAGAAATACACAGGCTGTTCCGAAAACTTTTCTCATGATTGTTAGCTTTATAAGTGAATAAAAAAACATTGAATTAAGCACCTTCGTAGAGCAGTATGCCTGTCAATATATTTCTTCAACCATTAATAATACAATTACAGGTGCCGACTAACTTACTTCTTCAGACCCGCAATTATATTAAATAGCTGCTCAGTGTGGTGAAAAGGTAAAACAGTTAAAGAATTGCGCTGTTAATGAAACCTACACAAGTTTATACTAAAATCACCACCTGATTAATACAAAAGCAAAGATTTTAAACTGCGTGATGCAAAAAAGAATCAAGCTGAAACGGTATTGACCAGTTCATTGATATTTCTTTTAATTAATTGCGGCTCTGTGAATTATTTAAGTATAAGATTGTAATTTTGTCGTCCTTACATACAGGTTATTACAAAAAAAAACAAAAATTAAATATCTATGGCATTTACACTACCTGCTTTACCATATGCACCCGAAGCATTGGAACCTCATATAGACGCAGCAACCATGCAAGTTCACCATGGTAAACACCATCAGGCTTATGTGGATAACTTGAATAAAGCCATTGCCGGCACTGATCATGAAAATAAATCTCTGGAAGAACTGGTAGCCGAAGCCGGTAAGATCAGTCCGGCGGTTCGCAATAATGGCGGCGGTCACTGGAACCATACTTTCTTTTGGGAAAGCCTTATTTCCAATAGCTCAGGTAAACCAACCGGTAAACTGGCAGCTTCCATTGAAGCTGAATTGGGAGGATTTGATCAGTTCAAAGAAAAAATGAACCAGGCCGGTTTAACCCGTTTTGGAAGTGGCTGGGCCTGGCTTATAGAACAGGATGGCAAACTGGTTATCAGTTCGACACCTAACCAGGATAATCCTTTAATGGATGTAGCTGAAGTAAAGGGAACCCCAATCATTGGTATCGACGTTTGGGAACATGCTTATTATCTCAAATACCAGAACCGTCGTGCCGATTACCTGGCAGCTTTCTGGAATGTGATAAACTGGGAAGTTGCCGGAAAGCGTTATGAAGATGCATTATAAGACTTCAAAGTTCGGAGTTCAAGGCAAACTAAGCTTTCTGAACTCCGAACGTTGAATCCTGAACTCCGAACCCCGAACTCCAAATCAATTATTTATGAAACAAGGTAAACTTGCACTAGGAATAATCATTCTGGCTGCATGCAGCGCATGCTCCGGTGGCGGGAGCAAAAAGGTTTTGATCATGGCCAGCGGCAAGTTAACGGTAAATGAAAGTGATTCTAAAAATATCAAGCTGGAACCCGGGAACACGCATAACGAGAAAGAGATTGTGGTGGACGGGGGGGATAAACAGACCTTGACCGTTCAAAGTCCAGACGGCGATAAAACCTACGAGGTGAACGAGGCCGGGCATTATGTGCTTAATCTGAAGCGCGACACCCTGATCGGTGGATTGGTCAGATATGGAAGCACCGGCATGGCCACCAACCTGAGTGGCGAGCAGGTAGATCATATCATTGACAGCACACAGAAGCTGATGCTTGGACAAAACGCAAGCGATGAATCCAAAAGCTATTTCATTGCACCGTTTTCCATCAAAAAGCTAAGCGCAAATGCCGACTCAAAAATCCTTGGTCCTTATAATGGCATACCCAGCAGCATTGATGTGGATGCATCCGGCAAGGGCCCGGAAATGTATAAGCTGTTTACCAATAAGCAGAAGCGCGAAACACTTGAAGAGTTGATCAGGCAGCGAAGTAAATGACACCGGATTTGTATATTTCTTCTGAGACTTCAGGGATGTGGTTTAACGTGGCGTAAGCAATACCTCTTTCCCTAATTGCCCTTTACGGCTTTCGCATAATGATAATTATAGACAGTTGTCTTTTCTGCATCGGTTTCTCTTTTCATTAAGATAAGAGAGTCTTTGGTCAGTGTTTCAATAAGTAAGGTATCTGGCCCGGGCGGCCTTGAAAAGATAGTATCTTCGTTTTTTCTATAATAAGAAGTGTCTATAAGGCCCATTGTAAAATTGATTCTTACGGCAACAGTATCATTACCTAAAAATAAGAATGTTTCATTTTTCTTATTCACGTCTTCTAGCATATCCATTTCGTACCAGGATGTCTGCCCGTTTTTGTATTTAGTTTGTGCTTTGTAAATGATCAACTTCCACTTGGTGGCGTTTAGGTAAAAATCCGGGTTTAAATGTGCCACATTAGTGTGTGTATATTCTAAAAGGTAATTACAAAATTTTAAAAATGCAACAGCTGTCTTGTCGTTTAGCGGTTTCGTCATAAATATTTTCCACCACCCTTCTACCTCCGCTCCCTGCTTCGTAACTTAGCAGTATGTTTGATTATGAATACCTCAAGGGATTAAATGAGCCACAGAAAGAAGCCGTGCTCCAGACAGACGGTCCCATAATGATTGTGGCGGGGGCGGGCAGTGGTAAAACAAAAGTGCTTACCACCCGTATCGTCCACCTGATGGCGCATTTGGGCATTGACGCGTTTAATATACTGGCTCTGACATTTACCAATAAGGCTGCTGCGGAAATGAAGGAACGGGTTGAAAAGATCCTGGGGAACAATGAAGCAAGAAACCTGTACATAGGCACCTTTCATTCGGTATTTGCACGCATCCTGAGAAAAGAAGCACCCCGGCTTGGCTATCCCAACAATTTCACCATCTACGATACTGACGACGCCAAAAGCGTCGTAAAAACGGTGATTAATGAATTAAACCTGGATGACAAACATTATAAACCAGGCACGGTGTATAATCGTATTTCGGCAGCTAAGAACGCCCTCGTAGGGGCGGAAGCTTATGCCAACGATTATTATATCCAGCAGGAAGATATGCGCAGCAACAGGCCTGCTATTGCACAGATCTACGAAGCATATGTCAAGCGTTGTTTTAGGAACGGCGCTATGGACTTTGACGACCTGTTATTAAAATTTTTTCAGCTGCTGAAAAATTACCCGGATGCCCTGCATAAATACCAGTATAAGTTCAAATATATTTTGATTGACGAATACCAGGATACCAATCCTTCACAGTACGAGATCATTAAATTATTGGGGGCCGTGCACGAAAACGTATGTGTGGTCGGTGATGATGCGCAGAGTATTTATAGCTTCCGCGGAGCAACCATCCAGAATATTCTGCAGTTTCAGAAAGATTATGACGACGTTAAAGTGATCAAGCTGGAGCAGAACTACCGGAGCACCCAAAGTATCCTGAACGTAGCTAACGATGTGATCGCACACAATAAAAGCCAGCTGCCGAAAACCCTGTGGACTGAAAACGGGGAGGGCGAAAAGATCAGGCTGGTGCGGACAGCCACCGATAATGAAGAGGGCAAAATTGTTGCAGATACCATACAGGAACAAAAGCTTCGTTACCATTTTCACAACAGTGAATTTGCCATCCTCTATCGCACCAACGCGCAAAGCCGGAGCTTCGAGGAAAGCCTGCGCCGGATGAATATTCCTTACCGGATCTACGGAGGCATAAGCTTTTATCAGCGCAAAGAGATCAAGGATTTCCTGGCCTATCTGCGCGTAGTCGTGAACCCGCACGACGAAGAAGGCCTGAAACGCATTATTAATTTTCCTGCCCGCGGCATAGGTAAAACCTCTGTTGACCGCGCCATGCTTAACGCCAATGAACAGAATATTTCTATGTGGCAGGTGCTTGAGCAGGCCAGCCAATTCGGATATAAGGCAGGCACTTTGGAATCGATCGAAAATTTTGTGTTGATGATCAAAATGTTCCAGAGCGAATTATTAAAGAAAAACGCTTACGACGTGTCAGTACTGATAGGCAAAAGCACCAACATCGTTAAGGAATTATTTAATGACAAAACCACCGAAGGACTGGCCAAATATGAAAACGTTCAAGAGTTGCTGAACTCAATAAAAGAATTTACCGAAACGCCCAGCAATGAAGATGGTGAAGTGGGTGATAAGGGCCTGGGTTCTTACCTGCAGAATATCTCCCTTCTTACTGACCAGGATCAGAAAGAAAAAAATCCGGACGTGGTAAAACTCATGACCATCCATTCTGCCAAGGGCCTCGAATTTCCGGTGGTATTTGTAGGCGGACTGGAAGAAACCCTGTTCCCCAGTTCCATGTCTATCAATACCCGGGAAGAGCTCGAAGAAGAACGCCGCTTGTTTTACGTGGCCATTACCCGGGCCAAACATAAATTATGGCTTACTTATTCGAATGCCCGTTACCGTTTTGGAAGCCTGCAACAGAACGAACCCAGCCGATTCCTGAATGAGTTGCCGGAAAACTACCTTGACCGCAGCTTTGCAGGTGGCGGCATTCGTAACTCGGGCGGTTTTGGCTGGAGCGATTCAAATGCCTTTGAACGCATGCGTGGCGGCTTCGGCAGCGCTTCGCAGGCAGAGAAACGCTATGGCCCACCTGAATCAAAAACAGAAACCAAAACGTCTTATGTTCCCAAACCGGCTATAAAAACCATCGAACATGTACCAAGCCCGGATTTTGCAGCCAGCGATACGTCTAACCTCCAGGCCGGACAAAAAGTAGAGCACCAGAAATTTGGATTCGGAGAGGTGACCAAAATGGAAGGCGCCGCACACAACCCGATTGCTACCGTAAAATTTGAACACAACGGGGAGAAAAAAATAATGCTGAATTACGCAAAGCTACGGATCATTGGTTAGCGTTGTGCTACAACGGGTAGCCGCAATGCGGCAAAATTTAAAACGCCTATTCCCAAAATATTTCAGGCATGGGCTTGTTAAGCAGGTACTGGTAATAAAATCTGTACGCTTCAAGCCGGTTGTGTAAAGCCTTTACCGGGTTATTGGCTCCGATGCTATGCCGTTCTCCAGGGTACAGCATAAATTCAAAACGTTTTTTCAGGTCTTGCAGTTTATTAATCAATTGTATGCTATTCTGCAAATGCACATTGTCATCTGTAGTCCCATGCACAATCCGTAACATACCTTTATACTTTTCGGCATAATTCAGAACGGAAGTATTTTTATACCCTTCCGGGTTTTCCCGGGGAGTATCCATGAAACGTTCCGTATAATGCGTATCATATAGTTCCCACCCTGTAACCGAAGAGTTAGCTATGCCATGCGTAAATTCTTCTGCTCCGTACGTTAAAGCCATGCAGGTAAGATAACCGCCGAAACTTCCACCCGTTATACAAATTTTACTCCCATCCACAAACGACTTTTGTTTTAACCAACGGGCGCATTGCATATAATCTTCTATCTCATATTTACCCAGTTGCCGGTAAATATAATTCATGCCCATCTTTCCAAAATGACCTGAACTCCTATTGTCCATAATAACCTGTATCAGCCCCTCCCTGGCCCACCAGGCAACAGGACTAGCTGCATTAGGCCAAACATCAAAAATCCTTCCTGCATCCGGCCCTCCGTAAATACTTACCAGCACAGGGTATTTTTTTGTGCTGTCAAAATGGATAGGGTAGGTGATTGACATAGGCAAATCAAACAATCCATCTGCAGATCTTATGCGGACGATCTCGGTTTTGGGAAGGTTATACTGATCAAAGCCGGAACCTTTGCTATCGCCGAGTTCGCGCACCAGCTCTCCTTTTGCATTGACCAGGGCCATCTTGGGGGGAGATGATTGGTTAGAATATGTACTGACAAAATACTTCACTGACGGTGATGGTTTAACCGTATGTGTAAATTCACCGAAAGATAAACGCGTCAATCCTTTTCCGTTTAATCCCGCCTTGTAGAAATCGGTACGTGCCGAATTTTCGCGTCTGGCCGTAAGATAAATGAGCCCTGACTTCTCATCGATTTTTATTATTTCGGTGACAGTGAAATTGCCGTCGGTAATTCTATTAACCGGCTTGCCCGACATATCATACAGGTATAATTGATTCCAGCCGCTTTTATCACTTTTCAACACAAAACCTTTTCCATCTTTAAGAAACTGTATCCTGTCTTCGGTATCCAGGCTAATCCATGTTTTCTGTTGTTCCCTGTAAATTTCTTTTTTCAGGCCGGTTTTAAGTTCTACGGAAAAAATCTTCAGCTCATCCTGACTCCTGGGCATCCATTGAACCCATAGATCACCTTCTGGCGTCCAGAATGGAGCACCGAAATACTGATCGTCTTTTTCATTAAAATCACTCCATACAACAACTGTATCCTCCACGGAGACCATTCCAACTTTCACTTGCGGATTTTTATCGCCAACCTTGGGATAATGCTGACGTTCAAGAAATCCACGCTGCCCATCTGCATGATAAATGGGAAATACGGGCACCTCGGTGTCATCAAAGCGCATAAAACAGAGGTGCCTGTTATCGGGGCTCCACCAGAATGCTTTGTAACGGGAGGCCCTTCCAAGGATCTCTTCAAAATACACCCAGGAAGCATATCCGTTATACACGGTTTCCGAACCATCTCTGGTAAATTGAATCTCCCTCCCGGTAGCTGTTTCCACTGCAAACAAATTATTATTGCGGATAAAGGCCACCCATTTATTATCCGCCGACAGTGTGGGATTTATTTCTTTTCCGGCCGACCTGGTAAGTTGCCTTGCTCTTCCATTGCCTGAATCATAATATACGTCGTCACTTTGGACGGATACCGTGGGCTCAACTACTTCCTCCTTCCCGGCACTGTACATAACGGCTTTTCCAGTTTTAGCATCCACGCGCATAAGCTTTTGCTGGTTCGAGCCATCGGGGCGGTACTCGAGGTAATGATCATCATCCAGCCAACGGGAAAAAAGCGGCAATGGCTGGATTATCCCTGTTGGGGCCCCTTTAAAGATCTCATCATAACCAAGCTCCTTTTTTTGAGCCAAACAATTTTCTGTAGCCACTACCTGAAGGAGCGCTATTCCAGAAATCAAGATGATGTATTTCATAAGTTAAGTTCAAGATTCAATGTTCAAAAGTTCATCCCGGCATCCGCACATCCGCACATTTACTTCACTTCCTGCATATCTACCAGGCGTTTGTAGTACTTGTTTTGACTGATCAATTCGTCATGATTACCTCTTTCCACAATTTCCCCCTTTTGCAGAACGATGATCTCATCGGCATGACGGATCGTAGAAAGGCGATGGGCAATAACTATACTGGTACGGTTCTGCATCATATTATTGATGGCATCCTGCACCAGTCTTTCACTCTCCGTATCCAACGAAGAGGTTGCTTCATCCAGGATAAGAATTGGCGGATTTTTAAGAACGGCCCTTGCTATAGTTATCCGCTGCCTCTCGCCTCCACTAAGCTTGCTACCCCTGTCTCCGGTATTGGCCTGGTATCCGTTTTCTTTCCGGATAATAAAATCATGGGCATTGGCAATCTTAGCGGCTTGAGTAATGTCTGATTCAGAAGCATCTTCCTTTCCCAGCACGATATTGCTGGCAATGGTATCATTGAACAAAATGGGCTCCTGGGTTACAATGCTGATTTGCTTCCTTACCGATAACAGGGAATATTCCTTGATATTAATGCCGTCGATCAACAGCTCGCCCGAACTTACATCATGAAACCGGGGAACAAGATCGGCTAATGTTGATTTACCTGCGCCTGACGAACCTACCAAAGCAACGGTTTTGCCCTTTTCTATAATAAGGTTGATGTTTTTCAGGATCACTGCATCCTCATAGGCAAAACCTACGTTCCTGAATTCTATACTATGCCTGAAATCGGTTAATACTTTAGGAACTTTAGCTTCCGTTACCACTAACGGTGCATGCAGGATCTCCTCTATGCGGCCAATGGCTGCACTTCCCCTTTGCATGTTGTAATAAGCTGAAGATAATGTTTTCGAAGGATTGATAATTTGGGTAAACAGGCCTATATATCCGATAAAACTTGCCGGCTGCAAGGCGAATCCTTCACTACCCAATACAAGTCTTCCCCCAAACCAAAGGATACCGCACAAAACCAGCACTCCCAGGAATTCACTGAGGGGAGATGCAAGATCACGGCGGTAATTCATTTTATTCTTTACATGGAACAGCGCATCGTTGGTAGACAAAAACCGGTTCCTTAAAATATGTTCCGCATTAAAAGCTTTGATCACACGCAAGCCGGTTAAGGTTTCATCCAGAATGGAAAGGCCCTCTCCCGATTTTATAGCTGCAGCGTTACTTTGCTTTTTTAGCGAGCGGCTAACCCTTCCGATGATGAAACCGGTAACCGGTAAAAAGAATAGCAGAAAAACAGAAAGCTGGGGACTTAAAAAGATAAGCGTAAAAAGTATAATCAGAATAGTGAGCGGTTCCTTGATAAATCCTTCCATAGTATTTACCACCGTGCCTTCCAGCTCCCACGTATCGTTTGTCATCCGGCTTATCAGGTCTCCCTTCCGTTGTTCGGTAAAATAACCGATCGGCAAACTCAGGATCTTGTTATACAGATCGTTCCGTAAACGCGTCATAACGCTGTTGCGCATAGGAGAAAGAACGTAATAACTAAGGTAAAGAAAAAGATTTTTGAAAAATATGGAAGTAATAATGATGATACAGATGTAAGCCAGCGCCGTTATCACACCATCTGTATTAATAATCTGGCTTAGATAGTAACTTATTGTTTTTAAGATACTGTCTGCTTTAAATTCCAGAGGAGGCAGCTGATTCACCCGTTTCTCCGGATCGAATAACACGTCAAGAAAGGGAATCAGCATGCCTATGGAGAGAATACCGAAAACGACAGATAAAAGTGTAAACAGAATATAAAGGAAGATGTTTTGTTTGAATGGTATAAAATACTTTAAAAGCCCGGCGTATTTTTTCATGATTGCAGTTGAAGCTGAATCGCGTTTGAATTATTAAGATTATCAGCTATTAAACTGTAAATTTACACGGAATAATTTCTGTACAATGCAAGAGGAAACAAAACGACAAAAACAGGTGGCTGGTTTGCTGAAAGAAGAACTAAGTGACATTTTTCAACGTTTAGGCCTTAGCATGATAGATGGAGGAATGGCATCCATTGCTTCAGTGAAAATTACACCTGATCTGTATGAAGCAAGAGTTTATATAAGCCTTTTCCAGGTGAAGGATGTAAATGCGACGATGAAGAAAATTGATGAACGTAGCTGGGAAATAAAAAAAGAACTGGTACAACGTGTTAAACACCAGCTTCGCAGCATGCCGCAATTAGCCTTTTTTTTAGACGATACGCTGGATTATGTTTTTAAGATGGAAGAGGTGTTTAAGAAGATCCAGGAAGATAAAAAAGAGGGGGACTGATGTACCTCACCTTTGCCTGGAGATATTTTAAAGCCAAGAAGTCAACGAATGCCATCAACATCATTGCCTGGGTGAGCGTGCTTGCTATTGCGGTAGGAACCGCTTCCCTGATTATCTTGCTGAGTGTATTCAACGGTTTTGAAGACCTTGTAAAATCACTATATGCAGATTTTTATACGGATTTAAAAATAACACCTGCAAAGGGAAAAAGCGTTCGCTTCAATTCAAGTCAAACGCAAATATTGAAGAGCCTGCCGGAGATCCAGGCATATTCTTTTGTTATGGAGGAAAAGGCCCTGATTCAAAACGGGGAGCTTCAGTCGATTATTTATTTGAAAGGAGTGGATGGTCAATATGCAAATGTGGCTGGTGTGCCCGCAAGGATGCTGAAAGGTAAATTCCTCCTGGGAAATGCAGATACACCGGCTGCCGTACTTGGTGCAGGGATAGAGAATGCCCTCGGAATTCAGTCAGACAGGGCTTTATCGCCTCTTACGGTTTATCTGCCTAGACGTGGCATCAGCATAGATGTTAATGACCCCTTACAATCTTTAAGCGCAGATCATATTTCAACAACCGGCACCTTTGCTATTCAACAGGATTTCGACAACAAATACGCCATTACAAACCTGGCCTTTGTCAAACGCAGCCTGAACTTAAGGGCCGATGAATATGGTGGGGTGGAAATCAAGCTTAAAGACGCCAGCCAGGATCAATCAGTGAAAAGAAAATTGTTGACAGTTTACGGTGCAGCATTTGACATTCAGACCAGGTATGAACAAAACAAAAGCTTATACGCAGTAATGCAATTGGAGAAATGGGTGATCTATGCCATCCTCTCGCTTATCCTGATAGTAGCCGCTTTCACCATGATCGGTGCCTTAACCATGTTGGTGCTTGAAAAAGGTAAGGATATCCAGGTTTTAAAAGCCATGGGCACAAATGATAACCTTGTACAAAAGATCTTTCTCAGCGAAGGCATTTTGCTAGCCGTTATTGGTGGAGCGTTAGGAGTTACAATAGCTATATTGATCTGTTGGTTACAGGTAAATTATAAATTGGTCAAATTACAAGGCAGTAGTTTCCTGATCGACTATTATCCGGTAAAAATGGTTGCTACAGACTTTATGCTCGTGTTATTCACGGTTTTCCTGGTTGCCTGGATGGCTTCATGGTTCCCGGCACGCAGGGCTTCGTTGCAACCTATTGAATTACGAAGCTAGAAATTAATGTGCGGATTTGCGAATGACCAGTATTTAAACAACTTTATGGCCCGCTACCACATTTGAGTTGTTTCTAATACTCAGACTCCCTAATTCGCAAATCCGCACATTTGCAAATCCGCACATTATTCCTCAGTAATCCCCCAACGTCTCCGGTAATTGTGCCAGAGCTTTCTCCAGTTGTTCATTATTTGGAGAGATTCCATGCCATTCATGGCTACCTTCCATGAAATCAACACCGGCGCCCATAACGGTAGTCATGAGGATAACTATGGGTTTACCTTTCCCGACAAATGTCTTTGCTTTTTCCAGGGTGGCAATCACTTCATCCATATCATTACCTTTCGGAAGAAGGAGCACTTCCCAACCAAATGCTTCAAACTTGGCCGGCAGGTCGCCCAGGTTCATCACTTTATGGGTTGGGCCGTCAATCTGCTGACCGTTCCAATCAATGGTAGAAATCAGGTTATCGACTTTACGGTGAACAGCAAACAAAATGGCTTCCCAGTTTTGCCCTTCGTCCAGCTCGCCATCTCCATGTAAAGAATAAACAACCCTGTCTTCGCCGTTTAATTTTTTAGCCAGTGCGGCACCAATGGCTACGCTCATTCCTTGCCCCAGCGAACCGGATGCGACCCTTATTCCCGGCAAATGTTCATGTGTTGTAGGATGGCCCTGCAACCTGGAATTTATCTTTCTGAAAGTGCTAAGTTCCTTTATATCAAAATAGCCCGAACGGGCAAGCGCAGCATAGAAAACAGGCGAAATATGGCCGTTCGATAAAAAGAACAGGTCTTCATCTGTACCGTCCATATTAAATTGGGGATTATGCTGCAGTAACTTGAAGTATAAGGCGGTAAAATATTCTGTACAACCCAAAGAACCTCCCGGATGCCCGCTGGAAGCACCGTGAACCATACGTACAATGTCTCGTCTGATCTGGGAAGCAATATCTTTGAGTTCCATATTATTGATTTAAGGTTCCAAAATAAATGAAATTGTGTTAGACTTGTGAAATAATTTTACATTTTAGCAATGTGTCCAATTCCTAGTACTTTTACGAATGGTTTCTATGTAATGATAGTACTATTACGAAACTATTACTTATTTTAAAGAAAACGGGGGGATTAGTACCATATGCAAATAGTTAATTATATTTTTGTCACCCAAACATAGTCGATGTTTTATATAATACTCGCAGTAATCATTTCATTCTTAATCACCTATTTTGCTATCCCTGTAATAATTCAAGTGGCGGAAAAAAAGATGTTATTTGATGTTCCTGATGCGAGAAAAATTCACATTACACCAATACCTTCGCTTGGCGGCCTCGGTATATTTGCCGGATTTGTTATTGCCTGCCTGGTAGCAATACCGTTTTTTTCGGATAAGGATATAGATGCTTTTTCGGAGTTCCAATATTTCATTGCTGCAACGCTGGTCATTTTTTTTCTGGGTCTTAAAGATGATATCCTAAACATCTCACCTCTTAAAAAGTTTATCGGGCAGGTGCTTGCAGCCTTTCTTATCATTTTTCTTGGAGACCTGAGGATCGAGAGCATGCATGGATTTTTAGGCATTGAAAGGATGCTATCCGAACCGGTAAGCCTGATCCTTACTTATTTTACCGTTCTTGTAATCATTAATTCGTTTAATCTGATAGACGGTGTAGATGGCCTGGCTGGTTCACTTGGTTTGCTTACTACGGTTGTTTTAGGGTCTTACTTTTTCAGTATTGCATCATTTTCATATGCTACACTTTCCTTCGCCCTTGCCGGAAGCCTTGGCGCATTTCTCATTTTCAATTTTCATCCCGCTAAGATCTTTATGGGCGACACCGGCTCTTTACTGATCGGATTAGTAAGCTCCATTCTGATCATTAAGTTTATTAATGTTGCTCCTGGTTTTGACCTCAAGCCTTCCCCTGCAATTGCCTTCTCAATTATAATGGTGCCTTTAATGGATACCTTAAGGGTTTTCAGCATCCGTATCCTTCATCGCCGTTCACCGTTTAGTCCTGACCGTAACCATGTGCATCACCTGCTTCTTGACAGAGGATTTACTCACCGGCAGGTTACCCTGACCCTGGTTGGCATCAATATGATCTTTATAGCACTCGCTTATTTTTGCAGGTCTATCGGTTGTACTTTATTAATTCTAGCTATCAGCTCTTTGTTTTTTGCTATCACAGGTTATCTATACTACAGCCGCCGTAAGCCGGTTAAATATCCTGAAAAACCTGCTAATGACAAAAAAGAACCGCTCAAGGGGATTTACAAAATTTTGTTCAAAGACGGCGTATTCGAAGAAAAGTAGGTCAACCATTGTTGCCGTTTTTTAATGAGCATGATTGCAGAAAATTGCTCCCCAGGTTAGCATCATCCCGAAGATTTTTTGCCCGCATTCATCAGGTTTATTAATTTGCCCTGTAATTTTAAGATTATGTCAGACGATCTTACTTTGATAATGGAAGATACTGAGGATTTAATGGACAAGGGTATTGCACATCTTGAAACGGAACTTGTTAAAATACGGGCCGGCAAAGCAAATCCGCAGATACTCGAAGGCATAATGGTAGATTATTATGGTGCCGTTACTCCAATCAGTCAGGTAGGAAACATATCTGTTATGGATGCCCGTACGCTTTCCATCCAACCTTGGGAAAAAAACATGCTGCAACCCATAGAAAGAGCTATTATCGCTTCCAACATCGGCATAAATCCGCAAAACGATGGAAATATGATCCGGCTGTTTTTACCACCCCTGACCGAAGAAAGAAGAAAAGAACTCGTTAAAAGAGCTAATAGCGAAGGAGAGCATTCAAAGGTGGCTATCCGAAGTATTCGCCGCGATGCGATTGAACAGATAAAAAAACTGCAGAAAGACGGACTAAGCGAAGACGAGGCCAAAGATGCTGAAGACCAGGTTCAGGAGTTAACCAACCGTTATATAGAGCAGGTGGACAAACACCTGGAAAAAAAAGATAAAGAGATCATGGCTGTATAGAACCGCCTGAAAAGAAAACTAATGCAAATCATTAAACTAAGTGAAATCAGTACCCGTGCGCCGAAGGATTTAGAAAAACAGGTTACCAAAGAGAAAACCGGCCGTATCCTGGAAGATTTAAATGAATTGCAAAACCTACTTTATGCAGAAGGCAACCATGCTTTACTGGTCATTGTTCAAGGTATGGATGCGAGCGGTAAGGATGGCGTTACGCGAAATGTGTTTGGATCTTTAAATCCCCAGGGTGTTACTGTAAAATCGTACAAAGCACCGACAGCAGATGAATTGTCGCATGACTTCCTATGGCGCATTCATACGCATACACCTCCTAAAGGCATGATCCAGATATTCAACCGGTCTCATTATGAAGACATCCTTGTAACACGCGTTCATAACTGGTGCGACGATGAAACCGCAAAAAAACGAATGAAGGCTATTAACGATTTTGAAGAGCTACTTCAGGTTCACGGGAATACACACATATTGAAATTTTACTTGCATATTTCGCCTGAAGAGCAGCATGAACGTTTGGCCGAGCGCGTAAAAGACCCAACCAAGCAATGGAAGTATAATGAAAATGATTTGAAAGAAGCTAAATTGTGGGATGTATATATGAAGATGTATGAAGATTGTTTTGAAAACTGCAACAAGATCCCGTGGATCATTGTGCCTGCGGATCAAAACTGGTATAAAGAACATATCATTGCTTCAGCCATTTACAAGACCTTAACAAGCTTAAACATGCAATACCCTACAATAAAAAAGGAGCAGTACACGGTAATTACGTAATGCCGCATGCCTGACTACTTAGTTGAAAACTGCGGAAGACGGATATTTCTTTATATTAATAAACGTTAAGTGAACACGGCCTCGTACCAAATTAAACTACCCCAGTTTGAAGGCCCCTTTGACCTGCTGCTCTTCTTTATTGAACGTGACGAGCTTGATATCTACAATATTCCCATTACTAAAATCATCAATGACTTTCTCGATTACATTCATGCCAGTGAAAAATTGAACATTGAGTTGTCAAGTGAGTTTATTTTGTTTGTATCCACGTTGATACGGATGAAGGCCAAACTGCTTCTACCCAGGAAAGAGTTGGATGCGCAGGGAAACGAGATAGATCCACGGCAGGAACTAATCGATAAGGTCATGGAGTATAGAAGATTCAAGGAGGTAGCCTCCAAGATGGCAGACATGGAGGCCACACGTATGCTTATGGTCAAAAGAGGAAACCTGCAAAAAGATCTTTCAGCTATAGGGGAGGAAGCCGGTGAAGGTACCGAAATACAGGCGATCACCTTATTCAAACTGATGAAGGCCTTTGAACGGGTTATGCAAAAATTGCATGAACGGAATAACAGGCCGGTTCATACGGTGGTGCAATACAATTATACGATGGAACAAAGCAGGGATCACCTTTATTCCATCACAAAAGCTTCCGGGCCCTGCTCTTTTGAAAAATTATTTGCCGTATGCGAGAACCGCATACAGGCCATTTTTCTTTTTCTTTCCATGCTTGAGCTTATCCAGATGAAATACCTGACGATCATAATTGGCGAAGGCCGAAATAATTTCCTCATTGAATTTAACCACGAAAGAATAGACGAACCGTTGAACGGATTTATTATTTAGTTATATCAAAAATGAAGGCGTTTATCATAGGATGAAATTTAGTAATTTATATTATGTAGTATCAAACTAAAAACAGGGAACAGAAAAACAACAATTAGCCGTAAGGCGGTTCGTAGGGTAGTTACTTCAACGATTTCAAGGTCAGCACTTTCTGGTAAAACTTTGAAACAATCAATAAAGAATGGTTCCAGGGCCAAGCGCAAGTCTCGCAAGGTTTTCCGAGGTTAATATGCCCTTTGAGTTGGGCGTATTTTTTCGGGGCCAGCAGATACGGAAATAAGGACTGCATGTGCATAACTATCTGCATAACTCGTGCATATCAAAAGCAGAAAAAATTAGGAAAAGGAACATAATCGGATGTACCTTAGATATAGATACGAAATTCAATAAAATGATGAACGTATCTAAAATAGAAAGCATTGGGTTAGTAAGTATAGAGACTTCGGTTAATATAAAAAAGATCTGATGCTTTCTTCTTATTACCTGCTCAAAAGCAGGTTTTTTTATGTAAGTAGTAATACCTCCTCCTGGCACCATATCTTACCCAAACTGAGTAGTCATCTTTTCATGCATCATTTCCCTGATGGTCTTTGCAATGGAGTCCGCATTATAATGGCATTCCAGGTGAAGCTGCTTTAGTGTACCATGTTCTATCACGGCATCAGGGATACCAAGGATTTTTACCCTGGCGCTGTACCCATGGGCAGCCATAAACTCCAGAATGGCACTGCCAAATCCCCCAACAATGGTCCCATCTTCCACTGTAACTATCTTATCGAATTTCCGGAATACCTCATGTAGTAAATCTTCATCCAGTGGCTTGGCAAAACGCATGTCATAATGTGCCGGATCTAGGCCTTCTCCTTTTACGTCCCGGATGGCGGCAGCTGCAAAATTTCCTGGATGACCCAAGGTAAGGATGGCCAGGTTGTTTCCCTCTTTTATCTTTCTTCCAGTACCTATTTTAATCTCCTTCATCTCCGTTCTCCAGTCTGACATAACGCCTTCACCCCGGGGGTACCGGATAACAAACGGATTCACCGTTGTTTCAAGTTGGGCCGTATACATCAGATTGCGTAGTTCCGCTTCATTCATCGGTGCGCTGACTACCATATTGGGAATGCATCTCATATAGGCAATATCATAGGCGCCGTGATGGGTGGGTCCGTCTTCACCAACCAGGCCAGCCCTGTCTAAACAAAAAACCACCGTCAGATTTTGAATAGCCACGTCGTGCACTACCTGGTCATAAGCCCGCTGCATGAAAGAGGAGTATATGTTACAAAACACCCTCATACCCTGGGTGGCCAGTCCGGCACTTATCGTTACGGCATGCTGTTCGCAGATGCCCACGTCAAAGGCCCGGTCGGGCATTTTATCCATCATGAATTTCAGGGAAGAACCCGAGGGCATAGCTGGTGTTATGCCCATAATGACTTTATTTTTTTCAGCTAATTCAATGATGGTATGTCCAAAAACATCCTGATATTTGGGTGGTTGCGGGGTGTCAAACTTCTTTTTATATA
The DNA here is from genome assembly GCA_037718865.1 of Chitinophagaceae bacterium. Taxonomy (GTDB): domain Bacteria; phylum Bacteroidota; class Bacteroidia; order Chitinophagales; family Chitinophagaceae; genus JADCRZ01. Next base: position 121,700 of record JBBJMP010000006.1, on the reverse strand, counting down.
TCTCCCCGGTAATCTTATCGAACAGGCCTGGGGCATGCCATTTCGTTTGATCCTTTTCCGCTAATGAAAATCCTTTTCCTTTAACCGTAACGATATGGAGGATTTTAGGACCGGAAATATTCTTAAGGTCATTCAGGGTGTCCACCAGTTTTGTAATATTATGACCGTCTATTGGTCCGAAATACCGAAGGTTTAACGACTCGAACAAATTACTGCTCTTACTTACAAATCCCTTAATACTGTGTTCCAGTTTGCTGGCCATCTCCCGGGTAAAATTGGCACCAACCGGAAGTTTTCCTAACGCCTTCCAGATATCATCCTTTAATTTATTGTATGTCTGTGACGTAGTGATGTCGGTAAGGTATTCTTTAAGTGCTCCCACATTTGCATCGATACTCATGCAATTATCATTGAGGATAATAAGCACATCGGCATCGGCTACTCCTGCATGGTTCATCCCTTCAAAAGCCAAACCGGCTGTCAGGGCGCCATCTCCTATAACAGCAACGGCCTTTCTTTCTTCCTTTTTATACTTGGCCGCTATAGCCATGCCCAGGGCAGCTGAAATTGAAGTAGACGAATGACCTACTCCAAAGGTATCGTATTCGCTTTCATCGCGCCTGGGAAAACCGCTCAGGCCTTTATACTTCCGGTTGGTAAAAAACTGGTCTCTCCGGCCTGTAAGTATTTTATGGCCGTAGGCCTGATGGCCTACATCCCATACCAATTGATCGTATGGCGTGTTATAAATGTAATGAAGGGCTACGCTTAACTCTACTACCCCGAGACTAGCACCGAAATGTCCACCGTATACACTTACAGTGTCGACAATGTATTGCCTCAATTCATCACATACCTGGTACAATTGTTCTGTACTTACTTTCCTAAGGTCGGCTGGAGAATTGATTTGTTGCAATAGAGGTCCCGGAGTAATTTCCATCGTACATGAATAAGAGGTTAAAGATACATAACATGGTTTGTTTTATCCAATTCACAAGAACTTAAACAAAAAAAAGTAAAAAAGGTTAGGCACCGGAAGCACCTCGATTACCTTTAGTTTATTTCCCCTTACTGTTTTCCATATTCATTTTAATGGGCGAGATGCCATTAAGCCAATTAATTCACCATTGATATAAAAGTTATCTTCGGGTTTCTCTAATGTATAGCTTTGCAAAATGAAGACCAGGTTAGCCAAATATTGGGTATTCCAAATTGTGGGATGGGGATTGTTTGTTTTAATATATGTTTTCTTTGCCCTTACTTTCGATCAATTTGACGTGATCTTCATTAAGAGACTGATCATATTTGTGGGTTTAGGTGTTTTCTTTTCGCACATCATGCGTTATGCTATAATCCGTAGTAACCTGTTAATGAAACCGCTGCAGCAACAGATCATCGGTTTCATCTTTATAACGCTGATCTTTGCGCTCTCCGTAGGATGCCTCGAATCCTTGCTCACCAACCTATTTAACCTAAGAAGCAAGCAGGAAAAGAGCTTTACCGAAACCAAATTCATCATTACTACTTCCATTGCATCGTTTGTATACTTATTCATGTGGAACTGTATCTATTTCATTTTCCATTATGTCGAAAAGAGCCGCAAACAACAACTTGATACGCTGAAACTGGAAGCCTTGGTTAAAGCACTGGAACTAAAGACCATTAAAGCGCACATTAATCCGCATTTCATATTCAATGCATTGAACAGCATCCGGGCGCTGATCGATGAAAATCCTGAACGGGCCCGAACGGCCATTACCGAATTAAGTAATATTTTACGCAGCAGTATGCAGTCGGAGAAGTTGGAGACGGTTCCTTTTGAAAAAGAGTTAAATATCGTAAAAGATTACCTGGCTTTGGAATACATCCGTTTTGAAGACAGGTTGAAGGTGGAATATGAAATTGATGAAGATACGCTTGATCAGCCGGTTCCTCCCATGATGCTGCAAACCCTGGTGGAAAATGCCATCAAACATGGCATTGGCAAACAGGTCGAGGGCGGTACTGTTAAGGTGAGCTCTGATTTTAAAGATGATTACCATGAGTTACTTGTACAGAATACCGGCTATTTAAACACTGCGGCCAACATCGACGGTTTTGGGTTAGTCAGTACACAAAACCGGCTGCAATTAATATTTGGAGAAAGAGCCCATTTCCAGATCAATGAGATTAACGGAAATATGGTTGAGGCAAAAATTCAGATTCCCCTGTCTGTTTATGCATAATAACTGTTTTACTAAAAATACATTATGATCAGAGCCATTTTAATTGATGATGAACGGTTAGCAAGAAATGAATTAAAGAAATTGCTGGCAGCATTTCCGGAAATAGAAGTGATAGCCGAAGCCGCAAATGCCAGTGAAGGAATGGAAAAAATGGACAGCCTCAACCCCGACCTGATCTTTTTAGATATACAGATGCCCGGTAAATCCGGCTTTGACATGCTTGCCGAACTGGACAGGGTTCCTTATGTTATTTTTACTTCTGCCTACGATGAATATGCTTTAAAAGCCTTTGAAGTGAATGCGCTGGATTATTTACTTAAACCCATTGAGCCCAAACGCCTGGCTGACTCGATACAAAAGCTTCACCTGCAGGAAGACAAAGAACTAAATGCTATTCCCCATTCCAACATGAACAAAACCTTGTTGGGAGAAGACGCCCAGGTATTTGTAAAAGACGGTGAGCGATGCTGGTTTGTTAAACTTAATGAAATCAGATTGTTTGAAAGTGTAGGCAATTATGCCAAGGTGTATTTTGGCAACAACAAACCGCTGATATTAAAATCCCTGAATGCATTGGAAGAAAGGCTGGACGAAAAGACCTTTTTTAGGGCAAACCGCAAACACATCGTTAACCTCCGGATGATCGATAAAATCGAGCCTTACTTTAACGGAGGCCTCCTGCTTGATCTTAAAGGAGGAGAAAAGGTTGAAGTAAGCCGCCGTCAGACCGTTAAGTTTAAAGAAATGATGAGCCTTTAATAAAGTCATTACTAAGATCTCCGTTTAACTTCCCGATATGCCTTCATTCAACCTTTTGTTAGTCTTCCTAGTCATAACTCATCTTTCTTTTTGTCAGCAAATTGACAAGATCATTAACAAAAATGATGTGGAACGGGTAGAAAAGGCCTTGTCTTCGGATGAAATGAGCGGCAGAAAAACCTTTACGCCAGGCATTGAGAAAGCAGCCGGTTTCATAGCTGCAGAATTTAAGGCCGCCGGCCTGTCAACCTGGAACAACAGCGAAAGTTTCAGGCAGGAATTTAAGTTAATCAGGCCAAGACTTGTAAGCCTTTCCGGAACGGCTGATAAATTACCTCTTTCTACTAAGAACAGCTTTGTCATCACAACATTGCCGGTTCTACGCGTCAATCATTCTTCAGGTTTTGAAAAGGCAAAAATCAGCGCAGGAGCAAATCTGTATTACGAGGCAAATAAATATATACAATCCAAAAAAAACCTCCTCGTATTGGTGGATACCGGTTTCACAAAAAATTTCGCCGGCCTAAGCCGGTTCAGGCAGCAAATCTATCAATCAGATTATACCGTGGCTTTTATTCTTACAAATACAGATCCTGCAGAATACCTCATCGAGGCAGTTCATGACATTACGCCTATGAACCTGGCAAACGTGGTAGGGATAATTCCAGGCAAAACTAAAAAGAATGAGTATGTGATCTTTTCCGGACATTATGATCACCTGGGTACAGGTATGCCAATTAACAACGACTCTATATTTAATGGCGCAAACGACGACGCCGCAGGAATCACCGCTGTTATCATGCTGGCCCGGTATTTCAAAGAAACAGCAAATAACGAAAGAACCCTGGTGTTTGCGGCGTTTACCGCGGAAGAGATCGGTGGTATGGGTTCGCAGTATTTCTCCAGGCAATTGGATGCGGATAAGGCGGTGGCCATGTTTAATATTGAAATGATTGGAACGGATTCAAAATGGGGCAAAAATTCAGCCTACATTACAGGTTATGAGAAAACCGACATGGGAAAGATATTGGAGAAAAATCTTGATGGAACAGGGTTCAGTTTTTACCCTGATCCTTATCCCCAACAACAACTCTTCTATCGTTCAGACAACGCCACCCTTGCCAGGCTCGGGGTTCCCGCGCATACCATTTCTACTTCGAAAATGGACGCTGAGAAATTTTATCATACGGTAGATGATGAGGCAGAAACACTTGACCTGGACAACATGACAATGATCATTAAGGCTATCGCCTTAAGCGCCAGAACCATTGTCAACGGCAAGGATGCCCCATCCCGGGTGGATGTTCAACAATTGAGGTAATTTGAATTTGGGGTTCAAGGTTCGAAGTTCTGGGTTTGCCCGTTGTTGGTGTTTTCACCAACCACGGCAGGGGAGCATGCGACACATTTACACATCTGCACGCGTTAAGGCAAATCCTTAGCCAAACCTAGCAACACCTCCCGGATCAGCTTAGACTGCCCGAATCGCAACATGTGGCCGGCCTGTGGCAGATAAATGTACCGGGCTTGTGTGCCTGAAAGATGCTTTTTTGCAAATTCAAGATTTGACGGATCGACGATGGCATCTGTTCCTCCTTGTATTACAGTAACAGGAATACTGATTTGTTGCCATAAACCCTGAAGCTTGCGCAGTTCTCTGATGTGCGCAAATTTTTCATCGGTGGCGGTTCTGAGGAACTTAGGCATGAACCAGTGAACCGGACCTCCCCGTATATATTTATGAAACCACCAGAACTTTTCTTTGTCGGGATCAATGGCCGGCGCCAACAAAAGAAGATGCATAAATCTTTCCGGTTGAAGAAGGGCTGCCCTCGCGGCTATTGGCGCTCCATAAGAACTTCCGAGTACTACACCTTTTTTATGCGAACGGTTAAGGCGCAAGGCCTCGAGGATGGAAATTGCCTGGATATCAATACTGGTAACAGCTTTTTGCTTATTTCGAAACCAGGACTTATTATAACCTAACCGGTCCATGGCAATAATGTGGAACCGCTTCTGAAGAAGGGTATCATCAAGCATATTGCGGCTGCCATACCAGGCACCTGGTGCCCCATGAATCAATAACAACGGAGGTAGAGTATCTGAGCCAGTGACCGCACAGTATAACTTGACAGAATCATTCTGAATAGTAAAGAAAACAGGCCTGACCGTTTTTTCTTTATAAAATAACCGGATTTCTTTTTCTGTCATAACCCACCGACGGAAACACCCTGTACCGGAAGCTGCTAATGCCAGTAAAAATAATGACCACCGAATCGGCATGCGCACACTTTCTGAGTTATGAGTAAGTAACCGGCATGGAATGAATAGCTATACTCATTTCCCTGATAAGAGATGCGTCTTTTTCTATGGCATTTCCAACCACAATAATGTCGGCTCCTGCTTTACAATTAATATATGCCTTTTCCGGATTCATTATGCCGCCGCCAACAACCAGGGGAGCTTCAATACATTTGGCTACCTTCTCAATCATGGTTTCGGAAATAGCGCGTTTCGCACCACTGCCTGCATCCATATATATCAGCTTCATACCCAGCATTTCACCGGCCATAGCCGTACACATGGCAATTTCATTTTTATCAGCAGGAATAGGGCTGGCATTAGAGATATAAGAGACAGTGGTAGGCGCCCCTCCGTCTACAACCATGTAACCGGTAGAGATAATTTCAAGCCCGCTTTGTTTTACAAAAGGGGCAGAGATAACATGCTGTCCAATTAACAATTCCGGGTTTCTTCCGGAAATCATTGACAAATATAACAGAGCATCAGCATACCTCGAAACCTGCGATGTACTTCCCGGAAACAAGATCACCGGAATATCGCAATTCTTTTTAATGTGCTGGACACATTCATCCAGGTAATTGGAAATAACCAGGCTTCCCCCGACAAGTAAATAATCAACTTCTGCTTCAAAGCAAAGAGTAGTCAGTTCATCCAACACTACATGATTGACTTTATCCGGATCAATTAATACAGCAAACGACTTCCGCCCTTTCCGTTTTTTGTCAACCATGTTTTGGTAAATAGCCTGCTTCATTCAAAATAATGCATTATAATATTGCAAAAATGCAAAAAGTTTTCGGGTTCAACGATGTTAATTCCTCGTGGAATCAACTATAAACAAATATAGGGCAGTACCTTGATAAAATGCTAATTATTAAATGATTAATTTGCTCCAAACATGTAGGGAATCCGGCCTAGATTAGGCTAAGTGTAATTGCCTAAATGAGCGCAAGCACGGAGAAGAATATTATCAGCGCCATAGACTGATGCCTAATCAATCATCAGTCTCTAAACGCTTATACCGGTAATCATTATTTACATTTTGTACCTTTGCACCCATTTAAAATTTTTGATAAGCCATCCAGGCACCAGATACGGACATTTTATGGCAGCTAAATATAAAGAATTCTCGCAATTGAACCTGCCTTTGATAGAGCAGCAAATACTGGCTAAATGGGAAGCATCAGATACGTTTAATAAAAGTGAATCCATACGCCAGGGTAGCAAGCCGTTTATTTTTTACGAAGGGCCTCCCAGTGCCAACGGCTTGCCTGGCATACACCATGTGATTGGCAGAACTTTAAAAGACCTGGTCTGCCGTTATAAAACCATGCAGAACTTTCAGGTAAAGCGTAAAGGTGGCTGGGATACACATGGCCTGCCTGTCGAGCTGGGCGTGGAAAAACTTCTTGGTATTACCAAAGAAGACATCGGGCACAAAATATCTGTAGCTGATTATAACACAAAATGCCGGGAAGAAGTATTACGGTTCAAAGATAGATGGGAGGAACTTACGCTGAAAATGGGCTATTGGGTAAATCTGGATAATCCTTATATCACGTTTACAAATGAGTATATAGAAACGCTTTGGTGGTGCCTGAAGACGTTGCATGGAAAAAAATTATTGTATAAGAGTGTCAGCATTCAACCTTACTCTCCTGCAGCAGGTACAGGTTTGAGCTCGCATGAATTAAATCAGCCCGGTACGTATAGAGACGTTAAAGATACTTCTGTTGTTGCCATGTTCAGGCTGATCCGGAACAATCAGTCGGATTTTTTATTTGAGGCTGTACAGCAGGAATCATCACCTGATCAGCGAGATCCCGCCGAAGAGCATCCGGTTGATGCTACCGGAAAAGCAGACCTGTTTTTTCTGGCCTGGACTACAACTCCCTGGACGTTACCTTCCAATCTGGGATTGACGGTTGGATCAGACATAGATTATGTGTTAATAAAGACCCTGAATCCATATACGCACCTTCCTATAAACGTAATCCTTGCGAAATCGTTAGTGCATAAATACTTCAAGGCAGAGGGCGGGAATGAAGAGTCACCAGGTATCAAACAAACTCAAAAACAATTGCCATGGAAACTGCTGGCTACCTGTAAGGGAGACAGATTAGAAGGCATTCGCTATGAACAACTGCTTCCCTACGAAGCTAATCATCCTTCTAACGCAGGGGGCGACCCCTTCCGGGTAATTTGCGGCGATTTTGTTACCACAGAAGATGGTACGGGTATAGTACATACCGCTCCTGCATTTGGGGCAGATGACTTTAAAATGGGTAAAAAGTACGGATTGGGTATACTGGTTATGGTTGACAGGGAAGGAAAATTTGTAGACGGGCTTGGTGAGTTCAGCGGTCGGTATGTCAAGAATTATAAAGATGACCCGGCCTATGTGGATGTCAATGTTGACATCTGCGTAAAGTTGAAGAAAGAGAACAGGGCTTTCAAAGTGGAAAAATACGAACACAGCTACCCCCATTGCTGGCGTACCGATAAACCGGTGATCTATTACCCGCTGGATGCCTGGTTTATAAAAACCACTGCCGTCAAAGACAGGATGGTAGAACTGAACAAGACCATAAACTGGAAACCGTCCACAACAGGAACAGGCCGATTTGGCAACTGGCTGGAGAATATGGTGGACTGGAATCTCAGCCGGAGCCGGTTCTGGGGAACTCCCTTACCGGTTTGGCGAACAAGTGATGGCAGTGAAGAAATTTGCATCGGTTCAATAGCCGAGTTAAACAGAGAGATCAAGAAGGCAAATGAGATATTAGGAAGAGGCGTAAACCAAAATTACTTACATGAAGGCATCCTGGACCTTCATAAACCATATGTCGATGAAATCATCTTAGTTTCCTCCACAGGTACACCCATGCGCCGCGAGCCCGACCTGATTGATGTTTGGTTCGACAGCGGTGCCATGCCTTATGGACAATGGCATTTCCCATTTGAAAATAAAGAAGCCATCGTTTCTTCTACGGCTCAAGCCAATAAAGCCGAAGGCTTTAACGGGGGTGGTTACGCCTTCCCAGCAGACTTCATTGCGGAAGGCGTAGATCAAACCAGGGGATGGTTCTATACCCTGCATGCGCTGGGGGTTATGCTTTTCGATAGCGTAGCTTATAAGGCGGTGGTTTCCAATGGCCTGGTGCTTGACAAGAATGGACTCAAAATGAGTAAGCGGCTTGGAAATGTGGTCGATCCTTTCGAGATCATATCATCCTTCGGGGCCGATGCCACGAGATGGTACCTGATCACCAATGCCTCTCCTTGGGATAATCTTAAATTCGACAAGGAAGGAATTAAAGAAATACAAAGAAAGTTCTTTGGAACCCTATATAACACATACCAGTTCTTTGCCTTGTACGCCAATGTAGATGGATTTGCATTTAAAGAAGCACCTATTCCTGTGGATCAAAGACCTGAAATCGACAGGTGGATACTCTCGGCCTTGCATACGCTGATTCAAAAAGTATCTGCCCATTTTGACGAGTACGAGCCTACATTAGCAGGGAGGCTTATTGAAGACTTTCTGGATAAACAGTTGAGCAACTGGTATGTACGACTATGCCGCCGTCGTTTTTGGAAGGGCGAATACGAAGCGGATAAAATATGTGCGTATCAAACCCTATATGAATGCCTGGAGACCATCTCCCTGATGATAGCTCCCGTTTCTCCATTTTTTGCCGATTGGTTATTCGGTAACTTAAATGAAGTGACCCACCGGCACCAGGTAGAGTCTGTACATCATGCCCGTTTCCCGATCACTGACCTTGAAAGGATAAACCCGACGCTAGAGGAAAGAATGCAAATGGCCCAGGACGCTTCTTCGCTGATCTTGTCGCTCAGAAAAAAAGTAAACATTAAAGTTCGCCAGCCGCTTCGTAAAGTGCTTATCCCGGTTTTCACGCAACAGATGAGAACCCAGCTTATGAGAATCGAAGACCTGGTAAAAGCAGAAGTAAACGTTAAGGAGATTGAATATATCTCAAATGCAGACGGCTTTGTCAGCAAAAAAATTAAACCTGATTTTCAGGCCCTGGGCAAAAAACTTGGCCCAAGAATGAAACTGGTGGCCTCAGCGTTAAGTGTTTTTACCCAGCAAGACATAGCGACACTCGAAAGAGACGGCAGCTTTACCTTGTTCATAGAAGGTGATCCGATATCAATAAGCCTTAACGAGGTGGAAATTACCAGTGAAGACATTCCAGGCTGGATGGTGGCGAATAAAGACGGTTTGACGGTAGCCCTTGATGTAACTATTACCCCCGACCTGGAAAATGAGGGTAATGCAAGAGAATTGGTTAACCGAATACAGAAAATCAGAAAAGATAGTGGCTATGAATTAACTGACCGAATTTTAGTTAAAGTAATGCAACACGAAGCCTTAAATACTTCTATTACACAATATAATGATTATATTTGCGCGGAAATTTTGGCAGATAAGTTAGAGTTGGTCCCGGAAATAGCTAATGGCACGCAGGTAGAAGTGAATGACATTCCCTTAAAAATTACTGTTACAAAAAAAGGATAACTGTATGGCAACAAAGAAAAAGGTAGCCACCAAGAGCTCAGCTAAAAAAGTTGAAGGCTTAAAAAAAATCGCACCTGTTAAAAAGGCAGTTAAGCCGGGTTCTAAAAACGGATCTTCGCCTGCCCTGACTAGAAAGCCATCTAAACCTGGATCTCCTATCCTTAAGCCTCCAGGAATTAAAAAAACAATCGAAGCTGTTAACAAATTAGACAAACCGCTTCCTGCTAAGGCAAAACCTGCTTTAGAGAAATTAGTAATAAAAAAACCAGAACCTATGAAGTCTTCAAACAAGAAAGAAGAAGCAAAACATGTTGATACAAAATCTTCCATACCGGTTACTCCTCCATCTTCTAAGGCCTCTAAAAAAGAAGCAGAACCCTTAAAACCAGCAAAGCTGGTCATGCCTGAAATCAAAACAAAATCTGTTCGAAAATATGAACCTGATTTTACTAAATCCGTATTGGATCCGCACTTGCATGATCACTCAGGGCCTTCCCAAAGGTATAGTGACGCTGATTTAAGTGAGTTTAGGGATTTGATCAATAAGAAACTGGATGCCGCAAAAAAAGAACTTAACTACCTGCAGGGCCTTATTACCCGTAAAGATGAAATGGGGGGAGACGAAAGTGATAACCGGTACATGACAATGGAAGACGGCAGTATCAGTATGGAAAGAGAACAGCTTAGCCAGATGGCCAGCCGGCAGATTACTTTTATTGACCACCTGGAGAAAGCCCTGATGCGTATCGAAAATAAAACTTATGGCATTTGCCGCGTTACAGGCAAACTGATTGATAAGGCCAGGCTGCGAGCTGTTCCTCATGCCACACTTAGCATAGAAGCGAAGCAGACAATGAACCGGTAAAGTAACTCCGCTTTTAATTTATTTTGCCGCAGATATACAGATCAAACTTATCTGCGAATCTGCGGCATTCCTGGTTTGATAGAGCTATCTCCCGATCTTTATCAGGCCACCTGATTATGTATACCTTAGCCTGAAATTTCAGGCATGAAAAAATCTATCCTCCTTGCGTTTTTTCTCCTTTTCGTTAGCCGGGCTTTACCCCAGGCAAAAGATGAAACGGAAATTCTTTCTGTTCTTAACAATCAAACCCTATCCTGGAACAAAGGCGATATTGACCAGTTCATGGCTGGTTACTGGAACAATGACTCACTGACTTTCATTGGCAAGTCCGGGGTCACTTACGGTTTCCGTAACACCACGGATAATTATAAAAAGAATTATAACGACTCATCAAAAATGGGCCGCCTGTCCTTCGATATCCTACAAGTAAAAAGATTATCGCCCGAGTACTATTTTGTTCTCGGCAAATGGTTTTTGAAGAGAAGTGCAGGCGATGTAGGCGGGTATTACACCTTACTTTTTCGAAAAATCAACGGCAAATGGAAGATTGTATCCGACCACAGCAGTTAGCTAACTTTAACCATGTGGAAATTTTCTTTTCCAGGTGCGATAATAAAACCACAACAAGGCAACCAGGCTCACTGACATCCATATATAAAATAGTATGTTTCCAATGGTTGGCTTGTGTTGAAAAAACAACCACCCACTAAAAATTCCGGCAGTCATATTACTAAATAACCACATCAGGCCGGTAAGTATCGACCAGCTTATCCGCTGCAGAAAATCTGTTACGTCCGGCTCTACATTACTCATGCGGAAACATTTACTGATACAAATTTAATTAAATATTTACTGCCCCTGCAAGCAGTTTTAGTAAAGACGACCCCTAACGATCAATCCAAAAGTAGGTGCTGAAAGTCGGTAGAGTCTCCGTTGAATACATTAAAATCCACCTTAGTCACAATGCCATTCACTCTTCCCTGTTCACTATGTTGCCAGAATAACCATTCCCGGGTAATGCGTGGACGGTCCTTTTGAAGATAATGCGCGATCCATAAGGGGTACTTATCAAAATCGCCACTTAAATAGTGATTATAAAAGTCCACATTTGTATAAATGATGGGCTTCACCTTATAATATTCTTCTACCGTATCCAGAAACTCCTTTACATTTTTTCGTAATTTATCGGGCATAACCCCATAGGTATTTTCTATATCCAACACCGGCGGCAGGTCACCTGGTTCCAGCTCCACAGCTTCAATAAAATGCTGTGCCTGTGCCTTCCCGCTTTTTGTTGGCAGGAAAAAATGATAAGCCCCGCGTATCACATGCGAAGCCTGAGCCTTCCTCCAGTTACGGCTGAAATACTTATCTGTCTTTCCAATTCCTTCCGTCGCTTTAATAAAGGCAAAGCTAATCTCCATCTTCTTAACCTGCATGGCTTTTACCTCTTCCCAGTCAATATGGTGCTGATACCGGCTCACATCAATACCGTGAATAGGAAAATTCGACGGTATCTCAATTCCAAACTCGGGATACCTGACAAAGCGAGGAATCTCCCGGTTGAATAGCAACCACGCTGCTACACAAACGCCCGAGAGAATTAATAATGAGATCAGTGATCTTGCAGTTACTTTTTTGTTTTTGCGGCGGGCCATTCAATAGCTTATGTGCAAATATATGCGGTTGGCACAAATAGGTAAGCCCTGGCAGGGCAATTAACCGGAGCAAAAGGTTCGGAAGCATTCGTTAAAATTTTTATCTTTAGCGATCAAACTTAATATGCCAAAACTATCCGCTCAACAACTGCTCTTTTTGTGTTTGATAGCCGTTTCCTTATATTCCTGCAGTAAAAAGGATATTTCAGTTCCCCAGCCGCCGCCCATTATCATTACTCCTCCACCAGATTTCGGCTTTAAAGTTGTCGGCTATTTTCCTTACTACCGCGATCCGGCCAGTGTACCGGATGAAAAATTCAGAATGTGCAATGTGGTTAATTATGCTTTTGCCACAGTCAACAGTGCCGCCGGTTTAACGTTGAATGACCCTGCAAAACTTTCGATAGTAACAGCAAGGGCCAAATTGAATAACGCTAAAATTTTTCTAAGCATAAACGGCGCTGCCGCGGATTTTAAAAGTATGGCCGCTTCCGCTGAAGGCAGGAACCAATTTATAAGAGCCATCCTGAGTATTGTCAGACAATATGGCCTTCATGGGGTAGACATGGATTGGGAATTTCCAAGTACCGCGGATGGTACGGATCTCACCTTTACAGCACTGATGAGAGAATTAAGCGACAGCTGCCACCGGGATGCAAGATATTATTTAACAGCAGCCATAACTCCCGGTAAATATGCAGGTTCATTCAGAGATGCTATAAGGGGTGAATTATTCAGCTTTGTTGATTGGTTTAATGTCATGTGTTATGATGATTTCAGCACAACGGTTCGATACCGGCATCATAGCGATATGAGCCTGGCGCTTACCGGTATGAATTACTGGATAAGCACACGTGGCATGCCGGCTTCGAAATTCGTGTTGGGAATGCCTGCCTATGGCAGACCTTCGGGAATTACACAATCCGGCACTGTCTTGTCATACAATACCATACTCAGCCGCGGAGGCAGCCCTTTGTCCGATTCGGCCATCGTAAGTGTCAGCGGATTTCCTTCGACTTATACTATATATTATAATGGACAGCCATTGATTAAAAAGAAAAGCATTTTAGCCAAACAACGGGGAAACGGTATAATGATCTGGGAACATGGTCATGATTCCCAGGATGCAACGTCGCTATTTAAGGCAGCCTGTGATACAATTGGAAGAGAATATTGAATGTGCGAATTTGCAAATGTGCGGATGTGCGAAGGAATAAGGCCTGCCCCGGATGGTGGTTGGTGAAAACACTAACCACGGGCAAAAAGTTTAAAACCTTGAACCTAATTATTAAGCGTCCGCCAAAGAAGATCCTTCAATTCTATTAAACCCTGTTGGGTGATAGAAGAAATGAAGACATGCGGAATGTGCCCGGGAAGTTCCTTCTCTATGGCAGTTTTTAGCTCATCGTCCAGCATGTCCGATTTGCTGATGGCTATTACGAAGTCTTTTTGCAGTAGATCAGCGTTATACTGCCTTAATTCGTGTAACAGCACTTCAAAGTCTTTACGATGATCATTACTGTCTGCAGGCAGTAGGAACAGGAGTATCGAATTCCGTTCAATATGTCGTAAAAACCGATGCCCTAAACCCTTTCCTTCTGCAGCGCCCTCAATAATGCCGGGCAGGTCGGCAATACAAAATGATTGATTGTCGCGATATTCTACAATGCCCAACTGTGGAACCAGCGTAGTGAATGCATAATCTGCAATTTTAGGGGTAGCGGCGGTAACAACAGACAAAAGGGTTGATTTGCCTGCATTTGGAAAACCGACCAGCCCTACATCTGCCAACACCTTTAATTCCAGTATTTTCCATCCCTCTTCGCCTGGCTCACCTGGCTGTGAGTATTCGGGCGCCTGGTTAGTGGAAGTGGCAAAATTAGCATTGCCCAATCCTCCACGTCCGCCTTTCATCAGGATTATTTCCTGGCCGTCTTCCAGTATTTCGGCTTGCCGAATGTCAGTCGTCTCATCTTTTGACACTGTACCCAGGGGAACTTCTATAATGACATCTTTTCCGCCTTTACCCGAAGAATTGTTTCCTCTCCCAGGCATGCCATCATCGGCATGAACGTTTTTATAATAACGAAGGTGCAGCAGTGTCCATAATTGTTTGTTACCCCGCAATATGATATGACCGCCACGACCACCATCCCCCCCATCGGGACCTGCCAAAGCGTTAAACTTGGTTTTCATAAAATGCTTACTTCCAGCTCCCCCGTGGCCACTCCTGCAAAACACACGTATTTGGTCTACGAAATTTGATTTTTCCAATGTTAGAATTTAATGCAACGAAATACAAATATATATTGTCAGCATCTGACAATGTTACACTTATGAAAAAGATTCTGGTAATAGGCGTTGCGGCCACTTTTATGTTTTCCCGTTGCAGCAAAGACGTTCCGGCCGATACGCCGTCCTGCGTCAAGATACAGATCGAACAATTAAAGAACCAGGCCAAACGCAATCCCGCAGCAGAAATAAATGAATATATCTATAAAGGCAGGAAAGTTTTCTTAATAAGTGCTGAGTGCTGCGATCAATATAATAAACTAATAGACGCCAAGTGCAATTACATCTGTGCTCCATCCGGGGGTTTAACAGGTAAGGGCGATGGGAAATGTACTGATTTTCTTGAGAATGCAAAGCACTCCAGGTTAATCTGGAAAGATCCAAGATAAGCTAGAAGTAGCCTGATTCCATATTACCCGGTTACCTGTTCTGTCTTCATTGTCTTTTGCACTTTCTTTCTTTCATCTTCATCAAGGATTACTTTACGCATACGGACAACCTTTGGTGTCACTTCAATGCATTCATCCTGCTGAATGTATTCCATACACTCTTCCAGCGACATAACCGTCTTAGGTGCTATGCGGGAAGCATCGTCGCTGCCGCTGGCACGGTGGTTAGTTAATTTCTTAGGTTCTGTGGCATTCACGACCAGGTCGCCCGGTTTAATATGTTCTGCTATGATCTGACCAGTATAAACTTCTTCTCCCGGATCAACGAAAAACACCCCGCGATCCTGAAGCTTATCTATGGAATATCCGGTGGTCTTTTCCTGGTTCTTTGAAAGTAATACCCCGTTACTTCTTCCGGGTATAGGACCTTTCCAGGGTTTATACTCCAGGAACCGGTGTGCCATGACTGCTTCTCCGGCCGTATTAGTCAGCATATTGGAACGTAAGCCTATCAATCCACGTGAAGGTATTTCAAATTCGAGGTGTTGCATCTCACCCTTGGTTTCCATAACCAGCATTTCACCCTTTCGTTGCGTAACGAGGTCTATTACCTTGCCACTATAATCTGCAGGTACGTCGACTACCAATACTTCAAATGGCTCATTCTTCCTGCCACTAATCTCTTTGACCAATACCTGCGGCTGACCAATGGTTAATTCAAATCCTTCCCGGCGCATTGTTTCAATCAATATCCCCAGGTGCAGTATGCCCCTTCCGAATACTAAAAAGCTGTCCGCACTTTCCGTATCCTCAACCCTTAAAGCCAGATTTTTTTCTGTTTCCTTCATTAACCTGTCTCTCAGGTGACGAGAAGTGACGAACTTGCCATCCCTTCCAAAAAAAGGCGAATTGTTAATGCTGAAAAGCATACTCATGGTGGGCTCATCGACACTGATCACCGGTAAAGCCTCAGGGAAATCAACATCAGTAATAGTATCTCCAATATTGAAATCTTCTAATCCCACCACAGCACAGATATCTCCGGCAATTACTTCACTGGCCTTCTTTTTTCCCATGCCTTCAAAAGTATACAATTCCTTGACCCTTGATTTGCGGATGTTGCCATCTGCCTGAACCAAGGACACTGCCTGACCTTCTTTTATTGATCCTCTGGCCACCTTTCCTACTGCTATCCTGCCCAGGAAAGATGAATAATCCAGTGAGGTGATCTGCATCTGCAGGGTTCCCTCGTTTACTTTAGGTTCCGGTACATACTGGAGGATGGCATCAAGCAATGGAGTAATTGTGTCCGTAGGCGTCAAGGATGTGTTCATCCAGCCTTGTTTCGAGGAACCAAAAATGGTGGGAAAATTCAGTTGCTCTTCGGTAGCATCCAAATTGAAAAAAAGTTCAAATACTGCATCATGTACCTCATCAGGGCGGCAGTTAGGTTTGTCTACTTTATTGATAACCACGATGGGACGCAGGTGTAATTGCAGCGCTTTCTGCAGAACAAAACGGGTTTGTGGCATGGGCCCTTCAAAAGCATCAACGAGCAAAAGAACCCCGTCTGCCATCTTCAAGACGCGCTCTACTTCACCTCCGAAATCCGAGTGACCGGGAGTATCAATCACATTTATTTTAACACCTTCGTATTGAACAGCAGCATTTTTACTGAAAATCGTTATGCCGCGTTCTTTCTCCAGGTCGTTACTATCCATAATCAGATCGCCGGTTTCCTGGTTCGCACGAAATACATGGGTTGTATGTAAAATTTTATCAACCAGCGTTGTTTTGCCATGGTCAACGTGGGCTATAATAGCTATGTTTCGAATATTCATAAAAAAAATTAAGCCGCTTCTATGCCTTTATATTTTTAACCAGCGGCTAAAACAGGCGCAAAGGTAATTCATTTGGAGTGACTTTTATAACGCAGATTAGCGTGATTAATGGATTACCCTGATTGTTAACAGCATAATAATCTGAAAGTCGTGCAAATTCAAATTAAAAATTTCCTGATAATCACTGCAATGATCGATACAAGTATGCTAAAAATGACCATGGTTGTAATGGGAAAGTAGAAATGGAAATTTTCCCTTTCGATTCGTATATCACCCGGCAAGTGACCGATCCATTGTAATTTATCGTGGAATAAATAAATGACAATACCAATGATTACCACGATTATCCCGATAACAATTATATATTTTCCTGCTCCCGAATTCATGTAAACCTGGTGTAGATTAACTGGCAAATATAATACACGGGCGGGGATATGGCTGATGATTCCGGTTAAAGAGTTTTATCTGTTCCTTTTATAAGGTTAACGCAAAGCCAAACTATTGTTCCCTCCTTATTGGCAGGTTATTTGAAACTGTTTAATAAACTTCTATGAAAAACGTTGTATTTGCCTTCCTGCTCATTTCCTTTTCCTCCTGTGAAACACTGATGAAGTCCGCCGGCGGGATTTATGGTTCCGGTGCCAGCGCTCAGGAAGCTGACCTTGGTATTCGGCAAGCCTTAACACAGGGCGTTGGAAAAGGAATTTCACTCCTAAACAAGACGGATGGCTTTTTTGGAACTGAAGCCTACCGGTTATTTCTTCCCCCTGACGCAGTAAGAATTGAAAGCACGCTTCGATCATTGGGTTTGGGTAATCAGGTTGACCACGCCATCCTGCAAATCAACCGGGCGGCGGAAGATGCGGTCGGACAAGCTACACCAATCTTTTCAGATGCCATCACCGGGATGACGGTAGCTGATGCGCTAAATATTGTCAGCGGCTCTAAAAATGCAGCAACGAGCTATTTCCGGGAAAAAACCCGCGGCAAATTAATTGAATCATTTACCCCCACGATAAGAACCTCATTGGATAAAATGGACGCCACCCGGTTTTATACTGAGATTGTAAATACATACAACCGGATACCTACAACCCTGAATAAGTTGAATCCTGACCTGGTTTCTTATGTGGCCGAAAAGGCTACCGACGCATTATTCGACCAGATAGAGAAAGAAGAGGCCAATATCCGCGAAAACCCACTGGCGCGTACAACGCAAATTCTGCAAAAGGTTTTTGGCACGAGGTATAGGTAAGACCTTTGAACTCCGAACTCTTGAACCTTTGAACTTTTGAACTCAGAACTCTTGAACTCTAAGTAATTTTGCCGGCATGGAGTTTATCAACGAACAACTCACTGTTAAAGAGTTACCCAAGGTGGAGGATGTGAATTTGCAACCCTTGCAATCACGTTATCTGGATTCTCTTCTTATTCAATATGGTATTATTGCCCTGATTATACTGGCGGGCCTGGGTGCTGCTATTATTTTTGTGCCCCTTATGCGTACTACTTTCTGGTTGCTGAGCTGCCTGCTAATTTGGTTACTGATCTTTTTGCCGGGTTGGTGGCTTGAAGTCAGATCCTTTCATTATAAAGGTTACGCTATCCGCGACAAAGATGTAATCTTCAGGAGCGGATGGATCGTTCAGCAAACAACAGGTTGCCCGTTTAACCGGATTCAGCATTGCTCCGTCTCATCCGGACCGATAGACCGGAGATATGGATTGGCTACCCTCCGGATATATACCGCCAGTTCAGATGGAGATCTTGCAATTCCAGGTTTATTGGAAGAAGACGCTTTTGCCATCAAGGCATTTATTACAAAAAAGATCGTTACGGATGAATAATACCGTTTTTGATTGGTCCCTCCCCCAGCGTCAGTCACCGGCAGCCTTATTTATCATCTTTTTAAAAGTGGTTAAAAGCATGATCCGGCTGTTGCTGCCTCTACTGATATTTTATTTTATCAGGGGCGACCGGGGCAATGTTAATACCTGGGAGTTGACCCTTGCATTCTTACCTGTCTTCCTGTTGGTAAGAGCTGTGCTGGAATTTATTTCGTTCCGCTTTCATATAACCGGCAGCGAGCTGATCATAACAAAAGGAATTTTACGGAAACAAACGATCACCATTCCCCTGGAAAAAATTCAGGCCATTCACATCGAACAAAATTTTTTGCATATCTGGACTGGTACAGCCAAGATCGCATTCGATTCTGCCGGAACAGAAAAGCTGGAGGTTGAGATAGACGCAGTTCTTAAGGATAAAGCAGAAAATCTTAAAAAATTTATTCTGCAATCCGGCATTGTTCAAACCGAAAGTAATACGCCGGTTCCGGAAAACAGGATCATAACATTACAATGGAGCGATCTGATAAAGCTTAGCCTCTCATCAAACCATATAGAAGCATTTTTTATTTTACTTGGCTTTTTGTTATCCGTTTTCAACAACCTAAAAGATTTATTTGAAGATCAGTTCAACAAGCTGTTTAAGGAAACATCTGTACTTTTTATCAACAGCACTGCAGGGGTTTTTCTGACGGCATTAGTGCTTTCGCTGTTTGTTTCCGTAATTATTTCCACGGTCAGAACCTTTTTGACCTACTTCAATTTTTATATTAGCAGTAACGAAAATGGCTTCCGGATCCATTCCGGGCTGATCAATGTCAGGGAAAAGGTTGTGCCGTTTAAAAAGATCCAGTACATTTCCTGGAAGGCAAATTGGCTGCGAAACAAGATCGGCCTAAGCCTGCTGCAGTTTCACGCAATAGGCGGTAACGAGATCAAGCAACGCCAGCAGGTTAAAGCACCTGTAACCAGGTTTTCATTCATCAGTTTGCTTACTCAGCCTTATTACGCATCAACTGATGTCGTTTCAGGAAGCAGGCATCAGATGCACCCTTCGTATGCCATACGGAAAATGATATGGCCGACATTGCCCTTTTCCCTGCTGGTTATTATGGTGGCCTGGTCATGGTGGCACTGGTATGCACTTTTCTTTTCCCTTTCCCTTCTCTACGTTTATATAAGTTCATACCTGACAGTAAAGCGATTCGGGCTTTTTCTGCGTGAGGATGCCTTGTTTATTCAAAGGGGTGTGTTGGGCAGGGAAGAGATCCTGCTGAAATGGAACAACATTCAACAGGCCGCCTTGCAGCAGTCTATCTATCAACGAAATCACCGGCTGGCAACGCTGAAATTACATACCGCAGGGGGAGTGATCACCATTCCATTCATTACCCTTGACCTTGCACAAAAAATTTTTAATTATACCCTATACAAGATCGAAAGCAGTAAGCAGGCGTGGATGTAAAACGGTTTTCAGTTTTCAACCCAGCCACCTGCCAATAGTACCTGCCAGGCATCTCTTGTTTTCCCTTGCTGAAGCAGCTCTCTTGCATACTGATGTAACTCCGTTTCCATCTCCTGCGGATTGATTGAGTAATAATGTAAGATATGGGTAAGCCTGGTATCATAAAAGGCCGGATCAATAACAGGTATCTCTATAACATTGGCTAGCTGGCCCAGGTTATTGCCGGAAAGCGCATCACTGTTCCTGATATAATGAGGCAGGTCATCAACACCTATGCCTGATTGTATGTTAGGCTTTTCTACAACAAACAAATTTGATTCATCCACTTTACAATACCAGTCACCCCCTAACCTTGCTACATGGTTTATTTTACGTTGGTCAATCCGGTTATCTTTATCAAGGATACTATCGTTTATATGTAACCGTAGTATTTCACAGATAACCAGGTTGCCTGCACCGCCCTGATCACCTAATATCTTAACTTCGGTTACCTTACATTCCAGTTTTACCTTACTTTCTTTTACCATAGGCGGGCGGATAAGCGTAGCAGTCTCTGCCGTGAGTCCGGTTTTTAAAAATTCATTCATTTCTTTGGGATATTCGCAACTGGACAGGCTGGCTTGTTGTACCATTTCATAGTCCACTATATTTATAACCACTTCGGGGACTTCCATTACGTTTTCAAGGCTATGCTTAGTGGTGTTATCCCGTACCCTGCGCGAGGGCGAGAAAATGGCAACAGGCGGACTAAGGGAAAAAAGATTAAAAAAACTAAAGGGGCTCAGGTTTACCCTTCCTGCTTTATCAATTGTGCTGGCAAAGCAGATTGGCCGGGGAGCTATTGCATGTTGGAGGTAGTGTTGTACTTCAGCAGGAGAGAGGTCTTTGAGGTCGAGGGTCATAACGCATTTTCATTTAAGGTTTAAAGTTATTTTCATGTACCAAGAGTAATAATCTGCTCTGAGAACTTAAACATTAAACTTTCTTTTTAGCCAGTAAAGAATAATTACTTTCTTCAGCAACTATAGTATTACTCAGTCTCCCCAGGCCATCGATCTCCATTTCCACCAGGTCGCCTTCCTTAAGCCATCTTTCCTTGTAGTCCGGGTCAGCAAGTTTGGCTGTTCCATTCAGTTCCAGGAAGCACCCGGTGCCGACGGTGCCGCTGCCGATAATATCACCCGGGTAGATATCTGCCCCATATGAGCACCGCTCAATAAGTTCGGAAAAGGTCCAATCCATGTCACCCAGGTTACCCTCACTAACCTGTGCCCCGTTAACCCAGCATTTCATGGACAGGCCGTAACTACTTCCTTCGTGTCCATCTTTTCCAGGCACCCTGTAAGGCTCCAGTTCATCCGGAGTTACTAACCAGGGGCCAATTACTGTTGCAAAGTCTTTACCTTTAGCCGGACCAAGGTTAAGCAGCATTTCCTCCATTTGCAAATGCCTGGCACTGATGTCATTCATGATCATAAAACCGCCAATGTAATCATCAGCCTCTGCCGCCGGTATGTTCCTGCCCTGCCTGCAGATAACAATAGCACACTCCAGTTCGAAATCAAGCTTGTGAAAGTGATCCGGCATGCAAGACACTTCACCAGGACCTTGTACACTATGATGATTGGTAAAATAAAAAACGGGGTATTGATCGAATTCGGCGATCATTTCCAGGTTTCGGTTTCTTCTTGCCGCCGCAACGTGCTGGCGGAACGCATACCCATCTCTGCAGGAGGATGGCTGGGTAACCGGTGCCAGCAGGGATGCCGTGTCAAGCGGGAGGCCTTTGCTCTGGTATATCTTTCCGGCCAATATGGAATCATAAACAGCCTGGCCTAAAGGAAAATAATCATCCCAGTAATTGAGAAACATTCCCATCGTAGACGGAAGCTCCGGGTGCACTGCATCTGCATCATACAAAATATTATCAACCAGCATAGCCAGTTGTTCATGGCCCTCTTTGATATAGGAAACTAATTTCATGGTTACAAAATTTATATAACGGTTAAGTGCTGGTTAATTAACGGGCAGATTAAAGATAACGGGAATATTCACTTTCTGCGTTAATTCCTACCTTAACCGACCTGCCAGCGTAACCACTTCTTTTACCTTTTTTGATTTCCCTTTCAGATTAAAGACCTCTGCCAGCATAATATACATGCCCAGATTTAATTTCCTGCTTTTTTCATCAAGGCCATCCCAACGGAAATAACCTGTTAAACCGCAGATAGCATTACGGGTTAGATAACGGACCGGAATTCCATTTACATCGAAGATGGTAATATTGCATACATAACCTGGTTCTGTAAACCGGTAATTGACGGTGACAAAATCATCAAAACCATCGTTGTCAGGCGAAAAGATGCGTGAACCCAATGAGACAGCGCCTTGCACCTGTTCCGCTGCTTTAAATTGAGAATTCTGGTAAGTAGGTGTTCCATATCCGGCATCTGTAGCTGCTGAAAACCAGTTATTGGCATCCTGGGAGGCCTTATTGAAGTCGATGCGCTCCAGGGCAACGCCTTCGTTGTTAGCTATTAATTTAAAATGCCATTTTTCATCGTAGGCCACTTCATCAATCCGTTTTCCCATACTATTCAGCAATACAACTATGCCCTTATCATCCGGATAAGATGGCATACCTTTTAATTCAGCAAATGCTTCGGGATTTTTGGTGTGATACTGATCTTTCACCATTACAGCATTTTCTGTTGCTACCAGGTAATCCCCAGGGAAAAGCAACCTGTTGTCTGCACTCAATTGCCGCAAAGAGCTGATCATACGATTGGCTGCCCTGTTGGCTATACTAAGGTCTTTGAGGTCAAGGGTATGATTACTTCTGTTATATACTTCTACATAATCAAAGCCACCAGGCTTCGGGTTAAAGAGCAGTTCATTGATAACGACATCCCCGCTATCCGCCAATCTTGCCAATCCGACCCTTACCTCATTCATTGCCCCGATCTCAGTGCCGCTGCAATCCTTTACGGCTTTAACCCGTACCGTATACAATTTTCCGGATTGCAAATACGGATTCAACCGCAACAATATCTTATTGAATAACGGTGCAAGAGCTGTTGCAGCTTGTGGAAAACCCGGGCCATCACTCACAAAATAGTTTGCTGGGTTAACAGCAGATACACTGTCGAGCGGCTCGTCAAAATGAAGAATGATACTCATGCTGTCGGGGGCAAATGCGCCTGATAAAGCCGGAGGCAGAACATCTGTATTCGTTCCATAAACAGAATTCCTGGTTCCGGGCGTTCCTCCTCTGGTGTGGATACTGGCCTTCCAATTTGACATGCCTGTGCAGGCATTACCGGGATCAATCATTTCCAGCGTCCACCCACCTTCCATTTTAACCGCATCCTGGTACCAACTTTGGTGATACTCCACGGCATGGATCAAATTTCCTTCTTTAGACCGGAGGCTGATCCATTCGCCATTATTATCCAGGCTGGGGAAGTTAGCTACGCCCAGGGTCGCCCCAAAAACGGACAGGGCTGCCACTGCACCATTGCTGGTGATGATTACAAAACTGTCCGGTTGCAGGATAAAGTTACTATTTATGAAAGCTGTGCCTGACGCATCACTGACCCTCCAGCCGATGAGATTCACCGAACGAAGAGAGCGGTTTTTGAGTTCGATAAACTCGGATTCTGGCAGTTTGTCCGGCCTCCGGACAGCACCTAAAGGATCAGCCATTATTTCATCGATCACCACATCATTGCGGCTGGCCTGCCCGGCGACACCATCAGATAAGACGAGTAAACAGGCTACTAACAACGACGTTTTCATCTACCTAAAAATAGACACATCATCAAATATCGAAAGGGTTAAATCACCTATTTACATAAAGATTGAAGGCACAAACAAGCAAAAATTATTATACATAAATGGATTTGTCAGCTACGGCCATTGACAAAGACGAATTATTTTTTGGATGAAACTATTCTGATGATTAATTTGCACCCGTGAATAACAGTAAGAAAAATACGAAACAAATCAAGAAACGACTCAAAAAAAGGGAAGCCTGATTTTTTTGTATGCCAACATAAAACGCAAAGCCTTCCCAACCGGAGGGCTTTTTGTTGTAAATGAATGTAGCCGGAATATATAAAGTTAGAGAACGTTAATTTTAACCAATATAAACATAACAAAATGAAAGTAGCTGTTGTAGGCGCCACTGGTTTGGTAGGCTCGAAGATGCTGCAGGTTCTGGCTGAACGAAATTTCCCGGTTTCCGAACTGATACCGGTAGCCTCGGAAAGGTCATTAGGTAAGGAAGTGGAGTACCAGGGCAACAAGTATAAAGTTGTAAGTGCCCCTGATGCCATTGCGGCTAAACCAGCGTTGGCTTTATTCTCCGCCGGTGGAAGCACCTCGTTGGAATGGGCGCCCAGATTCGCTGAAGCCGGAATAACGGTGATCGATAATTCCAGTGCCTGGAGAATGGATCCTACCAAAAAATTAGTGGTGCCCGAAATAAATGCAGATTCGTTAACGGCAAACGATAAGATTATCGCGAATCCGAATTGCTCCACCATCCAGATGGTTGTGGCATTAAATCCCTTACACAAAAAATACACAGTAAAAAGGATTGTGGTTTCTACCTACCAGAGTGTTACGGGCACCGGGGTAAAAGCGGTGACGCAATTAATGAATGAACGTAACAATATAGTAGGTGAGATGGCGTATAAATATCCTATTGACCTGAACGTCATTCCTCAGATTGATGTATTCCTGGAGAACGGTTATACAAAGGAAGAAATGAAGATGGTGCTTGAAACACAAAAGATCATGGGAGACGATTCTATCCGTGTCACGTCAACCACCGTACGCATTCCTGTAATGGGAGGGCATAGCGAAAGCGTCAATGTAGAGTTTGAAAATGATTTTGATCTTGCAGCGGTTAAAGAGTTGCTGACCCGGTCCCCAGGGGTTAAGGTCGTTGACGACCCGTCTACCCAGCAATACCCCATGCCAAAAGATGCACATGAAAGCGACCATGTTTTTGTGGGAAGACTCCGGCGTGATGAAACTCAGCCCAATACCCTGAACATGTGGATAGTAAGCGATAACCTGCGTAAGGGGGCGGCCACTAACGCCGTACAGATAGCGGAATATCTTCATGAACGCGGAATGTTGTAGAGAGATAGTGGGATTGGACGGGCGCAGGGGGGTGGTTAAGCCTCTATGGCCCTGTTTATAAACTTAACCAGCGGTTGCAATGTTTCGAAGGCTTCAAGTACGTGTTGCTTAAGCTGCCTGGAGGTAAGCTCGCCATCCGTTATTTTCTTCATAGCAACCCAGCTTTTTAATTTGAGATATTCGGCGGCCGGATTTGTTTTATCATAACCTTTTGGAATATTGACCAGACTATATTCCGGGTCCTTGTTCAGGTCACCATATACCTTAATAAAGGGCTTTGAACTGACAATCTCTTTAAATTCAGCATAACAGTAGTCGATCTCCTGCCTTAATTTTTTAGTGTCTTCGGGCATTGGCATCCATAAGCCGCCACCTGCAAAACTTTGTCCGGGCTCGCAATGAAGATAATAACCCGCAAAAACAGATTTTTTCCCACCCCGATTGAGAGAAGCGCCCATATTCGTTTTGTAGGGTGATTTGTCCTTAGAAAAACGCACATCACGGTTTATGCGAAACATACATTCTTTCGCTTTGAGAGTTGTTATATCATCATCTTTCTTCGAGTGTGCGTCAAGGATAGACTGAACAAATTTTTCAAAATCATTTTTGGCCGCTTCGTAATCAGCACGGTGCCCTTCAAACCACTGTTTATTGTTATTACTCTTTATCTTTTTTAAAAAAAGCAGGGTGGACGTGTGTAACATAATAAAACCAAACTTACTAATAAACCCGGTTAACCCACCGGAGGCCGGAACAAATAACGGTACCGGTCATATGACCGAAAATTGGATTGATCATGACCATCATCAGATTAAACTCTTCCCCAGTTCTCCCCGCTTTTAATACGGTAAAGGGTCATTTCGCTTACGCTGTATTTGTCGGCCAGCTGCCTGATGGTCACATTCCGGTTCTTGCTGGCCAATACTTTCTTAATAGATTTTACCTGGGTTGCAGTTAGCTTCAAGCCAATCGTACGGTTGGCCTGAACATGCTTGTAAGCAATCTTAGCCGGACTGTTCTGCTGGTGATCGATCATTTCTTCCAATGTTGCCCACTTCAGGTTTCTTACAGCATTATCCGTTTTTTCATGGTTGACATGAATAACATACTTATTTCTTGGCGATTTTTTCTTTAAAAACAACTTGGCGATTTCACGGTGAATATACAAAGTGCCGTTATTTCCCGGACGGTGCAGATTCAATGTTTTGTAACCGGTAGTAAGCGAACCGTTCAGTAATTTACCGTCTTTTATTATTTCTTCAGAATAGCTGGCGACACGTCCGTAGTTGGATAATGCATATTTTTTGCGAAGCTGTTTCCACCCGGGGAATTGCAAAGGTTGCCAGACTTCGCCAGGTAATTTTTTTATCATCGCCTTGGGTTTTTTTAAAGTTACGCAAAAGAAATTCCAAATGCCAGTCTTTTAATCTAAATATTGTTTACCCGTTTATCAGCGCAAGGAACTCTGCCTCACTGATGATACGTATGCTCTGGATCTTTTTTGCCTTCTCGAGTTTTGAGCCGGCATCCTCTCCCACCACCAAATAGTTTAGCTTACTACTAACGCCGCTGAGTATGCTTCCGCCCTTCTGCTCAACCATTTCTTCTGCATCACTGCGCCTGACCTGAGAAAGCGTTCCGGTAAACAGGAAGCTGAGGCCGTTCAGATCACCGGCGGCAATGGCTTTCTTCTTTTTATTCTCGAGGTTTACTCCCTGTTCCTCCAGCTTTTTCAGCACCTCCAGGTTATCTTCATTACTGAAAAACTGGTAGATGCTGCTGGCCATCTTAATACCAACGTCTTCAAGCATTTGTAATTGCTCAAGGGAATACTTTTTGAAATCAAACAGATGTGTTACGACGTTTGACAATGTTTTTGCGGTATTCTCTCCCACATACCGGATGCCCAACGCATAGATTAACCGGTGCAGCGGTTGAGACATTGAATTGTCAATGGCTGTTTTTAAATTATTAATCGACTTCTCACCAAATCCTTCAAGGCCACTTATCTTATCGTACGGTAATGTGTAGATGGAAGGAATGTCTTTAAGAAAACCCATTTCATAAAACTTACGCACATTTGCTTCTCCCAAACTTCGGATGTCCATGGCATCTTTACTTACAAAATGAATCATGCGTTCAACCACCTGGGCTTTGCAGTTCACGTTTATACATCGCCAGACGGCTTCACCTTCCGGTTTAAACAGTTCATCGCTACATACCGGACAATCCATCGGAAAGATAATTCCGGTTTCCTTTCCCGTCCGTAATTCTGACATCGGCTTAACGATATACGGTATTACATCCCCGGCGCGTTCAACCAATACCGTGTCACCTATCCGCAGGTCCTTTTCCCTGACCACATCTTCGTTAAATAATGAAACCGAGGATACCGTAACACCACCCACGGCCACCGGATCGATCTTTGCCACGGGTGTGATCGAGCCGGTTCTACCGACCTTGAATTCAACCTTACGCAATACGCTGGTTGCCTGCCTGGCTTTGAATTTATAGGCTATGGCCCAACGGGGATGATGAGTGGTCATACCCAGTTTTTCCTGTAGCAGTATGTCGTTGACCTTGACTACCATTCCATCAATCTCATACGGCATATTGTCCCGCTCAGCCTCATAATCAGGGCATTGCTCTATCACTGCGTTGATACCATTCAATACCTTTAATTCTTTTTTTGGACTTCGGAAGCCAAGATCCCAAAGCATTTTGAGCGTCCCCGAATGGCTGGCCAGGGCAGGATGAACGTCAGCCGGCATAAAATCGGCCGGCTTTACCTGACCGTCAACAGACATACTTGAACCATCAATCGTAGTATAATAGCTTACATGATAGAAAAAGGCCTCCAGGCCTCGGCGTCTGACTTCGTTGGGATCCTTTATACGCAGTGAACCTGCTGCTGCGTTTCGCGGGTTAGCCAATGGAGCAAGGCCCTGAGCTACCAATGCGTCATTATACTTTGTAAAAGTACTTTTATTGATCAGCACTTCCCCCCTGATTTCAATCTGGTAAATGCCATAATCTGAAAACCTGGCTGATAGGGGCACTGAACGGATTTGCTTTATATTAGTCGTTATCTCATCACCTTCCGCCCCGTTACCCCGTGTAGCCGCCCGCACCAGTTGATCATTTTCATAAATGATAGAGATGCTGGCCCCATCAAATTTGGGTTCCATACAATACTCAACTTCAGTAAACCCGCTCAACTCCCTGCATTTTCTGTCCCAATCCTGAAGGTCGCCGGCATCATAAGAATTTTGCAAAGACAACATGGGCACCAGATGATGTACGGTTAGAAATGCTGAGGTTAATCCTCTGGCCACCCTTTGCGTAGGGGATGAAGCACTGATCAGCTCCGGATTGTCCGTTTCTATTTTTTCGAGGGCCTTAAAAAGCTGATCATATTCAAAATCGGAAATCAGGGGATCGTTTAATACATAATACCGGTATTCGTGAAAACGTAATACGTCCCGTAGCAAACCTACATCCTTAGCCGAAAGCTGGTCCAACCCCTGGATGAGATCCCTGGATGAACGCTGTAATTTTCTGGTTTGTTCGCCGGAATACATTTTACAATTTAAATAGTAAATTTATAAACAGGAAGGAAATAATTATCGTTTTTACCTGTCTGCTTATAACAAGCATTCGTTCCATTCATAATCAAACTTGCCATATATGAAGATTGCTAACGTTGGGCTTGCCGTACCAAGGTTTGAAAAATCAAAAAATATCAACACCGGCTTGGAGAAGCTGGAGGACCATGTACGAATCGGTATCTCTGTAGATTGTGTCATTTTCGGCTTTGATGAAAATGAACTGAAAGTGCTGCTGATCAAGAGCGATTTGAAAAAATATGAAGGAAAATGGTCATTGCTGGGCGACCTGGTAAACAGTAATGAGGATATTGAAGAAGCAGCTTACCGGGTTTTAAAAGAAAGAACAGGCCTGGATGATGTTTACCTGGAACAGGTCAGAGCGTTTGGCCAGGTAAAACGCCACCCGGCAGCAAGAGTAATTACGATTGCTTACTGTTCGCTGGTCAATGTTCAACACTACCAGGTAGATGGATCGAAGAACGAGCTTAACTGGCTGCCTGTAAGCAGTGTCAAGGAAATGGCCTTCGATCATAAACAAATCCTTGACACTTGCTATGGCTGGCTTCAGAAACGAATACAGGAACACCCGCTTGGCTTTAACCTGCTGCCTAAAAAGTTTTCTTTGCGGGAGTTGCAAAACCTTTATGAAGCTATCCTGAATGCAAAACTGGACCGCAGGAATTTCCGGAAAAAATTCTTCTCGATCGACCTGCTGATCGATACAGGGGAATACGAGGCCGATATGCCGCACCGGCCGGGAAAACTATACCGCTTTAACTACAACAAGTATGAAAAAAAAGAAAGAAAAAAATGGGTTGGGATAGATTTCTGGTAAGTGGTTCAGGCAAAAACGATTAAGAGCATTCACTTAGTAATAAGCATGTTTAATACCATTATGCAGCATTTAATTGAGAAAAATTGCCTTGTTATGAACTTTACATTGTCATCAGTGTTGAACTTTGCTGTGGTTATTCTTAACATATTTTTGTAAAAGGTATTGTTAATTATATCTGGTTATTAAATTACCTGACTTAAATTCCTAATTATGTCCTTCAAACGATTGTACCTGGCAATTTTATTGCCGTTGTTCTCTTTCTTTTTTGCAGAATCATTGATAGCACAGACCAAAGTTGTAGCCGGAAAGGTATCTGATAGTAGCGGAATCGGCATACCTGGTGTTTCGGTTACTGCCAAAGGGTCAAGATCCGGAGTTCAGACAAGTTCGGACGGATCCTTCAGAATTAATGTTTCCCCTACTGCTTCGGTGTTGGTTTTTTCCTCCGTCGGATATGGTTCCGAAGAGGTAGACATTGCAGGAAAAAATGAGGTGGATGTTATGCTTACGGGCAGCACAGAAGCCATTGCAGAAGTGGTGGTCGTTGGATATGGAACGGCCAGAAGAAGAGATTTGACGGGTGCCGTATCTTCTATAAAAGCAAAAGATTTTAACCAGGGTGTTATAGCCGCTCCGGATCAGTTGCTCCAAAACAAGGTCCCCGGAGTGGAAATTACTATGAATAGCGGTCAGCCTGGTGCGGCCACTACGCTTAAAATACGGGGCAACTCATCTATCAGGGCCAGTAATAACCCTTTATATGTTGTTGATGGCGTTCCTTTAGACGGAAGGTCTGCCAGGCCGAGTGTTGACCTCGGTCAAAATGGGTTAGGTTTCGGAACCACGCCTGAATCTAATCCGCTATTGTTTATCAACCCGAACGACATTCAGCAAATCGATATTTTAAAAGATGCGTCATCTGCAGCCATTTATGGCTCAAGGGGCGCAAACGGCGTTATTGTTATCACTACAAAAAAGGGCGCCTCAGGGCCAACCAGACTGGAAGTGGGGACTAACTTCGGGGTGGCTGATTATATGAAAAAATACAAAGTACTTGATGCCGGGCAATTTAGGGATGCAATAAAAAAGTACGGGCAGCAAGCCGCATACAATGGTGGTGGTGATGTAGATGCTTTAGACGAAATTGCCCAGCACAAATTATCCCAAAACTATAACCTGTCTTTAAGTGGAGGGAATGAGACGGGTAAATTCCGCGCGTCGTTTCTTGGCTCAAGTACACAGGGCTTACTAAAAAAATCCTCTCTGGATAAATATATCGGGTCGTTTTCAGGGCAATACCGGTTTTTTGAACAGCGTTTGTCGATAGACTTTAACCTGATCGCCGGTCATTATACGGAGAACTTGTCTAACGTTTCCAACACCGCAGGATCTCAGGGTAATATGCTAAGCGCTGCTTTAATCTGGAACCCTACCGTTCCTTTTCATAAAGATGGAAAATATCTGTTAAGCAGCAACGGCGTAGCCAACCCGCTTGCAGTGAGCGATGCATTCCACGATGTAAGTGGTGTAAATACTTTTTTAGGAAACATTTCTGCCGGATACAAACTGCTAAAAAACCTGGAATATAAATTCCTGTACGCCGTAAATCATGGCACCGGAAACAGGAAATTGAATATAGAAGGCTTTCTGGAAGGTTTTCAAAACCTGTCAGGTCAGGGGTTTGCTGTTTTAGCCAACGCCGCCCTGACTTCCCAGACATTCACCCATACCTTGAATTATCGTACCGATCTTTCAGAGAACTTGTCGTTTGATGCGCTTGGAGGTTTTGAATACTGGAAAACAGATTACCAGAATGGAACCATTGCCGCTTCGGGTTTTAATACAAACCTGAATCAGTCGAACCGGATCAAAATTCCCTACACCAGTGTAATGCGAAATGCCAAAACGCAGTATCCGTATAATACTAATGTAGATCCGCTCGTTGAATTGCAATCGTATTTTGCCCGGGCAAATTTTAATTTGTTGGATAAATACATACTTACGGCAACGATCAGGGCTGATGGTTCAAGTAAATTCGGCGAAAACAACCGGTATGGGTACTTTCCATCCGTAGGTGCAAAGTGGGCCATAAGTAATGAAGAGTTCATGAAAGGCAGTTCTTTATTTTCAAACCTGGCCCTTCGTGCTTCTTGGGGTACCACAGGAAACCAGGAGTATCCCGCGGGATCTTCCCAGGAGCAATTTGGTCTGCAGTCTTTCAACCAGGCAGGACAAACTATCGTTTCAAACCCTGACCTGAAATGGGAAAGAACAACCGCATACAATGTTGGCCTTGATTTTTCTTTTCTAAAGGGCAGGGTCTTTGGATCGGTAGATTATTATAATAAAGACACCAAAGACATCTTGTTTCAGACCAATGCTATACAGCCGGCACCTAACTCCATTTACTTCATTAATATTCCTGCTAATATCATCAATAAGGGAATCGAATTTGCAGTAGGAGCAAGTGTAATTGATGCCCAGGATCTTGGATGGGATGTAGGCTTCAATATTGCTTACAACAAAAATAACCTGGAGAACTTCTTCGATATCAATACCGGCTTACCGCTCACAATACAAACAGGGCAGATCAACGGTCAGGGCGTCTCCGGCACTTTGGCACAGGTTATCACCAACAATAAACCGGTCAATGAATTTTATTTGAAGAAATTTGATGGGTTCGATGCCGGTGCTCAAAAAATTGCTGCTACTCCTGATTATGCCGGTGACCCAAACCCCCATGTTGTTTCAGGATTCAGCACATCACTTCGTTACAAAAAATTTAACCTGAGTGTAAATGCAGGAGGTGCCTTCGGCTATTTGATTTATAATAATACAGCCACTTCCGTCACTAATATTAATGGAATTACCTCAGGCAGAAATATTGACGAGGAAGCATATAACTCAGAAGAAAAAGCCAGTAGTGGTGCGGCAGCGTCTACCCGGTTTCTCGAAAAGGGGGATTATGTAAAATTGAGAAATGCAACCATCCGGTATGATATTGGTAATGTTGGTAGCACCTTTAAAAATATAAGTTGTTTTGTCAGTGGCACCAACCTTTTTGTCATCACGAAATTTACCGGTTTTGACCCCGAGGTCAACGTGGATAAAGGTAGCAATAACTACCCTTCCCGGTCTATTGAGTATATTCCTTACCCAACCCCCAGGACAATATCTGTAGGTTTAAACTTTTCATTATAATTTATAAAAGCTTGTGTATGAGAACTAATAACAAAATAATACTCGCTTCACTTTTTTTAATACTGGCCGGATGCTCGAAATTAGACGAAGATCTGAGGGGCACCCTTACCTCGCGACAGGCTTCTTCAGCTTTGGGAGCATCGGGCACCGATCTTTTGCTGAAGGCAGCTTATACAAACCTAACCACGACCTTTCATGATCAGGCCCGCCTTTATTCCCTCCAGGAAAATACGTCTGATGAATCATTGGTGGTCACCAGGGGTGGCGACTGGGATGATAATGGAGCCTGGCGGGTATTGCATAATCATACCTGGGATGCTAACCACGATCAGCTTTTGCAGGTTTTTAACGGTCTGAATAAATTAAACTTTGACGCGACAAACGTGCTAAATTTTAATCCTTCTAAAAGTCAGACTGCCGAAGCAAGGTTTTTAAGGGCTTTATCTCTTTATTTTCTATTGGACCTGTATGGACAGTACCCATTCAGGGACCCGGGTGCTAACTTATTAAATGCACCCGAAGTTAAGTCAGGCGCTGCCGGAATGGATTTCATTATTAGTGAACTGACCGCCATTCTTCCAGATTTAAACGCAAGCAACCCGATAACGGTTGCGAATCCAGACGCGGCCCGGGTTTTACTGATGAAATGTTATCTTCAAAAAGGCGCTATTGTAAACCGGGAAACCCCAACCTTTGCTGCGGCAGATATGCAGCAGGTGATCACCCTGGGCAATACCATAATCAATAGCAACAAATATTCCTACACGCCTAATTATTTCGATAATTTCAGCGTAGACAATGGTCAAAAATCCAAAGAAGGCATTTTTGCCTATCCGAATACTTCTGGTGTTACCGTAAATAGTGGAGGAATACAGGCTCGCTGGAATCATACCTTACATTATAACTCATTCGACAAATTCGCCCCTAATGCAGGTTGGAACGGATTTGCTACCGTCAGTGATTTTTATAATTCTTTCAGTCCTACCAATACAACAACATACGGGCCGGCCGATACCCTACTTGATCAAAGAATCGGGGGCAGGTATTACCAGGGAGCAACTAATGTATCAGGTATCCGGCCGGGATTACTTGTTGGACAGCAATTTAACGCAGCTGGAGTTGCTTTGAAAGACAGAAAAGGCGCTCCGTTAGCCTTCACACCAGAAATAGCTCCTGACATGATAGAAAAAGGGGCTAATCTGGAAGTAACCGGTATACGGGTGGTTAAATATGTACCTGATTATACGGATGATTCAAAAAATTATCAAAGTAATGCCGGAAACTGGTTGATGATCTTCCGTTACGCGGATGTGGTTCTGATGGTAGCTGAAGCCAGATTAAGAACCGGCGATGCCGCCACTGCCTTAACCTTGGTTAATGGCTTGAGGCAGGCCAGGTCAGCAGCACTATTGCCCTCCATTTCCCTGGTGAATACGGCTAATTTATACGACCCTAATACGTTAATCGCAGAAAGGGGTAGGGAGCTTTATCATGAATCTTTTAGAAGAACAGACCTGATCAGGTTTGGCGTTTTCCTTAAGCCATGGCAATATAAACCGACTGACAATCCAAAAAACCTCGTATTCCCAATACCGGCCCAGGCTTTAGCTTCAAATCCAAATTTTAAGCAAAACAAGGGTTACTGATAATTATAAATTTTGTTAATAGCATAAAGGCCATTATGATAATGGCCTTTATGCTTTAGGTTTGTTTGTTTAATTTGATAATTCATGAAGGGTAGACCAACGTGGGTAATCCTTTTCGTCATTTCAGCCGTGATATCTTGCAAACAAAAGCAGGAAGATACCCTGTTTCATTTGTTAACGGATTCAGGAATTGAATTTGAAAACAAGGTGGTAGATGGTAAAAAGGAAAACAGTTTTCTTTTTAGAAATTTTTATAATGGGGGAGGAGTGGCCATCGCAGATATCAATAATGATGGGCTTTCCGATGTATTCCTCACATCAAACACCGGTGAAAACAAATTATATCTGAACAAGGGCAACCTGAAATTTGAAGACATTGCCCTCGAAGCCGGCATTACACCAGACGATAAATGGTACACAGGTGTAGTTTTTGCCGACCTGAATAGCGACGGGTGGCTGGACATATATGTCTGCAGTTCCGGCCACATGGGTACCGCCAACCGGAAAAATAAATTGTACATCAATAATCATGACCTGACCTTTACGGAATCAGCAGAAAAATTCGGGCTTGCCATTTCAGCCTATACTACACAAGTATCCTTTTTTGACTATGACTTAGACGGTGACCTGGATTGCTTTATGATCAATAACAGTCCCATACCGGTAAACCAGCTTAACTTTTCTTTCAGCCGCGATTTACCTGAAAAAGATTGGCCCGTAGGTGAATTTTTAAAAGGCGGAGGCGATCATTTATACCGGAATGATAAGGGACAATTTATCGAAGTTACCAAGGAAGCAGGTCTTCATGGCGGGTTGATCAGTTTGGGCCTGGGAGTATCTGTAGGTGATATAAATCGCGATGGCTATCCTGATGTATACGTTGCGAATGATTCGTACGAACGAGACTATCTATATGTTAACCAGAAAAATGGAACATTTAAGGATGATTTCGAACAATGCATCCAGCACACCAGCATGTCTTCCATGGGAGCAGATATAGCCGATATCAACAATGATGGTTACCCGGATATTTTTACAACGGATATGTTACCGGAAGACGATTACCGGCTAAAGACCCTGGGAGCATTTGATAATATTGATTTGTACAGAGGCAAGGTAAAAGCCGGTTTCTTTCATCAATTCATGCAAAACTGCCTGCAGGTTAATAATAAAAAGGGGAGATTTTTGGAAACTGCCTATTTCAGTGGTGTAGCGGCGACAGACTGGAGCTGGGGAGCATTGATGTTTGATGCAGATAACGACGGGCTAAATGACATTTATGTTTGTAACGGGGTAAACAGAGATGTAACCAACCTGGATTTCATGGATTTTTTTGCCAATGATGTAATCCAAAAAATGATCCTAGCCGGTAAAAAAGAAAACATGGAAGAAGTGTTAAAAGAAATTCCGGTCACTCCAATGCCGAACAAAGCCTTTAGGAATATGGGCCACCTGCAATTTGCCGATGCAGGAAATTTATGGGGATTGTCTCAGAAGACGTTCTCAAACGGAGCTGCTTACGGTGACCTCGATAATGATGGCGATATAGACCTGGTGGTGAATAATGAAAACCAGCCTGCGTTTGTATATAAAAATAACGCCAGGGAACTGAATAAAAATAATTATGTAAGTGTTTTACTCCAGGGAAAAGGTGAGAACAGTTTTGCTGTCGGCAGCACCATTACATTGTACGTAGGTGATCAGGTCCTTAGCAGGGAAGTCATTCCAAGCAGGGGATTCCAGTCTTCCGTAGATTACAAAGTGGTTATAGGCCTTGGCTCTGCTGCACAGGTAGATTCAATGATCATCAGCTGGCCCGATCGTTCTTTTTCAAAATATGAACACCCGGAAATTAATAAATTATATATTCTGGCGGAAGAAGATGAGAAAAAGGCTGACATGGCTGTGCAACCAACGAAAGCTGCACCTTTTACACTTCTTGATACCGTTGTAATGAATGTGGAGAAACACCAGGAAGACGATTATGTAGACTTTTATTATGAACGGAATATTCCTGCAATGCTTTCGCGCGAAGGACCTAAAGCGGTGAAGGGAGATGTAAACGGAGATGGCAGGGAAGATATCTATATAGGCGGAGCAAAAGGTCAGGGCGGGCAACTATACCTGCAATCCCGCAACGGCGCTTTTGTAAAAAAAGAACAACAGGCTTTTGAGGAATATAGGGACTTTGAGGATGTAGCGGAATTAATGTTTGACTGCGACAACGATGGAGACCTGGATCTGCTGTTGTGCCCGGGCGGCAACTTTGCACTGCCAAATACCAGGGAGATCC
The DNA here is from genome assembly GCA_037718865.1 of Chitinophagaceae bacterium. GTDB lineage: Bacteria > Bacteroidota > Bacteroidia > Chitinophagales > Chitinophagaceae > JADCRZ01. The sequence goes on along the minus strand of JBBJMP010000006.1, from coordinate 84,775 downwards.
AACTGCGTTTATTCAGGAACGATGGAGATGGAAATTTTGACATAGAGCCGACAGCCTTTTCAAATAATGAAGCAAATATTTCGGTCGCCATAGCCAATGATTTTGATCGCGATGGAGACCTGGATTTGTTTGTGGGGGGCAGAAGTGTGCCCCGCAATTATGGTTTATCTCCCCGAAGTTACTTGTTTGTAAACAACGGGAAAGGCCGCTTCACTGATATGGCTAAAACCAAGAATCCGGATATTGCAAATATAGGTATGGTAACCGGTGCCGTATGGTCAGATGTGGCAGGTGATAAAAATGAAGAGTTGATCATTGTCGGGGAATGGATGTCGCCGCGTCTTTTTTCTTTCACCGGTGATCGCTTTTCTGAAATTAAATCAAACCTTTCCGACTTAAAAGGCTGGTGGCAAACCATTACTGTCGCAGACATGAACAGGGACGGGAAGGCAGACCTGATTCTGGGCAACATAGGAGAAAATTTTTATTTACGGCCAGATAAAAGAAAAGCGGTCAGGCTTTGGGTAAATGACTTTAATCAGAACGGCAACGTAGACAAGATCATAACCAGGCAGGTCGAGGGAAAAGATAAACCGGTTTTTTTGAAACACGAAATGCAGGACCAGGTTCCTTCCATTAAAAAAGGAAACTTAAAACATGGGGAATATGCAAAAAAAACAATTCAGGAACTGTTTTTACCAGCACTGTTAAACAGATCCATTGTAAAGGAATTTAATTATACCCCTTCCTGCATGGCGTACAATAACGGCAACGGAAACTTTACCATCCAAAAATTGCCAACGATGGTGCAACTCTCGTCTGTAAATGCCGCCCACTGTTTGGATCTTAATCAGGATGGGTACCTCGATCTGGTATTGGGAGGAAACAATTTTGGTTTTATGCCTCAACTGGGAAAATTAGACGGGAGTTTGGGCCATGTTCTGATTAATAATGGCAAAGGCGACCTCATATGGATGGAACCGGGTCAATCAGGCTTGGAATTAACCGGGGCAATCAGGGATATCCTGTCAATAAAAAAAGGAAATACAACCCATCTCTTGTTTCTCCGCAATAATGAATATCCTGCATTGTACAGTATAAAAAAGCCGATTGTTCCTGTGGTGGTTAACATTAACCACAAAGGACGCACGAAGTAAAACCTAAGGTTACACAAAGATCATTTGAGAAAACGGCTGGATGGTTTTATTTAAGTTTCTTGCCTTCGTGCTTTCTTTGTGTAAACCTTTTCGCTCTTTGTGGTTACATAAACCACAGAGAAAGGCATAAAGTAAAAATGAAATATAAACAAATTATGATTCAGCGTATACAAGGCCTTTTTTTCTTTTTGTATGCCCTTTTCCTGTTCACGTTCTTTACGGCTTGTAAACCAAAGAGTACGGAACAACCGCTGTTTGAAGCTTTAAGCGATACGCGGACAGGTTTGAACTTTAGTAACAAACTTACTTATACCAGCCAATTTAACCTGTTTAAATACATGTACTTTTATAATGGTGCAGGTATTGGTGCGGGAGATTTTAACAACGATGGTAAACCAGACCTGTTTTTTGCCGCTAACCAGGGCCAGAATAAACTGTACCTGAACGAAGGCGATCTGCATTTCCGCGACGTTGCCACTGCTGCGCGGATTCCACAGGATGGTGGATGGTCTACCGGAGTGTCTGTGGTCGATATCAATAATGACGGTTTACTGGACATATATATTTGCAGAGTTGGCAAACATGAAACATTAAGCAGCAGCAACCAACTATTGATATGCCAGGGAATAGATAAAAATGGTGTCCCTTTTTATGCAGAACGGGCTTCAGAATTCGGATTGCAATTTTCAGGCTTTAGCACACAGGCCGTTTTTTTCGACTACGACCATGATGGCGACCTTGACATGTACCTGTTAAATCATTCCATTCACCACAATGGCAACTTCGGTTATCGCCGGTTGTTACTGGCCAAACCGAATCTCCTTTCGGGTGATCATATTTTCCGGAATGAGGGAAACGAAATGTTTACCGATGTTACCGGACAAACAGGCATTAACAGCTCCGTAATAGGGTATGGGTTGGGAATTGTGGTGTCGGATATCGATCTCGATGGTTATCCGGATATTTATGTAGGCAACGATTTTCACGAAAATGATTATCTGTATATTAACCAGCATGATGGCACATTTAAAGAAGATCTGCAAAACAGGATGATGCATACCAGTCAATACTCAATGGGCGTAGACGTTGCGGATATTAACAATGATGCCTACCCCGAAATTATATCAATGGATATGCTGGCAAATGATCCATACATCTTAAAAAGATCGTTAGGAGAGGACGACTATAACCTGTTTAACTCAAAGATCCTCTATGGTTACGGTTATCAATACACGAGGAACAACCTGCAATACAACCGCAGAAACGACATGTTTAGTGAAGCGGGCTTATATGCAGGAATTGCTGCCACTGACTGGTCCTGGGCGCCACTATTTATTGACTTTGACAATGATGGCTTAAAAGATCTGTTCATCTCGAACGGCATCCCAAAAAGAATGAACGATATTGATTATATCAATTATGTTACCAACGATGACATGCAGGAAATGATACGAAACAATAATGTGGATGAAACGAAATTGGCACTGATCGACAAGTTTCCCGAAATTAAAATACCGAATAAATTTTTTCTGAATACAGGACAACTGGCATTCAGGGATCTGAAAGAACAGATTAAAAATAATATGCCTACTTATTCCAATGGCGCCGTTTATGCAGATTTTGACAATGATGGCGACCTGGATGTGGTAGTAAATAATATTGAAGATCCGGCGATTTTATATGAAAACAAGACCAATGATAAAAATGACAAGCCATATCTAGCGATAACGTTAACAGGTAGCGAAGATAATATCAATGCGGTTGGAGCTAAAGTGATCGTGTATGCGAACAACGCAATAAGGACATACGAAAAATATCCTGTCAGGGGTTTTTTATCCAGCATGGAAACACAAGTGCATATAGGTTTACATGGAATAAAAGTTGATTCCATGTTCGTCATCTGGCCGGATAACACCTATGAACCGATTCACTTCTCCACCGGAACGCAACTCTCGCTTAACTATAAAAAAGGCTTGCCAAAATTTCCATTCGAAAAAATCACTACTCACTGGCAGAACCCATCAAAGCCGGTGTCCGATATTACCAGGGAATCGAAACTTCTTTATCGCCATGCTGAAAACCCCTTTGTTGAATTTGACCGTGAACCTTTGATCCCTCACATGGTTTCTACTGAAGGTCCGGCTCTAGCCGTAGGAGATATAAACCATGATGGTTTGGAGGACGTATTCATTGGCTCTTCAAAAGGCGGTAGAAACGCCATTTTCCTTCAACAATCATCCGGAACATTTCATAAACCGGCAGAGGCCGATTTAGAAAATGATAGTATATACGAAGATGCTGATGCCTGTTTTTCGGACGTGAATAACGATGGGAATATTGACCTGTTGATAGCCAGCGGAGGCAATGAGTACTTTGGGCAGGAAGTATATCTTGCGCCAAGGGTGTACCTGAATAATGGGAAAGCTCTATTTACCAAACTGCAGGATGCATTTGACAGTGTGTATATTACCGCATCCTGCATAGTGCCATGCGATTTTAACGGGGATGGGTACAACGACTTGTTCATTGCCGGCAGAGCCGTACCCTGGGGATATGGCCAGATACCTAAGTCTTACCTTTTACAAAATGATGGAACCGGCAAGTTTAAAGATGTAACCTTGAAGTATTCCAAAGATCTGTCGCAGGAAGGATTCGTAACAAATGCCATCTGGCATGATCTGGATAAAGATGGAAAGAAAGACCTTATTGTTTGTTCCGAGTGGGGAGGCATCAATGCTTTCATTAATAAACAGGGCAGTTTTACAAAGAAGGTTCTTACTGATAAAAGGGGATGGTGGAATTTTATACTGCCCTGTGATGTTGATCAGGATGGCAATATAGACCTGATTGCGGGAAACCTGGGGTTGAACAGCCGCCTTAAAGCTTCTGCCGAAGAACCCGTTAAGCTCTACTATTATGACTTCGATGGCAACGGAAAAAAGGAGCAGGTCCTTACTTATTATCTAAACGGCAAAGAAATTGTTTTTGCCAACAAAGCAGAACTGGAAAAACAGATGCCCCTGCTTAAAAAACAATATTTACATGCTGAGCTATTTGCCAAGGCTTCCCTGAAAGATTTATTTACCATGGAAAAATTGGAGAAGGCAACTATTTTAAGTGCCGACTATTTCGCCAACGCCATCCTTATGAATAAAGGCAATCTCAGGTTTGAAGCGAAGGCCTTGCCCTGGGAAGCACAAATGACTCCTTTCAGGGATGGGGTTGTGGTTTATGCCAATCAGGATAGTTTACCGGATATTTTACTTGGAGGAAATTTTTATGAGAATAATATAGAGATGGGAAGAAATGATGCGGATTACGGAACTATCCTGCTGAACCAGGGAAAAGGCAATTTTTCTGCTGAACCGCTTAACGGCCTACAGATCAAAGGCCAGGTACGTCACATAAAAAAAATTAGTATCCACAACAAGGAAGCTTTTATTCTGGCCAGAAACAACGATTCAACTATGGTAATCCGTTTTAAAGACTAAGTAAATTATGAATTATGTGTTATAACCAGCATCCCATATATTACTGTTCAAACTACGTTACTTTGTTATTCATAACTCATAAGTCATTACTCATACCTCTAAGACACCGGTTGGCAGATTACGCTTACCCATTTAAGTGTATCGGGTTCGATGCTCCTGTCTGTAATAAGTAATTCAAATGGAATAGCCATTGGGATTCTTTGATAATCTTCTACAAAAAGCGCCATTTTTTTATAAGCCTGACCCACGGTATGAACACCTCCTTTGGTTTCGGCTACCAGTGTTTTCCAAGGTACAAATCGTTTGTTGAACATATCTCTGTTTTCCGGTAATGGTCTATTAATGGGAATGGCCACCATTGCTTCAAATCGCCCGTCGTCCCTTTTTCTTACATGAAGCATGGGGTAATTGGTTTGTATGGCCTTCTCTGCAATAACGTGTTTTTTAAGTTTTCCAATTAAGGCATAAATTTTAATAACTTCGGGATAAGCCTCATAATCTTGTGTTGTAGCAATCAGCGTAGTGTCTCGTGCAAAAATTTCCTGTATGTCTATCCCATAAACATTTACCCGTTTTACCAAAAATGCTTGCAGGTGAACAAGTAAATCACCCATATTGATTTTCATTGATTCTGCCTGTCTATACTGCTGCCATCTTGTAAATGGATTTAAACTTGTTTTTATAGTATACTGCCATTGTATCGCCACCGAATCTTTTGATAGTGCAAAATCATGTAAAACGGACTTTATTTTCCGACCATCATGTTCCGCAAGCATTTCAAATCCATTATACAGAGGACGGAGGATCCGGTAAGAAAATCCCTTATAAATGAAGCTGGTATTCGCATCTGGTAAGGAAGTTTTTTTGGTGTCTTCGCCAGGCCACCACTTATACCAACCGGCCATATCAAGCAGATACCTGTTTGTGCCATTGATAGTGCAGTTGACTATAATTACATTGGATACTTTTAATGAAGCAGGTATTAAAATATACACAGATAGTATGATTGCCAAAAGAATAACCAGCAGGCCAAACAATATTTTCTTCATATAAACGAATTCAACCCTTTTACTTTACCACTTTTTGAACGTTAATAATAAAATCAATGATCTCTTCGATAGAATAGTCGATCCTTGACACCGCATCCTGTATATCTTCCCGGCTCACCTGGGCGGCGAAATTAGGCGTTTTAAGTTTTTTCATCACCGATTTAACATCCATCCCTTCATAACCGGCAGGTCGTATTAGTGCAGAAGCATGGATAAATCCAGACAATTCATCGAAAGCGTAGATCATCTTATCCATGGCATTTTCAGGTTCTACTCCAAAATGGCGGGGACCGTGTGATGCAATGCAATGAATAATATCGGGGTCAGTTTGTAGTTCTTCCAGCTTCTCAATGATAATCCGGCAATGGCTTTCGGGATATTTTTCCCAATCAGCATCGTGAAGCAATCCGGCCAGCTCCCATTTTTCGGCAGTTATTTCATCAACGTTTTCCTTTTCCAGCGCCCAGGCTTTCATCACGGCTGCTACCTGCCGCATATGCAACCGCAGCCGTTCATTAGTAACCCAGTCATTTAACAGGGCGTGTGCATCAAGGTGGTTTATCAGGTTGCCGGCATTTTCAGGATTACCAAAGACTGACCTTCCAAGTGGTTCTATTGCTGACATTATTTTTAAACAGTTACTTATAGGCAAATTACGGTCTGCGGACGGAATTAAAAGGGCAAAATGGATTTTCCAGGAATTTTCTTGAATAAACTTTATGGTTTTAGACAGCTATTAAAATTTAATGATAAAATTTCAGTTGTAAATCAATAGTTTATAAAGGCTAGTTTTTAAATACTTGCAAATTTGCTTGGGAAATAATACTATTTCCCCATACCTTTGCGCCCTATTTCATTATTCTTCGTCGGGATAGCGACGGATTCACTAAATACTACCAAAATGAGTAAACTACATTTCACCACCAAACATGCGAACGAGGCTACCGTGCAACGCAACTGGTATGTTGTAGACGGTACTAATCAAACCGTCGGTCGTATGTGTGCCAAGATTGCAGCTGTTCTTCGGGGAAAAAATAAAGCTTATTACACGCCCCATGTCGATTGCGGTGATTACATTATAGTGATCAACGCCGAGAAAATTGTGTTTACGGGGAATAAATTGGAAGAAAAGATGTACCTCACCTATTCAGGTTATCCCGGAGGTCAAAAGTCAGAATCAGCAAAAAACCTTCTGCGACGCAGACCAGACGCTTTAATTGAAAGGGCGGTGAAAGGCATGCTTCCGAAGAATCGTCTGGGCAGGAAGATGTTCAAAAAACTATTTGTTTATGCAGGGAATGAACACCAGCATATTGCGCAAAAGCCTCAAATACTTACATTCTAATCTTATCCCCAGTTTGGGAATTATAAAAAGTTATACATGGAAAAGCAAAAAAATGCAGTAGGTCGTCGGAAGGAAGCTGTTACCAGGGTTTTTATAAATAAGGGTGAAGGCAAGATTGTTATTAATGACAAAGATTACAAAGTATATTTTCCATTGGTTTATTTGCAAAACCAGGTGGAACTGCCATTAAAGACCATTGAAGCCACAGATAAATTTGATATTAAAATCAATGCACATGGTGGCGGAGTTAAAGGCCAGGCAGAAGCTGCCAAGCTGGGCATTGCACGTGCATTACTGGAAGTGAATCCCGAATTCAGGCCTGTGCTAAAAGCAGCTGGCCTGTTAATGCGAGATCCACGTTCGGTTGAGCGTAAAAAGCCGGGTAGGAAAAAAGCCAGAAAAAGCTTTCAGTTCTCCAAACGTTAATTATGCTTTTGATTAGAGATCTGAACTTACATGCATTGGCCTTTTATTCTTACAATTCTATTTAACATATCAAATAATTATAATGGAACAAAATACTTCATTGCAGCAACAGTTGTTGGAAGCTGGGGTACACTTCGGCCACCTGAAAAAGAAATGGAACCCTAAAATGCTACCTTACATATTCGCTGAAAAAAAAGGTATTCATATCATCGATCTGAATAAAACCACTGAAGCTTTGCAGGAAGCGGCTGCGGCTTTGAAGCAAATCGCCAAAAGCGGTAAAAAGATCATGTTTGTGGCTACTAAAAAGCAATCAAAGGAGATCGTTACCGAATGTGCCCAAAAGGTAAACATGCCTTATGTTACAGAGCGTTGGTTGGGTGGCATGCTTACTAATTTTAACACCGTCCGCAAAAGTGTTAAAAAGATGCAAAGCATTGAAAAAATGCTTGGTGACGGATCATTTGATAATATTACTAAAAAGGAACGTTTAACCCTGAGCCGTGACCGGGAAAAAATGGAAAAAGTTTTAGGCGGTATCTCCCAGTTGGGCCGTGTTCCTGCTGCCTTATTCATCGTGGATATCGGACATGAGCATATTGCTTTATCAGAAGCCAAGCGTTTGGGTATTGGCACTTTTGGTATGGTAGATACCAATTGCGATCCGAATAAAGTGGATTTTGCGATACCGTCTAATGATGATGCTACCAAGTCTATTGCTATAATTACCAATTACATTGCAGCCGCAATTGCTGAAGGCCTCGCAGAAAGACAGGCTTCGAAAGAGGAGGATGTGGAAGAAGTAGGTGATGAGAATGAAAAGAAAGCGGCCCGTCTGCAGGCTGAGGCTGAAGCCGAGGCTGCACGTGCCCGTGGTGGAAGAGGCAGAGGTGCCAGTGGCCCGGGTGGTAGTGGCGGTGGTGGAGCGCCGAGACGTCGTCAATCAGGACCAGGCGGCGGTGGCGGGGGTGGCAATCGCCGACCAGGCGGAGGAAGGTAGGAGTTACGAGTCAGGAGTTGAAGTACTTAATTAACTAAATAATAAATGGAGAACAGTATGTCTGTAAATATAACAGCTGCCGATATAAACAAATTGCGCCAGCAAACAGGCGCAGGGATGATGGATTGCAGGAAGGCTTTGGTTGAAAGTGATGGTAATTTTGAAGCGGCTATTGACTACCTGAGAAAAAAAGGGCAGAAAGTAGCTGTTCTGCGGGGTGACCGTGAAGCCAAAGAAGGTGTGGTACTTGCCCGAACTACGTCAGATAACAAAACCGGATTTATTATACAGCTGGCTTGCGAAACTGATTTTGTAAGTAAGAATGCAGAGTTTGTGGCTTTTGCCCAGTCTATCATGGATCTGGCATTACAGAACAGTATAAAAAGTATTGAGGAATTAAACGCAGCCTCATTGGGCAATGCGACGGTTGCGGATAAGGTCAATGACCAGGTAGCAAAAATCGGTGAAAAAATAAGTGTGAGCAGGTTTGAAAGAGTTGAGGCAGAAGGTGTAGCTGCTTATATTCACGGTTCAAACAGAATGGGTGTATTGGTTGGTTTAAATAAAAATTCAGCCGCAGCCTTAGAAGCTGGAAAGGATGTGGCCATGCAGATTGCGGCTATGAACCCGGTAGCAGTTGATGCTAAAAGCGTTCCTGTTGAAACTGTGGAAAGAGAACGAGCTATTGTAACTGAACAAATTGCCGCGGATCCAAAAATGGCCGGAAAGCCGTCCGAGATGATTGCTAAAATTGCCGAAGGGAAATTAAATGCATTCTTCAAAGAGCAAACCTTAACGGCACAGGCTTATGTGAAAGACGGATCTAAGAGTGTTGGTGATTATTTAAAAACCGTTGATCCCGGATTAGCAATAGTGTTGTTCAGGCGGGTAGCGTTAGGATGATATTAAGGAGCCGATGGCTCCTTTTTTTGTGAGATGTTGTTTCACATCTCACCTCTCACATAAAACACCTTACATAAATGCAACCCAGATACAAACGTGTTCTGCTTAAACTTTCCGGCGAATCTTTAATGGGAAACAAAAGCTTTGGCCTTGATCCCGCGGTCATTTCCAAATATGCAAAAGAAATTAAATCGGTTATTGAATCAGGCGTTGAGGTGGCCATAGTAATCGGAGGTGGAAATATATACCGGGGCATGAACGAAGCGGAAACAGGCATTGAACGAGCGCATGGAGATTATATGGGTATGCTGGCCACGGTAATAAACGGGATGGCAGTACAGGCCGGACTAGAGAAAGCTGGTGTATATACGCGTTTGCAAAGTGCAATAAAAATGGAACAGATCGCTGAGCCTTATATCAGGAGGAGGGCTATGAGACACCTTGAAAAAGGAAGGGTAGTCATATTCGGAGCCGGAACTGGCAATCCCTATTTTACTACAGATACGGCCGGCTCTTTACGCGCAATTGAAATAAAGGCAGAGGTAATTTTAAAAGGAACCAGGGTGAATGGCATCTATACGGCGGACCCTGAAAAAGACCCTACTGCCACGAAATATGAGAAAATAACTTTTGCAGAATGTATCGTGAACAACCTGAGGGTAATGGATATGACTGCATTTACGTTATGTATGGAAAACAAACTTCCTATTATTGTTTTTGACATGAATAAACCAGGTAATCTGCTAAGAGTGGTAATGGGAGAAAATGTGGGAACCCTGGTAACCGGTTAATATGACTACCTGCTGCTAGTCCCCCATTCTTAAACAGATATCGTAGGATAGGTTATAAACTGAAAGCAAACCAAACGACCATGTCTTCCATTGCTGATCTGCGAAAAGAATACCAGCTTCAAAGCCTTTCTGAAAAAAATGTTGATACAAATCCCCTGCACCAATTTGAAAAATGGTGGGATGAAGCTATCCTTGCAAAAATAGAAGAAGCGAACGCCATGACATTGGCGACAGCTTCTTCAGATGGCATACCATCGGCCAGAATAGTTTTGCTAAAAGGCTTTAATGAACGAGGTTTTATTTTCTTTACCAACTATAATAGCTATAAAGCACAACAGGTTACAGAAAACCCGAGGGCATGCCTGGTATTTTTCTGGAAGGAACTAGAAAGGCAGATCCGCATTACCGGGCTAGTTGAGAAAATTAGCGATACGGCTAACGATGAATATTTCCTTGGTCGTCCACTGGCAAGTCGGGTTGGAGCATGGGCTTCACCTCAGAGCCAGGTGATCGAAAACAGGGAATGGCTGGAGGCAAATCATCATTACTTCGAACAGCAATTTGAGGGCAAATTCGTGTCAAGACCCCAGCATTGGGGAGGTTATCTGGTTAAGCCAATCAATATTGAATTTTGGCAGGGTAGGCCCGGACGTTTACACGACCGGATACAGTATGTCCTGGAACAAGATGGAAGCTGGCAAATTGAACGTTTGGCACCTTAAGGGGGAAGATATCCTTAAATACCCGGTGCAGGGAGGTAAACTCACAACACCCTAACCACCCGGCCTTGCCCGACGCCAAGGCTTTGGCAGGCGCGGTTTGCTACCCAAACCTCCCCTCCTTTTTAAGAAGGGGCCAGGGGTGGTTAACTCACCTCCTTGGGTGCTTCTTGCTTCTTTTTAACTGCCGGACGCGCGGGCCTGGATTTACCAAAAGAACCCTTGAATATTTTACCTCTTTTGGTTTTCTTATCTCCTCTTCCCATATTTAACTTGTTAATTGAAGTGCAAAAATGCATTTTTTTTTGCAGACTCCTTCAATAAATCATCCGGTGATCAGTATAATAAAAAAAGCAAGAAACAATTTGCTTCTTGCTAAGATGCATCGGAATAGTTATAACCTGGCAGACAGTTCTTTACCTGCTTTAAATTTAGCTACTTTTTTAGCTTTAATTTTAATAACAGCACCTGTTTGCGGATTACGTCCGTTACGCGCAGCTCTCTTTGATACAGAAAAAGTACCAAAACCTACCAGGGTTACCTTTCCACCACCTTTTAAGGTTTTAGTCACTGCTTCAACAAAAGAATCCAAAGAAGCGTTTGCCTGTGTTTTGGTAACACCTGCATCATCGGCAATCTTTGCAATTAATTCAGCTTTGTTCATATCGGGATGTTTTATTTAATCAGAACAAATATAGACGCTTTTTTTTTCCAACAAAATTTTTTCAACAATTTTACCAAATGAATGAAATCGCTATAATCCACGTGCAGCAAGGTTTTTAAGGCATTCCACTTACTGCTAACGGAAGCCTTCGTCTGCAAGCTTGCCCTGAAAGTCACTACAGCACTGCATTTCAATGAATAATTTCATTAAATGCTTGCCAGCAAAGGATTATAAAGAATATAATAAAATAAATGATGCTTTTTACCAGGATTATTTTTTATCCACAATTAGTGCACAACTTCCATCAGCGTATAAAATGCAAGGCAATGACCACCCCATCTTTCCAATCTTTTTTGCTCAAAAACACCTGAAAATTCGTCCAGGTAACGGCTATAACTTTCAATACTATTGCTGTAAAACTGGACTGCATAAGTAGGACCTTCTGCTTCATCTACCTGTAATAACCTTAGTACCTGAAATTGATGAAATAGTCTTGTGGCAAGTATTTCAGGTATATGTGTATATTTCATCCAGGGCAGCCAATCGTCGTGAATGGACCAATCCACGTTAGTAGTCACATTATATATTATCATCACAAAATGCTTTGGACCAAATAAAATTCTACGATTTTTCCGGCGATTCTTTCGCGTTTATATGCCTGGCCATTCTGAAGGTAAGCAGTAATAACAGTGTCAGCACTGTAATAATTACGATCCAGAGCAAAGCGGTATTCTGAATGGCTGCCCGCTGCGGTTTGCCCGTATTACCCTGGTAGCGCTTTTTAACCGGACCTGCCTGTAACACGGCCGGGTTGCCGATACTGCTTTTAAAAAAGGCAAGGTCATAACTGGGAGCTCCAGCCCTTTCATTTCCAAAAACAAGATGGTAACTGGTTGCAGGTTCAAGGTAGGTCAGCAGGTAATGGTTACTCTGCAAGGCTTTAACAAGCTTTAACCTGAGTGGAAGATTGTCTTCATTCCAAATTTTCAGGTTTAACCGATTGGTTTTGGCGTCAATGATAAATTCAGCCGGCGCATCGGAACGGATTGTATGGGTGGACGCTTCAACCGGCTCATTTTGCCCCTGTTGAATCGAGACAAGGCGCTGATAAAATTTAGGGCCCTTAACATCCAGTTCGATTTTGTTGATCCGGTAGTTGTCATTAAACAACAGGCTGATGTATGACGACTTATCCGCACTATCAACCTGTGTAACAGCCGGAGCCGGGAGTTGGGAAAAACTTCCCTTATAAACCAATTCTTCGTATACTCCTGCCCGTACTATATTGACCGGCAGCAGGTCTTCCCCGTTAATGATTATCTTGAAAAAATCGTACGAGCTTGTTGGAAACCCGAGGGATTGCATGTAACTGTCCTTATCCGGATTAAAAAAATGATCCAGCGTTATGTTTTCCTGGATAACAAACCATTGAATGTTATCATCGCTACCACTAACGGTTACCGTTCTGTTTGCGGCTGTATTTCGTATAATCAATAATAGTTCACTTATAGGCTTCCCCGGCTTGTTCCGAATAACGACGTGTGTTTGTTTATCTTTTTCCTTTCTTATGGAAATAATGGGCAATTCGGTAAAGTGGCTTTCCCTGAATAAGGGCTGATCACCTGTAAGAATATAAGGTACCTGCGTGTCATGGTTATCCATTATCCGGATGTCGGAAATGTCATCCTTACATTTGGCAACAACTGCAGGATCAAGTATGATTTTATAGAAGCCTGCCTGATGCACTTTTTCCAGGTCAGCCTTGAAAGCAAAAGGAAGCTGCGCCCGGGAACAGGTAATAAGTGCTATGGCAGCCAGCATTAACAATGATCTACACAGAAGGCCTTTTTTCATCTTCAATAATTATTTTCTTAAGTCGCTGGTACATAAATGATACGATTAACAGCAATATTCCAAGACAGAAGAATGCGGCTATTTTACCTGCCACCGGAATATTACGGATATCAAAAAGAAATAATTTAAATAATATTACCGAAAACAAAGTGAGCGATATGATACGCAGGGTCCGGTATTTCAACTTCATGCCAAACCACATGAAACCGAATGAGCACAATCCCCAAAGTATGGGAAGGCCCGTTTTAATAAATACCCGTTGTATCTCTGGAAGCGGTTGGTTGTTACTATACAGTATTGCGTTCACCAGCAGATGAGCTTCCACGCTCAGGTAAATGACTGCTATGGTGCAAAATATCCAGGCAAACCCAGTGCCGTCATTTTTCGAAAATGTTTGTTGCTTCCGCCGCAATGCTACTAGCTGGTAAAGAATGATCCCGGTCAGCAGGGCGGTTAACCAGTGCACTATAAAATGACCGGCAAAGCGTTGCTGTTCCAGCATCCCGCGTTGTACTCCGAATACGGTCGGAATTAATGCGAGGTAAAGCAGTACGCAAAAAACCAGCGTACCTGCTTTTATATAACGGTGCGACCTAAGGATTTCGATTGTTCCGGTTATCCATGTAAATAACAAGGTGAAGGCAAAGGTGTACAACAATAAATAAAGCACGTCCAGGTCAGTGCCTGGGTAATGATAGTTAAACTGGTAACGAATCTCCAGCCCTCCTGCAGCAAACAACAATAAAATGCCCACCGTACGGAAAACGTTTTTACGGGGATACAATGCTGACGCCGCCATTACATTTTTATCTTGCAGACCATGCGCTACAGGATCTTTTGTCTGTAATACAAATATCAGGTATGATGCGATGGCAGAGAATAATGTAGTTATGAAGCCTCTACTCACGATGATGGGTAACTGCCTGGGCAAATGCCCGTAAACATTAAACCAATCCATGAACAAACTCACCAGCATGGCAGTCCAAACGATCAATGATGCCAGGCGGATGATGCGTATGTTGGATTTCTGAAAATAACCAGTACAACAATACAGTTTCTGAAGCCCAGAATAAAGTAATATTGTTGCCATTCAGCTGGATAGGTGCGGTCAGCGAAATAAAGCTTAGCGTGATCCCGATTAAAAGATAAAGAATATTGCTGTCAATCCGCTTATTACGGAACAAGGCAAATGTGAGGGCAAGGTTAAAGATGCCCAGCGATGCCGTAAATAAACCCCTGTATTCACCGGCTTTCATTGCTGTCAGGCAATATAATCCTACAGCAAAATACAGGGCAGTATTGGTAAGCAGGATGCTAAAGTCTGAGGACAGGAACTTTTTTTTCTCGCTAATATTGTGTGCAACATTGATGATCAGAAATAACAGGTAGAAAACGGTGGCAAATAAAAATCCGTTACGGTAAGTGGAAAGCGGCTCAGCCGGTTTTAACGTGAACATCCAGGAAGCAAATAAAACGACGGTAAATATGAATGCCAATGCATTTAAGAGCCTCCAGGATCTTTTATAGGCTATCACCAGCAATCCCGCATTCAGGATAATAAGATAGGTAAAAAGGCTTTTGTAATTTCCGCTTCCATCACTAGCCATAAATGGGGTGGCAAAACCACCAACCAACGCGATAACGGCTACCTCCTGCCGGTTATACAATAAGCACAAGATTACTGCAAAGGCGGTAATTACCACCATGATAATAAATGTAGCGAGTTGGCTGAACAGATGAAACTGGTGATAAGCAAGGGTAATGGTAAAATAAAAGATTGCCAATCCTCCTCCGACCAATACCGAACTGAAAGCCTTATAATTGTTATGTAAACGATGGGCCAGGGCAACAAGTATTCCGCCACAGATCACGCCGACACCTACTCTTCCCACCGCGCCGATCCAATCATTGTCAATAGCGAATTTTACAAAATACCCGATAGCCAGAACAAGAATAGCAATGCCAATTTTGCTGATAAGGTTTTCTCCGATAAACTTTTCCAGGTCAGGATTGCGTTCCATAAAACCTGGTTTACGCTCACGAATAAATCCGGGCGATACATTCATTTGTGGCAACCCTGGTTCGTGCGTTATTTCCGGCTCCGGTTGTTCAACCGGTAAGGCGTTTTGTAACAGCGATTCCAGCTCGTCTGTTAGCGATTTTTGCGTAATTGGTTCTGATACGGGTATAACCGCTTCTTCGTGGATCTTGTCTGATTTATCTTCGGGAAAGATAGCAGGTATGGATTCCTGCGTTTTGATAAGGGTTTCCGCAGGATAAGTGGCCTTTAGCTGTTCCTTTAAATTCCGTATTTCCGTTTCCAGTGCATTGAAACGATCCTTAATATTGCCTTTTAAAGAAAGTATTACAATAAGAATGACAATAAAAAGCAATACGGATACAAATTCCATAATATTTGGGTGTTAGGGTTTAAAGATATAAAAGGGCCAGTAGCTTCAAAGGGTTAAAACATCAGGGAATTTCCAGTTCTACATATACAGGGCAATGATCGCTTTGTTTCACATCGGGCATTATACGTGCATCGCAAACCCTATTCCTTAATGTGTCTGTGATATTGATATAATCGATCCGCCAACCTTTATTATTTAAACGAACACTTGGAAACCGCTGGCTCCACCAGGAGTATTGATGAGGATGGGGATTAATCAGCCGGAAAGCGTCAGTGAATCCGGAGGCAAAAAATTTATCCATCCATTCTCTTTCTTCCGGCAAAAAGCCGGATGTGTTCTTGTTGCCTTTGGGATCATGAATGTCTATGGGTTTATGGGCAATGTTATAATCGCCGCAAACAACCAGATCGCTTCTTTCCCTCTTCAGTGCATTCAGATAATCGAGCAATTCTTCTAACCAGACATATTTATACGCCTGCCTTACATCACCACTAACGCCTGAGGGGAAATAGGCGTTAATCAGCGTAATGCTCCCGAAGTCAAGTCGCATCACCCTGCCTTCTGCATCGCTTTGCATATAGCCATTACCCAGTTGAATAAATTCGGGTTTAATTCTTGTAAAAACCGCTACCCCGCTATAGCCCTTTTTTTCAGCCGAATACCAGTAATCATGGAAGCCCATCTCTGTAAACAGGCTACAGTCAATATTATCCTGCTGTGCTTTTGTTTCCTGGATACAGATGATATCTGCAGGGTCTGATTTTAACCAATCGCAAAATCCTTTTTTCAAAGCAGCACGGATACCGTTGACATTATAGGAGATAATTCTCATCATGATAATGTTACCCGCAAATTAATGTGAACATTCCTAAATATATTAAATGAATATAAAACGGAGAAGAGATTCTTCCGGGGACGATATGATTTTCACTGTATATTTAATTTTATTTCTATATGCCCGTACAAAAGCGAATCATTCCTGCCAAGCAGCATGTTTATCTGGATGGTCCTAAAAGCCGTAGTTATGAATTAAGCTTTGTGATCCGTGTATTCAAGCAATTTATTAAAGGTTTCAGGGCCTTACACTTCGTTGGCCCATGCATAACCGTTTTCGGTTCAGCCCGTTTTAAAGAAGATCACCGGTATTATACTGCCGCCAGGGAATTTGGTAAACGCATTTCAGCCATGGGGTTTACAACCATGACCGGCGGGGGACCCGGCGTTATGGAGGCCGCTAACCGCGGAGCCTTTGAAACCAGCGGTTATTCTGTGGGTTGCAATATACGCCTGCCCTTTGAACAGAAATCAAATCCTTACCTGAATAAATCCGTAACCTTTGAACACTTCTTTGTACGAAAGGTGATCCTGGCTAAATACTCTTATGCTTTTATCATCCTGCCGGGAGGATTTGGAACCATGGACGAATTCTTTGAGACCATCACTTTGATCCAAACAAAAACCATCACACAATTTCCAATCGTACTGTTTGGAACAGATTATTTCAGGCCACTATTGGAATTTATCGAGTTTATGGCAGAGCAGGGAACCATTTCAAAAGAAGACCTGAACCTGGTTTTAATAACCGACGACATAAATGAAGCTATGAACCATATTCATATCTACATAAATAAAAATTATACCATCAAACAAAGAAAGAGGCAGTGGTGGCTGTTTGAGAAAAGGTAGCAAAATAATCACAATGAATAAAACGTTTAACACCATCATTTTTGATCTGGGAATGGTTCTTATTGACTGGAACCCCCGATATGTTTTTAGTAAGATTTTTGATAGCGAAGAAAAAATGAATTGGTTCTTTGAAACCATTTGTACTAATGCCTGGAATGAAAACCAGGATGCCGGGAGGTCATTGAAGGAAGCCACGGAAGAATTGGTTACACAATTTCCGGAATATGAACAAGAAGTGCGGGCATACTATGGCAGGTGGGAAGAAATGCTTGGCGGACCTATACAGGGAACAGTTGACATATTGCACGATTTGAGAGATAAACAATATAAGTTGTACGCATTAACCAACTGGAGCGCCGAAACATTTCCGGTGGCCCTGCAGCGATACGACTTTCTTAAATGGTTCGACGGAATCGTGATGAGCGGAGAAGAAAGGACCCGGAAGCCCTTTCCTGAGATCTACCAAATCTTATTGAACCGGTTTAAAGTAGATCCTGCACGAGCCATATTTATTGATGATAGCCTTCGCAATATCAAAGGTGCGGAAGCCGTCGGGATTCACGGTATACACTTTCAATCACCAAAGCAATTGGCTCAGGCCTTACAGGAATTAGGAGTAGAATAATGTGCGAATTTGCAAATGTGCCTTAACTACCGATAATGGAACAAGATGCAGGCTCTTCTAAAATATGCACTAATTGCATACAACTGATTCCAGAAAGTTCACCTTTTTGTACGTTTTGCGGACAACGTCAGGATAACGGGGAAGACCTGAGAGAGGAAGAGCGGCGAGCCAGATGGTTAAGATTACTTACCATTTTCTATATGGCAGACCTTGTAGTTTGTACCGTGGCCAATTTTAACAATCAGTTCACTGGTCTCTACTGGCTCCTTATCACCGAATCGGTATTGGCAGTGCTAACGCTGGTTTTTATGCTGATCGTGTGGAAAGAGGTAAAACCTTTGTTTCAATGGAAAAGCTTCAGTCTGCCGAAAGTACTGGTTTATATGATTGCTGCCATTTTGTTTGGCATTGCTGTGAATGTACTGGTAAAGTGGCTGAACCGGAGCATCTTCGACCAGGAAGTTTATTACTACCGCTCCTTCCGGCATCTGCCTTATCCAAAATTCAGTATGGTTATGCTGATAGCTATTCTGCCGGCCATTTTTGAAGAGCTTGCTTACCGCGGAATTATCCTGCAGGGATTGTTTAAACTTGTTCTGGAACGACAGGCGATTCTCATAGCAGCGTTTTTATTTGCAATAATTCATATGAGCCTGATCTCTTTTTTTTGGTTACTGCCTTTTGCCATCTGGCTGGGTAATGTGAGGCTGAAGGAAAATACCATCTGGTATGGCGTGCTGATTCATTTTTTCTTTAATCTTACTGCCTGTATTTTTGAATTTTGGGAATTCCGGAATGTATGAGCTTAGATGTTGTGCATGCCATCAGGCATCATATTCCAGTATCGGACTCAGCCATCTTTCAATTTCCGCAACAGGCATATTTTTCCTGGCTGCGTAATCTACCACCTGGTCTTTCTCTATTTTTCCCACACCGAAATATTTACTTTCAGGGTGTGCAAAATACCATCCGCAAACAGAAGAAGCCGGATACATCGCCAGGGATTCCGTTAGGATGATACCTGTTGTGTTTTCCGCATCCAGTAAATTAAACAATTTGTACTTCTCCGTATGATCCGGACAGGCCGGATAACCGGGTGCAGGGCGAATGCCCAAATATTTTTCATTGATCAGGTCTTCCGCACTAAGGTGTTCATCCGTAGCATAGGCCCAGAATTCTTTCCTGGTTCTTTCATGCATTACCTCTGCAAGCCCTTCAGCCAGGCGGTCTGCCAGCGCCTGCAAAATGATCTTATTGTAATCGTCCAGGTTTTTCTCGAAGTTTTGTATATGCTGCTCGATACCATGGATTGTCACTGCAAAGGCGCCAATGAAATCCTGCTTTCCTGTTTGTGCCGGCGCAATAAAATCTGCCAGTGATACATTTGGCTGATCTGCGGCTTTTTTAATTTGCTGGCGCAAACATTCGAGACGCACCTCTTCGCCATTATTATCCAGCACGATCGTATCCTTTCCATCAGAGTTGGCTTTCCAGAAACCAACAGTTGCCTTAGCGGTTAACCATTTCTCCTCAATTATTTTCTGAAGCAGTTCGCGCGCATCGTTATAAAGCCTGGTGGCTTCCTTGCCTACTTTTTCGTCAGATAAGATCTGTGGGAATTTTCCATGCAGTTCCCAGGCAATGAAAAAAGGTTGCCAGTCGATATAGCCTGCTATTTCGTTAAGATCGTAATCATCGAATACTTTGGTCGTAACGGCAGGAACAACAGGTGAGTAACTCTGCCAGTCTATCTTTACCTTGTTCTGCTGAGCTTTTCCAAAAGGCAGGTAATTCTTTGTTGTTTTCTTATTGGCAAAATCAGACTTCAGCTTACTATACTCTGCATTCACGTGCTGAAGGAACTCCGGTTTCTGTTCTTTACTTAACAGGCTTCCTGCAACAGTAACACTTCTTGACGCATCCAGCACGTGCATTACGCCGTGCTCATACTCGGGAGCGATCTTAACTGCCGTATGCATCCGCGAGGTAGTGGCTCCTCCGATAAGGAGCGGGGTTTCAAAATGTTGCCGTTTCATCTCCCGGGCGATGTGTACCATCTCATCCAGGGAAGGGGTAATCAATCCGCTCAGGCCTATGATATCTACCTTTTTTTCCCTGGCTGTCTGGAGAATTTTTTCGGCTGAAACCATCACTCCAAGGTCAATGATGTCATATCCATTACAACCTAATACTACACCAACGATGTTTTTACCAATATCATGAACGTCGCCCTTTACTGTGGCCAGTAATATCTTAGCTGCTCCTGCACCTTCTTCATTTATGGTACCGGCTGCTTCGTGTGCCTGGCGCCTGACTTCCTTCTCCGCTTCAATAAATGGTGTTAAAACGGCCACCGACTTTTTCATCACCCGTGCGCTTTTTACTACCTGCGGCAAAAACATCTTGCCGGCACCAAAAAGATCTCCAACGATATTCATTCCATCCATAAGGGGGCCTTCAATCACATCCAGTGGTTTAGCATATTTCAGCCGTGCTTCTTCAGTATCACCATCGATGTAGTCGGTGATGCCGTTGACCAGGGAATGGCTCAAGCGTTTCTCGACTGATTCGCTTCTCCAGGCTTCATTTTTTACTTCCGCCTTATCTTTAGCTTTTACTGTTTCTGCAAATGCAAGCAATTGATCGGTTGCATCTTCGTGCCGGTTTAAAATAACATCTTCACACAAGTTGCGTAACCTGGGTTCAATTTCATCGTATACTACCAACTGCCCGGCATTTACGATGCCCATATCCATCCCTGCCCTAATGGCATAATAGAGGAAAACCGAGTGCATGGCCTCTCTAACGGTATCGTTACCACGAAAAGAGAAGGACATGTTACTTACACCGCCACTGACTTTTACCAAAGGCATTTTTTGTTTGATAATCCTTGTTGCTTCAATGAAATCAACGGCGTAATTATTGTGCTCTTCTATACCTGTGGCAATAGCAAAAATATTAGGATCGAAAATGATGTCCTGCGGGTCGTAGCCGCATTCTTCTGTTAATATCTTGTACGCGCGCTCAGAGATGGTGACTTTTTTTTCAAGAGTGTCGGCCTGTCCTTTCTCATCAAATGCCATTACAACTACAGAGGCACCGAAACTTTTACAAATGAAGGCCTGTTCAATGAATTTTTTCTCACCTTCCTTCATGGAGATGGAGTTCACGATAGACTTACCCTGTACGCATTTAAGGCCAGCTTCAATAATACTGAATTTAGACGAGTCGATCATGATAGGGATCTTCGCAATATCTGGTTCTGCCTGCAACAGGTTCAAGAAATCAGGCATGGCTTTTTCGCCATCCAGTAAGGCATCATCCATGTTCACATCAAGAATCTGTGCTCCGCTTTCAACCTGCTGGCGGGCGACGGATAAAGCTTCCTCGTATTTACCATCGCGGATGAGGCGGGCGAATTTTTTGGAACCGGTCACATTAGTGCGTTCGCCAACATTTACAAAGTTGGTTTCCGGCCTGATGACCAAAGGTTCAAGACCTGATAAACGGAGGTAAGGTTTTATGGGAGTAATAATATTCATAAATAGTTTTTTGACCCACGACACATTAGTTCGTTGTGTATTGTATGCCCCTTTGCGGCTCTTTGTGTTTCCTACTTTGCGTTCTCTGTGGTTCCTTTTTTAACCACGAAGGCCACAAATGGCACAAAGGTTTACACAAAGACTGTCTCGGCGGTTTGGTAAGATTCTTCCAGCACCGGCAATGCCCTTGGTTCAAATTTTTTAACCTCCTGTGCTATATGCCTGATATGGTCAGGGGTAGTTCCGCAGCATCCACCTACAATATTTACAAAACCCTGCTCGGCCCATTCTTCAATAATATGTGCGGTTTCATGCGGCTGCTCGTCGTACTCACCAAAAGCATTGGGTAAGCCGGCATTCGGATAGGCAGAAGTATAGCAGCCGGCTATCTGGCTCAATTCTTCAATATGCGCACGCATTTCCGTTGCACCCAGTGCACAATTTAAACCAACACTTAAAGGCCTGGCATGTGAAACGGAGATGTAAAATGCCTCCAGCGTCTGGCCGCTTAGTGTTCTGCCGCTTGCATCGGTAATGGTGCCGCTAATCATGATCGGCAATTCTTTCCTCCTGGTATCCCGGAAGTACTTCTTGATGGCATAGATGGCTGCCTTGGCATTGAGGGTATCGAAGATGGTTTCTATAAGTAACAGATCAACTCCGCCATCCACCAATCCTTGAATTTGTTCAGCGTAGGCAGCAGCCACCTCATCAAAATACACAGCCCTGAACCCTGGGTTATTTACGTCAGGTGATAAACTTAACGTTTTATTCATTGGGCCTATGGCACCTGCGACAAACCGGGGTTTGGCGGGATTAAGGGCAGTAAATTCGTCGGCGGCTTTACGGGCAACCTTTGCGGAGGCGGTATTTAATTCATAAGCCAGTGATTGCATTTCGTAATCCGCCTGGGCAATTGAGGTACTGCTGAACGTATTTGTCTCAATAATATCGGCACCTGCTTCCAAGTATAGTTTATGAATGCCTTCAATGATGCCTGGCTGTGTAAGGCTCAGCAGGTCATTATTGCCTTTCACATCGCAATGCCATGACTTAAACCGGTCACCACGGTAATCTGCTTCTTCCAGCTTATGCCTTTGAATCATTGTTCCCATAGCCCCGTCTATAATAAGAATCCGTTCTTTCAGGCAGTCTTCAATTGTTTTCATGATAATCCTCCCATCCTCCGGCAACCGGAGTAATTTTTAATGGTTTACGTAATAGCCGGTTATCATCGATAATGCGATGACTTGCAACAGCTGGTTGCAGCGTAAAAACCAGAACTAAATAACGGGAAATAAATCTCTGAAGTATGTTTATACAGGATATTCCAACGTTTATTAGTTCAGTTGATGTTTTCCTGCTGATTGTAAGAGCCTACAGCAGCAACATCTGTTTATATCAGGCCGAACAATAAACAAATCCGCCTGCAAGTGCAAATGTACGGCTTAGCAATCAAAAATAAAAGTGTTGAACACGGCTTACTTGCTTGCTACATAGTTTTCCACGGGAAGCCGGTTGGCCAGTGAGCGGGCCAGTGTCATCTCGTCGGCATATTCCAGTTCACCCCCAAAAGCAATCCCCCTTGAAATGGTTGTAATTTTAACACTGTTCGGAGGCAATTTTTTCTGGATATAATATATTGTCGTGTCTCCCTGAATGGTTGGGTTGAGGGCAAAAATGAGTTCCAGGGTATGTTCTTTCTGAACACGCTGAATAAGGGGTTCAATGTTTAGCTGATCAGGGCCTATGCCGTCCAACGGAGAGATTATCCCTCCCAGCACATGGTAGACACCGTTATATTGCTGCGTCGTCTCAATGGCGATCACATCACGGATTGATTCGACTACGCAGATCATTTCCTGCTTTCTCATGGCGTTAGCACAGAACAAACAAATATCTGCATCGGCTATGTTATAGCAACGCTGGCAGAATTTGATTTCTTGTCGCATGCGGGAAATGGCATCGCCAAATTGCTGCACTTCACCGGCATCCTGTTTAAGCAGGTGTAAAACCATACGCAATGCCGTTTTTTTTCCAATGCCCGGCAACTTCGCAAATTCTTTCACTGCATTTTCCAGTAAGGCAGAAGGCAATTGCATAAAACAAAGATATTTCTTTTTTTAAGTGACATCACTACCCGGAGGGTCCTATCCGTGTAGCTTCTGCCCACCACCGCATACGGTAGGCATTCATAGCGGTTTTACCCAGCTTTCGTATTAACCGGTAATTAACCACTGCACCCACTGGAGCGCCTATTATGGGTACAAGCTGGGCCATTTTCGCCAGGTCTATATAATCTCGGTACTGCTGTTGAAAGGTTCTCCAGTCAAACTGGTGAATATCGTCTGGAAGTTGCTTGTATTCTTCCTCCCAGCGAAGCACCTGCTGGTACACTTCGCTCCGGTTTTCCTGGCTCGAAAAGGCCAGTTGAAAAATGTAAAGGATATACAGACGTTCGCGATAATCCCTGACAGAGTGGCCGTAGATAGCGGCTATGTCAAACAACAGCTTAAGTTTAAGGCTAAGCAGCAAGGGAAAGTCTGCTAACCCTAACATAATTCCCCCGGCTCCTGTTATGCCACCTTCCGCGGCAGCCGTTTTTTTATAAAAATTAATCCGTTCCTGTACCAAGACTTCGCATGCCTCCAATCCCTCAGCTTTTGCAGGTTCGCTGGTAGTTCGTTCAGCGCCAAATAATACAGCTCTTATCATTTGTTTAATGGCGGTGGTGATAGCCTGGTGCACCTTTTCCGGAATCAACTTATTTATTTTGTATTGCAGTTTTGCCGTAAGCTTATTTAAATAGGAAGGTTTTTGCATCATCTGCCGTTGCCATATTTTTAACTCACGCAAGGCATTTTCTTCGTAAGTATTCAGGGTATTATAATTCGAAGTTTTCATAAGTAAACGTTGTATAAACCTGTTTGCAAAGATAGTCTGTAAATAAACGGTTATCCCGCAGGTTACCATCTATCTGTGGGCATTTATTCATTAATCGTTCGATGATCGAAATAAATTTCCGAACTTAAAATTTTTTTTTAATCTTTGTTTCTCTTTAAAGTCAGGCATATGAAATTCTAAGCAGATCCTGTTAGATCGGGATCATTTCTTCTCTGGCGGTAAATCTTCCGCATAGACTTAATTGTTTTTTGATCTTCTAAACTTAGCATTTCATGTCGTCCAACTATTCAACACGTTTAAATTTCAGTACTTTATTTTCATTTTTTAAGCAGGCAGTAAAAGGCGAAGAACAGGATTATACTACAGGAAGCATCCGGAAAGCAGTCGTCATGTTAGCCATTCCTATGATCCTGGAAATGATGATGGAATCCGTTTTCGCTGTTGTCGACATTTTTTTTGTAGGCAGATTGGGAAAAGATGCCGTTTCAACGGTCGGACTGACAGAGTCGGTCCTTACACTGGTGTATTCTATAGCTATTGGTTTAAGTATGGCTGCGACTGCAGTAGTAGCAAGACGTATTGGAGAAAAAAATCCAGAGGAAGCTGGGAAGGCGGGTATCCAGGCCGTAATCCTTGCTTTCATCATCACCGTAATAATAAGCCTTACCGGGGTTTTCTTTGCATCCGACATATTAAGGCTTATGGGAGCGCCGCCGGAGGTGATAGCCGTTGGCACCCCATATACGCGCATCATTTACGGCGGTAGCATCGTTATCATCATGCTGTTTCTTATCAATGGGATCTTTAGGGGCGCCGGCGACGCATCCATTGCCATGCGGTCTCTATGGATTGCCAATATCTGTAATATTATACTATGCCCTACACTGATTTACGGAATAGGCTCCTGGGAAGGTTTCGGTTTAACCGGCGCAGCCCTGGCAACAACCGCTGGGAGGGGAATAGGTGTTTGTTATCAACTCTTTCATTTGTTCAGTGGAAAACGCATCATAAAAATCCACCGGTCTCACCTCATTCCGGATTGGAAGATTTTACGGTCGTTGTTCCATTTATCCTGGACAGCTACACTTCAGTTCCTGATAGCGTCGGCGAGCTGGATCATTTTAACCAGGATCATGACCCGCTTTGGAAGCGCAGCTATTGCCGGTTACACCGTCGCGCTACGGGTTCTTATGTTCTTCATTTTACCTGCCTGGGGTATGAGCAATGCAGCCGCAACGCTGGTTGGCCAAAACCTGGGCGCAGGTCAGCCGCAAAGGGCTGAACAATCGGTTTGGACGGCGGCAAAATACAACGCCATTTTCATGACCATCGTCTCACTTATCTTTCTTGTAGCCTCAGAGCCTATCATCCTGTTTATGAACAGCGACACGGAAGTGAAAGTTATAGCCACCCAGGCATTACGGATTATAAGTCTTGGATATATTTTCTTTGGCGTTGGTATGGTCATTACCAGTTCTTTTAACGGTGCAGGAGATACCAAAACACCGACATGGATCAACCTTTTTGGCTTTTGGGCATTCCAGATCCCACTGGCATATTTACTGGCTATAACTTTTGACCTGGGGCCAAGAGGCGTTTTTTTTGCCGTAATTATTGCAGAAACGGTAATTACGATCGCCGGAATCATTATTTTTCGTAAAGGAAAGTGGAAGACTATAAAAGTATAACCTTGTAGAAGATAATAAAAGGCTTCCCCCAACAGTTTCATATTAATAACATTATGAACAATAATTATATTGATGCCGGCAAACTCCGGCAGATCTCTTTTATCATAATCCTGCTTTTGCTTGGTTATCTCCTCTTTATAGAACTGAAGAACTTTGTTCCGGCCTTTTTAGGCGCGCTTACATTTTATGTTGTCATGCGCAAATCCATGTTTCGCATGGTATACGTGCGTAAAATTAAGCCGGGACTGGCGGCGACCATTTTAATGGTAACGTCGTTCATTGTAATTATGGTACCGATCTGGATGACCGTAAACATGATGAGCCCCCGCATCAGTTCGGCTATTGAGAATTCCGGTGAAGTGATCGAGAAAGTAAAGATTTTCATCCGCGATGTCGAATCGCAGACCAATGTCAATTTAGGCGGTGAGAACAACCTTAATAAACTTAGCAGCTTCCTGGCAACAACGATCCCGAATGTGTTAGGAGCCACCTTTAATACAATTGCTTCTATCGCCATGATGTACTTCATGTTGTATTTTATGCTGGTAAATGGCAGAAAAATGGAAAAGGTGATGTCTTCTTTCGTGCCCATGAATGATGAGAATACCAATAAGGTAGGAAAGGAAGTAAATAACATCGTTATTTCGAATGCGATAGCCATACCGCTTATAGCCTTTCTTCAGGGAATAGTTGGTTTGATCGGTTATTATCTTTTGGGTGTTAAAGAACCCATGTTCTGGTTTGTAGTAACCTGCTTTACCGCCATGTTACCGATTGTTGGAGCAGCGCTTGCCTATGTGCCTGCCAGCATCTTGTTCTTTGTGGATAACAATACCTGGAAAGGGATTGGCATGCTGGCTTATGGATTCGGGATCATAGGGCTGGTAGATAACGTATTCCGAATTACGCTTCAACGAAAAATCGGCGACATCCATCCCCTGGTTACTATATTGGGAGTCATTGCCGGCTTAAACCTGTTTGGATTTATAGGCCTGATATTCGGACCTCTGCTCATTTCCCTGTTCCTGCTGCTCACCAAAATTTACTCGCTGGAATTCATCCAAAAGCAACCGATAACCGGGTCCTAGTTCGCGAGTGTTTAACATTTATTTAGGAACCCGGGTTAAACAAATAAACACTTTTGGCGTTGAACCAACCTTGGTCATCCGTTTATATGATTTAGGGCGATGTCCAAATATTCTATCATAAGCTCCGTTTACAACGGTACTTTGAAAATCAATGGAATGAGAAAAACTATGACTTTTGTTTTAACCGGTTGCTTGTTGATTATCTTGTCCTTTAGTCCTTTTCTAATCAGCGGTACAGCTAATAAGGTGTGTAATTCCATATTATCAAATAAAGCAGTTTTATCGGACTCTGCAGTTCATGATGCTGCCTTTAGTGAAACCTCGGTTTTATATGATTCTTTACAACTTCAGCCCATCGGCCTAAGTAAACAGGCATTTGAATATGCACTAAAGGGTTACAAAAATCTTCAGAAAAAGGGATTACTGGTTAGGAAAGATATATTGTCTATCTGCGATTTCAGCCAGTCATCCAAAAATAAGCGTTTATATATCATTGATGTCGAACATCAAAAATTACTGTTGAACACCTATGTGGCTCATGGAAAGAACTCAGGATCTGAATACGCCAACTCCTTTTCGAATAACCCCGAATCGCTAAAAAGCAGCCTTGGATTTTATGTAACCCGTAATACCTACTACGGCGGTCATGGACTATCATTAAGAATTGATGGCCTGGAAAAGGGATTCAACGATAAAGCCGACAAAAGAAATATTGTTGTTCATGGGTCTGACTATGTTGGTGCCGGTTTTTTACGCTACAATGCGTTCTCAGGAAGAAGTTTCGGTTGTCCTGCTGTGCCGGCAAACCAGATACCTGTAGTTATTAATACGATCAAAGACGGTAGCTGCCTGTTTATTTATCATCCCACAAAAAACTATCTTACCAGGTCAACATTATTGAACGCTTAACAAGCGCTGTACGAAGTTTCAAACTTCGTACTAAATATGTTCTTTCTAGTCTCAGACTAGTTTGAAACTAGCTAGTGTTAAGTTAATCATGAATTGACGGATAGAGTCGTTTTAATTTTACTCTTGCTTCTTTGTTAGTAAACTGCCAATTTATTTTACTGTTCTTATTATTTCTATTAGTTTGCCATGCCTCGACTTCTTCCTTAATTTTTTTCACAGTTGATATATGCCTACTCAGACATTGCCCATTTAACACATGTAATTCAATTTCTGGTCGGGTAAGAGTATCCCATTACTGCGACACCCTCCCCTAAGAACCGTGCATGAGAGTTTCCCTTCACACGGCTCAAGCCAATACTAAGCCGAGGTTTTGTTGGCCTCAGCCGGAAACAGATACTTAAAACCATTTATGAAGCCCCGTTCCTGGCACTCCTGATGCAGGAGTGTGAGATTGGATAAGTTTCCAGAACCTCCATCCAGCCGACTTTCCAGGTGATGAATGCTCCAATTGGTAACACTTGTAATTCTTTCTCCACAAATAGAGCAGCAGCCTTTCTGCCTTCTCCACAATGCCCCGACTTTTCTGCGCCCTTCTTTGTTGTTTGTCATCTTTGCTGACACCCGATTTTCAAAGTACGCTTCGTATGCCGGGTCAAAGGGAGTCGCTTCGCTTCGGATTTTTTTATGGCGCCTAATAGGCGTATCCGAAGTTTGTTTCAGCACTATGGCTGTAATAGCCTTTGTTTTCTCATCTTTGACTAGGCAACTAAAACATTGATTGCGTTCTTTCATTTTGGGGAAGTATTTGGCTTGTATCCAGGGCTTTCTTTTATTCGGGTGCCTCCGTATGGCCCAGTTCCGCAGAGCTTTCCATATCTCGTGATCCACCTTCTTATAAGTAGTTTTGGATACTACCGATCGGTGATAATTAGCCCATCCCTGTATTTTGGGATTGAGTTTGCGTATCAGGTTTTCCTGCGTTGCTGTTGCCATCGATTTAATGGTCTCCCTTATACTGGTAAGAAACGCTTTTATGTTCTTGCTGCTTGGCTTGATAAGTAACTTAGCTGTGCTTTTTCCTAACCTGTACTTACGAACGTTTTGCCCAAGGAAGTCAAAACCTTGCGAGATGTGAGTTATCTTCGTTTTTTCTTTGGACAGTTCGAGGCCTCTTTCTTTCAGGAACTCTGCGATCATAGGAGATACTTCTTTTTCAAGAACATCTTTTGATTTACCTATTACCACAAAGTCATCCGCGTATCTCACAAAGTGTATCCCCCAAGGAGATACTTGCCTACATCGTCCATATCTGTTTAACGAGTGAAACTTTCTTCCCAATAAGTCTTCTATTCCATCAAGCACCAAGTTGGCAAGTGTGGGTGAAGCTATTCCTCCTTGCGGAGTACCCTTTTCTGTGGGGAATAACGAAGCCTTTTCCATGTAACCTGCTTGCAGCCATTTCTGTAATACTTTCGTATCGGAACAGATATTTTTCAACATCCATTCATGGCCGATGTTGTCAAAACAACCTTGGATGTCGCCTTCCAAAACCCATTGTGGCGAGTCCTTTTTGCTAAGCTTATTGAATAGAGCTTCAATAGCGTCGGCAGTGCAGCGTTCGGGCCTAAACCCGTAGCTATTCCAATCTGCCATACTTTCCGACATAGGTAGGAGTGCAAGAGTATGCAGAGCCTGCATACTTCGATCTTGAATGGTCGGTATTCCGAGAGGCCGAAGTTTTCCGTTGGTTTTGGCGATATAAATCCGCCTTAACGGAGAGGGTTGATATCCGGCACGTTTTAGGGAGTTGCACATGGCGGCTTTGTCTTCTGGTGTTTTCAAGAGTACTCCATCCACTCCGGGTGTTCGTTTACCACGGTTTGTAGTAACTTTCTTTACTGCCAGCAATTTAGCAGCATAAGAATGTGTCAGCAGCCATTGCAAGGCTTTTACCTTGCGCCAGCGGCCTTCACGTGTTGCCTTAGCGATACGCACTTGTAGCCTCACTACCATACGGTGGGCCTGGTTCCAGTCAATGGAATTCCAGTCTGTTCCGTCTGTGGGAACCGCAGCTATATTTGGTGATACAGTCATTTGCTTGTTTCCCCTTAGTTTTAGGTTCTACTTGTTTTCTCGCCATGATTGACCACTATAACAAGTCAGCCGGCTTTCACCGCAGGGCGATCCTTTCATCCCCTATACGCTTCGTTACAAAGCGCCCTTCGCTTTTTGTTAGTTCCTATACCCTCTTCCTCATGGGTCTTCCTTGCGGTCGACTTGCCCTTGCAGGCGAGGAATAGGGCTTACCTTGTTCCGATGCTGCAACAGGACTGGGTTAGGTTCTATCTCTCCGCCGGCGTGCTGTTTGTCTGTGCAATCTAAACATGGAGTAGATTGTCCCACGCTTGCCTTTTGGCTTGAGCTTATCAGTTTCTTTAGCTCATTTGGCTTCACGACGTTTATCGATAGTTTAGTTACCTTAACCATGCCAGTCAGCCTAGCCCTATCCCGGATGAAACTTCCAGGTCAGCTTTAGCCTCACGGCCTTCACTGATGGCCTTGCGGCCATTCGGTACATTGTCCACCGAGCTTCAGACCCAGAGATTACTCTCTATGCCTGTCGGAGTAGACTACTACCAACAGAATGGCAGGTTTCTCTATTCCCATTTATCTGAGAATCGAAACAATTACAGCATCAACTTTACAAGTCGCACCCATATTTAGCCAACTGCCATGTTTAGGTGTATATATAAATTCAAATCTATCCCAAAGCCTTTTTGCTTCAGGTGGTTCAAAGGTTTCATAAAACGCTGACGCGGCATGCGTTTTAAAATTATCCATCACCAATGTTATTCTTTTAGCTCTCGGGTATTCCTTGTCTGCAATCCATTTAATGAATTTTGCCCAATCTTTTTTTGTCTTAAATTCTGTAATCTCCACAATTCGTTTTCCTTTCAAGGGCTCATTAGCCAAAAAGATATTTACCACTCCATTTCTTACATACTCATAATCTACTCTTGCTTCCTGACCCGGCTTCATTTTAGTTGATGGCCACAGCTCATCTATTAACTGCTTGGGCGATTCATCCATGCAAACTACCGGATAATCAGCATCGTAGGGCCTTTTATATACATCCAACACTAATTACATATTCGCCACAAACTCACTATTGTTCTCCGGTGGTATAACCCATCCTTTCACTTTCCAGGGCTTAAGTTCGTTTTTTTTAAGACGTTTCTTACCGTTACATGCGTAATGCTTTCAACATACTTTAACTCTACCATCTTCTCAGCTAATAATCTCAATGACCATTTGGCAAATCCTTTAGGTGGCTCACTGCAGCATAGGGTTATGAGCTTAGCCTCGGTATCTCCGTCCATCTTCTTTTCATATACACGTCCGGTGGGCCGCCTTTCTAATGCTGCTTCAAAACCTTCTTCTATAACCTTCTTCTTAACTCTATCTATTGTTCGCATTCCAACTCTTAATACCTTACTTATTTGCTCATTAGTTACTTTTTGAGCATACTTTCCTTCATCACAATTTATAAGTAT
Source organism: Chitinophagaceae bacterium (assembly GCA_037718865.1). Taxonomy (GTDB): domain Bacteria; phylum Bacteroidota; class Bacteroidia; order Chitinophagales; family Chitinophagaceae; genus JADCRZ01. The sequence continues at coordinate 52,969 of JBBJMP010000006.1, read as the reverse complement.
GTAAGCAACGCGGAAAGTTTGAGAAGTATGGGAGCCCTTATTAACTATAGCCATCAGTTCTTCAACTTCCCCTTTGGTTAGTTTAATAGTATAACGTATCATTTGTAAAGCGTTTTACAAATATACAAAATTAATACGTCATATTACATTTAACTTAAACCTAGTTTATTGTACTGAAAAAGCGTGGGGTAAGTGTTGAAGTTGTAGGATAGCTTAGCGATTGAACTTGCAGGGGTCCAGACACAACGTTTCCTTTTGCGTCCCAAAGTTGAGCACCAGGGTATCCGTACATTACTATAGTGTCACTCATTTCGAGATTTAACTTAGAATAATCAGGAATAAACTTTTCTATAGCGTTTAGGCGCGTTTGCTTTGGAAGTGTCACTTTTTGAACATACACATCCCCTGAATGCTGATAATTAATAGAGACTGCATCGCCAAACGATAATGTCGATTTGTCTTCAAACACTACCTGGGCGCCGGTAGTCATGAAATCATCTGATGAAACGCTCGTTCGAAAAACTATAAGGCCTAATTGGTACTCGGATTTCTCTCCTGCTGTCTTTTTCTGAATGATAAGTTGAGTGTTTAAGTCATAGTATCGCACGTACGATTCATTTGTATATCCATCAACCCACTTTTTAAATTCCTGGCTTATAGAAGTGTTGGAAAATGCAACGAACAGAAAAGATATTAATAATTTCATTTCGACGTTTAGCGAATAGAGGAAATAACCTGACTCTGAATTTCATTGGTACCTAGTTCCAGACTTCGGCCCAAGGTAAACAGGAATTCGTGAGTTCTCAAGCCATGGTCAAGACGGAAGCGAGGTCTAAATTTAGAGTTGGGAATAGAAATAGAGTGCAGAGGGAACCGAATAAGGTTGTGCAGACAGGCTGAAAGTAATGCAAAAGTTGGAAAATGCAAATAAGTTGCTAAACCGTACGTATGCAATCAACCGCCATGCTGCCAGCAATACCCACCCGACCTTTCGGACCGTGAACACTGGCTACCTTTTTTAGTGATCGCCTGGCATCTTCCTGAATAGCTACTTGACGATGTTGAACTGGATCTGTATTGTACCTGTGTAAGGCCGGGAGCTCGATGCGGCGTTCGCTCAACTGCTGCAGGCTTTGATTCATTCGAGGGCAGTGATGAAAATGCTGAGTAGGTGCTGGCGTTCTGATGCTCGGTTCTTGGCAACGACTTTCTACTTTTCTTACCGGTTTTTTTACTTATGGTTTTTGAAGTATTTAGGTCACGAACTGATCTAGTCGACAGAATTCTGGTCAGGGAGTCGATTGTGCTTCGCAAGGCGACGTTTTCTTGTCGCAGAGATTGTACTTCCTGGAAGTTCGTAGTCTGACAAGAAAATGAGGCAAAGCACACACACGCAAGCAATGCTTTTTTCATTGATAAGGTTGAAGGTTTGAGATGGAGTTCTCAAGAGGCCGGGAGTAAGTGAATGTAATTTGAATGTTTGAATATAGCCAGCGATACAAGGGAAGTTGATGAGGATCAAGACTTCGGCATGGAATTTAATCAAAAAATGTCATGCATTCTGTACTTCCGTAACTCAAGGTTTATGGATGTTCAATCCGCCTTGCCGTCCCACATAGCGGATGATGCTAATAGATTAGCTTAATTTAAAATTCCAGGGAATAGTGACAGGTTGTGACGTGCTCATCTAAAAAGACACAACGGACATGCCATATGCCATTCGCCTTGGTTTTCAAAGACTCATTAAGGGCTTATCATCCAGTTCTGGAAAGCTCATTTTTAACAATCGTGTGACTCAAAAATAGCAAATATGCGTTTGAACAGGAGGGTTTATTATTGGGGGACGTGGGGCGGAGAAGGCTACTGACGCGCCTTACCATATCGTGTGGAGATTTCCAATGGTACAGCTTAATTTTAAAAATTAAACGCCATATTTACAAAATAATATCCTCCCTTATAACCAAAGGGTGACGCCTGAACACTATATATTATCATTCCCTGGTTTTTATTAATCGGATTTTTAACGGGGTCAGGGTAAATATTAAAAATATTATTTGCACCGGCAGTTATGGTAAGCCATGTTTTTAGGAAGTAGTCGATGCTGACATCTGTCAAAATTTTTGCAGAGAAATATTCATCACGCGATTTGTCACTGGAACTATAAACAACAGCTGTTTTTCCGAATCTTGTATTACGAATTAAGATACCCAGTTTTCCCCTTTTATAATTACCGGATGCAATTATTTTGCTTGCCGGCTGGCCATGTTCAATCTTTTCTCTTTCTTCCCGGTTAAATAAGGTATTTGTATTTAGTGAATCGGCAGGTAGCTTATCAGTAGACAGAATGGCGCCAAAAAGATTGGTCCGAGTGAAGTTGGCAGCCAGGCTTAATTGAAGGCCAGATTTTCGAATCTGCCAGGTGCCATTCAGTACAATATCTATCCCACGGGTTTTAGTATTAATTGCATTTGTAACAAACTGTGCCTGGTCAATATTGGGATGATTTTGCAGCAAGCTGTTAACATACGGGTTGTTCTTATCAAACATTCCGGTAAGTACGATCCGGTTTTTAACTTCTATCCAATATCCATCTACAGTGAAATTGATATGCGGCGAAAGGCTCGATGTAAATCCACCACTCATATTTATTGCCTTTTCCGGTCTCAATTGTTTTACCCCAAAAGCTATGGCAACATCACTATTGTTACTGAAAATGCCAGTAGTAACAAGTTCATTTATACCCGAAATATTTTTCCAGGCGGAGCCTGTTGAAGTTAAATATATCTGCTGAAGAGCCGGGACATGAAAGCCACTACTTAGAGAGGCCCGTATAGAAAATGTCGACGAGATGTTATAACGCATGGCAAGCTTACCAGCAAGGTTGTTGCCATAGTCATTGTAATTTTCGAACCGTGCGGCCATGTTGATGAGTAAATTATCGTTTACATCTGTTTCCAGGTCACCATATAACCCCGCAACTTTGCGTGATTTATTAACCACGTCCTGCCGACTAATACTTGCTGTCCCTGCAATCCCACCCAGTCTTGGCCCTGAGGAATCATAATCTTTCCAAGAGGCTTCCTCACCTTCTGCGGTCCAGTAATTTTCCAACCTGTATTCCGCGCCGAGACCAATATTAAATGATTTGAACGCTCTGATTCTATTTGCGAAATCTTTATTGAAGCTGAGGTTATTTATTGGTTGTATAAAAACAAGCCTGCCTCCATAAAGCTCGGTTGGGGCATTCGCCCCCAAAATGTACTGTGATGCATTATTTGTATTCTTACCTGTATACGTATTTGAATTTTCTCCTAATACACTGCTCCATTCCCAATTCCATCCGGTATTGGTTTTGCCCCTGAAGCCGGCAATCGCTGAAATGTCCCGGCTATTAATGACTGACTTCCCTTTAAAACCATCAGGGTAAAGCTCCGTATTCACCTGCGCGATAGTTTTCGGAAAACGGTACGCGCCTTCATAAACGGCAGAACGATAATTAACTGAACCCGTCCAAAACAATTCAACTTCCTTGCTAATAGGGTATCCTCCATTAATTAAAAAACCTAAACCGCTTAGTTGTATGCTGCCATCATTACTTACAGGCGTTTTTCTGCTAAAAGCGCGCTCTTCAATTTTATTGTTGTCTCTGGCCATAATAATGTCTCGTACAGCCGGAGTAGCATTGCCTGGAATATCATAATAAACAGTTCCCTGGTATTCACCACCTCTGTGCGTTGGGGTTCTTCTTTGGAAATCTCCGGAAAAACTAAGAAACCCCTTTTTTTTGAAGCTAATACTATTGTTGAACCCAAATACAATGCTTTCTCCGTCTCCTTTGTATTGTTGTCCCAACTGCATATTAACAATGGTTTTACCCGCAGTTTTTTTTAACACGATATTCATTACTCCGGCTATGGCGTCCGATCCATATTGTGCAGAAGCACCATCTCTCAGTATTTCTATTTTTTCAATGGCAGAGAAAGGAATAGAACTCAGGTCGTTGGCGACGGCACCCAGCCCTAACATACCTTTTACAGCGCCATTATTTACAAAAGCAGTATTATGATATCGGGTACCATTGAGTAAAATTAGCATATGATCGGGGCCGAGGCCACGAAGCGTTGCCGGCTCAAATACATTCTCCCGCGAAACATTGAAAGATGGCGCCGCTAAATTGAGCATCTGAATTAATGAAAATTGATGTGTCTGTCTTAAGTGTTCAGATCCGATTACATCTACCGGAACAGTTGTATTGAGATTACTCCTTTGAATAAAAGAACGGGAACCTACTACGACAACCTCACCCAACTGATCGCCTTTTACCATATTAAATTCGAAGCGCTGTGTTTCACCTGCTTTTACTACAATGGGCTGTTCTGATTTCTTGTAGCCAACATGGGTAATTATGAGGGTATATGTGCCGGCCTTCACCGAATTAGAAAACTCCCCGGCTGAATTTGTAAGACTGCTTTTGTGAGCAATTACAACTGTTGCTCCCTGCAAAACTGTTTCCCCATCTTTCACCTTTCCCATTATAATACCATCTTGTGCGAAAGAAGCAGAAAACCAACATGTAAAAAGAATGACCAGAAATAATTTGGGCCACCAACGTTTTCGCAGGGCAGGCAAGTAATGTTTAGTTGTTTCTAAAAGCCACAGCATAAACTTTTGTTTTAATTGCTGCTAATCAAAGCCATCACCATTATTTTTCTTGGTTGAGTGCAAAGTGCCGGAATTGAGGGCTTGCGAAGCTGCCGATAAATTAAGAGTCTTATTCAGATTAAATTTGTATGACCGTCCTATGGGAATTTCTTTTTTCGAAATTTCTACAGAGTCTGCATTGAAACTTTCAATTTTATCGATAGCAATTATAAAGGATTTGTGGATACGCGCAAACTGTCTTAGTGGCAACATTTCTTCCAGAGATGCAAGCAGGTGTTTTGTAATAATGGCTTTATGGGTGGTAACGATCTTGATATAATCATTCAAACCTTCAATGTACAATATGTCATCAAAGAGCACTTTTACCATCTTTCTCTCAGCGCGGAAATACAAAAAGGGAGGTACGGTCACTGAATGGTTTTCTGATGGGGTCATAATCTCCTCGTTGCCTTGTAAGTTCATTTGCAAAATCTTGTTTACAGCTTTTAAAAACCGTTCGAAGCTAATAGGCTTCAATAAAAAATCAACGGCATTAAGTTCAAAGCCTTCTACCGCATATTTCCGGTACGCAGTTGTAAGTATAATTTTCGGTGGATTTTTAAGTGTGCGAATAAAGTCTGTTCCGAGCAAATGTGGCATCTGAATATCCAGAAAGAGGAGATCAACTCGGTTATCTTTAAGAAAAGAAATAGCTTCCACGGCATTGGAGCAAATGCCAGATAGTTCCAGGGCTTCCACACCTGTGATATGTTTTCTCAAAATTTCCCTTGCAGGAAGTTCATCATCTATTATCAAACATCTTATTTTTTTAGGCTCCAACATTACTTAAGGCACTTTTACCTGGTTCAGGATTTACAGATTTTTGCATTATCGCTTCTAATGTAAGATTTAAATGAACCACGAGCAATTCCTGCTCAGCATTTATTTTTAATTCGTGCCTGCCGGGATACAATAAGCTAAGACGTTTTTTCACATTCAGAAGCCGGTGTTCATCGTCAGTTGTTTCTCCTGTTATTCCCGACAGCAAGCCGTTAATAACTTTCATGGATAGGATATTCCCTTCGATAGATATATCGACGTTTATCCAGGGTTGTTCTAACCGCGCATTATTGCAATAAGATAAGCCGTTATCAATAAATGGAAGTAATATTAAAGGACTGATCAGTTGTCCGGAAATTTTGCCATTTACCTGAATAGTCATTTCTATTTTTTCGCCCTGCCTGATCTTTTCCAACGTCATGTATTCTTCGATCATGCTGATCTCTTTTTCAAGTGTCACTTCCGGTGCATCACATTCATAAAGCATATAACTTAACACATCTGACAGTTTCAACAACATTTCAGGCGCTATGGAAGAGCCAACCTGTGCATGGGTAATAATGTCGTTAAGCGTATTAAAAAGAAAAGCAGGATGAATTTGAGCTTTTAATAATTGCAATTCAGCATTTACCTTTTCTCTTTCCAATAGTTCTTTTTCTCTTTGTTTTAGCCACCATCGTTTCAAAGATGTGATCGCGACCAATACAAAGGTTACTTTCACAGAACCTATCAACCCGGCACTGATGCTTATCCACAAAATGTTTTTATTTACCTCATTGGCGTGAAGCTGGAATACCCTGTTAATTGAAGGATAAATTAACGCGTATAAAAAATACTGCAGGGGTATGCTGAGTGCACACAAAAGTAAAACGCCAGTCAGCAAATGCAAATACCGCCTTTTATACATATAGTTTGGAAGGAAAAAGTAAAAGACAGCATAGCAGAAAAATATATGAGTAAACAGGAGCAACACCGATTTCACTAAAACCAATAAACTATACTTCGCATATCCCAACTCATCTAATCCTGGTTGATGATGATAAAAGACCTCTCCGGAAAATTCTGGTGTAAAAAAAAAGGTGAAAACTATATATATCAGCCACAGCAACCAGAATGCAATGTGGCGTCGGAGCCGCGACTGATTGGAAAAAACAAACTCATGCCACTGCATATTCTACGGTTTCTTTTTTTTCATCGCTTCCAATAGCATTTGTTTCCTCTAATCGAAGTTTCATAAACACCCGAAAATTTTTGCTTCCTTCCTCGATACATAATTCATGCATATCGGGATATAGCAACTGCAATCTTTTTTTAACATTGTTTAACCCTATGTGCCTATTACGATAATTCATCATCTTCACATCGGGCCTGCTATTACTTAACAGAAACAATAAAGACAAACCATCGACGGTAACATTCAGATTGATCCAGGGATGCTCGAGCATTTTACTTGCACCATGTTTAAAGCTGTTTTCAACTAACGGTATCAGCAATAAGGGGCTAATCATTTTACCGGTGCAATCGCCTTTTATTTCAAGGGTCATTTTCAACCGGTCACCATAACGAATCTTTTCTAGCGCTACATAATGCTGTATCATTTCTAATTCTTTCTCTAGTGGCACAAAATGGTGCGCGCAGTCATTAATTATGTAGCGAAGTATGCCCGTAAGTTTGGTAAGCATTTCCACCGCCTTATTGGGGAAGGTTAATGTAAAGAAGTATATATTGTTGAGGGTGTTGAAAAGAAAATGTGGATGGATTTGTCCTTTTAATATTTGGAGTTCGGTTATTGTTTTTTCACGTGCGATCTGTTCTGTCTCCTGTTGTTTTAGCCAGCCCTGTTTCATCATTTTAATGATAACAGCAAAGCCAGCTATAATAGGATAATTAAATAATACCTCATCAGCCACCAGTCTTGATAGTACATCTGGGCCAGGCATTGGTCTTGCAGGATTTATCCGTACTAAATTCCAGGAAATGAAGTAAGCACAGTAATAGTTAAGCAGGATCACGGCTATGATAGCCGGAAACAAAAAAGCAGTAGTAATTAAAATATTCTTTTTGCTGAAAATATGACGAGGTAATACAAAGTAAATAACAGTATAGGCAAATGTCAGTACCGGGATTAATGAAATCACTGAATTGAAAATACGCCACCACAGCCACCATATAAAACCAAGCCTTGCAGAATGTGCGGCAAATTTTTCTGTATTCCACGCAGGAAAAACACAATGAGGTATATAAAATGTAATTATAAAAAAGACATATGTGGCAAGCCAAAATGCAACATGCCTCGCCATCCGGTGACGAATACTGTTGGAGAATATAAAGTCATGCAGACTCATATGATGTGTGTTCTTTAAAATTATACAAATGGTTTGGTAAAAAGCAAGCTTTCTTGTTTTTTCGGTAAGCGACCATGCATTTACTGTGTATGCAGTTTACCGACGGTAAATGGCATTCACAATACAGATTGGGGCATGTACCCTGAAACCATAACTGTTTATCGAAATGAAAGAAATCTGCAATTGAATTCAGGTATATTGAAAAAATTTCTGGACTCGAGGTCACGCAATACCATTTGGTACGTCATTCGACATCCATTTTCAATTTTATTGATGTCGTTTCTTCATTTATTGTGTTGTCAGGTGATTGTTGACAGCAAGGTATAAAATACAGCACCTTGGTGCACTGGTGCACTTTGATCATATCCTTTTCAAACGTGAAAATCTTTTAAAATGAAACCTATAAACCCCATCTTTGCCGTTAGGTTGATACTGATTCTTGCTATTCCTGTTTTTATTTTCTCCGGGTGCCTAAAAGACTTGCCAGGGAAATTTCCTACCGGAAAAAATAAGCAACACGGGCATTTGACGCAAACAAAAACCTTCACGTCAGATGTGGCACTTGCATGGATGGATATGCAGCTTCAATTAATGAAAACAGCTACAGGTATTCCGAATGTCGCGTTTGTTCGCCATTGTGCTTATAGTGGGATAGCATTATATGAAGCCGTAATGCCGGGAATGCCCTCCTGTCAGTCGCTGGAAGGACAACTAAATGGTCTTTCAGGCCTACCTAAAACAAAGCCGGGATTTGAATATTATTGGCCGGCTTCGGCAAATTCAGCGTTGGCATCCATTACCAAACAAATGTTTTCCACAACCAGCACAGCAAACATGACAGCTATTGAGTCGCTGGAAAATGCATTGAATACCCAATACAAGGCTGAAGCAGATGGAGCAACTGTCGATCGTTCTATTTCCTTTGGAAAAGCTGTTGCACAAAAAGTTTTTGAATTCGCTCAGACTGATGGGTATGACCATGCAAGCGACTATTACCCGTTGCCGACAGGCGCAGGATTGTGGGTGCCAACCGCACCAGCCTTCGCCCTTGCAAGCACTCCTTATTTTGGCAAAATGCGTATTATGGTTCCGGGGAGTGGTGATAACGCTCAACCAGCCGCGCCAACAACATACTCAGAAGATCCTTCATCTGGTTTTTATTTAATGGTGAAAGAACTCCATGATATTTCTCAATCTCTTACACTGGAACAAATAGAAACAGCTTTATATTGGAGAGATATACCAGGCACTACAACACCGGGACATTATGTTAGCATTTTAAAGCAAGTGCTGGAAAAAGACAAAACAATGCTGGATAAAGCAGCCATTGCATATGCGCAGATGGGCATTACAGTATATGACGTTTCTATTAGTTGCTGGCAAACCAAGTATGCTTATAATTTAGTTCGTCCAATTACTTATATAAGAACTGTGTTAGGGCATTCAACATGGTCTCCAGTGTTTGCGACACCAGCCCACCCGGAATATACAGCTGCGCATGCAGTATTATCTGCAGCAGCTGCTGATGCGCTCGGTTATGTGTTTGGAGACAACTATAGTTTTACTGATCACACGTATGATTACTTGGGAATGCAACCAAGGTCGTTTGCTTCTTTCCGCGCTTTTGGAGAAGATGCAGGCATTTCAAGGCTTTATGGTGGTATTCATTACCGTCCCAGTATTATTGCCGGCCTGATACAAGGTAGACAGGTAGCATCGAATATTCGGAACAAATTAAATTTATCAAAGTAATTGTTTTGAACAATGGTGCCCTGGCATGTCCTAAAAAATTAATTAAGACAAGGAATTTCCCTATGACGTGTTTTTCTTATCTGCATCGTTGCTGATGATTGAATTACAATACTTTTTACAAGACTAAGAAGCAGCTGAACAGATCTTCATGCGAATTTATTGCTGGTTCCAATGAACAACTTATGAAAAAGATTTTAACCGCCATTTTCTTATTGCATGCCTTAGGATTAAACGCCCAGATTACTCCTAACAGCCAGTGGACATGGATGAAGGGAGATAGTTTATCCAATGTCGTTGGTGTCTATGGCACGCAGGGAATTGCTTCCAGTAACAACAAGCCCGGCGCAAGATCTGGGGCGGTGTCATGGACAGATGCATCCGGTAATTTATGGATGTTCGGCGGGTATTTCTGTGCTACAGTAAATAGCGATTGCGGCTTGAGGAATGACCTTTGGAAATATGATATTTCCACTAATATGTGGACATGGATGAAAGGTGACAATACCTTAATAAACAGTAGGGGCGTTTATGGCAAACAGGGAATTCCTGCATCTACCAATAAACCGGGACCGAGGGTAGACGCTGTTTCCTGGACAGATGCTCTAGGTAATTTCTGGCTGTTTGGAGGCTATGGATGGGCTTCCACTACTGGAGACGAATTAAATGATCTCTGGAAGTACGATCCTGCCAATGATATGTGGACATGGATGAAGGGAGATAGTATCATAACTACGGCAAGCATTTTTGGATTCTATGGTACGCAAGGCATTGCTGCATCAGCTAATAATCCGCCGGCAAGGGAGGGCGCAATTTCATGGACGGATGGCATTAACCTTTGGCTTTTTGGAGGAGGAACTGATTATACCAGTTCGATAAACTTCTTCAACGACCTGTGGAAATATAATCCTCTAACCAATGAATGGACATGGATGAAAGGCGATATAAGGCTCAATAGTGCCGGTAAATATGGCGCACAAGGAATTGCAGCACCTGATAATGAGCCCGCAGCAAGATATGGAAGTGTTACATGGTCAGATGCAGCACAAGGCACAGGAAGTCTTTGGATGTTTGGCGGTTTCAGGTTTGCATCGCCATCTAATCCGTCCTTCAGCGAGCAATACTACAGCGACTTGTGGAAATATGATCTCTCTTCCAACCAATGGACATGGATGAAAGGGTCGGATACACAAAATCTTCCCGGAATATACGGTACACAAGGCATTCCTTCAGCATTTACTAATCCCGGAGGCCGAATACATAGCGTGGCGTGGAAAGATAACCACGGCGGGTTTTTGATCTTCGCAGGCTATGGAAAAAATGCAGCCACATGGAGTGATTTAAATGACCTTTGGAAATATGATCGCCTTACAAATCAATGGACATGGGTTAAAGGTGATAGTGCCCTGGTTCATTATGGCATATACGGCGCACAAGGCATTGCTTCTGCAAACAATAGACCCGGCGACAGGGAAAATGCGGTTGGCTGGACGGACAATTTTGGCAGTTTATGGCTGCTTGGAGGTGGTGGTGTTGCTGCCAACTCCAGTGGTTGGTTAAATGATCTTTGGAAGCTCAGTAACAATAGTGTTCTTCCGCTTACTCTATTAAAGATTTCTGCACAGTCTTTACAGAACACCATATTGGTAATCTGGCAAACTTCTAACGAAGCCAATACAACACATTTTATTGTTGAACGCAGTGCAGATGGACGCAATTTTTTAGCAATAGGTTCTATTACTGCTCAAGGTCGCTCCTCTGCAACCTATGATTATTTATACACTGATCAGCAACCTTTGCAAACCACAAATTTTTATCGTATCAAAATAGTTAGCTCTGATGCCAGATTTACTTACAGCAAAGTAGTGGCTGTAAAAACGAATGGTAAGGCCTCTTTGCAGATCTTTCCCAATCCCGCTACGGATATTTTATATGTACAGGTAAATGGCATAAACGAGACTGCCATATTAGAAATTAGTGATGCAACAGGAAGAAAGTTGAAGGAAGAAAAAATTGCGCTGAATGGTAGCCCATCATTTTCTGTTGATATAAAATATTTGCCGAAAGGAATTTATCAACTTTTGTTACGAAGCTCTACAGCAATTCAGCAAGGAAAGTTTGTCAAGCACTAGTGTTAAGTTAAGCCTGAAGTAACGAAGTAACGGATGAAGTCTTTTTAGTTTTATTCTTGCTTCGCTATTTGTAAACTGCCAATTTATTGCGCTATTCTTATTATTTCTGTTTGTTTGCCAGGCTTCAACTTCGCTTTTAATTTCTTTCATGGTGGCTATATGCCTATTTAAACACTGACCATTTAAGACGTGTAGTTCTATCTCTGGTCGGGTAAGAGTATCCCATTACTGCGACACCCTCCCCTAAGAACCGTGCATGAGAGTTTCCCTTCACACGGCTCAAGCCAATACTAAGCCGAGGTTTTGTTGGCCTCAGCCGGAAACAGATACTTAAAACCATTTATGAAGCCCCGTTCCTGGCACTCCTGATGCAGGAGTGTGAGATTGGATAAGTTTCCAGAACCTCCATCCAGCCGACTTTCCAGGTGATGAATGCTCCAATTGGTAACACTTGTAATTCTTTCTCCACAAATAGAGCAGCAGCCTTTCTGCCTTCTCCACAATGCCCCGACTTTTCTGCGCCCTTCTTTGTTGTTTGTCATCTTTGCTGACACCCGATTTTCAAAGTACGCTTCGTATGCCGGGTCAAAGGGAGTCGCTTCGCTTCGGATTTTTTTATGGCGCCTAATAGGCGTATCCGAAGTTTGTTTCAGCACTATGGCTGTAATAGCCTTTGTTTTCTCATCTTTGACTAGGCAACTAAAACATTGATTGCGTTCTTTCATTTTGGGGAAGTATTTGGCTTGTATCCAGGGCTTTCTTTTATTCGGGTGCCTCCGTATGGCCCAGTTCCGCAGAGCTTTCCATATCTCGTGATCCACCTTCTTATAAGTAGTTTTGGATACTACCGATCGGTGATAATTAGCCCATCCCTGTATTTTGGGATTGAGTTTGCGTATCAGGTTTTCCTGCGTTGCTGTTGCCATCGATTTAATGGTCTCCCTTATACTGGTAAGAAACGCTTTTATGTTCTTGCTGCTTGGCTTGATAAGTAACTTAGCTGTGCTTTTTCCTAACCTGTACTTACGAACGTTTTGCCCAAGGAAGTCAAAACCTTGCGAGATGTGAGTTATCTTCGTTTTTTCTTTGGACAGTTCGAGGCCTCTTTCTTTCAGGAACTCTGCGATCATAGGAGATACTTCTTTTTCAAGAACATCTTTTGATTTACCTATTACCACAAAGTCATCCGCGTATCTCACAAAGTGTATCCCCCAAGGAGATACTTGCCTACATCGTCCATATCTGTTTAACGAGTGAAACTTTCTTCCCAATAAGTCTTCTATTCCATCAAGCACCAAGTTGGCAAGTGTGGGTGAAGCTATTCCTCCTTGCGGAGTACCCTTTTCTGTGGGGAATAACGAAGCCTTTTCCATGTAACCTGCTTGCAGCCATTTCTGTAATACTTTCGTATCGGAACAGATATTTTTCAACATCCATTCATGGCCGATGTTGTCAAAACAACCTTGGATGTCGCCTTCCAAAACCCATTGTGGCGAGTCCTTTTTGCTAAGCTTATTGAATAGAGCTTCAATAGCGTCGGCAGTGCAGCGTTCGGGCCTAAACCCGTAGCTATTCCAATCTGCCATACTTTCCGACATAGGTAGGAGTGCAAGAGTATGCAGAGCCTGCATACTTCGATCTTGAATGGTCGGTATTCCGAGAGGCCGAAGTTTTCCGTTGGTTTTGGCGATATAAATCCGCCTTAACGGAGAGGGTTGATATCCGGCACGTTTTAGGGAGTTGCACATGGCGGCTTTGTCTTCTGGTGTTTTCAAGAGTACTCCATCCACTCCGGGTGTTCGTTTACCACGGTTTGTAGTAACTTTCTTTACTGCCAGCAATTTAGCAGCATAAGAATGTGTCAGCAGCCATTGCAAGGCTTTTACCTTGCGCCAGCGGCCTTCACGTGTTGCCTTAGCGATACGCACTTGTAGCCTCACTACCATACGGTGGGCCTGGTTCCAGTCAATGGAATTCCAGTCTGTTCCGTCTGTGGGAACCGCAGCTATATTTGGTGATACAGTCATTTGCTTGTTTCCCCTTAGTTTTAGGTTCTACTTGTTTTCTCGCCATGATTGACCACTATAACAAGTCAGCCGGCTTTCACCGCAGGGCGATCCTTTCATCCCCTATACGCTTCGTTACAAAGCGCCCTTCGCTTTTTGTTAGTTCCTATACCCTCTTCCTCATGGGTCTTCCTTGCGGTCGACTTGCCCTTGCAGGCGAGGAATAGGGCTTACCTTGTTCCGATGCTGCAACAGGACTGGGTTAGGTTCTATCTCTCCGCCGGCGTGCTGTTTGTCTGTGCAATCTAAACATGGAGTAGATTGTCCCACGCTTGCCTTTTGGCTTGAGCTTATCAGTTTCTTTAGCTCATTTGGCTTCACGACGTTTATCGATAGTTTAGTTACCTTAACCATGCCAGTCAGCCTAGCCCTATCCCGGATGAAACTTCCAGGTCAGCTTTAGCCTCACGGCCTTCACTGATGGCCTTGCGGCCATTCGGTACATTGTCCACCGAGCTTCAGACCCAGAGATTACTCTCTATGCCTGTCGGAGTAGACTACTACCAACAGAATGGCAGGTTTCTCTATTCCCATTTATCTGAGAATCGAAACAATTACAGCATCAACTTTACAAGTCGCACCCATATTTAACCAGCTGCCACGTTTTGGCGTATATACGAATTCAAATCTATCCCATAGGTTTTCGCTTCTGCCGGATCAAATGTTTCATACAATGAGTTTGGCGAAAGGGTAGGGCCTTTTATACCCATCCAACACAAATTCCATATTTGACACGAATTGCCCACTTCTCGCAGGCGGTATTAACCAACTCGTTACTTTCCACGGCTTAAGTTCGTTTTTTTTAGAATATTCCTTACGGTTACATGACTAATACTGTCGACATATTTTAATTCAACCATTTTGTCAGCTAAAAGCCGCAATGACCATCTTGCATATCCCTTCGGTGGCTCACTGCAGCATAGAGTGACTAATTTAGCCTCCAGCTCTCCATCCATTTTCTTTTCATAAACCCGCGTGGCAGGTCGTCTTTCAAGCGATGCCTCAAATCCCACCTCCATAAATTTCTTTTTGACACGGTCTATTGTTCGCATTCCCACCCTTAACGCCTTCGTTATTTGTTCGTTAGTTACTTTCTGAGAATATTTTCCTTCATCACAATTCAAAAGAATATACGCAATACGGAACGTTTGGGAAGTATGTGAGCCCTTGTCAATTATTGCCATTAATTCTTCCACTTCCGCCTTCGTTAATTTTATTGTATAGCGTATCATTTGTAAGGTGTTTTACAAATATACAAAATTACACGTCACTTTACATTTAACTTAACACTAGTTTGAAACTACCAAAACATAGCGTTTCTTAAACAAAAAATCTGGCCATTGCCTGACAGATAACCCCCAGGAAAAAGCCTACATACACTTCAAACGGATGATGATCAGAAACAATCAGCCGGGCAGTACAAACTAACCCGGCAATAAAAATAGCCAGTGATAAATAGATTCCCATAGAAAAGGTTCCCTGCATAGACAATAGCACGAAAAAAGTGATCAGTCCGCCCATGGCAATGGCATGCATGCTAACTTTGAAATAAATATTAGCCATAAAGGCAGCGATAGATGACAGGAAAACGCCTAAAAGAAGAATGGTGAACATGCGGGGACTATCAGGCAAATTTTTCATAACATAGAATGCCCAGAAGAAAAAAAACATGGAAGTAATATAGGGGATGATCCTTTCCCGCTGTGTCCGCAGATAAACGCTTTGTACGAATCCTAACCGCTGTAACAGAAATATTGAAAAGGCCGGAAAAAAAACCGTAAGCAGCAGAACGGTTATAAATCGCAACATGCGTAAGTTTTCATTGAACCTGAAAAATACATACGGATGAACGAAAATGAGAAAAGCGGCTATATAAGCGGGAATGAACAAGGGATGAAAGAGATAAGAAAGGAGATTGGCCGGAAGGCGGAGAAAGGCAGGTTGATTATCCGGCTTTCTTCTTTCTTCGTCTGATTTCGGAAGATTATCAAAAGAATAAAGCAGGTCGCCTGGCTTCTTAGGATCTAATCCGTTCTTATCTTTCATTGTGTTCTTGCATTAAGATAACCGTAGCAGCAGTGGACCTCAATTTACGGGATACCTGTTTACTGGCTATAATTCTTTCCTTAACCGCGCCACGGGAATATTTAGCTGCTCGCGGTATTTAGCGACTGTACGGCGGGCGATATTATAGCCCTTTTCCTGCAATAGTTCCGTTAAGCGTTCGTCGCTAAGTGGTTTCTTTTTACTTTCAGCTTCGACCATATTACTAAGTATCTTTTTTACTTCCCGGGTTGAAACTTCTTCTCCGCTATCGGTACTCAGGGATTCGCTGAAAAAGAATTTTAGCCGGTAAGTACCAAATTCGGTCTGTACGAATTTGCTATTCGCCACGCGGCTTACCGTGGATATGTCCAGGCCGGTACGTTCTGCTATATCTTTAAGGATCATCGGCCTCATGGTAGTTTCATCTCCGGTAAGGAAAAAATCATACTGGTAATCCAAAATGGTTTCCATGGTGCTCAGCAAGGTATGCTGCCTTTGCTTAATGGCATCAATGAACCATTTGGCTGCATCGATCTTCTGCTTGATAAAAAGAACGGCCTCCTTTTGGCGTTTGTCTTTCTTTGCGCCCCTGTCATAATCCCGGAGCATGTCCCGGTAGCCTTCACTGATACGAAGGTCAGGAGCATTTTTTGAATTCAAGGTTACCTCAAGCCTGCCTCCGGTATTGACGACATAAAAATCAGGAATTACGTAACTTTCCCCTTTATTTACTTCACCAACATTGCCGCCCGGTTTGGGATTCAGCCTTACGATCTGGTTAATGACTTCTCTAAGCTGGTCGTCTGTTAAACCAAGTCCGCGTTGAATTTTATCATAATGCTTTTTGGTAAACTCATCAAAATAGTCCGTTAAGATATCAATGGCTATTTTAACCTCCTTGCCTTCTTTAAGCTTCCGGTGCAACTGCAATAGCAAACATTCCTGAAGATTTCTGGCACACACGCCGGGTGGATCAAATTGCTGGATCTTATTGATGAGGTCTTCTATTTCCTGTTCGTTTACCTCAACATTTTGCCTGAAGGCCAGGTCGTCCTGTATGGATGTTGTCTCCCTACGCAAATAGCCATCATCATCAATGCTTCCCACAATCTGCTCGGCTATTTTGCTCGTGCGTTCATCCAGCTTAAGCATTCCCAGCTGGTCAGCAAGCATATCATGAAAGGTGGTTTCAACGCGGTAAGGTATCACCTTATTATCGTCAACTTCCGGGTAATTGTCGTCACGCAGTTTATAATCACCCACTTCGTCGTCTCCGTCCATCACATAATCACTAATGTCCAGGTTGCCATACTCGTCCTCACCCCCATCCATTTCATAGTCATCATCGGAAGCGTCCATATCATCTTTGATATCGTCACTATTGTCGTGGTCGTCTTCAAGAACTTCAAGGGCAGGGTTTTCTTCGAGCTCTTCTTTTATACGTTCTTCCAGATTGGCAGTTGGCACCTGCAGCAACTTCATTAACTGAATCTGCTGGGGTGATAATTTTTGTAATAATTTTTGTTGTAAACTTTGACTTAATGACATTTCTACCTACCGGTTTAATTTCGCATAACTTTGATTAAATTATAAAAGTTGCGGGATTCCACAAAAATCAAGCCGTAATTTACACACAAATAGTAAAGCGTATGCATCGATTGAGTAAAATTATTGTTGTGGTGATGGTCCTGATATCAACTAAACTACCCGCACAGCATGTAATTAGTCTTTTCTCCAACAATAACAATGATAGAATTAACAAATCTTTAGTTCGTGACCAGGTTTCTTCACTTAAAGATCAACCAGCGCGCAAACCAGATTCCATAAAACCTATGTTTCAAACGCTTCCATTTATTCGGCCGATACCTGAAGGAATGTATACTAAAAACCTGGCTTTTTTCTGCCGCCAGGAACTGCAATTTGAAAAGGCGACGAATATCCGCCTCCGATTCCGTTTGGGTTCACTGGCATACTGCAATATGCTTGAAGGAAAAAGTGTTTATTAAACGCAGTTACTATGAAATAATTATTGAGAGGCCAAAATATCTCCGTTCGTTATTGAAACAAAAGGGTATTGCACGACAATAGGCATTGCTACGCCCCTACCTGTTGGCGTTGCATCACTTTACGCAAAACCCCCAGCATCGTTTCCCCTTTTTGCCTAACCTGTTCTTCCGTCCAGGAAAGACTGATCAGGGTAGATATACAGCGGCTCATAATGGCATCAGATGCGGGAAATGATTTACTCGCATACGTTTTGAGCACTTTCGCTGTATTATCCGATAATCCGTTTAGCGAAACGGCATTTTTCAAATGATCCCATTTACTGATGTAATGCCAATTATTATTATACCAGTAAAAATTGTCGGCAAACAAGCTCTGAAGTTTCATTTCTTCTACGA
Source organism: Chitinophagaceae bacterium (assembly GCA_037718865.1). Taxonomy (GTDB): domain Bacteria; phylum Bacteroidota; class Bacteroidia; order Chitinophagales; family Chitinophagaceae; genus JADCRZ01. The sequence continues at coordinate 34,748 of JBBJMP010000006.1, read as the reverse complement.
ATGCTTTGGTTATTTCTTCTGTGGGAAGAAACCAACTCAGAAATGTACAACTGTCGCCTTCTTCATCCGGAACAACCCTGAAGCTGATTTCCGGGATCTCCTCCAGGTAAGTTCTCAGCATCTTATTATTTTTACGCTGAATATCAAGGAATGTATCCAACTTTCGGATCTGAGCCAGTCCTACGGCAGCATGCAGTTCTGAAATGCGAAAATTGTATCCAATGAAAGGATGAAGGTCAGCGCCGCGATCGGCGCCCTGATGATCATGGCCGTGATCGGTATAACCATCGGACTTGACATAGACGTCCTCATTATTCGTCATAACCACGCCGCCTTCTCCGCAGGTAATGGTTTTTACAAAATCAAATGAAAAAGTTCCCGCATGGCCAATAGTTCCCAGCATTTTTCCTTTGTAGCTGCCGCCAATACTCTGGCAGGCATCTTCCAGCAAAACCAGGTTATGCTCACTGCAAATAGCAGACAAGGTATCCATATCCGCCATACTTCCGCACATGTGCACCGCCATTACACATTTTGTTACCGGTGTGATGGCCGCGCGAACAGCGTTGGGGCTCAGTGTAAGTGTTTCATCAATGTCAACCAATACGGGAACGGCTCCGACAGATAAGACGGCTTCAAAGCTGGCCACGAAAGTAAAGGCCGGCATGATCACTTCATCGCCAGCGCCTATATTTAGTGCAGCCATTGCTGTGGTTAAGGCAGCCGTGCCACTGGAGGTAAGCTGTGCATGTTTGCAACTAAAACGATTGCAAATGGCCTGTTCCAGTTCCTTTGCTTTCCAGTGCCCCTTTCGTGCCCCATCAAACCCGTAGCGCATAAGGATACCTGTTTCCAATACGTCATTTACTTCTTTACGTTCTTCATCGCCAAAAAATTCAAAGCCAGGCATAATCGTAGAATTTTGTTAAAGGTAAAGACAATGTGCGAATGTGCGGATTTGCGAATGTGCGGATCGGAAGCTGGCGAAAGCGATCTATTTAATAATGATCCGGATGGTTCGTTAGTAACACCCCTCCATTCACAGGCCCAGGGCCTTATAAATGGTTTCCTGGATGTTGGCCCGCACGTTCATCCGTAGTAGTTTGGTATTTTCCCCTCCTAAAGGATTGACTCGGTTAGAGAGAAAAACAAAGATTAGGTTGTATTTGGGATCGATCCATACACAGGTTCCGGTATATCCTGTATGGCCATAAGTAAGGGGTGAAGCAGATAAACAGGGATAGGGATCTTTACGGGAGGCATTATCTTTTTCCGGCTTGTCAAATCCAAAACCTCGTCTGCTGACAGGACTGTGGTAAGCAGTAAATGTATTGATCGTATTGTTTTTTAACAATTGCCGACCGTTAAAGCTTCCCCCGTTCAATAACATCTGTGCCAACACGGCAAGGTCATAGGCTTTGCTGAACAGACCGGCATGGCCCGCAACTCCGCCAAACATAGCAGCCCCCGGGTCATGCACATCACCACGCAATAGCTGCCCGCGGAAAGCTATTTCCTGTTCTGTAGGAACAATACGGTTCATGGGAAATCGTTCGCGAGGCTTGAAGCCGGTGCTTGTCAGGTTAAGCCTGTCGTAAAATTCCTGTTTTACGTATTGGTCGAGGGTTGTCCCGGTAATGGCTTCGACGACTTTACCCAAAAATATAAAATCGTTATCGCTGTATACATAGTGCTGTGGCGGGCCCAGTTCACTTTGCAGTATGCGCTTGTACATCGTATCCAGCCAGTCGTTCCTCATATACATTTCTTCGGCTACCCGTATCGAATGGCTATGCACAGAAGTGGCAGAGTACATCGTATATAAGGCCAGTCCGCCCCTGGAGGAGTCTATTGTTTCTTTATAGAAAGGTATGAAAGATTTTAATCCGGCCTGGTGCAGCAGGATATCTTCGATCGGAAGGTTTTCCTTATCGCTTCCTTTAACCCAGCTTAAATAATCACCCAATTTTTTTTTTACGTCAAGTCTGCCTTCCTCATGCAGTTTCATAACTGCCAATGTGGTTGCAAAAATCTTGGTTACGGATGCCATATCAAAAACACTTTCCTGGCTTACTGCTTCCAGGCTGTCGTAAGTATAATAACCAAACGATCTTTGGTATGCGATCTTTCCATCTTTTGCAACCAGTACCACACAACCCGGGGTGGCTTTGTTTAGTATGGCACTGTGGACTATCGAATCGATCCGGTTTAATTTAGTTTCATTAAAACTAAGTGTGGCTGGCTGTACGGAGGGGATATCATTTGTTCCTATAATACCGGTTCCAAAGGTAAACGCTTCGCAAACGGTTACCGGTAAGCGGCCCACAGGTTTTTGCAGTCCCTGTAAGATTCGAATGGCAGCATCCTGAAAGATGGCATCGTCTTCATAACAGACCATGACATTTTTAGCGTCGCAAACATTTTTCAACGCATACGGATTCCCGAAAAATAAGGTCATGCTTTTTGTCTCCTGACGAATGTTATTCATCAATTGCACAGCGGCCTGTGAAATGCCAAAATTATTGGCCGGGTACCTCGAATAATTATGAACACCAACCACCACGGCATCATATCTTTTTTTTAGAATTTCCATCAGGGAAAGGATGCGGGCCGTACTGCTTTTATAATCAAAATAATATATGTCTGCGTTGTAGTCTGACCGCATCCGTTTGGCAAATGCGTTGTCACCGCTTATGCCTATCCCTACATAGGCAATTTTATTGTTCTGGCTAACCGGCAAAGGAAAAACGGCCGGGTCGCCATTGCGAACCAGGGTAATGGCGTTATCAGCGACAAGCCGTCGCAGGTCGGGGATCTTATTATTAATATCTCTGGTAAGGTAGGCTGTATTAATCGGTTTTATATTCGGAAGGACATATGTGTACTTAGCATTCAACACCCTTTTTACTTTGGTATTAATATCAGCCCAGCTCAATCTTTTATTTTTTATGGCTTCCCGTATTTTTGCTATGCTGCCAGGAATGTTTCCCGGTAAGCAAAGCATATCGTTTCCGGCAATGATGGATTCAACGGAAGCTGCCCCGTCAGGAAAAAATTTCCTTACTCCCTGCATCTCCAGCGCATCTGTGAAGATCAATCCCTGGTATGCCAGATTCTCTTTCAATAACTTGGTAATATTATTGTATGAAAGAGAGCTTGCCCGGTTAGCCGTAGCATCAATGGCAGGGATATACAAATGTGCGATCATCACGCTTCCTATGCCGGCCTTAAATGCTTCCCGGAACGGATACAGCTCGAGTGAATCCAGCTGAGGGATATTTTTTTTGATCACAGGAAGGTCAAAATGAGAATCTACGGCCACATCGCCGTGGCCCGGAAAATGCTTGGCACAGGCCATGACACCCATATCCTGCAGGCCTTTCATGATCTGAACCCCGTAAGATCCGACCTTGTATTTGTCTTCACCAAAGGAACGGAAATTAATAACCGGGTTATCCGGGTTGTTATTAATATCAACCACCGGTGCATAATTAACGTGGATGCCTATGCGCTTACATTGTTCGCCCATGGCCTTACCCACTTTGTAAACCAGACTTGCATCCGACATGGCTCCCATGGTAAGCTGGAAGGGCAGGCTGCCTACGCTATCGAACCGCATGCCAAGGCCCCATTCCCCATCAACGCAGATCATTAACGGCGTCCTCGCAATGCTTTGGAACGCGTTGATCATATCTGCCTGTTTAACCGGGTTACCCTGGAAAAGACAGATAGAACCTATGTTATACTTTTTAATATTGTCTGTAACTTCTTTGTCGTACCAGACGACGCCGCCGGCATTTCTTTCCGATAAACGAACCACCATAAGCTGGGCAATGCGCTGGTCCTCAGTTAAAGATTTGAAAACACTATCCACCCATAGCTGGCGCGACAGGCGGGGATTTTGCTGGGCAACACAATAGTAAGAACTGGTGATCAGAAAAGCAATCCATAATTTCTTCATAACACAAGTTGGGTACCTTTTAATCACAAATTAAGAAGAAATGCAGACAACGCAACCGTTGGAAATTATTTGTATTTTTGATGGATGTCCATAGCAGATAAATACCGGCCACAATTCACTTACACCGATTACTGCCAATGGGAAGGGCGTTGGGAACTGATCGATGGCATGCCCTATGCCATGAGCCCTGCGCCGGCAATAAGTCATCAACGGATCAATGGTATGCTTTATACCAAATTCAATACGTCTTTAACGAAGGCTTGCCCTAATTGCGAAGTCTTTATGCCGGTCGACTGGAAAATTGACGAAAAAACTGTCGTACAACCTGATTTGCTGATCATATGTAAAAAGACTGATAAAGTCTTTTTGGATTTTGCTCCCTTACTCACAGTGGAGATCCTGTCTCCATCTACCGCGTATAAAGACAGGCATGAAAAATATGAGTTATATGAAGAGCAAGGGGTTAAATATTATGTCATAGCAGATCCGGTGTTTAAGAAGATAGAGATCTACGAACTAATTGAACAGAAATATCAGCCAGTGTCTGTTAATCCCTCGGTATTTGAATTCAGACTAAACGGGGAATGCAATGTACAGGTTGACTTTGAAGGTACTTGGTTGTAGAATGGCACATGCTAAACCATGGTCCTGTCGTAAAACGATTACTCTTCGGTAAGCGCAATGCGAATATCATGGGGTGCAATTTCATCCCCTCCGAAATAAGGAAATAACTTATACCGGCTTCCGGTATAGCCGACGCAATGGGCAGGTATCGAATCTGAATAATTATTCATGGTAAAGTAGTAATAGCTGCCCTTTGTGCTTACAGAGCAGGAAAATGATTCATTCAAATTTACTGCACCAAGGGTTTTGATGATCCTTACACTATCAACATACGCGTAAGCATACAGCATCACATCTTTTCCGTTCCATGACCAGCCAAGCCGGGCACTGTTCTGATGGTGATTCGTTCCGCAATCGGAAAATCCGACAAGTTTGTTCACGTCGCCCTGGTTTACGGCATCTTTCGAAGTATAAATAGCCGAATTATCAAATTTTACCTTTGCACGTATTGCGTTGGTGCTTATCAGCTGGTATTCGGTTTGATCGGAATAGTGATTTCCTTTCCTGATGATATACTCAGTCAGGGATTTTTGTACGGTAATTTTTGCATCGACATTCTGGTCTGGTGGAATAGCGGCTTTCTGGCAGGCTGAGATCAGGCATGCGCATAGGATTACGCAATAGGATAACGTTTTCATGGATAGGGATTTGCATCTAAACGTTAAACGATGCTTTTCCGGTTATTAGCCGTTCACTATTTAAATGAATTAAGGTAAAACCTGTAGAACCATTAATTTTGCGTAAAGAATTTTTGAAGTGCCCGATATCATCCATTTGTTACCCGATAATATTGCTAACCAGATTGCAGCCGGCGAGGTTATTCAGCGGCCGGCCAGTGCTGTAAAAGAATTAATGGAAAATGCCGTAGATGCCGGATCAACGGAGATCAGGTTGCTGATAAACGATGCGGGCAAGGCCTTGATACAGGTGATGGACAACGGCAAGGGCATGAGTGAAACCGATGCCCGTATGTGTTTCGAACGTCATGCCACCTCTAAAATAAACAAGATCGATGACTTGTTTCAGATACGGACTATGGGTTTCCGTGGGGAGGCTCTGGCATCTATAGCAGCAGTTGCGCAGGTAGAATTAAAAACCAGGCGGGCAGAGGATGAGGCGGGCACTTATATCACCATTGAAAACAGCTTGGTGATCAGGCAGGAACCCTTTGCAGCGGCAGTAGGTACCAGTATTGCCATGAAGAACCTGTTCTTCAACGTTCCTGCCCGTAGAAATTTTTTAAAGAGCAATCCGGCAGAAATGCGGCATATCGTGGATGAATTCATCCGGGTGGCCCTGGCTTTTCCACAGGTATTCTTTTCCCTTACCAGCAATGGCCAACAGGTTTTTCACCTGGAAAAAGGAACATCGAAACAACGTATCGTTCAGTTACTGGGCAGTCAATACAATGCCAAACTGGTGTCCGTTCAGGAAAACACCGATTACCTGATCATACACGGCTTTGTGGGAAAGCCGGAAACATCCAAAAAAACACGGGGCGATCAGTACCTGTTTGTAAATAACCGCTTTATCAAAAGCGCTTATCTGAATCATGCTATTTTGAGCGCTTATCAGCAGATGATTTCACCTGACAGCTTCCCTTTGTACGTTCTATTCATAGATCTTGACCCCGCACAGGTTGATGTGAATGTACATCCCACTAAGCAGGAAATCAAGTTCGAAGACGAGAAGATTGTCTACGCCTTCGTGCAGGCCGCCGTGAAACATGCCCTTGCGCAATTTAGCATTACTCCGACACTTGAATTTGACCTGGATGCCGGAATTCAACAGCTTGATGCCATTTCCAAGCCATTTACGGAAGCAAACCAGGCTGCAGCGATTTCTTCCGGTTTATTTAAAACCTTCATGCAAAAAAACCAGGCTCATTTTATCGAGTCTGACAGAAGCGAACTCAAACACTGGAAGGATTTCTATGACCCTTTGGATACGACAGCTGTTCAAGGATCTAGTCCGACTTACCCACCCCTACCAGAAGGGGATGTGCAGGCACATAGCCCTAACGGTGGTATACAACCGCGAATAGAAAATCCGAAACCCCTTCGGATGGAAGAGATAGCTGAACTCATGCAACTGCACAATACCTATATTATTGCCTCCGCCAATACCGGTTACCTGCTGATTCATCAGCAGGCTGCGCATGAGCGCATCTTGTATGAACGGTACGAAACCGCTCTACAGGGCCACCCGATGGTTACTCAGAGAAGTCTTTTTCCTGCCAGCCTGCAGTTGTCCCCGCAGGACGCGTTATTGTTTAACGAACTTATCGACGACCTGAACCGTTTGGGATATCATGTAGAACCTTTTGGCAATCATTCGTTCGTGATCCAGGGCACTCCGGCCGACATTGAAGGGGGTAATGAAAAGCGCGCGTTGGAAAACCTGCTGGAACAATACAAACACTTCAGCAATGAAGTTAAATATTCAAAGCGTGAAAAGATCATCCGCTCATTAGCAACTCAGCATGCCGTGAAATCCGGCAAGCCGTTATCACAAAAAGAAATGAAGGTTTTAGTAGAAGAGTTGTTTCTTTGTAAAACACCAAACCTTACTACGGCGGGCACCCCAACTTATATGGAATTCAAAAAAGACCACCTGGACAAATTGTTTGGCCGCTGCTAGTTGGCCAATTTGCGAATTTGCGGTTTACTCCTAAGCACACGCACCTGGCATGCAGACATTTCGTATTACCCGATCAGTATTTTTTTCGTATCCCCAGCAGGAACTGCTCGACAGCCCTCCGTATAGCAGTGGCATCAGCCTGGTGATTATTCACTAATACCGAAAAGATCAGCAGTTTGTTTTTTGCAGTGAGGAGGTATCCGCTAAGAGCTATATGGCTGGAAAGGGTTCCGGTTTTTGCATAAATGAATGCGCTATCTGCAGCGTAATAATTTTTAAGTGTCCCCTGTCCACCATGGGAGAAAATGGCCTTTACCCTTTCCATGCCAAATTCTTCCTTTATCCTGTTGAGTATCCACACGAAATCCTGAGGTGTAAACAGGTTATACCGGCTAAGGCCACTGCCATCCACCCATCTAGGCCTTTGGGGCAAGGCTGCCAGATCTGAGTTCAGCAAAGTATCGATCATCCTGGAATCGCTCATGATTCCCAGTTTTTCATAAGAAGCCATTAACAGCACATGTTCGGCAAAAAAATTATCACTGAGGTGCATCATGGGTTTATACAATGAGTCGGAAGACTGCGAACGCAATGTTTGAAGAGGGGAATAAGGCTTCCGGGGACTAGGCAGAATAACGATCTCTTTGTGAACAGTGTCTTTCAATAATTCTAGCGCTGACACTATACCGTTGGTGATAAAGGGAACCGATTGCTCTTTGAGTATTTCTTCTCCCTGGCTGATCTCAAAATAGTTCTCCTCCTTCCTGCGGTTCACCCTGAACGTTTTATTCAACCGGTCTTCCCTGAACTTAACCTTCCAGTTAACTTCAGGTTCCGAGAATATAAAAGTTTGCATGCTGTCTTCCAGTTCGGGTTGCGTGGTTTTTTGAGACGACTGTATCCATTTGATCACATTGCCGTACACAGGCATCGAACTGCGTTCAACCATATACGTTTCACTGTAATCGTTCCATGACCAGCCCGGACCCAATGCCTGCTCCTGCCACTGATCATTTACTGCAACAACCTTTTTGGAAGTATTTTGCAATTTCTTAATTAATGGCTGCTCCTCAAAATCAGGGTGGAGCAGCGTAGGATCGGCAGTAGGATAAATAAACAAAGTATCGGGCGTTTCTTCAAAACGAATGGCGGCTAAAGAATCTTTTACGTATTTTAGTCCGGCATACAGCGTAAATATTTTTGTGTTTGACGCGGGTACAAAATATTTTTCACCCTGATAATTATATAGATATCTGCCTGTAGCAACATCATAAATACTGATTCCAGTGTGTGCCGTTTTAAACGATGGCTGACCCAGCACCTGCCTTTCAGCCAGTTTAGCCATATAAGCCGAAGGTGAACATGCCGCTACAAAAACGCTAAGACAGGCCATCCATATTATTCCCTGTGGTCTTTTCATGCCATTTGAATTAATCATCAAACCTATGGCAAAGCGGCGAGCACGCAATGAGCTGGCATAAAATTAGAATGTTTGTTATTGTAGGACACTGCTGGGTTGTATCCACGGTTCGTAGTATAACCAGTTGCCTAGCATCGGATTTGTTCACTTGTTCATCAAAATATTATGATATGAAAAAATCAGGTATACGCCTCTTGCTTGCTTTAGTAGCTATTACAATATGGATGCCTGGTACGACGCTTTTGGTATAACAGAGAAAGATAAAATGTATAAAGCCGGAGAGAAGCGGATCAGGATCTGGTAAACAGCCTGACAAGCATCAACTATCACACGCCAACATAGTACAACTATATGTCTACAATTATAATGGGCCCCATTTTAAGATTTCGCGGTTTAAAAGAAGATTATTGGTTTACTTCAGCACTTGTTGTCATCAAAGGTGAAGCAACTCCACCAGAACTTCAACTTGTCGTCGAGGGAAAACCGCTGCAGTATGAAGATAAGGCAACCTTGTTGAAAACAATGGGAGACTGTTACGTATGGCGGCTGGAGTGGTCAGTGCTTCAGACGAATGAAGAGCAGCCGATTGATTATTCCATTAGTGGCCGAACTTTCCGTTACATAGTTCCTGAACGGGATAACATTTTGCGCCTTTCCTATGCGTCGTGTTTTGGCTTTCACAGTTCGAAGGATGCGAAAAAGATCAAAGAGAAAAATGCTATGTGGGAAGTACTTTGGAACATGCACCAAGAAAAGTCTTTTCATCTGATGCTTATGGGTGGTGATCAGGTGTACGCTGATCCTATGTGGGATGTTGTTGATCCCCTGAAGGAGTGGTCCGGTAAGCCCGAGAAGCAGCGTGTAAAAGCGCCTTTCACAAAGCGTATGCAGCAACTTGTAGAACAATTTTATTTTGACCTTTATTGTCAACGATGGAGTGATCCTGTGCCGGCATCAGTAATGGGCCAGATTCCTGCGGTGATGATGTGGGATGATCATGACATTTTTGACGGTTGGGGATCTTATCCGCCGGAGCAGCAGCAATGTGAGGTGTTTAAAGGTATTTACAAAGTGGCGCGTGAGCACTTCCGCATATTTCAATTGCAAGCTAAAGATGATACTGATTTCGGGAAATCCACGCTATTCGGCCAAACCAGTTACACCCACGCATATCGCATCGGAAACATTGCCATTTTAACGCTTGACCTGCGTTCGGAGCGTACGCAAAAGACGGTAATGAGCCCGGAAACCTGGGGCCAGGTATATGACTGGATGAATGCTGAATTTGTAGAAAAAGCCAACACGAATAGCCCTGCCCAATCTCCATGTAAGCACCTGTTGGTAATGTCCAGCCTTCCGGTTGTATATTTCAACCTTAACATGATCGAAGTTGCATTTCGATTACTTCCGGGCCAACAAGAACTTGAAGATGATTTAAAAGATCAGTGGCTCAGCCAAACGCATCAGGGAGAACGATTACGGCTGATACATCGCTTGCTGAAATTCTCTAAGGAATCCGGATGCCGGGTTACCATTCTTTCGGGTGATGTACATATTGCTGCCCTGGGCTACATACAATCCCAGCGGGACAGTGCCGTATTCGACGAAGCCAATGTAATCAATCAGCTCATTTCTTCTGCAATAGTAAATATACCGCCGCCTTCAATAATTTTATATATGATGGAAAAGATCCTGGGGGATAAAATAGAAGAGATCGACCGCGATATCACCGCACGCATGCTGAAATTCCCGGGAACTGCCCAACGCTTTATTGGTGCCCGCAACTGGCTGGCCCTCACCCTTGATGAGCAGGATCGCTTATGGGCAGAGTGGCATGTTGAGGGTGAGGAAGCGCCGTATACCAAAGTGGTGCATCCTGTTGGTGCACTTACTTCCTGAGTTGAAAAAGCTGGTAAAAGATCTTATCTTCATCAGGCGTTAAACAAGACGCACCTGACCTTCTGCCAAAACCTGATTTGATTAAAATTATGCAATCCACAGCCAGTTCTCCGCAAGAATACCTGAACAGCCTTCCAGACGAAAGGAAGCGAATTATGACCGAATTAAGAACGGTCATTCTAAAAAATTTACCTAAAGGATTTTCAGAAGTGATGAGTTCCGGAATGCTTAGTTATGTTGTGTCGCACAAAGTATATCCCGATGGCTACCATTGCGATCCAAAACAACCCCTCCAGTTAATGTGCGTTGCTTCCCAAAAAAATTATGTGGCGCTTTATCACATGGGCATTTATGGGGATGAAAAATTACTTATCCTACCCATAGTTCTTAACTTCGCCGGATGATCAAAAAACTATTTTTGCTGGACGCGATGGCACTCATTTACCGTGCCTACTATGCACTCATCCGCAACCCACGCCTGACCTCGAAAGGCCGCAATACCAACGCCCAGTTCGGCTTTACCAACACCCTGGTAGACCTTATGAATAAAGAAAAACCCACTCACCTGGCAGTTGCTTTTGATACCCACGCTCCAACAGAACGGCACAGCGATTTCATTGACTATAAAGCTAACAGGCAGGATGCTCCGGAAGACCTGAGGGATTCACTGAATGACATCAAAAACATCATTAAGGGCTTTAACCTTCCGGTGGTAGAATGCGATGGCTTTGAAGCAGATGACCTGATCGGCGGTCTGGCACAACAGGCGGAAAAGGAAGGTTATGAAGTGTTCATGGTAACCCCTGACAAGGACTTCGGACAACTTGTAACGGATAAGATCAAAATTTATAAGCCCTCCTACCAGAATAACAAAGAAGAAATCCTGGGGGCAAAAGAAGTATGCGAAAAATGGAACATCAAGAATGTATCCCAGGTTGTTGACATCCTGGGCCTTATGGGAGACGCCATAGACAATATACCCGGCATACCCGGCATTGGAGAAAAAACCGCATCCAAGCTGTTGTCTGAATACGGCACCCTGGAGAACGTACTGGCTAATGCGGAGAACATCAAGGGTTCGCTGGGAGAAAAGCTGAGAACAGGAAGAGAAATGGCTATCATGAGCAAAAAGCTGGCTACTATCATCACTGCAGTGCCGTGTACTTTTCATGAAGAAGATTTCAGGATAAAAGAATTCAACAAAGAAGTGCTGAAAGATATTTTCATCGAACTGGAATTCAAGGCACTTGGCAAGCGGATCCTTGGAGAAGACTTTACCGTGTTCTCGAGTGCTCCGGAAGTCATTCAGACCAACCTGTTCGGAAGTGTAGTTACACAAAAAAACGAACCGCTGAAACCAGCTATTGATGAAATCCCGCTCCCGGGACTGGCAGATGGAATGGGGTTGGTTGCTGATAAGAATATTCATAATACAACACACACCTATCATGCAGTGGAAGGTGAAGCGGCTATCCTGGAGCTAATCAATAAACTGCAGCTACAAACAGAGATCTCCTTCGACATCGAAACCACCGGTATTGACGCCAACAACGCCGAATTGGTGGGACTTAGCTTTTCATTCCTGCCCGGCGAAGGATATTATATTCCCTGCCCTCCGGACCGTGAACGGGTTCTCTCTATATTACGCTGTTTCAGGGACCTTTTTAACGACCCTGATAAAATATGGATCGGCCACAATCTTAAGTACGACCTGCTGGTGCTTAAATGGTATGGCGTTGAGGTCAACGGTCATCTTTTCGATACCATGGTAGCCCATTATCTGCTAGAGCCCGAAGGCAGGCATAATATGGACCTATTGAGTGCCCAGTTTCTGGGTTACGAACTCACAGGAATGGAAGAAATCCTGGGAAAAAAAGGCAAGAGCCAGGTAAGTATACGGGACGTGGAACTGGATAAGATCAAAGAATACTCCGCAGAAGATGCCGACATTACACTCCAGTTAAAGAACGTATTTGCTCCGTTATTAAATCAAAAAGATGTTGAAAAAGTATTTCAGGAAGTCGAGAGCCCCCTGGTTAAAGTACTTACCGACCTGGAATTTGAGGGAATACGTATAGACATGGATTTCCTGAATGAGTATTCCAAAGAACTGGAAAGAGAAGCTAAACGCTGCGAAGAGAGCGTGTATAGCCAGGCCGGCGTTAGGTTTAATTTGTCTTCTCCAAGGCAACTGGGCGAAGTTTTGTTTGAAAAACTGAAACTTGACCCCAAAGCCAAAACTACTAAAAACGGCCAGTATGCGACAGGAGAAGATGTATTGCTAAAGCTGAAGAACCAAAGCCAGATTGTTGAGGACATCCTGGGTTACCGCGAACTGACCAAATTAAAGTCTACCTATGTGGATGCGCTTCCCCTGATCATCAACCGCAAATCGGGACGGGTGCATACCTGGTACGGACAAACCATAGCAGTTACCGGCCGGCTGAGCAGCAACAACCCTAATCTGCAAAACATTCCCATCAGAACGGAAAGAGGGCGCGAAATACGCAAAGCATTTATCCCTAGAGACGAGGACCACCTGTTGGTAAGTGCCGACTATTCGCAAATTGAACTGCGCATTGTGGCGGCCATCAGCGCAGACCCGAACATGTGCGAGGCCTTTAAGCAACATAAGGATATTCATACGGCAACTGCCGCTAAAGTGTTTAATGTTGATGAAAATGACGTAACCAAAGTGATGCGGTATAAGGCCAAAAGCGTGAATTTTGGTATCATCTATGGACAGGGAGCCTTCGGGCTCTCAGAGAACCTAAACATTCCCCGGGCAGAAGCAAAGGAGATCATAGAAAATTATAAAAAGCAGTTTCCCAACATCCAAAAGTATATGGATGACACTATAAATTTTGCCAGGGAGCATGGATACGTGAGAACCTTGATGGGAAGAAAACGCTGGCTGAAAGACATTAACTCTGGAAATTTTACGGTACGGAGTTATGCGGAACGGAATGCTATAAATTCCCCGATACAAGGTACTGCTGCCGACATGATCAAACTCGCTATGATCAACATTCACCAAGAATTTAACGCCAGGAACCTACGATCAAAAATGCTTCTGCAGGTTCATGATGAATTGGTATTTGATGCACCTAAAGAAGAAGTGGAATTGATCAAGCCCATTATTATCCATTGCATGCAAACTGCTTTACTGCTGCCGAATGAAGTGCCGGCTGATGCGGAAGTTGGCGCTGGCGTCAACTGGCTTGAGGCACATTAATTTATGTGCAAATGCGCGAATAGTATTGCATTGCTCAGGAGCAAAATGTCGGTAGCAAGATTTTAGGTACGCGTGCCGTAGGTACGCAACATACGGAGGCAACCTTTAGTATTGCTCCTATGGAGCAATTTTAATATTTACGAAACAGTTCTACCGACCTTAAACCCCTGCCGGGGTAAAACCGTGTTTGGTCTTACCCCGGTTAAATACCCCCATATGAATTTTGCTGATAAGATGCTGCAATTTCTTCAAACCCTTCACCTTCCCGTAACACTTCCCAAGGGCATAGAAGTAATGAATCCCTTTCTGGATACCACTACCCTGGAAATATGCCGCCAGTTTTACCAGAAATACTACCAGGATGAGCACCTGCGTTGGATGATTCTCGGCATCAACCCCGGCCGTTTTGGTGGCGGCATCACCGGGATACCGTTTACTGACCCTATCCGGTTGCAAAACGATTGTGGCATTAACAATCCCTGGTCAAAGAAGCAGGAATTATCTTCTGTTTTTATTTATGATATGATCCGTGCGTTTGGGGGCCCCGAGTTTTTTTATAAAAATTTTTACATAACCGCCATCAGCCCTCTAGGATTTACCGGCAATAATAAAAACCTCAATTATTATGATGATAAAACGCTGCAGTCAAGCATTGAGGGCTTTGTGGTGGATAACCTGAAACGTCAGTTGAATTTCGGAATTCACCGGGATGTCGGATTTTGCCTTGGTGAGGGAATAAATTATAGGTACTTAAAGCGTTTGAATGATAGTCAACATTTTTTTGATACCATTGTTCCTCTGCCTCATCCCCGGTTTATTATGCAATACCGGCTGAAACGTAAACAGGAATATATTGAAATGTATTACAAACAATTAGGAAAATGTGCGGATGGGTAACCGTGAAGTAAAAACGCAACCGCAGTTCCTTCGCACATCCACTCATTCGCACATCTGTACATTCACACAAATCCCGTAGTATTGCAAATGTTAAAATGGGTGGTTCTATTTCTGATCATTCAAAACGTCTGGCTGTCATTATTAGGCCAGGTGAAGGTAGACTCTACCTATATAGCCGATTTTGACCTGCCATATGTGGCCCGGGTTTCACTGGAAAGAACAGGGGCAGGACTTGAAATAAGTCCTGATCATACGCTTGTTCCGCCGACTGCAAGTTTTCCGTTTAACACCGGAACAAATCTGGCCCTCTATCTGTCATATAAATTCATCAACCTTTCCATATCTCCAAGTCTGAACAGAAAAACCAACAACCGGTCGCTGGTCATCTCACTCAATACCTATAACGGAGCCAGTAATGTTGGCGGCAAGATCGGGTTCTATAACAATGTTGCTTCCATACAGGATAAAAAAACGCTTAATGTACGTACTGCAATAAACCTGTTCAAATTAAGTCCGTATTGGCTTCTGAATACCAATTATAAAAAGTTTTCCCTGGCGGCGATCACCGATTACTCTCAGCGGCAAAGGCGATCCGCCGGGGCCTTTATGTTTGAGTTCAATCCCAACCTGCTGCGTGCGAAAGGAAGAAACAGATATATTATACCCAGCGATGCCAGCTATGAACCGCGGTTTGAAGACATGACGGGGCTTTACAACGTAACCATTGTCAATCTTGATTTTCGTCCCGGTTATGTATACACGAAGGTTTTTGAGGAAGGCAGCTATTTTGTTTCGGGTGGTTTGTTTTTAGGTCCTGGCTTCGGTTATCACCATGCCCGTGCAGCGGCTTCAACGGTAAGTGGCATGCACTGGCAGTCAAGCGTCCGCATGTTTGGATCTGCCGGTTATAGTGGAGACCGTTATTTTGTAAGCGGCTCTTTCAGGTATACCAATTCTTTTACTCCTATTTCCTCCGTTGGCATATTGGCCGATGAAGGTTCTTTCATGTTGACCCTTGGCCTTCGGTTTGATGCATTTGAGGATACGCTGCCTGATACCTGGAATGATCTCATACGAAAGAGAAAATAGATGGAAAGCTAACTGCTGATTGTTAAATTAAACCTGTATGATCGTTACAATAACCATGAACCCCGCTGTTGATAAAAGCACATCGACCGAACGTTTAGTCCCAGAGAAAAAACTTCGTTGCGAAGAACTGACCGTTGAAGCCGGAGGCGGCGGTATAAATGTAAGTAAAGCCTTAAAAAAGCTGGGTGGAGAGTCACTGGCTGTTTTCCCCAACGGGGGGTTAAACGGAAAAATACTCGAAACCTTTCTGGATGAACAACAGATCCGTTACAAATCTATCCCTATCGAAGGCGAAACAAGGGAAAATGTGGTAGTTACTGAAACCAGCACCAATGCCCAATTCCGGTTTGTAATGCCTGGCTGCGAATTAAATGAAGAGATAAGTAATGCCGTCATAGAAACGCTTGGGGCCTTACCCGAAAAGCCATCTATTATTATTGCCAGCGGAAGCCTGCCTCCTGGCGTTCCGGATGATTTTTATGCCAGAATAGCAACGGTAGCCAGGCAACTCAATGCAAAGTATATAGTAGATACTTCGGGCACTCCCTTGCAACTTGCTGCCCGGGAAGGCGTGTACCTGCTAAAGCCCAATCTGACTGAATTGAGCAAAATGGTCGGTAAAGAAAAACTTGAATTGAATGAAGTGGACGACGCGGCCCTCGAAGTGATCAACAGTGGGAAGTGTAAGATCATAGTTGTTTCCCTGGGACCTTCCGGTGCCCTGATGGTTACGAAAAACGGCTATGAACACGTACCGGCACCCACAGTGAAAAAAAACACTACTGTGGGTGCCGGTGATAGTATGGTGGCAGGAATCGCGTGGATGCTCACCCACGGAAAAACAGAAAGGGAAATGATTCGGTTTGGAGTTGCTTGCGGTACCGCAGCTACTATGAACTCAGGAACACAATTATTTGACCTGGAGAACGTGCACAAATTGTACGACTGGATAAATAAGTTTGCCGACCGGTATAAATTAGGCTTCGAAAATGATTAAAGAATTTGCGTATCTCTTTACTAAAAACGGATTTACCATGAAATGCATGATTTCCATTTTTTTGTTGTTCATCATCATTTCTACCCGTGCACAATCCAGTGATAAAATGGATTTTGAAAAATATAATCCCATCAACACTCTTGTTGTGCCGGAGCATAAACCCACAAAATCAAAATTTCCTTTTGTCGATGTACACAATCATCAGAGAATGGCAACGCAGGATTTGTCAACGCTGGTTAAAGACATGGATAAAATGAATATGGCCGTAATGGTCAATTTGAGCGGCCAGGGCGGAGACCAGCTTAATCAGTCTATTAAGAACATCAAAACTCATTATCCGAAGCGATTTATACTGTTTGCCAACATAGATTTCAGCCGAATTGGTGAAGATGGCTGGATAGAAAAAACGGTGAAGCAACTGGAACAAGACGTAAGGAACGGGGCCAGCGGGTTGAAAATATTCAAAAATCTCGGATTTTCGATAAAAGATGTAACAGGAAAAAGGGTTGCCGTTGATGATCCCAGGCTGGATGCCATCTGGAAAAAATGCGGCGAACTTAAAATACCCGTGCTCATCCATACCGCTGATCCTAAACCTTTCTGGGATCCGGCAGATGAAAAAAATGAACGTTGGATGGAAATTACTTCACATCCAGGCAGGAAGAGAGGACCGGATAACCCGCTGCCTTTCGATGTGTTAATTGAAGAGCAACACAACATGTTCCGTAAACATCGGGAAACCGTTTTCATTGCTGCGCATTTTGGCTGGTATCCCAATGACCTTGTAAAGCTGGGAAAATTGCTGGATGAAATGCCTCATGTGTTTGTTGAGTTTGGGGCGGTAATCGCAGAACTCGGAAGACAGCCAAGAATGGCAAAAAAATTCTTTGAAAAATATCAGGACCGGATTTTGTTCGGCAAGGATTCCTGGGTGCCCGAAGAGTATGCAACCTATTTCAGAGTACTTGAATCAGAAGACGAGTATTTTCCTTACCATAAAAAATACCATGCTTTCTGGAGCATGTATGGTATGGGATTACCGGATAACATCCTCAAAAAAGTGTATTATAAAAATGCACTCCGCATTATTCCCAACATTGATAAAACGCCGTTTCCTGATTAGCCATCTCACAAGGCTATTCGGATTTTGAAGATGCTTACAGAATTGCTCCACTCATATTCTGGCATAACGACTAGTTTTCGTGCTAATAATTAACAATGGATAGGGCAAAAAAATACCCCGGCTGGCCGGGGCTTTTGGATAGTGGTTTTTCAATTAATTATTTCCGCCTCCGCCTTGTCTGCGTGTGCGCATAGCGGGCTCAACTTCATCTTTATATTTCTTAAACTGATCGGCCGATAAAACTTTTTTCAGCTTTTCGTCGCGCTCAGTGATTAACTTTTCATATTCCGACCTGTCCGGACGTGTACCACCTTGCATAGACTCCCTCAATTTGTCCATGGCTTTATTATAATCCATAAACGCTGTCTGAGTTTGAGTCTGTTGCGCCTGATCCAGCTTAAATACGGAGGTAATCGTATCAACAGCACGTTTAGTACGTTCTTCTGCCGTCCGGCGTTGTCCCCCCCCATCCTGGGCATAAGAACCCAGCGCAAATGCAAACATCATCATACCTGCTAAGACAATCTTGATTTTCATTTTTATGATTTTTTAATTTTACAATAGAATTCCCGCTTTAACCGGGAAATATTTGCTTTAGAATGCTACAGTCCCACTCAGCTATTTTTATTTTTGAGACTGTCTTCTTTTTGCCTTGAATTTCCTTTTCTTTCCGAGAACCACATTTTTTCGATTACACCGGGCACCAGCAAATCATATTTTAACTGCTGCTCAGGACTGCACAATGACCTGATTGCTCTAAAATTCTGAAAAGCCTGCAGATCTATATTTTTCTGCTTTTCGCCGATTGTAAGGGCTGCCCGGTTCAGCAGGGAAGTATCAAAAGCCGAATGGCGCAGGAGTTGGTAAAATTGGATCTTGGCTACACGGATATCCTCAAACAAAGGCTTCATCTTCTGACGATTTTGCTGCCGGAGTGCCTCATAACTTGCCATTTGCTCCTGGTTAAATCCTACTTCTTTCTCCAGGAAAACGCTTATCGGCGATTTTGACCTATCATTACGATGATTTTTGTGACTGGCATCTTTCATGCCGACAAAAAAAATCAACATAGCAATATTGGCAAGAAGAAGAACAGCAACAATAAAAAGAAGCAACTTATTGTTCAATACGCTATGCATTAAGGTTCCAGGTTTTCATAATCATAAAAAGCATTGTCGGCCAGGGAAAAATCTTCGTACTGCTGCTCCGTTTGCTGCTCAGCTATTGATGGAGCTGTTTCATCGTGTTTAAAAAAGACAACGGTATTCATGAGTACAACAGCAAGAACGACTGCCATGGCTATAGTTGGCCTGGCTATAAAAACACTGATTCTTTCCCAGATATTAAGTTCTGCTTTGTGTAAATGCGATTGAAGGCGGGTAAAAAAGAATGGCCCCGGAGTAGCTGGCCGCATACCCTCGAGGCTGTTTAATGTTTTTTCCACTTCCCTTTCTATATCTTTTTTACTTTGCATAACAACCTTTTAGACGTGTTAAATGTATAAAACTTGTGGAATCATTAAAAATTTTCGTAATACCCCTGCAGGTTCTTTTTCAAATTATTTTTCGCCCGGTGCAGCAGTGATTCAACCGACGACACGGTTGTATTCATTACCTGGCTCACCTCCTGGTAACTCAATCCTTCCATCTTATGTAATGTAAATGCAATCTTTTGGTTCTCAGGCAACTTGCCTATTGCTCTAAATAAAATGGCGGCGCGCTCTTTATTATCCATACTTATCCCTGGGTGATGAAAATCTGGCGGATCATGCAATACTTCATTGTCCATGCCGAAAAGACTTTGAATAAACGCAAACCGCTTTTTTCTTTTCTTTTTGCGGATATGATCCATTGCTTTCGTAATAGTGATCCGGTAAAGCCAGGTAGAAAATTTTGATTCTCCTTTGAATGTAGCTACTGATTCATAAACCTGTAGAAATACTTCCTGTGCTACGTCTTCCGCATCTTCTGTATTTTGAACAATGCCGATAGCAGTATTGAAGACCATATCCTGCCATGTCTCTACAATAGTTTTGAAGGCAGATTCATCTTTTTGCTTAAGTTGTTCAATTAAGATCCATTCACTCAAAGCTAGTATGTTTAGGGCTGTTTAATGGGTATCTCCATTTGTCAAATATAGCGCCTACATTGGACGATAGAGCAGTATAAAACTTTCGGCATCCTGATTTCCTCCATTCACAAATTCGCACATCTGCATATTTGCACATTTACATTATCTTGCACGTCCTTTAAATGTTAATCAAAGTATGGAATATAATAAGATTGTGGCTATAACCGGGTTGAACGGTTTATTTGAATTGCTGAGCAGTAAAACCGACGGAGCTATTGTGAGGTCGCTGGATGACAATACTACCAAATTTGTAGCCAGCCGCATTCACAATTTCTCGCATCTAGAAAGCATTGAAGTGTTTACCGTAAAGGAAAATACCAACCTTGTTGATATTTTTAAGTCAATGGAACAAAGCAACGAGGATGTGCCGGATACCAAAAATAACGCTTCAGTAAAAAAATACTTTCAGTCTGTTTATCCGGATCTGGATTTTGACAGGGTCTATACCAGCGATATGAAAAAAATGATTAAGTGGTTCGACATCCTTAGGAATAAAGTTGAATTTAAAATCAGCGAATCTCCTGGAAAGGAAGTGGTTAAGATTGAAGAAAATGCCGGGGAAGCCGTTGAAGGGCAAACCGTTGAAAATACTGGCGGCGATACTTCTCTGCAGCCCCGCGATCTATAATTATCACCTACTGCATTTATGACTTATAGTGCCGATATACAAAAGCTGGAAAGACATTTTGTTCCCCGCGAATTCACCATTACCGACTGGGAACACCTTGAACCGTTTTTTAAGGATTTGCTGAACAGAAGTATTGAATCAAGAATTGACCTTGAACACTGGATGAAAGATTCCAGCGAACTTGAAGCAATAATAAGTGAAGATGCCTGCTGGCGACAGATCCGGATGACCTGTGATACCGAAAATAAGGCGCTCGAGGAAGCGTTTACTTATTTTGTGCTGCAGATTCAGCCTCATATTCAGCCTTATGCAGACAAATTAAATAAAAAACTGATTTCTTCTCCCTTTGTCAGTGATTTAAGCCCGGACAAATATTTTACTTACCTGCGCTCGGTAAGAAAAAACATTGAATTGTTCAGGGAGGAAAACATTCCATTGCAAGCAGAACTTAGCGTACTGGCCCAACAGTATGGTGTAATCTCTGGTAAAATGACGGTAGAGGTAAACGGTCAGGAGTACACTTTACAACAGGCTGCGAAATTCCTGGAACATCATGATCGCTTACTACGGGAAGAAGTTTACCGCAAAATACTTGATCGAAGGTGGCAGGATAAAGATATGCTTAATGGTTTGTACTCTCAGTTGATCCAAAAAAGGAACCAGACAGCTTTAAATGCCGGGTTTGCAAATTACCGTGATTACAAATTTGTAGAAATGGGCCGGTTCGACTATACCCCGCAGGATTGTTACCTGTTTCATGAAGCAGTTAAACAGCACGTGCTGCCGCTGGTAAACCTGATTTATGACAATAAGCGGAAAAGATTGGGATTGGAAACGCTTCGCCCCTGGGATACCGAAGCAGAGCCGGCCGGAGTAAATCCTTTAAACCCTTTTACCGATAGTGAACAGCTGATTGAGAAGTCTGTTGCCTGTTTTAACCAGCTAAGGCCATTTTTCGGTGAATGTTTGAAAAAAATGAGGGCCATCGGACACCTCGACCTGGAAAGCCGAAAAGGCAAAGCTCCCGGAGGTTACAATTGTCCGCTAGCTGAATCGGGTGCGCCCTTTATTTTTATGAATGCAGCAGGTCAAATGCACGACGTAACTACAATGGTTCATGAAGTCGGGCACGCAGTGCATTCTTTTTTAGCTCATGATCTTGAATTAAGTTCTTTCAAGGAATACCCGATGGAAATTGCGGAAGTTGCCAGCATGGCTATGGAACTTTTTAGCATGGAACACTGGAAAACGTTTTTTGACAACGAAGAGGAGCTGCAAAGAGCTAAAGAACACCAGCTGGAGCGCGTGATCACTATCTTTCCATGGATTGCCACCGTCGACAAATTTCAACACTGGATTTATCAAAACCCGGAACACTCAACAGAAGAGCGAAATGATACATGGATGGCAATACTGGATGAATTTTCAACCACAAGTATAAATTGGAGCGGATTAGAAGCATACCGGCGCTATTCCTGGCAGCGTCAACTTCACCTGTTTGAGGTGCCCTTTTACTATATTGAATATGGTATAGCTCAGCTTGGTGCTATAGGTATGTGGAAACAATTTAAGGAAAATAAAGAAATCGCCCTGGATAATTACGTAAATGCGCTAAAATTGGGCGGAACGAAGACATTACCTGAACTCTATGAAACAGCTGGCTTGAAATTTGATCTATCTGCGCGGCACATAAAACAGTTAATGGATTTTGTGCAGCAACAGTTGGAAGTGTTAATCCATTAAAAATTACTACTAAAGTGGTATATGGTTTAGTTGTTAGTGTTCCGGGCAGACCGTATATTTGTAATCTTGAAATTATTTATTCAAAATAGCTACTAATCAGAGCCTTAACCAAAAGTCCCGGTGTGTCTACATCGGGGCTTTATTTTTACAGGTTTAATTAATGGATGGGTTATTGGCTAAAGTTATTCATATTAACCCTAGTAGGCCCTGTACTACTTTATAAGCTCCATTTCCTTACAATGTTTACATTTTCCGCTAACAACGACTTCAATCTGATCGCCTTTAAAGCCTTTAGGTAAAGTTATAACCGGAAGGTGTACATCGTCCATGCAGGTGGTCTCACTACAGATTTTGCAAATGAAATGAATATGATTGTCGTGATGGTGGCCTTCCGTACACTCATCTTTACACAATGCATATCGTATCGAATTGTCTGCAGTTGGAATACTATGTATTATGCCTTTATCCAGAAAAGATTGAAGGGTACGATATACCGTTACCCGGTCAAATTTTTCACCCGTTTTTTTTTCTATATCTCCATGGGCCAAGGCCCCGTTATTATCCAAGAACAGCTCCAATATCTTTTTACGGCTTCCCGTAACACTCAACTGGTTACGTTTTAAAATATAATTTACCTGCTTCTCCATATTTAAGTATCATTCAGAATTGGTAATAAGCGAGTATCTGACTGCAGCAGTATTTGTTTTTTCTCCTAGTAATTTATAGATATCTCTTGTCAGTTCAGTAATTTCCTCCTTTTTCAAACCGTCATAGATCTTTCTAACCCTGCCCTTTTTATCCACAAGGGCAAAAAACTGGGTATGTATAAACTGGTCTTCTATTTTGTCATTCATGTTTTTCGGGTCATCCAAAATATAACTTACCCTTGCCGCATAATACAAGCTATCTTTTCTTCCGGTAAGCAAATACCAATTTCCCGAACTGATACCTAACGAATCACCATATCTCTTCAACCTGCTTACACCATCAATATCCGGATCGACCGTATGCGACAAAATAAGAAAATCTTTTTCTTTATTGAATTCATTATATATCAATTTCATATTTCTGTTCATCTTCGGACAAACACCCTTACAAGTTGTAAAAAAGTATTCAGCTACATAAACCTTACCGCTAACTTCCTTTTCGGTAATCTTTTTACCATGTTGGTTTGTAAAGCTGAAAGGTTGTACATGGCTGATCACAGGGAGGTTCACTTCGCCAAATCCCGGTATTACTTGCTTTAGAGCAAAAAGAAAACCAGCAACAAGAACAATAAAAAACCCGGTATAGAATAACCCCTTTTTTTTCATAATTATTGCATTAACGCAAATTTACAATGTGTTGCTTCAAATGCTCGTAAATTTAAATCTCCGTAAACCATTTGCAACTAAGTTGCAAATGGCATATCTTTACAATTTGTATTCTTATATGGGATCAAGATTCAATTGGGACGCACTTGGAATAACTACCTCACTGGCATGTGCCATACATTGCGCCGTGCTGCCATTCCTCTTAACAAGCCTCCCTGTCTTTGGTATTAACATCATTGACAACATTTCGTTTGAATATTTCATGATTTCTCTTGCGTTACTCATTGGAAGCTATACATTGTCTCATGGTTACCGGAAACATCATCACAGCCTTTTGCCATTGATCATTTTTTGTGCAGGCATATTGCTGCTTTTTGCAAAGCAGGAGTGGCATAACTGGCAAATGTGGTTTCTGATACCTGCGGTCTCAGGCATTGTATATGCGCATTACTTGAATTACAGAATGTGCAGGAAAGCGGATCATTGTCATACAAACGATTGTAATCACTAAGGGTTCTCTTTCTTTTATCGTATCAAACAAGCTAACAATTTTATTGTTATTTTTGTGTATAAATGTGTGAATTATGATTAAAACAGGTAATCCGGTAATCAGTATCTACACTGAGATGACTCCTAATCCGGAGACAATGAAATTTGTAGCGAATAAGTTACTTTATCCGGGAAAGAGTATCGACTTTCCGGATGTTATCAGCGCCAAAGCCTCTCCCCTGGCCAACGAATTGTTTGGTTTCCCATTTATAAAAAGCGTTTTTATAGCAAGCAACTTTGTTACATTAACAAAAACGCCCGACACGGACTGGCAGGATGTAATCCCTGCGATCCGTCAATTTTTGAAAGAATACCTGGAAGAAGGTAAAGATGTTGTAAATGAAGAAGACATTACTTTTTCTCAAACGGATGGTAATGTTATTGACGCTGATGACGATGATGTGGTAAAACGTATTAAAGAATTACTGGAAAATTATGTTAAGCCGGCTGTAGAAATGGATGGCGGTGCAATTCAATTTAAAAGTTATAATGAAGGTGTGGTTAACCTGATGCTGCAGGGATCCTGCTCCGGATGTCCATCTTCCATGATAACCTTAAAAGCCGGAATAGAAGGTATGATGAAAAGAATGATTCCTGAAGTGAAAGAGGTAGTTGCAGAAGCTGAATAGCCGTTGAGTATTAATTTGAACAGATCAAATAAAAAAGTCAATCTCTTTGTGGCTTGTTCGTGGAACCTTCGAGGCTCTTTGTGGTTAAAACCCGCAAAGAAGCACAAAATAATGTCTTAACTAGCCCATAATTCCTTTTATTGTCCCTCCGTCTACACTTAAAGTTTGACCGGTCAGATACCGGCTATGGGGTGATAACAACCAGGCTGCCAACGAGGCCAGGTCTTTTGCATCACCTATAAATCCTACTCTGGTAGTTTTTATAAACTCGTTTCTCGCTTCAATCTCTGATACGCCAGTTTGTTGTTTTTTCTTTTCAACAATCCTGTTCATAGCTGCAGTGTCATGATAACCTGGAGCTAACACGTTAACGGTTATTCCATATGGACCAATTTCCTGACTCAACGTTTTTACGTATCCCACTGCAGCCAACCGGAACGAGGTACTCAACACCAGATTTTCCATTGGTTGTTTAACCGATGCGCTTTCTATAAATAAAATCCGTCCATAGTTATTCTGCATCATTTGTGATACCAGGTTTTGTGTCAGGTCTACTTTCCAACGGAGCACCGTCCGGTAAGCCTGATCCCAGTCCTCCAGTTTTGAGTCAAGAACGGTCATAGCTGGTGGCCCACCGGCATTTACCAGGATACCATGCAACTGCCTGCTGCTTACAATTTCAGTGATGTTTTTTATAACTTCCTGCCGGGTAATATCACCGGAAATGATTTCAACCTGACCAGGAAAAGATAATTGGAGCTCTTCTAATTGTTCCCGGTTCCTTGCTACGGCTATGATTTCGGCGCCTTCACTTACCAGTAACTCTGCAATAGCTCTTCCAAAGCCGCTTGTTGCACCTCCAACCACAAAAAGGTGATGTTGTATCTTTAGATCCATAAATAAATTTTTAAACACTACCCGGTTTCTTTAGCCGGTTCAAAGTTACCAGTGTATTTATTAAGTTCAAGATGCAAGATCACGAACAATTTTATTTAATTAACTCATTTACGTGTATGAAAAAAAACATTATTATCACAGGAGCGAGCGGTAACCTGGGCACTGCCACTGTCGAGGCATTTTTACATGCTGGTTATAAGGTAATTGCAACAGGAAACACCTCCGTAGGGATGGAGACTAATCAAAGAGAGAATCTGGTATACCGGTCAGTGAACCTGCTCCAGGAATCGGAGGCGGATGCGTTTATAAAAAACGTTATCACAGACTACGGAACGGTAGACGGGGGTTTGCTTCTGGTTGGGGGGTTTGCCATGGGTGGAATAGATATTACGGGGGGTGAAGCATTGAAGAAAATGTACGCTTTAAATTTTGAAACCGCTTATTACGTTGCCCGCCCTCTCTTTAAACATATGCTTGATAAAGGTTACGGCCGCCTGGTTTTTGTTGGAGCCAGGCCTGCGTTAAAAGCAACGCTAGGTAAAGAAATGGTCGCTTATGCTTTAAGTAAATCATTACTGTTTCAGCTGGCAGAACTGCTAAATGAAGAATCGAAAGGTAAAAACATCGTGGCTTCCGTTATTGTTCCCAGCACCATTGATACGCCACAAAACAGGGAAAGTATGCCGGATGCTAATATTGAAACTTGGGTAAGCCCACGTTATGTTGCGGAAATACTTGAGTTCATCTGCAGTGATAAGAGTCTGGCGCTTAGATACCCTGTGTATAAAATATACAATAACGCCTAGTTTGTTCAGGGATAAAGCAGATTGATTATGGATTACTTAACAACCGGGTGAAGACAGGCACTTTATCTTAAAAAAGCCATCCCAATAGTAAGCAAACGATAACTGTTACAGGTGAGGGAATCCTGGAGAATGACAACATTGCCCAGGTTCCGAGGATGACACCCAGGTTAAGTATACTTATCGTTTTTATGTTTATTATAGATATATCCTTCATCATATAAATAGTAGCAGCGAACATAATGCCTACTACTACCGCATTAATGCCTTCAAGGGCCCTGTATACGGTAGCATATTTTTTAATATTGTGCCAGATCGGGAAAAAAAACAGTACAAGTAAGGCACTTGGCAAAAAAATGGCAATTGTCCCAATTATGCACCCCAGCAATTGCATGGCAGCACCCTGGTCTTTCATGGCCATCCCTCCCATAAATGCACCAATGGAAAAAACGGGGCCTGGAATAGCTCTGACAACACCGGCACCGGTATAAAAATCATCTCTGGTTATTTTAACCACATTGGGGTTTCTTCGCACAACCCTCTCAGACTCGGGCCGTACAACAAATTGTTCGTACATCAGGGGTATGAGTACTTGTCCGCCTCCAAAGACCAAGCTTCCGAATCGGTAGGTGTTTTCAAATAAGTTGATTGGCTTCCTGCCCGGCCAATCCTGCTTTCTTGCTGTTTCACTAAGCAAACCCGCTATAATAAAAATACTGGCAAACAGCCATATATTCGCCCACTTGATCTTTCTTGGAATTTCTTCTTTTTGAGGAATACGTTTACTGCTCAAATTAGTGACAACTCCACCCACCAGTATTAATAGCGGAAAGATCCAGGGTGCCTTAAAAAAAAGGTAAGTTACCGCAATGCTAACCAGCATAATCACCTGGGTAATGGTATTGGTAATGGATATTTTAAATGCATTGATGGCAGCATATACTAAAAAGCCGACAGCCATAGGTTGAATAAATTTAAACAAATCTGTTTTTAACGCTCTTTGGTCAATATATTCGAGCACAAAAGAAAAAGCACCCATTAAACTGCAGGCAGGCAATATCCAGATAAGTAAGGTAACTACAGCCAGGCCTACGCCGCCCCGTTTATATCCGATAAGGGTTAAAATCTGCGTAGATGAAGCACCGGGAAGTAAATTGCAAAACGAATGATAATCAACAAGTTCTTCTTTGGTAACGTCTCTCCGCTGATTGGCAAAGGTTTTCAGCATCATTCCAAAATGTCCCTGAGGACCTCCAAAGGCAGTAAGGCTGTGCAAAAACACTGCTTTTAAAAAAGGAATATGACGCAGCAATATCATCGTGCAATGTTTTTTATTCTTTATCCTTCATTTATCAATGTAATCATTGCTAGGGATTGCAATATGCTAATAATTTGTGATCCCTGAGATATTGATAAATAACTTCCGCAGAAGATTTGACCTATTATCCTTGTTAATTTTACCCAATCATGCTTTGTGGGCAGGACGCTCTTGTTAAAAACAATGATTGGAAGTTGCAGGGCATAATTATTACATTTAACATCACTAAATGCACATTATGAAAAAGCAAATTTTATTTTTCCTTTTTCAATGGTTGATTATTTCCTCTACAGTGGCCCAAAGTAGTAAAAACCAGGAAGCAATTAATGAGGCGGCAAAAAAAATAGAAACCAAGTCAATAGCCTGGCGAAGAGACTTCCATCAACATCCTGAGCTAGGAAATCGTGAGATACGAACAGCCAAAATCATTGCTGACCATCTCCGCTCTTTAGGATTGGATGTCAGGGAAGGCGTTGCCAAAACCGGTGTGGTAGCAATCCTTAAGACAAATAGTCCAGGTCCTTGCATTGGTTTACGAGCAGATATTGATGGTTTACCCGTCATTGAGCGAACCAACCTTCCGTTTGCGTCAAAATCAAAAACTACTTATAATGGTGTCGAAGTGGGGGTTATGCATGCATGCGGTCATGACACCCATACGGCAATCCTGATGAGTGTTGCTGAAATTTTAGCAGGCATGAAAAGCAAACTTAAAGGCACCATTAAATTTGTATTTCAACCTGCCGAAGAAGGGCCCCCTGAGGGGGAAGAAGGCGGTGCCCCTTTAATGGTTAAAGAAGGAGTTATGGATAATCCCAAGGTTGATGTCATGTTCGGCTTGCATATAGAATCAAATATAGAAGTGGATAATATTCAGTATAAGCCTGGAGCGTTTATGGCCGCTTCTGATTGGTTTACCATAAAAGTAAAAGGGAAATCTTCGCACGGTTCACAACCCTGGCTTGGCGTTGATCCAATTGTGGCCGCTGCAGATATCATTCAGGGTATACAGGCCATAGTCAGCAGGCAATCTGCCTTAACAAAGGCTCCGGTTGTTATCACTGTTGGAAAAATACATGCCGGCGTGCGCAGCAACATTATTCCCGAAGAAGCCATTTTGGAAGGAACGATTAGAACCCTTGATAGTAACATGCAAAAAGAAGTTCATCAAAGGCTAAGAACGGTAGTGATCAACACAGCAGAAGCCACCGGCGCAGTGGCTGAATTAACCATAGATACCAAAACGTTGGTTACCTATAATGATCCCCGGCTTGTTAAAAAAATGCTTCCTTCATTACAATTTGCTGCGGGAAAAAACAAGGTAAATGAAATGGAGTGGACCACTGGCGCTGAAGATTTTTCCTTTTATGGCCTGAAAGCTCCTTCATTCTTTTTTTATTTGGGCGGCATGCCAAAAGGAATGGATCCTTCAAACGCTTTTCCACATCATACACCAGATTTTTATGTTGATGAAAGTGGCATGCAACTGGGCATTAAGGCTTTTTGCAAGCTTGTATTGGATTTTATGGATAATCCAACTTTATGATACGTTTATTAATAAATTGAAATATATGGATGCGGAGTCATTACGTGACTATTGTATACGTAAAGCCGGTGTTACAGAGGGTTTTCCTTTTGGCGAAGGCATCCTTGTCTTCAAAGTAAAGAAAAAGATTTTTATTCTCGTTTCACTTGGCAGCAGCCCGCTGCAATTCAATGTGAAGACCAATCCCGAAAAAAGTGCCATGCTTCGGGAACAGTATAAAGCTATTACTCCTGGTTATCACATGAATAAGAAATGGTGGAATACCGTTATTATAGAAGGAACCGTGCCCTCGAATTTAATAAGAGAGCTCATTGATCATTCGTATGAACTTGTGGTAAAATCACTTCCTAAAAAACAGCAGCAGGATTTGCTTTAATTGCCTACCCGTTTCAAATTTATCTATAGTATCCGTTTTTTTCTATTTCATCCTTAACCTTATCAGGCACCAGATAGCGAATTGATTTTTTTTCCCTTACGTACTCACGTATATGCGTAGACGAAATAAGAAGAAGTGGCGCATCCAGCAATTCCATGTTGAGATCCGGGTCTTTTTCGACCGGAAACCCCGGCCGGATATACACATATAATTTATAGTCGGACCTGATCAGCTTTGCATTTTTCCACTTGTGCAAATTTCGAAACCCATCACTTCCCAGAATCATCGAAAATTCATGTTGCGCATACTTTTCATGAAGATATACCAGGGTGTCTACAGTATAGGAAGGTTTGGGTAATCCAAACTCAACATCGCTTGCTCTCAGAAACAGTTCCCCTTCAATGGCCAGTTGTACCATGAATAACCGATGATATTCATTAAGCAAGGTGCTTGATTTCTTGAATGGATTATGCGGAGATACGATGAACCATACCTGGTCAAGTTCGGTATGGTTTATAATGTGGGATGCGATGATGCAATGCCCTGTATGAACCGGATTAAAAGAACCAAAATATAGACCGATTTTCATATAGATATCTCAAATATCGCTCAAAGATCATTCTCTTCAACGAGTATATGCTGAGCTTCATCCAAACGCAAACTCAGGTTATAGCCTGAAACAGTAATGGCTATAGGATCTCCAAATGGCGCCATTTTATCAACCTTAATTCTTTCCCCGGGAACGCAACCCATTTCCATTAATTTAAGGAAGATGTCCGTGTTGTCGATGGATAAGATTGTTGCCGAAGCGCCCACATTCATATCAGAAAGTCTTTTTTTATTGCTACTATTTTCTGTGTGCATATTGAATCAAACCTGTAATTTAAACGCTGCCTCTACTACAAATCTACCCCTCATTTGTCAATATGTTTTACGATTTTTGGAAATGGTGAAACAAGATTCCTCTCGGGTTATTCAATTTCATTATCAGACCAGGTCGTTCACTTTTAATCACCGACTAAAACTTAAATCCTTTTTAAAACACATTTTTAAAAAGGAAAGAAAAACCCTTAATTCACTAATTTTTGTTTTTTGCACGGATGATTATGTTCTGGATATGAATAATCGATTTTTGTCCCATGATTTTTTCACTGATATTTTAACCTTTGACCTCTCCGATTCGCCAAAACAAGTGATCGCTGAAATTTACATAAGTATTGACAGGGTAAGAGAGAATGCACTTTACTTCAAAACTTCTTTCCGTTTGGAGCTTCATAGGGTAGTTTTTCACGGAGTCCTTCATTTATGCGGATATACCGACAAGACGAAAGAAGAAAAAATTCAAATTAAAAAAAAAGAGGAATATTATCTCAGGAAGCACGCGAATTGGCAAAGTTCCACGTGGAACAACAACAGGTAATCTTTGTCATCGTTCCACGTGAAACACTCGTCCTAATATAAACTTAGTAATTTGCAGATCTTTAAAAGAGAATGATGTTTCAAACATATGACGTAATTGTTGTTGGCGCCGGGCATGCCGGTTGTGAAGCGGCTGCGGCTGCAGCAAACCTGGGTTCCCAGGTATTGCTGGTTACAATGAACCTGCAGACTATTGCGCAAATGAGCTGTAATCCGGCTATGGGTGGCATCGCTAAAGGCCAAATTATCCGTGAAATAGATGCCCTTGGAGGATATTCCGGTATAGTAAGTGACGCGAGCATGATCCAGTTTCGCATGCTTAACCTCTCAAAAGGCCCCGCCATGTGGAGCCCAAGAACCCAAAACGATCGCATGCTTTTCTCGACAAAATGGCGTGAAATGCTGGAATCTACCCCAAACGTTCACTTTTACCAGGATACGGTGCGTTCTTTAATAATCAAAAATGGTGAAGCATGTGGTGTTTTATCTGGTTTGGGTAATGAAATTTACTCCAAGGCAGTTGTGATCACCAGCGGAACCTTTTTAAACGGCGTAATACACATTGGCGAAAAGAAATTTGGGGGAGGACGCGTAGCCGAACAGTCAGTTACCGGTATAACGGAACAATTGTCCGCTTTGGGCTTTGAATCAGACCGGCTGAAAACCGGAACGCCCCCACGTATCGACGGGAGAAGCCTAGATTACAGTAAAATGGAAGAACAACAAGGCGATGCAAATGTTGTTGGTTTTTCATACCTAAATACTCAGAAACCAGCTCGACAAAAGAGTTGTTGGATTACTTACACGAACCAGCAGGTTCACGATATACTTAAAACCGGCTTTGACAGAAGCCCTATGTTCCAGGGTAGGATAGAAGGAGTCGGCCCCCGGTACTGTCCAAGTATTGAAGATAAGATTAACCGATTTTCACAAAGAGACCGCCATCAGCTGTTTATCGAACCTGAAGGCTGGAATACGGTGGAAATATATGTGAACGGCTTTTCAACTTCCTTACCCGAAGAAATACAATACAAGGCGTTACAAGCCGTCCCTGGTTTTCAGCATTGCCGGTTCTTTCGCCCGGGCTATGCCATCGAATACGATTACTTTCCTCCAACTCAACTCCGTTATTCACTTGAAACCAAAATAATCAGTAATCTTTTCTTCGCTGGGCAAATTAACGGAACAACCGGGTATGAAGAGGCTGCCTGTCAGGGTCTTATAGCCGGCGTAAATGCCCACCAGAAAGTCATAAACGCTGATCCACTGATTCTTAAAAGAAGCGAAGCCTACATCGGAGTACTCATAGATGACCTGATTAGTAAGGGTACTGAAGAACCATACCGTATGTTTACCTCGCGGGCTGAGTTTCGAACCTTATTACGTCAGGACAATGCTGACCTAAGATTGACTGAAGTTAGCTACCGCCTTGGATTAGCCTCCCAAGAGAGAATGGACAGGGTAAAAATCAAACTTGCAGAAGTAAGCCGCATAAAGGAATTATTATCCAATCATTATCTTGAACCTGCAGAAGTCAGCACCTATTTGGCTAACAGTCAGTCTTCTTCGCTGACCCAAAAGCAAAGAGCAATTCAATTGCTACTTCGACCCAAGATTGACCTGGCAGGTATGATTCAGCAACTACCATCTATGAACAAGTTATTGCAGAAATTTGAACCAGAAGTAATTGAGCAGGCTGAAATTCAAATAAAATACGAAACTTATATTAACAAGGAGAAGGAGCTGGTCGCAAAAATGGGCCAGCTAGAGAATCTGACTATACCTGAAAATTTTAACTATGATAAAATAACAGCAATATCTAATGAGGCCCTGCAAAAGTTTAAAAAAATTCAGCCTCGCACATTAGGTCAGGCCAGCCGCATTAGCGGAGTAAACCCAAGTGATGTTCAAATATTAATGGTCTATATGGGAAGATAGGAATATGCCTAGGAAGGACTACTCGAATTAACAAGTTGATTATCAACAAAGTATAAAGGGTCTCCCTGAAAAGCTGGAATACTTATCCACAAAGGGTTCCAGGATGTGTATAGCTGTAAAAAAGCCCCACAATGGCATAAAAGATGCGCAAAGTGAGGCAGGAAAAAACATACAGCAAATGTACCGCAATCTTTTATTTGAACTTTCGCCTTCCTTGCTTGATCAAAGATTTTTACTAACAGATTTTGGGAAGTTATATCAGTCAATACCTTTTGCGGAGTTATCCAAACTTGTACCTGCTCCTGCGGGCCAGTTAAGTGGCAAAGGTTGCAAGAGTTGGCTTAGTGTAGAAGGAGGGATTGCTCTGCTGATAGCCAAACACTATCTTCAGGTCAGTGATGCGATGTTAATAGAACGGCTTAACACGGACTGGTCGCTTCAATTATTTTGTGGTATCCGTCTGGTTGCAGATGAAA
The DNA here is from genome assembly GCA_037718865.1 of Chitinophagaceae bacterium. Taxonomy (GTDB): domain Bacteria; phylum Bacteroidota; class Bacteroidia; order Chitinophagales; family Chitinophagaceae; genus JADCRZ01. Next base: position 1,098 of record JBBJMP010000006.1, on the reverse strand, counting down.
AAATCAAGGATGATGACTTGGCCGGGCGTTGGAGAAGTTACCTGGGAAAGCATTTGAATATTGATAAATGGCAGGTTCACTTGGCATCGGCATGGAAAGTGAATATGGAACAAACCCATGTTGGGTTGACAGATGCTACGTGTTATGAGAGTTACATCACTTATCCTACGGATTCCAAGCTGATATGGAAGTGTTGTAATGAAGTCTTTACATTAGCAGGTCAACTTCGCAAAAAGTTAAAGCTACGCCGTAGCCGAAGCAACCATGATAAATTCAAGAGCATGTATTTGTCCTATGCTAAGCTTAAAAAGAAAAGCAAACGCAAAAACAAAAAGTTGTGCAGGAGTATGCTTAAATACCTGGACCGGTTGCTCAAGAGCACCACAAATTTGTTATCAAAACCATCGGTGCGCCGCAAGGTGCATCGTCTCTCTACGATAGAGAAGATCAAGCAACAGCAATGGAGTCTTTACTTTGGCAAGGAAAGCAAAATACCAGACCGCATCGTATCGGTGCATAAGCCCTATATACGCCCTATCGTCCGGGGTAAGGAAACCAAACCGGTAGAATTTGGAGCCAAGGTGAACAAAGTTCAGATCGACGGGATCAACTTCATAGAACACATAAGCTTTGATGCTTTTAATGAGGGCATCCGCCTACGGCAGGCCACCGAACTTCAAAAAAGATATTTTGGCAAATGCTCCCAGATAGGTGCTGATGCCATTTATGCCACTAATGCCAACAGAAAATACTGCACCGAAAATAACATAGCCACCAGTTTTGTAGCCAAAGGCAAACAGGGAAAAGACCAGGAACAGAAATCCCTGATGCGCTCTATATTAGGAAAAATTCGCAGTACCTGGTTGGAGGGAAGTTTTGGTAATGAAAAGAATCATTACTTGCTGGGTAAAATAAAAGCCAGAACGCAACCTACAGAAGTTGCATGGATCTTCTTTGGCATTCTCACCAGCAATGCAGTGACAATTACCAAGCGACGAACGAAAGCATCATCGGGTAAAAAAGCTGCCTAAATGAATCAAACCAGTATGACGACAGTTAAGACAAGTAACTGAAAGGGGAAGTTACGCCAATGAGTAA
>JBBJMP010000043.1:0-22145 GCA_037718865.1 Chitinophagaceae bacterium | reverse complement strand
GGGGCGACCGCATCAGGGGCGACCGCATCAGGGGCGACCGCATCAGGGGCGACCGAAAGGGTTGCCCCTGCGTTCGGTTCGTTTATTATGATGATGCCGTGCATGTGATTTGGCATTATCTGATGTACATCCATTTCAATATTTGGAAAACGTTTTGGCAATTCCAGCCATTTATCGTGCGCTATTATACCGAAATCATTTTAAAATCATTTCGCCGTTTTTAATCTTGCCAAATCTGCATTTCCTATCCTGGCAACAAATGGTAATAAAATAGGCGCCCGACTGTGAATAATCATATCCCTTTAACCGGATAGATTTGCGGTGATGTATTTGAGGGTTATATTTTTGTTTATTGTCCAATAAAAATCACACAGGCCTCAGCTGGGAAACAACACGGTCTAATCCCCACTCACTCAGGGTGTCGCTTCCAAAGATCTTCATCGATTCAGGAGTAAGCAGCTTATTGCGTGCAGTTATCCATTTATCTATTTCTGCAGGAAACATTTTCCGCAGCCTTGCAGGGTTAAGGTTACCGACTTTTCCATAATGAAACGTATAAGGAATGTTCCTTCTTTCCAGTTCGTCCCAAACCACCGCATAAAAACGGCGGGTAACGGAAGATTCAACGCCGTCGAGCTCGATGATGCAGGTGTGGTCGAACTTCGTGAAGCCAATCATCGCCGAAGATTTTTTTACATAGCGGTAGGAGAGCACACCGGAAAAAGGGCCCACCCGCTTATTCAATTCAATGAGCAGGGTGTTGACCTCGTTAACAAAGCTGATGGGCACACCCAAGGCCGTGCTTAATACCCTGCCCCTCGTATCGTTATTGGTAAAGATCTCTCCCAGCGTACCCAGCACATTCCGGTAAGTAAGAAAGGAAGTTTTTATCAATTTATTGACAATCTGTGGCGTTATTGATGGCAGCAGATCGGTCAGCTTGCCCAAAAATGCAGGCACATCGTCTCCGGGTCCTGCCTTATCTACGTCTACCACTGGTGGCGTGTAGTCGGGCGTGAATTTGCGTTTATACATGATCGTTGCATATGCTCCGCTTGCCATGTCATACTGGTTAACGACGATCTGGAAATGAAACGGGCGCTCGCTTCCATGAGGCATAAAGGCGGCATTCGAAAAGTCCAGCGTTTCCATTACATGTTTGAGCTGTTCCTCCAGTGGAAGGCGGATGCGATAACATTCCAGCAGGTAGATCTCCTCTGTTTCGATCATCACCCCGTGGATAAAGCCAAAGCTTCCAAAACTCACCAGGGCAGCATTAAAGAGGTCATCATTTCTTACCAGCCGGGTTTGCAATTTTTGTATGAATGCATCGGCAGCTACAGGGTAGGATTCTCTTTCCAGCCATATGTGTTCATCGGCACTGATAATAATGTGCAGACCCACAATAAAATCAGGAGTAGATCCGGCGTCGATCGCGGACCCATGCGTACCTGTGGAAAATGCACCCACGATAGTCTGGCCGTTGCTGGCGCCACAATTCTTCAGCGATTTATTTCTCTGTTTCAAATGGGTATTCAGTTCCTGGATGGAATTGCCACACTGGGCAAAAAGAAGCTGATCACGGTTGCCTTGATATGAGCCGGATATGCTTGCGGCAGAAACCGGAAACCGCATATTCAACTGTTTGGTATTTAATATCCATCCCTCTGTGGCTGCCACTTTGGTCCAGGACCAGCCTCCGCCCAATGCCCTTAACCGTTTATTCTGCTGGATGGCCCGACCGATCAGTTGCCGGATGGCAGCCGTCGTGGCATTGTAGTCGTTCAGGTTGTTGCCGGTATTCCCGTTTGCAATGTCGAACAAATTGTCGATCTGCTGCTTGAAGGTATCATGCCTGTTTTTCCAGGATTTCTGATTAGTTGGGGTTATAAGAGGTGTGGTAGACATAACTTGCTTTTTGATACTGAAAATTTATATCGGTTCTACGCGCGGGCACGGCTTATGGCATTTCCACCTTACTTCGACCGGCGAAACAATTCCTATGGTAATCAGTGTAAGTATGGAATGCCCGAAATTTTTAGAGAACTGAACCTCGTCAATGGCATTACTATTGCCGCAATTGGGCACGTGAAGGTCTTTTGGCCTGTTGACTAAACCCCAGGCATAGGACCACATTACCCTCGTCTGGTATTCAGTAGAAGGGTCATTCTTTGTGTTAAGCACCCTGTAATGGTAACAGCTTTGTGTGGATACAATGATCAGTACGAGAAATAAATTCCTGCCAAAGCAGGGGAGGATCGGGGCTTTCATAATATTACAATTTGATTGAAGATTTAAGGGCAAACACTTAACGGCGAGTAAGATAAAAAGCAAAAAGGGTATTCGCAACAGTAATGCTTACATATTTGCAAATAATTGCACAAGGCCAATCACAATTTATCCTGTTGAATAAGTTTTCGATATGTGCTTACCAACTTTTGCTGGGAGTATCCGAGACGGTACATCAGGTAGATAACAAAAAAGACGCCCTGGGTTCTATACACTCCATTCTGCAGGTATTTACGTGCCGAAGTGATCACCTGTTTTTTGACAACAATAAAAGCACAGCGCTTTTTAAGCCGTTTTATCAATTCCTGGTCTTCCAGCACAACAAGTGACTCATTAAATTTTCCAGCGTTCATAAAAATATCCCTTCGTACAAACAGGCTCTGATCTCCAAAACGAACTGCATCCACGTTAAACCGCGTGAACCAGCAGTTGGCCTTCAGGAACCAGTGGTTATGATCAAAAGAAAGCATAAAACATCCGGCACACCTGTTTGCGCTAACGGCCTGCAAAATGTCTTCCGTAAAATTTACCGGTGGTAAGGTATCTGCATGAAGAAAATAAAGAACAGTTCCTTTGGCAAAGGAAGCACCATAATTCATCTGGGCCGCCCTGCCCTTACGGGGACAAACAACCGCTAAGGCACCTGCGTCCCTTGCTTTCTGAAAAGTAGTATCGGTACTCCCGCCATCTGGTACGATGATCTCGGTAATCAGCTGTTCATTGCCGTTGCGGCGTATCCAACGTATGGTTTTTGCTATCTGCGCTTCTTCATTAAATGTGGGAATGATAACGCTGATCATCTGGAAAGGGATTCTGTAGAGGCATTCATGAATCTCAGCCAGTCTTCCTCCTGGTCTATATCGCTTAATACAGGTAAGAGCCCGTATGACAACCGTTGTTCATTGCAGATTTGCAGGGTTTGAACCAATACCTTATCCGTGCTCCAGGGTATATCTTTGAACAGGACCGGATGTAGTTTTTTCATGCCTACCAAATAATACCCGCCATCCAGCGCAGGACCTAATACAACGTCCGTGCTTGTGAGCACTTCAAAGGCCTGGTTAATGATAACACTGGTAAGCTCCATGCAATCGCTTCCTACAATAACCACTTTTTCATGTTCTTCAAACAGCATCGTAAAGGCATGCTGCATCCGGGCACCAAGGTCGCCCGGCTGCTGAAGCTGCTTTTTGAACAAGGCAGTAGTCCACATATCCTGCCCTTCCAGGGTGTCTGAATAAAAGACATACTTTTCTACATCCAGGGGAGAACAGATATGGCAGGTATGTTGCAACATGGATTTATACATGTCAAGGGCCATTGCATCACCAACGCGTGCTGCCAGCCTGGTCTTCACATTTCCCAACCGGAGATTTTTAACGAATACGCACAATGCAGGTTTCATACGCTTAGGTTGCATGCTCACTTCACTATATTGCTATTTCTTTCACCTTGTTCATCATCTGCACGCCGTGGACCAGGGAAGCCCCTCCACGTATGGCAGCTGCCACATGTACGGCTTCCATCATTTGGCCTTCGCTCCAGCCCTTTTCATAAGCATCAGAGCTGTATGCATCAATACAGTAAGGGCATTGAACAGCATGTGACACGGCTAACGCAATCAGCGATTTCTCTTTTGCAGACAGCTCACTGTCTTTGAACACCTCGCTATAGTAACTGAAAAATTTATCCGCCAGCTCTGGTTGAAATTCGCGGACGTTACCAAATTTTCCCAGGTCGTCCGCGTTATAATAATGATTGTTCATATCGGTTGTTTTAAATTGCGAGGTGTGAGACTACATCTCACATATAGTCCCCTCCAGTAGCAACGCCAGCTTTTCATCCGCCTTCATAGCCACTTCAATGATCTCGCTGATATTTACCGGCTGCAGGTTGTCAGGATCACACTCATCCGTTACCACAGAAACAGCTGCACAGGGCAATGACATGTGATTCGAAGCAATTACCTCGGGTACGGTTGACATGCCGACCAGGTCGGCCCCGATGATTTTCAGGTAACGGTATTCGGCTTTGGTTTCCAGGTTCGGTCCGTTTACAGCAGCATAAATGCCTTTCTGCAATATTATATTCTGCAACTTAGCCTGCTGCATTAAACGTTCAACAAGCAGCCTGTCATAAGGTTGACTCATATCTGTAAAACGGGAGCCTAGTTCAGGAATATTTTGTCCTATTAACGGATTACCCGTTTGCAGATTGATGTGATCGTCGATGACTACCAAATCGCCCTTTTTAAACCCTAAATTTATTCCTCCGGCAGCGTTGGTAAGCAGCAAATATTTTATGCCCAGCAGTTTCATCACCCGCACCGGGAAAACGACCTGCTGCATCGAATAGCCTTCATACAGGTGAAACCGTCCCTGCATCAGCAATACTTTTTTACCTGCCATGATTCCATAAACCAGGTTGCCCTTGTGAAACTCCACGGTCGAAACCGGGAAATGGGGAATGGCTGAATAAGGGATGGTTTCAACAATGTCGACCCTGCTTACCAAAGCGTGCAAACCGGTGCCCAGTACTACTCCGTATTGCGCCTCTACGCCGCGTTGCTGCAGCCAACTGGTGGCCTCCTGCAATTGGAGCAGGTGATTTAGTGATGCTGTGATCATTTGTTTTTTAAGCACCTGCAAAATAAGTGATCCGGGGACAATGATGCAGGATATAAAAAAATAAGGGCTCAAAGTGGGAAACTTTAACCAGCCTTCAGTCATAATGCCGGCGGTGGGTGAAAACACCAACTAAGGGCACATAAGGCCTCCTTTATGCGCACGTTTACCCGATTTCCACCTGCTTGCCCGTGGTCATGGCCTGGTATATGGCCTGCAATATCTTCACATCCTGCCGGCCCATTTCACCCGGAACGGGCGTTGGCCTGTTGTTCAAAATGGCCAGGGCAAAATCATCCATTTGCTTAGCCTGTTGATTTATCCGGGGAAAATTCATGTCGCCTTGAGCCGTCCGTCCTTCAATGCCTGAGTAATGGTAGGCAGGCGATAATTCGAACCATCCCTTTTCTGCATCCGCACTTAACAAATTGGCTTCTTTCGAATAGCTTGTCATACAGGATGCAACTACACCATCCGGAAATTTCATTTCCCAGGTCAGCGACTCTTCCACATCTTTAAATTTTTCTTTGTTGGTTGTTGGGCCTTGCTTTGCCCTGACTGCAATGGGTTACATGCCGGTAGTATAACGGGCACCCTGCACGCAATATATGCCGACGTCCATGAGAGGCCCACCGCCCGCCAGTTCTTTATTCAACCGCCACCCATCGGTGTCCGACATGCCATTCTCGGCGCGTAATTTCAGTATGGGACCGAAAACTTGTTCATTTCCCAGACGCACCATTTCACGGTTGTGCGGATCAAAATGAAGCCGGTAGCCGATAGATAACATCTTGCCCGCATCTGTACAGGCGGCAATCATCGTATCACACTCTTCAACCGTTACGGCCATTGGCTTTTCGCAGATCACGTGTTTGCCGGCTTTGGCAGCACGGACCACAAATTCGGCATGAAGTGCATTCGGCAGAACAACATATACAATGTCAATGTCAGGGTTGTCCTTAATGTCGTCGAAATTTTCATAATTATAAATGTGGCTGTCGGGTATATCGTAATCTTTTTTCCATTCGGGTATCTTGCCGGGGGGAGCCGCTGATGAGACCTGCAAGGTAGCAATGCGTTGTCTGCTGCAGTGCGGGCGCCAGTTGGGCCTTACTGTAATTACCCAGTCCTGCCAGTGCTAGGCCCAGCTTAGGCTGATTACCCGGTTCCTGTTTACGCATAATGGATTATTTATGGGTGGAAGGTATTATATTCGGCACAAATTATACTTCCTTTCTTAAAGTCTTCATTATCCTGTCCCAAATGGTTAAATACAGTCCGTAATTACCCCTTCCATGCTTGTGATGCGCGTTGTGATGGATGGAGGAAGTATGCAACAAGTTCAATTCACCTGGGCGGTAAGCGGAGGTGTTGAATGCGAAACCCGCATGGCCCTGTACATTTTTGTAAACCATATACAATAAAAACAGAAAGAGAGCAAAGGGGTGTGAAGGGATAACGATTACCATTAAGGGAAGAACGGCAGCTTGAATTGCTCCTTCCACCGGATGAAAGGACAATGAAGTGAATGGAGAAGGATTGCGAGAAAGATGATGGACGGCGTGCACCTTCCGGTACCAGCCCGGCTGATGCAACAGGCGGTGCGTCCAGTAAAAATACACATCATGAAAAAGGATCATCAGGACTACCGACAGGAAGAGGTATACGATACCATATTTCGAAATGTCAAAGTAAACATTACTATATCCGCTATGATGAATAAGAAACACACCAAAACCCATGACCGTAAATATCATAAGTGAAATTACACTGTAGGTAAGTTCGCGTCTGAACTGGGGGTAAGTTATACCCGCAGGTTGTATTTTAATGTCTTTATATTTTTCCGCTTTCCAGGAATAGAAAACCACATAAAAAGCGGTAGCCACAACCAGGTATAAAAGCGGGACCAGGAAGGTGCAGAAGATCCAGAAATATTTTTCAATAATATGCATATCTTAAAATTGCCAGAGGCCTGCAGTAATTATCCCTCCTGTACCAAAACTACAAATCATTACTTTTTTACCGTCAATTTCATTTTTTATATGATGTAATACGATGCCCGTGGTAGCGGACCCGCAATTGCCGGTTTGCTTTGCCTGGTTAATAAATTTTGCCGGGTATTTTGCGAAAACGTGTTGCAGGTGATCAATGATCAATTCATTCACCTGGTGCAGAATCAATATATCGGGATGGCCGGTTGCTGCAGTAAATTCCAGATAAAAACCCTCTGCTTCTTTCATTAATCTTAAAGCTAACTGGTTGTTAAGCTGCAAGCCGAGGTATTTCCTGGAGTCTGTCATTATGCCTGCGGCATTGCCGGCTATAATGGCATCAGCATCATGGCCGAGCCCGATTTTTACAACATCATGCAGGCCCTTATATTGCCTGGTTTGATGATGCACTAATTTCCTATGGTCAGTAGAATATGACACACAGCAGGCAAACACCCCGTTATTAAATACGTTAAATACCTCGCTGGCAGGGGAAGTAGCTTTCTGCGCAGCATCGGAGGCTACTACCAATATATGGCTTTTATTGAAGTCACTGAGTTGTGAAGCCAGTATCAGGGCTGATACTCCCCCGGTGCATCCTTGTACTATATCGACGGTGTGCGATCGGCCAAGCAGGTGGTGATAATGCTGGGTCAGGCATTGACCCAGGGAAGGAGCAATAGCGTCAGGGCAGGAAGTAACGGCAAGCAAATGGCTATAATGCATTTCTTCATCGGCTACTTGTTGCAGCGCCTGGCAGGCCAGATGATATACACTGTTCTTTTTCAGTGAGACATCATTCAGCGCACCCGGCCCATAGTCGGCAAACATGCTCGTGATCTGAGAACCCATAATGGCTTTTTCAATATGGTATCTGTAAAATTACTTTGTGGAAAGTACCGCAATTCAATTTAAAGTTATATTTTAATAAAGACTTTTCGTTTTTTGCCTAATACCTAAAATGTTAAGATGAAACTCAGCCTTTTTCAAAAGAAAACCGTGGCTTTTATATTACTTGTTTCGTGTATAAATTTATTTTTTGGATGCAGTCGGTATTTCCGTCCTGTCTTATTAAATACTTCCAGCATGGAAATGAAGCAAACCACCCTTAAGAAACTGGATGATGAAAACAGGTATTTCATTTTAAGGAAAGGTTCCAACTCGTATTCATTAAAGAATATTATTTTGAACCAGGACAAGATGACCATGACTGCCAACCTTTTTCAAGTACCCCCTGAACACCAGGTATACCTCAAAGCAAACAGAAAATCAAAATATCATTATTCCAAATCCAGGGGCCAGCATGCTGTATTAAAAGAAGTGCATTTGTACACCGGGGATACTTCCCGGGTCGATATCTCTGTTCCTTATTCCCTGGCACTTGCTGATGTTCAAAAAATAGAGATGATTGAATTTGACCAGCGAAGAACTACATCCAGTTATATTTGGGGAACCATAGGCGTTGCCCTGGGAACGGCCCTGGTGGTGGCTATTATAGCTGCTGCCACGTATGAACCGCCGCCGCCACCTCCCCCGGGGAGCTCTTGCCCGTACATAAGCGCTTACAACGGCGATCAATATACGCTGCAGGGTGAGATTTACAGCGCGGCCATTTATCCGTCTTTGCAAAAAGAAGATTACCTGCCCTTACAGGTAAAACCGGTTCAGGGTAATTACCTGGTGAAGATCAGTAACGAACTAAAAGAAATTCAGCATACGGATTTTGCCGATCTGCTGGTGGTAGAACATGATAAGAATGTAAGGGTAATTATGGACCCGGGCGGAAAACCATACACGATCTCTGCGCCTAAACCTGCAAGCTCTGCCATGCTCAATAATCAGACGGATGTCAGGGGAGACATTCTGTATAAAGATAATATCAGTTGCCTTTTTAAGGATAATTATAGCGCCGGCAATTCGCAAGACCTTTACCTGACCTTTACCAAAGACATCAGCAGCAAGCAGGGGAAGTTAATACTGAACGCAAAAACATCCTCCTGGGTGAACTATTTATACGGCGAATTTACCAGGGCCTTTGGCAGCCAGTACAATAACTGGGTTAAACAACAGGAAAAGAAACCTGCCGGTGAACTGGAAAAATGGTCAGACGAGCAGCAAATTCCTTTAACGATATCAATAAAGACCGGCAAGGGGTGGGAGGAAATCAAAAAAATAAAAACCATTGGCCCGATATTACACCGCGAAATGGTCATCTCATTGGATCTTCTGGTCAGCGGGCTGGTGGAACTAAAACTATCGACGGGTTTCCTGTTCTGGGAACTTGATTATGCGGCAATGGATTTTTCCCGGGATGAAGATCTTACGGTCAGGGAATTAAAACCTTATCAAGCCATCAATGAACGTGGAGTAGATGTTTTGCCGGAAATCTTGCAGGCGGATAAGAAATTTATCACGCAGCCCGACATTGGTGATTTTACCATCCTTACCTATAAAGCCCGGGACGTAAAGGCAGGGATGACCCAGACTTTTTTTCTCCATGCCAGCGGCTACTATAAGCCTCTGCGCGATTACAAGGGTACCCCTAAAATAGGCTTTTTAAAAAGTTTCCAAAAAGCAGGTGCTTTCCCGGCTTTCAGCAGGCAAAAATTTTCAGGTCTGCTAAATAATTTTACAACCGCTAAAAATTAATTACATGCTGAGTAAAGTAATTATGGGGAAGGGCTTATCTATCATTCGTCAAAACAATCTATGCCCTCATTTCAATAATGCGGTTACCGGAAAGCAAATACATTATAACATGCAGATATTGAAGGGATGGAAAAGTAATTGGGTTGACCTGAAAGTAGCGTTACATATATTCAGGCTGGCCATAATGAATTACCGGTCGCCGGGCATGGCTTTCAGCGTTTGTAAAGGATTGTACTTTTTTAAAAAATCCGTTTTGGGTGCGGTCAAAACAAAGATCGTCCAAATCAATAATCAATACTATCACTCGCTGTATGCACCCGGCTATCCCTCCAAAGCCTTCGACAAATATATCGAAGCTGAGTTCAACCGGATCACGCCCATCACAAAGAAAACGAACCTCCTTACGTTTATTATTTTTGCCGTTACAAAGAAATGCCCGTTGCAATGTGAGCATTGCTTTGAATGGAACAACCTTAACGGGAAGGAGAGTTTTACATTGAATGAGTTGAAAACCGTTGTTGACAAATTTCAGCACGATGGCATATCGCAATTTCATTTAAGTGGGGGAGAGCCTATGGTTCGAGTGAAAGACCTGGCAGAGGTTATTAAAAGCGGCGGAAGACAGTCGGAGTATTATGTATTGACATCTGGTTTTAATTTCACGCCGGCAAATGCGAAAGCTTTAAAACAAGCAGGACTTACAGGTGTGGTTATCAGCCTGGATCACTTTGACCCGGAAAAACACAACGTCTTCAGGGGTTCCGGCAGTTCGTTTCAAGAAGTAATGCAGGCCGTGCGTAATGCGCAAGAGCAGAACCTGGTGATTACGTTAACCGTTTGTGTAACGCGGGCATTTACTACCTGGGAGAATTTACTCAGATACGCAGAGCTGGCGAAAGGTTTACAGGTACCGTTTATTCAATTGCTGGAACCAAAAGCCCTTGGCCACTACGCCGGACTGGATGTTTTTTTGGATGCAGGTCATTTTAGTCTGCTGGACAAGTTTTATCGTACCCTCAACTTCAGTCCCGCCTACAGCGACTACCCCATCATAGTATATCATGGTTATTACCAGCGGCGGATCGGCTGTTTTTCGGCAGGCAACAGGATGTTATACATTGATTCGGCAGGTTTTGTTAATGCCTGCCCTTTCTGCCATACAAAAACAGTTAACATCAAAGATGCCATCAGGGAGAACGTTAATGTGCCGGCTGCTGTCAGGGATACGGGGTGCCAGCAATACGAAAACGCCTGATGTAGTAGCGCTAATTTTATGTTGGGGTTAAACAATAGTGGCATTAGCACGTTACATTCCGGTTATAGGCAGCGATTTATAGTTGAGGAGCTACCAATCTAGCACTGGCGCCTTTCACGTGTTACTATTCAACAAGCTTTTGTTTCTTTATCGTAGAACCGTTCCTGATCTCATCTGTAGCTACCTTTATCAGGTGATCTCCGGGGTTAAGATCGCCATAGATTTCCATCTTCCCTTCGGCTTCCCTGCCTATTTCCACTTCTACCCAAACCGCTTTCTGCTGATCCAGTTTTACCACAAAGACCTTTTCGGTGGAAGTGACGACCGCCGATTTCGGCACTACAAAGGTGCTGTCCCGTGCAGGCAATGGGAGGTTCACTTCCGCGTACATGCCCGGCATTAACCGCTTGTCGTTATTAACCACATCCATTTCTACATGCTCGGATCGCAGGCGGTTATCGAGGCTGCCGCCCAGGCGGTTGATCTTGGCCTTAAACTGCTGGTGAGGTAAAGATTTTACCGTAAAGCTCACTTCGTCCTGCTTACGTACAAGACCGGCGTAGCTCTCCGGAACAGAAACGACCAGCCGCAATCTTTTTTGTTGCTGCAACACGAACAACGGCGTATCGGAGCCTTTTCCAGAGGGCCCTACGTAAGCGCCCGGATCAATGTTACGCGAAGTAATGATCCCGTCAAAGGGAGCCCGGATCTCGAGATAATTGCGTGTTTCGGCCACCTGGTTATATACAAAGCGGGCCGCCTGCAGTTGGGCAAGCTGTGAATTTTTTATGGCAGCAGCCTGTTCCAGGTCGTTGGGTGAAATAGTGCCCGGCGTTTTACTGGTTTCATACAGGCGGTCGTAGCTGGCCCTGGAAGCCTGATAAATCGCTTCCCGGGATCGCAACTGGGATTGGGCTTCTGCCAGTTTTGAATTCAATTCAGGAGCCTCGAGGCTGGCCAGCAACTGACCGCGCCTTACATCGGAACCTACATCTACATACAGCTTTTTTACAAAGCTGTTCTCTTTTGCATAAAGATCCACCTGCTGGTAAGCGACCAGTTCCCCCGGTACCTGCAGTGATGAGGAAAGTTTACCTTTTTGCACGCTTATGACCTCTACTGCAGGTGGTTCTTCAATGACTTGTTTTTCCGGCTTAACATCACCCGAAGAAGAATTACAGGAAGCCAGGATCACCATGCCAATCAGACAAACCTGCAGTCGAATAGCCAGGAGTAATATTTTATCTGTTATGTGATTCATACAAAGAGGGAATATAATGTTTGCTTTGTTTGTCTTCCGGATCCAATGAAACAGATTCCGTAGATGCCTTGCCCTGTACCCACGCAAAGACCAGCGGTAATATCAGTAGGGCGGCAAAGGTGGAGGCGATCAATCCTCCGATAACCGCACGTGCTAACGGTGATGACTGATCGCCGCCTTCACCCAGACCGGAGGCCATCGGTATCATGCCGGCTATCATTGCCACACTGGTCATGAGTATGGGCCTCATCCGGAGCGCTGCCGCCTCGCGGGCCGATTCCAGTGCGTTACCGTTGTGCATCCGCAAATGTTCAGCGTTCGTGATCAGCAGCACCGAATTGGCTATGGAAACACCTACGGACATGATCATGCCCATATAACTTTGCAGGTTCAGCGTAGATCCGGTAAGCAGAAGCAGGGCGAGTGACCCCAGTAAAACTGCAGGAACGGTTGAAAGCACCACCAGTGAAACTTTAAAGGATTGAAAATTGGCAGCAAGCATCAGGAAGATCACTACAATGGCAACGATTAATCCGTTCTGCAGGCTGCCGAGGGTTTCATTCAGTATCTGGCTAAGGCCTTTGGTTTCCATAGTCAGTCCGCGGGGTAATTCACCGAGTGAAGCGATTGCCTTTTCCACATCCTCCGTGGCAGTGCCCAGGTCTTTTTTGTGCAGGTTGGCGGTCACGGATATTACCGGCAGGGCACCTTCATTATCGTTCTCTCCGTAGGTATGGTCGGCCTGTACATCAGCCACGTCACCCAAATTTGGTCTTGATGCATTGCTAAGCACCGGAATTTCTTTTATATCATTGATGCCAGCCATGTTATATTCGGCTACCTGCACCTGCACGCTATATCCCAGTCCTACCTTTTCATCAAGCCAGGTATTTCTTTCGGTAAATCTTGAGGAGGAGGTGGATGCGATCAGGGAACGGCTGATATCTGCAACGCCTACACCTAACTGTGAGGCACGTACGCGGTCTATGGTAATGTTGATGGAAGGATATTTGGTTGACTGCCCGAGCTGTATATCACGCAGGTACGGGATCTTATGTAAAGCAACGATTACTTTTTCTGCATACTCTTCATTTAGAATTTTATTCTTGCCGCCGATCCTTACTTCAACAGGCGTAGGAGAACCCTGACTAAGTATCTTATCGGTGAGCTCGATGGGTTCAAAAGAAAGTTTGAGGTCAGGCATGTCTTCCCTGATCCTGTTTCTGAATTGTTCTTTCAACATATCCAGGTCGACCTTATAATCTTCTTTCAGGTTGACCTGAAGAACCGCTTCGTGCGGTCCTGCCATGAACAAGTAGATCGGGCTGGTAGAGAACTGTCCTGGATGCATACCGACGAATGCAGAAGTAACCGAAATGTTTTTCCGGCCGACCAGTTCCTCAAGCACGTGCAGGGCTCTCACCAGCTTCTCTTCGGTACGTTCCAGGCGGGTTCCTTCGGCGGCCCGCAGGCGTACCTGGAACTGCCCGCTGTTAACCTTCGGCAGTACGTCTCTCCCGATAATGGCCAGCAACAATGCGGTACCGCCAACGGTTAAAATGGTGTAAGCTAAAACAAGTATGATTTTATATGGTAACATCCTGCCTATAAAACGGAGATACCCTGCCCTAAACCTGTCAAAGCGCGAGATCTTTCCGTATTTGTCTACATGCGGCCGTTCCAGCAGTATTTTCTTCTGATCCCAGGTATCTTCTTCTGAATCCGGGCTTAGTGCTGAAGACCTGAATTCTTCATCATCTGTGAGACCTTGTTTTTTCAAAGGAGCTGTGGTAATGCCCCCGGACTGATGGTAACGCCCTTTCATGAGCCAGTTGGCCATAATAGGGACAAAGGTTTGGGCCAGCAGGTAAGAGGTGATCATAGAGAAGCCGATAGACATGGCCAGCGGTAGAAATAACGCGCCGGGTATGCCCTTCATGGTAAGCGCAGGGGCAAACACCGCGAGTATACAAAAAAGGATCAGCAGTTTGGGAAAGGCAATTTCTTTACAGGCGTCCCAGATAGCAAGGGCTTTGGGCTTCCCCATTTCCAGGTGCTGGTGAATATTTTCGATGGTAACCGTAGATTCATCTACAAGGATACCAATAGCCAGTGCCAGGCCGCTCAACGTCATGATATTTATGGTCTGATCAAACAGGTATAAAAAAAGCACGCCCGAGATAATGGAAGCCGGGATGGTCAGGATCACGATGAGCGCTCCACGGCGGTCGCCAAGAAACAGGAGCACCATCAGCCCGGTTAATATAGCTCCGATGGCACCTTCGGTGATCAGGCTTTTTACGGAATTGATCACATAAATAGATTGATCGAACTGGTATGAAAGGGTAACGTCTTCCGGCATAAGGCTTTGAAACCGGGGAATGGCTTTTTTAAGAGATTGCACCACTTCCCACGTAGACGCTTCGGCCGATTTGGTGATAGGCATGTATACGGACCTCTTACCATTGACCAGTGCAAAACTGCTGGTGATATCGGCTCCATCCTCCACGGTAGCCACGTCTTTAAGAAACAGGTTTTGTACACCTCCTTTAAACAGGGGGATCTGCTCAAAGTCACTGACCAGCTTGATAGAGGTATTGGAAGGTGTCATGTAGTTGAGGTTGCCTATCCTGACATTTCCAGCTGGTGATGGCTGGTTGTTTTCGCGGATAGCCTGGACGATCTGGTCGGCAGTTAGGTTATGCGCCCTCAGCAATTGCGGGTCAACCTTGATCACTACGGTCCGGGTGCTGCCACCGAAAGGGGCCGGTGATATGAGTCCCGGGATAGAAGTAAACGCTGAACGGATGTAGACGTTAGCCAGGTTAAGGAGCTGGTTATTATTCAGGGTAGGACTGCTCAGTACCAATTGTCCGACCGGCAGGGTAGAAGCATCGAAACGGATGATAAAGGGTGGCTGCGTGCCGGGCGGAAATATGGCCTGGGCGCGATTGGCAAAAGCGGTTACTTCTGCGGCTGCCTGCGCCATATTGGTGCCTTCGTAAAAGCTGAGCTTGATCAGCGTCAGGCCCTGTATGTTGCGGGTGTCAATGCTCTTAACACCACCTACATATAATAACAGGTTAACGTATTGTTTGCCGAAATATCCCTCCATCTGGTTAGGGGTATAACCGCCAAACGGATGAGATATATAGATCACCGGCAGGTTGAGATCAGGGAAAATGTCGATCTTGATGTTACGAACGGCATTTATTCCAAAGAAAAAAACACCGGCTACAATAACCAGGATGGTTATCGGTTTTCTCAGAGCAGTTTTTATTAATCCCATGGCTGAATGATAAGCTATTTGATAAACGGATATTACAGACTACTCATAAACAGGCTAAAATCACCGCTGGCGGCAGCTTTTAACAGCAAAGCCTGCCATACATTATTGTAGGTGATGTCCCGGTCGGTTTCGGCGCGGTTCAGGGCTATCAGGGCCTGGGTCACCTCTACGATAGTGGTCAGGCCATTTTTATATAAAACGGACTTCTGCAGATAAGCATCACCGGCAGCTTTTATCTGAACGGGCACTTCCCGGTAGTTGTCCAATGCATTGATCATTTTCTTTTCAGCCAGGATGAGTTGGTTTTTTAACTGCTGACTGGCCAGCTGATATTCTTCTTTTAATGCAGCAGAAATAAATTTTTGCGAGGACACCTGCTGCTGCGTCCGCAAAGGGGTAGTGAGGTTCCAGATCAATCCTATGCCGGTGAGGTAGTTACTCCGATTGGGTTTTACTCCTTCCAGGTATTTTTTTGTATAGGCTTCCGGATATTGTTCGCCGTAGTTATACCCGAAACCGGAGCCGCGGCCCTGGATGATGCCAAATAAGGAAAGGGTTGGATAATTAAACGTTTGAAAATAACCGGCCTCCACATCGCTGACCGACACCAGGCTTTGATAGTACTGTAACAGCGGGTGCCTGTTCTGGGTTATAGGCTGGGAATCGTTTATAGATGCGGGGATGCGACCCAGGAAAACGGTGTCTGTGATAAAATCCTGTTCAGCGGTACCCATCAGTAGGGCAAGCTCATTGGCCTGTTCCTGTTCAAAGTCGCGTGCGTTTACCAGGACAATCTTCGCACCCGATACTTCAGCGTTGGCCAGGGAAGAATCGACGCCTGCATTGAGCCCGTTTTTTGTGCGGGTGACAACAACCGCACGCAAGGCGGATGCCCGTTCTACATTGTTCTGTTGCGACCTGGTCAGCCTTTGCGCCGCGAGCAGGTTCAGATAGGCCGCAGCCACTCTCACCTGGTGCTGGAACCTTTCCTGTTCCAGGTCGATCTGGTCGCGCTGGAGCATTGTCCTGGCCAGCCTGATCTTTTCCCTGATCCGTCCAAAAGAGAACACATTCCAGTCAATGTTTGCCAGGTACAGGGCCCCGAAGGCTGACTTCCAGTTCTGTGTCTGAAGCGGAGGTCCTCCGGATGAAGCGCTCAATCCCCTGAATCCGTACAAGGGGCCGCTCTGGCCATTGATGGTTCCGTAATCCTGCTGGGCTGAGATGTTCAAGTCGGGCAGGTATTCCCTGCGGGTGCCTTCAAGGGAAGCCCTCGATGCATTGACGTAATGGCTTTTTGCCTTAATGGCTCCGTAATTGTTCAGCGCAGTTTGTAAGGCTTCTTTTAATGTAAGTATTCTTTGCTGGGCAAAACTGTCGCCTGCAAACACTATTCCGATGATCATCAGGTAAAATAATGCAGTCTTAACCATCTATGCGTCATTTAGAGGCAGGCATCGTTTACAGTGGAGTATTATTGAGGCAATCTAGTGATTTCGGGTTAATTGACCATAATTTACTTAATGGAGCAAAGGGGATATTCCCCTCCTTTTCAAGGCTACCGTTAGGACACATCTTTTTAGAAATTAAAAAAGGATTTATGCCCCGGCTAGGGGCAACCGGTTTGTAGCACTTGAGCATGCATTATTCATGCTGCGGCTAGGGGCAACCGGTTTGTAGCACTTGGGCATGCATTATTTATGCCCCGGCTAGGGGCAACCCTTCTCAACAAGTAATAATACATAAATTTTGCTTAGGGTAATAATGCACTGGCAGGAAATGATTTAACATCACCATATACGTATCTGAAAGATGCGTCCTAACGGTAGTTTTGACAAGGAGGGGAGCTGCAACCACCTTCTAATAACTCTTCTTATCCGTCGAACTAGCCTTCACCTCCAAACCCCAGTCGATGCCTTTTAGCGTCGCCGGAACACCTTCGGATATCCATTTAGGTGACGGTGCTCCCTTTAGAAAGTGATCAAAGAACTGGGCCAGCCTGACAGAAAGGTCCTTCCTGTTCCTCCGTTCGACCAGGTTATGGTCCTCGCCATTGTATTGCAGCATCCAAACCTGTTTTCCCAGACGGCGTAAAGCAGTAAACAGTTCAATACCCTGGTACCAGGGCACTGAACCGTCGGCATCATTATGCATAATCAATAAGGGGGTAGTTATCTTATTGGCACTGAACAAAGGAGAATTTTTTATATAGAGATCCGGCTTGTCCCATAAACTGGCGCCGATCCTGCTTTGTGTATGTTCATATTGGAACTGCCTGTTGAGACCGGTGCCCCAACGTATACCACCATAGGCACTAGTCATGTTTGCAACTGGTGCACCGGCACCGGCCGCAGCAAACATGTTTGTCCGCGTTACCAGGTAGGCTACCTGGTAGCCGCCCCAGCTCTGCCCCTGAATGGCAAGCCGGGCAGTGTCTACCCAGGGTTTTGCAGAAAGATGTCTGGCGGCAGAAACGACCGAATTGTAGGCATCTTCCCCTGGCTGGCCCGTTTTATAATGAATGTCAGGAACAAAGACCAGGTAATCATTACTGGCAAAATAGGGGATATTTATCGTGGATGCGCTTGGCGCAGGCGCCCTGTAATTGAATAAACCATCGGCATTTCTTTCATAAAAATAAAAGATAACAGGGTATTTGCGGGTAGAATCAAAATTTTCCGGCTTAAATAATAAGCCTTCGGACTCGCGACCATCGAACATCTTCCACCTTACCAGTTCAGACGTCAGCCAGTTATACGTTTCCTGCTGAACGTTCAGATTACTCATTTTTGTAAACCCTTTAAGGTTCTTCGAGGCATACACGTTTATTTCCTGGATGTTTGCTTTGGTGACAAGGAACGCTTCTGCATTTTCGGCTTTTTCAGGCTGCATGTACGTGTCTGCTGACATGATCAACACATCAGGATCGCCCTTTTTACCCAAAGCCTTAGTGTAAAAGCCATCGTATTTGGTTGTTTTATTCTGTGCGCTAAAAATCAGCACCTGGTTAGCCTTAATAGGGTTGTCCACACTATCCCTACGTAAACGCCTTTCATCAGTCCGGTCAAAACGAATATTTCTTAATTCGATCTTGTTTTTTCTACCATAAGCATTGGTGATATTCTGCGGGAGCTTTATTCCCTCGGGATCCACCTGCCATACATCGTATTTGTCATTGATCAACACGGCCTTATCCTTTTCGATCCATCCCCCGACTCCATAAGAAGGCGGATCATCCGGGTGGTCATCTTCATCATCGTATAAACTTTCAGGAATTGACTTCGTGATATTTCTAATTTCGCCGGTAAGTACATGATAAGTAAAATACTGCCGGGCTGCGGCTTCATACCAGATAACATACTTGCCCTGTGGTGAAGCGGTAAAAAAGCCGCGTTGCTTATCGGTTATCTTCTTCCGGGACCCGTCTCCAGTTGAAATAAGGTAAGCAGTTTTCCCTTCGTAACCCAGCCACTGAGATTCTATTCGATTGCCCCGTGTAGAAGTTGCCAATACGTAATCTGAATTCCCTTCATCAAGCAGCATGATCTCTTCGGCATCCTCTGCACCCAGCTGGACTACTTTATCCTGCCCTTCATGAATAACGGCGAGGAAGCCTTTTATGAGATTCTTATTGAGGTCTACAAGCTGTTTTGGTTGAAGATAGTCATCTTTATAATTCCATATGTCGAGCCTTGCGGTTTCAAACTCTACCAGTGCGGTATCCTTTTGGCGCCTGATTGATGATAAAGAAAAATAGAGCTTTTTGCCATCTTTACTGAAAATGGGCTTTGCATTTTCATTCACTGTCAGGCCATTTGCAATGCCGGTTGTGGTAGTATCTGCTATTAACCTGGCACTATCCATACCGGGTTTGAAATACCATAACTTATATAATTTTCGCGTTGACCTCGAAACGCTGTCCCTTTCCGCAATGAAAGCCAGTTGAGTGCCGTCTTCATGGATAGCGAGGTTTTTAATTTCATTGAACCTTTTAAAAATGGTGTCGATTTTTCCCGTTACTAAATTCACCCACAGAACGGCCGCCTTTGACAAGGAATCCCTGTTCTTTTTTGTGGTTGATATGATCAGCACCGTTCCCTTGTCGTTAAAGTAGTAATCACTTACAAGATCAAATTGTTTACCCACGCCGGTGGATAGATTCCGAAGCACGAGTTCGGTCCCTTCCTGGCCTGACCTGAGTGCAGTGCCACTGTCTTTTTTTTCACGCACCAGCAAGGCCATGATGCCTTTTGCTTTTATTTCCTGCGCCATGTTTCTTAAACTGTCAGCCACATATATCAGGCTGTCCACCATGCGGGTGAGCGACGTCATTTCAGACAAAGAATCCGGAACATACCTGGTTTTTGGTTCATTTAACCCTTTTTCGTGCAGGTAAGATAACCAGGTACCACCAGTCCTTTTTGGAATTTTAAAACTTTTTACGCGGGGTATCCTGGTGATACTATCCTGGCCCAGGGTTATGATGGCTAATGAATCTTTGGGCATATCATCTGCCATTTTCCTTTTGATTCTTGCTTCGCGTATGGTTTTGAAATAAGAGCGTATTTTTACAATAGCATATTTACTGTCTTCCGTAATGGTAGCATTGTAACCTCGCGGTATCACCTTGCGATACATCCTGTCGAACGACTGGACGATTGTTTCCCCATCACCTTGCTGGGGGTTAACTGTATAAACAAGCCATTTACCATCATTGCTGATCTTTTTGTCTGAAACGGCTTGCCACTGATCATATACAGTGTGGTCTAGCGGTTTTTTTTGTGCAAAAAGCAAAACGGATGAACCAATACAAACGATCTGTAGGATTATCTTTTTCATTGACGATCTGTTAAAACAATATATAAATGGAAAGATGACACTGACAACCTTGATTTTCCAGGCAAGCCTCGTTAATTTCAATTGGAATACAGAAAGGATTTCTACAGAAGGGTATACAAATCTAAAAGATTTGAATGAGATAATAAAAACCAAAGGCATGAAAACATCCCGCTTTTATTCACCTGGTAAGCCTGTAAATGAATATGGCGGCCCTTTCTATGAGTTTGGGGAATTCTTTGAGGTTTAAGGTTTCACCCGGTGCATGGGCGCCTTTGCCGCTTGCTCCAAGTCCATCTAAACAAGCCAGGTATTTAGCCACATAAGAGATGTCGCCTGCGCCCCTGCTGCCGGGATCCCCGGCTCTCGTTCTACCCATTCCCAGATCCGTTGTACACTTATCCAGCAGGAACACCAGACTGTTATTAGCCTTTGTTGGCTCCATAGAGGGGATGCCATCTTCAAAAGAAATGGTTGCCGTGGTCCCCGGTAAATTATTCATGTTCACCATCGCCTTCATATTCATTCTGGCGGAATCTTTCTGTGCCTCCCTCAAGAAACGAAGGTCTCCGTGCACTATTGCCGAAGGAGCGATGATATTGGTCTTTGCGCTGATCCTGGCTTGTAAACGGGCTGAGTCGTAGCCTACCTCTGAGCCACCGGCAATAATTCCGGGATTGAAGGTGAGATAACGTTGATTGCCGAGCTTCTCGCGAAAGGCAGTAAGGATCCTCGCCGCCTCATAGATAGCCCCGTAATTTCCCTGGAAAATACCTGACGAATGGGCCTGCCTGGCGGATACTCTTAATATCCATCCACTGGCTCCGCGCCGTGCAGTCGCTACCGTGCTTAGTCCCTGCGCTCCTTCAAATCCCAAGGCAATGTCTGCACTTTTGGCCCTGTTTATGAAGTCGGCGCGACTTACCGAAGAGGGATTGCCGGCATCTTCTTCATCACCTGTAAAATATGCGGTCACCGATGCGTTCTTCAATCCAACCGTCCGCTGGATAGCCTCAAGGGCCGCCAGGATAATTACATTGCCACCCTTCATATCATTAACACCCTGCCCTGTAGCGGTGGAATCATCCAACACGCGATAGGGGTTAGCGGGCATATCGGGTTCGAATACGGTATCCATGTGGCCGATCAGAAATAATTTCCTGCCCTTTGATCCTTTGATGTTGGCTACCAGGTGACCTGCGCGCTTCATTGAATCCGGCAGGCTTATCCATTCGGTGGTAAAGCCGATCCGGTCGAACTGTGCCCGCAAAATAGCCCCCACTTTTTTTACGCCTTCCACGTTTAAGGTACCGCTATTGATGTCCACCAGTTGTTGCAGCAGCTGCATGGTTTGCGGCATTTGCCGTTGGACGTAAGCCAGGATGTTTTTTTCTTCCGTTGACAACTTTTGTGCAGGCACGTTGAAGGAAATTAATACACCTGCAAACAGCAGAAGTTTCTTCATAAAAAATAACTTTAATCCTGCAATCTATTTTTATTTCAGCATAAAATCAGCATATGAACCTGGTCGATCAATTTTCCCTGCTAGCCAACGATTACCTGGCCCTTTCCGGATTGCGGAAAAAGAAGTCGGCGGGCGGACATCAAGAAGGGCTTAACCACCTCTACCCCTGTCATTTCAACGAAGCGCCACAGGTTGCTTACTGTAAAACCCTTTTCGCTTCGTTGAAATCTCCTGAAATTATGCTGCTACTATGTTTGCCACTCCCCGATTTTCGGGGATTTTAAATGAAGCGCAAAATAAGATTCGATGTTAAAATGTTGAGGCGCTTCATTCGAAATGACAGGTGCGGGTGTTATATGATTAACGTTGATCCACTCGCGCCTTGTCAGTTCAACGAAGCGCCGGAGTTGCTTGTATCAAAACCCACTGTGCGCTTCGTTGAAATCTCCTGAAATTATGCTGCTACTATGTTTGCCACTCCCCGAT
>JBBJMP010000005.1:0-335089 GCA_037718865.1 Chitinophagaceae bacterium | reverse complement strand
AAACGTTTTACCCCTGGCCGGGGTAATCATACACTAAAAGGAAATGCCTTGACATCACCTATACGTATTCAAGATTTGTTGTAACCGCTTCTTTTCAAGGAGGGCTAGATTTGCGAAGCAAAACCCGGTCGTTAATGATGCCCGAGCCGTCCAAAAAAAACTCTGTCACAACAATGTAATATTTGTAATTAAGCCAGCTCGTGACTTGAAAATGATCGATTCACACCGGTAATTAAAGAACTTTGCATATGTATAGCCCGCATGAATAAATTTTACCTGGTACTTTTTCTGTTATCAGCAACCGCTTTTACCGTTGCCCAGCAAGGAGATTCAAGCCTGCTGAAAGAATTGGACAATGTAGTGATTACCGCTACAAAAAGCGAACGCAAAATGGGTAACCTTGCCATACCTACACAGCTCGTAACAGCACAGATGATTAAAGCAACCGGATCTTTACGGCTACAGGATGTGCTGCAGGAGCAAACCGGATTAACCGTTGTAAATAATCCGTTAGGCATATCCCTGGCAGGATTTCCCAATTTATTTGGAGCTGGTATCCAGATGCAGGGCCTTGACCCTGCCTATACTTTAATCCTGATGGACGGCGAACCGTTGGTAGGAAGAAACGCCGGAATTCTGAAGCTGGGAAGAGTCGCTGTTGGAAATATTAAACAGATCGAAATCGTCAAAGGGCCCTCTTCCAGCTTATATGGTGCAGACGCCATGGCCGGAGTAATCAACATCATCACAGAAAAACCGTTAAAAGAAAGTGCAGACCTGCAATGGCAGTACGCTGCAAACAACACCTGGAACATGGCCGGTAATTATACTAATAAATTTAAAAAGACGGGTCTGCAATTGTTCTTTAACCGGTATTCCACCGCGGGCTATGACATGGATAAAATTGTATACGGCCAGACCGTAGATCCATATACGGATTACTCTGCCGTGCTAAAACTGACGCAATACATTTCTCCTCATGCACAGTTCATTGTATCTGCCCGCTTCTTTGGTGAAAAGCAAAGGAATAATTACATGGTTATTAACAGGAGCATACCTGAACCTGTCAAGGGTACCACCAAAGAAAGAGATTATGGCGTCAATGTCCAATATGTGCAACAGTTAAAAAATGCATTTAAGTTAACTTCGGCGGTTTACTTTAACAGGTACTCCAACAACTCTGATGTATTCCTGCAAAAGGCCGGTACATTATATGACGCCTTACGCTTCAGGCAGCAGATCGTTAAACCTGAAATACAGATTGAAAGGGTTGGCAAAGCAATGAAGTACACCTCCGGCGCAGGGGTTTTACAGGAATCGGTTGATGCCAGTCGTTATGACAGCAAGCACGTATTTACTACTGTTTACCTGTTTACGCAAGAGGAGTGGAGAATCAAAGAAGGATATAATATCATTGCCGGAGCCCGCCTGGACAAGAGAAATGATTTTGACTGGAGATTCAGTCCCAAGCTGGCACTAAGCGGTAAATTAAGTGACAAGGTATTTATTACGGCTTCTGCCGGAATGGGTTACCGGATGCCGGATGCCAGGCAATCCTATGCATTGTTTACCAATTCATCCGTTGGTTATACCTTGCTGGGCGCTGGTGTACTGCAGGCTGGTCTTGGTAAATTGAAAGCGGAAGGCCAGGTTGATCCGGCTGTTAATATCGGCTTATATGGCAATGGTACCCTTAAAGCGGAAACTTCTACCGGAGTAAACCTGGGAGTACGTTATACACCCGCAGAACAGTTTATTCTGCAGGCTAACGCGTTCAGAAATGATTTAAGAAATCTTATTGACAGGTTTACACTTCCTTTTGCTAAAAATAACGGGCAGTCCATCTACAGTTACCATAATGTGAGCAAGGTATATACGCAAGGACTAGCCGCAGATATTTCCTTGCGTGTTAATAGCCTGTTTAATGTATCATCCGGCTACCAGTTCCTTATAGCCCGGGACAAAGATGTGATCGGCAATATCAGGAAAAGCAGGTATCTGAAAAGGGATGCAGTGACTTATGTAACGGATACCGTTACACTTAGGGATTATGGTGGATTGTTGAATCGTTCCCGGCATACGGCCAATGCCAAGGTGATGTATAATAATGAATCACTGAAAACGTCGGCCTGGTTCAGGATAAATTATAACGGCAGATTCGGCTATACAGAAAAAAATGGAAGTGGTATTTTAGATGACGATAGCGAATACGAGGATGGGTTTTTTTTATGCAATCTCACCATAACCAAACGCTTTCATAAGAATGTGGAGATGCAGGCCGGCCTCGAAAATATGTTTAATTATAAAAATCCTTACTTGTTTCCCAACTTGCCGGGACGCATTTTCTTTGTTAACCTGAACATACATTTTGATCACCTTATAAATAAAAATTAAAGCATGCATTGTAAACACTTATGGTTATACATCGCCATTATTGCAGGATTGATTTCATGTAAAAAAGACAAGGAACCACCAGTTGTTCCTCCAACAGAGAACACGACGATCATTTCAGTTCATTTTCCACCTACTGCTCCTTACACGTTTTTTAATTTTAAATCAAATACCGTCATTCCGAACACAGATTCAGCAAGCACTAAATGGGATTTCGGTTTGAGGCTTACCAGTTTTATAGTGAACAGCAATGCCAGTGGGCCCGGAAACGCTGCTGTCATTCTTAAAGATGGCATTTTTGACAATGTTACGGAAGCGCCTAGTCAAGGATATGCCTATGATACCGCTTCAAATAAACTTGCCGTTAAAGATGGTTCCTGGTATGATTACAATCCAGCCACACGCACCTTCGTACCTAAGGCCGGCAAAGTTTTTATATTTCGTACAGTAGATAATAAATATGCAAAAATGGAGATACTCGAAGCAACCTATGAGAATTTTGTGGGACTCACTCCGCTAAAAATCAAGTATAAAATCAGGTTCAGTTATCAGACCGATGGATCACTTAATTTGAGAAAATAAGCGAAAAAGTAAAGGGGGTAAGAATACCCCCTTATTTAACCCCTAAACCCTAAACCGTAGAAAAGAGTTCGAAATATAATTAAATTAATTTTTAAATTATATTCTTAACTATTTCATAAACTGTGCCAAAACCTCTCAAAAATAGATTTATATATCAAATGTTTAAACAAGATACATACTTACTATTAATATTATCAACTTTTAAAACTATATACATTAGCCTGTATATGATTGATCTAACCACAAAAATCCTGTATTAACCTTTAAACCTGGTTAAGAAATGTATTCATTTCAGCTATTTGAAGCAAAAATTTCTTGCCTGAGCAATAACTAAGTCCTGGGCATACCTATTTACTTGTGGGGAGTTATTTTCCCCATGAGCATTTTTCAGGCCAATAAAAAATCTTTAGGGTGAATATTCTTTAGGGTGAATATTAAGGAAACGAATCTTAAATTCAATGCTGACTAGGATTTCTTCATTTGAGTTTGTTTTCCACAGCCTGTTAATATCTAAGCTACTTAAATTCACCTGCAAAGAATATTTTCGTTGTCCCTCCCTATTTTTAAAAAGGACTTAAAATGAAAAATTATGGCCAATAACAAGCAATCTGAAAACGGACTTCCCTTTAGCCGACGATTCACTAAAAAAGGTGTCAGCGTATTTGACCAGTTTCAATATGATTATCGCACATCAATAATCCGGAATCCGAGTGGTGAAGTGGTGTTTGAAATGACTAATGTGGAGGTTCCCCGTCAATGGAGCCAGATTGCAACAGATATACTGGCCCAGAAATATTTCCGGAAAGCCGGAGTACCCCAGGCCGATGGCTTCCTGGGAAGGGAGACCTCCGTCAAGCAGGTGGCTCACCGCATGGCTAATTGCTGGAAAGTGTGGGGCCAGCGCTATGGATACTTTGCCAGCGAACAGGACGCTCATATATTCTATGAGGAATTGGTGTATTGTATATTAAACCAGGCCTGTGTTCCTAACAGTCCCCAATGGTTTAACACGGGATTACATGAAAGTTATCAAATAAAAGGCAAGCCGCAAGGTCATTATTACGTGGATCCTGCAGACAGCCTGCTCAAAGAATCCACCTCGGCATATGAACGTCCCCAGCCGCACGCTTGTTTCATTTTAAGTGTTTCTGATGATCTGGTAAACCCGGGAGGAATTATGGACCTCTGGGTTCGCGAAGCCCGCATCTTCAAGTACGGCAGTGGGGTTGGAACCAATTTCAGCAATATCAGGGGAGAAGGTGAAAAGTTGAGTGGAGGAGGTACATCAAGCGGCCTGATGAGTTTCTTAAAAATAGGCGACCGTGCTGCCGGAGCCATAAAATCAGGTGGTACTACCAGGAGGGCTGCTAAAATGGTTTGCCTTGACCTGGATCATCCTGAAGTTGTTGACTTCATCGACTGGAAGGCCGAGGAGGAAAAAAAGGTAGCTGCTCTCATCGCCGCTGGCTATGCCTCGGATTATGAAGGAGACGCATACAAAACGGTGAGCGGACAAAATTCAAACAACTCCCTTCGCATACCCAAAGAATTCTTTGAAAAGCTGGAAAAAAACGAAGATTGGGAACTAAAAGCCCGTTCAGATGGAAGGGTAATGAAAAAAATAGCAGCCCGAGAATTATGGAACAAGATCGCTTACGCTGCATGGCGCTGTGCGGACCCTGGAGCACAGTATGATACTACCATTAATGAATGGCATACCTGTCCTGAAGGCGGTCCTATCCGGGCTTCCAATCCCTGTTCCGAGTACATGTTTTTGGATAATACAGCCTGTAACCTGGCTTCAATAAATCTCAGGCAGTTCTTCGATGGAGAAAAGGCCGTTTTTGATGTGGAAGGTTTTGAATATACTTGCCGTCTTTGGACAGTAGTATTGGAGATTTCAGTTTTAATGGCACAGTTTCCCAGCAAGGAAGTAGCTCAGCTTTCCTACGACTACAGAACGTTGGGACTAGGATATGCCAACCTGGGTTCTATGTTAATGGTAAGCGGTATCCCCTATGACAGCGAAGAAGCAAGAAGCATTGCCGGTGCAGTTTCAGCTATTATGACGGGCATTTCTTACAAAACCTCTGCTGAAATGGCCGGCATTCTGGGACCATTTGCCCGCTATAACGAAAATAAAGAACACATGATGCGCGTGATGCGCAATCACCGTGCAGCGGCTTATGATGCCAGCGATGCCTATGAGGGATTGAGTGTAAAGCCAATGGGCATCAAAGCCAAATACTGTCCGGATTACCTCTTAAAAGCAGCCACTAACGCATGGGATGACGCCGTTCAACTCGGCGAAAAGATGGGATATCGTAATGCGCAGACTACCGTAATTGCACCAACAGGAACTATCGGCCTGGTAATGGATTGTGACACCACGGGAGTGGAACCGGATTTCGCGCTGGTAAAGTTTAAAAAATTAAGCGGAGGGGGATATTTCAAGATCATTAACCAGTCAGTTCCTTTGGCTTTAAAAAACCTCGGATACAATGACAAGGAAGCAGGTGCCATCGTTAAGTATGCAGTAGGCTCGGGGTCATTTGCAGGATCGCCTTACATTAATCACCAAACGCTGAGCGAAAAAGGTTTTATAGCAGAAGAGATCAAAAAACTGGATGTCGCCGTTACTTCGGCTTTTGAGATCGGTTTTGTTTTTAATGTATATAACCTCGGGGAGGAATGTTTACAGCGCCTGGGCTTTAAACCCGAGCAGTATTTTAATTTCGAATGGAGCTTACTTGAATCGCTGGGCTTTACAGATGAGCAGATAGAAGCTGCCAATGATTACGTTTGTGGCACGATGACTATTGAAGGGGCTCCCTTATTGAAAGATGCACATCTGCCGGTATTCGATTGTGCGGGTAAATGTGGTAAAAAGGGTGAACGGTTTATCCATGCACATGGGCACATACGCATGATGGCGGCGGCGCAACCCTTCCTAAGCGGAGCGATCTCTAAAACTATAAATCTGCCCCATGAAGCAACTGTAGATGAAATTGCCGATTGTTATCTCCTTAGCTGGCAGTTGGGTTTAAAAGCCAATGCCTTATACAGAGATGGGTCTAAATTGTCTCAGCCGCTTAGCAACAAGTCAGATAGAAAGAAGAAGGTGGGGGAAACGGTTTACGTCAGCGAAACTCCACTTGATCAGCGCCCGTCAAATATTGTTGATATGGGTAAGCTCACTATCGATGAATTATTGCAGGAAGTGAATAACCGGGTACAGGCAAGCGCCGATACCAAACTGAAACGCAGGCTGGCCATGATCGTAGAAAGAAGGACCCTGCCGGCAAAAAGAAGGGGTTTTACCCAAAAGGCAAAGATCAACGGGCAGGCTCTGTTCCTGCGAACAGGAGAGTACAGTGATGAGACGCTGGGAGAGATCTTTATTGATATTGCCAAGGAAGGCGCTACCATGCGTAGTATGCTCAATTGCTTTGCCATATCCATTTCCATCGGGTTACAATACGGTGTGCCGTTGGAAGAGTTTGTAGAGAAGTTCGTATTTACCCGGTTTGATCCTGCAGGTATGGTAGATCATCCGAACATTAAATCGACCACCTCTATTGTTGATTTCATTTTCAGGGTATTGGCCTATGAGTACCTGGGCAGAACGGACCTGGTGCACGTGCTTGACAAACCGGAACTGCTGAATGCAGGAACTGAAGAATGGGATGATGTTTCTGCTGGCCCTGAACAGGAAAAAAAAAGTCCGGAGTTAAGTGATTTTCGCATCGTTGGTCCTTCGGCCAAAAGCCCTGCCGCCAGTGCTGCTGTAAATAAGCCGCACGCAAAAAGCGGGTCTAAAACTGAAGGCCTCGATGCCGTGAATGCAGCTGCCCGCAACATGCAAAGTGATGCCCCGTCCTGCAACACCTGTGGACATATTACTATCAGAAGCGGTACCTGTTATAAGTGCCTCAATTGCGGGAATAGTATGGGTTGCAGCTGATCGGCCCATGGTGGGTGTTTTTCAGTACAACGGCAGAGTGCCCTGAATTAATAAACAATTCCGCATTGCCCCTTCACCTCTTCAATGGTTCGCGCCATCCGTAAGCTGAAATCAAGCGGCATTAGCGGGCATTCCATATAACCTCTATCCAGGCAGGCCATTACTTCCCTGATCTGGTATTCAAAGCCATTGTGTTCGTGAGGAAAATGTAATTCATTGCGTTCGCCGTTAAACAGCTCCAGAGATATGCTGGTTGCTTTATAAAAAGGGCACTGCAGCAGGATCCTTCCTTTGCTGCCCGAAATTTCAGCAGTAAGTGGAGTTCTAATGGTGATAGATGAAAACAGTGATGCCACTTCTCCGCCTGCGTACTGAAATTGCATACTGCAATATTCATCGGCTCCGGTTGCACCAAGCCTGGCCATCGATTGAACACGCACAGGTTCGCCCAAGACAAGGGTCGTCAGGAAAACAGTATAAATGCCAACATCCAGCAGAGATCCGCCTCCGAGTTCCAGGTTGAACAACCTTCCCTGTGGCTCCAATGGCGCCTCGAAGCCAAAGTCTGCACGTACGTACAACACCTGACCTATAATATCCTCTTTTATCCAATCCAGCATTTTGCAGATAGAAGGCATAAACCTGGACCACATGCCTTCCATCAAAAACGTTTGATTGCGGTGTGCCGCATCTGCCAATCGGTTTACCTGTTCAAGATTTAAGGCCATGGGTTTTTCACAAAGCACCGGTTTTTTATGTTGCAGGCAATGCAGCGCCTGTTCACAATGAAAAGCATGTGGCAGGGCAATGTAAACAATGTCTATTTCAGGGTCCAGGGCCAGTTTATGATAATCGGTATACACCCGGCTGGCACCATGCCGCTCTGCGAATGCTTTGCCCCTGCCTTCGTCACGGGAAGCAATGGCAGATACGCTTGCACCGTCGGTATAATTAAGGGCGGATGCAAATTTTTCGGCTATTTTCCCGGCGCCAAGAATTCCCCAGCGGTAAGTATTCTTCATTCTATAGTTTAAGGTTTAAGGTTTAAGGTTTAAGTGTTTAAGTGTTGTATACCTGCCGTGGGTTTCTTCCCATCATCCGCACATCCGCACATTTGCATTATTTTGCGACCTAATTTCAAATGTATGCGAAGACCTCTGATTTTCCTTCAACCATTTTGGTTCTTTTTTTTAACGATGAACGTGCTTGCGCAAAATAAGGCAGGTATAGTTTCAGGGCCGATGCTGGGACAGGTCGAATCAAGAACAGCGTGCATATGGGTGGAAGTAACCAATACTACCAAATCGGTTTCACTTAGATACTGGAAAAAGGCCGATCCAGAAAGCACCCGGACAAAAGTCTTTCCTGATGACAAGGTTGGGGACTTTAAACCGGTGCAGATAGAAATTGGCGGCCTGGATTTCAATACAACCTATCAGTATATGATCATGGTAAACGGCGTTGATGCCGGGTCAGGTGGCGAATTTACAACGAAAGACCTCTGGCAGTGGCGCAAACCCGTTCCGGATTTTTCCTTTTTAACCGGCAGTTGTGCCTATTATAATGAGCCTGCATTTGACAGAAAATTTACCAACATGATCAGCCTCGACCAACCGGCCAGGCCTTATGGAGGCGACTCGTCAATCTTTGAAGCTATGGCCAGGACGCCTGCCGCCTTTATGTTATGGCTGGGCGACAACTGGTATACCCGTGACGTGGACTACAATAGTAAATGGGGGTTATGGTACCGCGCCAGCCGCGACAGAAGTCAGCCTGCCCTGCAACATTTTTTAAAAGTTATGCCGCATTACGCCATTTGGGATGACCATGATTACGGCCCTGACAACGCCAACAAGAGTTACGCATTGAAGGAAGAAAGCCGTAAAATTTTTTCAACATACTGGTGCAATCCAAGTTATGGCGAGAACGGACAAGGTATTTACTCCAAAATAACCTATGGCGACGCAGACTTCTTTTTATTGGATGACCGGTATTTCAGAAGCTCGGACAATATGGAGGCGATGATTGGTGGAAAGCCCAATCCGAGCAAACGCATGTGGGGCCCTGTTCAGGTGGAATGGTTAAAAAACGGTTTGATAAACAGCCTGGCGACCTTTAAATTTATTGTCACAGGCAGCCAGGTGCTGAACCCCGTGGCAACAAATGATTGCCTGCAGCATTATCCCGTGGAATTTAATGAGTTAATCCAGTTTTTAGGAGAAGAAAAAATCAGCGGTATCCTGTTCTTAACAGGCGACACGCATCGGAGTGAAATCATCCAACACAAAAGAGCGGGTAGCTATACCCTGTATGACATCACTACTTCTCCGCTTACCGCCGGCGTATCCAGATTAAGCGATAATGTAAGGAATAACGCCTTTCGGCTGCCAGGTACCCTGGTTGAAGTCCAAAACTTTTCCCGGATAAGTATATCGGGAAAGGCTGGTGAAAGGACATTAAAGGTAGAATACCTGGGTATCTCAGGTGGGAAGTTGGCTGAATGGAGCGTAAACGAAAATGAACTCAACATACCGGTAGAAAAAAAATAAAAAATATTCGGCGACGTGCCGATGAATGAGGGCTTGATTTTTTAATTTCGTTTTCTACCATGATCCCAACAATTCATTTCTGCTACGATAAAAAACAGGTTGTGCAAGCCCTGCGCTATCACTTCCTGACGAGGCCTGAAATCAAGATATTACTGATCATGGTTAATGTATTTGCTATAATGTCAGCCGTATTATTTGCCTTTAGTAAAATTCAACCGATGGCTTTCCTTCTATTTTCATCGCTGTGGTTCTTGCTGATGTTATGTATCTGGATCGTTTTACCCCGCAGCATTTACAGGAAGGCGCATACCTTTCAGGATGATTTTTCCATGAGTTTTCAGGAAGATGAAATCATATTAAAGAATGAATTAGGTTCAAAAACCTGGCCCTGGAAGGCTTTTAGTAAATTTCTGGAAAGTCCAAATTTTTTTCATTTATACTTTGATAGCCGCTCTTTTTTTCTCGTGCCAAAGGACGCCTTTAAAGATATAACTCAGTTACAAAACACCAGAAAATTATTAAAAGAAAAGATCCGGCCATAATCAGGGGTTCCCTAATCCAGGGGCAAAGACATAGGTGGATAAGGAATTCATTTAAGTACATGAAGAAGCGGCCACTTTGAATCCTACAAACATAATAAACGAAAAATCTTATATTACATAAGTGATTTATCTGAATTGAGGTTTGGCAGTAAATAATTTTTGACATGGCCACCGGATACAAAGTTCAAAACATGGTACCGTTTAGCAATTTTACCAGGATGTTATGGGAGAACCGGAAGATTGCTGCAGTAAACACCCTTTTTTTTTTATTGCTGTCTCTATTTGTTGCCACAGTTCCTGTTACCCAGGGCACTGGTCACATTTCTTTGGGAGCAAAGGCATTTCAGGTACTGGCCTTTTTTGGATTAGGCTTGCTCAGCACCTCATTATTAGAAAAATACCAACGCTTAGTGAACAGGGATTTTTCTAAAGAGAAATGGTTATACACTCTTTTATTAGCTTCTCTTATCTTCCTTATTCTTTTATTATTCTATTATGCTGTCAATGATAATATTCTCGTAATGGCTTATGCGAGCACTAGTAGCTTTTTACTTCCCCTGACCATACAGCAGGCTTGGTATTTTTTTAAAAACATACCAGAAAAACAATACAAGCTGTGGTATTATCCGTCAGAACTAACAGAAATTCAGGTTCCAAAGTTCCGCAATGGCATTCAGGTACAATTCAAGCTTCCGAGAAGATACTTTGATATTGAAGAGGCGCTTATTGAGGCGAAAGCACCAGAACCGATGATCTTAAGCAAGCGATTCCATCTGGTAGTCTTTGAGCAAAACAGCGAAGGGGAAACAGTTATTGAGTACCTGGATAATAACAGAAAACCGTTTGGCTGGAAGTTCTACCTTGAGCTCTATGGAGGACTGTTCAGGAAGCGACTTGACCCTGACCTGAGTTTTATGCAAAATAATGTTCCCAAAAACGCCATCATTGTTGCAAAAAGAGAAAGGGTAAATGAGACGGGCATTAAGGGAGATCAATATGCGGTACCAGTAAATAACAATTAATTTTAATCGTAATCATGAAGCCTAAAAATATTGAACAAAGAAATAAGATCATTATTCGGTTTGCAGGTTTTTATACTGCCTCTATCATTCTTATTATAATCATTTTCAGCGCATTTTCGGATAAGTCCTTACCGGTTCAACAAGATAGAACTGTTTCTTTCGTTGAAAAAAAAGCAGATACTTCCACCTCGTTTGAACAGGAACAAGTATTGCTTGAAACGGGGCTGCTTTATTCACCACTAAAAAATCTGCGGCAATTGGACGAAAGGTATGCCGGATTACTTAAAGATGCTGCTGATTTACCAAAGCTAGAGACCACCCGTAAAATAATAACTGCAAACCAACAGGAATACAAAAACAGGATCGATAGCATTGAGCGGGGAGCGGTAAAATACAAGTCAGACATCAATGCAAAATTTGTTGAACAGATCGTTGCGTTCTCCCGGCTTGCCCTTGAAAACCGCAATGATTGGTATAAACTGCAAGCTGCTGCACCGCAGCAAAGTACCGTCGCCGAACAGCAACCTGAAAGGCAAGTAAATGACACACAAGTCAGTGATAATCAGGCAGCGGATAAGCAAGCAATAGCAAGATGGCAAAGAGAAGTTTTAAAGAAAAATGAACGTGTGTCGGACCTGGAAAGTCAATTAAAATCTTTACAAAGGGAAAACCGCAGTCTACGACTGGCATTAACAGATAACTAAACCCTTAAAGACTTTCTCAAAACAGCTAAAAGCATGCATTATGCTAAATGGTCTGTCTTCCGGGTTCCTAGATAATACAATATCCATCCCATCAAGACAAAGAATGCTGTGCTAAGCAAGTAGTAACCCGTTTGACCAATGGATTGCGTTAAGCCATGTTCAACACTTAGGCGGGTTAACCAGGCGGCTACGTCATTACTAATATTTAAGAAGGCAAATAGCACACCCAGCAAAGCTCCGCCTGCAACAAGGCCGGTGGCAAACAAATTTCCTTTTTCAAGGTCTTCTTCCCCTTCCATTATGGTATCGCCCCTTCTTTTTTTAATCATATCAACAAGGCCACGAATAGCACCACCTATGAAGATGGGCAAAGTAGTAGATAGAGGCAGATAAACACCGATAGCGAAACTCAAGGCTTTTACCCCGCACAGTTCCACCACAATAGCAAGAAAGGCTCCGCCTATAACAAAATTCCAATCCAGGTTAAAAGAGAGAATACCTTTGATCAGCGTAGCCATCAGCGTAGCCTGCGGGGCGTTATATTTACTGCCTATGGCATGCTGAATGCCGTTTTGTAACAGGTCGGGAGTTGGTGTATCTAATATTTTCACGGTGAATCCGATGGCGATGGATGAAACGATAACACCGATAAAAAGGGCAAGCTGCTGATACTTTGGAGTGG
This sequence comes from Chitinophagaceae bacterium, assembly GCA_037718865.1. Classification (GTDB taxonomy): domain Bacteria; phylum Bacteroidota; class Bacteroidia; order Chitinophagales; family Chitinophagaceae; genus JADCRZ01. The sequence continues at coordinate 322,653 of JBBJMP010000005.1, read as the reverse complement.
CCCCTACAATAAATCCTGTTTTAAGGTCCTGCGAGGTGTTGCCAGCATTTGCTGCAGCTATACAAACCATTCCGCCGACAACAAGCGCCATGGGTTCATAAACCTTTCCGCTCCAGCCCACTGCAATAAATATAAGGCAGGTACTCATTACCGTGGCAATGGTCATTCCACTGATAGGATTATTTGACGAACCGATCAGCCCTACGATCCTGGATGAAACGGTTACAAAGAAAGCTCCGAAGACTACCACCAGTATACCAATGAGGATACGGTTAAAAAAATTATCCCCAGGGATGATATCTAAAAAAGCGATTAGTATTACAAGGGCAATGCTGCCAAACAAAACAATGCGTAAGCTCAGATCCCTTTCTGTACGGGATACCTTCAGGTGCCTGTCTCCTTTACTAACGGAGCCAATGCTTTCTTTAAAGGATGAAATGATGGTGGGTATCGTTTTTAGCAAGGTAATAAATCCACCGGCTGCTACGGCGCCTGCTCCGATCTGGCGGATATAGGCCCGGTAAATGGCTTGCGCCGGGTCGGCGAATCGATGCGTGGCAGGATCCCAGTTTCCAAACCCTCCGCTGCTCATCGTATCTTTTAAAAATCCCAGCTTCACCTGCTGGAGGGCAACTACGTCACCAGGAATTAAAGAAGCGAGCAACGGAATAAGCACCAGCCAGCTTAAGACCCCGCCTGCCACTAAAATTCCTGCAATGCGCGGACCGATGATATAACCTACACCCATGTATTCCGGAGTAATATCTGCTGAAACCTGGGCTGAAGGAAAATATTTGTTAGCTGCGCTGGTTGCAAACACAGGAGTTTCAGCAATGACCCTGAACATTTTTTGCAGCAATGCGTAAACAAAAGCAAACCCCAGACCCTGGAAGGCGGTCTTTGCAAACTCGCCGCCACGTTCACCCGCTTTTAGTACTGCCGCGCAAGCCGTACCTTCCGGATAAGGCAAACTTCCGTGTTCCTTTACAATTAATGAACGCCTCAGGGGAATCATCATTAATGTTCCCAGCATGCCGCCAAAAATGGAAAGAATGAAGATAACGGCGTAATCAAAATAATTTGCAGCCTCTGCGGTTGACAGAAACAAAAAGCCCGGTAACGTGAATACTACGCCGGCCGCAATACTTTCGCCGGCAGAACCCGTGGTTTGAATGATATTATTTTCAAGAATGGTCGTCTTAAAAATCTTCCTGCCTAAGGTAATAGCCAGAACCGCAATTGGAATGGAAGCACTTACTGTAAGTCCTGCCTTAAGAGCCAGGTAAACGGTTGCAGCGCCAAACAATATTCCAAAAAAACTACCCAGCATCAGGGCCTTAACAGTAAATTCTTTCATATTTGTTTCAGGAGAAACAAACGGCTGAAAAGTTTTGCTTTCGTTCATAGTTATAATTAGAGGGTGTTATGTAAAACACGTGTTTACTCACGTATAACCATTTTATGGTATATATATGAATGTTTTCTGTATTATATTGTTATTCTTTAGCCATTTAGTTGCTTTTATGAAAGGCAAATTCTGAAAAAATGCTACCTTTCCACTTTGTCAATTATACCTTCAATACAGTCCAGTTCAATTCTGGCAGTTTCTTTGTATCAATAATTATATATGTCTAAAGTTACCTTCAACAACAAAAAAAGCCTTTTTTATAATACGTTAAAAGCTGAGGTCGATAAATATTTTTCCAGCAACAATATTAAGAAGACGGGCAATTGGGAATTATATTCTAAAAGCCTCATCCTAATTCCCTCTGCTGTGACTATCTATATATTGTTGTTAACCGTCACATTTCCGGTAACTATTGCATTATTATTATGCGCCGTGCTGGGATTTATTCTGGCCAGTATTGGATTTAACGTGATGCATGATGCCTGCCATGGAAGTTTTTCAAGCAAAAAATGGGTCAATGAAGTTTTTGGACTTTCATTGAATGCTTTAGGTGGGAACACGTTCATCTGGAAATTCAAGCACAATATTGTTCACCATACTTATACAAACGTTGATGGTATAGACGATGATATTGCCAAGAGCCCGATCATGCGTCATTGCTCTTCCCAAAAATGGGTACCTGCACATAGGTTCCAGCATATTTATGTTGTGCTCGTATATGCGATCTCTTCAATTGCCTGGGTTGCATTAATGGACTTCAATAAATATTTCAAACAGAAAGTGTTTAATACGCCTATGCAAACCATGAGCGTTAAGGACCACGTTATATTTTGGTTAAGCAAGGCGCTATACGCCCTGTTTTATGTTGCAGTGCCGATCTATTTCGTTGGAGCCGGTCCATGGGCTATAGGATATCTTACCATGGAAGTGACACTGGGATTAACGCTGGCATTGGTATTTCAGCTTGCACATGTTGTGGAACACGTGGAATTTGAAACAGCCGGTATCGAACCGAAAATGATAGAGAATGAATGGGCGGCTTACCAGGTTAAAACAACGGCCAATTTTGCTCCGGGAAATAAAATTATTAACTGGTACGTTGGTGGATTAAATTTCCAGGTTGAGCATCACCTGTTCCCCCGTATCAGCCATGTGCACTATCCCGCTATCAGTAAGATCGTACAACAGGTATGTGAAAAGTTTGACCTGCCCTATAATACCTATCCTACTATGTCGCAATCTATTGCCTCCCACTTTCGCATGATCAAAAAACTGGGAGAGAAACCGGTGAGTAGTAGTAATGCTGAAATGGCGGCAGCTTAGGAGAGTCGGGAGTCAGTAGTCCGCAGTCGTTAGTTCTAGGTAGCTATATCTAGCCCCGACTAGCTCATTTTGGCCTATACTTCGATCGACTAAAGACCTGTTTTGCATCCAGGTTCATTATAGTTGCCGGCTCAGAACCAGAAACCTGGACATGATATTTCTTTACAATCTGCCACCCAATCCACTGACCAATATTGCCCGGAGCAGATGATGGCATGCCCTCTGTTGTAGGACTTTCACCGATAAACGTTTTGATAAACATCGGTTCCGTGGTATAGATGTCATTGGTTTGTAACAGGAAATTCCAGATCAATCCTTCATTCTGCTCGCACCAGGCTAATTGCTGTTGCGTATAGCCCGTTTTTAAGCTATCGGGTGTGACCGGTAAAAATTTATCTAGCAAATACCATTGCTTTCCATTTTCAATGATCTGCTCGATCAATGAACCTCCCTGTGTTTTACCGGGAAAAAGATCTTCGATCACAGCTTTCATAGCATTAACCGGAATATACTTCGGTTCAAATCTTCTTGAAATATACATAGGATAAAGGTCGATGCCTTGAGGACTATTATAAAAAGAAAAATTTTTGCCGGCATATAACTGCAGGCCAATGCCAAGGGCATCGCCGGTGATGGCTATTCCCGGTGCATCGAATGGTCCCAGGAAACTGATGACTTTCGGAATCGTATAGTCCGGAAAATAATACCTGACATATTTAAATGCCTGGCTAAGCTCTTCTTCAACGTGTTGTATGTTGGAAAACCGGGAAGATAAAGAATCATACAAGGGTTTTGTTAACCGGATAAACCGCTTCATTTCTGAAAATGTCAGGGCTTTTGCCGAATCGGGTATCGCCGGGTCGAAGCCGGGTAAACCGATAACATTCACTATAAAATCAGACGAAAAAGTAGGAAAAGCGGTATACAGATCTGTGATACTACGTCCTTGATCAGCAGTATCCCATTTCTCAAACATGAACTGGTCAAAGCGTTCAATCTCAATCGTTACCGGAATGTGAGAAACATCGGGCGCAGCTTGATTATTGCAGCTGTTCAAAACGGCCAGGAACGCAACCCAAATCATGGTAATTAGCCAGGTTTGCCAGCGGTTCCTGCGCATCGGATACGGGTTAATTTTATGTTGACCAAAGGTACAGTTCACAGCTTATGTTTAGTAATTTACAGGCATATTGAATCATTCATCCGTTTTGAAAAAGCTAACTATCCAAGATGAAGATCGCATTAGCCCAGCAAAATTACCATATTGGCAACTTCGAAAGCAATACACAAAAAATTATTGCAGCCATCAGCGACGCAAGGCAGATGGGAGCTGACCTTGTGGTATTTTCAGAACTGTGTGTCTGCGGTTATCCCCCTCGCGACTTTCTGGAGTTTAACGATTTTATAAACAAATGTTATGAAAGCATCGACCAGATAAAACACTATACGGATACTATCGGTGTCATTGTTGGCGCACCCCGTCGGAACCCTACCCTGGAAGGAAAAGACCTGTTTAACGCAGCCATATTAATTTATGAAGGAGAAGTAAAAGGTGTAACGCATAAGACCTTACTTCCTACCTACGATGTATTTGACGAATACCGTTATTTTGAGCCAGCAAGAGAATGGCAGGTTCTCCATTTTAAAGGAAAGAAGATTGCATTGACCATTTGTGAAGACTTGTGGAATCTGGGTGATAACCCGCTGTACCTGGCTTGTCCGATGGATAAACTGATGGAACAGCAGCCTGAGATAATGATCAACATCTCTGCTTCCCCTTTCGACTATGACCATGACGACGACCGGAAAGAAATGGTACGGGCGAATGTGTTGAAATACAAATTGCCCATGATTTATTGTAATGCTGCAGGGTCGCAGACAGAGATCGTTTTCGATGGAGGAAGCCTGGTATTTGATGCTGCCGGTAACCTGGTGAAGGAAATGAAATATTTCGAGGAAGACTTCCAGGTAGTGGAGATGGCAGATGACGCTGCAGATAATGCTAAACCCGCTGTTACTGAAAAGCAGGCAGCCGAAATTATCGATCATGCACGATTTGCGGCCATATCTCTTGAAAAAGATACGCGGGTCTCGAAGCTGAAAGACCCGGATAAGATTATTAATTACCTGATCGACGAAAATAACATCAGGCAGATCCACAGGGCCCTGATTCTGGGTATCCGGGATTATTTCAGGAAGATGGGATTTAATAAAGCGATCATCGGAAGTAGCGGAGGGGTAGACAGTGCGGTGACTTTAGCGCTTGCCTGTGAAGCTTTGGGCAGCGAAAACGTTAAGGCGGTATTGATGCCATCGCAGTATTCCACTTCCCATTCTGTAAGTGATGCCGAACAACTGAGCAGGAACCTGAACAATCCTTATGATATCATTCCGATCGCTTCCATTTACGAAGCATTTCTTACTGCATTGAAACCTGTCTTCGGGGATCTCCCTTTCAGTCTGGCCGAAGAAAATATCCAAAGCAGGTGCAGGGGTAATCTGTTGATGGCTATCGCCAATAAATTTGGATATATCCTGCTTAACACGTCAAACAAAAGCGAACTGGCTACGGGTTATGGAACCCTGTACGGTGATATGGCAGGGGGTTTAGGCGTTTTGGGTGACGTATATAAAATGCAGGTGTTTGCCCTTGGTAATTACCTCAACAGGGCTCAAAAATGCATTCCTGAAAACATTCTCACAAAAGCGCCTTCTGCAGAGCTAAGGCCTGACCAGAAAGACATCGATAGTTTGCCGGATTATAATGTACTCGACAAAGTGCTGTATCAGTATATTGAACGGAGACAAGGGCCTAAAGAAATTATTTCTATGGGACTGGAAGAATCTTTGGTTAACCGGGTATTGAAGCTGGTTAATACCAATGAGTATAAACGAAACCAGTTCTGCCCTATCATCCGGGTGAGCAGCAAAGCCTTTGGGGTCGGGCGACGAGTTCCCATAGTCGGAAAATACTTATCCTAAAAAAGCCCCTGCAAAGGGGCTTGAATAAAATAAAAAGGCAGTGTTTATTGTTTGGTGAAGGTAGCCGTAACGAGTAGATTAAATCCGGAACTGTTGTTCATAAAAGACACCACAAGGGTCTTGCCATCATAACTCACAATATCCGCTTCCTGTCCAAGAATAACAATTTTACTGTTCCCGACTAAGTTCCAGGTGCCGGTTTCATCTCCGGGGGGATTACATTTCATAACTCCATCCATAATTGCGGCGGTAAAATCAGCATTTAATCTATAGATATCATCCTTTTGGCAGGCTTCAAGGTAGACATCATAGATATTTTGACCACTGGTTGTTGCGGCCGTTAACTTATAAGATCCTGCAAGACTTTCTTTGCTGATAACTGTAACGTTGCTCTCCTTTTTCTTGCTACAGGCTGCTATACCTGAAACAACAATAAGCAAAACAAGCATAGATTTTAACAAGGTATTCTTCATTTTGATGTAGTTATGGATTATAAACAGATAACTAAGTCATTTATTGTACCTCCCGGACTTATTAATCAGTAAGCGCAAAATAGGCGATTGCCGGATCGGGATGAAAGGCAACGGTTTGTTCGGATGCTGCATACATAGAAATTGGTTTATGACCAAAAGTTAATACTAATTTTTCATTTTATCTGCCTGTTAGATCGATTATATAGCGTAGATAAGGGCTATGTATGTATTTATGATCCCTGAATAAGCAAAAAAAACCAAAGCCACACGGGCCTTGGTTTCTAAAGACGTATCCTACTGGTAGTAGCTTAGTGAACCAGTATAACGGTAACAACAACAGGAATAGGGAAACCGGTGATAGGAACCGGCTTGGATATAGCCATTTTTTCTTCCGTTAACTGAACCAGTTTTACAGTTCCGCCAAGTCCTGCAAAAATGGTTGTAGAAAAGTCGAGTTCAGTTTCATTACTGAGAAATTTCCAGTTGAATGGTACCATTTGGGGTGTGGTGGTGCTACATTTGGTAGCCCCCTCATCAACGGTACCGCTTTGATCTTTATTAAAGGTCAGGATGTTGTCGGTAGCGCAAGCTTGTAAAAGGGCACCGGGTAATGGAAAATCAATAGTTCCGTCACCGTTTTGGTCTATACCTGCCTGGCTAAACTTCCAGGGAGCAGCGGTAATTAAATCGGTTTTTGTTTTTGTAGAAGGAGGATCAGGCTTACATGCTGTGAGCACGAGAAAGGCACTGAGAATAAGGACAGATAAATTTTTTACATTTTTTGCGTTCATGGGGGAATGATTTTGGGCAAAAGATAGGCAGTTTTATTTAGATTTAATAAAAAAAGTTTTAGGTGGGCGTAAATGTTTACGCTTACCTTATTTTGGCAGAGGAATTGCAACCGGATTGTGCTTATTTTGCATATCCTTTTTTTTATAACATGTTAATCATAATCAGCAATTTATGTTGCAAACCGCCGAAGACATTCGCCAGATAAATGAAAAGATCCAGTATAGCGGAGCTTTTATTGATCGGCTGAAAGATGAAGTAAGCCGTGTGATTGTTGGTCAGCATTACATGCTGGATAGGTTGCTGATTGGATTACTAAGCAACGGCCATGTGCTTCTGGAAGGTGTTCCGGGTTTGGCCAAAACCCTTACTATCAAATCTTTGGCCCAGGCTATTCGTGCTAAGTTCAGCCGCATTCAGTTTACACCGGACCTCTTACCCGCCGATGTCATTGGCACCATGATCTATAATCAGCAAAAAAATGAGTTTATGGTAAGGAAGGGTCCCATCTTTGCCAATTTTATACTTGCTGACGAAATAAACCGTGCACCGGCTAAAGTGCAGAGCGCATTACTGGAAGCGATGCAGGAAAGACAGGTGACCATAGGCGAACAGACGTATAAACTGGATGAGCCTTTTCTGGTGCTGGCAACGCAAAACCCCCTTGAGCAGGAAGGAACATATCCTCTGCCTGAGGCGCAGGTTGACCGCTTTATTATGAAGGTAATCGTACATTATCCAACCAAGTCAGAGGAGCAGATGATCATTCGGCAAAATACGCAGGGACATAATACGCCGGCTGTTGAACAGGTTGTTTCAGTTCAGGAAATATTGCAGGCCAGAGACCTGACCAGGCAGATCTATATGGATGAAAAAGTGGAAAATTATATTCTGGATATCGTTTTCGCCACCCGCAGTCCTGAAAACTACCGGTTGGATAAATTAAAGCCGTTGATTTCTTATGGAGGTTCTCCGCGTGCAAGCATCAACCTGGCACTTGCCGCAAAGGCAAATGCCTTTCTAAATAAGCGCGGCTACGTAATTCCCGAAGATGTAAGGACGATCTCAAGGGATGTGTTACGTCATCGCATCGGGTTAACTTATGAAGCTGAGGCTGAAAACGTTGATGTGGAAAATATTATTGAAGACGTATTAAGGGCTATCCCGGTGCCTTAGTCAATTTATATGCTTACTACAGCTGAAATATTAAAAAAGGTAAAAGAGCTTGAAATAAAAAGTAAAAAGATTACCCAGCATCTTTTTACCGGAGAGTACCATTCTGCTTTTAAAGGGCGGGGAATGAGTTTCCGTGAGGTAAGAGAGTATGATCCGGGAGATGATATCCGGTTCATAGACTGGAATGTAAGTGCCCGGTTCTCTCACCCGTTTACTAAATTATTTGAAGAAGAAAGGGAATTAACAGTCATGTTGATGATCGATGTAAGTGCCAGTTCATTGTTCGGAACAGTACATGCCCGGAAAAAAGATATTGTAACGGAGATCGGTGCAGTGCTTACATTTTCGGCAATCAGTAATAATGATAAAGTGGGCGTAATCTTTTTTAGTGATAAGGTAGAAAAATATATTCCTCCTAAAAAAGGAAAGCAGCACGCTTTGTACATAGTTCGTGAAATGCTTACGGCCGAGCCTAAACAGAAAGGCACTAAATTGAGCAATGCCATCCGTTTTTTCAACAATGCTACCAAACAAAAAAGCATATCCTTCATATTAAGCGATTTCCTGGATGAAGGTTTTGGCGATGCGCTGAAAGTGGCGGGACGTAAACATGATGTCATCGGCGTTAAAGTTTATGACAGAATGGACATGCAATTGCCCGATGTGGGACTGATGCAGGTGATCGATGCAGAAACCGGAGCAGGTAGATGGATAGATACCGGTGATTACATGATGCGTCAGCATTATGAACGGAAATTTTTCAACCATACTGAATGGTGTAAGAATATATTCCTCCGGTCAGGAAGTGACCTGTTGCATGTTCGGACTGACGAAGATTACGTAAAAGTGTTACAAAAATTTTTTATAGGAAGAAGGTAAGCTAAGTATTCCTTCCTGTCAAACAAAGGCGGGACAATACTGCCTGAAGCCGGAAGTCACGATGGGCATGAATAAAAAGCACACAGCAAAGGAAGAGTATCCCGACACTTTGAAAGACGAAGGATGCACATAATATGGTTAAAAGATTTTTACATAGCGTTTCTGTATTACTGCTGAGCTGCTCCACTAGCTTCTGTTTTTCCCAGACTGTTTATGTTAAAGCGACCATCGACAAGGATAGAATACTGATTGGTGAGCAGATCCGCTTGCAGCTGGAGGCTAATGTACCTATGGGTTTTGATGCCAAATGGTTTATGATTGACAGTATCCCTCACTTCGAATTCGTTGAACAGCCCGGGGTCGATACCCTTTTGCAACAGGAAAAGAAGACCTATAAGCAGGTGTTGACGATTACAAGCTTCGATTCGGGCCGTTGGGTTATTCCTGCACTGGCGCTGGAAGTAAACGGCAAATCTTACCTGACTGATACCCTTCCCGTTTTAGTGGCTTTCTCCGAATTTGATCCGGCCCGGGAGTATCATGATATTAAAGATATTCTTGAAGTAGAAAATCCTTATGCCGGATATATTAACTGGGCTTTGGCAGCGCTCACCCTATTGTCTTTTTTGGCCCTGGGTTATTTTCTCCGGAAACAAGCGCCTCAAAAGCAACTGCCGGGAAAAAAAGACGAGCCCGTTCTCGGTCCATTCGAAGAGGCCATGTCATCGCTCGAAAAATTGCATAACCAGCAATTGCCCCGGCAGGGACTGGTAAAGCAATATTATACCGGTCTGAACGATATTTTACGGTTGTTTATCTCCCGCAAAGTGAAAGTGGTTACCATGCAGAAAACAAATGAAGAGCTGATCATGCAGGTGAAGCAATTGAATTTGCCGCATGAGTCATTCATACAACTGGCTCAAACCCTGCGAATGAGCGACGCCGTTAAATTTGCCAAATTCAATCCGGAAAATGAGGACAATGAACTGAGCTACCGGCATGTGAAAACTACTGTGGAATTAATTAACGAATTGTACAAGGAGTGATTTTACAATGAAAGCATTGGTTTACAAATCTACCGGAAGCTGGTATATCGTAAAAACCCGGGAGGGAAACACATTTAATGCCCGCATGAAGGGTGTCTTCAAGATTGATGGCATCACCTCAACTAATCCAATAGCCGTAGGTGATATTGTAGACATTGACATGGAAAATGAAGGTGAGCGTACGGTTACCATAAGCGGCATAGAAGACAGGAAAAATTATATCGCCCGGAGTTCGCCCCACAATAAAAACCAGCACCACATTGTGGCTTCCAATCTTGATCAATGCCTGTTGTTTGCAACGTTAAAAAATCCGAAAACCTCGCAGGGATTTATTGACCGGTTTCTGATTACTGCCGAAGCGTATCAGATCCCTGCCATTATTGTTTTCAACAAGTCGGATCTATACAAAAAGAAAGAACAGGAAAAATTTACCACGTTGCGGGAGATGTACGAAGCGATTGGCTACAGGATCCTATCGATAAGTGTTCAGCAGGATATTGGGTTGGAAGAAGTAAACGGAATACTAAAAGAAAAGATCAGCTTATTAAGCGGGCATTCAGGAGTAGGTAAGTCTTCCTTCATCAACCTGCTTTTTCCTCAACTTGCGCTAAAAACACAGGACGTAAGCGGTTGGAGTGGTAAAGGACTGCATACGACCACTTTTGCTGAAATGTTTGACCTGCCCCAGGGTGGAAAAGTAATTGATACCCCGGGCATAAGGGAATTAGGACTGATTGATATAGAGAAATACGAACTATCTCATTTCTTTCCCGAAATGCGTAAACGCATTAACGATTGCCAGTTCAATAATTGTATGCATATCAATGAGCCCGGTTGTGCAGTAAAGCAGGCCATGACAGATGGAGAAATACATGTTGAACGTTACGTCAGCTATTGTAATATCCTCGACTCAATCGATGAAAAAACTTATTGAAGGATTGTGTTGCTGCAGATTGGCAGATGACCTATTTTCGAACTTCACTAGGATTTGAATTTTTTTGCTTTAGGCAGTTTCTCTCCGCTCAGCAGCCTTTCAGCTCCTACATTTTTACCGTTTGAAGGACAGCCGTATTTGGGTCCGAAGAGGTTGCTCAACATCCTGCACGATGTACACAACAGCAAAAATGAACAACAGATCAGTAGTGCAGCAAAATGACGGCGTAACTTCATTAGGTAAATTTCAGGTAAAACGAATGAAGATAAAAAATATTATCTGGTAGTCCAGCCTACTGCCCGTAGATGGTGTTTTCACCAACCACCAACCGGTTAAAGCCGACTCCGACTACTTAAACCATCCGGCGTAACGGACATAATTGTTTGCTATCCTGTTTATTTCTCCAGAGATCATCTCTTCGGAAATGTCTTTGACCTTTTTTGCCGGAACACCTGCGTAAATGCTGCCGGGTTCTACAATGGTGCCTTCCAGCACTACCGCACCCGCCGCAATGATCGAATTGCTGCCTATCTCGGCATCATCCATAACAATTGAACCCATGCCGATAAGTACATTATCTTGTACAGTACACCCGTGTAAGATGGCATTATGTCCGATAGAAACCTTATTCCCGATCACGGTTTTCGATTTCTGATAGGTGCCGTGTATTACGGCCCCATCCTGTACATTTACCAGGTTGCCCATCCTGATGCTGTTCACATCGCCCCTCACTACTGCATTGAACCAGATACTGCACTGGTCACCCATGACAACATCTCCCACTATTGTAGCATTGGGAGCAATGAAACAATCATTACCAAAGCTTGGAAATACCCCTTCAACCGGAAGGATAACTGGCATAGGTCAGTCAGGTTTAAATACTATTTAAGCTCCGCTCTTTATGTAAGTCCGGATTATCCGTTGTAAACAAATATCCTGAAAATTTTCTGCAACGTTATCATTAGATTGCGTTTGACTAAACCAGGCTTAAGCAGTCATTGGCAAACCATGAACCAACGCGAATTATTCTTCCGCCACCTGGCCCAAACCTCCCCGGCACCCATGGGCTTGGAGATCAGCAGGGCAAAGGGCGCTTTCTTATACGATGTACAAGGGAAAATGTACATTGATCTAATAGGAGGCATCAGTGTTTGTAACACGGGCCACTGCCATCCGAAAGTGGTGGAAGCGATCCGGCAACAGGCTGATGCTTACCTGCACGTGCTGGTATATGGCGAGTTCATCCAATCTCCACAGGTTCAGTATGCGGCTTTCCTGGCCAATCATTTACCAAGTTCTTTAAATACTGTTTACTTTACCAATTCAGGCACCGAAGCAACAGAGGGCGCTATGAAACTGGCCAAACGGGCTACGGGCCGCACTCAGATCGTTGCATTTAAGAACGCCTATCACGGCTCCACGCAAGGTTCGTTAAGTGTAATTGGAGACGAATACTGGAGAAATGCTTTCCGCCCTTTACTGCCGGATGTGCTGCATCTGGATTATAATGAATCCGCTTCACTGGAACATATCACTGGTAAAACCGCCTGTGTTATTGCAGAAACGGTGCAGGCGGAAAGCGGAATTCAAATCCCGTCTGTAGAATGGATGCAGGCCCTGAGGCGTAAATGTGATGAGCATCGGGTGTTGTTGATCCTGGATGAAATCCAGGCCGGGTTTGGTCGGACGGGAACTTTGTGGGCTTTTACTGCATATGGAGTGGTGCCAGATATTCTATTACTCGGCAAAGCGTTGGGAGGAGGCATGCCACTGGGTGCTTTTGTAGCCGATAAAAAACTTATGTCTACACTGAGTTTCCAGCCGGAGCTTGGGCATATTACTACTTTTGGAGGCCATCCGGTCTGTTGCGCCGCGGGTTTGGCTGCCATGCAGGTTTTGCTTGACGAAGAATGGATTGATCAGGTAAAACGAAAAGAGGCCTTATTCCGTTCGGCATTAACTGACCCGGCTATTAGATCGGTAAGATCATCCGGCTTATGGATGGCTGTGGAATTCGCTAGTTTTGACATCAACAAAAAAATAATTGAACGGTGCCTGCAGCAGGGATTGGTGACCGACTGGTTTTTGTTTGCTCCTCATTGTATGCGCATTGCCCCGCCCCTGATGATTGAAGAACAGCAGATTGAAGCAGCGTGTAAAATAATTATCAACAGCTGCAGTGTGTGCCTGACCTAAGGCAGGATTTCAGATCATGTTGAAAATGGCCGCAGCCAGCAACGCCCCGATCACCGGACCGATTACCGGTATCCAGGAATAGGGCCAGTCACTGTCACGCTTACCCGAAAGAGGCAGTAAAAAATGAACCAAACGTGGTCCAAGGTCCCTTACAGGATTTATGGCGTAACCTGTCGGGCCACCTAAAGATAACCCGATGCCAAACACCAGCAGAGCAACAGGAAGGGCATCCAGCGCTCCCAGGCTGTTTGCCGGAGCAGCGATATGAAGTATCCCGGTAATAAAAACAAAGGTGGCGATAATTTCGGTTAACAGATTATCCAGGGTGTTCCGAATGGCCGGCGAGGTACAAAATGCGGCCAGCTTGGCATCTGCAGATTGTGTTTCGGTAAAATGCCGCCGATAGGCAATCCAAACCATGGCTGCCCCGGCCATCGATCCGAGTAGTTGAGCGGTAATATACAAAGGCACTTTATTCCAGTCCAGCTTTTTCACAAAGGCAAAAGCAAGCGTGACGGCAGGATTGAGATGCGCCTTACTGTGAGGCGCGGCAATAAACACAGCGACATACACAGCCATGGCCCAGCCAAAGGTGATGACGATCCAACCACTATTGTGGCCCTTTGTTTTGTTCAGAACAACATTAGCTACTACACCATTTCCAAGAATGATGAGCAGGGCGGTTCCAAACAGTTCACCAAAAAAGGGAGTCATACTTGCAGGTTTTTAGGTGGTGCATATTAATGATCAAAACGGATCGGGAAGATATTGCTTAGCCATTATAGTGAAGGACTCGATTTGTTCTTTTTCCCAGTCCGCTTCTTTATTCATTGCTTTGGCCATTAAAGCCGCCACAGCCGGTGCGGCAGCTATTGCCGCTTTTGCATCCAGCAGTAATGCCCTGGTTCTCCTGGCCAGCGCATCTTCTACGGTCATGCACATTTCATGTTGAACCGCCCAGATGATTTCTGCTTTCCGGTATGGAAGGGAAGCATTGATTTTTTCGCCCATTGCGGCATCCTCTTTAATCAACTGCCTGATCTCCGTCGCCGCGGTACCGTAAAAATACAATTCATCGTTATAGTCAATGTCATTTTTCCAGCCATGAACGGGCAGATCTTCCGTTTTGCTGATCTTTTTTTCCAAGGCTCCAACGCTGATAGCGATATTCACCACATCTTCCGCCATTCTGCGGTAGGTGGTCCATTTGCCGCCGGTGATCGTAATCAATCCGGTATCACTTACCTGGATCAGGTGATCGCGCGGTAATGCGGCTGTATGCTGGGCATTTCCTTTAACCAGCGGACGAAGTCCGGCAAACACCGATCGTATATCATTCCATTCAGGATTTTTTAGCAGGTATTTGCCGATTTGGGTAAGGATAAATAATATTTCTTCCTGCCTGGCTTTTGGTTCTAAAGAGGGATGCTCAACAGGAGTATCCGTGGTACCTACCAACGTTTTGGTATGCCAGGGCACTGCAAATAACACTCTGCCATCATCTGTATGAGGGATCATAATGGCAGCCTTACCTGGCAAAAAACTTTTGTCAAGCACCAAATGAATGCCCTGGCTCAGGGTTATTATGGGAGGCGCATCTTTGATATCCATCTGCAGAATGGAATCAGTAAATATGCCCGTGGCATTAATCACCGTTTTTGCCTGTGCCGAATACGTTTGTCCTGTAATGGCATCTCTGCATTGTACACCTGTTATGCGACTATCTTTTTTCTGCAATTGTGTTACCTGCATATAGTTTAACAACACGCCTCCGTGGTCAGTGGCTGTTTGAGCCAGGTTAATGGCTAAACGTGCGTCATCGAACTGGCCGTCAAAATATAGTACGCCGCCCCTGAGGCCCTGTCCATCAAGCGTCGGAGCCAGTTGAAGGGTTTCTTCCCTGGATAAAACCTGCGAAGGTCCTAAACCCAGCCTTCCCGCCATCCAGTCGTAAATTTTTAAACCGAAACCATAAAAAGGGCCTTCCCACCACTTGTAGTTTGGAATGACGAAAGACTGGTCTTTCACCAGATGCGGTGCGTTCTTTCGCAGCAGTCCTCTTTCCCTCAATGCTTCAATGACCAGTTTGATGTTGCCCTGCTGCAAATACCGGACACCTCCATGGATCAATTTAGTTGAGCGTGATGAGGTGCCCTTTGCAAAATCATGTTGCTCGACCAGCAGGGTTTTAAACCCGCGGGAAGCAGCATCAACCGCCGTACCCAGACCGGTTGCCCCGCCACCAATAATACAGACATCCCATTCTCCCAAATGCGATTCCAATTGTTGTATCATGGTTTTACGGTTCATTCGATGTTCAGGAGCCTGTTCATTATAGGGCATGTTATTTTTGAACAAATACTATAAATATTCAACTGCCGCATAGGTGTCAACTAACGTTTATCCTCAGCCCACGATATGCTGGCAGCCACCGCTTTTTGCCATCCTTTGATGAATGGTGCCATGGCTTCGGTAGATCTTGTGGGAGTAAACCGCTGATCCGCCTTCCATTGCTGTTCTATTTCGTGCATATCGTTCCAATAACCTATAGCCAGTCCGGCGAGATAAGCAGCGCCCAAAGCAGTGGTTTCATAAACCCGCGGTCTTACCACCGGAACCTGCAGAATATCGCTTTGAAACTGCATCAATAAGTTATTCACGGTAGCCCCTCCGTCTACCCTTAGTTCCCGGATTGTAATTCCTGCATCCGATTCCATTGCTTTTAATACGTCCATTGTCTGGTAGGCAATACTCTCCAGCGAAGCCCTTGCAATATGTGCATTGACTGTGCCCCTGGTCAGCCCAAACAGAGTTCCCCGCGCATATTGGTTCCAGTGAGGAGCTCCCAGGCCGGCAAAAGCCGGCACCATGTATACTCCGCCGGTATCATTTACCTGAAGGGCCAGGGCCTCCACCTCGGCAGAGGAACGGATGATCTGTAATCCGTCTCTTAACCATTGTACGATGGCGCCTGCAATGAAAATGCTTCCTTCCAGTGCATATTCTACTTTATTGTGTATTTTCCAGGCAACGGTGGTAATCAGGTTATTTTTTGAGGACACCGCTTTGCTGCCCGTATTCATCAACATAAAGCAACCTGTACCATAAGTATTCTTAACCATTCCCTGTTGGGTACACATTTGACCAAATAGTGCCGATTGCTGGTCACCTGCAATTCCGCATATCGGAATATTCGAATTCCGGACTACACTGTCAGTAACCCCATACATTTTACTTGACGGATTTATCTCAGGTAGCATAGAAGAAGGAATATCGAAAAGCCTGAGTAGGTCCGGATCCCATTCACAGGTATGAATATTCATCAGCATGGTACGGGATGCATTCGTTACATCCGTTATATGCAGTTTTCCTTTGGAGAGTTTCCAGGCCAGCCAGGTATCTACTGTCCCGAAAGCCAGTTCGCCTTTGTCCGCCCTGGCCCTGGCAGACGGCACATTATCCAATATCCATTTTAATTTGGTAGCGGAGAAATAGGCATCAATGACAAGCCCCGTCTTTTCCCGGATTGTGTCGCTCAGGCCTGCCTGTTTTAACTGGTCACAGAACGAAGCTGTTCTTCTGTCCTGCCACACAATGGCATGGCAGACAGGTTTTGAATCCCCGCGATCCCAGACCAGGGTAGTTTCCCGCTGGTTGGTTATGCCTATAGCGGCTACCTGCTGCAGTTGAATATTGCCGCGGGCAAGCACTTCTGCAAATACGCTATATTGTGACGACCAGATCTCTTCCGGATCATGTTCCACCCATCCGGCCTGCGGGTAGATCTGGTTAAATTCCTTCTGCGCCATGCTGATCATATTACCGCCTTTATCGAAGAGGATGGCGCGGGAACTTGTTGTTCCCTGATCCAGGGCAAGAATGTATTTACCGGGCATGCAATTAGGTTAAGTCGTTGATTGGATACGAAACTAAGATAAGGAGATTAATTGGAGTTGGGGATTGAAGAAGAAAAATTGAGTCTACATTAAAGTATTAATTATTATATTACCCAACCACGTGCAAGATCAAAAGTTCATCAAAATGCCAGCCTGAAGCTGCCAAAAATGCCGAATCGCTTGATCTGCTCTTTGGGTAATGGCCTGGGAGTAAGGCGCCAGATGAAGTCAACACGGAACACTTTAAAAATGTTGTCAACACCGGTCCCTACCTCCGTATAAGACTTGCCGTTCAGGGTTTGAAAAGAATTGAAGGGATTATTTACGTTCAGTTCCTGGTTAGCATTGCTCAGCTTTCCAATTAAACCTTTGGCGCTCCAGAACTGCCGGAACTTTAACCGGCGGGTAAAAGATATATATTTGAAAATACCGTTACCAAAATTATGCTCCACGTTAAATCCCGCATATTGGTCACTGATATATTCATACCGGTTCATCAGGTTAAAAGCATATTTATTGTAATAGTAAATTTCGTTTCCCGGATGCACTTCAAGTAACATATACGGTTGGGTGCCGAATGTTTTACCTGCAAACACATTGTAGTATAAGCTGCCCAGGGGCGGAATTTTCTTGAAATCCGAAACGCTGACATAAAGCTTGGTGTAATCGTAACTGCTGTTCAGGATACCCGAAATTCCTCTGGACAGTTTAATTTCAGTGATGGGATAAAGACTGCCGAGGCTGGTCCTGTAAAAAAATGTTTCAATAAATTTTTCCAAGAAGGCATACCGCAACTTAAGAGATACTTCAAAATTATTGAGCGGCTCACCGGTAGTGGATGTGAACAGGTATTTAGGCGGGAGGTTGCGTAAAGGGTCGTACTGCTTGTGTATAACCCCAAGCGTGGCCGAAAAGCCATTGTCCCAAGATTTAAAATAGTCTACTCTCTTCTCTTCTATCTGGAGAAATTTTAACGGGATGTTCGGTTTGCGCACCGCCAGTGCGAAGATATTATCGGTGCTTATTTCATCGTAATAGGTTTGCCCGTTATCCAGGTCCTTGGTATAGGAGGCATATAAAAAGCTGCGTGGATGGCGGTTGAAGAGATACATGCCGTCCAGCTTATACTTGAACTTTTGGTCGGTGAACCCATAGGCCAGGTAACCATGGAGAATAAGGTTCTTATTAAAGCCCCTGTTGGTGCCTAGGTCAAATCGTAACCGGGTTCCTTCCAATGTATTCGACGTGATCCAGTTGAACCAGGGACCGATCTGGAAATTTCCGATGTTTTTATATCCGGTTGCAATAAAGTTAATGGTATTGGTATACTTCTGAAATATCGGCATTTTTTGCAGGGTATCTATCATGGCATAAACCGATTGTTCAGTTTTCGACAACTGCTCATGCCTGGAATCCTTCCAGTAATCATCCTCTTTATTTCTGGCGCCCTCGGCAAACAAAATTTCTTCTTTAAGCTTATTTTTCCGGAGTTCATTGGTAACAGACGAATCATCGTACACCACATTTCTGTAAGTGGTTGTTTTCCGGCCTATGGCTCCTGCACCGCTCTTACCTATAGGCGCAACATCAACAACAAATTTATCTTTGTAAATGAACCAGGCGCTATCTGGCAACATGACATATTCCTGTATCAGGCTCAGCTTTTCAACGAAATTAATGTTGGCTTCTTTAGAAAGGTACAGTGTCATCTTCTGTATCGCAAATGTGGTATCATGTATCCAGCAATCACCCTCAAACGTGTTTTCGCCCTTTCGTTTAGGGTAAAACGCCAGATGAAGAAGACGTTGGGCGTTCACATACTGCGTATCCAATACCTTATACCTGTAATATGCATCACCATTACTACTAACCGGACTAACAAACTGCTTGTCGAAGACGGGTATAAAATTGTTGTACATGTTTACATTCTGATCTGTACCTCCTAAAAGTTTGCTGATACTTTCGTTATTGATACCCATGGTTTTACTGCCCTTTATTACCTCCCTGGTAACCCGGGGGCTTTTCTGGAAATAAAAGTCGGAGATTGTTTCGGTAAGGTAAACCGGCAAAAAAGGAGGACCTTCGGAACTGTCTACATTTTGTTCGATCAAGCCTTTGAACGGCTTTAACAACCGCCATTCCTTTAATTTCTCAAACTTAAGGCGGTTGAGATCCAGTTCGAGCTTATTATATAGTTCATAAGAAAAATTATCAAAACGGAACCTGTCATTATAAGCCTTCCTGCGTACGATCTTTCGCCATAACAACAGCCCTTTGTCCACTTTTCTTTTTACCACTACTTCCTGGGCAAATTTGCCTCTTTCCATCAGGATAGAAACTTCCAGGGTATCGCCGTTATTTTGCTTCACCAGTTCGGCACCCACATATATTTTAGCATCCTTGTACCCTACATACGTTGCGAGGATGGTATCGGTCGGCCAGTTATTAAACCGAAATGAAAATCCACCTGCCGAATCACTTAGTTTACCTGAGCCCGAATGAATAAATTGAACAGAAGCAAAGGGTATAGGCTCATCACTCAAAGCATCTTTAACATAACCCCTGATGATCTTTTGCTGAGCATGAAGAGAAGTCATTACCATTAATGAAATAAAGAAACAGCCAGCTTTTCTCAGATAAGCATGTAAAAAACACATAGAACTCCAAAAGTAATATTTAGAAGGCAAAACGGTATGTTAACGTGTATGGGCTGCAAAAATAGCCTGACTAATTGAATATAAATGTAGTTACTTTGTACTGCAAAGCACTTTTAATATGAATTCAATGGACCAGCCTTTAGAAACGCTGCAGGATATAAAACGCATAATGGAACAAAGCAGCCGGTTTATCAGCCTGAGTGGTTGGAGCGGCGTTTCTGCAGGTATTTGCGCTTTAGCCGGAGCCTGGCTTGCCACGTTGAAAATTGATCGATATAATAGTGCACTAACCTCTTATCATGATAAATCAGGGAGTCATTATTCGGGTTTGGAAAGGGAAGGCCTGACCCGGGAGATAATCTATATAGCTGTTATTGTTTTTGCAGTGGCATTTCTCTCAGCGTTGTTTTTTACGTGGACAAGAAGCAAAAAAGCAGGTATACCCGTATGGGGCCGGTCTGCCAGAAGGCTGGTGTGGAATACGGTTTTGCCCATGTTAGCTGGCGGATTGGTGATCTTAAGGATGATGGATCAGGAGGATTATATGATGATCACTTCCTGCTGCTTGATTTTTTATGGTTTGGCATTGGTGAATGGTAGTAAGTATACGTTGGGTGAAGTCAGGTGGCTGGGGTATGCCCAGTTGATACTTGGAGTCATTAACTTGTGGATGCCGGATTACGGCCTGGTATTTTGGGCAGCCGGCTTTGGCGTACTTCACATAATTTACGGAGCTTTAATGTGGTGGAAATACGAGAAAGTGAATACTACAGCATGAAATGAAGAATCCGATAGAACATCTGAATAAAGTTTTTGACAGCCGTATTCGCCTGGGTATCATGAGTGCTCTGATGGTAAATACCGAAGTTAATTTCAATGAGCTGAAGGAATTAATTAATGTAACAGACGGAAACCTGGCATCTCATCTGAAAACCCTTGAAGACAAAGGGTTTATCATAGTACATAAGGGGTTTATCGGCCGCAAAACAAATACGACGTATGCGGTAACCAAGGGAGGAGATAAAGCATTCAGGGCGCACCTCGATGCACTGGAACAAATGATCAGATCGGTGGAGTAATTTTTTTGACCTTCTACTTTGTTTTTCAAAACACTTTTATATTACTTAAAAATTGCTGGTATACAATGAGCTGATGCATTGATTCCGGCAAGGCAATTGCTATGGTGCGTATTATTTGACAAAGGATTAAGGCTCTATTATGCAACCAAAAAAATTTTCATGGCACGGCCGGCTTAAAAGTTTTCTTTTTGCTTTTGAAGGTCTTGCCTTTTTCTTTCGCCGGGAACATAACGCATGGATCCACGGCGTGGCCACCGTATTGGTGTTGCTCGCAGCAATGATTGCGCAGGTATCCAGATTGGAAATAATCGCAATACTATTGGTGATTGGGTTGGTATGGATATCTGAGATGTTTAATACGGCAATAGAAAAAATGATGGATCATTTTTCACCTCAACGCCATCCCGATATTAAAGCAATTAAAGACATTGCTGCGGGTGCAGTACTTATTGCGGCGTGTTCCGCTTTCATTACAGGACTAATCATTTTCATACCTAAGATATTATGACAAAAATCTTACAGCTGCCCGCTTACCTGTTTAAAATGTATACACTTAAATCGGAGATCGACAGGTTATTATTTTTATCCGTCTGTTTCAGCACGTTCTTATTAATCGCCAGAGTCTTTTATACAGGTTCACTCTACTTCGTTTCTTTAGAATGGAACTTGTTCCTTGCCTTTGTACCTTATTCTGTTTCCACGTGGATGTTTGATAATCCCCAAAGGATAAGCAATAAATGGCTATTGTCAATTGTTGTGTTTGTATGGATACTTTTTATCCCCAATTCATTCTACATAATTACCGATCTGTTTCATTTGGGTGAAAACGGTTATGCGCCACTGTGGTATGATCTGCTGCTGTTATTATCCTTTGCCTGGAACGGTCTGATGATGGGCATCTTATCAGTTCGGCAAATGGAAAAGATCATGCAGGCTTCATATTTTACCAAACACGAATTGCTGTTTGTTTATCCCGTTATGTGGTTAAACGCATTAGGTGTTTTCATTGGAAGGTATTGGCGCCTTAACAGTTGGGATGTAATAACCAATCCATTCCGTTTGATCATTGATATTCTTGACCTGATAATGCATCCCCTGGTGTATAAAAATGCCTGGGCAATGATCTTCACCTTCTCGGTATTTATGACGTTATTATATCTGACCATTAAGAGAATAAGCAGGATCATCTGGTGACTAAATCAGGGGTCAGCTGTTCAAAGTCCCCAGACTTTGAACACAGTATGTTCTTTAAAGTTTCCAACTTTAGTCGGAGACTATGAAGAACATAATGGTACGAAGTCAGAGACTTCGTACAGCTAGAAATCTACACCCATGGCAAAATGCAACAGCGGTTTACCCCTGAATAACCCATTCATTTCCCATCCGGCATCTAACCTTAAGAAATATCCCAGCAAGGTGCTTCTCACTCCAAACCCGTAACCACCTACAAACGGACCAATACCTCCAGCTTTTATTTTAACCGTTACCACACTACCCGGGTAAACCACATTTGGACGTTCTATCTTGTTATAAGCACCGTTCCAGGCAGTGCCAAGGTCAAAGAACTGAATGACCTGGAAATTGCGGAGAAAAGCATTATTGATCGGCTTGTTAAATAAAGTCGCGAAAACCGGCAGGCGGAACTCACTGTTTAAGACTACTGCGTTGTTACCATTGGCCACGTTTTGGGTAAAACCGCGCATATTGACAGCAAGCGACTGGTAAGCATAGTCAGGATCCTGAGGTTGGGGATCCCTGCTGTATTTTGGAAATAAGCCTCCGTCAACACCACCTAAATAATAAATGATCTTTTGGTTGCCCCAGGAGAAATCACCCGCCGCCCTTCCTGCCCAGATGAAATTGCGGTAGATAGGGTAGTAATAACGTCCGTCAAAGCCAAAGTTGAAACTGTTACGTCCTTCCTGAGAAGTCACTTTGCTCATCTGTGAGTTGTAGTCTATAAAAATCTTATAACGCAAACCATTCATGATATTCGTTGCTTTCACTATCGAATTATCATAGACATATTCTACGCGCATCAATCCGAATGTCTGCTTGCTGTCGGGCGCAGTAAGGGAAATTTCATCCTGGCCCTTTATTATGATCTTATCTGTTCTGACACCCAGAGATACCCTCACGCTTTTTACCCGGTCAAACGGATACTTGATAATCCCCTGAAACAGATTGGTAAATAATTTGGCCGGATAGCCGCCGCCTGCCTCTCCAACATCCGTTTTCCGGTAGTAAACTGCTGAATAATCGATCCTGCGTTTAAGATAATCGAACCTGACCAGGTATTCGGAGCCGGAATTAAGCAGCGACTGAGTGCCGGGAATGAAAATATTGGGCTGGCCCACATTGATGGGATAGCCTTGCCCCGCGGTATTGATCAGCGGTGAACGGAACATGCCCGTAAACCGCAGATCTTCCAGCATGTCAAAAATAGATACAGAAGCCAACCCGTTAAAAGCGCCGTTATTCAGGGTCACAGGCAAACTACCGGTATAAGGCTGATAACGGGTAACCAATACATCATTGTTGAACAGGGAGCCGGTAACCTGGTCAATGGCAAATTTTAATTTATAGTCATACCGTTTTGCCTTGTCCAGAACCGTTAGCTGGCGGTCATTGCTGACTCCTTCGAATCTTGTCCCTAACCGGGCGGAGTCTGTTTTTTCCGTGTCAAATTCCGTTTCAAAAGCATTTGTACGTTTTGCAGCCGTATCTGCATTTGTTTCCGCTGGGTTAAATCTTATCGCTTCACCACTGGAGATCCGTTCTGATTCTATCGTTTTTCTCCGGTAATCCGTAGGTTTTACATTTACGTTTCTACGTCTCAAGGCGTTCTCATCCACCCTTAACTTATACAGGAACTTTAATTCGCCTTCTTGTCTTACTTCACTTACCTGGCCTACATCACCTGCTATCTTGGTCTCCTTGATACTGCTTTGATAATTGGTAATGGGAAACACATAAGCCGAATCATTGGTGATGGAGAAGGAGAAAACAGAATCAGGTTCGCTTTTGTTATTTGCTCTCAGTAAGGAGTCAAGGTCCTCGGGCTCGGGATTACGTACCAGGTCTTCGCCGATCTGGTACACCGTATCCACGCCGGCTCTTTGAGTTTGAAAAAATCCGGCATAACGGTTACCTACACCGTTTTCATCGCTTACAAAAGTAAAATGAGCCTGGTTGTACTGTACGGGAAAACGTGTGTTGCCGTATTTAAGGTTGGTTAACTGTGATATTTGTTTGAATTCGCTTTTATTCCAGTTATCAACCAGGAAGATATTGTACCGCGAATCGGAGGGTAACACCGTATCGGCTGTCACTGCTGTGGCTGATGGCCGGTTAGAGGCGTAAATAATTCCGGTTTTGTTAGGAAAGGCAACAAACGAGGCATCCAGGTCATCATAAACATCGTTGGTGACCTGCTCTATGGTTTGCCGGTCGATCTTGTACACAAAAATATCCGACTGCCCGTTTTTAACTGCACTTAATAACAAGGTGTTCGCATCCAGCATAAATTTAAAATCCTGGATCTGGTCAAATTCCGGAAGATCTTGTTTAACGGTTTTATAGCGCGTTAGCTGGTCGTAAACAAACAGTTTGATTTTTCCTTCTTCCCAGTATATTACGCCAAGACGGGTGCCTTTGCCATCCCAGGCCAGTAGCGGGTAGTTTGGGTTAGGGATATTTTCATTATTTCTAACCCCGCTTTTCAACATTACTTTTCTATCCACATAATTTTCATACAGCACCACCCTTTCAACGCCACGTTTAAATTCAACAACGGCATAAGTCTGACTGCGGGGAGCCGGATTGGGAGAAAATCGAAAAAAATCCTTGTAGTTGCTCGTTTCTTCAACCACAGACATGGTTCCTTTTGGCGCATTACGCCTGGCCCGGATGTCTTTATAATATTTCTGTTCCTGGTATTCCATAAATTCCCGAAGCACTTCTTTAAATTTCTTTTTGGCTATACGCTGCGAAGCTCCGTTCAGGTTTCGGTATACTCTTGACAGGTATAAAAAATAAGTAACGTTTTCTTTTCTATACGTTTCAGCAATGTAATTCCAGAAAGAATGACCTGCTAACATGGGCCTGTCAAAGGCGAAATGATAAAAGTTTTTGTAACTGCCTGAAAGCATGGCTGATTTCAACTGGTCGTCCAATTCCGTGCTCCAATTCTCGGCAGCATATGAAACATAGCCATCGGTTAACCATTTAGGCAGATCCAGTAAAGCCTGGTTTGCGGCAAATTCTCCCAGGTCATCTCCAAACAGGATATTGTCCGTGAGTATCCGGGCGATCCCTTCTCGCACCTGTCGTCGCAGGTTCGCATGATCGCCGTTATAATGAACGATTACCTTGTTGTTTACCAGTTTTGTGCTGCCCCCGGCTGTCTGCCAATCGTAATTGAGCCCGATGTTCGACTGCTGATATTCGTTGAAATGATTGTAAATGATAATATTTGCACGGCGTTGCAACCCGTATTCGGTGAAATTTTCGAGGTCTGGCAATTCTTTTTCTGCTACCTGGGCCACATACTTAGCAAGACGTTCACCTTCCTGGCTATAATAGCTGTTAAAGTTTTCAGTCTGGTAATACGCCCATTTGAATTTTTTAAATTGTACCCGGTTCTTTCCAAATTCAACCGTATTCACCTGGGCAAAAGCCGGGCATGTAAAAAGAAACAATAAAAAGATTGGAAATATGTAGAAAGGACTTTTGTAAACGCTACTCATCAAACAATTCTTATGAACTTGCATATCATTAATTGAGGATTAAAATTATGTTTTTAACACTAATCGGTAAAATTCCTTATTAATTATTAATTTATGTTAACAGTAAAGCATTTTACATTCAGCCCGGTACAGGAAAACACGTATGTCGTCTACAATGACGATAACCTTTGCTGTATTATTGATCCTGGATGTTACTTTGGCAATGAGAGAAAAGAACTGAAAGATTTTATTTCCCAATATAAATTAACCCCTAAATATTTGTTAAATACTCATTGCCATCTTGATCATGTATTCGGTAATGAGTTCGTTTTCGAAAGCTTCAATATCTTTTTACATATCCACGAAAAAGAGAAGCAGGTTTTATCTTACGCCCCTGTATCTGCCATTAGCTGGAATCTTCCTTTTGTGAATTATAAACATGATCTGGTTCTTCTTCAGGAAGGTGATATTATTTCCTTGGGTAATGATACACTGGATGTACTGTTTACCCCCGGCCATTCCCCGGGGCATGTTGCCTTTTATTGTAAGGAGCAACAGTTCCTGATCAGTGGAGATGTATTGTTCCGGATGAGTATAGGGAGAACGGATCTTCCCGGAGGGAATTTTGACACTTTGATAGAAAGCATTCGCAACAAATTATTTTTACTGCCTGATGAAGTGGTGGTATATTCCGGTCATGGCGAACCAACGACGATTGGTTTTGAAAAGAAACATAATCCGTTTTTGAAATGAAATATGAGTTATGAATTATTAGCGATAAATTACGAGTAATAAATAACTCATCACTCATATCTCATCACTCATATCTCATCACTCATATTTATCCTAAATATACTTCCCTATAACCGGTAATCTTTGAAATTCCTTTTTTTCTATTTTCAGGATGAATACAAAAAATGCGGTTATAAAAATCAGCGCAATGGCATGATGTAACCAGGCAAATCCCGGAGTTACTGAAACAACAGCGTGGTGTAAAAGAAAAAGCAATACGGTCAGGACAAGGTATGCCGTAAGTTTCTTCCATGGGTAAGGTATTTTATAATACTTCTGCCCTTGAGTATAACTCACCATCATCATAAAGGCGTAACAAAAAAACGTTGCCCAGGCAGCCCCAGTATACCCCCAGATCGGTATCCACCATATATTTAACAGGACGGTAATTACAGCTCCGGCAATTGTAATATAGGCCCCGTACATGGTCCGGTTAGTTAGCTTATACCAAACCGACAGATTGTAGTATATACCCAGAAAAACGCTGGCCATGGCCAGGATCGGAACAATATGAATGCCTTCTCCGTATTCTTTGAATCCGGAGGTTATCAGCAATTTCCAGACGTCTAAAAATAAGGCGACAACCAAAAACATCATGCAACAGGCAATAACAAAAAACTTCAAGACCCTTGCGTAAGTTTTTCTGGCATCTTCCTTTCCGGACTGGCTAAAAAAAAAGGGCTCTGCCCCAAGCCGGAATACCTGGATGAAGATAGTGATGAGAACGGCGAGTTTAAAATTAGCCCCAAAAATGCCCAGTTCGCGTTTTTCAATGACGGGGTCAATGTCCAGGACCTTGCGGTATACCAGCCGGCTGAGCATCTCATTGATCATTCCGCCCAATCCTACGATAATGAGTGGGTAAGAATACATGATCACTTCCTTCCACAACCGTTTATTAAAGACAAACCTGAAGCTGGCCAGTTCTTTAAATAAAAAGACAAGCGTTAAGGCGCTTGCAAACAGGTTTGCGAGGATAAAATAACCCACACCAGTATGCGGACTATAAAAAAAAAGAAGCGGGTTATCAGGTTCTTTCTGATACCATTGCTTGGAAAAGAATAAAAAGAAACAAACAAACAGGATATTGATAAGGATGTTTGCCACCTTTACAAAAGCATATTTTTTAGGCCTTCCTTCCTGCCTGAGTTTGGCAAATGGTAGCACTGATAACGTATCGAAAAAAATAATCCATATCATCCAGGTCACATACTCGGGATGGTCGTTTAGTTCAATAAATCCTGTAATTTGATTTTTAAAGATAAACAACAAAGCAGTCAATAGGACCGTGCTGATCAATATTGAAACGGTTAATGTATTATAGAGGGTTTGCTTTTCCTTATGCTGTGCAAAACGGAAAAAGCTTGTTTCAAGACCATATGTAAAGAGTATGTTAAGGAAGGGAATGACAGCATAAATCTGGGTGAGATCGCTGGTGTTCACCGCATCAAAAAGCCTGAAACCCAGCAGGTTTAACCCATAACTTAAAAATCGGCTTACAATTGTTGGAACTCCATACCATAAGGTCTGCGATGCCAGATTTTTTATACTGCTCAATGAAGGGGAATATTTCGGCAAATTTAGTGGTATTTATATTCAGCGGATTCTTTTTTGTAACTTCGGTCCATGGCAGTTTACTTGATTGATCTGCAGTTTTGCAACCTAACTATTATCAATAACCTAAATTTTATGAAGAGATTACTTTTACTGGTCATCGTGCTGTTTGTTGTAAAGACCGTTTTGAGCCAGGCTATGCTTGGTAAAGTGGAATACCAGCGAAACCAGCAGCCGGCAACCATTATAGAATTGCCTTTTTCAGTGGAAACACTGGAAGGAGCCATTAAAGATCACCTTATCAGTAAAGGCTCAAAGCCGGCCCAGTCCAAAGGTTTTACGTTATACAAGAATGTGCAGCTGGCCTTAAGTGATGCCTCTTCTTCCGATCTGTATTTTAAGATTGAACCAAAGAGCCGGAAGGAAAAACAGAAGTCGGTCATTTACATGATGGTCGCAAAGCCGAATGAAAATGTAGCCACCCGCAGTGGTGAAGATGTTTACGGAATGCAACAGGCCCAATCTTTTCTGAATGACATCGAGCCCATCATCGAAACGTATAGCTTAAACTTGCAGATCAAAGAACAGGAAGAGATCATCAAACGTGCCGAGACAAAACACACCAGTTTAGTAAACGACTTCAAGGACCTTGAAAAAAGAAAAAAGAGCCTTGAAGAAAAATTACAGGAAAATATCATTGAACAGGAGAAGCAAAAAGTGGAGGTTGAAAAGCAGAAAGAGCTGCTGCAAAGCCTTAATTTTAAGAAAAAACCAATTTGACGTATTGACCGGATAAGTCACCAGATGAGAGACCCCATTGGGTTGCGTGTTTATAGAATGTCCGATTCCTTGATGATTCCATGTTTTAGTGCGTAAACTACCACGCCGGCCGTATTCTTTACATTCATTTTTTCCAGGATCTTGGTGCGGTATCCTTCGACGGTCCTTTTGCTGAGAAATAATTTATCACCCATTTCCTGGGCAGTGCATTGCAGGCAGGTAAGTTTTATGATCTCCATCTCACGGTCTGTAAAGACCACGGGCTCTTTTTTCCGGTAAGGATTAAACTGGCTGCTGACGATCATGGAAGCCAGTTTGGCAGAAGTATGCCTGCAGTAATAAACATTTCCTTCGTACACATTTTGAATAGCATCCAAAATCTCCTGTTTATCCGCATTTTTCAACAGGTAGCCCTTGGCACCTGCCTCCAGCATGTCGACAATCAGGTTGTCTTCGTTGAACATGGACAAAGCGATGATTTTTACTTCCGGAAAATGAACGCTGATGTATTTCGTTGCTTCAATGCCATCCATACGAGGCATTTTAATATCGGTGAGCACAATATCGGGAGCGGTCTTTTCTACCAGTTGAATCAACTCCTTTCCGTCTTCAGCCTGTCCTTTTAAAGAAAGATACTGTTGCTTGGAAAGCATCAACGTGAGCCCGTCCCTGAAAATTTCATGATCATCCGCGATTACCAGGCTGATAGAGTGGTTCATTTGATGTATAGGGATCAAATTTAGATCAACTTAGCGGGATCTTTATGAAATAATTCGTTCCCTGATCAGGTATAGATTCCAGGGATAAGATTCCATTCAGGATCTCTACACGACTTTCCAGGCTTTTCAAACCGAGGCCCTGCTTAATTAACTTTTCTTTGTTGATATCAAAACCCTTTCCGTCATCCTTCGTAAGCAACAGGAGGTTCCCATCTTCCGCCGTTAACCCGATCTGCAGGCTACGCGCGTTTGCGTGTTTAATGGTATTATGAACGATTTCCTGGATGATACGAAATACGTGAATCTCTTTTTCTTTGGGCACAACGAACTCTTTTATCACGAAAAAATGGATATTCACCGCATTGTTTTTGTGATTGATCTGTCCGATAAACTCTTTGATGGCCTCAGCCAGTCCTTTCCTTTCCAGGGTATTGGGTAGAAGATTGTACGATATCTGTCGCATGCTTCCAATGATTTCATCCAGGTATCTGCCTGATTTGTCAATGATTTCCTTATCATCAGGATACTGCATTTCTATGCTATTGATGTTCAGTTTTACGGCTGATAATAGCGGTCCCAAGCTGTCGTGTAGGTCGGTGGCAATGCGTTTGCGTTCATTTTCCTGGATGGTGATTTCCGCAAAGATCCTGTCCTTCTGAAGTTTAACATAGCGGCTATGATACCTGACGATAATTAAAACAAAGAAGAGTATGCAAAGAAAAAGAATGATTGCAACGGTTATTGTACTAGTAGTGAGCGGATATAAAGATTCATCATTCATTTATTCAGATCTATGTTAAAGCTCATGCACAAAATCACTTCACTAGGTTTAGCTTCCACGGAAATTTCGTCCTGGCAGGTATATAGAAAATAGCGATAGCATAAACTATTTTGATAAATGCGGCGATATAAGCGAAACTGGTGATGATACTTTTGGAAAAGTTGATGCCTTTTGACTGACTTCTTGTTTCTCTTCCTGCAATGGTGTCGCTATTCATAAGTATCACGTTAACAAAGAATGAACCTTCGTAGAGGATCTGGTATAGAAAGTATATCATGAAGCCAAGACAAATCAAAAACTTTGAATTTTTAAACAGGTTTTTATTTTCCCGGACGATCATAAAGTTTATCTCGTTGAGAGCCAGCAGCACTAGAATGAAAGAATAGAGAAACCGGAATACGGGGCCGAATACCGTGACCTTGGCAAAAAGTATATTTTCTATAATCCACACAGATGAACACAGCGCAATCAACGTTAAAAAAAATTTCTTCCTGTCTTTATTGATCCGCCAGTAATAAAACTGAAACAGAAGAACATTACATTCAACCAGCATAAAGACATTATTAGGAATAGCGCTATTTTTGAACATCTTAATGAATAAGTACGTAATACATTCTGCAAGTAATGAGATGTTCAGGTATAATAAAAAAGGCTGGTACGAAACAGAAATTTTTCTTGATCGTACCAGGCCGACGGTAACCGGAACAATGACTGACAAACTTAGCAGGAATAAGAGGTCTGCATCACTCATTCGACTCATTCCTCCGGACGATTTAGATCGCTATCCTCATCACAAACATGAGGGCAGCGTTGTCCGCTGTTAACTGTCTGTTTTTCATCTTCAGCGTCTAATGCTGACGGACCCTGAGCCGAGAATTGTTGCGATCTTGCTTCGTCATGCACGGAATAATAATCATCTTCTTCATCTTGCTGTGTAAAGTCCTGCTCAGCCGATTGGACCGGTGGCCGACTTATCCATTTCTCATCTAAAAGGTGAACAACGATATCTTTGCCTTTCTTGTCGACAGGTACCAGAACCAGTTTCACTTCTTTACCTGTTTCGCCTGCTTCATCAACGCCCAGGTAAACGCGTATTCCTTCGGCGCCTTTTTGCTTAAGCAATAAGGCAATGGCATTACGGTCAAACGATTCTGCGTAAGGAAATATTAATTTTTCGAGTTCGGCCTTATTATGCTTGATTATTCTCTGGTAGACTTTCGTATATCTTATTGCCTCTCGAAGGGATATTACATTCTTTCCTGCCCTTTTCTTATTAATGTGTGTAATAATGGGGAAGCTGTTTTTCATAACTTGTGTTTAAGGATGATTAAGTTCTACAATATTAATTTGAATATAAAACAAAAAGGTAGGTGTTTTTACCGAAAAGCATAAGTATATGTACGCATTAACAGTTGGTCTTGAAATTTTGTATTTGCAGTCCGTGAAGCTTAATGGACGAAAGCCAGGATCCGCCTGCTGTTAAATTTCATACTGCTATTGCGGAGCAGGATCTTTAGGTCGAATACCGAGCCGTTTGCACCGGTATTTATGCTAAGCTCCTTGTGGCATCCGCTCAATATAACGAGGGCCGATAATAGCCACAAAGCAGGTTTGATCAATTAATAGGTCATCTTCCGGCAGGATTAATGATCAATATAGCGGATTTTTTTCCGATTATCTTTAACGATACCTTCTTTCTTCTTAAGCTGCAGTCTTTTTTCCTTAGCTTGTTTGCCTGGCCTGGTTGCGATCCGCCTTTTTTCTTTCTTCAGGGCCAATGCAATCATGGCATTCAATTTCTCTATTACTTTGTCTTTGTTAGCAAGCTGACTGCGATGAACCTGGCTTTTAACTTGTAAAAAACCTGCTGAGTTTATCTTGCTTTTTAATTTCCTGCGTAAACGGTCTTTATGTTCGTCGCTCAACAGCATTGAATTCCCTACGTGAAAATTGCCTTCTACCATAGTTTCCACCTTGTTCACGTTTTGGCCTCCTTTGCCTCCACTGCGGGCCGTTTTAAATTTTATTTCGGTAGATACGTCGATCATAGTTGCTGATCTGTAAATTTATGGCTTATAATCCGTAAATGCATGAGAGCGGTTATACAACGGGTAATACAGGCCAGCGTAAGTATTGACGGTACCATAAAATCCCAGATCGGAAGAGGGCTGCTGGTTTTTCTGGGCATTGAAGAACAGGATTCTGATGAAGACCTTAAATGGCTAAGCAGCAAAATCGTTCAGCTCAGGATCTTCAATGATGCAGACGGGGTAATGAATCTTTCTGTGCAGGACGTTAGGGGTGATGTTTTACTAGTGAGTCAGTTTACCTTGCATGCTTTAACAAAAAAGGGCAATCGCCCTTCCTACATACGTGCTGCCAAACCGCTTATTGCCATACCGGTTTACGAGCAAATGATTATGCAACTGGAGGCAGACCTGGGAAAAAAAATAGGTACGGGTGAATTCCAGGCCGATATGGAGGTGGCTCTTATCAATGATGGCCCGGTGACCATTCTGTTTGATACTAAAAATAAAGAATGATCGGACACCTAATTAATGTAAATTATGACCCTGCAGGACGCACAAAACCAAGTGGACCAGTGGATGAAATCCACAGGTGTAAGATATTACCATGAGCTCACCAACCTGGGAATCCTCATGGAAGAAGTGGGGGAGCTGTCCAGGGTCATGGTAAGAACATATGGAGAGCAATCATTCAAGCAAACCGATGAAGGCCGCGAACTATCAGATGAGATGGCAGACGTTCTATGGGTTATCATATGCCTGGCTAACCAAACCGGTGTAAACCTTACAGAGGCGCTACAAAAAAACTTCGAAAAAAAGACCAGCCGGGATGCAAAAAGGCACCAGGAAAATGAAAAATTAAAATGAGTATCAGGCGCCGACTTCCCTATTTTTGCAGCCTATGGCTAACGACACAAACCGGTTTCAGGCAATAATCGCACATTGCAAAGAATACGGCTTTATCTTCCCTTCCAGTGAAATATATGACGGACTAAGTGCTGTATACGACTATGGCCAACATGGTAGCGAACTTAAGAAAAACATTAAAGATTACTGGTGGAAAAGCATGACCCAGTTAAATGGCAACATTGTTGGGATTGACGCAGCTATATTCATGCATCCGACTACCTGGAAGGCCAGCGGGCACGTGGATAATTTTAGTGATCCGATGATCGACAATAAAGATAGTAAAAAGCGCTACCGGGTTGATCACCTGATCGAAAACCATGCTGATGGGCTGGAAAAAGCAGGCCACAAAGACAAGGCGGATGGTTTGCTTGCAGAAATGGACCGTCTGTTGTCAACTAACGATTTCGAAGGTTTAAAAAAACTGATAGAAAACAATAACATATCGTGTACGGTGAGCGGAACGGTAAATTGGACGGACGTGAGACAATTTAACCTGATGTTCTCTACCCAGATAGGAAGTGTAAGCGGTGAAGAAGAGGCGAATGAGATCTATTTACGCCCTGAGACCGCCCAGGGCATATTCGTTAACTTCCTGAACGTTCAAAGATCGGGTCGTTTGAAGATCCCTTTTGGAATTGCACAGATCGGCAAGGCCTTTCGTAATGAGATCGTTGCCCGCCAGTTTATCTTCAGGATGCGCGAATTCGAGCAGATGGAAATGCAATATTTTATTCGTCCGGGCTCACAGAAGGAATGGTATGAATACTGGAAAGAAGAAAGGATGAAATGGCATCTGAGCCTGGGCATTGGCAAAGAAAAATACCGCTTTCATGATCATATCAAGCTGGCACATTATGCAGATGCTGCCTGTGATATCGAATATCATTTCCCGATAGGTTTTAAAGAAGTGGAAGGCATACACTCGCGTACCGATTTCGATCTTAAAAATCACCAGGAATACAGTAAAAAGAAACTTCAGTATTTCGATACGGAAATCAATCAGAATTACATTCCTTATGTCATCGAAACCTCAATCGGTCTTGACAGGACCGTCCTAATGGTATTATGCGAAGCTTTTGAGGAAGAAGATCTGAGTACGGCCGAAAAGCAGGATAGCAGAGTTGTATTAAGGCTTCCTGCAAAATTGGCTCCCCTTAAACTGGCGGTATTTCCCCTGGTAAAGAAAGATGGCTTGCCCGAAATAGCCAGGGAGGTCATGAATGACTGTGTGCCTTTTTTCAGGTGCTTCTATGAGGAAAAAGATGCTATTGGTAAACGATATCGCCGCATGGATGCGATAGGTACGCCCTTCTGCGTAACTATTGACCATCAAACAAAAGAAGACCAAACCGTTACCTTCCGTTACAGGGATACCATGAAGCAGGAAAGGATACCTGTACATAACATAAGACAAGCGGTAATAGATGGATTATTTTAGAATTAATTTCCGATACTAAGGTTTTATATGTATATTGTAAAACAATTTAATCTTATCTGTGGAAAATGCGTATGACAACGCATCGCTAGTATGCGTATAATGAATCCGTAAATTAAACACACATGCTTGCTATTGCGATTTCCGTCAATGTTATGTGGCTACCCTTGATAATAGCCTTCTCTGCTTTCGCAGGATTTTTTCTCCGAAGCGCACAAATCAAAAAAAGTACAAAGCGTATTCTTTCCTTAGAAAATGAAATGCTGAAAAATCATGCTGAGATTCTTAAGTTAAATAAGGAACTCGTTGAATTGGGGAATGCCATTCCTAACAAAACAAGGATCGTGAGCATGAAGGAGAATCAACCGGCTGAAGAAAAAGAGGGCACTGACCCCTTAAAAATCAAAACAGTAAAATAGTTTATTTGCTGTAGTTATCGTTTCCTATCTTCCTGAAAAATTATTTTTCCTTCTTTTAAATTCCGGTTTTTCCTGTGCATACATTTCACTGCTGGTTTAAAGCGGCAGCTGTCTATACTAAATTGCACGCTGCACTAGCCGTATAATTCCTGATGAATGCTTTTCCTGTCGTATCCCATGGCAATGATGCGCTGTTTAGCTTCATCAATCATATTTTTCCATCCGCATAAATAAAACAGTGCTGAATTTGGCTGCGGTAACATTAAGGTATCCGTGTGAACCATCTTATTACGGCAGATATCTTCATATACTGCATGAACGTAACCAGTGCGGTGCTCTCCAGGGTCTTCCCGTGAAAATGTAGGAATATAGGTAAACGAGGGAATCTTTTTTTCCAGTTCTCTTAGTTCATTACCATACAGGCAGTCCGCATATTTTCTGCAACCAAAAATAAGGTAGATATCCTGGTGAGGGATCCGGTGATTAAAGATGTGATGGGCCATTGAACGGAATGGTGCAATGCCGGTTCCGGTACAGATCAGGAATACGTCTTTTTCAATGTTTGCCGGGAGCACAAACACGCCCTGAGGGCCGCGTAAAGTCAATGCAGAACCAACGGTAACTTTGTTAAAAAGATAATTAGTTCCCAGGCCATCTTCTAATAACACAATAACCAGTTCTAACACATTTGTGCCATCCGGCCAGGATGCGATGGAATAACTCCGCCAGCGTTTGTTGGGCTTTTCGTGAATGGGAAGGTCTATGGTTACAAACTGCCCCGGTATAAAATCAAAATTTTCCAATTCAGGTACCTGGATCCAAAATCTTCGCGTGCTTTGCGTTTCATCTTCAATACGTATCACGATACCGGTTCGCCAGGGTTGCAACATACAAGCTAAATTTATTCAAGATAAGCATAATTAAAAGATGGATTACATCATATTTGCCGGCTTCGTTTCAATTATTTCGTTAACAGTAAAATACTTTCTTTTCTTCTTGTACCCGAGGTCCATAAGCAGTGGTTTTGAAGCATACCTTGCTGGCATCACCTGCTCTTTCTGGCCGGAGTCCAGTGCGGTAAAAATTACCTGGTAAACCTTTCTTTTTGTCGAAGGGACCATTACTGATGATGGTTTGGCAGTGGTAAGGGGTTTTATATTACCGTCAGGGGCGGATAAAACCGGTGTGCTAACCTCCTGTAACCGGCCGTTATAAATAACGCCGTTGATCCAGATATTATGTAATATGATATTGCTGTTTCTGCTTTCAACATAAACCAGATAGTTTCCGCCTGTTTGTTGTTTTTTTGCATCATCTTTATTGATAACGCCTTTTTTTACGGGTTCAAAAAAAGCATAGATCTTTTTGACAGGAAAACAGATCTGGCTGAAACCGTTTTTGGTGCAAAGTATCAGGAGCGAAATAACAAGTATTAATGGAATTTTAGAATGCATGGCTTACAGTTACAGGTTATCATTTAATAAAATCAATACCGGTTAATCATACATTGAAAAACCCGGTACGAATACTCTAATCAGGTGTTCATTGCTTTGTAAACCTGGCTATATGCTGGTATTTGTTATTACTGCTTGTTATCATTAGCAGGTAGTTACCTGCCGGTAACTGATGGAGCCCCAAAGTACCATCGCTATATGGCAGATCAGTCTCGTACAGCAACTGGCCGCTGGCATTAAGCACCCTGCAATTAATACGTGTTATTCCGTTTAGCTGACCAATTCGGAAGTACACATCATTTCTGGTCAGGGTTGGAAACACCAATTTTATAAAATTCCTGTTATTCCTCACTATGTCGTTAACACCGGTAGCAAGGTCGGGAGGAATAACCACAGCCTGGCCGATTTCAGCCAGGAAGGCACCGTTGCCATGAGTTCCTACAACCAGGTTATTATCCTGCTGGCGGTTGACAAGTGACCGGATAATGGCGGTTTTCATCATGCCGCTTCCCTCATTTACCCAAACCGTATTGTCGCCATTTAGGGTGGTGGTACTATACAAACCGACTGAAGTTCCTACATAATATTCAACACCTGTAGTTTTTACCACAATAGCACAGCTTTGTGAAGAAAGCGGACGTAAGGCTCCTTCGATAATCTGCCAGGCAGGTGATGCTGCCGTAGCGTTACCAGTCCAGAACACATTGCGTATTATGTTGGTTCCATCATCGTAATTTGACACCACTACCATCACTGTGTCAGGATTACGCGGATTGACGCTGATACCGGCAACATAACTGTTGGCTGTCATTGCGGAAGGAGTAATATTGACAGGCACTGTTGCAGCGGCAGCATTATTAGGGTTGGTTAACCGGTACACTGTTCCGGCATTGGTTCCCATATACAGGTATTTATTTCCGTTTCTTTTTTTAGAGACGGCCATGGCCGATACGTCCGCAGTTGAAGGTATGGTGTTGCCTACCCCTGTCATTTCCGTCCAGGTGTCCTGCGTAACTGCGGAGCTGTTCGTGGTTCTGAACACCTTGTTTTGATTATTATAATAAAGGTGTTCAGTAGAATCCGTATCGTTAATAAACAGGGTTAGCCATTGTCCGTTATCATCATAACCCGTGGGATTGATCTTATCGAACGTGTTTAATTCCCCGTTAAGGCTATTGTTTGAAGGATTGAATTGCCAAGTAAAACCCAGCCGGTACATTGTTCCGTTGTAAACGCTTGTATACCACGACTGCTTCCAGGTATTGCCCGTTTTTATAAATTGTGACATCGCTGCAGACATTCCATCGCCGCCGGAACCTATTGCTTCATGGTCCTGAAAAGAAGGGGCATTTAGATTATACAGCGTACCATTATCGTGCGCTCCTCCGATTATCCAGTCCATCTGCGGATCGGGCATGATATTGATAAACTGGTATTGCAGCGTTTGCAAGCCCTTGACCAATTCTGTCCAGCGAACGGTATCTGCCATTATATTAACACTTTTATGAATCCCGCCATCACTCGCTGTAAACATGTTATTGGCAGAGGAGAAATAGATGCCATGAATATCCGGGTGATGATTCGGATATCTTAAGTCACCGTCAGGGAAAAATCCTTTTCCATATCCCCCGGCCCTACGGAATTTTTTTGCCGGGTCAGTTTGGGTGAGATCAACCCGGTGAACGCAGGTTCCTCCAATGAACAAAATATTCTCATTATCAGGCTTTACGGCAATAGACATATTAAATCCGGAAAATTGAGTAGTATATGGATTTATCTGCTCAATTTTTCCTGCCGGTTCGTTAGGCACATAGGCATTCAAGTTTTCCCAGACGTAAGTATCCGGGTTGCCGGAGGAGAAATCACAACGGAACAGGTCTGCCTCAGGAAGCGGATTGTTTCCGCCAGCTTCCTTGTCGTTTTTATACAGGACAAACAATTTACTGGAAGGTGCCAGCGCCAGCACCATACGAGAATATTTTCTATAGGGTAACCAGGTTGCTATGGAATCAGGTCTTCCGGTTGATCCGCCGGCTATCCGCCTCCAGGCATTATTATTTGCAGTTAGAGAATCGCCGGTAACCGACTCCCATACGCCGGCAAGGTTCCGGTCTGCATTGTCACCGTTAAAAGCGGCAAATATTTTTGAACCATCAGGGTTGATCACGATTTCTGTGAGCCCGGTAAGCCCTGAATTGGCGACGGTTCCGCCTAAAACGGTCGTCCAGCTCTGCCCCCCGTTGGTGGAGCGCATGATCCGGTTATGCACTGCAGCGTAAACATGGCTTGTAGTTGGGTGAACGGCCATGCGGTGAACCAGGTCAAACTGGCCATTAAAGTTGTGCGGAGCTGCATCAGCCGTGGAAGCCAGCTTCGACCAGCTGTCGCCGTTATTCGTACTTTTAAATACGCCATGTCCGAAGAGAGAGCTGACTGTGTTCTGGCTGCTGTACACGCCAAACATTTCGCCGGTACCGCAATACCAGGTATTTGGATTAACGGGATCCTGCACAATTGAAGTTACGCTCCGGATATCGTTTTCCGGCGAGACAAACCGCCAGTTTGCGCCACCGTCATTACTTTTAAAAATGCCGCCAGACACACCTCCTGTAAGCATAATACCTGCATTACGCTGGTCAAATGCCAATGTGCGGCTTCTTCCCCCTACGTTATTAGGTCCTACAGATTTATAATTGTTCTGGTTCTGGGCTTCATCAACGCTCATGACGCGGGAAAACGCCTGATCAAAAGTCCTGTTTTTTGAAGGTATTGCCGCGGCAACTTTCAGTTCCATCTCCCTATAATTCCGCGGAATAGCTCCTGTTACCGGGTTGCGCAGCATTTTATACTCATGCAGTATTCTTTCCTGGGTAAACGAGTGTTCCGATTCTTCACCAATTTTTTCTCCCGTGACTACTAATTTAGTTGCACCAATGGCATGAATTATTTCTGAAGGGCGTTCATCGTTGCGCAATAAAAAAAAAGCAGAGAGAAAAGAAGCTAATAGCAGTAATCTGAAAAAGTTAAGCACATGTTTCATTTGGGCGATAATTACAGAAGGCAATATAATAAAAAAAAGGACGCCTGGGCTTAGTTTACCTGAGTATATAATATATTTGCCGCTGAATGAACTATGAGGTGTTATCCGGATTATTTGTGCAAAGCCCCCGCCTTTTTCAGCTGGCGGACAAGCTCTCATTTGCCCGGCCGCAAACCATATACCTCAAAAATCTGCATGGAAGTTCACCGCAATTTATAATAACCGGCATGTTTTCACACCCGTCCGGTTCACAATTAAATCACCTGATCGTATTGAATGATGCCGAAGAAGCGGCATATTTTCACAATACGCTCGATAATCTTACACATGCCTTAAACCTTTATTATTTCCCGTCTTCCTTTAAGAACCGGAAGAATTTCCGTTTGCTGAACAGCAGTCATGTGATGCTTAGAACGGAGGCATTGATGAAAATAAGTTCGGGTGGCAATAAGCACATGGTAGTTACTTATCCGGAGGCATTAGCTGAAAAGGTTATTTTAAAGAAGACACTGACAGACAACATCATAGTAATCAAAACCGGCGACACGCTGGACGTAAACGGGTTGATGGAAAAACTGGTCAATTACCGGTTTGACAGAACGGATTTTGTTTACGAACCCGGTCAATTTGCGTTACGTGGGGGAATATTGGATATTTATTCTTTTGGTAATGAAAAGCCTTTCCGTATAGAATTGTTCGGCAATGATGTAGACTCCATCCGGATCTTTGACCCGGAAAACCAGTTGAGTGAACGAAAGCTGCTTAAAGTGAATATCATTCCAAATGTAGAGACGCAGTTTGAAAAAGGTGAGAAGGTCTCCCTGCTTGAGTTCATGCCGGAAAATACTGTTGTCTGGATGCAGGACTGGGATGTGGTAAAAGAAAAGCTGATGGTGCAGGAGGAAGACCTGCAGCTGTATTTGGCCATCGGTAAAAATAGTACGGGCACCCAGGCAGAAGAGGAAGATAAACTACAGAACCCGCAAATTGATCAAGAAGATTTTGTAAAAGCAGCAGAAATCGAAGCGGGTATCAGGCATCGGCATATCGTTGAATTCGGTTATTCTTCCCATTTAACTGCTGAGGCGGGTAATCTGCCACCAACAACCGTTATTGGTGCAACTTCTGAAGATGATGCCGGAGCTGTCAGTAAGGACCATTCATCGGTTATTGAATTTCATACCCGCGAACAACCGGCTTTCAACCGTCAGTTCGACCTGCTCATAAAAGACCTAAAAACTTGGGAAGCAAAAAAATACAACATTTTTTTGTTCGCAGACAACCCCAAACAGCTGGAACGATTGCATAGCATCTTTGCTGATTTAAAAGCAGACATTCCATTTACGCCCATTCCCGTCTCCATTCATGAAGGTTTTATTGATGACGACTTGAAGCTGGTTTGTTATACCGATCACCAGATCTTCCAGCGATATCATAAATATAAGGTCAAACAAGCCTATAATAAAAATAAGGCCATTACGCTTCGCTCCCTGCGGGAGCTGCAACCCGGCGATTATGTAACACATATCGATCACGGTGTGGGCGTTTACAGTGGACTACAGAAAATGGAAGTCAATGGCCGCTTGCAGGAAGCAGTGCGGATCATCTATAAAGACAACGACATATTATATGTTAACATCAACTCGCTGCATAAGATTTCGAAATATACCGGTAAAGAAGGAAGCATTCCCAAAATAAACAAGATCGGCAGTGAAGTATGGCAACGGTTAAAGGAGAAAGCCAAATCCAAAGTAAAGGAAATTGCGTTTGACCTGATAAAACTATACGCGCAACGCAAGGCACAGCAAGGCTTTGCTCATGCTCCGGATAATTACATGCAGACCGAGTTGGAGGCTTCTTTTATTTATGAAGACACGCCGGACCAAAGCAAAGCAACAGCCGATGTAAAAAAAGATATGGAATCGCCTTCCCCTATGGACCGGCTGGTCTGCGGTGATGTTGGCTTTGGTAAAACCGAAGTTGCTATCCGGGCTGCATTTAAGTCTTGTTGCGACGGCAAACAAGCTGCCGTGTTGGTTCCTACTACCATTCTGGCCTTCCAGCACTACCAGACCTTTAGCGACCGGTTGAAGGATTTCCCGGTAACCGTTGATTATATAAACCGGTTCAAATCATCTAAAGAAAAGAAAGAGACCCTGAAAAAACTGGAGGAAGGTAAGATCGATATCATCATAGGCACCCATTCCTTGCTTGGCAAAGAAGTAAAGTTCAAAAACCTGGGACTCATGGTGATTGACGAAGAACAGAAGTTCGGAGTAGCGGCAAAAGAGAAGTTAAAGATCATCCGTACAAACGTAGACTGCCTTACGCTTACCGCTACGCCCATTCCGCGAACCTTGCAATTTTCTCTCATGGGTGCCAGGGATCTCAGTATTATCAACACTCCCCCGCCGAACCGTCAGGCGATACAAACGGAAGTACAGGTCTTCAATGAAGACAATATCCGGGATGCCATCTATTTTGAAACGGAGCGTGGAGGACAAATTTTCTTTATACATAACCGTGTGCATGGACTTCCTGAAATGGCAGGCCTGATACAGGGCTTGTGCCCCGACCTGAGCATTGGCTATGCGCACGGCCAACTGGAAGGACACGAACTGGAAGAGCGGATTTTACGCTTTATCGACAGGAAATATGATGTACTTGTTTGCACCAATATCGTAGAAAGCGGCGTGGATATACCGAATGTAAATACTATTCTGGTAAATAATGCTCACCAGTTTGGCCTGAGCGACCTTCACCAGCTGAGAGGGCGGGTAGGCCGCAGCAACAAAAAGGCTTTTTGTTATTTGCTGGCGCCACCGATGAGCACATTACCCAATGACTCCAGAAAAAGGCTTCAGACCCTGGAACAGCATAGTGAACTAGGCGGCGGCTTTCAAATTGCCATGCGTGACCTGGATATCCGAGGAGCCGGTAACTTGCTGGGTGGGGAGCAAAGCGGTTTTATGGCCGAAATTGGATTTGAAATGTACCAGAAAGTACTGGATGAGGCTATTAAAGAATTGAAAAGGACCGAATTCAAAAATCTCTTCAAAGAGGAAATCAGTCAGCAGGACGATTTTGTTCAGGATTGTACTATTGATACCGACCTGGAGATATTGATCCCCGACCGTTATGTAGAAAGCATAACCGAAAGGCTGTCTCTGTACACGCGGCTCGACAATTGCGATACCGGCAAGGAGTTGCTGGATTTCCACCGGGAGATGATTGACCGTTTCGGCCCAGTTCCTGCCCAGGTGGAAGATCTTTTTACCACCGTCCGTTGCCGCAAGCTCGCCGTGGAACTGGGATTTGAAAAAATGGTATTGAAAGACAGTACCCTCCGTTGTTACTTCATCAATAAGCCTGATTCACAATATTTTGAGTCGGATACGTTTCATTCGCTGCTCAGGTTTATACAGACCAGGACGAATAAAGCAAAATTAAAGCAAACGGGTAAAAACTTTTTACTGATCGTAAACGACATACGGGGCATGGAGCAATTACATGATTTTCTCCAGCAGGTGCAGGAATCGGTGTCTGTTCAGCCTGTTGTTAGTAATTAAAGTTTAGCCGATTATGAAATGTTTTGAATTTGTTTTATTTTCATTGAAAACTTATTACAATGGAAACTGAAAACAGTCGCAAATATGTAAGTACTGATGATTCCACCGTATATACTCCTACCTCTGACGAAAGAACTATGGCCATCCTTTCCCATATTTTAACGTTGGTTGCTCCTGTCCTGGCTCCACTAATCATTTATCTTATTAAGAAAGACGACTCCAAATATGTTACTGAACATGCGAAGGAATCTTTAAATTTTCAGATCACCGTTATGTTGGTATATATTTTACTGGCGATAACCATCATAGGCCTTATTTTGATATGGGTGGTATATATTATAGCTCTTGTATTTGTAATTCTGGCAACGATAAAGGCCAGTGATAACCGTATCTACCGTTATCCTATGTCTTTCCGCTTGATTAAATAAGTGATAATATACCGGATGAGTTAGGTTAAACCGCTATAACTTCTTTTCCATTACATAATGCGGGATAGTAACTTCATTGAATTCCTCGCTAGAAATACTATAACCCAGCCTTTCATAAAATCCAACAGCAGTCTTACGGGCATGCATATTTATTTTTTTATAACCCCTGTCCCGGGCAATATTCTCGGCGAAGATCATCATTGCGCGGCCTATCCCTTTGCCTTGAAGCGTATTTAACACAGCCATTTGGCGTAAACGGCAAACATGGTTATCTTCTTTGATTAACATACAGCAACCCAGAATTTTCTCATCTTCAAAGGCACCGATCATTATTTCACTTTTTTCTTTTTCCAATTCTTCGGGAGTAAATGTTAATCCCAGAGGCTTGCGTAAAATTTCATTACGCAGCTTTACCATTTGCTGATATTCCTTGGTGCCATGATCAATCAGTTTTAATGCCATGCGGCTGTTTTTGGATTTTAACGAATTTACAAAATACGTTTATAATTTGGTGAAGAAATGTGGAAGATAATATGCCTTTTATAATAAAAGGGAAAATATCGGATTCGTATCAAGTTTGCATTATTGCAACTGCGGCCATTACTGGATTTATATTAATTAAATAACTATTTAAGGCTTAATTCCAATCTTTAAAATAAACATTGGTTCATGATTGCTTTTAACCCAAAAATGATATTTTTGCTGCCGTAACTAAACTTTACTAAAATGTCAGACATAGCAACAAGAGTTAAAAAGATCATTGTTGATAAGTTAGGAGTCGATGAAGCCGAAGTAACCAACGAAGCTTCTTTCACAAACGATTTAGGTGCCGATTCCCTGGACACCGTGGAATTAATTATGGAGTTTGAAAAGGAATTCAACATTTCAATTCCTGACGAGCAGGCGGAAACAATTACCACTGTAGGCCAGGCTGTTTCATATTTAGAAGAACATGCTAAATAAACGGTGATTACCCGTATATAAGTAATATATCAATCCGCCTTTCGAAAGCATTTCCGCCCAGAAGGCGGATTTATCACTTCTTAAATTCCGGTAAGCCATATGGAATTGAAACGAGTAGTAGTTACGGGCATTGGAACACTAACACCACTAGGTAACAACCTTAACGATTTTTGGGAGAACCTGGTCAAAGGTGTGTCCGGTGCTGACTTTATTACGCAGTTTGATGCCAGCAAATTTAAAACCCGGTTTGCCTGCGAGTTAAAAGGTTTCGAACCCACAAATTTCCTTGACAGAAAAGAGGCGCGTAAACTCGACCGCTTTACGCAGACTGCCTTGGTCAGCAGCGACCAGGCTGTTGTTGACGCCGGTATCAACAAGGATAACGTAAACCCTGACAGGGTAGGAGTTATCTTTGCCAGTGGCATTGGGGGTATAACCACTTTTCAGGAAGAAGTTAT
Organism: Chitinophagaceae bacterium; assembly: GCA_037718865.1. Lineage (GTDB taxonomy): Bacteria > Bacteroidota > Bacteroidia > Chitinophagales > Chitinophagaceae > JADCRZ01. Next base: position 277,760 of record JBBJMP010000005.1, on the reverse strand, counting down.
GAATTTTGCCAAGGGAGACGGAACCCCCCGCTTCAACCCTTTTTTTATTCCTAAAATGATCCTTGACATAGCTGCAGGCAATATATCCATGCGTCATGGATTCCGCGGTCCGAACTTTGCTGTCGTAAGCGCCTGCGCGTCTTCCACAAACGCAATAATTGAAGCCTTTAACACCATTCGTCTGGGCAAGGCCGATATCATTTTAAGCGGTGGTAGTGAAAGCGTGATTATTCAGGCCGGCGTCGGCGGATTTAATGCTATGAAGGCTCTAAGCGAACGCAACGATGATCCCAAAACAGCAAGCAGGCCTTACGATAAGGACAGAGACGGATTTGTAATGGGTGAAGGAGCCGGCGTTTTGGTGATGGAAGATCTGGAACATGCACTCGCAAGGGGAGCAAAAATATATTGCGAAATTGCGGGAGGTGGCGCCACTGCCGACGCACATCATATAACCGCCCCTCATCCCGACGGGTCGGGTGCAAAAAATGTTATGATGGAAGCCTTAAGGGATGCCGGAATGCAACCCGGCGATATCGACTATATAAATACACATGGAACCTCCACTCCACTTGGTGATGGCGCCGAAGTAAAAGCCATCACCGTCGTATTCGGTGAGCATGCGTATGCGTTAAATATCAGTTCTACTAAATCTATGACCGGTCACTGCCTGGGCGCTGCAGGAGTTATTGAGGCCATCGCCTGTATAATGAGCGTGATGACAAACATCGTTCCGCCAACAATCAATCATTTTACCGACGATCCTGCATTAGATTCCCGGTTAAATTTTACATTCAATAAGGCACAAAACAGGCCGGTACGCGCAGCATTAAGTAATACTTTTGGATTCGGAGGACATAACGCCGCAGTGATCGTAAAAAAGTTTTCCTAGCCCAGATCCGGCGTGTTTTAAGGAGTAAGCGTTTTTTCCAAGTGTCCGTAAATCGCATTACCAAAAAAAAACGTAGCTTTCACCGTGGGTTTCCTTGCGTATTTATTTAAGGGTTCAACTTCAGTTCCTTCCTATAAGAAACAACTGCAAAATGTGCTGGGATTTAATCCGGGTGCTGTTTCCTTGTACAAAACAGCCTTGACTCATCGGTCCATGAAAGATTCTGCCGCCGAGAATAACGAACGGCTGGAGTACCTAGGTGATGCCATCCTTAGTGGTATAGTTGCCGATTTCCTCTTTAAAAAATACCCGTATAAAGAAGAAGGTTTCCTGACCGAAATGCGAAGTAAGATGGTAAATCGTACCACACTCAACGAGATCGCAATAAAGATGGGTATGCGAAAGATAACCCATTACAATAAGTTTGATAGTTCATTAAAAATGAGCCAGATTTTTGGCAATACCCTGGAAGCGGTCGTTGGAGCTATTTATATTGACAAAGGGTTTAATAAAACCAGGAGATGGGTACTTGAACGAATCGTCCTTCCTTATCTGTTTATGGATGACCTGGAGAACCTGGAGATAAATCATAAGAATAAACTCTATGGCTGGGCAAATAAGAACGGGAAAAACCTTGAATTCGAAACGCTGGAAGAACGTTTTGAAAACGGGCGCCGGCTTTTTACGGTAGGGGCCGTCGTTAATGGTCAACTGATATCTCAGGGAAAGGCCTACAATAAAAAAGACGCCAGCCAGATAGCGGCCCAGATAGCGGTGGACAAGTTAGGGTTGGGTAAGGAAGCGGATATGATTAATGACGGTTAATTTCCTGGCATAATTCAATTAAAACCCCGTTCGTGCTTTTGGGATGAAGAAAACAAACCATTTTATTGTCTGCTCCAGGTTTAGGCAGATCGTTCAATACAATAAATCCTTCCGCCTTCAGTCGTTCCATTTCAGCCCTGACATCACTTACCTCAAAAGCAAGATGATGAATGCCCTCGCCCCTGGTTTGCAGGTAAGTGGCAAACACACCATCCGGAACCGTGCTTTCCAGTAACTCTATCTTGGTCTCTCCTTTTTTAAAGAAAGCGGTATTTACTTTTTCGCTTTCGACCAGTTCGGTTTTATAACAGGGACAATCCAACAATTTCGCAAACAATGGTATGGAAACGGTAAGATCTTTTACAGCTATTCCAATGTGTTCTATACGGAGCATAATATCAATTTATGCTAAGATAAAAGCAAATGATGAGTTTGGAGAGCGTTTTAAGGCTGAAAGCGCATAGGCCGGCGCTTCGGCGAGGAGAAGCATTGTACCTGCCTCTTCGCCCGTAGTTTCCAATGTCAACCAATTGAGCTAGTTTTGTGTTATTGAAATAAGATTCTTACGATGTTGAAATTTCCCATATATCTTGACTATAATTCCACTACGCCCTGTGATCCGGGGGTGGTTGAAGTTATGTTTCCCTATTTTACGGAGAATTTTGGTAATGCCGCCAGCCGTAATCACCCGTTTGGCTGGATAGCGGAAGAAGCGGTGGATTACGCGAGAGAACAGGTAGCTAAATTGATTGGGGCAGACCCTAAAGAAATTATATTTACTTCAGGTGCTACCGAAGCAACTAATCTTGCCATAAAAGGGATATCTGACATGTATGCCGGCAAAGGTAATCACATAATAACGGCCAATACAGAACATAAGGCCGTGCTTGATACCTGTAAGCGCATGGAGAAAGCTGGTGGGGAAGTAACTTATTTACAAGTGAGGGAAGATGGAAGGATAGACCTTGGAGAACTGGAAGCAGCAATAAGGCCCACTACCATCCTTATTGCTATTATGTTCGCCAATAACGAGATTGGCACCATAATGCCCATTAAAGAAATAAGCGCCATAGCACATAAGTGGGGCATATTGCTTTTTACCGATGCCACGCAGGCGGCAGGTAAGATCCCGGTTAATGTAGGTAAGGATGGAATTGACCTACTTGCCTTCAGTGCACATAAGATGTATGGTCCTAAAGGAATAGGTGCATTATATGTACGTCGTAAAAATCCAAGAGTTAAGTTAACAGCTCAGATGGATGGGGGCGGACATGAAAGAGGTATGAGAAGCGGTACCCTGAATGTTCCCGGTATTGTTGGGTTTGGTAAGGCCTGTGAACTTTGCCTCAACAAAATGGAAGGTGAAACAGTACGGTTAAGTATATTAAGGGATAAGCTGGAAAACGGTTTAATGAAGATGGAGGAGGCCTATGTAAATGGAAGCAAAGAACATCGCCTGCCGCACGTTTCCAACATTTCCTTTAAGTATGTTGAAGGTGAAAGTTTGATGATGGGCTTTAACAAAAGTATAGCCGTTTCTTCAGGGTCGGCCTGTACGTCAGCATCGCTGGAACCTTCTTATGTACTAAAAGCTTTAGGATTAAGTGATGATCTGGCTCATTCTTCTTTGCGTTTTGGATTGGGCCGGTTCACTACCGAAGAACAAATCGACTATACTATTGAAGAAGTTTCCCGAACAGTATTAAAGTTGCGTGAAATGAGCCCTTTATGGGAAATGTATAAGGAAGGAATAGACATGAATAGTATAGAATGGGCTCGTTAAAAATGATTTATTAAGGATGTGGTTATATTTTTACTTTTTTAAATTAAAACGATGATTTACGTAAGTGATAAGGCAAAAGAAAAAGTGATGCATCTGATGAAAGATGCCATAGCGGAAGGTAAAGACTATTTCGTTCGCGTATCTGTGGTTGGCGGAGGTTGTTCCGGCTTAAGCTATAAGCTGGATTTTGATAATGAACAGAAACCCATGGACCAGGTATTTGAAGATAATGGGGTAAAAGTGGTTACTGACCTGAAAAGTTTTCTTTACCTGGTGAATACCACATTAGAATTTAGCGATGGACTGAATGGTAAAGGATTTTACTTCAATAATCCCAATGCCAGCCGCAGTTGCGGATGCGGTGAAAGCTTTGCCGTATAATCAATTTGTATAACTCCCGCATAGACCTTTCAGCTCAAGGCAGAAAGGTTTTTTTACGCCGCAGATTCACAGATCGTCTGAAAAACCTGCGACTACCAAAAAAGAAAATCCCGTCTTTGGCTAACGGGATTTTCATGCAGTTGGCTTTGAATCTATATAAACGCCTGAACCTGTATTTTTTTTCAAGGACTGGTTAATTAGGCGCTTATTGCTGAGACTCTCCTTCCAACATTTTTGCTGCATAACCTTTAGCTTTTTTTATAGCGTGACTGTTGACTATACGTTATCAAACTGCAAAACTTCAGCTGGCTCTGCGTTATATCACTTATTTTTGAAAGATGTGGGCAATCTGTCATAAGGAATTCAGGCAATTTTTCAGCAGCTTGACCGGCATGATTGCCATCGCGGTATTTTTATTATTATGTGGCTTATTGTTATTTGTCTTTCCTGATTCGAACATCCTGGATTTTGGCTATGCAAGTTTAGAGAAATTTTTCGACCTCGTTCCGTTCATCCTGCTCTTACTGATTCCGGCTATAACCATGCGAAGTTTTTCTGACGAGTTCCGGGGTGGAACCTATGAGATCCTGCAGACCAGACCTGTCAGTCGCTGGCAACTGGTAACGGGTAAGTTTGTCGGAACGTACATGATTGTGATAATGGCCTTCATACCAACCATTCTGTATGTCATCACCGTGCAGGCCCTGTCTGAAACCGGCGGGCTTGACAGCGGTGCAACCATGGGTTCCTATATTGGTTTGTTGTTCCTGGCGGCTGTTTTTACGGCAATCGGCATCTGTTGCAGCAGTTTTACCGTTAATGCAGTCGTTGCATTTATAGTAAGTGCTTTTGCCTGTTTCCTTATATATAGCGGCTTCGATGCAATCAGCAGGGTTCCGGTTTTTACCGCCGGGGCAGATTATTATATCGGGATGCTTGGTGTTGATTTTCACTATAGAAGTGTGAGCAGGGGAGTATTAGATAGCAGGGACCTGATTTATTTTATGAGTTTAATTGTTTTATTTCTTTTTGTTACTTATCGCAACCTGATGCGCCGTTAATAATAAATGCTTGTCCTGATGAAAAAAATGTTGAATTCCGGATATGGGTGGATCTGGATGCTGTTGTTGTTGATAGCCGTTAATTTTCTGGCCTCTGTTGTTCATTATCGCCTGGACCTCACCAGCGAAAAAAGGTATACCCTTTCCGGGCCAACTAAACAATTACTGGGCAACCTCGATGAGCAGGTGAACATCACCGTATTTCTTTCGGGGGATATGCCGGCAGGCTTCCGCAAGCTGGCGAATAGTTCCGAAGAGCTGTTACAAGAATTCAGAGAGATCGGAGGAAATAATGTTTTTTTTCATTTTGAAAAGCCGGGCGAAGGCCTTGAGGATACTTTAAAAAATGCTTTTCTTGATTCTTTACAGCAATTAGGATTGGCTCCCCTCAATGTCATTGCCCAGGCCAAAGGAGGAACAGGACAAGAAGAGAGATATATCTATCCCGGAGCGCTTATTACTTACAAAAACAGGATGGCAGCAGTAGATTTTTTGCAGGGACAGAGCGCTGTAAATGCTGCTAATTCGCTGAATAACGCCGAGGCATTATTGGAGTACAAACTGGCCAATGCCATCCATAAGTTAATGCAGGATACGGTTCCTTTGATCGGGTATCTTACCGGTAACGGTCAATCTCTTTCGTACAATGTTTACGATCTCATCAATACGTTGAGATCAAATTATGATTTCCGTATTTTGCCTATAGAAAACGTGCCCGTAATTCCTTTGGTTTTTAGTGCCATCTTAATCGTAAAGCCCACGGAACGTTTTTCCGATCAGCAGAAACTAAAACTAGACCAGTACGTGATGAATGGAGGAAAACTGGTTTGGATGATCGATAACCTGTATGCAGAATTCGATAGTTTGCAGCGGACGCAGAACGAATTTATCGCCTTTGACCGGGGCCTGAACCTGGAAGACCAGTTATTCAGGTATGGTGTTAGAATTAATCTTGACCTTGTGCAAGACCTGGCCTGTGACCAGATACCATCGGTCGTTGGCAGCGCAGGAGGTAAACCTCAAATCAAATTGGTGCCCTGGCCTTATTTTCCGTTGTTAAGAAATTACGGCAATCATCCCATTGCCAAAAACCTGGATTACGTTGTTGCTCAATTTCCAAATTCCATTGATACCGTAAAGGCAGAGGGTATTCAAAAGACAACATTGTTAACCAGCTCTCCCCTGGCAAGGATATTGTCAAGCCCTGCAAGGATCTCGTGGAATTCAGTGCAAAGCGAGGAAGACGTGAATGCATTTACAAAAGCCCGGATTCCCATTGCAGTTCTGCTGGAAGGAAAGTTTTCTTCCGTGTTCACCAATCGTATTACAGCAGCGATGAAGGATTCGCTGCAGGAGAATCAACAGCCATTTTTAAGCAGGAGCGCCGCAGATAATAAGATGATCGTCATTGCTGACGGTGATATGGCGTGGAATGCCGTACCTCAGCAGGATGATCCTTTGCCGATGGGAAAAAACAGGTATACCGGCTATCAGTATGCCAATAAAGAATTTTTACTGAATTGTATTGAATACCTTACCGATAATTCCGGCTTACTGGAAACAAGGAGCAAGGATTTCACACTCCGGTTATTTGATAAAAAGAAAATTGAAGAAGAAAAAAACAAATGGCAGGTCATAAATATTGTATTGCCCTTACTACTGATCATTGTGTTTGGCATTGTATTTCAAACCATCCGCAAACGCCGGTATCAGGGATAGTATTATATTTGCGAGGTTAAAAAGGGAGAATGACACCTGAGCAGTTAACTTACCTCGTTTTCGGAATAGTTTTAGTTATAGCACTTATAGTAGACCTGGGTTTGCTAAGTAAGAAGTCAACGACCGTTTCCATTAAAAAAGCACTGTGGCAAACCATTTTCTGGGTTTCACTGGCGTTTGGTTTCTTTGTATTCTTATGGTTTGAAGACGGGCAGTTGATAGCCGTTGAATACCTGAGCGCTTATCTTATGGAATGGTCTTTAAGTATCGACAATATCTTCGTATTCATATTAATTTTTTCTTTCTTTGGAATCACGGAAAAGTATTATGCCAGGGTTCTGCTGATTGGTATAATGATGGCGGTGGTATTGCGAATACTGTTTATTACCATAGGTATTGAGCTGATATCGCGGTTTCATTGGCTGTTATACGTATTTGGTGTAGTGCTTTTATACACAGGTATAAAAATGTTTACGGCAAAACATGATGAAGAACAAAACCTGGAGAAAAACAAAGTGTATAAATTTCTGCTGCGCTTTCTTCCCATTACCAACGAGAATGCGGATGGAAGATTTACGCTGGTTAAAAGTGGAAAAAGGTATTATACCAATATGTTCGTAGTAATTATCATGTTGGCAACAACAGATATTATCTTTGCACTGGATTCCATTCCGGCCGTATTTGCCATTTCACAAAGGCCGATGGTAATATATACGTCTAATATCTTTGCTGTATTGGGCCTGCGTTCATTATTCTTTTTATTGAAAGGAGCCGTAAATAAATTTGCATACCTGCAACAGGGTATTGCCCTGGTGCTTGTCTTTATCGGGCTGAAAATGCTGGCAGAAATTATAAATATCCGGGTACCGGTATATATCTCCTTACTCGTTATACTCGTGTGCATAATTGCTTCGATTCTTTATTCAGTAAATAAGGTAAAAGAGGAAGAAGATGAGATCCGTGATATAATCAGATAATAACAGATACTATCGATTTGAAGTACGCTATTGAAGATATTGCCGGAATTATTAAGGGAGAGTTCCTGTCTAATCACGAAAATGATGTGATAGAACATTTAATACCGGACAGCCGTAAACTGGTGTTTCCGGCAACATCCCTGTTTTTTGCGCTCCACGGCCCGCGCCGTAACGGTCATCAGTTTATTGAAGAACTGTATGGCAGAGGCGTCTACAATTTTGTTGTAAGCGAAAAAATACCGGTTGATAAGTATCCTCTATCCAACATAATTTATGTAAAGGACTCTCTTTATGCCCTGCAAACCCTGGCAGCTAGTCATCGTAAACGATTTTCCATTCCGGTAATCGGCCTTACCGGCAGTAACGGAAAAACCATTGTTAAGGAGTGGTTATACCAATTGCTGGAAAACCAATACCAGATCGTAAAAAATCCGAAAAGTTATAATTCCCAGATAGGTGTTCCGCTTAGCGTCTGGCAGATGAATGAATCGCACCAGTTAGCCATTTTCGAAGCAGGCATTTCAGAAACCAATGAAATGAATAGGCTTGAAAAAATCATTCAGCCTACGATAGGCGTCTTTACAAATATCGGCGAGGCTCATAGTGAAGGTTTTTTAAACCTCAGGCAAAAAGTAAACGAAAAGTTACAGCTTTTCAAAAATGTGGATACCCTCATCTATTGTAAAGATTATCCTTCCATTAATGAAGGTATAGCTTCTTATATAAGGAAACTTCGGGATGGCATTACTGCATCTAATATAGATATCTTCAGCTGGAGCACGAAGACTGATGCAACGCTTCGTGTACTTGCCATCCGCAAGAATGAAGAAGGCGATTCGGGCAGTACTTCCATATCAGCCTTGTATAAGGAACAGCCTTATGTGGTAAAGATCCCGTTCACGGATGACGCTTCCGTCGAAAATGCAATAACCTGCCTGTGCACCATATTACATCTGGGACTTTCACCAGATTATATTGAAGAACAACTGTCAAGACTGGCTCATGTGGCGATGCGTTTGGAATTAAAAAAAGGCATAAATAATTGTTCGATCATCAATGACAGTTATAATGCCGATCTTAGTTCTTTGAAAATTGCACTGGATTATTTGTCTCACCAGCAACAACATCCCAAAAAAACAATCATACTTTCAGATATTCTGCAGAGTGGTAAAAACGAAAAGGACCTGTATGCAGAAATAGCGCAATTGTTTCACCAGAAAAACATTCATCGACTGATAGGCATAGGCCCGCACATCACAAGGCATCACCAGCCATTCGACACCATCCCGGGTATGCAATCGCTCTATTATCCCGGCGTTGAAGCCTTCCTTAAGGATTTTTACCAGCTTTCATTCAACAATGAAACCATCTTATTAAAAGGCGCACGCGTATTTAAATTTGAACAGATAAGTCAGCTGCTTGAACAGAAGGTACATCAGACCGTTTTGGAGATTAATCAGGATGCCCTGATCCATAACCTTAAACAGTACCAACAACTGTTATTGCCCTCCACTAAGTTAATGGCCATGGTTAAAGCTTTTTCTTATGGAAGCGGAAGTTATGAAATCGCTAACGTGCTTCAGTTTCACAAAGTGGATTACCTGGCGGTAGCTTATGCAGATGAAGGAGTAGACCTTAGAAAAGCCGGCATTACCATGCCTGTGATGGTTATGAATGTTGAGGAAAGCACTTTTGATGCCCTTGTCCAATTTAACCTGGAGCCGGATATTTATTCATTTAACATACTGGCGTATTTCGATCGTTTTCTGAAAAAAAAAGGCCTGGAAAATTTTCCTGTTCATCTCGAGCTCGAAACCGGAATGAACCGGCTGGGATTTGCCTTACAGGATATCCCCGAATTAATCAGGATATTACCGGAAAGTTCGTTTAAAATTCAAACAGTTTTCACCCACCTGGCAGGCAGCGAAGATCCCATGCATGATCATTTTACCAGGCAGCAGGCAGAGCTTTTTCTAAAAGCTTGTGATGAGATACAAAAAGCTACCGGTTATGTTTTTCTCAAACACATTGACAATTCTGCCGGAATCGAACGTTTTCCTGCGTTGCAAATGGATATGGTTCGGCTGGGAATCGGTTTATACGGTATAACAAATCATTCAATGAAGCAATTGGATCTTAAAGAAGTAACAACCCTTAAAACAACCATTGCGCAGATCAAAACAATTGCTGAAGGAGAAACGGTAGGATATGGAAGGAAAGGAGTCGCGCAACGCGATTCGGTCATTGCAACGGTGCGTTTGGGATATGGCGACGGATATCCGAGAAGATTGGGCAATGGAATAGGGAGGATGTGGGTGAAAGGTCATCTTGCTCCGGTTATAGGTAATATTTGTATGGATATGACCATGATCGATATAACCGGTATTGAGCAGGTAGAAGAAGGCGAAGATGTCATTGTTTTCGGCAAGGAGCTTCCTGTTCAGTATGTTGCAAAATGGGCAGAGACGCTCCCCTATGAGATTATGACCGGCATTTCGCAGCGGGTTAAACGTGTATATTACGAGGAATCCTGAGGCGGCCCACTGATCAGGTGCCTGAATGCTTTAGAAAAGAAGTTGTTAGAGAGGCCTTAATTATTAATAGGCGGGTTGCCAAATCAGCCTTAACGGTTATATTTGCCTTCAAATTTTTAATTAGTGAAGTCGAGAAATGTCGTCGTTTTAATAGTACTTCTCATTATTGCAGACCAGGCTTTGAAAGTCTGGGTCAAAACGAATATGCCTTTAAGCTATAGCTGGGATAGTTACCATACCATGATAACACCGTATGATAAAGGCATCCGTCCGTTTGGCTGGAACAGTAACTGGTTTCAGATCTATTTTGTGGAAAATGAAGGCATGGCATGGGGATGGAAATTTGGCGGTGAATGGGGTAAGATGGCGTTAACCTTGTTTCGGCTCTTTGCTGTTATTTTCGGTGTGTTCTACATTCGCAGCATTATCCGTAAAAAATATCATCCCGGATTTATTACTTGCACCGGATTGATCTTTGCAGGTGCCCTGGGTAATTTGATTGACAGTATGTTTTACGGGTTAATGTTTGAGGAAAGTACGTTTACATCTGTTGCGCGGATTTTCCCCGAAAAAGGATATGCCGGTTTTCTGCACGGCAAGGTGGTTGATATGCTTTATTTTCCCCTTATTCAGTCTCAATACCCCTCCTGGCTTCCATTTGTCGGTGGAAAGGAATTTGAATTTTTCAGTCCGGTGTTTAATATTGCAGATGCCTCTATTTCGGTAGGGGTCATTGCCATTTTACTTTTTCAGAAGCGGTTTTTTAAAGATCATCCTCCGGCGGTTAAACACCCTGTGGTAGAAACGAATACCAGAGTAAATGACAATATACAAGTTCTATGATAGTTTTTTATCTTTGTGATTAATTTATTCCTTATGAAAACGCTTACATACAGTGCTTATCTTTTAATTTCGCTGGTTTTTTTCATTTCCTGTAAGAAAGAATACAGCAGCGAAACCGGTACCCTTCCTGTCATTGATACCTTAAGAAACAATTGCAAGCTTAAAGAACTGATTGAAAAAGATGCTGTGAGCGGTAGGGCGGAGTATGCTTATATAAGTACGTACAACTCAAGCAATGTGGTTTCCAGAATTGTATTGTTTGATAGCATCAACAATGTAACCGATAATTCGTTTCCGGTGAGTTACCCGGCGAACAGGGTTCAGATAGATGCCAACCAGTATTTTTTAACCGCAGCTGATGGAAAAGTAACTGAATTTCATGGTTATGAATATCCTAATGACCCCTCCAGCAGCAAGATCACTGCTAAATATAGCTATAACGCGCTCAACCAGCTTAGTCAACGGACCGAAGAAAACGATTCTTTTCCGGGTCGCGTTACTTTTCATATGGACTACACGTATACAAACAACAACCTCACAAAGGCGGTGGCAAGTGTATTTAACGGGATAGGATTTCAGGTAGTTGCAGAAATTACCTATGAATACGATGCTTCAAAAACGGTTAAGAACTTCCTTTTCCTCCACGCGCTGGCCCCGGATATCATTTATTTTCAGACGGCTATCAAGGCAGGGTTAAATTCGGTTAACGCCATCAGAAAGGCAACGCTTAAATTTACTGATCCTTTGACCGGTATACAGATAACCAGGACGTCTAATTTTACCAACTTTATTATTGATGCCAAAAATTTTGTGAAAAGTTTCGATCTTACGGGTGACGACTTTGACGTGGCCGGATTATATGCAGGGCAGCGATATGTACTGAACTATTTTTGTTTTTGAAAGGCCCTTCTTAGTCAATATTACCGACCATATTCGCCGGCACTACCAGTTCATCGAACTCTGCCTCTGTAACATAACCCAATTTTACCGCCATCTCTTTCAGCGTTGTGCCTTCTTTGTGGGCTTTCTGAGCTATTTCAGCAGCTTTATAATAGCCTATCCTGGTATTCAGCGAAGTTACCAGCATCAGGGAATTATCAAGATGCTTTTTGATATTTGCCTCTATGGGCTCAATACCAACTGCACATTTATCGGTAAAACTTATACAGCCGTCTCCGATTAAACGTGCGGAATGCAGGAAATTATAAATCATTACAGGCTTGAACACATTGAGTTCAAAATGACCGGTGGCCCCGCCGATGTTGATGGTAACATCATTACCCATTACCTGGGCAGCAATCATAGTCAGCGCTTCAGATTGAGTAGGATTTACTTTTCCGGGCATGATAGAAGATCCGGGTTCATTATCCGGGATAAAGATTTCGCCAATGCCTGACCGGGGGCCGGACGAAAGTATGCGGATATCATTTGCAATCTTCATCAGGCTGACAGCAACGGTCTTCAAAGCTCCGTGTGCTTCAACGATGGCGTCATGTGCTGCAAGGGCTTCGAATTTGTTCTCAGCGGTAATGAAGGGAAGGCCTGTTAATGCAGCAATCTTTGCTGCCACCGTTTCTGCATAACCCGGAGGAGTATTGATGCCTGTTCCTACGGCGGTTCCGCCTAGTGCCAATTCAGAAAGGTGTGGCAACGTATTTTTGATTGCTTTTATACCATGATCTAACTGAGATACGTAACCGCTGATTTCCTGGCCTAAGGTAATCGGGGTCGCATCCATAAAGTGGGTTCTCCCAATTTTTACCACTTTCATAAAGCGGCTGCTCTTTTCTTTAAGCGTATCCCTTAACCTCTCTATTCCCGGAATGGTTAGTTCCGCCAATATTTTATATGCAGCAATATGCATGGCTGTCGGAAAGGTATCGTTTGAGGATTGGGATTTATTTACGTCATCGTTAGGGTGAAGAAATTTTTCTTTGTCTGTCAGGAGGCCGCCGTTGATCATATGCCCGCGGTAAGCGATGACTTCATTGACGTTCATATTGCTTTGCGTTCCACTACCGGTTTGCCATACTACCAGTGGAAAATAGGCATCTAACTTACCTTCTATTATTTCATCACAGACCTGCCCGATCAGGTCAGCTTTTTCGGGTGACAACACACCGGCTTCCAGATTAGTAAGTGCAGCAGCTTTTTTCAGGTAGGCAAATGCACGAATGATTTCACGGGGCATTTTATTGATGTCCTGTGCAATGCTGAAATTCTCCACGCTGCGTTGCGTCTGTGCGCCGTATAACGCATCTATTGGAACTTTAACTTCCCCCATGGTATCTTTTTCAATTCGGTATTCCATATGAGTGATATGTGTGATGAATGATGAATTATGAGTGATGAATTTGATACTGCATAAAATTAAGGCAATCGTTTGCTATTTCATCTACCCATAAATTTCGGCTTTCTTTTTTCCACGAAGGCAGTGGTTCCTTCCTTCATATCCTGCGTGTTAAAACATTCACCAAAGGCATTGGCTTCTACATCATACCCGTTTTGAAAATGATCAAAGCCGGCATTACACGCCTCTATGCATCTGGCTATGGCAAAGGGTGCTTTTCCGTTGATCCCTTCTAAAACGGTCCTGCACTTTACCAATAATTCTTCCTGGGGAACTACATCATTTACTAATCCGTAAGAAAGTGCAGTTCCGGCGTCAATCATATTGCCCGTCATTAACAGCTCCATGGCGCGGCCTTTGCCAATTAATTGGGCGAGCCGCTGTGTGCCACCATAACCTGGAATGATGCCCAGGTTAACTTCAGGCTGCCCGAACTTTGCATTTTCAGAAGCAATCCTGAAGTGGCAGGCCATGGCTAACTCACAGCCTCCACCCAAAGCAAATCCATTTACGGCTGCTATGATGGGCTTTGGTGAACGTTCTATCTTGAAAAAAATGTCCTGGCCCTTTTTCGACAAAGCCATTCCTTCCCCTGTTGCCATAAATTCGGCAATATCTGCACCGGCAACAAAAGCCTTAATGCCTGAACCGGTGATAATGGCTGATCTGATCCCGGAGTTGCTTTTCACTTCGTCAACAATTGAACTCAGTTCATCCAGGACCTGGTTATTGATTGCATTTAATTTATCTGGCCGGTTAATAGTTATGGTAAGAATGTGGTTTTCGGAATGAAAGTCTAATGTAGTATAATTCATTTGAAGAAGGTTTGAAGAAAAATCAGAAATGCCGATGTTTTTTTACCCATTCCCGGATATAGCCGGCGATCTCGCTGGTTGGCGTTCCCGGAGCGAACAACCGGCCCACACCAAGTTGTTGTAACGCTTTCATATCATCTTCAGGTATAATGCCGCCGCCGGTAAGCAACACATCGTCCATTCCGATTTCTTTCATCAGTTCGATCACTTTTGGGAATACGGTGTTGTGGGCTCCACTCAGGATGCTAATGCCTATGGAATCCACGTCTTCCTGTAATGCCGCCCTAACCACCATTTCAGGGGTCTGGCGCAGACCAGTGTAGATAACTTCCATGCCCGCATCGCGAAGGGCAGTGGCAATTATTTTTGCCCCCCTGTCGTGGCCATCCAGTCCGCATTTGGCAATCAGTACTCTAATGGGTCTTTGCGGGGTGGAACTCATTGAATAGTTGGTATTACTGGTTGTAAAATTAGAACCTTTAAACCTTAACCTCAGATAAATATCTTAAGCAGGTAATACACAAGGGCCGCCATCACAGCGCTAACCGGGATGGTTAGGATCCATGCCCATAATAAGTTTACAGTAACTCCCCATCGAACGGCGGATAATCGCTTTGTGGCTCCAACGCCAATGATGGCGCCGGTTATGGTATGAGTGGTACTAACTGGAATGCCCAGGTGCTCCGTAAGAAACAGGGTTACGGCTCCAGCCGTTTCCGCACTTACACCTTCAAGCGGCGTGACTTTGGTTATCCGTGTTCCCATGGTCTTAACAATTTTCCATCCTCCACTCATGGTTCCTACGGCAATAGCCGCAAAGCAGGAGAACGGAACCCAGTTCGGAACGTTTCTTATATCATCAAGCTGGCCGGCAGCAACCATGGCTGCGGCGATAATTCCCATTACTTTTTGGGCATCATTACCACCATGCCCCAGGCTGAATAAAGCTGATGATACCAACTGTAAACGCCTGAACCATTTATCTGCTTTGAACGGAAGGGAATGACGGCATATATTTACAATGGCCACCGTAATAAAGAAAGCAATCACCATTCCGATTATAGGCGCAAGAAATATAAATAGAAAGGTAGGTATAACTCTTTCATAATTGATTACATCTGCTCCGTTTCTGCTCAAGGCGCCTGCATGGGCAAGAGCGGCGCCCATAAAGCCACCCAGCAAAGTATGTGAAGAGCTTGAAGGAATGCCAAACCACCAGGTCAGCAGGTTCCAGGCAATGGCGGCTATCAAACCGGCAAAGATTACCTCCTGGGTGACAAAATTTTCATTCACCGAACGCGCAATCGTATTTCCAATTTTAAATTCTCCAATAAGGTATTTTGAAATAAAAAAAGCAGCAAAATTGAAAATGGCGGCCCACACGACGGCCTGGAACGGAGTAAGCACTTTTGTGGAAACGATAGTAGCAATGGAATTGGCCGCATCATGAAAACCATTGATATAATCGAATACCAGGGCCAGTATGATGATGACTACTAGAAAGGTCATAAGGGTTAGTATGAGAATAGGAAATGTGAAAACCCGAAAAAATGTCTTACCGCCGGCTTACTCACTCAAATCACTTAATGTCAATTTTCAGGTCGCCTATGCGTATTTAATAATTATTGACTCGATTACGTTTGCCGCATCTTCACATTTATCAGTAACAATTTCCATAACCTGGTATATCTCTCTTTTTTTTATCACCTCTTTCGCATCAGGCTCTGTTTCGAACAGCCGGTCAACGCTCAGATCAAAAATATCGTCTGCCTGATTCTCTATACTGTTTACTTTAACCAGCGCATCAGTGATCTGTCGCATGTTCTTCATGTCGCGTAATTCATGTACCGCATTTTTGATCTGTTCGGAAGCCTGGTCAATGAGCTCTGCCATTTTCTGAATGCCCTGGTCATTTGGGTTTACCTTGTAAAAATTAATTTTTTTAGCGGAGGAATAAATATAATCCGCAATATCATCCAGCGCCGTAGCCAGGTGATGAATGTCTTCACGGTCGAATGGCGTAATAAAGTTCCTCCCTAACTCGGTAAATATCTTATGTGTAAAATCGTCGTTGATGTGTTCCATGTCCTCTAACTTGGAAATATAGGCGGCCCTTTTGTCAAAATCGGGTTCATTCACCACAACCTTAAGTAGTTTTCCCATTTGGGAAACAGTAGCAGCCACTTCTTCAAACAACGAATAAAATACCCTGTCTTTGGGCATGAAAATCTTCATAATCGAGTTTAGGCCCATGGAAAAAATTTGGGGCAAAAATAGAATTTATGGTTAAGCCCTCCACAAAAAGCTTTTTGGTAATGATTTCTTAATATTCACATTTATGGGGCTGTTAACTTATTTTAATATTATTTTATTATGAAGTCCACGTTTATCAAGCGGTTGTCTCTGGGTTGAACTTTCGGTTTGCTATGCCACGTGGTTGAGAGTCAATTTCTTATGGACATTTTGGATATGTCAAAGGACATCAGCGAGAGCATACTCTCTGTCGTAAAACGTGTTGATCAGGTTCGTATCAGCGGATATGTGCAACCCCAGTTTCAAGCAGCCCGGATGAGAGGATCACAAAGGTATAATGGAGGTATTTTCCCGAATATGTTAACAATCGCTTTATATTGCGACGGGGCAGGATCCGGTTAAACTATGTACATTTTGATCAAAAAGACCGGCCTTCCGTCCATTTGGTTATTCAGTTCGAAGGTACAGAGCGAGGTGTTTTTATACGTGACTTTGGGGGCGATTGCTCGAGAATAAATTCCAAACTATTTTCTTTGACGACTGGTATGTTTGCCAGGCCTTTCGGTTACGAAGTGAACCTTTCTTCCTCTGACCGGGAAACCCCGGAACGGGGCGAATGTCACAGACCATGATAAAACGCAACGCGTCATAGGCGTAATGATAAGCTTTGACCCAAGGAAGAAAGACAGGCCGGTTAATGGGCGCGTAATGATTCCGTAACCTGCGCGTAACGATTCCGTAACCTGCGCGTCACAATTCCTTAACACAGCATTCATCGCAGGATAACATTATGCGGATATTTTTGCACTCGAATCAATATTCGAGCCGTGTTAAAAAATGTCTTGCTTGTAATAACCAGTCTGCTCCTTACCTGCGTTGTCCTTGCTCAAACTGGAAAGATCACCGGAAAAGTATTAAATAGTAAGAATGAAGCCTTACAGGGCGTATCGGTAAAACTGATCGGAGAACCAGGTGGAACAACAACCGATCTGGAGGGAAGGTTTACCATCAACTTACAGCCGGCAAAGAAATTTGAACTTGGATTTTCTGCTGTCGGCTATGAAACTAAAACGATTAATGAAGTTGAAGCGGTTGCCGGCCAGGTCACGGAACTTAACGTTACCCTGGAAGTTGCCGGCAGCAAGCTGGAAACTGTAACTGTAACAGCTACAAAGACTTCAGCCAGAAGAGAAACGGTCAATTCACTCATTCAATTTCAAAAAAATACCAATACTGTTGCAGCCGTAGTTTCGGCAGAGGCGATCAGGCGTTCACCAGATAGAAACACCGGGGAAGTGTTGAAACGTGTTCCCGGAACCAGCATTCAGGATGGTAAATATATAATCGTGCGCGGGTTAAGTGACCGGTATAATATGGCCATGTTAAATGGTATACCCTTGTCTAGCACAGAGCCCGATCGGAAAAATTTTGCATTTGATATATTTCCGGCTCCGATGATCGACAATATCATTATTAATAAAGCATTTGTTCCGGAGTATCCCGGTGAATGGGCGGGCGGATTGATACAGGTCAACACCAAAGATATTCCTTCAGCCGGTTTCCTGGGCATCCAGGTTGGTACCGGTTTCAATTCACAGACTATAGGAAAGGATTTTTTTACTTATAAGGGAGGGGAATATGACTGGGCAGGCATTGATGACGGCTCCCGCGACCTGCCCACAGGGTTTCCACGCAAATCGCTGTTCAACAAATTATCGAACGAGGAAAAAACAGTATTCGGCAAAAATTTTCAAAATCGTTGGCCGGTAATGGAAGGCGGGCTTCCCCTGAATACACAATTCCAGATCAATGGCGGATTTAATACCAGGTTCCTGTCAAAGAAAGTGGGCGGGATATTATCAGTGACTTATAATAAGTCAAACCGGAGGCTGGAATTCCGAAACCGTTTCCCTAACATTAACCTGGACAGGGAAGAAGGGTTGAATTTCGATTATTATAATAACAGGTATAGCCAGGATGTTCTTTGGGGAGCATTGGCTAATGTCGCCATACAGTTAAATTCCAATAACAAAATATCTTTTAAAAACCTGTTTAATGTTAATGCCAGCGACTATACTACCTTGCGCACCGGTATAGACAACGAGGTGAATTCCAATACGGATAATATCCGTGCTAGAGAATTAGGATTTAAATCCAACCTGTTCTTCAATACACAGGTCAGCGGTGAGCACAATCTTCCCTCGCTCCAAACGAAATTCAGCTGGTACGGGAATTTTAATATCCTTGACCAGTATGTGCCAAATCAAAGGCGCCTTCAATACAATCAGAATTCTACCATTCCTAACAGCTCATTTGTAGCGCAGATCGGCAACACGTTGTCCCAACGCTCGGGCAGCATCTTTTACTCAATGCTTTCCGATTACATTTACACCGCGGGAGGCGACCTGACTAAAACCCTGAATTTCTTCAATAACAATCAAACGGTAAAAGTCGGCTACCTGCTCCAGGTGAAAGACCGCCTCTTTGATTCCAAACCCTTTTCGATTACCCTTAACGACATAGGGAATAATGATGCAAACGGAAACGGGCATAACGACCTCCTGGAATTAGATGAAGACCGCATTTTCAGTCCGGAAAATTTCGGAAGCAACCTTGGAAAATCCTTTGATTTTAACGGTATTGTCGGTGATCAGTACAGGTACCTGGCCAATACCATACTGAATGCTGCTTATGTACAATTCGATAACCTGTTGACTGACAAATTGCGTATAGTTTGGGGTGTTCGATTTGAAAGTTTTGATCAATTGGTAGGCAGTGTTAAGCAAAGCGACAACCGTTTTGTGAATACTAAAAAAGAAGACTTTTTGCCGGCCATCAACCTGACCTATAAATTCACTCCAAAAACCAATTTACGTCTTACCGGCTCGCAGACGGTGGTTCGTCCTGAGTTCCGGGAGCTTTCCAACTTCGCGTTTTATGACTTTGAACTGGGCGCTACCATTTTGGGAAGTAAATCACTGCAGCGGACCAAAGTTTCCAATTTTGACCTTCGTTATGAATTGTACCCCCGTGCAGGCGAGTTATTTACGCTCGGTGTATTTTATAAATATTTTAAGCAGCCGATTGAATTATATTATAATAATGGGGCAGGAAACTCCAGTCAGTTTAATTATGCCAACGTAGACAATGCACAGGGATACGGGGTCGAATTTGAAATGCGTAAGAAACTGGATTTTGTCGATGTCTTACGCAATTTTACCTTCCAGACCAATCTGTCTTATATACATAACCGGGTGAAAGGCGAAAACCTCGACCGTCCAATGCAGGGCCAATCGCCTTACCTGATCAACAGTGCCTTACAGTATGATGTTGAAAGGTATGGAATAAGCACCACCTTGTTATTTAACCAGATCGGGCGTCGTATACTTTATGTAGGTAATGACATCGTGCCTGCCGTGTGGGAAGCCCCAAGACCCTTGCTCGATTTCCAGATCGCCAAGAAGCTGATCGCTAAGAAAGCGGAGATCAAACTCAACATCTCCGACATTTTTAACAGAAGGGCCAGGTTTTATTATGACCTGGATGATAGCGGCAAGTATGAAACAGGTAAACGGGATGCCTTGTTTATCGACCGCTTGTATGGTACCAATTTCAGTGTAACGTTTGGCTACAATATCCTTTAAAATACCGCATTAATTAATAACATTTTCAATCATCAATCAGTACAATTATGAAGAAGATTCTTCTATTGACGTTGATCATCGTGGCTACAATTTCCGGATGCCGGAAGATAGAAGTAGATGGCGATTCAACAGGAACAGGTACAGGAGGTAACCAGGATAACCTGGTATTATCAGGAAAGATAAACGCTGACCGGACATTAAAAACAGGCAGCACTTATAAATTACGTGGGGTCGTATATGTAGTGGATGGCGCTACCCTCACCGTGGAGCCAGGCGCTATTATACAAGGAGAAAAGTCTTCACGCGGAGCGCTGATCATTACCCGCGGATCAAAATTAATCGCGGACGGCACCAAAGAAAAACCAATCGTTTTTACCTCCGACGCCTCAACACCTACATCGGGTGATTGGGGAGGCATTGTATTACTCGGTCGTGCCCGGACAAACGCATCCTATAATAACACGGCAGGGATAGGGGAGATTGAAGGAGGCATCAATAACAGCGATGGACATGGATTATATGGTGGTGCAGACGATGATGACAATTCCGGCATATTGCGATACGTGCGTATAGAATATGCAGGTTACGCCTTTCTTCCAGATAAAGAATTAAATTCTCTGACGATGGGTGGGGTGGGTAGGGGAACCACTATTGATTATGTAGAAGTAAGCTATGCCCTGGATGACGCCTTTGAATGGTTCGGAGGCGCAGTGAACTGCAAACACCTGATCGCCTTCAAAACCCTGGATGATGATTTCGATACAGACAACGGCTTCAGGGGCAATGTACAATGGGGAATCATAATAAGAGACTCAACCCGTGCGGACGTATCCAGTGTGGAATCTTTTGAAAGTGACAACGATGCCACAGGCAGCGCCTTACTTCCACAAACAGCCGCAGTATTCAGTAACATAACCTCGATTGGGCCGAAAGCCAATATAAACAATACCGTGAACAGCAGGTTCCTGGCAGGAGCCCAGATCAGGCGAAATTCTTCCATCTCTATCTTTAACTCGGTTATCATGGGCTGGCCAAGAGGAGTATATATTGATGCCAGGGCAGGGGTTCCGACTGATAATAATATCCGTTCAAACAGCCTGCTTATACAAAATACGATCATTGCTGGTTGCAATACACCACTGGACTATACGGTAAGCACTGCCGCCCCTACGGGTTGGACCGCAGCCTCCGTAGAATCCTGGTTTACGACAGCCGGTTTTGGGAATGCCATTCTGAATACCGTTGACGAGGTCAAACTTACTGCGCCATTTAATTACGCCACCCCTGATTTAACCCCTCAGGCCGGGTCACCGCTACTGACGGGCGGCGGATTCACCAACGCAAAACTAGCTGCCGGCTTTACAGCTACCACTTACCGCGGCGCTGTAGGTGCAGCAGGTACGGCTGATGCGGATTGGTGGAAAGGCTGGACAAAATTCAATTAAGCAATTTTTATCTACAACCATTAAACTTCCCCGGACCTCCGGGGTAGTTTTTTTTTACTACAAACGATTTGCGTATAGTAATAGATTCTTGCAGTAACATAGCTGTTCGAAGTCAAAGACGTTTGGAACAGCATCGAAATTGGTTAAGGTCCCCTCCTTTTTCAAGGAGGGTAGCGGTGGTTAAAAACAAACTTCCAGTACCATCATTCTTTTTTCCTGTCCAGGGTAAATCCGATCGTTGTTCCTACATCGGGTGTACTTCTGGCATGTATTGTTTGCCCGTGCGCTTCTATGATGTGTTTACAGATGGCAAGGCCAAGTCCTGTACCCCCTCTGTCCCTGCTCCTTCCTTTATCTGTCCGGTAAAAGCGTTCAAAAATGCGGTGTAAGTGTTCTTCTTCTATGCCGATTCCATCGTCACTTATTTCAACCAATACATGGGTTTCGTCGGGTTTATAGATACTGGCCACTATATTGCCATTAACCTTTCCATATTTGAAAGCGTTTTCAATCGTATTGATCAGCACCTGCCTGATCTTTTCTTTATCCGCGTGAACGATAACCGGAGATTCGCAGCCTTTTTTTATGGTGCATTTAATGTTGTTCTCGTTGGATTTGATAGACAAGGATTCAAATACTTCCCGGATCAGGTCCTGTATCATGAAGTTCTGTTTGTAAACCAGGTGCTCGCCACGTTCCAACCTGGATATTTCATCCAGGTCATTCATCAAGTTTACCAGGCGATCAATGTTCTTGGAAGCGTTTTTAAGAAATCTTTTCCTGATCTCGGGTTTCTCCATGGCACCATTCAATAATGTATCGACATACCCCTGGATAGCAAATACGGGTGTCTTAAATTCATGCGCCAGGTTTTGCAGGAATTCTTTCCGGTAAGCTTCATTCTGCTTTAACAATTCAATTTCATTGCTTCTCTGAACGGCCCACTTTTCGACATCCTCGCTTACCTCATCAATGCTTTTTTTAGGTAGTATGTATTTATAGTATACTTCTTCCTTTCTGCTGGCCTTTGTTTGATAGATAAACTTGTAAATCAGTTTAATACGGCGATAGATAAACTGCTGCAGGAAAAACTGCACAAGCAAATAAGATATGACGAATAAAATGACAAAACCAGACAAGGCTATCAGCCAGCTTTTAAGAATGATGAGGTTGGCAATAAAAACCAGGAAGGATATAGAAGCGGCATTTATTGCCGCAATTTTGCGTGGCGAAAGGTTTTTAAATTGCATAATTACCGTAACCGGAAGATTTAATACAAATTTACCTGATTAATCAGAGCCGGATTGTTAAGAGCCAAACCCGATAAGTTATAAATCAAATTTATAACCAACGCCTTTCACGGTAGTTATACAATCGAGGCCTAGTTTCTGTCTTACTTTCCGGATATGTACATCTATGGTGCGATCGCCGACGATCACATCATTTCCCCAAACCTGGTTCAGGATTTCGTTACGGAGAAAAACTCTACCCGGTTTTGAAGCCAACAGGTAAAGAAGCTCGAATTCTTTCTTGGCAAGGGTAATCTCTTTATTATTTACTTTGATCAGGTATTGAACGGGGTCAATAATCAGGTTATCAATTTCTAAAACCCCGTTATCGTGTTGGGTTGGTTTGCTGATTCTTCTAAATAAGGCATTTACCCGGCTCATTAGAAGTTTAGGGCTTATCGGTTTGTTTACATAATCATCTGCCCCTGTATCGAAACCCTTCATTTGTGATGATTCATCGTTCATGGCAGTGAGGAAAATAATCAGGGTTTCTTTAAATACCGGCTGGGAACGGAGTATCTCACATACCTCTACACCATTTTTTTTTGGCATCAAAATGTCCAGAACAATAAGGTCTGGCTTGAGTTGTTTTGCTTTTTGTAATGCATCGTCACCATCCTTGGCCGTATACACCGTATAACCCTCGGCCTCGAGATTATACTGTATGATTTCCAGAATATCCGGCTCATCGTCAGCAATCAGTATTTTCTTCCCCTTTAATTGCATTTAACAATTTGTTTACACAAACCTATACCAAATATTCTTTGGGGCACTGAGCAGTTGACGAGTTCACAATTTTTTAATATAAGTACCTTCAAAGCTCCGGATAAATTCCTTACGCAACGTATGTAATGAAATGGTTGTCATTATAGGCCGTTAACTGTTTAATTATGAACGAATGGTGTATTTTTGCTAAAATGTAGGTTACAAAGTTTTCTATAATTATGTTTAGAATTTTACTTGCTTTTACAGGTGTTTTTGTTATACTAAGTTTTAATGGCAAGGCGCAGTCTACTTCTGCAAACCCGTACCGGATTGATAAAAGCCGTTTGTTATGGCACGATAAGGTAGATAGGGAGCAAAAGCGGTTAATGAGTTTAGACGGAAAAGAGGATAATCTTATTGCCATATCAAAAGATGAAACTGTCAACAGCCAGATCGAGTATGCTTTAATTAAGGGAGTGGATGAATTGCAGGAAAAGATA
Source organism: Chitinophagaceae bacterium (assembly GCA_037718865.1). GTDB lineage: Bacteria > Bacteroidota > Bacteroidia > Chitinophagales > Chitinophagaceae > JADCRZ01. Next base: position 253,744 of record JBBJMP010000005.1, on the reverse strand, counting down.
GAGGCGGACTCTTCGCTTTCTCAGAACAGTAAGATCAAATATTTATTGGGATTGGAATCGTTGGTAAAGGGATATAACGCAAGATACCGGCAGAAAGATTTTCCGGTTACTATGGCCCAGGCGTTAACTGACGCTTTTATCCAGGCCCTGGAACTCGACAAAAAAAATGAAAGTATAGAACCGGTAATCATTGAAAATACCTACGCCGTAGGTAAACTGTTATCGGAATGTTTCAGTTTCCGTGAAAATAAAGGAATGGGACCTGCGAGAATTATCCTGATCAAAAAATACCTCGTCTTACATCCTGCAGAAATCCTTCCTGTGTTAAAAAAAGATGTTGATTTACCTTTTGCCGACAGCCTGGTCAGGATAGCTGCTTATATGAACCCCAGACAGGTTTATGATTTTGCCGCGGCGCGTGATAAATTAGGGGCGAAAATACGGGCAAATCCTGATTCGTTTGTGCAAATCATTATTAAGATGGCTTCCAGTAAAAGCGGGCAATTGTATTTCCCGTTCATTGATATGCTCGCAAAAGGTAAGATCAGTTTCGAAGATATAGATAAAGTAAAGGACAATGAGCTGGCTTATTTTCGCTTGTTGGTACGTACGCGGATCGACTATGCGGGAAGGATAGCGCTGAGTAAGGATACGGCCATGGAAATGGAATCGCTGACCAGGATGATGTCAAAAAAAGCGAAAGAGGGTTATATCCGTACGATAAATGGCTTGCATAGTTCACCGGATGGCATTCGCTTCCGGAGTATTGAAGGTTTGACGCCCCAGGAATTATACTATTTATGCGTACTGGGGGAAGATGAAATTTACACTTCCAGTTACCTGGGAGTGTTTAAACGCATTTTTCAACGCATGAAAGTACCCAGGGGCGATACCCTGGTTATGAGCGTAAACGCGGATTATTTTCGAAAATTTATCAAGCTGGCCGCAGCCTACAATACTTTGGATACCTTGCTTAAGTCGATGCCCCGGGAAAGCGCCACATCCCTGATGAGGGCTTTCATGATTGGATTGGAAAAATCGACTACGCCTGAAAATGCGGAAGATGCCGTGGATGTAGCGGATTCTTACAGTAGTATATTTGAGAAAAATAAAGTCCTGGCCTCTTTTATGCTCAACGAAGCCAGGTGGAATTATGAACGTTGTGTGAAGAACGCCGATAAAAACGGTCAGGTGATCTATAACCTGGAAAAGACACTTTTTGAATCGGCCGACACTATAAATAAAATTGACCTTTCCGTTCAATTGGGCATTCCTCCTGTTTACCGTGTAGACTATAATTCCTTAATGGATGATAGCGGCCGGGTGGTTGAGCAGGTATTCTTTTATGGAGATGAAGACAAAGACGGGCAGGTGTCTTATGCGAATTTCTTATCCTTGTTCCGCGGCAGGGCAGAATGGAAAATAACCGATAGTAATTCAGACTGGATCATGATCCGGTCCACAAAAGGAAAGCCCGTGTGGATCTTTGCCAATAAACCTTTATACGGAGCCGATGACCCGGATGCCAAGGCACAGGCCAGGCTGAATGATTACCTGGAGGAGAAACAGATAAAACCTTCCATTTTTATTCACCGCGGACATAGTTATCATGTAAAATATTCGCTCAACCAGATCCAGCCCAGCGCAAAGATTGTTGTGCTGGGTTCCTGCGGGGGATATAATAACCTTAATGAAGTGCTGACCATCAGTCAGGATGCGCATATCATCTCATCAAAACAGGTAGGAACCAAAACCGTAAATGAACCCATATTACAGGCTATAAATAATACACTGCGCAACGGGAGGAACATTGAATGGATCTCTATGTGGAGGGAGCTAAGCAGGCAGTTCGCCGGCGGCCAGAAAGAACTTTTTGACGATTATATACCACCCTATAAAAATCTGGGGGCTATCTTTATAAAAGCATACAGGAAGGCGTTGGGGGATGAGTAATTTGAACCTTGAACTCTGAACCTTTGAACCCAGAACTCTAAAAGTCTCTATGTCAGAAACCGTTCCGGCCAAAAAAATTTTCGACTTTTCCTTACTGCGCAGGGTTTTCCTGTTTGTAGCTCCCTATAAAAATAGTTTTTATCTTTCACTGGTTATGGCGGTAGTGCTGGCGTTACTTTCACCGATCCGTCCATATTTAATTCAGGTAACAGTAAACAAATACGTAAAGGGAGGTGCAGCAGCAGCAGGTGAGGAGAGGAACCCCTTTGTGCAGATGATCATCATCATTACCTTATGGCAAATTGTTCTTTTAATTGCTGAAACCCTGATCCGGTTTTATTTCTCTTATATTACGGCATGGATGGGACAATCAGTGGTGAAAGACTTGCGGGTAAAGGTTTACCGTAAAATTTTAGGCTTAAATCTTTCCCAGTTTGATAAAACGCCTATTGGCACCCTTACTACCCGAACTATTAACGATATTGAGTCTATTAATGATATTTTTGCTGAAGGCCTGGTCCCTATTATTGCAGACATTCTTTCCATCGTCTCTATCTTAATCTGCATGTTCTGGATCGATTGGCACCTGGCCCTGATCAGCCTCAGCCCTTTTCCTGTTTTAATTGTAGCTACTTACTTTTTTAAGGAAAGCGTAAACAAATCATTTATCCGGGTAAGAAATGCGGTAGCTCAACTCAATGCATTTGTACAGGAGCATATTACCGGAATGCCTGTGGTACAGGCATTTGCTGCGGAAGACAGAGAATTCAACAAATTCAGGAAGATCAACAAGGAACATCGGAATGCCAATATCAATGCCATATTTGCCTATTCGGTTTTTTTTCCTATAGTAGAGATTGTTCTGGCCGTTTCCACCGGTTTATTGGTTTGGTGGGCGGCAAGCAACGCCATAAATCTTCCTCAGGCCGAAGCGGTAACATTAACCGGTAAAATAATTTCGTTTATCTTATTGCTTAACCTTATTTCACGCCCCCTCAGGGTGATCGCAGATAAGTTTAACGTGCTGCAAATGGGCATGGTAGCCAGTGAAAGGGTATTTAGGGTATTGGATAACGATGATTATTTAAAAGATGAGGGCAGTTTGGCGCCGAACAAACTTAAAGGAAAGATTGAATTTGATAAGGTATGGTTTGCCTACGTAGACGAGCGATACGTTTTAAAGGATATCTCATTCACGGTTCAGCCGGGAGAAACGGTTGCTCTTGTAGGACATACAGGTAGCGGGAAAACCTCTGTGGTAAGTTTGATGAGTCGCTTGTACCAGATCCGTAAAGGAGAAATCAGGATCGATGACATTAACCTGGATAGATATAAATTGGATGAATTGCGTAGTAATATCGGGGTAGTGCTGCAGGATGTATTCCTTTTTTCCGGATCGGTCCTTGACAATATTACGCTGAGAAACCCGGAGATCTCCATGGAAAAAGTGATTGAAGCGGCCAAACTGATCGGCATGCACGAATTTATAACGGAGCTGCCCGGCGGTTATGAATATAACGTTATGGAAAGGGGAAACACGTTGTCACTTGGACAAAGGCAATTATTATCGTTTATCCGGGCCTTGTTGTATAACCCATCCATCCTTATACTTGACGAAGCTACTTCATCGGTAGACACTGAATCTGAACAATTAATTCAGCATGCAATCTACACCCTCATTTCTGGAAGAACATCTATAGTTATTGCACACCGGCTATCTACTATCCGCAAAGCAGATAAGATTATTGTCCTTGATAAGGGAGAGATTAAGGAAACGGGCACCCATGATGAGTTGCTGGCCTTGGGAGGGTTTTACAGTAAACTGCACCATATGCAATTTGAAAAACAAACAGAAAGGTTGCGTTGACGGGGCTGGTTAGCCTTAAAAACGCTACATTTTTTTCTAATTGAAACCCTTTTTTTCGGTTATTAAGGCATCGCTGCTTATCTTTGCCGCAAACTGAAAACAGGTATGTCCTCTGGCAACGTAAAATCATTACTGGTAGCGGCTTTTAGCCTACTTATATTAATTTTACCGAATGCATTATTTTCCCAGGAGCACTCCAAAAAAGAAGAAGGGAAGTTTAATCCAGGTGAGTTGATCATGGAGCACATCAGCGATGATCATTATTACCACCTGTTTGATTGGAAAGGCCACCCGGTTTCACTACCACTTCCGGTAATAGTATACTCTCCACAAAAAGGAGTTTCAACATTCCTGTCATCAAAGTTCGAACATGGGCATGCAGATTACAACGGGTACAGGCTCCAGCACAATCATGTGTTGGCTGTAAACGCGGATGGAAAGGTAGACGAATCCGTGAAAGTGTATGATTTCTCATTGACCAAAAACGTGGTTCAGATGTTGCTGGCCCTTGTTGTGCTGGTTTGGATCATGATCAGCGTGGCAAGCAAATACCGGAAAAACGGCAGTACAGTCGCCCCCTCTGGTTTGCAGAACGCAATTGAACCGGTGATTACATTTATCCGGGATGAGGTTGCCATTGTGAACCTAAGGCATAAGCATAAAAAATATATGCCCTTTCTACTGACTATTTTCTTTTTCATACTGATTAATAACATATTTGGTCTGGTTCCGGGAATAGCAAACGTAACAGGTAATATTGCATTTACCATGGTGCTAGCCTTCATTTCCATGCTGGTTATACTGTTTAGTACAACAAGGCATTTCTGGGGTCACATCTTTTGGCCTCCGGGCGTGCCCTTCCTAGTAAAACTGATACTGATACCCGTCGAATTTGCCGGTATATTCATAAAGCCGATGGCATTGATGATACGTCTGTTTGCCAATATGGTGGCGGGGCATATAGTGATCACCTGTTTTATCATGCTGATCTTTATATTCGGAGGAATGAGTAACGTTGCAGGTTTGGGGTTTTCACCGATATCGATACTTTTTACCGTATTTATTTATTTTATAGAGATCCTGGTTGCTTTTATCCAGGCCTTTATCTTTACGAACCTTACCGCCGTTTTTATTGGGCAGGCTATGGAAGGAGACCATGGACACGAGGATGCAGACGGGCATCACGACCCTGTTACTATTTAATTACGTCTTTTTTTAATAAACAAAAACAAGTACTATGTCATTATTGAACGTAATGTTGCAAGTAACTGATGTTTCGCAAGCAGCTAATTTTTCATTGTCTCACCTGGGCGGAGCGATTGGAGCTGGTCTAGCGGCAATTGGTGCCGGGATCGGTATCGGCCAGATCGGAAAGGGTGCCGTTGAATCTATTGCCCGCCAACCGGAAGCTTCAAACGACATTCGTGCTAACATGATCCTCACTGCTGCGTTTGTTGAAGGGGTAGCCCTTTTCGCAGTTATTGCAGGCATCCTGGCCGTATTAAAATAACGGCAGCTATGTTACTTTAGTGCATCCAAAGCACAGGGCGGAGGATGCATTAATTTCGAATCTAGACTTATACATTTCAAATTTAAAGTATGGAACTTTTACAGCCTTCGCTGGGCTTGCTGTTCTGGACCCTGGTGGCTTTTGTTATCGTGTTTTTGATCTTGCGAAAGTTTGCCTGGAAGCCGATCCTGCAATCCTTGCACGAAAGAGAAAATACGATTGCCGATTCACTGGCTACCGCCGAAAAAGTGAAAGCAGAAATGATTCAGTTAAAGGGAGAAAATGAGGTTTTGCTGGCCAAAGCGCGAGATGAAAGGGCAATGATGATCAAAGACGCGAAGAATATATCTGACAAAATGATATCAGACGCCAAGGAGAAAGCCAAAGGAGAATATGACCGTATTGTTCGGGATGCACAGTCTGCTATCGAACAGCAGAAAATGGCTGCCCTGGTAGACGTAAAGAACCAGGTAGGCAACCTTGTCATCGAAGTTGCCGAGAAAATTCTTCGACGTGAACTCAATAATAAGGCAGAGCAGGAAACATATATCCGGCAATTGGCCACTGATGTCAAATTAAACTGATTCGACAAATTGTATCCCCGGATCCTCTCAACATTCAAACTTGAAATATTATGCACAATCCACGATTGGCGGGGAGGTATGCAAAATCCTTACTAGATCTGGCTGTTGAGAATAATCAACTCGAAAACGTGTATAAGGATATGCTTTACCTGCAGGATATATGCAAAACAAGTAAGGAATTTGTGACACTGCTGCGTAGTCCGGTTATAAAAAGCGACAAGAAGGCCCAGATTATGGAAGCGATCACCAAAGGCAAGGTGGGCACACTTACGGCATCTTTTAACAGCCTGATGATCAGTAAAGGAAGAGAGCAAACGCTACCTGAAATTGTTTTTGCATTCATTGATATGTATAACGATATCAAAGGAATTCATAAGGTAAAGCTGACTACAGCTCAGCCGGTGAGCGAGGAACTAAAGCAAAGTATCATAGATAAATTTACCTCTTCAACGTCTTTCCAGTATATAGAACTTGAAACGGTAATCAGGGAAGAATTGGTAGGTGGCTTTATAGTGGAATTCAATAATAACATGGTAGACGCAAGTGTACTGAGAGACCTCAAAGACATTAAAAAACAGTTCCAGGATAATATTTATGTGCATAAGATCAGGTAATGAGTTACGAGTGTTGAGTTAGGAATTATGAGTAATATGAATAGTCTTTAGAATGAACTTTTACAGGATGAAATAAATTAAAAAAGATAATTATGGCTGATATAAAACCGGATGAAATTTCTGCGATACTGCGTCAGCAATTGAGCAACTTCAATGTGGGCGCTAATCTGGAAGAGGTAGGTACCGTACTTCAGGTCGGTGACGGCATTGCCCGCGTGTATGGATTGAATAATGTTCGCTCGGGTGAACTGGTGGAATTCGAGAACGGCGTTAGAGCTATAGCGCTTAACCTGGAAGAAGACAATGTGGGCGTAGTATTAATGGGCGACCAGGGTGATATAAAGGAAGGGGCAAAAGTTACCCGGACCGGAAAAATCGCTTCTATAAAAGTAGGAGATGGCCTGGTAGGCCGTGTTATCAATACTTTGGGAGAACCCATTGATGGCAAAGGGCCTATTACCGGTGAATTATACGAGATGCCTTTAGAGCGAAAAGCTCCAGGAGTGATCTTCCGCGAACCGGTAAAGGAACCCTTGCAAACCGGTATAAAGGCTATCGATGCCATGATCCCAATAGGACGTGGCCAGCGCGAGCTTGTGATCGGCGATCGCCAGACGGGTAAGTCAGCCATCTGTGTGGATACGATTATCAACCAGAAGGAATTTTATAATGCAGGCAAACCGGTTTATTGTATTTATGTTGCTATCGGGCAAAAAGCTTCAACCATAGCCGGAGTTATGAAGGTTTTACAAGAGAACGGAGCGATGGATTACAGCATCATTGTTGCGGCCTCCGCATCCGACCCTGCGCCCCAGCAGTTTTATGCACCCTTTTCCGGTGCAGCTATTGGAGAATTTTTCCGTGATACAGGCCGCCCGGCATTGATTATCTATGATGATCTTTCCAAACAGGCTGTTGCTTACCGCGAAGTATCCCTGCTGCTGAGAAGACCGCCCGGTCGTGAAGCTTATCCCGGTGATGTTTTTTACCTGCATAGCCGTTTATTGGAGAGAGCGGCAAAAATCATCAGTAAAGACGAAGTTGCCAGGAAGATGAACGACTTGCCGGAATCTATCAGGCACATGGCAAAAGGTGGCGGTTCACTCACGGCATTGCCTATCATCGAAACCCAGGCCGGCGACGTATCGGCTTATATCCCTACAAATGTTATTTCCATTACTGATGGGCAGATTTTCTTGGAAGGCAATCTCTTCAATGCAGGTATTCGTCCAGCCATTAATGTGGGTATATCAGTTAGCAGGGTAGGAGGTAATGCCCAGATTAAATCGATGAAAAAAGTGGCTGGCACACTCAAGCTTGACCAGGCACTGTACCGGGAAATGGAAGCATTTTCCAAGTTCGGGGGCGATCTGGATCCTGCTACCAAAATGGTTATTGATAAAGGAGGGCGTAATGTTGAAATTTTAAAACAACTGCAGTTCTCTCCTATGGCCGTGGAAAAGCAGGTAGCCATCATTTACCTGGGTACCCAGGGCTTACTACGGGAAGTGGCTGTTAAAAAAGTCAAAGAATTTGAGTCTCATTTCCTGGTAGAAATGGAAAACAAGTTGCCGGAAGTATTGAACGAATTCAAGAAGGGCAACCTGCCGGAAGACGGGGTAAATAAAATGGTTGAACTGGCGAGGTCCATGATGCCGGCGTATAAATAATCTGAAAGAGTTCTGCCGTAGATTACGCAGATTTTGAGCAACTAGTTCATTAATCTATTTTTCTGCGGCAAATTTTTCTTAACAAATTTTGGTTTATATCATAAACTTATTTAGTTATTATAATAAATTTACAAACTGTGATTAAGTTACCTTACTTACTCGTTTTCATCCTTCTTTACGGAACCGGCTTTGCCCAAACCGCTATCTCAGGCCGGATCAAAGACAATAAGGGTAAACCGGTTCCAGGAGTAAGCATCAGCATTAAAGATTCCTACGACGGTGGTACGTCTGATTCCACAGGTAAATATTCCTTTAAAACCACCGAGTCTGGTGAACGGTCAATAATGGCAAGCTCTATTGGCTACAATCCTTTCGAGCAAAAAATAAACCTTGCCGGTTCACCCCTCACCCTTGACATTAATTTAAAGGAAGAGCCAAGTGAGTTAACGGCAGTAGTCATTACGGCAGGTACATTTGAAGCAAGCGATACCAAAAGAACAACGGTGTTAAACCCGATTGATATAGTCACCACGGCCAGCGCAAATGCCGATGTAACCAGCGCGCTTAGAACTTTACCAGGAGCTCAGCAGGTCGGAGAAAGCGAAGGATTGTTTGTCCGTGGGGGCACAGCCGGAGAATCCAAAGTTTTTATAGACGGAACGCCGGTCAACAATTTCTTTTTCAGCAGCGTTCCCGACATTGCCCAGCGGGGCCGGTTTTCGCCCTTCTTGTTTAAGGGAACGGTCTTTAGCTCGGGAGGTTATTCAGCCCTTTATGGCCAGGCACTCTCCTCCGTTGTATTACTGGAAAGTATTGACCTGCCGGAAAAAAGCTCTGCCAACCTGGGGTTTTCCTCCGTTGGGCTAAATGCCGGTTACCAGCAGCTTTCAAAGGATAAGCGTTCTAGCTGGGGTGGCAGTTATAATTACACCAATTTACTACCTTACTTTAAACTGGTGAAGCAGAAGCCAGATTATTTCCAGGTACCTGAATTTCACAATGCCGACATTAATTATAGAGTAAAAACCTCAAAGACAGGGATGCTGAAATTCTATGGTTACTTTAATGCAAGCCGGCTGGGACTTCGCAGATCGGATATCGATTCGGCTAATTTAAAAAATGCCTTTGGGTTGGAAAACACAAACGTATACGCTAATTTGTCCTGGAAGGAACACCTGGGAAAAAGCTGGAGGATGAATCTCGGATTATCTTACAGCACCAACACGGACAAAATAAGTAATGAATTGCAGGACCAGACTAACCACAAGCAAGGTCTTCGTCAATTTCCGTTTTCCCAAAAAAACTTTAAGGTAAATGCCGATGCTGCTTCGGCCGTAGCCAGGGCTGTTTTTGAACGAAGGCTAAAAGGCCTGAGTATGTTCCGGGTAGGGGGAGAATATTTTTATAATGAAGACAACAATGATTTTTCAAACGATTCCGTAAATAATGCATCGACAAAGGCAACCGATCATTTCAAGGCTGCCTTTACCGAGGTTGACATTTATCTGACGAATGACCTGGCTGGAAAGATCGGCACAAGGGTAGAGCATTCTTCCTTGTTGAATAAGGCCAATATTGTACCCCGGGTTTCACTAGCCTACAAATTAGGGGATGCAGGACAAGTTTCACTGGCATATGGAACGTTCTACCAGAAACCAGACAATACTTTTTTTATACGTAACTACCGGTTTAAAGCATTGCAATACACCAGGGCAACCCACTATATCGCCAACTATCAGAAAGTGACGCGCAACTATACCCTTCGCGCTGAATTGTTTTATAAAAAATATCAAAACCTCATTAAAACCCTTCCTGTAGTAAATCAAAGCGATAGCATAAACAATGCAGGATATGGTGACGCCAAGGGCTTTGAAATTTTCTGGCGGGACAGGAAGACATTTAAGAACGTGGACTACTGGATATCTTATTCCTATCTCGATACGAAGCGTGACTACTTAAACTACCCGGCAGCTATCCAGCCCAGCTTTGCCGCTGACCATACCACGTCGCTTGTTGTTAAAAAATTTGTAACCGCATTAAAAACCCAGTTTAACGGCTCTTACACATTTGCATCAGGGCGGCCTTATTATAACATCCGGTATGATCAACCAACTAACCGGTACAAAATAGCGGATCAAGGTAAAACCATCAATTACAACAGTCTGAGTTTTAGCGTGAATTATCTTCCCAACATAAATAAGCCGAGCGCCAATAAATTTACCGTGTTCGTTTTTTCTGTTAATAATGTATTGGGAAATAAGCAGGTATTCGGATACAATTATTCTTATAACGGAATGCGCAGGGAAGCTGTAACACCACCGGCTAACCGCTTTTTCTTTTTAGGTTGTTTTCTGAGTTTTGGCGTTGACAGAACGGATGACATCATCAATAGTAATCTATAAGGATTTCTTTTCTTCGTAAACAAAAATTGTACATACATTCTAAATGAACATTATGGAACTGACAACATCTTTTCAAAACAGCAACAAGGACCCCCAATTATGGGCAATGGCTCAACGCAGAGCCGGTTTTAAAACAAATGTGGTATCCTACCTGGCCGTAAACGCCTTTCTATGGATGCTCTGGTATTTCACCGGTGCCAGTACAGGCAGACACCAGGTTCCCTGGCCGTTATATCCAACACTGGGCTGGGGCATCGGTTTGGTAATTCATTATATCAGGGCCTATGTGTACCCCAGGCAGGACCTGGCGGAAAGGGAATATCAAAAATTAATGCAGCAAAACAATCGTTTATAATTACAAAATTAAAATCATGAAAAAGACCTTTTTAGTCATTGCCATAGCCATATTTTCTGTATCCCTGTTCGGACAGAATGAGAAGTATATAAAGGCAATGAAAACAAATATTGCTCAATTGGATTCTGCCATGATAAAAGGAAATCTGGCTGAGCTGTCCAACAATTTCGAACGGATTGCAGAAGCGGAGAAAACACAATGGCTGCCTTATTATTATGCGGGTTATGCCACCGTGATGAGTGCTTTTATGGAGAAAGATAAATCTAAAACTGATGGTTTGGCAGATAAGGCCGAGCAGCTTATTAAAAAGACCGAAGAGCTGGCAGGAGAGGAAAATTCTGAAATATGTGTGATTAAAAGCATGATTGCTTCTTCGCACATGATGGTTGATCCTCAAACCCGCTGGCAGCAATACGGACAAGCTTCCAGCACATATATTGAGAAAGCAAAGACCTTAAATCCCGCAAATCCCCGTCCCGTATTTTTGGAAGGCCAGTCTAAATTTTATACCCCGGAAGCATTTGGCGGGGGTAAAGCTCCTGCAAAGGAATTGTTTTCAAAAGCACTTCAGATGTTTGAAACGTTTAAGCCTGAAACCGAACTGCATCCCAATTGGGGGAAGGCAAGTACGCAATATTTTATTGCGCAGACTAACTAGTGTACTTACATAACACCCCGGTTTGCTGCACAAACCTTCCCCTCCTTGAAAAAGGAGGGGAATAATAATCTAAACTTCAATTCGTAACTCATATTCATAGGCAATGACAAATGAAACTTTTTCGGCAGAAGAAAGTTTGCAACTGATCAGAAATATGATCGAAAAAACCCGTCAGGGTTTTTCTGGTTCCAGTCATTATTTCCTGATATGGGGATGGGCTACCTTGCTGGCCCTGCTTGGGCAATTTGTGTTAAAAGCGATATTCAAGAATCCTTATCATTACCATGTGTGGTGGATTTCAGTACTATGTTTTGTCATAACCATGCTTTTACAAAGAAATGAAAGGCGAAGGCTAAAGGTCAAGACTTATGTCGGCGAAGGCATGGGTTATCTGTGGACAGGTTTGGGCATCACTTTTTTTGTTTTTTGCCTGTTATTTTTCAGATTGGGCTGGCAAAATTGTTACCCCTTTTTTATAACCTTGTATGGCGTAGGCACGTATGTATCCGGTAAGATCTTACAATTTCAACCGTTGGTATGGGGAGGAATCATTTGCTGGATGCTGGCAGCCATAGCGGTGTGGTTCTCTATGGATGAACAAATGCTGTTTGCGGCTGGCGCCATACTGATCAGTTACATTATTCCCGGCCATTTGCTGAGAATAAAATATCATCACTCATAGGATTGAAACCTGTTAACTAGCATCCTGATTATGGAAGATAAAAAACTGACGGAAGAAGAAAGCCTTGCGTTGATCACCAGCATGATCAACACAGCGAAAAATGTTTACTATGAGAGCGGTACGGGAGCCCTATTGTGGGGATTTACTAACCTGATCTGCTTTTCGCTGGCGTATTTAGATGCCACCGTTAAAGGATTCGACCTCCCATTCAACCCCTTCCTGTTGATGATTTTCACTTTTTTCATCCAATTATACTATGGGCGTATCGAAAGAAAATACCGTAAGGCAAGAACCTATGCAGAAGATGTCAATGTCTATGTATGGTCTGCTTTTGGTATTTGTATTTTGATTCTCACCCTGGCGGGTGGTTATGCCGGGATTGGTTATACGACTCTGCCGGTTCTGCTTTTGTTCTTCGGAATGCCTACATTTATCAGTGGATGCATCAGTAAATTCAAGCCATTCATAGTGGGGGGCATTACCTGCTGGATACTTTCTATCATAGCTTTCTTATATAAGGGTTACCATGCCCATCTGTTGGTGGCAGCAGGTGCAACAGCGGCATGGATCATACCTGGAATAATTTTGCGTATTAAATATATGAAGGCAGTACATGTTCAAAGAGCTTGATCCTATATTACATTCGCAGCTTCGCCTGGCCATTATTTCGTTGCTTATCAGCGTTAAGGAAGCCGAATTTACCTTTCTCAAAGAAAAAACAAATTCTACGGCTGGTAATCTGAGTGTGCAAATCAATAAATTGAAAGAAGTTGGATATATTGATGTGGTTAAGCAGTTTAAAGACAACTACCCGCTGACAACCTGCAAAATTACTCCTAAAGGAGTGGATGCATTCGATGAATATGTAAGAAATCTTCAATCTTATCTGTCTCATGATAAGTAAGGAAATAGATTACCTGTTTACACTTATTTTCAACAATTAGCGATCCACCCTGTTAAAGCAGGTAATTGTTCAATCATTAATGTATGTCTGTAATAGTCTCCGTTTCTTCTTTGAGCAAGCAATTCAAAGATGTAAAGGCTGTGGATGATCTGTCTTTTACTGTTCAACCATCAGACGTATATGGATTTCTTGGTCAGAACGGAGCGGGCAAGTCAACAACCATCAGGATGTTACTAACGCTGATTGAACCAAGCGCAGGTGAGATAGAAATTTTTGGAATGAATTTACGAACCCACCGCAAAGCTATTTTACAGCAGGTGGGCGCTATTATCGAACGGCCTGATCTGTACCAGTATCTTACCGGTTACGAAAACCTTTCTTTGTTTGCTCGTATAAATGCCGTACGTACATCTGCCCGGATACTTATGGATCAGTTGGCTCTGGTAGGTCTGGCAGACAGGGCTCATAGTAAGGTGGCCACTTACTCACAGGGCATGAAGCAGCGTTTAGGCATAGCCGTAGCTTTGGTACATGACCCAAGCCTGATCATTCTGGATGAGCCTACTAATGGATTGGACCCACAGGGGATTGCTGACATGCGGAACCTTATCCTGCATTTAAGCAGGCATCTGAATAAAACGGTTATGGTATCATCGCATTTGCTAAGTGAAATTGAACAGATCGCTACAAGAATGCTTATCATAGATAAAGGGAAAAAAGTGGTTGAAGGAAGCGTAAAAGACTTGTTTGATCCTTCGCGGACCATTGTGCAGTTGCAGACAACCGACCCTTCTTTTGCACTGAATTTTATCAACACAACCCGGTGGCAATCGTTACTAATAAGTCGTGTGTCAGATACGATCCAGTTCCGCATATCCAAAACCGATATCCCCGCTTTGGTGCATGATCTTGTTTACGCGGGCATTGGTATTGTATCCATACAGCCAAAAAATTCTCTGGAAAATTATTTTTTACAAATAACAGCAGGTAAGCAATATGTCGGGGCTTTTACGGATTGAACTATTCAAGATCTTCAGGAGGCCACGTACCTATATCAGTTTTGTGGCTATTGCTGCAATGGTGTTAATCGTTCAGGTTGCACTGAAGTATGATGGGCAATCTTACCTTGAATTTTTAATGGGCGGACTAAAAGATTCCATTGAAGTGCCGTTTGGATTGTTGTTAAACGGATATCTTGTATGTTTTATTATTTTGAACTTATTACTCATCCATGTTCCCCTGCTTGTAGCTTTTGTTGCAGGCGATGCGATTGCCGGTGAGGCCAATATGGGTACTTTGCGTCTGTTGCTCACCCGGCCTGTAAGCCGTACCCATTTCATGCTGACAAAATTTGCAGCATGTGCTATCTACACACTGCTATTATTATTGTGGATGGCGTTGTTGTCCCTGGTACTGAGTGTGATGCTTTTTGGGACGAATGACATGGTGATCATCAGAAATGATGTAGTGGAACAAATTCAGCGGAACGATATTCTATGGCGATACATGGCAGCATTTGCCTATGCTGCAGTGGCGCTGATTACAGTGGCTGCACTGTCGTTCCTGTTATCGGTGTTTGCAGAAAATGCTATAGGCCCTATCGTATCTACCATCAGTATCGTCATTGTTTTTACTATTTTATCGGAAATGCAGATACCGGTTTATGACGATACCGTTAAACCATGGCTGTTTACTTCGCACATGCTGGCCTGGAAAGGTTTCTTTTATTCCAGGTCCAATGGCGAAGGACAGGCCATTGCAGGTTCAATTGAAAACCTGCCGGCCATCTTAAAAAGTTTAGCCGTATTGCTTACTTATATAGGGTTATTTGTAGGTTCTGCTGTAATAATTTTCAGGAGAAAAGATATTTTATCGTAAAACAACATACAATGAAAGGATGGATGCTGATGATATCATGCATGTCGATTTTCCTGGAAGGATTTTCTCAGGATGCCTCAGTACTCATCAATAAAGTAAAAGCTAAGATCGAGCAGGTAAATGATTACCGTGCGTCAGGTGTCATGAAAACGAATGTGCCTTTTCTAAAGGTACCTGTATCAGAGATTGTGGTGTATTTCAAGAAGCCGGGTAAGCTCAAAATTAAAAATCAACAAGGGATTTCGCTTGTGCCCAAGGGGGCAAAAAGCATCAGCCTAAGCAACCTGATGTCTGGAAGAAATTTTACGGCAATACCTTCCGGAAAAGCTACGATCAAAGGTTTACCTGTTACTGTCGTTAAGCTGTTGCCGACCGATGACACTGAAGATATTGTTCTTTCCACCCTGTACATTGATGAATCGAAACTGCTTATTGTAAGAGCGGTAACAACGACCCGCGAAAACGGCACTTATGAACTTGACATGGAATATGGCAGGTTTGGTAATTATGCATTGCCTGATCAGGTGCATTTTACCTTTAATATAAAAGAATATAAATTACCGAAAGGCGTAACCTTCGATTATGACGATGGCAGCGATAAAAAGAAAGCCAACCCTCAAGAAAACAACAACAAGGGAAAACTCGAAATCACCTACAGCAACTATGTCATTAATAAAGGCGTTCCTGATTCCGCGTTTAATTAAGCATTACTCCTCCTGTATTCGTTCGTCTTCTGCGTTTGCCATGATTTCAGCCGTGATCTTTTTCAGTGGGTTTTTGTGGTTCTCTTCGTAGATAGCTCTCTGGCGTGCTATTTTGATACATTCAAATATCGCATTGGTAAAGGAAGATATATCGGCCTTGTTCTTTCCTGCAATATCAAACGCTGTTCCATGATCGGGTGACGTTCTAACCATTGGCAGACCAGCAGTGTAATTTACGCCTTCTCCTTTGGCTAGAGATTTAAATGGTATTAATCCCTGATCGTGATACATAGCCAACACCGCATCAAATTTTTCATGATGGCCCCTTGCAAAAAATGCGTCCGCACTGAAAGGTCCTGAAATTATTACGTCATTATTTTGCTTGAATTCCTGTATGGTTGGCCTTATGATCTCATTCTCTT
This sequence comes from Chitinophagaceae bacterium, assembly GCA_037718865.1. Lineage (GTDB taxonomy): Bacteria > Bacteroidota > Bacteroidia > Chitinophagales > Chitinophagaceae > JADCRZ01. Next base: position 237,541 of record JBBJMP010000005.1, on the reverse strand, counting down.
CATTGCCGATGAGCCCTTCGTCTCCTGCATGTGGATTCAGGCCTAAAACCGCTATTTTTGGTTTATCTATTCCGAAATCTTTGATCAGTGAATCTTTTAAGATGGTTAATTTAGAGAGAATAGCCTGACTGGATATACGCGCAGCAACCTCCCGTATTTCTATGTGTTCTGTTACAAGCCCTACGCGCATGTTTTCAGCAGCCATCAGCATCAGCACATCGTTGACACCGAAAAAATGCCTTAAGAAAGGAGTATGTCCGGTAAAATTAAACTCCGCGGATTGTATATTTTTTTTATGGATCGGTGCCGTAACGAGCCCATCTACATGGGTTTCCTTTAAGGCGGTCGTAGCAGCTACCAATGATTTTACCGCATACTGTCCCCCGATATTCGTAAGTTGACCCGGCACAATAGGAACGTCTTCTTCCCAGCAGTTAAATACGTTAATCTGCTTAATGTTTACCCTTGTAAAATCTTTGATATTTTGATAGCTGAAGTTACTGTCAGGGACCGATTTCTTATAAAAATTGATGACCTTGTTTGAAGCAAAGATCACGGGTGTGCATATTTCCAGCAGGCGATGGTCAGAGATCGTTTTGATGATCAGTTCCATGCCAATGCCATTCAGGTCTCCGCAGGAAAGACCAATAACAGGTCTGGGACGATCTGCTAACGGTTGATTCATTTATAATGCTATGATTTAATTGAAAATTTAAAAATACGATTTCTTACTTTGTTATGAGAATTATTACAGGGTTCCGCCTAAATTTACATAGCACCTATTAGCATTATTCATATTCCCTAATCTTCACCTAATCATGAGTAAGCATTCATTAAACATCCTTATCATAATTATACCTCTTATTTGCGAATGTTTAATGAACAGACTTCAGGCGCAGGGGCATTGTGATCCATCCCTGACCCTAATAACGGAGAATGCGTTGGCTTATCGGGATCGGGGTGACCGTTGCGAAGGAATTTATATCAAACAGGTAAGTAGTACACCATTACTTGTTGCTTCATTTAACGAGCATTTTGACGAATATGATGTTAACTCAGGCAAAGCTCTTAAAATTGAATGGGATAGACCTCCTAACAATAAGGCTATACATGTGCGTACTCAAAGTATTAAGTACGGCCTGCACTACCGCATGGATACTTACCGGCCTTCAGGACAAACAGCGTATATGTGGCCATCAGATATTCTTGCCTCCATGAAAATATTAAAAAAAGACATTGGCGTAGTGGGCATTACACAATTGCTTATTGGCCAAAAGCAGCGGGATGTATATTTACCATTGAGAATCAGTAAAGAAGGGAAAGTTCCTCGAACTGGTAAGTACACATTATTGCTGTTACCAGGTGTTGAGCTAAGTGAGATATACATTACTGTGGCATCAGTGGGAACGGATGGACGTCCCGCCAAATTTTTTAGTAAAGGAAAAGAGCTGGGATACGGCTATTACCCGGCAGAACGAAGTGTTGAAATTCCGATTTCTGCACCAAAAGATACCAGGATTTGTTATTTGGAAATCGGAGCCAAAAAAAAAAGTGGGGGTACGCAAACCATTGAATGTTGGTTTTATAATCCAAAGTAATCCATTTCTCAAGAATCTATAGCTTGTACTTCAATAGTTGAATTCATTCGTTTGCTGCGTGTAGGCAATTTAATATTTATGAAATCAAAACATCAAATATTCTTTTCTTATGCCTGGGAAAATGAAAATGAATCACCAGGTGAGGGCCGGGAAAAATTAGTTAACGAATTGTACGAATCGCTTTTGCATGAAAATTATCATGTTATCCGGGACAAATACAATTTAAAATACAAAGATTTTATCAGTGATTTTATTAATAAATTAGGCAAAGGCAAATGTATTGTCGTTGCGATAAGCCAAAAGTATTTAGAGTCACCCTATTGCATGTTTGAGCTATACGAAATAGCACGAAATTCAAATTTTGATAAAAATCTTTTCCGGGAAAAGATATTACCTATAATGGTTGAATTTGTGGATCTTGATAACCCTGCTGTAATAGACCGTTACCTTTCATTTTGGGAAAATGAGTATAATACATGGAGTGACCTGGTAAAAAAACGTCCCGGACAATTGGCGATTGAACAGTTGCAGCGTTACGATAAGATAAAAATGATTTATCAAAATTTCGGGAAATTAACGGAATGGTTAGCGGATATCAATACGTTAAATGCTCAATTGATATCGAAAGACAATTTTGCCGAAATAAAAAGTGCTATCATAGAAACGGTAGGTCCCGAACCCGATGTAGTTCTTTCTGACCCAATACTTAGGTCTCGGTTTGTGAAAATGCTTGGCAGCTGGCAGGCTATAACGTTATTAATAGCCACTTTGCTTATTGTAAGCGTCCTTCTTTTTGGTCATGTCGCGACTGCCGAGATTGAGCTTGATCTTTCCATCTCAGAGGTTAAATTCAGATTGCCTAAACCCCAGGTTCTGACCAATGCGATGCTACTTTCATCTTTAGGCGTCTCTGGTTTACAAGAAGTTCAACTTCCTGCGTCTGAAAATTTTAAGGCCTGGATTCCCAGGGAGCCCGATGGTTCTGCCGTACTTTTATCTGTAGACACCAGCAGCGAACCCTCCGGAACTATTACGCTTGATGCCCTGGCACTACCGGGAGGAACGCAAATAGGCATGCGTCTCACTGATGTTCCCGGGCAGCATCGGTTGTCTCTTAAGGGAAAAGAGCTTAATTTACCTGTTAATGTTAATGGGCTGGTTGAAATAAGGTTGCCACCTGTTGCGCCTGTACATCATCGTTTTGTAAGTCCTAAGTCAATCCATTTGCAATCCGGGCCCGATAAGGTTGATGTTGACTTTATGTTGCTATCCGGGTCCGAAAGCGTTTTTTCGAGGCCAATTCTTGCAGATAGCCTGTCTCTATTGCGTATTGACGAACATGTTGAAAATAACTATTCTTTAGTGCGCCGGGTGTCAACCATATTATCAGGAACACTGTATCTTAAATCTTCAGGTAGACAGGAACGCTTGCTTCCCACTCAGCAAATTCGATTTGAATGGTCGCAAGGTGAGATCAGAACACTGCAAGTACAAGGCGATCATATCGATTTTGCTTTTCACGGCAGAGTAAAGGGCATGACGGCAGGTGAGGAGGATAACCGCATTAACTTAATGCCCACTTACTTAGAATGGCTCAAAAAAAGTCATGGCCTTTCTTTGATAGGGGGCACTACATTATATCTATTCGGACTAATCTTCGGCGCATGGCGCTGGTGGAGGGCTTCAACATGAAACATGCAAATTTTATGATTTGGAATAAGGTAAGGGGCTTATTGGCTTTTGTTACAATCTTAAGCCTGGAGGCGCTGACAGTGTGTGCGCAGCAGACAAATGAAAAGTATCTGTTTGACATGGAGTTTCAGCAGACTGCTCAATTAATTGTAATGTTGAATGTTGATTATAATGGAACTCCTGAATTCGGGGCAGGTATTATATTCGGATATGAAAAAGGCCGCCTGCTGATCGCAACCGCTAAGCACGTGGTTCAGAGAGGACCTCAAGCACCGACCAACATTTGGATCAAACTCAAGAGTGTACCTGAGAAACCAATAAAGGCTACTGTCTCAAAGTATGTCAATAAGGGGGATCTGGATCTGGCAGTGCTAAGCACAGAAGACCTTTCAAAGCAGGGGTTAAATGCCTGTGCCTTCCCCTTCGACAGGTTAAGCAGGAAGGATGATTTAGAACGTGGAGATGAAGTGGTTCCAGTGGGTAATCCAAATGGGATGTCCTGGATTTTGCCTATGGAGGAGAATAAAATCTTTGAAATCGACGAAAATCAAATCGTATTTCAGTCAACCTATATCCGCGGCGGGCACTCTGGCGGCGCACTGATTGATAACAGTGCTAATCTGGTAGGCATGATCACAGCCGATTCACCACCGTTCGGCCGTGCGATGAATATAAATGCCGTGTTACAACAGATAAAGCAATGGGGATATCCCGTGATGTGGAGCACGGCGGATTTCAGGGAAAACAGACGAGATATTGAGCTGCACCAGGCGGCCAAAAAGGGAGATATTGTTACAATGAAAAAGCTGCTGGCGCTTTGTCATAATCCCAATGAGGCAGACTACCAATACAGAACACCGCTGCACTATGCCGCGATGGAAGGAAAAGTAGAAGCTATTTCACTCCTGTTAAAAGCGGGAGCTTTTGTTGACGTACAAGATTTTAATGAATACTATCCGCTACATCTGGCAGTATCCGAAGGCCATCTGGAGAGTGTAAAATTGTTGATTAAGGCCGGTACAAAGATCAATAATAAAATAGACGAAGGATTTACACCCTTACACCTGGCCCTGGATTCAAACATTAATCAGGAAATAGCCATTTTTCTTATTCAGGCTGGCGCAAATGTAAACGCACAAAATGATTACAAGAGTACACCGCTACACTTTGCAGTATACATAAAGAGTATAGATATTGCAAAATCACTTGTTAAGGCAGGTGCATCTCTCGAAGTTCAAGATGAATATTTTAATACTCCGTTAATGACAGCTGTTAGTGAGGAGAATCTTGAAATGATACGACTTCTTGTTGCATCCGGCGCCAGGGTCAATGCTCAAAAAACATCCACAGCAACAGGAGCGCTACATATGGCCGCATTGTATTCCAATAATATCGAGGTAATAAAACTTCTTCTTAAAAACGGCGCCGATGTGAATGCAAAAAATGAAAGTGGGGATACACCACTCCACTATGCTGTAATCAGAAGAAATGACTTGGATAAGCTGCTGGAAGTTATGACCGTCCTTCTTAAAGCAGGCGCAAAGGTAAATGCAGTAAATGAAGAAGCTATGACAGTATTGTCGAAAGCAAAAATGGCACAGGAGAACTCCTCTAAAAATAAGGATGAGCTGATTAACCGGATCAAGGCGATTGAAAGTTTGCTGCTTCAGTACGGGGGCAAGTGAAGAATTAGATGTAATCAGTACTTTTGCCCCGCATGTATACACTAAAGAAATCGTTAGGCCAGCACTTCCTTCATGACGAAAATATCTGTCGCCAGATTGTAGCTTCATTGAAGGATTGTTCGTTTGACAGACTACTGGAGATAGGTCCCGGAGCAGGTGCCCTGACTAAATACTTGCTGCAATTAAACACCATTGATTTTAAAGCAGTGGAACTGGACAAGGAGAAAGTGCTGTATTTGTTAGAAACCTATCCGCAAATACAGGGAAAGATCATACATGAAAATTTTCTGGATTTGGATAAACCGTTTGATTCGCCTTTCACCATAGTTGGGAATTTCCCTTACAATATCTCAACCCAGATACTCTTTAAAATGCTCGACTGGAAAGAAGATGTATTGTGCATGGTTGGCATGTTTCAGAAAGAAGTGGCTCAGCGGGTGGCCGCAGTAGAAGGCACTAAGGTGTATGGTGTATTGAGCGTATTGATACAGGCATTTTTTAAGGTGGAATACCTTTTTGAAGTGCCAGAAAACAGTTTCACGCCGGCACCTAAGGTAAAAAGTGCTGTTATCAGGCTTAAGCCCTTACACCAGCCCGTTTCAATGAAATCGGAAAGGGCATTTTTTGTATTGGTGAAAACGGCTTTCAATCAACGCCGTAAAATGCTAAGAAACGGAGTGAAGAGTTTGTTCGATAAGGAAACATTGCAACACGAACTATTTAACAGGAGGGCAGAGCAGCTTAGCGTAAGTGAATTTGCCGCTTTAACATTTCAAATGAGTTAAAATCCCTTTTTCGGGGAACAGGAGAATTAACGTGAACAATAAAGCCATTATAACAGCCAAGGTGCACGATTACCTAATGGAAGAACTGTTTAGAAAAGGATACGAAGTAATTTACCTTCCCCAGATCACTTATGAGGAATTATTGCATGCCATTCATGATGTAACCGGCCTCATCGTGACCACCCGCTTAAAGATTGATGCAAAAATTATAGATTATGCGCTAAAGTTGAAATGGATAGGCCGGCTGGGAAGTGGTATGGAACTTATAGATGTTGCGTATGCTGAAAGTAAGGGAATCACCTGTGTGAGCAGCCCGGAAGGGAACCGGAACGCGGTGGCCGAACATGTTTTGGGCCTGCTGTTAAACCTGATGAATAAAATTTCAAGCAGCCATGAAGAAATAAAACAGGGTAAATGGATCAGGGATGCTAACCGCGGTACCGAATTAACCGGCAGGTCGGTAGGCATTATTGGTTTTGGAAATACTGGTCGCGCTTTTGCAAAACTGCTGGCTTCCTTTGACGTTACGGTTCTGGCATATGATAAATATGTTTACGGTTTTGGAAAGGACAATGTAAAAGAAGTGAACCTTGAACACATACAACGTTATGCTGATGCGATCAGCTTTCATGTGCCACTGACTGATGAGACCTTTCATATGGCCAATGATGCATTTTTTGAAGGGTTAAAACAGAAACCTTATTTTTTAAACGCCTGCAGGGGCAAAGTCCAGGATATCCAGGCGCTGATTAGGGCTTTGCAAAACGATCTTGTTGCCGGTGCAGGTATCGATGTTCTTGAAAATGAAAAACTGGAAACGCATACCGGGGAGCAGAAACAACAGCTCGATTGGCTGCTTTCCCGGCCAAACGTTATCATTACTCCACATATAGCTGGGTATAGCCATGAAGCGTTTTATAAAATGGCTAAAGTTGTATTAGACAAACTTCATCTTTAAGAATCTACTAATCTGCGAATCTGCGGCTGCTATCTCGGTTTATAATACACCGGCGGATCACCAAGCACTTTATTCCATTGACGTCTATACATGTCTCTCCATTTTTCGTCTTCTACCAGTTCCCAGTTTACCTTGTTGAGTTCCTGTTTAATGAAGGCTCTCTGCTCCGGATGTATATATAGCGGATGCAAACAAAACCACCGGTTATTTCGTATAAACTGTTTCCAGAAATCGGCAAACCTGTTGTACCGGCTTTCGGCAGCATAAACTTTGTCCGACTCAAGGTCGGCTGAACTGTAATGATAGTAAAATTCGATCCCTCCACCGGTGTTGGTAAGCCGGTACAGCCCGCCTGCCCCTTCTTCGGAAACAACATCAAAATACAAATCTTTTTGGACGCTCATAGGCGATGGAGGTGGTTGTTTATCGGTTAACGCTGACGGAAACGGCCAGGCTAAAAAAGTAACTTTTTTCTGTTGCCAACAATCCGTTAAATTAGGTTAATAAGTACTTCTTTAACAACGCAGACCGATTTTATGGTATGCTCTTTTCGGCAAATCAGGGTAAACCTGCGACCATGAAAATACAAATACTTATCGTCGTTTTATCCAATATCGTGATGAAAACGGCAATGACCAGGAAGGCGACCGGCAGGAACTCGACATAAACTTATATAATTTTACGTCCAACTCGGTGCTGAATCTGAGTTTTGATGATATATACTTTAGCGGCAACAATAATTTTAAGGGTGTTTATGAGGAATGGGTTCCACCGGTACCGCTATGTTTTCAAGCGGTTATAAAGCAAGTTTTTATTTATAAATAAATTTTTATCTTTGTATGTATGCAACGCTTTGGTGTTATAGCCGAAGCGTTGTATTTTTTTCTGAAGTCGGGTGGTGAACCACCTGATGTTAATTAAAAGGAGGCTTTATGAGTGACTTTAATTATGTATCCAAAGAGGCATTTGATCAAATGAGAAATGACCTCCATCGAATGAAATCTGTAGATCGCCCTGCTGCTTCCAGGGCTATTGCCGAGGCAAGAGAAAAAGGTGACCTGAAGGAAAACGCCGAATACGATGCGGCGAAGGAAGCTCAGGGTATGTTAGAAGCAAAGATTCAGCAACTGGAGGGTATTATTTCCAATGCCCGTATCATTGAAACCAAAGATATTGATACCAGTAAGGTGAGCCTGTTATCAAGGGTAACCATTACAAATATGGCTACAAAAAAATCGGTAACCTACCAGGTAGTTGGTGAAAAAGAAGCCGATCTGAAAGCGGGTAAGATTTCGGTTACCTCACCCATTGGTAAAGGATTGTTTGGAAAACATGTTGGCGAGGTGGCGGAGGTGATGGCCCCTAATGGTGCCATGAAATATAAGGTTGATAATATTACCTTATAGCTGAACGGGTTGCATTGAAATTTATTTTAATACCCGGGAAAAATAAGTGAGCCGCCGATTCGCAGACTGGCTACTTTTCTGAATCTGCGAAGCTGCGGCATCAATCATGGACAAATCCAGGACCATACAAGAGTAATACACATGACCATCTTTTCAAAGATCATAACAGGAAGCATCCCGTCATACAAAATAGCTGAAAACGAAAAGTTTTACGCTTTTTTGGATATTTCCCCCTTAGTAAAGGGGCATACGCTGGTAGTACCAAAAATTGAAGTGGATAATGTCTTTGATCTTCCGGATGATTATCTGCAAGAGATGCTCATTTTTTCAAAGCCCATAGCTAAAGCCATCGAACAGGCGTTTGAGTGTAACCGATGCGGTATTTCGGTAATCGGATTAGAAGTGCCTCATGCTCACCTGCATCTGGTTCCTATTCATTCTGCCGACGATCTAAATTTTACCCGGCATAAATTGACCTTATCGGAGCATGAATTAACGATAGTGCAGGGCATGATACAAAAATACCTTTCAGGCTAACCTTATATTTAAAGAACATCATTTTTGAATCCTGAAACGATTAAAATAAATACAAAGACGAAAGTTGTTGAAGTTTATGTGAAAGGATAAATGTTACTATTGATCATCGTTACTTATCACCCCGGACTCTTCCGGGGTTATCTTTCATAAAACCTTCCCAGCCTGTATTTTTTTTAAGGATATTATTCAATGGTGAGCATGTCTTGTAATGATGACAAATAGCAACTGCCAGTGCATCGGAAGCATCAAAACTGACCGGCCTTTCTTTTATTGCCGTAAGCCGCTGTAACATTTTCCACACCTGTTCCTTATCTGCATTGCCGTTTCCTGTAATGGACTGCTTCACTTTTTTCGGGGAATACTCGGTAACTGGAATTGATGCCTGCATTGCTGCAGCGATGGCTACTCCTTGTGCCCGCCCTAATTTGAGCATGCTTTGCACGTTCTTACCAAAAAAAGGAGCCTCAATAGCAAATGTGCCCGGTTTAAAAGTATTGATAAGTTCTGCAACCCTGGCATGAATTAATTGCAACCGTTCATAGGTGTCTTTGATGGCGTTAAGCTTTAATACGTTCATGTCTAACAAAACGATCTTACCGTCTATTATTTCAATTATACCGTATCCCATTATCAGGGTACCTGGGTCAATGCCTATAATTATTTTTGATGGCGTTTCCAATGAGGAGGTTAATTTTGAACGTGAATGATGCCGGTAAACAAAAATATTAAAATCTTCTTCAATTACTACCTGGGTCTGCTTTTGTTTATCTGGCTGTCTTTTACCATTTACCATCAGATCAAAAATCAACCTCACCTTGAAACATCCTGGTATCGCATTAAACATGTATTACAGGGAGAACAAAGCTGGAAGTTCTGGGTTGTTTTTTTATTGATGTTCCTGAACTGGGGCGTAGAAGCAAGAAAATGGCAGGTGTTATTACAGCCGGTTGAGCGCATGAGCATTTGGAAAGCGTTTAAAGCCACCCTGGCCGGAGTGGCATTTTCTATTAATACGCCTAACCGGATCGGGGAATACGGTGGCCGTATCTTGTATGTAAAAGAAGGAAACCGGATTAAGGCCGTTTCGTTAACGATTGTAGGAAGCATAAGCCAGCTGATCATTACAATAATTCTTGGCTGGGGAGGATTAATCTTTTTATTAAAAATGGTTGATCCGGCTTTATTACCTGTGCATTCAGGGTCTTACTCGTTTTGGATCGAGGTAATCTTTTATTTACTGACGTTTGGTTTTACCGGTTTACTGTTCTTTTATTTCCGCCTGAACTGGGTTGTGATGCTGATGGAGAAAGTGCCTGCATTTTCAAAAATTTGCCAGTCAGATTGCGATTTTGGAAGAACTGAATTCCGGCATCTTATTAAGGACCCTAAGTTTGTCATTGACACGCTACCTGATCTTTGTAATTCAGTACATATTGATGCTGCAGTTAATGGAGGTTAATTTAACAGTATGGCAGGCTTTTTGGCTCATTTGTGTGGTATTTTTGGTAATGGCTTTAGTGCCAACCATAGCATTGGCTGAGATAGGGATAAGGGGAAAAATAAGCCTGGAACTGTTCGGCTTGTTTAGTACGAATCACATTGGGATTGTTGCCGCTTCTGCCGGTATCTGGGGCATAAATCTGATGCTTCCGGCTTTGTTAGGCAGCTTATTTATATTACGAATTAAAATCTTTTCAAATAATGAAGCGAACAGGGTATAGTGTGCTGTTATTATTGATCTCCATACAGTTAAATGCAGGTAATGATTTCTGCGGCATACGTAACACAACGTTTCAATCCGGCGAAGCGCTTACGTTTAAAGTATTTTATACTTTGGCTGGTATCTACGTAGGTGCAGGTGAAGCCACATTTAACGTTAACGTAGAGCGTATGAATAACAAGCCCGTATATCACATTACAGGTGACGGTAAAACGTATCCCTTTTACGACGGTTTTTTCAAGGTCCGTGACAGGTACGAATCATTTATAGATACGGCCACCCTTCAGCCATATAGATTCATCCGCAATGTTTATGAGGGAGGTTATAAAAAATATGAAAATGTAACGTTCGATCAAACGAACAATACTGCAGTTAGCGAAGAAACAGTAACAAAAGTACCCAACTGCATCCAGGATGTATTGAGTGCTATTTATTATGCACGTAATATAGATTTTGATAAGTACAAGGTAAATGATAAAATACCGTTTTCCATGTTCCTGGGTAATGAAGTATATAATTTATACGTTCGCTACCTGGGCAAAGAAACGGTCAAAACCAAAAAAGGTAAATTCCGTTCTATTAAATTTAAACCCCTGCTGATCAAAGGAACCATTTTTGAAGGAGGTGAAAAAATGAATGTGTGGGTCAGCGATGATGCCAACCATATTCCGCTGCGCATCGAGAGTCCTATCAGTGTGGGAAGTGTCAAAGTGGATATGATGGGTTATCGTAACCTCCGGTTTCCGCTTAGTTCGCTGATCAGCCTGCGCTGATAGTCTGGCGTAGATTCGCCAGGGCTATACTTCATCCAAATGAAAAAAGTGCAGCGGTCGTATTCCCCTTTCTGTCAATTGCAGATTGCAGCATTCATGTAAAGGATCATGTTCAAAAAATAATATATAGTCATTCGCCAGTGCTTCAGCCAGAAAGATATTTTTTTCTTCCAGGGTGGTGAGAGGTCTTGTATCATAGGCCATAATGTAGGGAACCGGTATATGTCCGGAGGATGGCAGTAAGTCAGCCATAAACAAAACCTGTCTGCCTTTATACGATATTTGCGGGAGCATCATGGCTTCTGTATGGCCAAAGCAAAAACGTACAAAAATTTCACTGGTGAACGAGGCGTTATCCTTTACTTCAATCATCCTTAGTTGCCCGCTCTCTTTTACGGGTAAGATATTTTCTTTGAGGAAAGAAGCTTTTTCGCGGTGGTTTGGCTCGGTTGCCCATGTCCAATGTGCTTCATTACTCCAGTACACGGCATTCTTAAAGGCCGGTATTAATGAATTGCCTTCCCGAATGATACTGCCGCCGCAATGATCAAAATGTAAATGGGTTAAAATCACATCTGTAATATCATCGCGGTGAAAGCCATATTTAGCCAGAGATTTTTCCAGCGTATCCGTTCCGTGCAAGTAATAATGACCAAAAAATCTGGCATCCTGTTTATCACCCATGCCATTATCTACTAGTATCAGCCGGTTACCGTCTTGAATGAGCAGGCACCGCATGGCCCAGGAGCATAAATTATTTTCGTCGGCAGGGTTTAATTTATTCCAAATGCTTTTAGGTACAACACCGTACATAGCGCCGCCGTCAAGTTTAAAAAAGCCGGTATTGATGGAGTATAGGTTCATGGTGATATTGAGAGTTGCCTTTGCTTGGCCAGTGTGTTCAGGAGACAAATCAGGCCGATGATGAAAAATATCATGATCACCAGAACAGCATTTGTCATCGACCTGGTTATTTCAGTAATCAAACCGAAACTGAACATCCCGATCACAATCGCAATTTTTTCGGTTACATCAAAGAAGCTAAAATAAGATGTGGTATCCTTTGTTTCCGGCATCAGTTTGGAATACGTGGAACGGCTAAGTGACTGGATGCCCCCCATGACAAGTCCGACGATGGCTGCCAGCACATAAAAATACATTTCCACGTTTACACTTTTATTATTTAGATCAGCGATATACCATGCTCCCAGGCAAATGCCTATCCAGATAATGACTACCCCTATCAACGTTTTCAGGTTACCGAACGTGGCTGAGAGCCGGGACATGCTCCAGGCACCTGCTATAGCTACTACCTGAATAATAAGAATGGTGATGATCAACTTGGCCGTAGGCAGATTCAATTCCTTGCTTCCAAATAAAGTGGCTACCAGCATCACGGTTTGAACGCCCATATTGTAGAAAAAGAAAGACAGGAGAAAACGTTTCAGCAAAGGTTGGCGAGCCAGGTCGGCAATCACTTTTTTTAGTTCAATAAAGCCGTTGGAAAGCACATTATATTGTGGCCGGATTGCCGCAGGGGTACCTTTTGGCAAGCGCCTCAAACTCACTTGTGCAAAGCCAAACCACCAGACGCCTACAAGGAGAAAAGAAAAACGTGGCGGCAAGCTGCTGTCGTTTTGCATGCCGAACCAATCTGGTTTGAACACAAACACAAAACATAACAGCTGCATCAGCACACTGCCTATATAACCCATAGAAAACCCTTTGGCACTTACGGCGTCGCGTTGTTCAGGTGGAGCGATCTCGGGCAGATAAGAATTGTAAAATACAAGGCTGCTCCAGTAGCCCACGCAAGCTACAACCGTACAGATGATACCAATGTACAGGGTGTTTAAGCCCGTAAAGAAAAAAAGCCCGCAGCAGGCCAGGCTTCCCATAGTACAGAAAAATTGTAGAAATGATTTTTTATTGCCTTTATAATCAGCAATAGAAGAAAGTACCGGCGACATAACAGCAACGATCAGGAATGCTATGGCTAATACATAATTATATAAAGAACTGCTTTCAAACGTTCTTCCCATAAATTGAACATAATCTACCGTATCTCCGTTCTCATCGCCCGTAATTACAGCATAATAGGCGGGGAAAATGGTAGATGTGATCACCAGGTTGTATACGGAGTTGGCCCAGTCATACATAGCCCATCCATTGACAACTTTTTTGGTACTGGTCTGCATAAACAGTTGTTGATTAGTTAATGGCGAACAACCGGGCTAAATTAAGGTTAATATCGGAATCTCAGAGCGCTGAAATGTATTTGAAATTCATGGCATTTGCCCCCGTGGGGCTACCTGTTTGTAGCTATACGGATTTCCTATATTAAAGCGCTCCGTAGGTGCGCAATCCTAAGGGTAGCCGCTACGTGGCAATGTAGACTTTCAATACGTTTTCTACAAACAGGTAGTGCCTACGGCACAAAGCAGGAAGAATTTGAAATGCATCAATGGCTGCTACCAGCAGGCACTATCCCTCAAGATCAAATGACTCCTGTATAAATGAGCACAAGCAGTATAATACCGGCAATGATCCGGTAATAACCAAAGAATTTGAAGCCGTGTTTTTGTAAGTATCCGATAAAAAACCTGATAGCTATAATGGCTACAATGAAAGCAACAATGTTCCCCAGAACAAGCAGCCTGACCTGTTCGGCATGAATGCTTCCATATCCTTTTAGTAATTTGTAACCTGTAGCGGCGCACATGGTGGGTACTGCCAAAAAAAAAGAAAATTCGGCAGCAAGTTTACGCGTTAATTTTTGTTGCATTCCGCCAATTATGGTAGAGGCGCTTCGGCTCACACCCGGCACCAATGAAATACATTGCCAGCATCCTATGATAAAAGCCTGCCTGTATGAAATGTCTTCTTCGCTGGCTATGGTATGATCAGTGAATACCTTGTCAATAAACAACAGGATGATGCCGCCGGCCAGCAGTGTAATGGAAACCGTTAACGGACTTTCCAGTAGCCGGTCTATCGTATCTGAAAACAGAAAACCAAGCAGCAAGGCGGGAACTACGGCAACTAATAATTTGATGTAAAACCGCCAGCGATTGATATCAAAGAATTTTTTCCAGTATAAGAACACCACAGCCATAATAGCCCCCGGTTGAATAGCTACTTCAAACAATTTTGTGAATTCATCTTTTTCGATGTGTAATAACGAGCTGGTAATGATCATATGCCCGGTAGAAGAAACAGGAAGAAATTCTGTGATACCTTCTACTATGGCAATAATTATGGCTTCTACTGTACTCATAATCTTACAATCCAGCCACAAAATTAGATTTTAGGTTTAGGTTTTTTAAAGATGGCGTATACTTCCAATGCCAGTCCGATTACTATAAGTAAAGGTGCGATGGTTATACGCGTGGTGCTGTATACTTCTTTTTGATCGAACACACTGGGATCATTACTTTTTCCGCCTATCATCAATAGCATACCCAAAATAATAACCGCCAGCCCTGCAAGCATCCAGATATAATTATCTTTTGTAAAAAAGGTTGACTTGTTAAATGGTTGCATAGGCGGATTTGTTTGAGCACTTCGCGTGGCATGAACGGCATTATTTGCCGGACTAACCCGGGGAGTTTGAGTGATCGGTTTATTTTCAATCATGTATATTCAGTTTATTCGGTAATTATAAGAACATCTCAGATCCTGTGTAATTTGAATCCTGCTAATACAGGTCGTCTAATTTCATTTTCAGGTATTTTATCACGCTGCGGTGCGTACTGAATAACGAGATCAGCATACCCAGAATAATAATACCGGCAGCAAGTAGTATCAGTAACCTGACATCTCTCATGGCTTTTAATTCTGGCAATTGATTTTCGGCAGTAAATACCAACGCAAAAACACCTGACAAGGCAATAACGCCACTGATACCACCATTCACGATTGCCTGAAGGTCCATCGGTTTTGCAATAAACCAGCGGGTGGCCCCAACCATCTGCATTGTTTTTATCACAAAACGGTTGCTAAACATGGCCAGTTTAATGGTATTGTCTATCAAAACAATAACAACCAAACATAATATTACTGCAATGCCCAGCAAGATCAGGCTGACCTTCCGCACATTTCTGTTCAGGTTATCAACCAGCGACCGTGGATATTGAACATCACTTACGGCTATGTTCTGCTGAAGATCATTTTGAATGGCATTAAGCGTATCTCCGTCTACATACTGATTCTTCAATGTAAAGTCGATGCTCGCCTGTAAAGGATTTTCATCCAATACATTCTTCCAGTCCTGATTGCCATCAGCCAAAAATTTCTGTTTGGCCATGTCTTTAGTTACATACTCATATTCTTTCACATAGGGTTTGTTGGCAATGTATTGAACGAGTGTCGCACTATCCTTATCTGTAATATTTTCACGGAGGTATACACGCACTTCTACGTTTTCTTTAAAATAATCACCAAGTTTACTGGCGTTGATCACTATCCATCCTAAAATTCCAAGGATGAACAAGACAAGGGAAACACCGAGGATGGCCATAAAGTACGAAGGTCTGGAACGTTTAGCAGAACCTTTTCCTATTTGCATCATGTGTAAACTCTATTTTTACCGTTTAGTGTTGATCGGGAAGCGCAAAAATAATGGATTTATACCTTGAATCCGTAATTTTGTCGTCCTCTTAACAGAAGGTAAGATGTGAGAGGTGAGATATGAAAGGTAAGATCCCTTACATCTCACATTTCACAAATATCAATTTAGCATGGAATATAATTTCAGAGATATCGAAAAGAAATGGCAACAGCAATGGAAGGAAAGCAATGCTTATTCGGTAAGCAATGATGTAAGCAAACCAAAATTTTATGTGTTGGATATGTTTCCTTATCCCAGTGGTACAGGCTTACATGTAGGTCATCCGCTGGGATATATTGCCAGCGATATTTACAGCCGGTATAAAAGATTAAAAGGTTTTAACGTATTACATCCGATGGGGTATGACAGCTTCGGTTTGCCTGCAGAACAATATGCTCTCGAAACAGGCCAGCATCCGTCTGTGACCACTGAACAAAACATCACAACCTTCCGGACCCAGTTGGATAAGATAGGATTTTCTTTTGATTGGAGCCGTGAAGTAAGGACCAGTGATCCGCAATTCTATAAATGGACCCAATGGATATTTTTGCAATTATACAATTCATGGTATGACAGAAGTGCCAACAAAGCCAGGCCTATCAATGAGTTGTTAACCATTTTTGAAAAGGAAGGTAGTCTCACCCTCGAGGGACGGTTATCTGAAGCCGGCTTTGGTAAGGAAGAATGGGACGCATATGATGAAAAGCAGCGCCATGATGTTTTGATGAATTACCGGCTTGCCTATTCGTCATTCGGCGAAGTAAATTGGTGCGAGAACCTGGGGACCGTACTGGCGAACGATGAAGTGATAAACGGCGTAAGCGAACGTGGTGGCCATCCGGTTGTAAAGAAAAAGATGCGTCAATGGTATTTACGCATTACAGAATATGCAGATCGTTTACTGCAAGGACTGGAACAGGTCGAATTCACCGAGTCGCTCAAGGAACAGCAACGCAACTGGATAGGAAAAAGTCAGGGTGCAGAGATTAACTTTAAGGTGAAAGCATCCGGCCCCGGCCTTGCTGAAGAGAAAGTGGAGAAAGGTATTAAAGTTTATACTACCCGTCCCGATACGATATTTGGGGTCGACTTTATGGTTTTGGCACCTGAACACGAATTGGTCGTTTCCCTTACTACTCCTGATAGGCAGGATGCCGTTAATGAATACCTTGGCTATGTTAAAAGCCGCAGCGATCGCGAACGAATGTCTGAGGTTAAACAGATAACTGGATGTTCTACCGGTGCTTTCGCTATCAACCCGTTTGACGGAAGGGAAATTCCGGTATGGATAGCGGAATATGTGTTAGCAGGATACGGTACCGGGGCCATAATGGCCGTACCCTGTAGTGACCAGCGAGACTATGATTTTGCCGTTCACTTTGAAATTCCCATTACAAATATTATTGGTTCTCATTTTAATGGCAATGAGGCTAATCCAACTAAAGATGCGGTGCTCGAAAATTCTGGTTTCCTGAATGGAATGGCGATGAAAGAGGCCATAACTGCTGCCATTGATAAATTGGAAGAACTGGAGATAGGAAGGCGTCAGGTAAACTATCGTATGCGTGATGCGGGATTTAGCCGGCAGCGTTACTGGGGTGAGCCGTTTCCCATCATCTGGAAAGAGGGCATGTCCCATCCCTTGCCGGAAAA
Source organism: Chitinophagaceae bacterium (assembly GCA_037718865.1). Classification (GTDB taxonomy): domain Bacteria; phylum Bacteroidota; class Bacteroidia; order Chitinophagales; family Chitinophagaceae; genus JADCRZ01. The sequence continues at coordinate 220,125 of JBBJMP010000005.1, read as the reverse complement.
AGATTTGCCGCTTGAATTACCCCATGTGGAAAAATATGAACCCGGTCCGGAAGGCGAGGGGCCGTTGGCAAACATAACCGAATGGGCGAACCTGCCGGGCGGAGGAAAACGGGAAACCAGTACGATGCCCGGTTATGCAGGAAGCAGCTGGTATTTCCTTCGCTACATGGATCCGCATAACCATTCTGAATTTTGCAACCGGAAAGTATCCGATTATTGGGGACAGGTGGACCTTTATATAGGAGGTACCGAACATGCTGTAGGTCATTTGTTATATAGCCGGATGTGGACAAAAGTGTTATATGACCTTGCATACATTGGCCATGACGAGCCTTATAAAAAACTGGTAAACCAGGGAATGATCCAGGGCTCATCAAGGTTTGTTTATAGAATAAAAGGAACGAATCAGTTTGTTTCAGCAGGTCTGAAGCATAGTTACGATACGAATCCACTGCATATTGATGTAAACATGGTTGATGGATTTGAACTTGACATTGAAGCATTCCGGAGATGGAAACCTGAATTTGAAAATGCACGCTTTATCCTGGAGAATGGTGAAGAGCACTCTCCAGGTATCACCGGTGAAAAAGGCGTTTATATCTGTGGTGCCGAAATAGAAAAGATGAGTAAAAGCAAATTCAACGCGGTCAATCCGGACCAGATTGTGGAAGATTATGGTGCTGATACCTTCCGGATGTATGAAATGTTTCTGGGACCGATAGAACAAAGCAAGCCATGGGATACGAAAGGCATAGAAGGGGTTCACCGTTTCCTGCGTAAACTATGGCGGTTATTTTACGATGATCTGAAAGGTAAGGTGTGGAATACGGATAAGGCTACTGAAGCAGAATTAAAAGTATTACACCGGACCATAAAAAAGATTGAAGATGATACCGAAAAATTTTCTTTCAATACGGCGGTAAGTGCTTTCATGGTCTGTGTAAATGAGCTTGTTGAGCTTAAATGCCATAAAGAGGAAATTTTAATGCCTTTATTAATTCTGATGGCTCCATATGCGCCGCATATCTCCGAAGAATTATTGTATCAGGTCAGATCGGTTACCCGGTCTGGGGAAAATGTTGTGCAAGGGTCCGTCATACTTGAAGCCGCTTACCCAGTTTTTGAAGAAAAATTTGTGCAGGAAACAGCAAAAGAATATCCCGTTTCTGTTAACGGTAAGGTACGAACGAATATTACCATTTCATTGAGCGCTACCCAGGAAGAAGTAGAACAGATTGTACTGGATAATGACACTGTACAAAAATGGCTGGGTGAAAAATTGCACAAAAAAATCATTTATGTGAAAGGGAAGATGGTAAACGTAGTTTTATAGGGTCCCGGACAAATCAGATGGGCATGAGGATTGTTACAATTTTAAAAAACAGTTTTATGCCCCCTAAGAAAGATACTAAAAAATCAACACAAGCACCTCCAAAAAAAGCAGTAAAAAAAGCAGTAAAAAAAGCACCTAAAAAGGCGGCAGTAAAAAAAGCAGCAAAGAAATCTCGTGAAAAATCTGTAGCAAAAAAGGCTCCTAAAAAGGCAGTAGCAAAAAAATCTGTCAAGAAGGTAGCAAAAAAAGCTTCCGCAAAAGCAGCACAAAAGGCGCCCGTAAAAGTTTCTTCAAAATCTGCTGCTAGATCTTCAGGCAACACCACAAAGAAAGCGGCTAAGCCTGGTAAAAAAAATAAGTTAGGTGTTAAAAATTCGCTGGTGAGTAATATCAACGCGAAAAAAAGCAAAGGCACTTCCCGGCCAAAGAAAAAATCAACGGTATCGAAAAAGGCGTATAGGAATATGGAAAATAATTGGGGAAAAAAATGATGATATAACCAGGCTGTGAAACCATTCTTATGTATGGTCTCGTGCTGGCTCTGTTTAGATCAGGTCGTTTTTACCATCTCCCAGCCTGGCAGTTTCTCCTTCGTCAAGGTCATCGTTCGGGCTGTGCAGACTTAAGTCAGGGTCTTGTTCTATATCTTGCTCTGCCTGTTCATGTGCAGCAATTACAACTTGTTTTTGTAAGGTTTGCTCATTGAGACTGTTTGCCGAATCGTTTTGAGGGTTCTGTTGATCTTTCTTTTCCCTGGACTGGTCAATTTCCTGAAGCATATGATAGATTTTTATTGATTAATTCAAATTAAATGTTATCATGTTTTATTCAATTGTTTTGTTCCTTAGATCAGATCTTAGTGCTTTTAATTCTTCTTTTAGTATATTATCTACTACAGCATTGACTATGTTTGCAAAAGCAAGCCCAATAATAATACCTACAGCCAGGTCAAGAAACATTTCCGCGAAGAGTAAAATCCTTAACATCATTAATCGTTCTCAGAGTGTCCTTCTTTAACTTATAGAAAGAAAGTAAGCAAAACATCGTCATTGCCTGAAGCTGTTTTGCTTAGCAAAATCACAAGATTAGCGAAATCTTTTATAATTATTGCAGCATTTTGGCTATTTGGGCAATGGGCAAACTATTAGCCATTTGAACGATGTGATCCTGCGTGTAACCGGGAGCTTTAAGACTCAGCAGCGAGGAATTCATAGGTAATTGCAATTCATATGTTGGTTTTTCATTTTCCCCGGTAATTTTCTGCAAAAGTGCTTTGTATCCGGCGATCTTGACTACTTTATTGTCCCCGGAATTACCAATAAACGGCAGCGAAAGCAGCGCATTGATACTGGTAAGCAAGGGAGAATTACTAATTATTTCAAGATTGATGTTTTTATCCTGGGCACCGTAATCACGATGAATAACAACGCCTAAAAAGCCTGCTGCTCCGTTTACATTGTCTTTGGCTGTATTCGCCTGCTGCTCCTGTAGTTTAGCAGGTAGGAGTTTGATCACTTCTTTGCCCATGAGCATATCAAGGTCGTGTAGCATCTGCTGCATGGCAAACCGGGAGTCATCTAATTTACCGCCGGCATAAGCAGTACGTGCTTCACTTAATTGTTTGGTGAATTCCTGAGCATGCAGGGTCAGTCCTGCCAAGAATACAATACAGAAAATATATACTTTTTTCATAACTGAAAGCTTATTTGTGTTAACATTATTTTTCGCCAAGTTGGGTTTTGATACGATCAATGTCAATCTGGTTTACAGCATTTATGATATCTTGCTCCGTACCAAAATTTATTCCTTCGAACATCATCAGTGAAGTTTGTCCTAACGGTAAACTTATCTTATACCCTGAACCTTCACTGTATTCAATGACAGAACGATAGCCTTTTACCTTCACCTGCTTAACTTTCTGCTCCCCACCTGTTGTTTGTGAGTAACCGGCGTTATTTAGATATAAGTTCACTGCCTGCATCCATGCCGCGTTGTTGGCAACGGTTACCGTAAACTGTTTATCTCCTTCCTGATATTCACGGCGGATAGTTAAGCCAACCCATCCCCATCCAGTGCTGGTGACCTGATCATCCGCGGCATTCTTTTTTAAGCCGGCTACGGTTTCCGGTAATGATTTTAAAATGCGTTGACCGATCTCCATTTCAACACCCAGCATGGCTTGTTGAACTGCATAACGCGCCTCTCCGTAACTGCCGCTTTTAAAGGCGGTTTCCGCTGAGCTCAGGTTCTCATTTACATCCGGAGGCGTTGTAACCAGGCCCTGCCCTCCTTTGTTGGAAGGATTGTTTTTACTGCTGCCGGTAGTAGAGCCGGTAGAAGTATTTCCTCCATTCTGGCCGTTAACGGTTTCGTCCGTTTTTTTGTCTAACATTTTGTCGGTAACTGATTCCGCCTTCTGCTTAATCTTTCTTAAAAGGCCCTGGGCATGTCCTGCTGTAAAGCAAATAGTGGTAATACCACAGATAAGAAACATGGTAAATTTGCGCATAATGTTAAGTTTTAAACTAACAATGAATGTTGCCAAAGAAAAATTGGATGGTATTCACAGGGATGTTGAAGGCGGAGATGCCCATTTTGGTTCAGCACTAGGATAAGGATCAAAATAAAACACGCTTCTAAATTGAGAAAATGTTTCAACGCGGAAGGAGGAACATGGATGAAATTCAGAAAACCGCGTATGAACTGACGATAAATATACTTAAAATCTATTCTTGTTACAAAACTTGTAAAAAAGCGATCAGCTTTTCCAGGTCTTGATGTTTATTAAAATTTATGTCGTTTTCATATAGGAATTTTTCTACTTTACGCTGATGATTAGAGAAGATTTGTAACACGTTCTTCCTGGTAGCCGGAATAAAATGATTGAACTTGTCACCAAAGTAATAATTTGTTTGTTTGGAAAATACCAGGTCTTCCTTTACATTGATTTTTTGAACCTGGTGAGAGCCGGTATAAGTTCCGTATGACTCAATGGTGCCATGAGAAGGCAGGCCGTAAGCCCCTATGCGTTTAAAGTCTTTCAATTTAATGATCTGCCTTATTCCCAACTTAACAGTGGAACCGTCGTTAAGTAGTTCGATATACCCCTGATCATAAAAAAAAGAATCCTCCTCAATTTTTATGTATCCGACTTCTTTACTGTTTGCAATAGAAAGGGTGTCGCCATTAAGGTCGATATATTGCATGTCGCCCACCAACAAGTTGTAATTTAGTTTAGCACTCGTTGATTTGCCATCTCTGAAAAATACTTTTCCAATCAGGAATTTAGGATAGCGATACATTTCATTAGCTATAAATTCCTTTACATCGTTTCCGGCTTTTACTGTGATCGTTTTGGCGTTTTGAGCGGTTACATTATAGCAGAAGATAAAAATGAAACATACAAGAAAGACAGGGTTCATGATAATAGCATAAACGGTTAAATTAAAACAAAGTTAGCCGATTTTTTTTATAACCCGGCAAGGATTGCCTGCCGCAAGCACATTTGAAGGGATGTCTTTGGTGACTACACTTCCTGCACCAATAGTAGTATTATCTCCAATGGTCAACCCGGGACAGATAACAGCTCCGCCACCGATCCATACATTATTACCGATCATTATGGCAGACGCCAACTCAGGGCCTTTTATTCGTTCCATTGCGGATAGGGGATGATAAGCCGTATAGATCTGAACGTTTGGACCCATCATCACATTGTCTCCTATAACCACTTTTGCACAATCCAGTATGATGCAATTGAAGTTCATAAACAAATTTTCACCGGCGTAAAAGTGAACACCGTAATCACAATAGAACGGCGTTTGGATGTCAGCGTTACCACCTATAGCACCCAGCAATTGTTTTAGCAGGGTCCTGCGTGCTGATCCATGCTGTACCGGTATCAGATTGTATTGAGTGAATAGTTTTCTTGCCTGTATACGCAGATCTATCAGTTCAGGATCATTTGCCAGGTATAGTTCACCACCCAGCATTTTTTGCAATTCGGTTTTCATAGTCAGTTAAGATAATGCCGGTCAATTGCCTTGCCAATGGCATGCGCAAACTCCGGGTCCCCGCTGTTCCTGGGTTGTTTTTTTACTTCCCAGCAATGCACGTCATCTTCGTTTTTGCAATGGTTAATCGTGTATCGGTGTTTGCCTTCTATAAATATATCGTAATCTGACCCAAACGGTTCTGGTCCAACCGGCAAGTCTGCTTTAACTTTTAATGTAAACTTTTGTCCTCCGTACTCAACTTCCACATCAAAGACTTCATTTTTCATACAAATAAGTTTAATTAAATGGCAGGTCGAATATCTCACTTTTATAAAGTCCACCTGTTAATTAACGGGCGGTAATAGTAACAATTTACTAACAACATGTACCGGAAAGCAGATTAAATGACTTGTGAAGGGATGAAAAAAATTGGTTAATTTACTTCTAATAACTTGCATATGATTAATCAGGAAACAAACAAAAGCCGCCGTCAATTCATCCGGAATGGTTCATTGGTAACTACGGGTTTTTTTATCATTCCGCGATTTGTGTTAGGGAGGGGTTTCGTTGCACCCAGTGATAAATTAAATATTGCGGGTATAGGTGTGGGCGGGAAGGCCGAAGTAAACCTTCCATATGCATACAATAAGGGATCAGACAATATTGTGGCATTGTGTGATGTAGATGACCGGATGGCTGTAAACGCCAGAAAAAAGTGGCCTGGCGCTCCTTATTACAAAGATTATCGCACGTTACTTGATAAAGAAGCGAAGAATATCGATGCACTGATCATAACCACCCCTGATCACATGCATACGCCGGTAGCGCTGGCTGCCATGCAACTGGGTAAACATGTTTATTGCGAGAAACCGCTGACCCATGATATATTCGAAGCCAGGATCCTAACCCAGGCTGCAAAAAAATACAAATTGGTTACCCAGATGGGCAACCAGGGAAGTAGCGGTGATGATACCCGGTTAATAGAAACGTGGATCCAGGAGGGTGTGATCGGAGATGTTCATACGGTACACGTATGGACCAACAGGCCGGTATGGCCGCAGGGTATTCCAACCCCTTCAGGTAAATTTAATGTACCTGCAGAATTGGATTGGGATCTCTGGATTGGCACCGCTCCCTCTCGTGCGTTTAATCCTCTATATGTACCTGCCAACTGGAGGGGTTGGGTTGATTTTGGCACCGGCTCTTTAGGAGACATGGGATGTCATTTTATTGACGTGCCTTACCGGGCACTTAAGTTGGGTTATCCGATCGCTGTTGAATGTAGTGTAGGTCAGGTGTGGACGGGTTTTTTCAAACAGGCGGTGTATACGGACAGTTACCCGCCGTCTTCCAAAACGCATATTCAGTTTCCTGCAAGGGCCGGAATGGTGCCGGTTGAAATGATCTGGTACGATGGAGGCATCAAACCCAAACGGCCCGAGGAATTGCTGCCTGAAGAAGAAATGGGTGAATTGGATGGCGGCATTATTTTCGAAGGCACTAAGGGTAAGCTGATGGCCGGACTGTTTGGACGTAAACCAACCCTGCTTCCCATAAAAAAGATGAAGGAAGTTGTATTGCCGAAAACGAAGTATCCCTTTATCGAGGGTGGCTCCGAGGCCCATCAACAGCAATGGGTGAAGGCCTGTAAGAAAGGGTATGGCACCTATACCAGCTCTCCTTTTGAAATGGCCGGCCCGCTTACTGAAACGGTGCTGATGGGTAACCTGGCGGTTCGCAGTTACAACTACAGCGAAAAAAATGCTAAAGGTAACCTGGTATATCCCGGTCGGAAAAAACTACTTTGGGACGGCGACAAAATGAAGATCACCAACTTTGATCCTGCAAATCAGTTTGTAAAAAGGGAATACAGGGGCAGTTACCGGATGGACGTATAATTGGAGGGACTATACTTGAACAACCACAACGGAAAGCCTTAACCTTGGAATAAGGTTTGCCAACGCAAATTCTCGGCACGGCTACCATACATACGTGCCGACAGCCCCCTTTTCTAATTCAGTAGAAATCATTTTTTCCTTATAACGGATAGTAAACTGTTGAAGCGTATTTGCTTCATTAAGAACAATCAAAACCTTTCTTCCTTCAGGAGTTTTAAAAGACACATTAGGCAAGCTCACTGGTACATTGGAGTCGATTCGTACAGAACCCGGCCGAACAAATTTTGAAGCATGTGCTAAAATATAATATGCCGGGTTGCGTGTTACCTTGTTGCCATCAATGGTGATAGCGCCCAAACACCGGTCGCAGCCACCCCGGTCGGTATGCGGATTGTAAGCAGGGTCGGCTGCCATATTCCACTCCAGCACGGTACGGCACCAATTGCGTGTACCACCGATAATTAACGTTTTTACATGCCAGGCCAGGTCATCGGCGAGGTTGCCCGGGGCCCCTATCCATTGTTCGGTGAAGTATATGTTTTTATCAGGGTGAGCCTTGTGCACGTCTGATAAAGCTTCGATTTTTCCTGCATATAAATGGAATGCAGAACCATCCACATATTTTGCCGCCTTCGGGTCGCGGAGTATGGTAAGTGGATAATCGGGCCGGTCAGCATTGTGGTCGTAGATAATTATCCTGGTGTTGACGTTGGCTTCTCTAAAGGCTGGCCCCAGATTTTCTTTGATAAATTTAGCCTGGTCTTCGGCAGTCATATACATACTCGGGTTGTTGCCCGGATGCAATGGCTCATTCTGCACGGTGATGGCATCGATCCGTATTCCTTCCAGTTTCATTGCCTGAATATATTTTACGAAATACCTGGCATACACATCAAAATATTTTAGTTGGAGGCTTTCGCCGCGTGTGTCGTTTTTTGTTTTCATCCATGTAGGCGCACTCCATGGCGAAGCCATAATTTTAATAGTTGGGTTGATGGTCAGAATTTCTTTTAACACCGGAACAAGATAAAGCTTGTCGTACCCCAAGTCAAATTTGGACAATGGCGTATCAGTTTCACCTGCAGGAAGGTCATTATAGGAGAAGACTTTTTCATCGAGATCGGATGCTCCGATACTTACCCTAAGATAACTTAAACCAATATTTTTACCATCTGTACCAAAAAGTTCTTTAAGTAGATTTGTCCTGCTGTCAGCATCCATTTTATGAATAAGTAAGGCGCTGCCTCCGGTAAGGGAATTGCCAAACCCGTCTATCGTTTGGTAGGTTTTGGTAGTGTCTACCTCAATAACCGGGTGTTGAGTTGTTGTACTGCTAAAGACCAGGCTTTGACCAAGAGGTTGAAACAATATATTGCCGGCCGGACTGGTCAGCCAGCAAGCCACATCAGTTTTTAAGTCAGGTTTTGTGGTATCGATCAGCGATGATGGTGGTTCAGATGTAACTTTATCGCTACATCCCGGCGATAAGACAAACATGACCAAAATAAGGTAAGCATGTATACATGTTGAACTCATAACTATGTGAAATTAGGTAACGTTTAGCAGGTTAATTCTATGGGAAGTTATTATTTTTATTATAGATGTTATCTTAAACAATTCTTTCAATAAGCCATTGTCATGGAGGCCAGAAACCTGTATATACGAAATCAATCTTCTTTTCACCCTGTAGTGCCATTCGACCCTAAAACAGAAGGATTATTAAGGATGGATTTTACGGCTGGTAACCATGACCTTACTGATGATATTATAGAAGATACTGCCAGATTTTGCAAGTACATCAATACAAAATTGCATAAGGCCCGTTGCAAATTGGGGTATGGAGGTTATGCTGAACACCGCACCGTGTACAGCAGGAGCGGGGTGTTTAATGCAGATAACCCATTGGAAGAACCAAGGCGCCTGCACCTGGGTATAGACATCTGGGGTGCTGCAGGCACACCTGTATATGCACCGCTGGGCGGGATGATACACAGTTTTGCCTTTAACGATCATTACGGTGATTATGGGGCTACAATCATTTTATTACATCAACTGGAGGGGTCTCCCTTTTATACCTTGTATGGGCACATGAGCCTTAGGGATATCGAGAACCTTAGTGAAGGAGGTTATGTTATCCGCGGTCAGGAAATAGCGCATTTTGGTGAGCCGCATGAGAACGGTCATTGGCCTCCTCATCTTCATTTCCAGATCGTTGTTGACATTGGTGTGTATGAAGGAGATTACCCTGGAGTATGTAAGTTTTCCGAACGTGAAAAATACCTGGGTAATTGTCCCGACCCTGATCTGATTCTCCAGATGAACAGGTATGTGAGATTGTGAGATGTGAGATGTAAGATGTAATTGGGATGAGTTAATAATAACATACTAAGGTCACGCTAAGACAAGCACATCTCACATTTTACATCTCACACAACCAGCAATTCTTTCACCATTTCTTCCCACTCCCTGTCCAGGGAGTAAGCGGGCATGGGCCTTCCAGCCTTCCTGTACCAGTAACCTGCATTTCCAACATCTCCTTCCTTACGATGAAGGTAAGCATGTATCCATGAACCGGTTGAATCATGTAGGTCCTGGGCTATGTTGTGTGCTTTTTCCCAATCCTGTTTTGCATCATACCACAATGCTTTGAGGTAGGCCGGAATAGGTTCGGCAGGCGAATGGCCGGTTAGCGAGGCGGAAAATTCTTCAAAACTCATAGGACTAACGTTTTAGGTCAGGTGCAATGCTGTTACAGGGTTAATTAAAAGGGCATTATGCTTTCAGTAATTTGAAGGCATGTGTCCATTGATTTTTTGAAAATCCGGGTATACACCATAACATGCACAATGCTTCTATCGCCCCCGCAGCTTCTGCTTTACCCATGTCTTCCGTTTCCCAGCCAAAAGCCTCCAGGATACCGGTTACGGTTATCTTTGCCTCCTCATTGTTTCCACAGATAAACATGCTGGGTTTGCCTCCGGCAAAAGTGGGTTTGTAGAATACAGCGTTGCCCACACTATTAAAGGCCTTTACCAGATAGGCTTCGGGTACATTCCGCTGAATACGTTCCATCAGCGATTCATTCATATTTGTAAAAAATCTCAACACTCCGTTCTCCGGCGGCAGTTTAGAAACGGGATTGGTAGCGTCTATAACGATCTTGCTGTTTAAATTTGCAGTACCGGCCTGGTTGATCACTTCATCTGCGACAGCACCTTCCACAGCCAGCACAATAAGGTCACCGAAAGCGGCCGTATCTGCAAAACTGCCTGTCTCAGCACCCTCATGTTTAGTCTTCCATTTAACCACCTCTTCTTTTGAAGTGTTTCTGGTGCCAAGCATCACCTGATGGCCTTCACGCATAAATGCACTGGCCAATACCTGGCCCACAACGCCTGAACCAAGCACGCCGATTTTTACTGTTTTTCCATTCATAAAATATTTTTTTGGTTTAGATCATAAGAGCTACGAAGTTAAGAGGGATCGGGGTTCAAAGTTCAAAGATCCAGGATCCCTTTTCCAGAACCAGGTAACATATTGTAAAAGGTTTAATCATTCATAGTGCTTAATTTTACGTGATGCCTAATCTTAATTTAAATACCGGCAAAGATCAGTTGACACCCGTGGATCGTGATTTTGAAAATAATATACGCCCGGCTGTCATAGAAGAATTTTCCGGGCAGGCGCAGATCATAGGAAACCTTAAAATATTTATCAAAGCGGCAAAAATGCGCGGGGAAGCCCTTGATCATATCCTCTTTCATGGTCCGCCGGGATTGGGTAAAACAACGCTTTCACGCATTGTAGCCAATGAGCTGGGAGTAAACATTCGCGAAACCTCCGGGCCCGTAATTGAAAAGCCGGGTGACCTGGCCGGGTTACTTACCAACCTCGAACCACAGGATGTATTGTTTATTGATGAGATTCACAGGTTGAGCAATGTGGTGGAAGAATATCTATATGCAGCCATGGAAGACTACAGGATCGATATTATGATCGATACCGGGCCTAATGCAAGAAGCATACAAATAAACATCAATCCGTTCACACTGATCGGTGCCACAACCCGGAGCGGTTTGCTGACCGCGCCATTACTTTCACGCTTCGGAATCAAGGCAAGATTAGAGTATTATGATGCGGCAACCCTGCAGAAAATAATCGTCCGGGCCGCGGCCATCTTAAACACTACAATCACTTCGGATGCATCTTTTGAAATTTCAAGACGCAGCAGGGGTACTCCACGTATAGCTAACGGACTGCTGCGGCGGGTGCGCGACTTTGCACAGGTATTAAGTAACGGGGTTGTTGACCTGCCCATTACCCAACACGCCCTTAAAGCGCTTAATGTTGATGAACACGGACTCGACGAGATGGATAACCGCATACTAGCCACTATCATAGATAAATTTAAAGGCGGTCCGGTGGGAATAACTACCATCGCTACTGCGGTAGGCGAGGAAACAGGCACCCTGGAAGAAGTATACGAGCCTTTTTTAATACAGGAAGGTTTTATGATGCGAACGCCGCGGGGAAGGGAAGTAACTGCAAAAGCCTACGAGCATCTAAAGCGAAAGCCACCAGCCTCTGGCGCCACTCCAAGTTTGTTCGATATATGATACCTCATACCTGCCCTACTACCAGCCTAAAACCGTTTCCATGGATATTAACGATCTCGATACTGGGATCGTCTTTCAAATATTTGCGTAATTTGGCAATATACACATCCATGCTGCGCCCGTTAAAATAGGTATCGCTTCCCCATATTTTTTTAAGAGCCTGTTCCCTGGGTAACAGGTCGTTCTTATGTTCGGCCAGCATTTTCAACAGTTCGTTTTCTTTTGGAGAAAGCGTTTGCATGTGACCGTTATGGCTTAATTCCCTAAGCTTGGGATTGAAATGGAATGAATTCAGGTCGTACTCGAGATTGGTGCTTTCACGGTTTTGTTCCTCGTTCCGTTTTAAGATGGCCTTGATTTTTAGTAACAGGACTTCGCTGTCAAAAGGTTTGGTGATGTAGTCGTCAGCACCCAGTTTATAACCCTGAATAATATCTTCTTTCATTGTTTTGGCGCTCAGAAAAAATAGCGGAATATCGGGGTCAACATCGCGTACTTCTTCAGCGACTGTAAAACCATCTACATTAGGCATCATCACATCTAGCAGGCAAAGGTCGAACTTTTCGCGTTGAAAAGCGGCCAGGCCCAAACGGCCATCCCTTTCAAGCACTACTTCATAATCGTTAAGTTCAAGATAATTTTTTAAAACAGAACCCAGATTGGTATCATCTTCACACAACAAAATTTTTGCTTTCGTTCCTTCCATAATTTTATTTATTTCAAATTAAAGTTAAATCATTCAGGTTGTATGACAATACCTGAATAAGATTTTGTTAATTCCGGTCAGGCATCTTCCATTGGCCGGCTAGGAGCCATTCTCAATTATTTCATTCACCTCGATCATCAATATGTAAATTTGCACTCTTAAAGATCTACAAATGGCGTTGCAAATAACACACGATAATAAATTAAAAAAATTGATCGTGATCGGAGACCGGGTATTGGTTCGACCTGCAAAACCGGAAGACCGCACGGAAAGCGGGCTTTACCTGCCCCCCGGTGTACAGGATAAGGAAAAAGTGCTGCAGGGATATGTGATCAGAACGGGCCCTGGTTACGCAATTCCAATGCCTGTAGAAGATGAGCCCTGGAAAAATGAAGAAGAAAAGGTTAAATACATTCCGTTGCAGGCCCGGGAAGGAGACCTTGCGATCTTCCTGGTCAGCGGTGCCACGGAAGTGGTTTATTCCGGTCAAAAATATTTTATCGTTCCCCAGGGTGCGATTTTGATGCTGGAGAGAGAAGAAGATTTGTAATTTCCCGCTAAATCAGTAACCATGCCCGATAAAGTAAAATTTCTTCAGGTGATTAAAGATGGATATGCCTGCAAAGGCGAGGCGGCTAAAATTGGAGTGGCCGTTTTAGATGGTGAAATAATACCTGGTGCAGACATTATGCTGCCGCTCAAAACAATGAATCGTCACGGCCTGATTGCCGGCGCTACCGGCACGGGTAAAACGAAAACGTTGCAGATGATCAGTGAAAACCTTAGTGATGCGAGTGTGCCCGTGCTGCTTATGGATATCAAGGGTGACCTGAGTGGAATCGGTGCCATAGGTTCCGTTAATGAAAAGATCTCCGAGCGTTACCAAAAAATGGGTATGTCATACGAGCCTGCTGCCTACCCGGTAGAGATGATGACGCTTAGTGATGAAAAAGGCATTCGTCTGCGGGCGACCGTTAGTGAATTTGGCCCGGTTTTGCTCACTAAGATATTAGGACTGAATGACACACAGGGTGGGCTTGTTGCCATGATCTTTAAGTATTGCGATGATAACAAGCTGCCTTTACTGGATCTGAAAGATTTTATAAAAGTGCTTCAATTCGTCACCAATGAAGGTAAACCCGAACTGGAAAAAAATTATGGAAAGATATCGACTACATCCACAGGAACGATCTTGCGTAAAGTGGTAGAACTGCAGCAGCAGGGTGCAGACGTTTTTTTTGGGGAGAAAAGCTTTGAAGTGGATGACCTGATGCGCATCGGTGACGATGGGCGTGGCATGATCAGTATCCTGCGTGTGACGGACCTGCAGGACAGGCCCAAACTTTTTTCTACATTCATGCTGCAGTTGCTGGCTGAACTCTACGCCAGTTCCCCCGAAGAAGGGGACCTGGAAAAGCCAAAGTTGGTCATGTTCATTGATGAAGCGCACCTTATTTTCCAGGAAGCCAGTAGTGCCCTGTTACAGCAGATTGAGACCATCATCAAGCTGATCCGTTCGAAAGGCATAGGCATATTCTTTATAACCCAGAATCCGATGGATATACCGGCGGGCGTTCTGGGACAACTGGGAATGAAGGTGCAACACGCTTTAAGGGCATTTACCGCCGTTGATCGTAAAGCAATAAAGCGCACAGCAGAAAATTATCCCGAAACAGCATTTTATAAGACGAGTGAGCTCATCACGCAATTGGGGATCGGCGAGGCGCTGGTAACCCTGTTAAGTGAAAATGGGAACCCGACTCCCTTGGTTCATGCGATGCTTCTTGCACCCCGCAGCCGGATGGACGTGCTGAGTGAAATCGAAATTGATGCACTTACCGCCAAATCAAAGCTGATACCAAAGTATAATCAAACCACAGATAGTGAGAGTGCTTATGAAATACTGAATGAAAAGCTGGCGGAGGCTGCTGAAAGAGCGCCGGAGGAAGTAAGGAAAACAGGAAGGGCACAGAAGGAAGAAAAGTCAACCTTTGAGCAGGTTTTGGATAATTCGATAGTGAAGCAGGTGGGAAGAACAGCTGCCGGCATTATCACCAGGAGCCTGCTTGGCGCCCTTGGGCTCGGCGGAAGAAGCAGGAGAAGATATTGATGTGCGGATGTGCGGATCTGCGAATGTGCGGATGAAATGCAAAGGTAGAAGCCGTTGGTGGGTAGTAAAAACACCAACCACGGGCATGGTATGGCGGATCTTATTGCACATCTGTACATTTGCACATCCTATCCGCACATTCGAACATTTGCACATCCGCACATTTGTTCAGGCTTTTCTTATCATTCCAGACTCATTAACCAGGATCTTTTTTTCAGCCTGTAAAAATTCAATCACCTTCCATGCCTTTTCCTGTCTTATTCCATGTAAATGCTGCATCAAATTTTTTACATTAACTGCCTGCAGATCCAGGGCAGACATAATACGCTCTTCGATGGTTGAAAATTCGGCGGCAGTAACCGGTGATCTTTTTTGCCTGATGCAATTGTCGCAAATACCGCAGGCCTTCATAGTTGCGTCTCCAAAATAACGGCCCGTAAAAACGCTCCGGCAGGTTTTAATCTTAATGTAACTGATAAAATTTTCAATCCGCATCTTATAATGATGCTTGCGCTTAAGATACTTCTCCATATCTATTGTCAGCTCTTCCACCCTGAGCCTGTTTTGTATAAAGAACAATTGCGGTTCATCCTTTTTGGGAGAGTAACTGATGATGCCGAACCGGTGAAGCTGGTGTAATCCAGCAGTCAGTTCATTAAGGTCCATCTGCAAAAAAGAGGCAAGAGCCTTCTCCTGAATAGCACATTCTACGTCGAATATGCCTTCATATGAACGCAGTAAGGCCTTGATAATTGGTTCGACTTGAGGATTAGCGGATTCAAATGCGTACAGTGATTCTTTATTACACGTAAATATGACCAGGGAAGGCAGGAAAGCCTGTTCGTTGAAAGAAAGGAAATTCTCCTGCTCCAGCACTTTTAATGCGTTCACGACAAGCAGGGAGGGAAGTTTAAACCGGCTAAGAAAGTCGCCCAGGTCGAAATCATAATAATTTCCTTCTCCCGTACCGGATGGCATCTGCAAATAATTTACAACAGCCTGGTAAACCGATCTTAAATCTTTTAATGGGGGAAAGCGCAGGTTGACCTGTTCTTCCAGTCCGGTGAGGTCTTTTTCCTGGTACAGTAAAACTGCATAAGCTTTCCTGTTATTCCGTCCTGCACGGCCGGCTTCCTGGTAATAATTTTCCAGGCAGTCAGGGGGGTCTAAATGAACGACGGTTTTTACATCACTTTTATCTATCCCCATACCGAACGCATTAGTACTAACGATGGTGCGGATTTTATTTTTTATCCAGTTATCCTGCTTCCGGTTTCGGTCATCGGCGACCAGGCCTGCATGATAAAAATCGGCCTCGATACCATATGACGCCAGCTGTTCTGCTACCTGTTTTGTCCGTCTCCGGCTTTTGCAGTAAACTATGCTGCTGCCCGGCACTTTTGTCAAAATTTCAACCAGTTTGAGCAATTTTGATTCAACCTGAAAAACACTATAAGATAAATTTGGACGCTCGAAAGATTGACGGAATATGGTATGTTGACCGAATAACAGTTTCTCGCAGATGTCAACCTGTACCTGTGGTGTGGCTGATGCAGTCAGGGCAAGCAGTGGGATACCCGCTTTTTGTTCTCTTAGAGCCGCAATCCGCAAATAGGTAGGACGAAAATCGTATCCCCATTGCGAAATACAGTGGGCCTCATCTATAGCTACCAGGTTTATGTCCAGGGCCGGAAGGTATTCCAAGAACAATTTGGTCTCCAGGCGTTCGGGTGAAACATAAAGAAACTTGCAATTACCGGATGAAGCAAGCTTCAGTATGTTGATCACGTTTTTCCTGTCCATGCCTGAATAGATAGCAAAAGACGTAATCCCTTTTTTTCGCAGGTTTTCTACCTGGTCTTTCATTAATGCTATCAAGGGGCTTACCACCAGACACAGTCCTGGCATAGCCATAGCAGGCACCTGAAAGCAGATAGATTTGCCACCTCCTGTAGGTAGTAAGGCAAGCGTATCCTTTCCATCCAACACAGCATTGATGATCTCTTCCTGCAACGGGCGATACGAATCATAGCCCCAGTATTCTTTTAATATATTGTAGATGGATGGCCTCACACCACCTTCTTTACGAACAACCTCACCGAATTAATGGCAAGCACAACATCGCTTAATCCCATGACCAATGCAGCGATGCCGGGGGTAAGCAAGCCAAAAGCTGCTACCGGAATAGCCACTATGTTATAGGCAAATGCCCAGAAAAGGTTTTGCCTGATGGTTATGAAAGTATGTTTACCAAGTCCTAAAGACAGAGGCAGGTTCTTCAGGCTGTTATTCATCAGCACCACATCGGCCGTTTGCATCGCAATCTGAGATGCGTCACTTAGAGATATACCTATTGTGGCTTTAGCTAAGGCAGGCGCATCGTTGATGCCGTCGCCAATCATAGCCGTTGGAGCGATAGCCGTTAACAACCCGATCTTTTCCATTTTCTGCCCGGGATTCTGTTCGGCCATTACTTCATCGATCTTTAGTTTGTTTGCCAGTCTGGTACAACTATCCAAACGGTCACCGCTTAACAAAATGGTCTTAATGTTTTTATTTCTTAAAAAGTTTACCACTTTTGATGCTTCCGGCCGTATTTGGTCTTCCACATCTATCCATCCCAGGAGTTCGTTATTCTTCAGCACGTAAATATTGTGAGCACGGCCATCTTCTGTTTGGGGAGCCAGTTTATATGAACCTGCCTGGTAAATATCTCCTTCAAACGTTTCACCTTTCATTCCCAAACCTTTTATCTCCTCAATTTTCTTCCAGCGGATATCGGCTTTTGTTTTCCACTCTTTGCTGATTGACCTGGCTATGGGATGGTTAGAATATTTTTCCAGGGAATGCATAATGCGTTTGAATTCGGCAGCTTCGGTATTGTGAAACCAAAAATCCGAAATGGCGAAATCCCCTGTTGTTAATGTGCCTGTTTTATCGAATACAACCTGTCTGATCTCTTTAAATGCCTCCAGGCTTTTTGCATTCCGGAACAAAACGCCATTCCGTGCAGCACGGCCAAGGCCAACGGCAATCGCTGCCGGGGTGGCCAGTCCCATAGCACAGGGGCAAGCAATGACCAGCACGGCAATACTACGCATTAAAGAAGAAGTAAAGTCGGACAATAATACATAATTAACCACGAATGTTATTATCGCAATACCAATCACTACAGGCACAAAGATTGAGCTGATACGGTCTGCCAGCAACTGAACCGGTGGTTTATCGCCTTGTGCTTTCTTTACCAGGTTTATGATGTTGGAAAGAACGGAGTTGCCTGCAGATGCTGTAACCTGGGCCTTTACGGAACCGTTAGCAAGCATGCTTCCGCCGATGAGACTGTCTTTAGCCTGTTTTTCTACAGGCAGGCTTTCTCCCGAAATGATGGCTTCATTTACTTCCGCATCTCCCCATAAGATCTTACAATCTGCAGGCACTTGCTCGCCCGACCTGATCAGTATGAGGTCGCCGGGTTGCAATTGCTTATTCTCAACCGGGAAAATGAGCTCTTTGTGCTGTTCGTCAAAAGCGATCATATTAGCCATCACTTTTTGCGTCCGGGCCAGGCTGTTCAAGGCCTTTTGGGTAGATTCTATGGAGGCGTCTTCCATATAATTACCCAGGAACACCAATGTGATGATGGTTGCTGCAGTTTCGTAAAAGAGATACCCTCCACCCAGGTTAAGCAAACTGCCCGCCAGGCTATAGACAAAAGCTGCGGTAGCCCCCAGCGTTACCAATACATTCATATTTGGTATTCCATTGCTCAGGCTTTTAACCGCACTTCTTCCAAAAAAATGCATACCTGTCAGATATACCGGTAGACAGAGCGCAAACTGTACCCAGGAATTCATCAGCCAGGGTATGTGAATCCAGTTCTCCAGCATGTGTAACATGAGGATAACGGTAAAGGGCAAACAGATCAGAAAGTAAAGCAAAAACTTGTTTACCGGCTTTTTTTCACCGGCCGTTTCGATAGTTGCATCATTAACTACCTTGTATCCAAGGCTCTCGATGCCTTTAACCCATTTTTCTCCTTTTGTCGTTTCCGGCGTTTCAAACCTTACTTCACCATCTATAGCATTTACGCTGACATTTTGCAGGCCCTGTTTCTGCAAATATTTTGAAATGGTTAATGCACAGTTTGAGCACGTCATACCTTCAACCTTCCAGTTCACTGTTTCCATAAATCCCTTTTTTGACCCGGCAAAGTTACAATATGCAGTTAGGCGATTTTTAAATATAGCCGGATATTATCTCAACCTTGTTGCAGTTTGCAGGCATATTATCTCAACGGGGTTGCACTTTGCACGAAGTGAACGCTAGCCCTGCTTTTAAGATGCTTTTCGATAGATGGCAACCAATTATATTTGCGGCATGGAAAGAATCGTTGCTCTTGATAAGATTGAAGGAGTGGCCAGGGAAGTATTAGGAATAATAGGCAAGAAAACGGTCATCGCATTTCATGGTCTCATGGGATCCGGTAAAACAACCTTTATTCGCGCCATGTGCCAGGTTCTGGGTGTGAAAGATGCTGTAAGTAGTCCGACATATTCAATTATCAATGAATATAAGGGCAGCCGGGGCAATATCTTACATATCGATCTTTACCGGCTAAAAAACAACGAAGAGCTTATGCGTGCAGGTGTGGAAGACAGTTTATATTCGGGAAATTTATGCCTGGTAGAATGGCCCGAACTTGCTTTTTCTCTTTTACCTGATGATACCGTTCATATTTATCTTGAGGCCATCGATGAATCAACGCGTCGCATTCGAATAGGGGATAATTGATTATATTTGGTTGAAACGTATGTGCACTTTCACAAGCCATATTTACAGACCTAATCAGCCAGGTGAAGATCAGGTCATGTGTTGCTCTGACAAATCTTATTGCCAGTATGCCAGTAAATCAGGTAATAAGCACTGATAAGCCAAAAAAATTTACTTCGTAAACAGTATAAAAGGAAAAAAGTAAATCTCATAAGATGTCTCAAACCAAACCTCTGATCAGCACCTCATTCAGCTATGAAACCTTAGAAGAGACTTTAGATGTAAAACCACAGGGGGAGCAACTGCATATAGGAATTCCAAAAGAAACAGCATTTCAGGAAAACCGCATCGCCCTGACTCCGGATGCGGTAGGTGTTCTCGTAAGTAACGGCCACAACGTGGTTATTGAACATAATGCCGGTGAAGCGGCACATTTCCGCGATAAAGATTACAGTGAAGCAGGGGCCAAGATCGTTTTTGAGAAGAGCGAAGTATATAAAGCGCCCTTATTGGTAAAGAGTGCACCGGTAGTTGAGGAAGACCTTCCTTTCTTACAACATAACCAATTGCTTGTTTCACCGATTCACCTGTCAGCGATGAAATCGGAATTTCTTGAAAAAATGATGGAGAAAAAAATCACCGCTTTTTCTTTTGAAAATCTCAAAGACGATAGCGGAACCTATCCCATCGTCCGGAGCATGAGCGAGATTGCCGGTAGTGCCGTAATGCTGATAGCCGGACAATACCTTAGCTCGGCCAACCACGGGAAAGGAGTTTTGCTTGGAGGTATTTCGGGTATTCCGCCGACCAAGGTAATCATATTGGGTGCGGGCATAGTTGGCGAATATGCAGCAAGAGCAGCCCTGGCGCTGGGCGCATCCGTGAAAGTATTTGATAACAGTGTTTACCGCCTGAAGCGATTACAGAATAATATTGGCCAGCGTATGTGGACCTGCGTGCTGGAGCCTAAAATCCTTGCCAAGCAATTAAAGACCTGTGAAATTGCCGTAGGAGCCATTGCATCCCAGACGGGGCGGACACCAATCGTAGTTACCGAGGAAATGGTGAGTAACATGCGTCCGGGCAGTGTGGTCATTGACGTTAGCATTGACCGTGGCGGCTGTTTTGAAACTTCTGAAATAACTACGCACGAACACCCCGTGTTCACCAAATACGGCGTCATTCATTACGGTGTTCCCAATATACCTTCCGGCTTTGCCAGAACTGCGTCACAGGCGATCAGTAGTGTGCTTATGCCTTTATTGCTGGAAGCTTCGGATGAAGGCGGATTTGAAAACCTGATCTGGCACCAGTTGCACCTCCGGAGCAGTATATATTTGTTTAAGGGTTCCCTTACTGATTTTCACCTCAGCCAGATGTTCGATCTCAAATTTACAGATCTGAATTTGCTGATAGCCAGCCAGCGTTAAGGTTTTATAAGTCAAGCTGTTCAAAGTCTTAAGCTGTACAAAGTCTCTGACTTTGTACAGCTATGTTCTTCATAGTTTCCAACTATAGTCTGAGACTAAAAAAATATAGTGAGTACGAAGTCTGGAGACTTCGTACAGCAAAACAGGCTACTTATAATCCAGCATATTCAATATCTTGCTGCAGAAATCATACTCCTGCTTATCGTTAGAGCTGACGATCACGAGCCGGTCCCTACAATAGTCAGCGATTAGTTGATGATACAATTCGATCCCCGTATCATCAAGGTTGGTACAGGGTTCATCCAGTAACAAACAGGGAGTGTCGGAGAATATGGCCTGAGCCAGTTTTACGCGCTGCTTCATTCCGCTGGAGTAATACCTGATTTGTTTATTGGCCGCTTTTTGAAGGCTTATCTTTGAAATGACGGCTTTAACATCCAGGCCCGGTAACAAAGGTTTGAAGATCTGGTGAAATTCAAGGAACTCCGTCAATGTCATTTCTTCTATGACATCCAGGTAAGGGGCCACAATGGATATACAATTGTATACTTGTTCCGGATCAAGTGGTTTGTTTCCGGAGGGGCCTCCTGCCTTCGTTGTATGATAGTCTATCTTACCTTCAGAAAGCACAACCGCTCCTGCTACGATTTGTAAAAGGGTGGATTTGCCCGAGCCGTTCGGTCCGGTAATTGAGTAGTGGCCTCCGCTGATAAATTCATAGCTGAAGTTCCGAAAGATCCAATCACGGTTAAAGCGTTTACCGGTATTGGTGCAGCTAATCATCATCAGCACTGCCTTTTGTATAACGTTTAATGATGCCCCTTCCACTTTCACGGATGAAGGTTACAATTTCATCCCTTTCGTCACTGGCAGGCAGTTCTTCCTCAATAAACTCCAGGGCCTGGGAAGTGTTCATTTTTTTGTTGTAGATGCAACGGTAGATATCCAGAATGTGATTAATGCGTTCGATGCTGAACCCCCTTCTCTTTAAACCAACGGAGTTAACCCCGGCATAACTTAAAGGATTATGGCCTGCCTTAATATAAGGAGGTACGTCTTTGCCGATCAATGATCCTCCGCTGATGAAGGTGTGCTGCCCGATCTGAACAAACTGGTGTATAGCCCCCATACCGCCGATAACGACCCAGTCGCCCAACACAACATGACCGGCCATTTGAGTATTATTGCTAAGAATGCAATGATTGCCGACTACGCAATCGTGTGCAATATGGCTGTAGGCCATAATCAGGCAGTTATTTCCTACCCTTGTCGTCCAACGGTCCCTGCTTCCCCGGTTAATCGTAACGAATTCGCGAATGGTGGTATTATCACCTACCTGCACGGTAGTTTCCTCGCCGTCAAATTTAAGATCTTGGGGTATGGCTGCGATGACCGCACCAGGAAATATCCGGCAATTTTTACCGATGCGGGCACCTTCCATAATGGTAACGTTACTGCCTATCCATGTGCCTTCCCCGACCTCCACATTTTGATGAACAACGGTGAACGGATCAACCTTGACGTTGGTCGCCAGTTTGGCATCAGGGTGTATATATGTATGAGGATGAATCATGATTTTTTTACCAACTGGGCCACCAGATCGGCCTCCGTACAAATTTTATTTCCCACAAAAACGGTTCCCCGCATTTCACAGATTCCTCTTCTGATGGGTGCAGTAAGTTCCATCCGAAGAATCATGGTATCGCCTGGTACAACCATTTTTTTAAATTTGCAATTATCGATTTTTAAGAAATACGTGTCATACTTACCGTGTTCCAGCAACTTTATAGCCAATATACCCCCGGTCTGTGCCAAAGCCTCAATCTGTAATACTCCTGGCATTACAGGGTTGCCGGGAAAGTGGCCTACAAAGAACGGTTCGTTAAACGTTACGTTTTTTATACCTACGATGTAATTATTGGTTAATTCGATGATTTTATCTACTAAAAGGAATGGATAACGATGCGGAAGGGTCTGTTCAATTTGCCGGGTAGTATAAACCGCTTCCTGGTTTGGATCATATACCGGAACCTTTTTTACATGTTTAATTTTTTTTATGTACTGCTTTATCTTCCTCGCAAATTCAACATTGCTGCTATGCCCGGGGCGGTTAGCAATGATCTTTGCTTTAATAGGGTAACCGATCAAGGCAAGGTCTCCTACTACATCAAGTAATTTATGGCGGGCGGGTTCATTGGGAAAACGGAGTTCCAGGTTGTTCAGGTATCCTTCACTGTTTACCTCCATTTTTTCTCTTTTAAATACCTTTTCCAAACGGCTCATCTCATCTCTAGACACCGGCTTGTCTACAATGACAATGGCATTATTCACATCTCCTCCCTTGATCAGGTTATTTTCAATCAGCATTTCCAGTTCATGCAAAAAACAAAATGTACGGCAGGGGGCTATCTCAGCCTTGAAATGCTCCATATTTTTTAAACCGGCATGTTGGGTGCCGAGTATGGGAGAATTAAAATCGATCAATGTGGTGATACTGTATTCAGCTGCAGGCATGGCCACCATTTCCACCCGTTTTACCTCGTCATAATGGTAGATGTTTTCATCAATGGAATACCAAATCTTTTCCATCTGCTGTTCTATAACGCCGGCTGTTTCAATGAGCTCTGTAAACTGGCGGGAACTGCCATCCATGATCGGGATCTCCGGACCGGTAAGCTCTATCAATACATTATCTACTCTCATTCCTACCAAGGCAGCCAATATGTGTTCAACAGTATGGACTTTTACATTTTTAGATTCCAGTGTCGTTCCGCGTGCCG
This sequence comes from Chitinophagaceae bacterium, assembly GCA_037718865.1. GTDB lineage: Bacteria > Bacteroidota > Bacteroidia > Chitinophagales > Chitinophagaceae > JADCRZ01. Next base: position 196,487 of record JBBJMP010000005.1, on the reverse strand, counting down.
TTTCCGTTACCAGGTCGCAATCTGCTTTAATAACCGGATAATTAGGCAGATCAAGGCGTTGAAACTGGTAACCGGATCCGGGATTAGCTGGTTTCAGGGTCATATCCACAACTGCGCCCGTATGCAAGCCTGTACCCGAAATACTAACTTCAGTACCTAAGGTATGTTGCTTATCCGCGTTAAAGTTTAAGTCCATGCTATTTTTATTCCGGGCAAAGATAATTATTCAGGTGGAAAAAGCCGGATTAGCCAAAGATATGCTGACCTTCATATAATCCGGTAATTCTTGTAGTCAAATAAGCGTACCCCGGTGATTTTTTCTATGCGGTATAAAAGATTATTCTTTAAGGACAATTTTTTTCGGGTCAGGTCGAAATCCACTTCCCAGTTCTTCTGCCGGATACGTTCTTTCATCACTTCCGGATGCGAATCTGTAAATTTAACCAATGAGTCGGCATCGTTTAAATAATTGAAGGTATCTTCCCGGGTTGCCGGTTTAGAAAGATCATCTCCACCCCAGAAATTGAATGTGTTGTAAATTTTTTGCATCTGGACTTCAGGCGGCTTTACCCACCCGTAATGATATATACATGCGTCTACCGGTTTTACCCTCAATTTACGGCCACTTATCCGGAAGCCCTGAGCATCAAGGTAGGACCTGATCGCTTTATTATTTCTGATGATCCGGATCTCCCGGTTGTACCAGCGTCGCGAATCGCCGGTATAATCATAAGTGCCGTAAAAATGCAGGTAGTTAAATAACAGGCCTTCTACGGAGGAATCATTGAGATACTTCCTGGTGGCCCGTTGAATGGTTTCCAAATACCTTTCGTGCAGTATTTCATCTGCCTGGAGATAAAATGCCCAGTCTGAATTGGCTGACAAACGTGCAAATGCTTTATCCGTTTCTGCGGCAAGCACTTTACCACCCGTTTTTAACGAATCGTCCCAGACCGAATCAATGATCTTTATTTTGGGAGAATTGATAGATCTAATGAGCGCCGGAGTCTGGTCTTCCGAATTGCCCACGCTTACAATAAATTCATCTACTATCGGAAGGATGGAGGTAATGGACTCTACCACCGGGTAATCGAATTTCACTGCATTACGAACAAAGGTGAAACCGCTGATTTGCATGCGAAGCTGTTTAAGGTTTAACGTTTAAAGTTTTCTAAGGCAGATGATTTTCGATTCGGGAAACTCTTTTCCAACTAACCTTAAACCTTAAACCTATTTGACTGCCAAAGAACATCTTTAAGATATCATACTTTTTCCTCAAGCAGCTGCCTTACCAGTTGCTCCAGGGCCTTGAGGCGTTTTTCCATTTCAGGTAGATTGCGGCTGAGTGCCTGGCTGCGTAAGGAACTGGTATAATCAAAAGCCGGTGACCCGGTAACTGCCGTATTTGGGATCTTGATGGACTTGCTAACGCCGCTTTGTCCATTGATCTTGCTGCCATCGGCGATTTGTATGTGCCCAGCAAGGCCTGCCTGCCCCCCGATCATTACATTGTTGCCTATCTTGGTGCTGCCGCTTACCCCTGCCTGCGCTGCAATAACAGTATTATTACCTACCTCTACGTTATGCGCCACCTGTATCAAATTATCCAGTTTGGCCCCTGCTTTAATAATGGTGGAACCGATGGTCGCCCGGTCAATGGTCGCATTGGCGCCAATTTCAACGTTGTCTTCGATAACCACGTTTCCGATTTGGGGTACTTTTTTGAAACTGCCATCGGATTGAGGGGCAAATCCAAATCCATCGCTTCCAATTACCGTTCCGGCGTGCACTGTAATATTTTTTCCCAGCACACAATCATTATATATTTTGCAACCCGGGTAAATGATGGTGTTGTCTCCTATGGTAACGTTCACGCCTATAAAGACCTGGGGAAAAATCTTGACATGGTTTCCCAGGATGACATTCTCGGAGAGATAAGCAAATGCACCAACAAAGTTATTTTCGCCAAGCTTTACGGTGCTATCAATAAAAGACGGTTGCTGTATACCCTGCATCTGTTGTGTAACCATGTTTTGGTACTTTGAAAGCAGGATGGCAAAGGCGCTGTATGCATCCGCTACACGGATCAGGGTGGGAGAGATAGGTTGTTTTAGCTCCTGCGCGTCGTTAATAATAATAACGGAGGCTAAGGTTGAATATAAGTAGTCTTCATATTTCGGGTTAGCTAAAAAGGAAAGCTGTCCCTGCTGCGCTTCCTCAATCTTTCCAAAAGAACTAACGGCGACATCCGGGTGACCTTCCACTTTTCCATTAATCAGTAATGCTATCTGTGCGGCGGTAAAAGTCATAATGTTGAGCTTTGCTGGTAGCTTAAGCTATCAGCGAATAAATGTTAATGGCTGATTCTTGAAGCTAATAGCTAATTGTAATAACAAATATAATTTTTTTTCACAGGGCTGGACAAATTGTGATGTATGAGGGCGTTGTCTACTTCCGAGATGTCTTTTATGCTGCCATCTTTAAACAGGATGTTGATGCGTTCATCACCAGGGTCGTATGTTGTATTGACAGCCTGGCCTTCAAGAACAAAATATCTGGCTTCTGCTTCATTAATGTTCAAACTATCACAAACCCTGTTCCTGACTGTTTGAACCTGCTCTGCGTCAAATGCTTTTGCCTGTAATTTAACTTTAAACAGGCGTCGTTCAATCAGGGCACGGCAAAGAGTGGAAAGGATCTTATCATCATGGAACATCCAGTTTTTGATGGTGCTGAGCACGTCGTAATCGTCTAGCAGGCAAAACTGGTCAAGTTGCCTGCCCAGGTCGCCTGATTCTTTGCGTTGTAAGAAAAGGTCAAGGTTCGGCGAAGCGGCATGTGCCTGTAAACCTCCCGCAATAAGGTCCCTTGAACGCTGAATAATTTTTATGAGCATCTTTTCCGAGCTTAATACCGTTTTATGTAAATAAACCTGCCAGTACATCAGCCTTCTTGACACGAGAAATTTTTCAATAGAATAAATGCCTTTTTCTTCAATCATTAACTGACCCTTACAGACGGCCAGCATTTTTAAAATGCGATCATAACCGATAACGCCTTCCGAAACACCTGTAAAAAAACTGTCACGGGTAAGATAGTCCATCCGGTCAACATCGAGTTGTCCGGAAACAAGCTGGTGCAGGAATGGTTTAGGGTAGTTATCGGTGAAAATAGCAATAGCCATTTCCAAACGGCCATTTAGCTGACGGTTCATTTCCTGCATAATAAGCAGCGAAATGGTTTCGTGGCGGATACCGGTGATCAGTATATTTTCAAGGGCATGCGAAAAAGGGCCGTGCCCTGCATCATGAAGCAAAATGGCAATATTTGCCGCTTCTTCCTCTTCGGCAGTGATAGTAACGCCCTTATTTTTTAGTTCCTGAAGGGCATTTTTCATTAAGTGATAAGCTCCCAATGAATGAAGCAGCCGGCTATGAACAGCCCCGGGATAAACAAGATGGGCCAAAGCCATTTGGTGAATGTTACGCAGGCGTTGGTACCATGGGTGCGATACTATCGAGTAGATCAGGGCATTATCAATGGTAATGAATCCATGAACCGGGTCGTTAATGATCTTTCTGACGGAAGAAGGCATTAGTGTTTCAGGTTTGTTAAAAGAGGTGAGTAAAACCTGCAAATCTACAAATGCCATTGGTATAAATTACATTTGTTAGCTTCAGGGGTTATATTGTGAAAAGAACTTTGCAGATATCTTTTATTTACATTAAATCAAAAAACATTAATGTCTCCAGCCAAAATATTATGGGTCGATGATGAAATTGAAAGTTTACAATCACAAAAATTATTTTTGGAAAACAAAGGATACCATGTTCATACACTTACGAATGGCTTCGATGCGATAGATTATGTAAAGGAGCATGCGGTTGATGTGGTTTTGCTTGATGAAACCATGCCGGGCATCACCGGGTTGGAAACACTGGCAAAAATCAAAGAAGTCAGTTCCCAGATCCCTATCGTTCTGATAACGAAGAATGAAACGGAAAACCTCATGAATGATGCCATAGGCAGCCAAATCAGCGATTACCTGATAAAACCGGTAAATCCTAACCAGGTATTGCTGTCGCTAAAAAAGATCCTGGATAACAAGAGACTGGTGGCTGAGAAAACTACATCTGCATATCAGCAGCAATTCAGGAATTTATTCATGGCATTAAACAGCAATCCGGATTATAATGAATGGATGGAGATTTACCGGAAGCTGGTATTCTGGGAACTTGAAATGGGTAAAAGCGATAGTCCCGAAATGATGGAAGTTTTCCAGGCGCAAAAACAGGAAGCCAATACAGAATACTTCAAATTCGTGTCGAGAAATTATTTATCGTGGGTGAATCCTAAATCGCTTAATGCGCCCGTAATGTCGCATTCCCTGATGAAGCATAAGGTATTTCCTAATATGGAAAAGGGCATCCCCACATTTTTTATTCTAATAGACAACCTGCGCTTCGATCAGTGGAAAGCCATACAACCCATATTTTCCGAAAGCTTTCGCATCCTTGAGGAAGATACCTTCTACAGTATTTTACCTACAGCAACGCAATATTGCCGAAATGCCATTTTCGCAGGCCTGTTGCCACTTGATATTGAAAAGCAGTTTTCGGTGCAGTGGAAGAACGATGATGAAGAAGGGGGCAAAAACCTGTACGAGGAAGACCTGTTTCGTGCACAGCTCAAACGGCTGAAAATGGATAAAACGCGATTTTCATATACCAAGGTGCTTAACCATAGCGATGGTCAGAATCTGTTGAATAATATTCATAACCTGTTGGAAAATGATTTGAATATCATCGTTTATAATTTCGTTGATATGCTCAGCCACGCCCGTACGGAAATGGAGGTTTTGAAAGAACTGGCGAGCGATGAAATAAGTTACCGAAGCATCACGACAAGCTGGTTCGAACATTCGCCACTTCACCAGGCCTTAAAAAAAATCGCTGATAAAAAGATAAACCTGGTACTTGCAACCGATCATGGCAGTGTTCGTGTAAATACACCCTGTAAAGTGATTGGTGATAAGCAGACGACAACTAACCTCCGCTACAAACATGGCAGGAACCTGAATTACGATGCCAAGGATGTTCTGGCTTTCAGAGACCCCAAAGAGGCCGGGTTGCCTGTGCCTACCCTTAACTCATCTTACATCTTTGCAAAAGAAGACGGTTTTCTCTGTTATCCGAACAATTATAATTATTACGTGAATTATTATCGTAACACCTTTCAACACGGTGGCGTTAGCCTCGAAGAAATGATTGTTCCCGTGGTTAAAATGACAAGCAAATAGTTGAGAGAAACAAGTTATTTACATCCTGTGGAAAAGTATAATGATTATCGGTTAATGAACGACTAATTTTGACTTGTAAAAGTAAACCCGGATTGAATCTTGTTGTTTACTTAACCACTATTGACCATTTACGATAATCATGAGATATACACCCGCCACACTGAATAAACTCGAAAAAATACTGGAAGAATCCGAATATGTTATCCGTTATGAAAGAGGAACGTTTCAGAGCGGCTTCTGTATTCTCGAAGAACGGAAAGTGGTGGTGCTGAATAAGTTTCTCCAGGTTGAGGGACGGATCCATACGCTGATCGATCTGATCCCTCAGCTGACTATAATTCCTGAAGCGCTTACACCGGAAACCCAAAAAAATTATGCAGAGGTGATCCAGCGATATGAGACCGCCGGGAAATAATTCCAGTCACACCACTCCGGGCGGCCACTCAGACCCGGAAAAAAATTATCTTCGAAGAGTGGCATATCCTTCTCTTACAATAACATTTCTTGGTACCGGCACGAGCAGTGGGGTTCCTATGATAGGTTGCAGCTGTGAAGTATGTCTCTCTTCCGATAAAAAAGATAATCGGTTACGGTCAAGTATACTTGTACAATCGAATAATACAACACTGGTAGTCGACGCCGGCCCCGATTTCCGATACCAGATGCTTCGTGCGGGTGTAAAAAGACTGGATGCCATTCTATTCACACATCCGCATAAAGATCATGTTGCGGGACTTGATGATGTAAGGGCCTATAATTTCTTTTCACACAAACCTATGGAAGTATGGGCCAATGTCCTGACACAGGAGGCATTGAAAAGAGAATTTTCTTATGCGTTCTCCGACAAAAAATATCCCGGGCTGCCGGAAATTAACCTCAATACCATCCTCATGAATGCGTTCCAGGTAGGGGATATTCCCATTGTGCCGGTGGCTACCTGGCATTTAAAAATGCCCGTATTGGGTTTCCGGTTTGGAAGTTTTACGTATATCACAGACGCAAACCGGATCGAGGCGGACGAAAAAAATAAAATAAAAGGCTCTGAAGTACTGGTAGTTAACGCACTGCGCAAGAATGCCCACATCTCACACTTTAATCTGCAGGAAGCTGTAGATCTTGCAAAAGAAGTGCAGGTTCCCCAGGCCTATTTTACACATATCAGTCACCAGTTAGGCAAACACGAAGACGTTAACGGCGAACTACCCGAAGGAATCGATCTTGCCCATGATGGCCTCCGGCTGTTCATTTGATTATCTGAAACCGTTTTATTCCCATTATTAATTGAGTAAATCACGGTGTTTATGCTGTCATCGTAGGCTTAGATTAGCATAATATTTCTGTTATGTACAAACAAATAGTAAAAGACTATTTTTCATTTACAAAAAAAGAGCGTTTAGCCATCATCGTGCTGATGGCGCTAATCTTTGTCATCTTTCTGCTGCCCTACCTTATTCCACAAAGAAAGCCGGTGATGGATATAGCAGCGCTTAGAAATGTTCAAAAGGAATTAACCCGGTCACATAATGAAGCTGATACTTCACATAATCAAAACCTTCAGGCAGATGCTGATCTGTCGTTTGATCATAAGCAGGAAAGTATTCATGGAAAGGCATATGTTAAACGAGAGATGTTCTATTTTGATCCAAACACCTTATCTGCTGCCGGATGGCAGAAGTTAGGTGTGCCGGATAAAACAATTAAAACTATTTATAATTATGTTTCTAAGGGAGGAAAATTCCGGCAAAAGGGAGACATTTCGAAGATATATGGCCTGCATCCGGAATTAGCGAAGCGTTTAATGCCTTATATACGCCTAACCGCGGAGCCTGCGTTTACAGATCAACGTAAGCAATATAAGCAACCGGCATATACTCCATCACGCCCGGATTATATACAGACGGTATTTTCAAAAGAAATCATTGACTTAAACGCAACGGATACAACTGCACTCATCGCCTTGCCGGGAATAGGATCTAAACTCGCTGCGCGAATAGTTCTTTTCAGGGGAAGATTAGGCGGGTTTTATGAAGTAGATCAATTGAAGGAAATATATGGGCTGCCCGATTCAACGTTTCAACGTATCAAATTCCGTCTTCAGGTTTCTGTGGAAGGGCTTCAAAAAATAAACATTAATACAGCTGATGTGGAAATCTTAAAGTCACATCCTTACATCAGGTGGAACATCGCGAATGCAATCATGCAGTACCGGATGCAGCATGGTAATTTTAATCGTGTTGAAGACATTGGGGCAATAGGGATTATTACGAAAGATTTACAAACTAAGCTATTACCCTATTTCACGGTTAATTGAGTAAATACAGATGCACCACCAGATTTTGGCGGGAATGCCGTGCTGGAATGTGCCAGGCGTTCTCGTGCCGGCATATAGGTTGCCGTAAGCAAAAGGCACGAGTACGCCACCTCACAAGGCCAGGCTGCACACTTACGCCAGTGTGATGACTTTAACATTCAGTTCACAGGACAGCAAATTTTTTACCTTTTAACTAACAAGTGTTAGTATCTAATAGAAATGTTAATTAACTTGCATCATTATTCGAACAGCTAAATAATGAGTGCTTCTTACAATGAATTTTGAAACGTCGGAACTTACGCAACAGGTACAACAAATCACAAGAGATTTTGCCCTTCATTATATAAAACCTTATGTAATGAAATGGGATGAAAGCCAGGAATTCCCTCTTCAGGTCTTTAAAGAATTAGGAAAATTGGGATTGATGGGCGTTCTGGTCCCGGAAAAATATGGAGGTGCGGGGCTTGGTTATTTTGAGTATGTAACGGTTATTCAGGAAATTAGTAAAATTTGCGGATCGATAGGTTTAAGCGTAGCTGCCCATAATTCGCTCTGTACTGGCCATATTCTGGCTTTTGGTGATGAAGAACAGAAACAAAAATACTTGCCAAAACTGGCAGATGCTGAATGGCTTGGTGCCTGGGGGCTAACTGAGCCAAATACTGGCAGTGATGCCGGAAATATGAAATGCGTGGCAGTAAAGGAAGGTAATAATTGGATCATAGAAGGCAGCAAGTGCTGGATAACCCATGGAAACAGCAGCGACGTAGCAGTTGTAGTTTGCCGGACAGGCCCACCACGTACCAAAGATAATGCGACGGCCTTCGTGGTTGAAAGAGGAACACCCGGTTTTAGCGCGGGCAAAAAGGAGAACAAGTTGGGTATGCGGGCCAGCGAAACATCAGAAATGATATTTAATCATTGCCAGGTACCCGATGTTAATCGCCTTGGGGATGTGGGCGCGGGGTTTAAACAATCCATGAAGGTACTGGACGGCGGTAGGATCTCCATTGCTGCCTTAAGCCTCGGTATTGCCAAAGGAGCTTTCGAAGCGGCGCTTCAGTATTCAAAAGAAAGACATCAATTTGATCAGCCCATTTCTAATTTCCAGGGTATATCTTTTAAATTGGCAGACATGGCAACGGAAATAACAGCTGCTGAATTATTGACTATGCAGGCGGCTGATCTCAAAAACCGCGGCGAGCAAATGACCAAGCATGCTGCAATGGCAAAGTATTTTGCTAGTGAAGTAGCCGTAAAAGCGGCCACGGAAGCAATTCAGATTTTTGGCGGTTATGGTTATACAAAAGATTTTCCTGTTGAAAAATTCTTCCGGGATAGTAAATTATGTACTATAGGGGAAGGAACTTCGGAAGTGCAAAAAATGGTGATTGCCAGGGAAGCAGTTAAAAATTAGTCTCTCCCGATTGCTTGTTATACGCCTGGGCCATTTAGCCCGGGCTTTTTTAGGGCGGTGACATCCGACTTCACTTCACCCGTCGATAGTGGGTCTCAACACCCTTGGATTCTGCCCCATCCGGTGTAATATTAAAAGCAGTGATAACAAGCTCGTCCGGACTTACGACCTCAATTACCGTTCTCCATCCCCAGCGCTCTTCGTTTGCCGCATAACTTCCCAGAAAACGCATTTTCTTATCATTACCGGCAGCTTCGGAAAACATGATAGCTGTTCCCATGTGAAAGCTGTCTATCCAGGCAGACTGAAAACTCCTGCTGCCAAGGTGATAACCATAAATGGCAAGGCCTTCAAAAGGTTCACTGTTTATGCTGCCGCTGTACTCATGAAGTATAAATCGCCCATCTAGTACGGCCTTCATGGTCCCTTTCATAGGGGATTCATCTGCTAACTGGTTTGGTTCGAACCAGGTGCGCGTAATTCCTTCCCAGTCTCCCACCAGTAGATGCAACTGCTGATGAGCACCAGTATGTAATGATTTTTCCAGCTTATCGTTACCCATGTGTATAAAGTTGATCAGAAATAAGAATGCCTCAAGGTGAGAACGCCGGGCTATCCCATAAAATCTTCTTTATCATCCGCAGCATCATCATCAAACAGCTTATCGATAGCATCAGCAAACATGGGAAATATTTCCTTTGTATAGTCTTTTATTACCTCGATAGCAGATACTGCCTGCTCATCATTTAAGCGGGCGCGTTGTTTTAATCGGTTTATAAGTTCCTGCATGTAGCAATTTTATTGGTTACTAAATGTTATCAACAAGCGGCACAAAATACAATAATTACCCAAAAAATACCCGGTTTAGGGGATATAAATGCAGCTGCGGTGATATCAAATCTAAGAGGTATCCAAATTAAAAAGCCGCCTTGATCAGAAGCGGCTTATCTAATTTTTTTCCTGTAACTATCAGGCAACTTTCAGCAAACTCATTTTACTCTTGTCGAATTTTTTCTTAGCGTAGTCAAGGGTCAGGTGAATGAACTTTTCTTTTCCGGAAGGCATTTCAAACATGGCATCCGTCAGAATGCTTTCGCAAATGGAGCGCAAGCCCCTGGCTCCCAGTTTGTACTCCATTGCCTTTTCTACCATAAAATGCAATACTTCCTCATCCATGGTGAGTTTAATATTTTCCAGCTCAAATAATTTCTCATATTGCTTAACCAATGAATTTTTAGGTTCAGTGAGAATGGAGCGTAACGTAGGAGCATCAAGGGGGTTTAAATAAGTGACAACCGGTAACCGCCCAAGCAGTTCCGGTATCAGGCCAAAATTTTTAAGATCCTGGGCGTTTACATATTGCAGCAGGTTTTTCTTGGCCGCTTCCTGTTGTTCCTTGTTAACATTAAAACCAATGGCATTTGTATTTATCCTTCTGGCGATCACCTTATCAACGCCGTCGAATGCACCCCCACAAATAAACAGAATATTTTGTGTGTTAATCTTTATTAGTTTTTGCTCCGGATGTTTTCGTCCACCCTGCGGGGGAACCAACACATCCGTCCCCTCCAGCAATTTGAGTAGACCCTGTTGTACTCCTTCCCCGCTGACATCACGGGTAATAGAAGGATTGTCTCCCTTGCGTGCGATCTTATCCAGTTCATCAATATATACAATGCCTCTTTCAGCAGCGGTTACATCATAATTACAAACCTGCAACAGGCGCGTCAGTATACTTTCCACATCTTCACCCACATAACCGGCTTCAGTAAAAACGGTAGCATCTACAATGGCAAAAGGTACGTTAAGCAGTTTTGCAATAGTTTTGGCCAGCAGGGTTTTACCTGTTCCAGTTTCACCCACCATGATGATGTTGCTCTTCTCTATCTCAACTTCATTCTCTCCTATTTTCTGCTGTAAGCGCTTGTAATGGTTATATACGGCAACAGATAAAACCTTTTTTGCATCATCCTGCCCGATCACATATTCGTCTAGAAAGCGCTTCATTTCCATTGGCTTCTTTACCGTAAGTTTAAATTGGGAAGCGGAAGCACCATTTTCATTGCGGATCATTAATTCCTGTTCTATAATTTCACGTGCATGTTCAACACAATTTTCACAAATATGACCTTCTTGTCCTGCAATAAGGATCTTTACCTCATCGCGGCTTCGTCCACAGAATGAACAATGCAATGTATTCTTGGCCATCTTAATTTACTGATTAATATTATACGAAGTTATCCAACTTATTGGACATCACGCAAAAAAACCGTTGCTATCGGCAACGGTTTAGTCTAATTCCTATCCGGTTGATTACAAGGCCGGTTAAATATTTTCCACAACCTTATCCACAATTCCGTATTCTATAGCCTTTTTTGCTTCCATCCAGTAATCCCGGTCAAAGTCTTTATAAATCTGTTCTATCTTCTTATTACAATTATCTGCCAAGATTTTTGCACCGATGTCTTTCGCCCTTTTTGTCTGCTCAGCCTGAATTTCGAGGTCGGCACTGACACCCTGCATGTAACCACCGAGGCTTGGCTGATGGATCATTACTTCTCCATGTGGATAAATAAAGCGCTTTCCTTTTTTGCCACCACTCAATAAGATTGAGGCCATCGATGCAGCCAATCCCATGCAAATGGTACTTACAGGGCTTTTCAGCATTCTCATTGTATCGTATATGACAAGGCCGCTGGTAACAACGCCACCCGGGCTATTTATAAACAATTTAATTTCTTCACCTGGTTTATCTGCGTCGAGTAACAATAGTTTGGAAACTATATCACTGGCTGATTTATCAGCAATAACTCCCCATAAATAAACGGATCTCGTCTCAAAAAAATATTTCTCTAATTTTTTTTGCATCAGTTTGCCCAACTCAGGACCTTTTTCTTCTTTAGGCTCCGTTTCAGGATCATCATCTTCCATCCTGAATGGCTGAATTAAATATTTTGAATAATTCATATTATATGATTTCTTGTTCTTTAAATTTGTTTATGTGTTTACAGGTATTTCTTTGCATCGAATATCAACAAACCACATCTTATACCGATTTACACCAGTCCTTAACTTCCAATTCTTTCTTCCACCTTTTTGTTTTTACGCGGATTGATCAATAATACTTCATCTACCAATCCATATTCTTTCGCTTCTTCCCCTGTAAGCCAGTAATCACGATCGCAATCTTTCTCAACCTGCTTTAAGGGTTTTGAGGTATGGTAAGCGATTACTTCGTATAGTTCTCTTTTCAGTTTCCTGATCTCTCCCACTGTGATCTCAATATCGGTGGCCTGCCCACCAATGGAACCACTGGGCTGGTGCATCATAATACGGCTATGTTTTAATGCTGTCCGTTTACCTTTAGAACCGGCACACATCAAAACAGCGCCCATGGAAGCTGCCATGCCAATACATATAGTCGATACGTCAGGAGTTATATATTGCATGGTATCATATACGCCAAGGCCGGAGTATACACTCCCTCCCGGACTGTTGATGTACATTTGTATGTCCCTGGTGCGGTCAGTACTTTCCAGAAATAATAATTGTGCCGTAACGATATTAGCCACTTCGTCATTAATAGGATAACCTAGAAAAATAATCCTATCCATCATCAAGCGGCTGTAAACATCCATTACAGCCACATTCATGGGTCTCTCTTCGATGATATTAGGGGTAAAATTATTTACCTGGTATTTATTATAATCGTATAATGTGTTACTTGAAATGCCTTTGTGCTTTACAGCATACTTTTCAAATTCGTGCTGATTATTCATTTTAATTTTCATTTAAGTGATTGCCTTTAAATTACTGTTTCACAAAGGTTGTATCACCCTGTAAACCAGAACGGGGTTGTTAAAGGTTAGGATTTACTTTCAAATCTCCGTCCAAAGTTTTAAACCGCCAAAAACCTGACAGAGTGGCAATGGAGTTCAAGGTTAAAAGTTAAGGTTCACGGTTTGCCGTGATACGGCATACTCCGAACGCTGAACCCCGAACCTTGAACTTTTTTAATGTTTGTGTTCATGTTGCAGACGGGTAAACTCATCTGCAGGGATGATAGCTTCAACAGGGTTAACCTGGGTTTCTGCCCAGTCAAAAATTTTCTCTGTACGGATACGGTGGAAACTGTCTTCTACAAATTTTTTATCTTTCATCATCTTTTCGACATAATCATTTATCCAGGGCTGATCGCCATCGATATGATAACCTCCCATATAGCTTAACAATTGAATTTTAGCAGACTCACGTATATCTTCCGGATTTACCTCTATTCCACAATCCTGTACGATTTTGTCAACGATGAGTGTCCACTTCAATTGATTTACAAATGCCGGAAACTCCCGCTCTACTTCCTCAGGGGTTTTCTGGTTTTCGTTACTTGTCTGCATCCAGCGCTTGAGAAAATCTTCAGGAAATTCTATACTGGTTTGATCTATTAATTTGTGGTAAATCTGGTCAAGCAGTTGATTATGGCTTTGCTTTTCATATTCAGCCTGGATAACCTGCTTCACTTCATTTCTAAGATCTGTTGCTGAAGTGATTTCTTTGTCAGGGTATACCTGTTTAAAAAAATCCTCATTTAGTACTGCTTTATCCGTGCGTTCGATTTTAGTGATCACCGCTTTAAAAAATGCATTCCCTTCCTGCAGGTAAATATCCGCTACGCCCAGTTCATCAATTATTCCCTGCCGTTTATTTTCCTCAAAAGCGCTTGATAGGTCTAAAATAACCTGATCGTCAATTTTCCTGCCCATGAGTCCTTCACGGAACGAGGGAGTGAAAAAGCTGACTGGTATAGAGCTGACTTTTCTTATGCCCGCTTCCAGTTCGTTTCCTTCGGCATCGCTTTGAATAAAAGTAAGATAAAGAACACTGTCCTCCGATGCGATGCTTTCTTCTTCCTGCTTTTGTCCGTAACGCTGCTGCAGGTGGCTGATTTCTTCCTCAACCATTTGTTCAGTAACATCAACTTTATACCGCGTAAAAGTTGTCTGTGCCAGGTTTGTAATGGTAAATTCGGGTTTGAGTCCTACTTCAAAAGCAAATGCATACTCAGATGGCTGGTTCATGTCAAGCTGAGGAGAAGATTGTTCTGTAATAGGCATAGGCTGGGCAAAAATCTCCAGCTTTTCGCTGGACATATATTCGGTTAGTTCTTTTTCGACGCTTTTTATTACCTCATCGTTAAATACCGAAGAACCATACAATTTTTTTATCATGCCTACGGGAACCATGCCTTTACGAAAGCCTGGGATGTTGGCCTTTTTGCTATAGTCTTTGATCGCTTTCTCAAAAGATGGAAGATAATCGTCCTTCATTACTTTAACAATGATCTTTTCATTAAGTACGCCTATATTTTCCCTCGTAATGGTAGCCATAATGCAATTTTAACTGTTAAAAATCTGAAAGTAGCCTGAACCTGGGTTCACGGCACCTGTTTTTTGGGGTTGCAAAGTTAAGGGAAACAATGAAGAATTACCACGAAGTCTGCCGGTAAAAAAGAACAGGTATAATTATGCTCACTTGTCTTGTAATATCAGTAACGGAATCCGTATCTGGTACATCATAGTCATGGTATGATGCGTTCCAAAAAGCCTTTCGAAGACATTGTGTTTATGAATAACCATGGCCAGCATGTCAGGTGACTGAGCTTCAATAAATTGCTGCAGTCCATGCTCAATATCATTAGCTTCAACCGTATGATGACTGTATACAAATTCATTAAGCACAGGCTCCAATCTTTGCTTACCGGCAATTTGGTCCGGGCTCATAACTTTTCCGCTTTTGCTGATGTATACCACAGATAACTGGGATTTGAAGTGATTAACCAGTAGTTTTAACGACTGAAAGCAGGTTAGGTTCATCTGGTAGCTGAAATCTGTGGCATAACAAACAGATTGTAATGAGGTGAACCTTGCGACGGACGGAACTACCAGAACGGCATTATGCGATTTACGGACAACTGCCGAGGTGGTGCTGCCTATGATCTGATCAATTTGGCCTCCTCCCTTCATACCCATCACAACCAGGTCAATATGCCTTTCCTTTTCAATGTCCCTGATCTCGTCAGAAGCCAGTCCCAAACGTACCAGCCATTCAATGTCGATACCCAGCGACCCGGCGACCCTGTCCGCTTCTTTTCGCAGCCCATCTTCACCCGCCTTATGCATTTCATCCGGAGTAACCATAATATAAGGCATTTCGGCAACCGGTACCGGCAACATGTAAACGTGTAGTAGGATCATTTTAGCACCCAATTCCTTACATAACCGGCCCGCATAATTGGTTGCATTCTGTGCTGCCGGAGACAGGTCAGTGGGAACCAGGATGGTATTCATAAAACAACTGATTTAATATAAAGCTAGCTAAAATGAATAAATTCAAGTGGGTTGAAAGACTATAACAGGTATACGTTGTATAAAAAACAACCACCGGCAAAATTACTGATGGTTGTTTGTGCGGGTGAAGGGACTCGAACCCCCATGCCTCGCGGCGTCAGATCCTAAGTCTGATACGTCTACCAATTTCGCCACACCCGCAGATGAGCTCACCCTGCTGTCCGGACATCCATTGCTCTGTCAGACGCTGAACTCCGGCCTCTTGTGAAGTTTGCGAAAATAAGGGATTTGACTTAAAAGAGAAAACACTTTCTTTTGTGTAAATTCGTACCGATGGAAACTATTGCAGCTATACCAAAATATAATTTAACGGAGGACCAGGAAAAGAAGCTTATTCTGAGGGAATATCGCGGTTTACTGCGTTCATTGAAATCGAAACTTAAAAAAGGCGACAAGGAATTAGTCAGGCAGGCATTCGAACTGGCAGCCGATGCGCATAAAACCATGCGGCGAAAAAGTGGCGAACCCTATATTCTGCATCCGCTGGCCGTTGCGAAAATCTGCACGGAAGAAATTGGCCTGGGCGTTCGTTCAACCATTTGCGCCCTCTTACACGATACGGTTGAGGATACGGATATTATACTGGAAGACATACAAAGGGAATTTGGCACTGAAATTTTAAAGATCGTTGACGGGCTAACCAAAATCTCCAACGTAATAGATGTTAACGCATCGCAGCAAGCAGAAAATTTTAAAAAGATCCTGCTTACCCTTACCGATGATCCTCGCGTGATACTGATCAAACTGGCCGACCGGCTGCATAATATGCGTACCATGGAAAGCATGAAGCGCGAAAAGCAGTTGAAGATTTCCTCGGAAACCGTGTATGTATATGCGCCGCTGGCGCACCGGATGGGTCTGTATAATATCAAAACTGAAATGGAAGACCTTTCCATGAAATACATGGAACAGGATACCTATAAAGAAATTGCCCGTAAATTATCAGAAACCAAAAGGGAAAGGAGCCGTTATATAAATGAGTTTATCAGGCCGATCAAAGACAAATTGGAAAAGGGGGATTTCGACTTTGATATTTACGGCCGTCCGAAAAGCATTCACTCCATCTGGAATAAGATGAAAAAAAAGGGCGTGTCATTTGAAGAAGTATATGACCTGTTCGCTATAAGGGTAATCATTAACTCACCTCCTGAAAAAGAAAAGGAAGATTGCTGGAAAGTGTATTCTATGATCACGGATGAGTATAGCCCTTCGCCCGAGCGGCTGCGCGACTGGTTAAGCAACCCAAAGGCAAACGGCTACGAAGCACTGCACACCACGGTGATGGGTCCTCAGGGCAAATGGGTGGAAGTGCAGATACGGACCAAAAGGATGAATGAAATTGCAGAAAAAGGCCTTGCAGCACATTATAAATACAAAGAAGGAGCTGGAGATGAAAGCCGCTTCGACAAATGGTTTCAGCAGATACGCGAAGTATTGAGTACACAGGAAACTGATGGCGTAGATTTCCTGCAGGATTTTAAAACCAGCTTTCTTGCCGAAGAAATTTATGTTTATACGCCAAAAGGTGATGTGAAAATGCTGCCGACAGGTTCTTCCGCTCTGGACTTTGCGTTTTCTATTCACAGCGCCATAGGTGTGAAATGCATCGGTGCGAAAGTGAACCATAAACTGGTACCGATCAGTCATAAATTAAGAAGCGGTGACCAGGTGGAGATTATAACATCCAATAAACAGAAACCCAGTGAGGACTGGCTGAATATCGTTGTCACCGCAAAGGCTAAAAATAAGGTTAAGGATTCTTTGAAAGAAGAGAAACGAAGTATTGCAGAAGAAGGAAAATACACGTTACAGCGCAAGATGGAAGGCATGGGTGCCGGATTCAATCAGCATAATATCGATGAACTAACGGCCTTCTATAAGCTAACCTCATCACTTGATCTTTTTTACCGCATTGCTACAAAAACTTTGGATCTTAAAGAGCTTAAAGAATTTATAGTACTCGGTGACAGGCTGGAAATGCCAAAACCGGTTAAAGTGCATGAGCATAAACCAGATTTCACCGGTTCGCCAGCTTCAAAAAAAGATGCAGAGCTTATCATTTTTGGAGAAAGCAGCGACAAGATCATGTATACACTGGCCAATTGCTGCAAACCCATTCCGGGTGATGACGTATTTGGTTTCGTTACCACAGGTGAAGGATTGCGGATTCACCGGACAACATGTCCGAATGCGGCCAGGTTGCTGTCTAACTACGGTCACCGGGTAGTAAAAACCAAATGGGCCAAGAACAAGGAAATTTCTTTTCTAACCGGAGTTAAAATCATCGGACTTGACGATGTGGGGGTAATCAATAAAATCACCAACCTTATTTCCGGTGAACTAAAAATAAACATAAATGCCCTTACCGTTGAAGCAAAAGACGGACTGTTTGAGGGAAATATTAAAGTTTACGTACACGATAAGGAAGAGCTGGATGAACTGGTTATGCGCCTGAAACAATTAGGCGGTATTCATTCCGTAGATAGATTTGAGACTGAAGACATTTCTTGACCAGGCTGTCAGCAAAAACGGATGCAGTTTGGGCTGACCTATCAGCGCATGCCTTTTATTTTCCGTTCTGCGGCGCTTCCTATACTTTTGCCCTGTCTTACATATTTGATCATCGTATATTAAACAGTAACCGGGATGGTAGATGTATTATTGGGCCTTCAGTGGGGCGACGAAGGAAAGGGAAAGATCGTTGATTATTTCGCACCTGATTATGATGTGATAGCCAGGTTTCAGGGCGGTCCTAATGCAGGTCATACATTATACGTTGATGGAAAAAAGGTCGTTTTACATCAAATCCCATCCGGAGTTTTTCATGAAAACACGATCAATCTTATTGGCAATGGCGTTGTACTGGATCCGGTAACGTTGAAACGAGAATGTGAAACAGTTGCTTCATTTGGAATAGATGTAAAAAAGAATTTGTTTATTTCGCGCCGTGCCCACCTCATCCTTCCCACTCATCGTGCTCTTGATACGGCTTCTGAAGCTTCAAAAGGCAACGATAAAATTGGGTCTACATTAAAAGGAATTGGCCCCGCCTACATGGACAAAACCGGGCGCAATGGGTTACGGATAGGGGATCTGTTAGATAAAAGTTTTACTACTTCATACATCAGGCTTAGGCTGAAACATCAACGGTTACTTGATAACTTCAACTTCCAGGAAGATATTTCAGGCTGGGAAGAGGCATTTTTTGATGCCATCGAATTTCTGAAAGAGTTAAACATTGTAAATGGTGAATACTTTATCAACGACAAAATAGCGGCAGGTAGTGCGGTTCTTGCGGAAGGCGCTCAAGGCAGTATGCTCGATATTGATTTCGGAACGTTTCCTTTTGTCACTTCTTCCAATACAACCAGCGCGGGAGTTTGTTCAGGCCTGGGAGTGCCACCTCAAAAAATCCGTGATGTGATGGGTGTTTCAAAGGCCTATTGCACCAGAGTGGGTGGGGGGCCTTTTCCAACCGAATTAACCGATGCCACCGGTGAGGAATTACGCAAGCTCGGCAACGAGTTCGGAGCTACCACCGGTCGGGCCCGCCGTTGCGGCTGGATAGACCTGGTTGCTTTGCGATTCGCCTGTATGATAAATGGCGTTACCAAGCTGATCATGACCAAGGCGGATGTCCTGGACACATTCAGCGGGCTGCAGGTCTGCACCGGTTATAAAATCGGGGAGGAAATCACACAAACCGTTCCCTTTCAGATGACAAGGATGAATATACAACCGGTGTTACAGGCTTTAGCCGGCTGGAATACGCCAACCAGTGCATTACAATCATTTGAAGCGCTTCCTGTTGTTATGAAAGATTATGTTGATTTTATCAATAAATACCTGGGGGTAAGCGTTTCTCACATATCAAATGGTCCCGGGCGCCAGCAAATTGTAACGGTTCCCTTAAAAAAAATTAATTTTAAATAAATTTGGCGGATTAAAAACTTCGCTGAAATTTTACATATTAATCCTATTAGAATTATGGTACCGAAATCTGATAAGGAACCGAAAGCTACTAAGAAAGCCACTCCCAAAACTAAGGAAGAATCGCCTAAGAAACCATCACCTAAAGCTAAAAAGCAACCGGAGGAGGATGAGGAACAAGATGATGAGGAAACACCGGATACTCCAAAAGCAACCCGAAAAGGAGCTAAAACCACATCAAAAAAAGAGGAAGACGACGATGACGCAGATGTCGAAGAAGTAGAAGACGATTGGAACAAAGTGGAAGAAGAAGTAGAGTGGGACCCCGACTTTGACGAGTTCGACCTGCCGAAATCCAAATTCAAAAAAGCAAGCACCGGAACAGGTGCGGCAAAGAAAATTGGAAAGGGCAAAGATGATGATGACCTTGGGATAGATGATGATTTTAAGGAGATGGATTTATTTAACGACAGCGGCTTCGATGATGATGAGGAGGATTTTTGACCGTACCGGCGAAGAAAGTGAGCACTACCTTTGTTCAATTCCCAATAAAAGATGTTAGCTATTGTAAAAAGCAGCTTTTGCAATGGAGTGACCGGTTTTCTGTAAGCTGCTTTTTAGATAATAATCAGTATTCTTTCAACTATCACTCTATTGAATGCATGCTGGCTGTAGGGGTCAAAAGAGCCGTAAAGGCTGCTGCAGGGAACGCCTTCACTCAATGCCGTGAATTTTGCAGCGGAGAAACCGGCTGGATATTTGGCCATCTGGGCTATGACCTGAAAAATGAACTTGAACAATTACAATCCACTCATGAAGACCATGTTGGCTTTGCCGACCTTTTCTTTTTTGTTCCTCAGATAGTGGTCCTGTTAGGTGAGAAGGAAATGTTTATCAAGTGTGATTCTGCTTCCGGTGGACAGGCTGTTCACAGGCAAATCAGTGAGACACCGGTTGTTACTCCTTCAAAACCTTTGCCGGTTGCCTTGAAAAACAGGTTTGCTAAACAAGAGTATATTGAAACCATCCGCCAGCTGAAGCAATTTATTCTGCACGGTGATTGTTATGAAATAAATTTTTGCCAGGAATTTTACTCGGAGAACGTCACCATAAATCCTTTGGATGTTTACGGCCTTCTGACTAGTTTGTCCCCTAACCCATTTGCAACATATTACAGGGTAGAAGAAAATCATTTGCTTTGTGCAAGTCCGGAAAGATATATAAAAAAACAAGGAAATGACGTCATAGCGCAACCCATTAAGGGAACCTGGCCCAGAGACCTGGAAAACGAACAGGAAGATCTTATTAACAAAAACAAGCTGTTGAACAATAATAAGGAAAGAGCAGAAAACGTAATGATAGTAGACCTGGTTCGTAATGACCTTTCCAAAGTGTGTGAAGAAGGTACTGTAAAGGTTACCGAATTGTTTGGCATTTATTCATTTCCACAGGTGCATCAAATGATATCTACTATCAGCGGCACCATTCAAAAAGATCTTGACTGGATTGACATAATAAAAGCCACATTTCCTATGGGATCTATGACCGGTGCGCCGAAGAAACGTGTTATGGAACTCATCGAGCAATATGAAAAAACAAAACGCGGATTGTTTTCCGGGGCTGTTGGATACATAACCCCACAGGGTGATTTTGACTTTAATGTGGTCATCAGAAGTATCCTGTATAACAGCCGGCAAAAGTATCTTTCCTGCCAGGTCGGCTCAGGGATTACTTTCCATAGCGATCCAGAGATGGAATATGAAGAATGTCTCCTGAAGGCAGGTGCAATAAAAAAGGTGCTTGAATAAAGCACCTTTTGATTAAGTGTACAATACTTTACAAGGTGCGCTTTTGGAACTTGGCATCTTCATTCTTATAAGAAACTTCGTTCACCACATTGGCGCCGCTCAGCATCAATTGAATAGATTCATTTAATATCTGGTACTTATGTGCAATAAATAATTCCATTTTGTCGGCAGGTAACTTCAAATCATATGTGTTTTTCGCACTAGCCATGATCTTGTCAAAGTCGGGATTATAACGGTTAAATTCAATGATATCCATAATCACATTTTTAGCAATCACCAGGGAATTATATTTGCCGGAGATGGTTTGTTCTTTAGCATTTGCTGCTTCAGTTTTATCAAGTTTCCGGTTTAACACATAGATTCCTTTGGCGCCGTAATGATCGTTGGCTTCAGCCCTGGTTAACGTGGTAAGGCCTCCCTGGCCTTCAAAAACGTAATGAGTGCCGATGAATTTCTTTACATGATTTCGTGATTCCGTGGGTAGGTAATATTGAATATCCCAGAAATTACGGCTTCCGCTACGACGGATGGCCTTTAGTACATTACCGGGTCCCCCGTTATATGCGGCAATTACCAGTAACCAATCGCCAAATTGACTATATAACTGAGTGAGGTACTTTGCTGCAGCCTGAGTACTTTTCAGAAAATGGGTTCTCTCATCTGTATAGCGGCTTACCTTAAGGCCCATCCTGATGGCTGTCGAAGGCATAAACTGCCATGGCCCTACAGCTCCAGCCCAAGACACCGAAACAGGGTTTAATTTTGACTCAATGACAGCCAGGTATTTTAATTCACGGGGCAGATTATGTTGAATCAAAATGCCATCCATCATATTAAAAAAAGGCCTTCCCCAATCGCTCATCTTAGTTAACATCTTATCGTTCTTCTCGATATAATCCTTTACAAAGCTAACAGCACGTGGATTTAAGCGGGGACCCGCCCCAATTTTAAGACCCAAGCCGTCTGATTCAAAAAGATCTTTAAAATTGATAGCCGGATTATTATCTATGGCTTTTTTTGTATCAGGCAAAACGTCCCGGTTTTGGATATCAAGTTTTTGAGAAGTGTCAGCAGAGAGGGAGATTGTTTCCGTGGCGGGTATAGACTGGGCGGTAGATATCTTGGAATGCCCAAAGCCGAAAATTGTAAACAATAATAGTTTCTTCAGTTTCTTCATGATCTAATTTTAGGTTCACAAATAAGATTCAGATCAGGGTTAGATTACGTTATTGTTGCATCAATTGATGTGAAAGCCGGAGCAAAGATAGCTCAGAAAATCGGTTTGTCACAATTTGGAGTCCATAAGGCATGCCGTTCGAGTGTTTAAAAAGGGGTATGGATATAGCTGGCAATCCTGCTAAGTTAGCATAAACAGTATAAATATCCGCCAGGTACATTTCAATCGGGTCATCTGTTTTTTCACCGATTTTGAAAGCAGGAGATGGTACAGTCGGCATGATAATAGCATCAAAGTCGTTGAAGATCATCGTTGTAGTATTTACAAGCTGTCTGCGTACTTTTTGTGCCTGGGTGAAATATGCATCATAATAACCTGCACTCAATACAAAAGTTCCCAGCATAATTCGCCGCTTGACTTCCCTGCCGAAACTTTCGGAACGGCGTTGCATATAATATTCTGTTAATTCAAGATCAACTGCTGAAGCAGGGGGGCCGTATTTAATGCCATCATACCTGGAAAGGTTGGATGAGGCCTCCGCCGTAGTTAGAACATAATAAGTAGGAACAATGTAATTTATATAGTCGAAGTCGATTTCTTTTACCGAATAATTATCTTTCTTTAACTGTTCAACATAACCAAAGAAAGAATCTGACATTTCCGGATCAAGGGCCGGATGATGCAGTGCATCCTTGAAATAAGCGATCCTTGGTGTATGTTGCTTGAGGGTATAATCCATATAATTATCCGGCGCTATATTCGAGGCGGTACTATCATAAGCATCGCTGCCTGCTATGCATGCCAAAACAAGTGCAATATCTCCGATATTGGTGCCAAGAATACCAATCTGATCAAATGAAGAAGCATAGGCAATCAGTCCATAACGCGAAATGCGTCCGTAACTGGGTTTCAAACCGATAATGCCGCAGAAATCGGCAGGTTGCCGAACCGACCCGCCGGTATCACTTCCTAAAGAAACCATACAAAGCCGGGCCTGGACGGCTACGGCCGAACCTCCGGATGAGCCCCCTGGTACCCGGGTTTCATCTAGTGCATTTAACACGGGGCCATAATTGGAATTTTCATTTGATGATCCCATGGCAAATTCATCGCAATTCAAACTGCCGATAATGATGGCTTCTTCAGCCAGGAGTTTCTCTACAGCAGTCGCACTATAAGTAGCGGTAAAACCCCCAAGAATGGCTGAGGCAGCGGAAACCGGGTGTCCTTTATAACAAATCACATCTTTGAGGCCAACAACTACACCGTGCAATTTACCCATCGGCTTTCCTGCCTCACGCTGCTTGTCTAACTTGCGTGCGCTGGCTAAAGCCTCCTCATCGAATACCCTAATAAATGCGTTTAGATGCCGGGTATTGTCAATGCGCTGAAGGTAGTATTGAATGGCGCTTACACAAGTGACAGCGCCATTCAATAACTTACTATGATAGTCTTGTATTGATTGGTAATTAAACACGACGGCAGACCCGGGAGTTCCTGATCAGATACTAGTTAGGGTGCGTGGTGGTTGTAGTAGATGTCGGAGTTGAGGTCGAAGTTGATGTAACTTCCTTTTCCTTCATACCTTCTTCCAGTTCTTTTGTTACATTCGATTTAGCGTCATTAAAGTCGCGAATACCGCGGCCCAGGCCACGCATGAGTTCAGGAATTTTCCGACCTCCGAACAATAAGAGAACAACAACTAATATAATGATCCATTCGCCTCCGCCCGGCATTGATATCAGTAACAATAATTGATTGAGATGTAATAGTAGCATAATGCAGAATTTAATTCTTTAAAAAACAAAGTTAACCCATTTACAACAAACGTATTTTCTATGTACAAAATTATATATTGAAAAGTTGTCCCCCGGAAATATACGGAGAAACGGGCTAAACAGTTCTTAAGCTGCAATAACTAAAAAGCGCTCCGGGACGAGCGCTTTACTGAAAATTATATACTGATCACAGTGAAGCTCTTTTTTTCTCTTTGATGCGGGCGCTTTTACCGCTTCTTTCCCTGAGGAAATACAACTTGGCCCGGCGGACCCTTCCTGATTTATGCACTTCTATTGAATCAATGTTGGGCGAGTAAACGGGAAATGTCCTCTCCACCCCAACACCGTCTGATACTTTACGCACGGTAAATGAGGCAGTAAAGCCTGTTCCCTGCCGCTTGATGACATCACCTTTGAAAGACTGGATTCTTTCTTTATTACCTTCGACAATTTTATAATTAACTGATATATTGTCACCTGCTTTGAATGAGGGAAACTGTTTTCTTTGAGTCAGCTGCTCGTGAACAAAATCAATAGCGTTCATAAAATTCTATTTAAGGACGGCAAAGGTAAGTGCAACGGATGTGAATACCAAATTTACGGATGTAGATTAGATGTTATTCCAAATCGAATCTGCAAAACCGAAATTAATCTGTATCCCACCTACCTGGCTACGTTTATTGCTCTTTTCTCGCGGATCACCGTTACCTTAATCTGGCCGGGATAGGTCATTTCGGTTTGTATTTTCTGGGCTATCTCGAAACTCAACTTATCACTGTCGTTGTCTGTTACCTTTTCGGCTTCCACAATAACCCTTAATTCACGGCCTGCCTGGATCGCATAGGCCTTTTCCACCCCCTGGTAAGTAAGGGCAAGATTTTCCAGGTCTTTAATACGCTGCAGGTATTGCTGCATGATCTCGCGACGGGCTCCCGGGCGGGCACCTGAAATAGAATCGCAGGCCTGCACTACAGGGGAGATAACATATTGCATTTCCACCTCGTCATGATGTGCACCGATTGCGTTGACTACTGCAGGATTTTCACCAAATTTTTCAGCTAGTCTCATCCCCAGAAGCGCATGACTTAATTCCGTTTCCTCATCCGGTACTTTACCGATATCGTGCAATAAACCGGCCCGTTTGGCCAGTTTAGGGTTCATACCCAATTCGGCAGCCATGATGCCGCAAAGATTGGCTACTTCCCTGCTATGCATCAACAGGTTTTGGCCGTAAGAGGAACGAAACCGCATCTTACCTACTATCCTTACCAGTTCTTTATGCAGACCATGCACACCGAGTTCAATGACAGTTCGTTCTCCGATTTCGGTAATCTGCTCTTCAATCTGCCGGCGGGTTTTTTCTACCACTTCTTCGATGCGGGCGGGGTGGATCCGCCCGTCTGAGACGAGTCGTTGTAAGGATAACCGGGCAATTTCGCGGCGAAGAGGATCAAAAGAAGACAGAATAATGGCTTCAGGAGTATCATCAACGATGAGGTCGACACCCGTGGCAGCTTCTAAGGCACGGATATTACGGCCTTCCCTGCCGATGATCTGCCCTTTGATCTCGTCACTTTCCAGGTTAAAAACAGTTATGGAATTTTCAATAGCCTGTTCTGCAGCTGTTCGTTGAATAGTCTGAATAATTATTTTACGGGCTTCTTTATTGGCCTTTTGTTTGGCATCATCAACGATTTCCTGCTGAAAACCCAGTGCCTGGGCATGTGCCTCCTGCTTCAGGCTTTCCATCAATTGGGCCTTTGCCTCGTCTGCCGTTAAAGCAGCCACTTTTTCCAGGCGGCGGATATGCTCTTCCTGGTGTTTTTCCAACTCGGTACGTTTAATGTTCACCACCTCAATCTGCCTGTTAAGGGTTTCTTTTATACTTTCATTGTCTTTAACCTGTTTGTCGAGCGTAATTTCTTTCTGGTTAATAGTGACCTCTTTCTGTTTGATGCGGTTCTCAGCGTCGCTTATTTTACGGGTTTTTTCCAAAACCTCTTTGTCATTTTCTGATTTTAATTGAACAAACCGTTCTTTTGCTTCCAGGATTTTTTCTTTTTTTAACGTTTCAGCGGTCATTTGGGCGTCTGCAATTATTTTTTGTGCCTGCTGATCTGCCTCTTCTACTTTGTGTTTGGTGTTTTTATCAAAAAAGAATTTACCTGCTACAATTCCTATTAATAAAGCTGCAATCGCGGTAACTATAATATAAATAATGTTGGCCTCCATTGATGTTTTTTTTTATGTCTGTTTACAAACGTACAATATATCCTCACCAGGCGCATAACCTGCTTTTGAGTTGCTTATCTGCGAAAATACGAAATGAAGGTCATATCTACGGAATGCCTGAGCGTATGACAATAGATTAATTGAAAAAGCAAAAAGATAAGTTGAACCCTTTAATGGCCTTGATCAGTTTTTCAGAGCCTGATCAAGCGTATTCTCCAGGGATTCCAGTTTTGACTGAAATTCACTTTGAATAAGCTGGTTGGATGACTGATCCTGCGGCAGGGTGGCAAACCAGACGAGTACCATGGCCACATAGTCCTGCATATCTTTCCCGGCGAACTGGGTCTTGAACTCAACCAGTTTGTCATTGATCTGTTTAACCGCCTTCCTTACAGCTTCTTCGTCTTTAGGATCAATCCTGACTCTGTAGGATCTGTCGCCGATCAGTATATTTATAGGAACAGTTTCTGGCATATATTATAAGACGGGGTTCATTCATTTAACAATCCTATACACTTGTCTACTTCTTTCAAATATTGGTTAATGCGTTTTTCAAAAGATCTTTTTTCTTCTTCCGTCATTTCCCCTTTCGAAGCTTTTAATACTTCTAGTCTGAGTGACAACAGTTCTAGCTGACTGTCTTTTTCAATGGCTTCTGTGCGAATCAGCTTCAATTCTGTTTTGAGCTTTTCATTTTCTTTTTGCATAGATGAATACTGCTTCAACAACTGCTGAAGTTTTTCATGTATACGCCTGATATGATCACTTAGTTCCGGCATGGCGAAATGTTAACTTTGAACCTTGAACTTTACCTTCTTATTTCAACCTGTAACTCATTCTCAAAAGAAGCCATGATCTTGTTCATCATGCCATCAATTTCCTTGTCGTTGAGCGTTTTTTCTTTGTCCAGGAAAGTAAAACTTACAGCCATAGATTTTTTTCCGCTTCCCAATTTCTCGCTTTCAAAAATGTCAAACAGATGCATGCCCTGTAATTTTTCCAGTTTAACGCTGTTGACTGTTCGTTCGATGTCGCCATATAATAAGGTATCAGGAACTATGATTGCCAGGTCTCGCTGCACTGGCAATTGCCTGGGTAGTTCCTCATACTGAATGGATCTTTTGGTCGCAGCATCCATCAGAGGGTCCCAATACAGATCAACAAAAAATACCGGCTGCTTAATATCGAAACGTTGCAAAACTTTGGCAGAAACCGCTCCCAGGAGCAGTACAGGTTTGCCGTTTAAAAAAGCCTGTAATCCATTGTCTATGTTCGGATGATCCGCAAAAGTCCAATTGGAAACAGAAACTCCCAGTAATTGGATTAACTTACCGGTTAAACCTTTAAGGTAATAGAAATCGGCCTTTAATCCCTTACTTCGCCACGAGTCCTCGCTGCTTTTACCGGTAGTGTATAAGCATAAATGATCTTGTTCCTTATATTTATTTTCTTCTTTTGCATACGTTTTCCCGAATTCGAAAAATTGAAGGTCGTCATTACGGCGGTTCAGATTATAAGCCATTGCCTGTAAACCCGTTTCCAGCATGGAAGGGCGCATGATGTTTAATTCCGCACTGAGGCTGTTTAACATCCGCACGGTGGTTGTCAACACCTCCGGAGGAAAGAAATCACTGTTTGTAATAGAATTTGTCATGATTTCGTTAAACCCGGCCCCGGTAAGGTACCCGGCAACTTTTTCCTTATAATTTGCCTTGGTTTTATTTTCCAGCGCCGGAGTAATCGTTATAACGGAAGGGATCATGATATTGTCATACCCGTCTATGCGTAAGATTTCTTCTACAATATCTGCCGGCAAAGAGATGTCCGGCTTATGATAAGGTACCCTCACCCGTATTTCATCGGCAGTTTCCCAAATCACTTCAAAGCTCAGGGCTTCCAGGATCTTGCGAATAACATCAGGGTGGTAAAATTTTCCGCTTATCTTCTTCAGGTAATGATAACTAAGGGCCACTTCTGTTTTTACCTTCGCGGCTGGAAAAATATCAACAATACCCGATGCGATCTCTCCTCCGGTAATGTCCCTGATCATTAACGCGGCCCTTTTAAGCACATTAACCGTGTTTGAAATATCAACTCCTTTCTCGAACCTTGTTGCTGCATCGGTACGAAGATTGTGGCGTAAAGATGTTTTTCTAATATCCGCCGGATTAAACCAGGCGCTCTCCAGGAAAATACGGGTGGTGGAATTTTTGACGCCACTCTCAAACCCTCCAAAAACACCACCGAAACACATGGGCTCTTCTGCATTACAGATCATCAGGTCGTCCGACGATAGCGTACGTTCTTTCTCATCCAGCGTTTTAAAACGGGTTCCTTCTTTCAGGTTTTTAACTATTATCATGTCACCTTTTACGGCATCGGCTTCAAAAGCATGTAAAGGCTGGCCTGTTTCATGTAAGACGTAATTGGTAATGTCAACGATATTATTAATCGGACGAAGCCCGATCGCCTTCAGCTTGTGTTGTAACCATAACGGAGAAGAGCCGATGGTTATTCCGTTAATAAACAATCCGGAATATCGCTGACAGGCCTGCAAATTTTCAACACTTACAATTACAGGAAGGCCCATATCTTCCGTGTAAACCATAGGACCGAAAGGCGATAATGCGGTTGCTTCCATCTGGTAATGATGTGTCAGATAGGCACAAACGTCGCGGGCTACTCCCAGGTGACTCATGGCATCCATCCGGTTTGGCGTTAGTCCGATTTCGAAGATGATGTCTTCATAGGGTTGAAAAAAAGTTGCAGCAGGTTCTCCGGCTGTACAGTTTGAGGGTAGAATAATAATGCCCGCATGATCTTCGCCAATGCCTAATTCATCCTCAGCGCAGATCATGCCGTAACTATCCACATTGCGGATTTTAGCCAGTTTCATGGTAATCTCCTGGCCGTTTGCGGGGTAAATTGTTGTGCCTACAGGTGCCACCACTACTTTCTGACCAAGAGCTACATTCGGGGCTCCACAAACGATTTGAAGAGGCTCTTCTTCTCCGATATCTACCCTTGTGAGCATTAACTTATCAGCGTACGGATGTTTTTCGCATAATACAACTTCTCCTATTATTAGTCCTTTAAGTCCTCCCCTTACTGACTCATACTTATTCATGCTCTCTACTTCAAGACCGATAGAAGTAAGCACTTGTGACAAGGGTTCAGGTTCGATAGATACCGGCAGATATTCACTTAGCCATTTGTAACTGATTGTCATAGTAATTGCTTACGTATAAAAGTTCAAAAATAAGGAAACTGCCATAAAAAGAAGGGCTGCAGTATTATAAAGATTGATCCATCGTACGAGCCATACCTCGAACATTGCACGAGGCGGATACAAATAAATCTTACCAGCGATATATTTCGTAAAAATGTTAGCGTTATACAATGAAAGATAAATACCAAAATGTAAAAAATACCTGTCAATAAGTGGAAACTCCATCCTGTAGTTTAGCAAAGCAAACCAAATTTTTCCCACAAAATCTTTTTGCACCGGCTGTGTGTATATTAACTGGTTAAAGGCGCAAAACTTTTTTAAATTGTGGAATACTTGCATTTTGGTTGCAATAAACAGGGCAACATTGTGTACAACCCTGTTAATCGCATCTGTATAAATATTGAAAAATAAAGTGCTTTCAGACGAATAATAGCGCTTTATATTCGCCAACTGTCTTAAGGGCATAACAATTCCGTCATGTTCCATAACAATTCGGTAACATGACATTAAGATTAAACCTTTGAGATTTTTATCGTTTGCCTAAAATGAAAACCCTCATTACTCTATTTAAACATGGATATAACTAACCTTAATAAAGATCGCAAAAGCCGCCGCAAGAGTTCATATGACATGAGCACTATGGTTTATGGTAAAGTGCCGCCACAGGCAAAGGACCTCGAAGAAGCCGTCCTGGGTGCCATCATGCTGGAAAAAGGGGCTTTAGATGCAGTCATCGAAATTTTGAAGCCGGAATGTTTTTATGTAGAAAGTCATCAACGCTTATATCGTGCCATGCAGGCTCTGGCACAGAAAAGCCAGCCGATTGATATCTTAACGGTAGTAGAAGAGTTGAAGTTGCGTGAAGAGCTGGACATCGTAGGCGGCCCTTACTATGTAACCAAACTTACCAATGCGGTCGTTTCTTCGGCAAATATTGAGTCACATTCGAGGATCATACTTCAAAAATTTATCCAGCGGGAGCTGATCCGTATCAGCGGTGAGATCATTGGCGACGCTTACGAAGACAGTACGGATGTATTTGATTTGTTAGACGATGCGGAAAGCAAGTTGTTTGAGATCACCAACAATCACCTGCGAAAGAATTTTGACAGTATCGACACGGTGTTGGTGAAAACGATCCAGCGAATAGAAGATCTGCGTCATAAAAACGAAGATATAAGCGGGGTGCCTTCCGGTTTTAAGACGCTTGACAGGATAACTTACGGATGGCAGCCCACCGATCTGATCATCCTGGCAGCGCGCCCTTCGGTTGGTAAAACCGCTTTCGCGCTAAACCTTGCCAGAAGTGCAGCTCTTCATGCAGTTAAACCAACTCCAGTGGCCTTTTTCAGCCTGGAAATGAGTGCAGGCCAGTTGGTACAACGTATTCTCAGTGCGGAAAGCGAAATCTGGTTAGAGAAGATATCAAGGGGAAAGCTGGAGGAACATGAAATGAAGCAGCTCTATGCCAAAGGAATACAAAGGCTCGCCACGGCTCCCATTTACATAGATGACACTGCGGCGTTGAATATTTTTGAATTAAGGGCCAAATGCCGCCGTTTGAAGAGTAAGCACAACGTCGGCCTCATTATTATCGATTACCTGCAACTGATGAGTGGAACAGGAGAGAACAGGAATGGAAACCGCGAACAGGAGATCAGCCGGATCTCAAGGGATCTCAAAGGTTTGGCTAAGGAGCTGCAGGTTCCTATTATTGCCCTTAGTCAGTTAAGCCGTGCCGTAGAATCCCGTAAGGAAGGGAACAAGATGCCGCAGTTAAGTGATCTGCGTGAATCCGGTGCCATAGAACAGGATGCCGATATGGTAATGTTCCTGTACCGACCCGAGTATTACGACATCACAGCCAACGAAATGGGGGAGAGCAATAAAGGCGAGACGCACGTTCGTATAGCCAAACATCGTAATGGTTCCCTGGAGACTATCAAGCTCAGGGCCTTGTTGCATATTCAGAAATTTATTGAAGAGGATGACGGAGGTTTTGGGGGCGGCACATTGCCATCCGGAGGAAACTGGCGACCGGTAGAAGACGTTGACGGTCCGAAATTATATATACAGGCCGGAAGTAAAATGAATGAACGGCCTTACGAAGATGAAGAAACACCTTTTTAACGGGTATTTAGGGGAATAACCTATTTTGCCTGGAGGAAACTCCGGGCTTTCTTGTCCCTATAACACACAGTACATTCAAATGAATCTTCCTTGTTTTTATGCAGAGAGCATTTCAGTAGAAAATGAATGCATTGTGTTGGATGAAGATAACTCCAGGCACCTTGTACAGGTACTTCGATTGAAGAAAGGCGAGCAGGTTCAATTGACAGATGGCCAGGGCAATCTGCTCACTACCAGCCTTGTTGCCGATCAAAAGAAGTCGGCACAGGTAAGGGTGCTGTCAACGGAAAAGTGCCCCCCACCTGCACCCAGAACCGCCATAGGCATTTCACTGATCAAAAACACCAGCAGGTTTGAGTGGTTCCTCGAGAAAGCTGCTGAAATTGGGGTTAACGAAATTATACCCCTAATTTGCGAGAGAACCGAAAAGCAACATTTTCGCATAGACAGAATGCGGAATATTCTGATTAGCGCCATGCTGCAAAGCCGCCAGGTGTGGTTGGCGCAGTTGCACGATCCTATACGCTTTTCAGATGTATTGACCCGGTTTACGCTTCCTCAACGTTTTATCGCACACTGCCTTGATGGGGAAAGACATTCTTTGAGCAAGCTTGCTGATGCACATAGAGATAATCTTGTGCTGATTGGTCCTGAAGGAGATTTTACCCAAAAAGAAATTGAACAGGCATTGATTAACCGGTACACACCGGTACTCCTGGGTAAGACAAGGCTAAGGACAGAAACGGCCGGCATCGTAGCCGCAACCCTGCTTAAATCAGCATATTAATTTATGTCCTGCTCTTATTATTTTAAAGTTGCTGACGTTCCGTCTGTTACTTTTTTTCGGATAATGGGTTCCCTTAGCTCAACGGGTTCGCGGCGTTTTTTTCTCATATACAGATTGAGCATTTCCACGATGAAGGAAAAAGCCATGGAAAAGTATACGTAATTCTTTAAGCCAAGATCATGTGCCCGCTCTGCATCCCATCCCTCGACGATCAACACAACCCCTATCATCACCAGGAATGAAAGGGCCAGCATTTTTAGCGTAGGATGCTTATGAATGAAATCGCTGATCCGTTGTGAAAACAGGAACATAATGATCATTGCAATGATTACGGCTGTTATCATTACTTCGATTCTCCTGGCCATTCCAACGGCGGTAATGATACTGTCAAAGGAAAATACCATGTCAACCAGGATGATCTGGCCCATAACGGAAGTAAATTTTGAAGGTACTCTTTGTTGGATTGCTGTTGAATCCAGGTCATCTCCTTCCAGTTTTTCATGAATCTCTTTCACTGATTTATATAATAGAAAAAAGCCGCCGCCCAGCATGATCAGGCTTCGCAGATTAAAGCCTCTTCCAAACACCTGGAACAACTCCGTATTGCCGTTCTTAACCAGCCATCCTAATCCGATCAGTAAGCCAATACGCACGGCAATCCCAGTGATCATCCATAGCCGCCTTGCCCTGAGCTGCCCGGCCTTATCCAAACGTCCCATCACTATCGACACAAATATCACATTGTCTATACCCAAAACAATCTCTAATAAAGTCAGCGTCAATAAGCTAATTATGTTTTCAGCAGTAAAAAGTGATTCCATAGTTTTTTTTGAATGGGCACAAAAATAGCATCCTTTAAAGGAAAAAGGAAAGAAATCCTGACAGGCCGCTTGGGGCCGGATCGAGTCACGCGCCTGCTATCTGTCTTTAACACTTTTGCCGGGATCAAAGCCTGTGGAACAACAATTTTTCCCCAATATTCGAGTTTATGATCAAGGCAAAGCGGTAATCGTTTATTATGCCCCGTAAATTCTATTTAAACCATATTCAATGAAAGCCTTTTGTTTTATTTTAACGTTGATCTCTTTTACAACATATGCTCAATCTGTTGATGAGAATGCCATAAACGCATTAAAAGCAGGTGCCGGTTATACACGTGAATTTCCCGGATTATCCGGCTATACCCTGACTGGTGAGCTTGTACGCGATATGACACCTTTTTTGCAGGGTGCAGTGGGTTTTAAACGGGTCAATGTGTCCGGCCATCCGCGTTCAGCCAAAATAGAAGAATATACTAAAGCAACCACCCTTGACTTTACCCTATATTTTCTTCCGTTAAGGCAGGAGAATCATATCATCAAGCTTGGAGGCGGTTATTCCTTTTCTTTCTATGATATCCGGCGTTCTTACCCGGTGATCGAACAGGTTTCGCCTGGTTCAGAGACCACCAACTGGAACATTAAAGAAGATCAGGGAAGGGTCTCCGGTTTTACGCTGGCCGCAGAATACGAATATTTGATTCCTTATTCTTTGTTTTCTCTGGGGGCGCGGGCATCTTTATTTAAAGCGTACACACGGGTGATTTATATGGGGCCTTTTGTTGCTGTTCATTTTTAGGTGAGAAGTATGAGGCATGAGGTATGAGTTTGTTTAATAGACATTGCTGACGGCTTCGTGGTTCTTTGTGGTTCCTTCTTCGTGGTTCTTTGTTGTTTTTTTTACCACAAAGGACACAAAGTGACACAAAGAAAGACACAAAGATTTACGCAATAATTATGATTTCACATTAAGGGTAAAACTAATTTTCTTTGGAGAACCTTACCTTAAACTTTAAACTTTAAACCGTGTCAAGTATGCATATCCTCAGCCAGCAATGCGCTGATACGTTTCACGATACCCGGACCTTCATAGATAAAACCGGTCCAGACCTGTACAAGGCACGCCCCTGCATTTATTTTTTCCAGGGCGTCTCCCGCTGAAAATATACCGCCGCTGGCAATGACCGGTATAAGACCATTTGATTTCTGGCTGATATACCTGACAATTTGGGTGGATCTTTCTTTCAATGGTCTTCCACTTAGACCGCCGTTGCCGATGGCCTGCAAAAGTCCATCCCTGGCGATAAGGCCATTCCTGCTGGTGGTTGTATTGGTTGCTACCAATCCATCTAGCTTTACTTTCAACGACAGGTCTATAACGTCATCCAATTGCTCAGTGCTCAGGTCGGGGGCAATCTTTAATAAAATGGGTTTGGGATTCACCTGCTGGGCGTTGAGGATTTGCAGGTGAGAAACAATTTTTCTAAGGGCGTCTTTTTCCTGGAGTTCACGTAAACCGGGCGTATTCGGCGAACTTACATTGACAACAAAGTAATCTACGTATTCAAACAGCTCCCGAAAACAGGTTTCATAATCTTTGTAAGCGCTGTCGTTAGGCGTGTGTTTGTTTTTTCCGATATTTCCACCAATGATGAGCCTGCTGTTTTTTTCCTTCCATTGTTTTAACCTTTGTGTAATCTTTTTAACCCCATCGTTATTGAAACCCATGCGATTGATCAGGGCGCCGTCTTCCGGCAAACGGAAAAGCCTTGGTTTCTTGTTGCCTTCCTGAGGCTGAGGTGTTACAGTTCCTATCTCAACGAACCCGAATCCTAAAGTTTCCAGTTCGGTCAGCCACCTTGCGTTTTTATCGAAGCCAGCACCTAACCCGACCTTATTTTCAAAGTTCAACCCAAAGATCTCTCCTGGGGGGTTAAACGCTCCCGGCTTAAAAAGCCCGGTGATCATTTTCCGTATGACCGGTATACTACAAGCGAGTTTCAATAGGTTCATAGAAAAATAATGAACGCTTTCTGCAGGAAGCAGGAAGAGCATTTTTCGCACGATCTTATACATAAGATTGCGAAGGTAAAGTTTAGGGTTTAAGTTCGGGGTTCGGTGTTGGACGGTCAAAGTTCAAGTTCAAAGTTTGCTGTTGCTTAAGTAGTCAGGCCCTTACGGTTTATTCAGGGGATTTCCTAACTTTGAGATAAGTTGCATAAACAACTTTTAAAACCTAAAGTATGCAGGAAGCTTATATTGTTGCCGGATTCAGAACAGCTGTTGGAAAAGCAAAAAAAGGTGGATTGCGGTTTTACCGACCTGACGACCTGGCGGTGGATGTGATCAAAGGTTTGATGGCATCGGTACCGGAAGTGGACCTGGCAAGAGTAGATGATGTTATTGTAGGAAATGCGGTTCCTGAAGCGGAACAGGGCTTGCAGATCGGAAGAATGATCTCTGTACGGGCTTTGGGAATTGATGTCCCCGGCATGACGGTTAACCGATATTGTGCAAGCGGGCTGGAAACCATTGCCATAGCAACGTCAAAAATACAAAGTGGCCAGGCCGATTGTATAGTAGCCGGCGGAACAGAAAGTATGAGTATGGTACCGACTGCAGGTTGGAAAACGGTTCCTGCCTACAGCGTTACCAAAGAGACACCTGATTATTATCTTGGAATGGGTTTAACAGCTGAAGCGGTTGCCAAAGAATATGCCATCACCCGTGAGGCGCAGGATGAATTTTCCTATTATTCACACCAGAAAGCAATAAACGCTATAAAGAACGGCTACTTTAAAACAGGTATTCTTCCTATAAATGTAGAAGAAGTGTACCTGGATGCAAAAGGGAAAAAACAACAAAAGACCTTTGTGGTAGATACGGACGAAGGGCCAAGAGCCGATACCAGTATGGATGCTTTGGCCAGATTAAAGCCAGTATTCGCTGCAGGTGGAAGCGTCACTGCCGGCAACTCTTCTCAAACCAGTGACGGAGCCGCTTTTGTGCTGGTAATGAGTGATCGCATGATTAATGAATACGGACTAAAACCTATTGCCCGCCTGGTAAGTTGCTCCAGCGCAGGAGTGCATCCGCGGATCATGGGTATTGGGCCCGTGGCAGCGATACCTAAGGCCCTGAAACAGGCTGGAATGAATCTTTCCCAAATAGACCTGGTCGAGTTGAATGAAGCATTTGCTTCCCAATCTCTGGCTGTAATCCGGGAGGCAGGATTAAACCCACAAACCGTTAACATTAATGGAGGCGCCATTGCTTTAGGCCACCCGCTGGGCTGCACGGGGTGCAAATTAACGATTCAGATAACTACAGATTTAAAGCGTTTAAATAAAAAATACGGCCTGGTCACAGCTTGCGTTGGCGGCGGTCAGGGCATAGCCGGAATTATTGAACATATTAACTGATCATTCCCTCTTTAAATCCATCGGAAGCATTATCAATCAATATGTTAATAACTTTTTAACAAAACTTTAAACGTTTTCGTAGTTTTAAGGTCTATCGTGTACCTAGCTCATAAATTTACCCTTATATGGACAGACGAGAGTTTTTGACGGCAGCCCGAAAAGACCGACCAAAGCAACCAACTACCACCTCAAAGTTTTCCAGGACAACTTCCGGCCTCAGCCTGTACAACGGTCCCTGGGGGACAGCCGAAGTGGTACATTTATTAAAACGTACCATGTACGGCGCGGCCATTGCCGATATACGGCATTTTAAAACGAAATCCGTTTCCGAGGCAGTGGATGAGCTGATAAATCCTGCTGCTGCCATGCCTTCCCCTCCGGTTAAAGACTACGACACTACAGGTGCAGCCGTTCCCGATACGGTTATCGCTCCGGGCACTTCCTGGGTAAATGATCCCAACACCGATGGTACTATTACAAGCCGGAGAAGGGCCTCGTTAAAAAAATGGTGGATGGGTTTACTCATCAATCAGGACAGGAGCATTCGTGAAAAAATGACCATGTTCTGGCACAATCATTTTGCTACTGAATCTACTGATGTGGGAGATTCTCAGTATGTCTATAAACACCATAACCTGCTTCGCACCAATTGCCTGGGAAATGTAAAGGCGCTGGTGAAGGCCGTTACTATTGATCCATGTATGCTGCGTTACCTTAATGGTTATTTAAATACTGGCACTGCCCCGGATGAAAACTATAGCCGCGAACTCCAGGAATTATTTACCTTGGGAAAGGAAAATAACCCAAACTACAATGAAGATGATGTTAAGGCCGCCGCAAAAGTTTTAACCGGATGGCGCATTACCTCAAGTACAATATCTTCTTCCTTTGATAATGCCCGCCACGATAAAACAAACAAGCAATTTTCTTCTTTTTATAATAATACAGTCATTACAGGCAGAAACAGCGCTACGGCGGGTGACCAGGAATTAAACGACCTGCTGACCATGATCTTTAATAAAAAAGAGGAAGTATCCCGGTTCCTTGCTAAAAAAATCTACCGCTGGTTCTGCTATTATTCCATTGATGCTGATACGCAGACTAACGTCATTGACCCTTTAGCACAGATCTTACGCGATAACAACTGGGAGATCAAACCTGTATTATCCGCTTTACTGAGCAGTGAACATTTTTTCGATGTCCAGAACAGGGGATGCCTGATTAAAAGCCCGGTGGAACTGGTAACAGGCCTGTGTCGCGAATTTAATATCGTATTTCCAGACCCCACTGCCTTATATCTGGATGCATACCGCATGTATGAATATATTCGTAACAATGCTGCAACTATGAATCAAAATATTGGTGACCCGCCAGATGTTGCAGGTTGGCCATCGTATTACCAGGAGCCGCAGTTTTATGAATTATGGGTTAATTCAGACACCCTTCCAAAACGCAACCGGTTTACAGATCAGTTACTGAACGGCTACACCAATAGCGGTAAAATCATCCGTATCGATGTAATCGCCTTCACAAAAAATCTGTCTAATTCCGGAGATCCCAATGTTTTGATCGATGATGCATTAGATATACTTTATCAGGTCCCTCTATCGGTAGCCTCAAAGCAAACCATAAAACAACAAATTTTACTGAGTAACCAGGATCAGGATTACTATTGGTCAAATGCCTGGAATGCCCATCTGGCAAACCCGGCCGATAATGCTGCCTTGCAGATCGTTTTAACCAGACTTAGAAATTTGTACAAATATTTAATGAACCTGGCTGAATATCAATTATCCTGATAACCATCAAGGAGTAAGTTACGCCAGGCCTCCCGGGACTAGCCCCGCCGGAGCCTAATCAAATTCTAATTATCAGAATATGAAAAGAAGAGACTTTCTTAAAACAAGCCTGCCAGGCGCAACACTACTACCTTCCATAATCGGAGGGTATTCGATAAAAGCGTTTGGTGGTGATTCACCACTGCTACAGGCTCTAATGGGAACTGCCACGGATACAGATCACGTGTTGGTTATCGTACAATTAAACGGAGGTAACGATGGGTTGAACATGGTAATTCCTATTGAGACCTATAACTTATACTATAATGCCCGGACAAACATCGCCATCCCTGAAAATAAAATTCTTTCTTTAAACGGCAAATCAGGTTTGCACCCCAGCATGACAGGTCTTCATACGTTATATAATGAAGGCAAGCTCTCTGTAGTTCAGGCTGTAGGGTATCCGTCTCCCAATTTTTCACATTTCCGCGCCACTGATATATGGATGACAGCATCTGATTCGAACCAGCAACTGGACAGTGGCTGGGCTGGCCGGTATCTGAATGTAGAGTACCCGAATTTTCCAAACGGTTACCCCAACACCACGGTAACCGATCCGCTTGCCATTCAGATCGGTTCCATCACATCATTAACCTTGCAGGGCCCTGCAGTGAGCATGGGCATGAGCATTAGTGATCCGACCAGCTTTTATAATTTCCT
Source organism: Chitinophagaceae bacterium (assembly GCA_037718865.1). Taxonomy (GTDB): domain Bacteria; phylum Bacteroidota; class Bacteroidia; order Chitinophagales; family Chitinophagaceae; genus JADCRZ01. The sequence goes on along the minus strand of JBBJMP010000005.1, from coordinate 157,247 downwards.
TGATGGTGTATTAGATCCTGCGCCTGACACGCCTTGGGGTAAAGAACTAAAATACCTAAGGTTAGTGACCCGTCAGACCCAGCAATATGCTGATGTGGTGAAGAACGCCGCAGGCAGAGTACCTGTTCAGGGCGCCTACCCCGCAAATAACGACCTGGCGGCACAGTTAAAAATAGTGGCCCGGCTGGTGAAAGGCGGATTGAAGACACGCATTTATATGGTAAGCACCGGTGGCTTCGATAATCACTCAAACCAGGTTAATGCTACGGACACCACTACGGGAACCCATGCTAATTTAATGTTACGTGTTTCCAGTGCCATCAAGGCGTTTATGGATGACATTAAGGGCCTGGGAGTAGAAGACAGGGTTATAGGAATGACTTTTTCTGAATTCGGCCGGCGTATCAAGTCCAACGCCGGTATAGGTACGGATCACGGCGCTGCGGCACCCTTGTTCCTTTTTGGAAAACAAGTGAAATCGGGAGTATTGGGTAATAATCCAACGATACCTTCAAATACTACATCCAATGATAATATTCCCTATCAGTATGATTTCAGAAGCATCTATGCTTCCGTACTGACGGATTGGTTCTGTGTCAATGCTAACGACCTTCAAACCATCATGTTTAAGAATTTTCAGGCGCTGCCATTAGTGGCATCTTGCAACAGCGCATTAGCCGTAACCGGCCTGGAAGACCTGAACCGGGCAGCCGGTGACCAACTCATCATCAACTATCCCAATCCATTTGTCGAGACTACTAAAATCACCTTCAAGACAAAAGGTGGACATACCCTGCTGCAGGTAATAGATCCGCTGGGACGGGCAATTCGCGTACTGGCAGATAAAGAATTTGTTCCCGGGATTTTTACAGCAGATTTCAATACCGCTGGTTTGCCGACTGGTGTGTATTATGCCAGGTTGCAAAACGGGCCTGTTCAGCAGGTGCGACCGATGCTCAAAGTCAGGTAAGAGAATATTTATAAAATACATAGAAATAAGGCCCCATTTAAGTGGGGCTTTTAATATTTTTACACCCTAAGCTAATCATCGTACTCTTTGCAACCTGTTTCTTTGTTTTTGTAAGTCAAAAAAGCCGTCGTGTATGTGCACACCCGTTTCGCTTTAACATCTTTTAAAACGATGATAAGAATCTTTATAACCGAAGACCATGAATTGTACCTTGAAGGCCTGGCTCTTCTGTTAAAGAAACAGGAAGACATAAGCATAATAGGAACTTCTTTAACCGGACATGATTTATTGGACTCTTTACCTTTCCTTGACATTGATATTTTGCTGCTTGATGTTAATTTGCCGGATATAGAAGGAGAAGCGCTGATAAAAAATATCCGTGAAATTAAGCCAAAGCTTAAAGTCATTTATCTAACCCTCATGAGAGGAACCCGCAATGTGCACAAATTGACCAAACATCATGTTCAGGGTTACGTATTAAAAAGCGCTTCGGTAGAAGAATTGCATCACGCTATTCGTATCATTTATAACGGCGGAACATATTACAGTAAAGACATTGATATTTCTGCTAATCCAGAATTTCGCAATACCGGTATCCTCGACAACAAGAAAGCCGATGAAATTCTCTCCAGGCGCGAAATAGAAGTCTTAAAGCTGGTCTGTAAAGAATATAGCAACGCAGAGATTGCTGAAAAGTTATTTTTAAGCGTAAGCACCGTAGAGACACATCGTAAGAATCTGATTGCCAAGCTTGGTGTAAACAATACCGTAGGGTTGGTTAAATTTGCCATTAAAAATAACCTGGTAGACTAAGTATCCATACCCACTATCCTGTTGATCATACATGAAATACTTGAAATACAGCACTGTCATAGTATTCCTGATCTTTCCATCCATAATCCTGGCTCAGCGGGTGGATTCTACTTACCTGAAATCGCTGTACGACCGCTGTCTCGACTTTACGGAAGAAAAAGCGGATTCGATAAAATACTACGCTGATTTTATACATTTTCAGTCAAAAAAATCAGGTTTCATCAAAGGTGATGTGCTTTCACTCCGTTTGCGGGGGATTCACCAGGAGCTAAAAAACAATTATGAAAAAGCCATTGACTTTTATCTCCAATCGTTAGAAGAAGCCAGGAGAATAAACGGGCTAGAGTATGAGAGCGCTGCTTTAAGCGATCTGTCGATTGTGTATTCCTATCTTAAACGTCCGGATAAGGCAAAGGAAATGTATCTTGAATCTGCACGCTTGTCTGAAAAGCGGGGCGATTTATCCAATCTTACAACTACCTACATCAACCTGGGGGCGATTTATAACAAATTGCAACTTCAGGACAGTGCATTGGCTTTTTTAAATAAAGCGTTAAAGCTGAGTAAGCCATTGGAAAATAAAATAGATCTTTCCTCTCTGTACAATAACCTGGGTAGTGTGTATTACCAAAGTGGAAATTACGATGGGGCCCTGGAGTTATTCCGCAAAAATATGTCAAATCATTCCTCCGGAATCCACACCGCAGAATTATGGTTGGATTATTTAAATATTGCCGATGTATTTATTGAGAAGAAAAAGTATGATTCGGCCCGGTGGTATGCAGACAGCTCGTTAAGTCTGGCCCTGGCTCTTCAATCAAAAAGTAAGGAAGCGGATAGCTATGACGTACTGGCCCGCCTGTTTTCACGGAAGGGTAACTATGAAGAAGCGTTCAAATACCAGCAAAAATGGTACTCCATTGACACTTCCCTGGTAAACAGCGAAATTAACCATTCCATTGTTGGGCTTCAGGAAAAATATAATGCCCGGGAAAGGGAACATCAGAATCTGTTATTAAGCGCAGCCATTGAAAAAGAAAAACTAAGAAGTCAAAATATAGCCTTCCTGGCTATTGCTGCCGGGCTGGTCGCTGCATTGATCGCAGGTTCCTTAATTCAAAAACGAAGGGCCAATAAAAAATTGTTACAAGTTAACGAGCTGATTACCCGCCAGAATGATATGCTGGCAGTGCTGAATTCAGAGAAAAATTCATTGATCAGCATCGTGTCACATGATCTGAGTGGCCCGTTTGCTTCAATTAAAATGTGGGGACATATACTACAGGCGGACAATGCCTATTTAAACAACGATCAGCGAAAGGCGGTTGAAAGGATCGTGTCTTCTACCCAAAATGGAGAAAGGTTGATCAGAACCATCCTGGATGTGGAAAAAGCGGAAACCAATCAACACATTGTAAATTTGGAAGAATTCGACCTGAACATACTTGCAGAGAACCTGGTGAGCGATTGCATGTCTACAGCAGCTAAAAAAGGCATTCACTTGCATATTGAACGCTCTTCTTCTCCGGCTTATATCATTAGTGACAGGCAATTGGTTACCCGAATCTTTGAAAACCTCCTTTCTAATGCCATGAAATTTACTCCCGCCGGTAAAAACGTATGGCTAAAACTTACTGATGAAAAGAAAACGGTTAATATAGAGGTAAAAGACGAAGGTGTAGGTATACCCCCTGAAGACCTGCCTAACCTTTATTCCAAATACAGTAAGATATCTTCACGACCCACCAACGGGGAAGCTTCAACAGGTCTTGGCCTTTCTATTGTGAAACGACTTGTTGAAGAAATCAATGGTAAAATTCAATGTCAAAGCATTGTAGGCATAGGTTCTAATTTTACAGTTACCCTGAAAAAATAAATTTCATTGCTGATTATATTATATGGTTTTAAACGATTTATATTTGCAACATAGTTTCAAAATTAAATATCGCAAATGTGCTATCTATATGCAAGCTTATTTTTATTTGTATCTTATAGTGTAAGCGCTCAAAGGGCAATGTGGAAACAGGCAGAACGCGTTTCACTGACAGGCAAAATCACCGATCAGAAATCCGGATCCCCCCTGGCAGGCGCTTCCGTATATTTTTCCGATATCAAGACCGGTGCTGTTTCAAATGCTCAGGGTGTGTTTAGAATAAACAACCTCCGGCAGGGTAAATACCTGGTGGAGATATCCTTTGTCGGACATACCTCCATTGTTGAGCGGATCGATATCAGTAGCAACATGCAAAGGGATTATTCCTTAAAGTCTTCCGTGGCTGAGAACGAGGCCGTTACTGTAACCGGCGTCTCTTCGGCAACATCAGTACGGAAATCACCAGTGCCTGTTGACATATTAAGAAGGCAGGACTTCTTAAGGTCAGCGTCGACAAACCTTATTGATGCATTGAGCAAAGCACCAGGAGTATCACAGATTGCAACGGGTCCGGCCATTTCGAAGCCTACCATCCGGGGACTGGGTTATAACAGGCTTGTTGTTATAAACGATGGTGTTCGCCAGGAAGGTCAGCAATGGGGAGATGAACACGGAATCGAGATTGACGAATATAGTGTAAACAAGACTGAAATACTTAAGGGCCCTGCATCTATCATGTATGGAAGCGATGCATTAGCCGGAGTGGTGAATATTTTGACGAATATTCCAGCTCCGGAAGGCAGCATAAAAGCCAATATCCTGACAAACTACCAAACCAATAACGGCTTAACCGGCATACATGGAAACCTGAACGGAAACCTGAATGGTTTAAACTGGAATGCCTTTGCAACACGCAAGTCAGCGTATGACTATACCAACCGCTATGATGGTAGTGTATTTAACTCCAGGTTTAATGAAAAGAATGTGGGTGGATTCATCGGTATCAATAAATTATGGGGGTATACGCATATACTGGTAAGCCATTTTAATCAGCATGTTGGTATGATAGAAGGTGAACGTGATGAAGCTACCGGAGCATTTCTGAAGCTGATAGATAACCGGGGAGTTGAGGAAGAAACTGTTGCTACCGGAGCCGACCAGAAATCAAGGGATCCGTATATCCCGCGTCAGCATATCCGGCATTTTAAGCTAAGCTGGGATAACAGTTTTCATACACGTACGGGACGTATCAGCGTAAACACGGGATTTCAGCGTAATCAGCGACAAGAATTCGGTAATGTGCTTGACTTACAGGAAAAGGAATTGTATTTCGACCTGAAGTCAATTACATATAATGTGCAATATCATTTTCCCGAAAAAAATAACTGGCAGAACAGTGCTGGGGTCAGTGGCATTCACCAGCAGAATAAAAATAAAGGCGAAGAAGCCTTGATACCGGAGTATGCCTTGTTTGACATAGGTGCGTTTGTATACTCGAAAAGGAGTTTTGATAAACTTACGCTAAGCGGTGGACTGCGGTATGATAAGCGGGCCATAAATTCAAATGAATACACTGAAGGAAGTGCCATTAAGTTTGACAAATTTACCAGGCGTTTTTCTAATTTTTCCGGCAGTGCAGGTTTAAGTTATGAAAAAAGTCAGGACGTAACATTGAAGTTTAATATTGCCCGTGGATTCAGGGCGCCGACCATTCCCGAATTGTCCAGCAATGGCTCTCATGAAGGAACCAATCGGTATGAATACGGAGCAAAGAACCTAAAGTCTGAAACAAGCCTTCAACTGGACGCAGGAGTTGAAGTAAATACGGAACATGTTTCGTTATCTGCTAATGCGTTCCTCAACCGGATTAATCATTTTATTTATTATCGGAAATTGTCTTCCTATACGGGAGGTGATTCTGTGGTGCAGGTTGACGGAAATGATAAAACGGCCTTTACCTTCGATCAGGAAAATGCGTTATTATTTGGTGGTGAATCTAATGTAGATATACACCCGCATCCGCTTGACTGGCTGCATATTGAGAATACGTTCTCTTACACCAGGGGAATGATGGATAAAAAACAGGACGGCAGTAAAAATCTGCCTTTGATTCCGGCTGCAAGGTTAATCAGCCAGTTACGCGGTGATTTTTCCAGGAAAGGAAAAAGGATCCGGAACGGATATGTTTCCCTTGAACTCGACAATACGTTTTCACAAAATTATGCATTCACGGGCTTTTCAACAGAATCAGCCAGCCGCGGTTATTCTTTGTTGAACGCCGGTTTTGGAGGAGATGTGCTGGCTAAAGGCCAAACTTTGTTCAGTGTATATTTCGCCGCTAATAATTTAGCCAATGTTGCTTATCAAAACCACCTCAGCCGTTTAAAATATACCGCTGAAAATGTGGTAACGGGCCGCATGGGTGTATTCAATATGGGCAGAAATGTTAGTATGAAATTAAATGTTCCCTTGTCGTTTACGGTTAAGTGATTACATTGACTCTACACCCTTGCCAGGTTCTTCCTTTCACCGATCTGCTGCCGCCACATGGCATAGTATAATCCTTTCTCGCCAAGCAGGCTTTCATGTGTGCCGGTCTCCACTACGCTGCCTTTTTCCAGCACATATATGGTGTCCGCATGCATAATGGTTGAAAGCCTGTGAGCGATCAGGATGGTTATCTGGTTTCTAAGCGAAGAGATAGACCGGATGGTGGAGGTTACTTCTTCCTCGGTTATGGAATCCAGAGCTGATGTGGCTTCGTCAAAGATCAACAATTTCGGATGGCGCAACAAGGCCCTGGCGATGGACAAACGTTGTTTCTCGCCACCGGATACTTTGATGCCACCTTCTCCGATAAGCGTATCGATTCCCTTATCTGCCCTGGCCAGTAAATTATGGCAGGCGGCTTTGTCCAGAACATCCCAAAGTTCCTGATCTGTTGAATTCGGATTTACAAACAGCAAATTTTCTTTTATAGTTCCGGCAAACAACTGCGTATCCTGTGTTACGAAACCTATCTGCGTCCGCAAGGTATCGAAGTCGATATCATGGCCCTGGATTCCGTTATACAAAATTTCTCCTTCCTGCGGACGGTATAAACCTACCAGCAATTTCACCAGGGTTGTTTTGCCTGAACCGGATGGCCCGACAAAGGCAATGGTGTGTCCGGTGTTAACGTCAAAACTGATGTTATCCAGAGCATGTTGCTGCGCGGTCTGGTGCTTGAAGCGTACGTTTACAAATTCAAGCTCCTGAATATCTCCTATGGGTATGGGATGGATAGGCTTGGGTTCAGGCAATTTTTCCATCAGGTTATGAAAATTTGCAAGTGAGGCCTGGGCTTCGCGGTAAGAAAGGATGATGTTTCCAATTTCCTGAAGCGGTCCAAAAATAAAGAATGAATAGAAAGTCAGGGTTAGCAGCTTACCAGTGGTCAACACATCCTGAAATATCAGCCAAAGCAGGGTAAACATAATGACCTGCCTTAGAAAATTAACGAATGTTCCCTGAATAAAACTTAAAGCCCTGATGCTCTTCACTTTTTTTAATTCAAGTCCCAGTATTTTGTACGTGTTTGTATTGAGCCTTTTTACTTCCTGGCCGGTAAGTCCGAGACTTTTTACCAGTTCTATGTTACGAAGCGATTCGGTTGTGGAACCGGCTAACGATGTCGTCTCTTTCACAATATCTTTCTGAATTACTTTTATCTTTCTGCTCAGCACACTCGTTAGTAGAGCAAGCAATATGATACCCACCAGGTAAATGGGCATAATTGACCAATGAAGGCTGAATGAATATATGGTGACGAAAATGATGCCTACCAGGATGCCAAACAATACATTCACAAAAGAAATGATGAACCGTTCCGTATCTGTTCGTACTTTTTGCAGAATGCTTAAGGTTTCGCCGCTGCGTTGATCCTCGAATTCCTGGTACGGCAGTTTCATGGAATGTTTTAATCCATCGGTAAACAGGCTTGCCCCAAATTTCTGAACCACTACATTCACAAAATAATCCTGAAAGGCTTTGGCTATCCTGGAGACCATGGCGACACCTACCATGATGCCGAGGTATTTGAGAATTTCCAAAATAAATTCCCTTTCTGTCCTTGTACGTTCGATGATAAATTCGTGGTTATCGTTGTAATATCCAACATGATGCGGACGGGTAGCAAGCTTATCTATAATAATGCCTAGAAAGTGTGGATCAAGCATGGAAAATACCTGGTTTATGGCTGCCAGCAGCATTGATAACAGGATCAGCCCCTTAAAGGGCTTCAGGTAGGTCATTAATAATTTCATGTGCCAGACGGTTTCAGAACTGTTTAGGTATTACAACATTCATCGGCAGCTAATAACCAGTTATCAGGATAAATGTTGCAACATTATCAATTCCGCTACAAGTTATTAAAATGAGCCAAGATTGCAAGTATGTACATTTTAATCCGGGAAGTTCCATCTCATGCAGGTTGCCTTTCTCCGATGTAATCCCCGCGGGTGGTTGGTGAAAACACTAACCACGGGCAGTGAAACACCAACCACGGGCAACACAACTCCCGGCTCCCAACTTACATTTTACATTTTACATCTCACATCATCCTGCCCATCCTTCCCTGTCAAGACTTCGGTATTGGATTGCCTCCGCCAGGTGCTCGGCCTTGATATCAACGCTTTCAGCAAGGTCTGCTATAGTGCGGCTCACCTTTAATATCCTGTCATAAGCCCTTGCAGAAAGGTTCAACCTCTCCATGGCAGTCTTCAGCAGGTTATGGCCTGCCTGGTTAATCAGGCAGATCTCTTTCAGCAATTTGCTGCTCATCTGGGCATTGGCGTAGGTACCCGGATGATCTTTGAAACGGATGGATTGTATTTCTCTTGCTTTGATAACCCTCTCACGTATTGAAGATGAATTTTCCTGTTTTCGTAAAGAAGATAACTGGCTGAATGCGACAGGTGTTACTTCCACATGCAGGTCTATCCTGTCAAGCAATGGGCCGGATACTTTGTTGAGGTATTTCTGCACGGCGCCTGGCGGACAGGTGCATTCCCGATCGGGGTGGTTATAGAAGCCGCATGGGCATGGGTTCATGGATGCGATCAGCATAAAACTTGCGGGGAAATCAAGGGCTACTTTTGCCCTGCTTATGGTAACCCGTCTTTCTTCCATCGGTTGGCGCATTACCTCCAGAACCGTGCGCTTGAATTCCGGAAGTTCATCTAAAAACAATACACCGTTATGGGCAAGAGAAATCTCCCCGGGTTGGGGTATGCCCCCGCCGCCTACCAATGCCACATCGGAGATGGTATGATGCGGAGAACGGAAAGGCCGTCTGGATATCAGGGTGGCATTTTCAGGAAGTTTTCCGGCCACACTATGGATTTTGGTTGTTTCCAATGCCTCCTGAAGGCTGAGTGGCGGAAGAATGGTAGGCAGGCGTTTTGCAAGCATGGTTTTGCCGGCGCCCGGAGGGCCGATGAGTATGGCATTATGCCCGCCTGCGGCAGCCACTTCCAGTGCACGTTTTATATTTTCCTGTCCTTTTACATCATCAAAATCAAATTCAAATTCATACTGGCCGTCGAAGAATTCCTCCCGGGTGTTTACGGTAACCCGTGGTAAAGAACTTTCATCCCGAAAAAATTCAATCACTTCTTTGATATGAGCCACTCCGTACACGTTCAACTGGTTAACCATGGCCGCTTCCCGCGCATTCTGATGAGGTACGATCAGTCCTTTAAATCCTTCTTTCCGGGCCTCAATGGCAATCGGTAAGGCGCCCTTTATGGGCCTTACATTTCCATCCAGGTTAAGCTCACCCATAATGATATAGTCGATCAGCTTTTCCGGTTTTTCCAATTGCTCGCTGGCAGCTAGGGTGCCGAGTGCAATAGCCAGGTCAAATGCAGAACCGCTTTTCCTGATGTTGGCCGGTGACAGGCTTACAACCAGTTTGGTTCTTGGCATGTAGTAACCGTTTGTTTTGATGGTACTTTCTACGCGTTGAATACTTTCTTTCACAGCATTGTCAGGCAAACCAACTATATAATAATTCTTTCCACCCATGACGTTTACCTCAATGGTAATCGTTATGGCCTCCACACCGTACACTGCACTGCCATAGGTTTTAACTAGCATGAGCGGAAATTAACCCGATTGGCCGAGTATCATACAGTGAAATAACGGTTATTCCTGCGTTTGACCAGTTGCCACAGATTAGTTGAGGCTCCTATTGCTTATTTTACCTGATTCTTGTACATTAGATACATTGTCAACCCTATTACCTCATAAAATCTATCTCGTTATGAACAAAGTTCAGCACTTCGAAATTCCAGCCGATGATATAAGCCGTGCCAAGAAGTTTTATGAAACTTCTTTTGGTTGGAACATTATAGAATTTCCAATGCCTGACATGAAATACTTCGGTATCCATACCGGTCCCGTAGATGAAAACAATATGTGGAAAGAGCCTGGTTTCATTAATGGCGGCATGTTTCAAAAGGGGCCTCAAGTTCCGCTAACCAGTCCAACCATTACTGCTACGGTAGAGGATATCGATGAAACGCTTGAAAAAATAAAAGCGGCCGGCGGTTCCGTTGTCGCCGACAAGATGGAGATCGGCGGAATGGGTTTATACGCTTATGTTAAAGATACGGAGGGTAATGTCATTGGCGTATGGCAGGATTTGAAAAAGACCTAAAGCCAGTCTGCCACAGGAATGGCCTGACAGGTTCGGCGGTGAGTCAGGCCCGGGAGTGGCCTGGCAGGTCATTCTTTAATTTCTTCGACAACGGCCGTGAACAACAATTTTGTATCCGGGTCAGGTATAAGATTAAAGGGTTTGCCGGTTACAGGTATTGTAACACTGGCGCTTTTTTCCTTAACCCTCAACGACCTTATCAGATCCTGTTTGCCGTATACCAATTTAATGTCCATGGGGAATTGGTAAGCTGTGGCCTGGTTTTGCGTTATGATTATGAGCACCGTTTTTTTTGATGCATCATATTTCCAGCCAATGTGGAGATCGGGTTGACCTGGAGTAAACAACCACTGCCTGAAGAATTGATTTAGGTCTTTTCCGCTGATCCTTTCCATTACGTGCTGAAAATCGGCTGTCGATGCATTTTTGCCTTTGAAAGCGGAGTAATAATTACGGATGCCCTGTTCGAATACAGCGCTCCCCAACAGGTTGCGCATCATGTACAAAACCCATCCGCCCTTTTGATAAGCATTGACATTAAGTAATTGCATGTAATCACTAGTGATGGAGGTATTTACAACTGGTGTGCTTTTTAATTTCGAGTAAGCAATGATCTTTACGCGGTCGTCTTTTAATCGCTGAACCAAGGAGTCTTTTCCATATTTATCTTCCAGGTACCAATGTGTCATATAAGTAGCGAAACCTTCGCTTAACCACAGGTGTGGCCAATCCGATTCAGTTGCAGAGTTACCGAACCATTGGTGCGCGATTTCATGAGCCAGCAAAGATTCCATCGTCCTGTCGCCTTTAACCGAATTTTCCGAATAAAAGATGGCACCGGCATTTTCCATTCCTCCAAACATAGTTTTGGATTGTATATTCGCCAGTTTCTGAAAAGGGTATGGACCAACTTTCTTAATGAACCAGGGAAGAACATCCAGCGCAAGGGCGTAATCAAAAAAACCCTTGTCCCGATCCTGAGGGTAGATCCAACTGGAAACCGGAATACAGTCAACCTCCCCCGCATAATTAACAGCAAAATCGGCCACCCCTATAGCCATGATTTTTGTGGATAGATCGGCAGACTCACGCCAATGGGAACTTTTTTGACTGTTTTCCAGGCTGGTCTCTTCTACTTTCACGCCGTTCGAAATAACCTGGTAATGGTCAGGAGCAATGACTATGAAATCCACCCGGGCTTTATCGGCCGGGTGATCGACGCAGGGAAGCCAATGATGCGCGCGGTTGGGCCAGTTGTCTGAAAATATGGTACGTTGTCCGTATTTATTCTTTGAAATGATCAATCCATCAGCCGGCACGCCTTCATAAAAAATGGTATACTCGGAAGTATCGCCTTTATTGACCATTGCATGCATAAGCAGATCATCGCCGGAATGTTCGATGGTTACTGATCTGCCCTTTTCGAGCACATTTTTTACCGTCATGCCTTGCCCTGTGGATGTTCTACCGGTAAGGTCTAGCCTAAAAAAGGTAAGCGACTTTAAAAACCGGACTGTGATTTTTGCTTCGCCCTTTATCAGGTCACTGGTATCGGCTAATTGCAGGCTGAATTGATAGTGAAGTATGTCTAATTCCTGCAGGCGGCTGCCGGTTTGCTGAGCGAAAGTGCACGTATAAAAAAAGGTAAGCAGATAGAAGATGATAACGGGTTTTTGCATATGCTGTCTGTAGAGTTATGTAAACCTAAAACTACATCAGTCCAACCAAAGATTAATAATCCTTCCCTTGTGTGCATCAGGCTGGTAAACGTGCAGCGAATCGTTTTGCAGTGTAACGATGTTTCCCTTCGGTTGCATCTCCCAGATTTTCCCGGAAAAAAAAACATGAATGCCACGATGAATACCTGCTGCTTTCATATTGTTCAGGCCAGCATGTGGCCAGGTTGCTTTCTGCGTTTGTGTACTGGTATCAGCGTTGTTCGCAGGAGAAAAAGTTTTCATAGACATTTGCAAGCTGTCAAGCCCCTCAATAGAAGGAAACGCCACGAAGCTGACCTTTTCTTTTCTTTGATGGTAGTATGCCGCATTCAGGCTATCAGCAGACAACAAAACCGCCAGGTTCCCGGATGGTGTACGTACAATGTGATGTTCATTATTTCCTGCAGGGGTTAAAAAATTCTTTTCGTTACCAGTTAAAACCATCTTTTTAATGGGTGGTGCAATGATAGTTCCTTCAGGTCCGAAAATAAATGAGGCGTTATACAGCTGGCCTTGCTTGATGGAGAGCTTTCCTTTGGCATTGACCGATGGCCCGGGAAGTATAATAGAGCCGGCGACAATGGTTACCTTATATTTTTTTGCCAGTGAAGAAAACACGGTCGCGTAAATTTTCGCCATTGACCTGGCTTTCAAAGAAAACAGCGCATACTGAATTTTGTCTTGCGGTTTGGCAGAAAACAATTTCAGGAAAAACGAAAAAATGCGGGAATTAACAATAATGGATACGGCCTGCCTCATTGAGTCTGCCTGGTAAACCGTGGCTTTCTCGTTTGCAGCAACCAGCCAGGAACCGGTATATTCAGGAAGCACAATAATGGTGTTGGGCCTGCAAAGCCCTGCCGCACTGGCTTTTTGGAAGTAGGGATCGAGAGCTTCTACAAAATGCTGCTGGTCGCAGTAATCCCATGCAGTAAAGTAGGGTTGAAAACCGATAATATTGCCCTTACCCGCATCAAAACCTTCGGTGATGATCTGATCGATGGGATAAGGTGTATAATTGTGTTTTCCGTAGTTTCTGCCGCTGGCCGACCAGAGATTATAACCCAGGGCCGCAAGGGCGGTAATTACCAGTACCCATTTCAGAAAGCTCATTCTAAAAAATTTTTATTTAACCTGTCAGTTGGCATAGTTATATAATCCCGTTACAGATTTTCCAGTAATTCCACCACCTTCTCTTTTTTCAGGATCAGGTAACCCAAACGATCATTGCTGATGCCTTCTTTTAACTGGTAGCTGAAATCGAGCTGATCGTCTTTTACGCTGGTTTCAAAATAGCGGAAAGAGATATTAGGAAAAGTTTTTAACTCATCTCCTATCTCATACAAATGAGTGGAGAGAATAAACAACGAGCTTTTGATCTTTATCAGTCCTTTAATTACCGTTAACGAACATTTCATGGCATCCTGTACATTGGTTCCTTTAAATAATTCATCGATGAGCACCAGCCATTTCCGGTCATTATTTATTTTGAGAATCGTACTTTTTATTCGCTGTACCTCATTAAAGAAATAGCTTTCCCCTTTGACTATGTTGTCTACCACATTGATATTACTTAAAATTCCGTTGAACAGGGTGAGCTTCATGTGTTGGGCAGGTACGCCCATGCCAATATGGGCCAGGTACACAGCAGCTCCTATCGCTTTAATAAAAGTGCTCTTTCCAGCCATATTTGCCCCGGTAAGAAAAAGAAAATTTTGCTCAGGGTCTAATTCTACATCATAGGAAACGGGCGCAGATAATAATAAGTGGTATAGTGAGTTCACTTCTATTTGCGGTTTTTGGCCGGTGCTGAACTGGGGAAAGGAAAGGCTGAAACGTTTCATGGCTGCAGCCATAGAATACCAGGCATCTAAACGGCTGAAAATACCGATAAGTTCAAAGGCAATGTGTTTGTACCGGTAATTAATATAGTGCCCGTAATAAATGGTCTGCGTAGCAGAAAAGCGGGCTCCCTGTTTTGTGCCGCCTAATTTTACAATAACGGTATCCTTCATAAGTTCCTTAGCCCGTTGTAAATACATCCTCAAAGCGTGCGGGGTTTGGTCATTGTCGAATAGCTTTACTAGTGCCCTGCATCCGCGGATAAAATCGGCGAAATGACCGACGGAGTAACGCACCAGGGAGAAGTCCGGTGCATGCAGCAACCTGTATATATATGCATTCAACAGGTTGGGGGAATCTGGTATTGAATCTATGGCAGACTCATAAAATTTTTCCATGACCATGATTGTTCCGTTACTGATGTTTGACGGCCACTCGTCTTGCTTTTCCAGAATGCTTTTAAGGATCTGGTGTGTGTCTGCAATCCGTTTCAGGTCGTTGAACGGCTCCGAAAAAAACTTCACCAGCCAGTCTCTGCCTCCTCTTGTTCGTGTGAAATCAAGTTTATGAAAGATAGAGGATTCTTCTTCCTGGTGAAAGATCGAAAGATCGTTAAATGTCGTTTTGTCTATATCCATTGTTGCTTATCGTTTAAGGCCCAGTCTGAGCCGGTTCCATAAGACCTCCCGTGTTTATCTTCGTCCGGATGGCGGCTGGAAATTACTGATTGCCAGGTTACCGGTCAAACTCCAAACGTTTTCCTTTTACAGATTCATTAAAGTGGCCACTTTCATAAACCAGGTTGCCGTTAACAAATGTATGGGTTATGGAAGGAAAGGTTCTTCCTTCTAACGGGCTCCAGCCGCATTTATATAAAATATTATTTTTGGAAATGGTAGTTGGCTTGTTCATATCTACAATGACCAGGTCGGCAAAATAACCTTCCCTGATAAAACCCCTGTCTGCTATCCGGAAGCACCTTGCTACCGCATGGCTCATTTTATCAACAAGCTTTTCCATAGTAAGTTTATCCTGCCTGACGTAGTCGAGCATCAGCATAAGCGAATGCTGTATTAAAGGAAGCCCGGCATGTGCATGTTCATACGACCCGCTCTTTTCTTCCCAGGTGTGCGGAGCATGATCCGTAGCTATAACATCCAAACGGCCATCAGCCAATGCCTGCCATAGCGCCTGTTTGTTTAGCGCAGCTTTGATAGCCGGGTTACATTTTATCTGGTTGCCCAAAGCTTCGTAATCGTCTGACGAAAAATGTAGGTGGTGAACGCAAACTTCGGACGTAATGCTTTTCTCTTCTACCGGTTTCCCCTGAAGAAATAAGTTTAACTCGCTCGCCGTAGAAATATGAAGGATATGCAAGCGGCTCCCGTATGTTGTAGCCAGCTTAACTGCTGCCTGGGAACTGGAAAGGCAGGCTATTTCATCACGGATTACCGGGTGGTCCGAAGGCTGTAAGTTCCGGTGTTCTTCTCTTAACCGTTCCAGGTTTTGTCTAATGATGTTTTCATCTTCACAGTGTGTGGCGATCAGTACTTCACTTTCCCTGAACAATCGCTCAAGAGCCAGGTGATCATCCACTAATAAACCTCCCGTGGAAGATCCCATGAAGATTTTAATTCCACAAACAATTTTTCTTTTACTGTTTGTCTGTAACGCTTCATCTCCGTTTTGATTAGAAGTTCCCATGTAAAACGAATAGTTAGCCAATGACGTCTGCGCAGCGATATTATATTTATCTTCCAGGAGCCGCTGGGTAAAAACCGGGGGAATAGTGTTGGGCATTTCCATAAAAGAAGTTACACCTCCGGCTACGGCCGCCTTTGATTCAGTATAGATGGTGGCTTTATATGATAAGCCTGGTTCCCTGAAATGCACCTGGTCGTCTATGATACCCGGCAATAAAAATTTTCCTTCTCCATTTATTTCCCTCACAGCAACATCTGCCTGAATGAAGGGCGCTGTCTGCTCAATGCGGCCGTTCCGTATCAATACATCTCCTGCAACTGTCTTGCCTTCGTTAACCATTGTTATGTTCCTGATAAGATATTTATGCATATGCTGGTTGCTGTTCACTTAATAAGGTTTTATAAGGGAATAATATATAATTTGCCTAACGATTCTCCCTGATAAATCGTTCATACATAATACTTAATGGAAAACACTTACACTATGCAATTTAAAAAAACCATTTTAAGGCTATTGATTTTCTTATTGCCGTCATATGGTATAACGCAATCAGCCAATTTACCGCAGGGTTCAAAACATTTGCATTTTCTCGACAGGCTGGAGATCCTTTTGCGTGATAACCCGGACTTAAATTTTTCCGGGCAAAAGCCATTCAGCCGCAAGGTAGCGGTAATAGCAGCGAAACTGGCCGATTCCCTTGATCAGGAGGCCCAAACTGAAAAGGGTTTCCGGTTGTCCAGGGCAGATCAGTATAACCTGCAAAGTTTGTTAATGAACAATTCAGAATGGGTGACCGGTGATAAAAGCCGTTTTCTGAGCAAAAAAAGCATCTGGAACACGTTTTACAAGACCAAAGCCGACCTGGTCTCAATTGATGAAAAAGATTTTTTCCTGGCGGTGAACCCTGTCATTCAGCAGCAGCAATCCATTGAGACCGGAAATGACGAACGCATCTATCTTAACGCAAAAGGACTCACTGCCCGCGGGTTAATTGCCGGAAAAGTAGGATTTGATTTTTACCTGACCGACAACCAGGAAAGGACACCCGAGTTTGTACAACGATGGGAAGATAAATACCGGGCTGTGCCAGGAGCCGGGTTTTACAAATCGTTAAACACAACAGCGTATGATTATTTTGATGCCAGGGGCTCCGTGTATTTCAGCGCAGCCAAATACTTTAATTTTCAGTTCGGGTACGACAGGAACGTGATCGGCAACGGTTACCGCAGCTTGTTACTAAATGACTTTGCCACCAACTACCTGTTCTTTAAACTGAATACCAGGGTATGGAAATTTAATTATACCAACCTGTTTATGGAGCTTCATCCACAGTTTAACAGTAATCCGGGCAACGTGCTGCTTCCCAAAAAGTATGCTGCCATGCACCGGCTAAGCCTGAATGTTACCAAGTGGTTGAATGTAGGAGTGTCTGAAATGATAATCTTTGGCCGTCAAAACCGTTTTGAATTTTCTTACCTCAACCCAGTCATATTTCTACGTTCCATCGAGCAGCAGAACGGAAGCGCCGACAATGCAATGATTGGTTTGGATGCCAAGGCAAATATCGGTCACAGGGGACAACTCTATGGGCAATTATTACTGGATGAGTTTGCCATAAAAGAGCTCCGTTCAGGAAAAGGATGGTGGGGTAATAAATACGCTCTCCAGCTGGGAGCCAAATATATTAATGCTTTTACCCTTAAGAATTTGGACCTGCAGGGAGAAATAAATATTGTTCGCCCTTTCACTTATTCGCATTACAATGCGATAGGCAACTATACGCATTATAACCAGCCATTGGCTCATCCACTTGGCTCCGGTTTCATAGAAGCCATCGGCATCATCCGCTATCAACCACTGCCTAAACTGAATGTGCAGGCCAAATTGATTGCATTCACACAAGGTGTTGACACTGCCGGTAAAAATTTAGGTAATAATATCTTCCTGATCAGTAGTACCCGGCCTTCTGATTACGGCTTTAATATCCCCAGCGGTTCCAGATCAAACGGCATAAATGCTTCTCTTCTGCTCTCGTATGAATTGAAAGAGAACCTCTTCCTGGACGGATTGCTAATGGTAAGAGAATTAACTGCTTCCGGCCGGCCCGAAGTCGCTTCAAGCACTACGCTCTTTACGCTTGGCGTGCGCATGAACATGTTCCGGCGGGAGTATGATTATTGAGAGCAGATTAAACTTTAGACATTAAACTGTACCGGCCGGAGATATGTTACAAAAGTCCACCCTACAACTTTTACGATTTCATTTTTCTTTTTTCCTGATGCCAGTATATCTTTTTGCCTTAAGCCAGTTGCCTCAACTGGATTGGGCAGATGCCTTGCTTATTTTTATCATCCTGCATTTCCTGGTTTACCCTGCAAGTAATGCCTACAATTCATATATGGATCGGGACGAAAAGAGCATCGGTGGTGTTAAGAAGCCTTTGTTACCCACAAAACAACTTTTTCATGTTTCAATGGTTATGGATGGTATTGCCCTGCTGCTGAGTTTAGTCATTGATGTATTTTTTGCAGTAGGCGTGCTGCTGTACATACTGGCATCAAGGGCATATAGTTACCGGGGCATCCGTTTAAAAAGATACCCTTTAATCGGTTATATTGTTGTTATCATATTCCAAGGTGGTGTAACTTTTTGGTTGGTATATCACGGAAGTCATCCGTTTAAATCGTTTCAGGTTCCGGTAAGTGGACTCATTGCAAGTAGTTTACTGATCGGAGGTTTTTATCCATTGACCCAGGTATATCAGCATCAGGCAGATAAAGATGACGGTGTTGTTACCATCAGTATGATGCTGGGATATCGAGGGACATTTATTTTTACCGGAATCGTTTACGCTGTTGCTTTTGCCGTACTCGCCTGGCATTTTATATCAGGCTTGGAACCTGGTCAGTTCCTGTTACTTCAGATCTTCCTGATTCCGGTGCTTGTCTATTTCTTTATGTGGGCTGCAAAGGTATGGAAGGATACGGGCAAAGCTGATTTTGAAAACACGATGAGAATGAACATCCTGGCATCAGGTTGTACAAATGCAGCTTTCTTAATTTTAATAATCTGGAGATTAAATGAGTAAGATCATTTCCATAGGTACGGCATTGCCGCCATATAAGCACCTGCAAAATGACATCCTGCATTTTATGCAGCATGTATATGCAATGAATGAAGTTGATAAACGGAAACTTAAATTCCTTTACCATCAAAGCAGTATCGAACAGCGATATTCAGTTATTCCGGATTATAGCCGGCCGGCAGCAGAGTGGAAGTTCTACCCGCATTCGGAAAACCTGGAGCCATTTCCTTCTCTTGAATTGCGCATGGTACTATACAACAAATACGCCGCTCCCTTATCCGTTGATGCTATCCGTAATTGTTTGGAAGGACATCTGAACGCAGAAGAGATTACGCATTTAATTACTGTGAGCTGCACGGGGATGAGCGCTCCTGGCCTTGACCTGCAGGTTATGGAACTCATGGATTTGAAAAAAAGTGTTTTTAGAACATCGGTGAACTTCATGGGATGTTATGCGGCCATACATGCTTTGAAGCTCGCGGATGCGCTATGTTTTTCATCACCGGAGGCTAAAGTGGTTATCGTGTGCACTGAATTGTGCACACTTCATTTTCAAAAAGATCCAACGCCTGATAACGTTGCATCTGGTTTATTGTTTGCTGATGGTTCAGCAGCCATGCTTGTGACGAGCGACCGCCATACTAAAACCGGCTTACATATTCATAGCTTCTATTCGGAAGTGATAGCAAAAGGCAGGAAGGACATGGCGTGGGAGCTTTCTTCCTCCGGCTTTCTGATGACGCTAAGTGGATACATTCCCGAACTTATTGAAGAAGATTTCGAATATCTGGTGAGTAGAGCTTTAAAGCAGGGATCACTGAACAAAGAAGATATTACAGGTTGGTGTATTCATCCTGGCGGTAAACGGATACTGGAATCTATTCAAAAAAGCCTCTCTTTGCATGTCGATGCGCTTCAGGAAGGCTATGAGACTCTACGTAATTTTGGTAACATGTCTTCACCTACGCTTTTATTTGTATTAAAAAAAATGATGCACAACCTCGATCCTGCAAAATCACATAAAATATTTTCAGCTGCTTTTGGTCCCGGCCTGACAATGGAAACGTTTGTAGCTTCATCAGGTTAACTTAATCCCATTCTGGAACCGCTAATCCCAAACCCGGAAATGTATCTGCTCATCTACTGCCTTGAACTTTTCTCACCGATCATATAAAAAAGAATTATTGGACCGCGAAGGGATTCCGTTTGACGACATTAAACGGAATATGGAAGAACTGGATTTTATCAATACGCATTTAGGTGGCCATAAGATTACGCTCGCCGGTTTACGATCAATGCTTGTTACCTTACCAAACGTAAACGATGTGGTCATTTGTGAGATAGGATGCGGAGGAGGAGACAATCTGATAGCTGTACAGAAATGGTGCACCCTTAAAAAAATTGCTGCTTCATTTATCGGGATCGATATCAATAGCAACTGCATTGCTGTGGCAAGATCAAAAATGCCGACATACAAGGCAAATTTCATCGCTTCAGATTATTCCCTGATTGATTTTAGGGAAGACAAGCCAGATATAATCTTTACTTCACTTTTTTGTCATCACTTCACGAACGAAGAATTGCGGACCATGTTATATTGGATGAAGGCAAATGCAAAAATCGGCTTTTTTATTAATGACCTCCATCGCCACCCCCTTGCTTATTATTCTATCGCTTTTTTAACAAAACTTTTTTCACGATCCTACCTCGTTAAAAACGATGCTCCCCTGTCAGTTTTAAGAGGTTTCACACGCAAAGAATGGGAAAGCTTATTGAATTCTGCAGGGATTCATGAATATGCCATAATTTGGAAATGGGCTTTTCGCCATCTCATTACCGTCAGGTTTTGAATCATCATTAAGTACAGCTTGTGAACAGCTTTCAGCAACATGATACGATAGATTTGCCGCGTATCGGTACTACAGAAGAACCGGAGAACCAGGTGTTTGATGTAGCCATTATTGGCGGCGGGTTGGCAGGGCTTTCCCTTTCCATCCAACTTGCTAAACAGGGATTGAAAGTAATATTATTTGAGAAGGAAAAATACCCGTTTCACCGGGTATGTGGCGAGTATATAAGCCTTGAAAGCTGGAATTTCCTCGAGAACCTGGGATACCCGCTAAGTGATATGGACCTGCCTATCATAAAAAATCTGCTTGTTTCAGCACCCAATGGCCAGTATATAGAGCAAAGTCTTCCATTGGGTGGCTTTGGGATCAGCAGGCATAAGATAGATTATGAACTGGCCATGTTAGCAAGGGCGAATGGAGTTTATATCCTGGAAGGAATGAAAGTGACGGAGGTAAGGTTTCTGCAAACGTTTATAATTACCTGCTCCCTACAACAATACCAGGCAAAAGTGGTTTGCGGTGCTTTTGGCAAAAGGAGTAATCTGGATATAAAGTTGAAAAGATCTTTTGCCGAACAAAAAGCGAACAGATTAAATAACTATATTGGGGTTAAATATCATATTCAAACCAATTTTGCTTCTGATACCATTGCCCTGCATAATTTCAAGAACGGTTATTGCGGCATATCCCGGATAGAAGAAGGCAAGTATTGTCTTTGTTATTTAACTACTTCCAATAACCTAAGATCCAGCCAGAATTCTATTGTAAAACTCGAAGAAGCTGTTTTGCAGCGCAACCCTTTTTTAAAAAAGATTTTTAATGAGTCCAAAGTGCTTTATCAAACTCCGCTTACCATTTCGCAGGTGTCATTTGACAACAAGTCGCAGGTTGAAAACCATATGCTGATGGTTGGTGATGCCGGCGGCATGATCACCCCACTTTGCGGAAATGGTATGAGCATGGCATTTCATGGCAGTAAAATTGCATCAGAGCTTATTGCGCAGTTTTTCTCCAAGAAGATTACCAGGGCAGAACTGGAGGAACAATATATTAAGCAATGGAATCGGCTCTTTCAAAAGCGCTTGCAGACTGGTAGACTGATACAAAAATTATTTGGAAAGGAATGGCTGACAAATGTTTTCATAAATGCAGTGAGGCCATATCCACGATTTATTTCTTATTTAATCCGACAAACACATGGTGATCCGTTTTAAGCAATGCTGGAAGGGGCGATTTGTTCTCATACTATGTTTATTTATTACCTTATCAACCGTTTACTCTCAAAATTATCATGCGATCCATGGATCATCTTTTGCCGGCAGCCTGGGTGTTGCTAACAATCCTGCATCAATTGTAAATACGCCATTTCCCTGGGACGTAACCCTGGTATCGGCCCAACTAAAAAATGCTACCAACGCTTTTACCATCAAAAACTATTCGTTGCTTTCTTCTCCTGCAAAATCGATGTATTCTATAAATGGTGGAGATTACAGCCGTTTTATACATACGAATATAAATGTACACCTGTTAAATGCACGACTGTCTATAAATCGCCGTCACGCCGTTGCTTTTGGCATTAACTTACGCGGATACTCGCATGTTAAAACCGGATCGTATAATTTCGTTGATACGCTGAGTACGCTACGCGACTTTCTAAAGATCAATGAAAATAATCCTGTGCTTGAGGGGAATTTTAATAGTAGTACCTGGATAGAACTTTTTGGCACATATAGCCGGACGATCTGGGACAGTGAACAAGGCAGGTTAAACGCGGGACTAACAGCAAAAATTAACCGGGGCATCTCCGGAGCTTATCTAGGCCTGCAAAACGCCAGCGTACTAAAAGTGGCTCGGGGAACCAGGGTAGAATATATTGTAAAGAGCGGCCATGCCAACTATGGTTATTCATCCAATTTTGATACATGGAAAAATGATAAGACAACCAAAACGAATGTGCAGGATTTTATTAAGATCTCTCAGGGTAGTATATCTTTTGACGTTGGAGCGGAGTATTTGGTTAAAAGTCAGGCGGTAACCAATTTTAATGATGACGATAGCTATCATGAGTACGAGTGGAAGATGGGGTTTGCATTATTGGATATCGGCAGCAATAAATTCAGGTACGGGATTGAAAGCAGGTCGATCGCTAATCCACAACCAAGCATCACCGATATCACGATAGAAAACCGTTTTGAGTCTGTCAAAACCGTTAGTGCTTTTAATGACAGCCTTGACGGCATAGTACAGGATGTTAACGCATTGTCCGGAAAATTTTTTATCATAAACCCCACAAGGCTCGTTGTTAATGTTGACAGGCCCCTTACAAATGACTTTTACCTGAATGGCGAACTTTCGCTTAACCTGTCATCGCTGGCTATGAATAAAGTGTATACAAAAGAAATCAACCTGCTTACGGTTACACCGCGCTGGGAAACCAGGCGATGGGGCCTTTATCTTCCTCTCCAATACACCACGGAAGGGCGATTCTGGATGGGTGGCGCTTTTAAGGCGGGCCCACTGCTAATCGGTGTTCACAATCTGGCTAACGTAGTGGCTAAAAACAGGATGCAAAACGGCGGCGCATATCTCGCACTGGTGATACGGCCGGGTAATAATACAGGAGCAAAGCAAGACAGGCGACTGGATTGTCCTCCATATTAATCGTAAGAACATGTATTTTCTTACATTTGCATCATGCCAGTACAGTCGAAAAAAACCCTTGTGTTAGGTGCTTCTCCGAATCCACAGCGCTATAGCTATCTAGCCATCGATCGCTTGCGCCGGAATGCTCATCCAGTTGAAGCTATAGGAAAGAAAACCGGTAAAGTAAGCGATGTACAGATCGGCGTAGAACGGAAAACGATGGACGACATTGATACAGTTACGCTGTATTTGAGTGCAGCCAACCAGAAGCAGTACTACGATTACATTCTGTCTCTCCGGCCAAAACGCATTATATTTAACCCTGGTGCTGAAAATGATGAATTGTCAGCATTAGCCGAACAAAACGGTATTTACCCGATGGAAGCCTGTACCCTGGTTTTGCTGAGTACCGGACAGTATTAAAAACACATACTTCGACGCTTCCCACTGCTTCGGTTAACCATCTATGTTATATTTCCTTGTTCGGGTAATACATACTTCACGTATACTATAGCTTACAGGTTTCCTCTTAAAAAGCATTAATCGCAACTTATTAACCAAGCATCAATCGGTATCCGGGTCATTCGTTTAATCCCTGGCGTTGTTGTATGGGGGAAGAAAATAATAAAACAATAACCTTAACATCTTTGTTGTCTCATTGCTTTTTTCGTAATTTCGGAAAACCCATTATGTATGTTATGGAGAAAATTTAATGGCGATATCATCGATATCCCAATTCTGGAAGCAGTTGAGACGGCCATCAAAAGGGAAACCTTAAATGGTTTCAAGTTAAAAGTTTGTATAGGAACCGATTCGCAGGTAAAAGGTGCAGAAACCGAGTTTGCCACAGTGATCGTTTTTCTGCGCGAAGGACATGGAGGTTTCATGTTTATTCACAATGAAAAGACCCGCCAGCAATTTAGCATCAAAGAGCGTATGCTGCTGGAGGTAGCAAAAAGCATTGAAATTGCTTATGAACTCTGTGACCTTTTTACGGTATACGATGTGGATATGGAAGTGCATGCTGACATCAACACAAATCCGCACTTTAAAAGTAATGCTGCATTAAAGGAAGCGATGGGGTATATTCTGGGTATGGGTTTTGCTTTCAAGGCCAAGCCCGAAGCTTTTGCCAGCAGCAGTTGTGCAAACAAGGCGGTAAACTAGATCTTAATCTTTCAAGAGGTCTGGTCTTCTATCCTGGGTTCTTTTCATCGATTCTTCATACCGCCATTCATCAATCTTTTTTGGATTTCCGCTCAAAAGAATGTCGGGAACCTTCCAGCCACGGAAATCAGCAGGCCGGGTATAAACGGGCGGAGCAAGAAGGTTATCCTGAAACGAATCCTGAAGCGCAGAAGTCTCATCATTCAATACTCCGGGAATCAGGCGGCCGATGGCATCAACCATCACCGCAGCGGCCAACTCGCCGCCACTTAATACATAATCACCAATGGAAAATTCTTTGGTTATAAAATGCTGCCTGATGCGTTCATCAATACCTTTGTAATGCCCGCAGATGAGCAATATGTTAGTCTTTAAGGATAACTGATTTGCTGCTTGCTGATTGAAACTAACACCATCTGGAGTTAAAAAAACGATTTCATCGTAGGGAATGTTACTTTGTAAAGTTTCAATAGCATTGACAAGCGGTTCAGGCATCATAACCATTCCTGCACCTCCTCCAAACTGGTAATCGTCTACCTGTGCATGTTTATAGTCGGTAAAATCGCGCAGGTTGTGAACGGTTATCTGAAGCAAGCCCTTTTCCTGGGCCCTCTTTAATATGGAATGAGCGAAAAAGCTCACAAACAACTCCGGTAACACGGAAATAATGTCAATTTTCATGGTGTAAATATAACGGCTTTCCCTCTCGCAGGTAGCCTTGGTTGAGGTAAGTAGAATCCTTTATGAAGACGGTTAATTATTCATGCGGCACAATTTTTACTTTAATTTCACTTCATTTAAATTCATTATATATCAATGTTGAAGGCCAGACCTGCATTAGTACTGTTGATCTGCATTACTGGTATTATTGCCATAACAGTACTAGAAATTTTATACAAGGAGCCGTTATATTCAAACAGCGGTTTGTTGCTGATCTTGCTGCTTACTATCTTTCTTGAAAAAGGTGTTTATACATATGTAGTCGGCTTTTTGTCTGTGGTAATTATTATGGCTTCATTATATACTACAGAGCAGTCTTTACAGCTACAGGCTTTTTTGCAGCAACTGTTCAGTGCTGTTGTAATCGTTGTTGCCTGTTTCGTTGTGTTGCATATAAAAAAATTATATCGTTCTATTGAAGGGGAGAAAGTACAAATGAATGCCTTGCTTGAATATGCCAGGGAAGGCATCTTACTCATCAACAGCAAAGGCGAAATTGTGCTTGTCAATCCCGAGGCACAACGCCTTTTTCAGTATGAGATAAATGAAATGATAGGTCAGCAAATCGAACTGCTGATACCCCGGCGGTTTTTAAGTGCACATATTCCTTCAGGAGAAGAATTTAACGAACATACTGCTAATCTCAGTAGCCAAAAAAGCGAACTGTATGCGGTAAAAAAGTCAGGGGTTGAATTTCCGGTAGAACTTAATATCAGCAACTACCAGCAGTACCAGAAGCAATTCGCACTTGTTTTTATAACAGATATCACTCAGCGCAAGGAATCCGAATATAAATTGATTTACCAAAAAGATCAACTGGAAAAAATTACGCGTGACATACGGTTAATGAATGTTGATCTTGAAAATAAAGTGGTAGAACGTACCCTCATCCTCCAGGAAGCATTGCACGAACTGGAACGTTCACAGCTTGAATTAAATGAAGCGCTCAGCAAAGAAAAAGAACTCAATGAGATCAAGTCTAGATTTGTATCCATGGCTTCCCATGAATTCAGAACACCCCTGAGTACGGTATTATCTTCTGCCGCAATAATTTCAAAATACAGGTTGACCGAAGAACAGGAAAAACGTGAAAAACATGTTCTCCGGATCAAAGACTCCATCCAGCATCTAAATGCTTTACTCGAAGATTTTTTAAATTTGGGAAGGTTGGAAGAAGGCCGTTTATTTACCCAGGTTGTTGAATTTGATGTAAAAGAATTCTTGCATGACGTATTTGACGAAATGAAGATCGGCATAAAGCAGGGGCAACAACTAAAATTGTTTTTTGAAGGCGAAAGTCAATTCATTACCGATAAACGGTTACTAAAAAATATTCTTATTAACCTTTTGGGAAACGCCATTAAGTTCTCCGGAGAAAACAAAAATATTGAAATTACCATTGAGAATTCCGGGGTTAAATTGCTCATGCAGATCAAAGATGAAGGAATAGGAATTTCCAAAGAAGACATGCCTTATCTGTTCTCGACCTTTTACAGGGGAAAGAATGCCGTCAATATTCAGGGAACCGGGTTAGGCTTGCATATAGTTAAACGGTACATCGATATGTTGGAAGGAAGTATCACCCTTTCAAGCGAGTTAAATGAAGGCACAACCTTTAATATTGGCTTGCCAAACCTTAAAGAACTGGCGCTGGCAGACTAAACTTTTTTTAACACATAAGCACTGATCATTGCGAAGACGTAAGTAGTATGCCTTAGTATTTCTCCGATTTAATACGTAAAGGCATTACTCTGCTTTCATAATCAATTATCTTTAAAGCTAATCTGATATGTAATATGAGAACCATCCTTATAATTGATGATCATAATGATATAAGGGAAAACATTGCGGAGATTTTATCACTTGCGGGATATTCCATATTAACAGCGGAAAACGGCAAAAAAGGCATTGAATTAGCCCTTAAGGAAAAACCATCTTTGATCGTCTGTGATATTATGATGCCGGAACTAGATGGCTACGGTGTATTGCACCTGCTGCGGAAAAACAGTGAAACCGAACACATTCCCTTTATATTTCTTTCAGCAAAGGTAGAACGAACAGATTTCCGCAAAGGTATGGAGATGGGAGCTGATGATTTCATAACCAAACCATTTGGAGACATCGAATTGCTGAACGCTATTGAGACCAGGCTGAAAAAATACGAAATCCTGGAGGGAAAGTATGGCGCTGATGAAACAGGTGCAAATGAACTGATGAAAGATCTATGTAACAATGGTTTGTTCGACCTTGACATTTCACAGCATGAATCGGAAACTCTTGGAAAAAAACACGCATTATATACCGAGAACAAGCGCCCGAAATATCTGTATTACCTCAAAAAAGGAAAGGTAAAGTCGTTTAAAGAAAACGATGAAGGAAAAGAATACATAACACACCTGTTTACAGAAGGTGATTTTATCGGGTACCTGGCTTTACTCGAAAATAAGCCCTATGATGACAATGCTGAAGTGCTTGAAGAATCAGAAGTCATTCAGATACCCAAAGAAGAGTTTCTTGAAGCCATTTTTAACGATCTCAACATCGCCGGCAAATTTATCAAGCTGATCTCTAAAAATGTAGTTGTCCAGGAGGAACGTTTACTGAATCTTGCTTATAGTTCATTACGCAAACGGATTGCTAAAGCGCTGGTAAGCATTCATGAAAAATTTAATAACAACAATAAGAATACGGATCAGATCATAGATATTTCAAGAGATGATATTGCCCGTTATGTTGGTACGGCTACTGAATCCCTTATCCGTACATTGAGTGATTTTAAGGCAGAAAAGCTGGTTGAAATAAAAGAAGGAAAAATAAGAATAATCAACCTGGATAAGTTAAACACCTTGTTATACTAGTGCCAGGGTCGTTTTAATTGACAGTTAAATCAAGGCTTAACGCGCTATTGAAGCCAGGCTGTTTATAGTGACCTCATACAACCTTAAAAACCCGATTGTTACTCTCTCAACTCAATGCAGCATGATTTCACCGCCATGGTCATTTTGTTGCTTGATTGTCCAGTTATCCGTCATGGTTGTTTCTAACCAGACATTACCC
Organism: Chitinophagaceae bacterium; assembly: GCA_037718865.1. GTDB lineage: Bacteria > Bacteroidota > Bacteroidia > Chitinophagales > Chitinophagaceae > JADCRZ01. The sequence goes on along the minus strand of JBBJMP010000005.1, from coordinate 129,105 downwards.
GATTTGCGGTAAACCTGGACTATGATACCAAATTGTTCTTCGCAGGTCTTTTCAAGTTCTTTTACTGTCATGAACGGGGTAATGTCAAGCCGTCCGGTTTTTTTATTCCGGTAAGACATACCAAAACTGACATGAGTTGGCAAACAGTCCTTTCTTTGCTTAAATGGGGAAAACCGGTAACCTTTCCGGAAAAATTCAATCTTTAAAAATGGAAACGATTGGTTAAACTCAGCTTGTACGTCTTTAATTAATTTATCATATGTAATACTTATGGTCATTGTTGTATCTATATACTTTCTGTAAGCTTGATGATTTACAGCGGATTTTCGAAATCATAGGTTTAGGATATAAAACGGGACGGTTAAACGATACGGCTGGCACCTATCTTTTTAAGTGCGACCAGGTTAAAATATCATGTTAAGGTTAGAAAAAAATAATTACACAAAAATAATCAGCAGGCATGATGTGATTTTCTGACTTTGCAAAACCATGCATATGATTTTAGTCAGAATGCCCTATGATTTAAGTTAGGGATACCGGTACAATTATAGTAGATAAGTGAATAACTGGCCATGGCGGTCACTGTCCTATAACATCATCCAGGTCCCTCCGCTCTTTCTTGGTAGGACGCCCGACCTTACTTTGTCTTTTACCAGTGTTAAAGGTGAAGGCAGCATATTGTACGCGTTGCACTTCTTCTTCGGGGGTAATGTCAAGATAGTGCTTTATGGCTTCAGTATATTGAACACGGTTGTGAATTAACCCTGTTACTTTTATGACCGAGCGCTTGGCTTCTGTTTTAACTTCAAATTCATCACCCAGGTTTACGGCTTTTGCAGGCTTTACCGAAGCGCCATTTAACCTGACTTTCCCTTTGTCGCAGGCTTCTGCCGCCTGTGACCGGGTCTTAAAAATCCGGATGGCCCAGAGGTATTTATCGAGACGAAGCTTTTCTGCAGAAGTCATGATCAAAAATAATTAATCCGGGTTAATTGCTGATCCCGGTTGTGATTTTGCAGGCGATACGAACAGGCGCGTTAGGAACAGTCAAGGCCTTTTTACAGGTGTAAATGGATCTGGTGCTTTTTCATGTCAGCAAAGTACTGATGGAAATAGGGAATGGTTTCAATGCCTTTATAGAAGTTAAAGATGTCGAATTTCTCGTTGGGGGAATGCAGGTTGTCGCTATCAAGGCCGAACCCCATAAATACAATCTTGTTGTGTAACTCTTTTTCAAATAGAGCGCAGATAGGGATACTTCCTCCTCCACGCACAGGGATGGGTTTTTTGCCAAATGTGGTTTCGATGGCTTTTGCTGCGGCCCGGTACGCAATGGAGTCAATAGGAGTCATATATGGTTCCCCCCCGTGGTATACGTCTACCTTTACTGTTACGCCGGGAGGGGCGATATGCCGGAAATAATCAACCATTTTTTTGGTAATCACTTCCGAAGATTGCTTTGGAACAAGCCGGGCGGAAATTTTTGCATAAGCTTTGGACGGTAAAACGGTTTTAGATCCTTCTCCGGTATATCCCCCCCAGATGCCATTAACTTCAAGTGTAGGCCTGATGCCTGTTCTTTCAATGGTTGAATACCCCTGCTCTCCCCATAATTCCCTTATACCAAGGTCAAGCTTATAGGCTTCTTCATCGTATGGAGCATGAGCCATTAACCTTCTCTCATCCGGAGTGGCTTCCACCACGTCGTCATAAAATCCCGGGATATTTACAAAGTTTCTATCATCATGGCAGGAAGCGATCATCCGGGCAAGGATAGTAATGGGGTTTGCTACTGCTCCCCCATACACTCCGCTGTGCAGGTCGCGGTTAGCACCGGTAACTTCAACCTGTATATAAGACAATCCCCGCACACCAATGTCAATGGAAGGATGGTCCATACTTATCATAGCCGTATCGCTGATAAGGACAACATCCGCCTTAAGCAGGTCTTTATGGGAGGCTACGAACCGTGCAAGGCTTGGCGATCCTATTTCTTCTTCTCCTTCTATCAGAAACTTGATATTAGTCGTCAGCGTATTGGTGCGCACCATTGTTTCAAGGGCTTTGATATGTATGTAAAATTGCCCCTTGTCGTCACAAGCTCCTCTTGCATATATCTTTCCGTCTTTAACCGTAGGTTCAAAAGGTCCGCTTGTCCACAGGTCTATAGGGTCTGCAGGCTGCACATCATAATGGCCATATACTAAAACAGTGGGTTTGTGTGAATCGATGATCTTTTCGCCATATACTACCGGGTGCCCATCCGTTACATATATTTCCGCGCTGTCTGCCCCGGCTTCCGTTAAACGTTGCTTAACCATTTCAGCGCATCTGTTCATGTCTGCCTTGTGTTCGTTTTTTGCACTTACACTGGGAATCCGTAACAGCCCTAATAGTTCATTTAAAAATCTTTCTTTATTTGTTGACTGGTATTCCTTCCAGGCTTGCATATTCGGCATAGTTTACTCGTTTTTGGGTTAAGCAAATCGCTAAACGAATTTAAGTTGTTTTGAATATAACTGTCCGTGAATTACTAATTCACCGAGCAAAGTAATCATGACATGCCTGACCAGGTAAAGCTTGTGATCTGTTGCCTGGTAGCAAAATGAAAGGCCTTGTCATGTTTTAAAAAATTATTAAGATCAACCTTGCTTTTGCATCTGGTTCAGTAAAGATTCAAACCCGTTTAAATACAACGCTGTAATGCAATTTCTTTCTTCAGGTAACAAGGCAACGGGAGGAGCTGAATTATCGATGGCCTGTCGGTCAGTACGGATACCCGGAATGATTGTGCTGATCTCCGGAAACGACAGAATGAAGCTCAGCGCGAGATGAGCCTTACTTATATTGTAATTTGACGCAATCGGCCATATCTCTGCTAACAGTTTATTGGCGGTTTCAATGATTTCAGGCGTCAGTCTGAAGCTCCGGTGATCTGTGTCTTCAAACTTAGATGAAGAAGAGAATTTGCCTGAAAGTAAGCCAAATTGTAAGGGCATTCTCGCAATGATGCCGTACCCGTTTTCAAACATTTCACTGATCAGTGGTAAAGCGCGTTGGTTGATGATGTTAAAGGCCAGTTGAAAGCCATGCCCAAAGCCGTTTTGCAGCATATATGCTGCTTCCGGAAAGGGATTGTATGTAGATAAGGATATGCCCCAATACCTGATCTTGCCCTGCTGCTGCAGGTCAGACATGGCTTGAATACAATCGCCTTGTTGCAGATGTTGCAGATTGGCTACGTGCAACTGATAATAATCAATATGGCCTCTTTGTAATCTTTGTAAAGACAGCTCGCAGGCTTTTACAATATACTGCCTGTCATAATCTATTTCAACCGGCCTGTCCATTCCTGGCTTTTGTCCAACCTTTGTAGCAATAATAACATCGCTGCTGTTGCCGAATACTTTCCCGATCAATGTTTCCGAATGGCCCAATCCGTAAAAGTCGGCCGTGTCGTAAAAGTTTATTCCCTGGTTAAACGCCGTGTGCAGCGCCGTTATCGATTCGTTATCGTCCGTTTGTCCCCAGCCAATGGGCAGATCACCAACTTTGGCTGCACCACCGATTGCCCAGGCACCGAACCCGGTTTCACTTAAAAAAAGATCCGTTTTGCCGAAACGTCGGTAATTCATGTTAACTGGTGTTTTTTGTCGGTAATGATATTTTCAAGGGTCCATTCGATTCTTTGCTGAAATAACTGCTGGCGTACCGGGCAATCATGCTTGCTGCAAATGGGGCATTGAGAGTAGAGGCAACCATCTGAATGCACAAACAGTTCCATTGGTTCTCCAGATTTATCGTTGATGGAATCACTTAAGTTTTCGATTTCCCTGTGTGCTTCTGCAACGTTCAGGTACCAGGGAACAGTTAAATGACAGTCTATATGCAGTATACTTCCATATTTAATAACCCGGAGGTTGTGCAAGTCTATCCAGTTTTCCCTGCGGTTCTTATTCAAAACAGTCACCATTTTAGCCAGTAGTTTCAGATCGGCTTCATCCATGATGCCGGCAATGGAACTTCTGACAATGTGATAGCTGGTAAATACGATGAAGAAAGCAAAAGCAATTGCTACGGCACTGTCTATTAAATTAATCTTTGTATAATAGATCAAGATGAGTCCGGCAATAATGGCAAGGGTAGAATAGGTGTCCGATTTCAGGTGTTTTCCACTGGCCTGCAACGCGAGCGAGTTATTTTTTTTGCCATGATAAATTGCAATATGCCCCATCACGAAATTGATAACGGCAGAAATGACAATCAGCGCAATCCCGCTGTTGAGCTGCTTGAGTAATGGTGGAAAGATCATGTTTTTGACAGATTCATAAATGATGATCAAACCGGCAATGCCCATAAGTGTCCCTTCAACGGCGGCCGAAATAAATTCGGCCTTGCCATGGCCGTAAGGGTGATTTGCATCCCTCGGCTTTGCCGAAACGGTTAAACTGTAAAGCCCTATCAGCCCAGCAATAACATTAACCGTGCTTTCAAGGGCATCCGTTAAAATAGAAACGGAGTTAGTAAGAAAATAAGCAACCACCTTTAGCACAAACAGTGTAATGGCAACTGTTACAATCCATTTTTGTATGCGCAGGTTTATGCGTCGGGTGTCCAATAGTTCAAATTAAAATAAAGAATCCATACAGCCCTCAGGCGATGCTGAGGGTAACCTTGTTGGCGTGTTAACGTTAACCTTAAGAAGAAACTGATGTTACCAACCATTGTTGTGCCACTAGGCGTTAACGGCCAGTTCATATCTTTTCTGGACAAAATCCCAGTTTACCAGGTTCCACCAGTTATCAATATACTCAGGGCGCTTGTTTTGATATTTCAGGTAATAGGCATGTTCCCATATATCCAGGCCAAGCAGAGGCATTCCTTTGATCTCGGCCACATCCATTAACGGATTGTCCTGGTTGGGGGTAGAGCCGATTTTCAATTTCCTGTTGTCGACGTACAACCAGCTCCATCCGCTGCCAAAGCGATTTTTTGCGGCTTCAGCGAATTGTATTTTGAAATCGCCAAATGATTTGAACTGGCCTTCGATGTCGGTCAGCAATTTTCCGGAGGGTTTTCCTTCTGATTTGGTTTTCATGCACTTCCAGAACAATTCGTGGTTATAGTGACCCCCTCCGTTATTGCGCATTTTGGCTGAATATTTTGATATCTTCATCAACACTTCTTCAACCGGTTTGCCTGTATCAACACCTTCCGCATTTGCTGCTTCTTTCAGGTTTGTTGCATAGGTTGATGCATGTTTGGTAAAATGTATTTCCATGGTCTTTGCATCAATATAAGGCTCAAGAGCACTATAGTTATAAGGCAATTTCTGTTGATCGAATCCGGTGTCATACAGCGGTGGACGGTTCGGTGTTATACCAGCTGTGCCGGATGCCAGTAAAGGTAAACCGGTTAAAGAACCGGCTGTTAATATGATGCCGGCCTGTGCAGTTCGTTGCAGAAATTTTCGTCTTGAATGATCATTAAAAGGCATAGAATGTTTGTTTACGGTAAAGAATTTTTTATGGTTTTACCCCCTTTTAAACGGGCAAAAATGGGGGCTAGCTTTTTAAATGTTCTGAAGTAAAACTCCTGATTGAGCAATTGGGAATCGTGCATGGCTTTATACGTCAAAAAAAGACCTATGGGTGTGAGAATGAATGTAGCCATCCACATACCCAGAATAGGCTGAAATACATCCGTTTTTACGAGTTTTGCACCAAAATTGTTAAGCAAGAAGAAGATAACGAAAAAAATTACTGCAAATACAAGGGGAGTTCCCAATCCACCTTTACGGATGATGGAACCCAACGGTGCGCCGATCAAAAATAAAACCAGGCAGGCTATGGACATGGTGTATTTCCGGTGCCATTCGATCAGGTGAAGTCGCAAATCTTTTCGTTTGTTTTGGTATTCAAGGGCATTCAGGTCAAGGCTTGATTTGACGTTAGTAATCTGCGATATCGCCCTGTCCATAACTACTGTCCGCGCGCTATCAGGAATTATGTTTCGGATTGATTTTATACCGGTTTTAGAGGTGTTGTTAACTTTGGTCCAACCGGTATCCAGGTAGCGGGTAAAATGCAGGTAAGGAGATAATTCAATACTATTTTTTTTAAGATAAAAATCGCTTGTCTTTTCCAGTGAATCTATCGCTTTGTCGAGTTGACGAACGCTTAACATCTGGTAATTATCTTTAAAAACGCTGTCTTCGGTTCTGTTCAATTTGAATGAACTTAAGTCAAAATTTTTTTTATATTCTTTAAACCCAAGGCGTATGAATTCCGTATTGGTGGTCAACCGGTCGCCCCTTTCTTCATATCTCCAGCCGTCTTCCAGGTTAAACTCGAGAAAATGTTTGTTATCGCTTACTTTCATTTCACCGCTACGCGCAACAATGATGTTGTCCTGCAAATTATAGTTCTTCTCGTAAATAATTACATCCCTTATGGTCGTTCCGTCTTTTTCTTTTTTCCCCACTTTAATGACAAAGCCTTCAATCTTATCATAAAAAACCCCTTCTTTGATATCAAAGGCAGGTTTAGCCATAATCATGTCATACTTAAGCGTATTCATTTTTAATGTGGCAACCGGAATGATATTGTTATTAAACAAAAAAGCCGCGCCACATAATAATAAGGTTGTAACAAAAAGGGGGCGCATAAATCTGACCAGGGGAATACCTGCTGATTTTATGGCAACCAGTTCAAAAGTTTCGCCTAAATTACCAAAAGTCATGATGGAGGAAATCAATATGGCTAATGGTAATGCAAGTGGGATATTATACGTTGCCACGAAAGCAGCGAATTGTCCGATAGTGAGCAGATCAAGGCCTTTGCCAACAAAATCATCAATGTAGAGCCAAAAGGTTTGTAAGGTTAATACGAATATTGTGATAAAAAATGTAGCCAGAAAAGGCCCGATAAATGCTTTTAGTATGAGGATATCTAATTTTTTCATTAAAACGTACCATACCTGGTTTAAACTGACCTACTCCGTCACTGAAAGTTTGGAACGGGTATTCCTTAGAATAAAAATTTATGGAAACAAAAATACAGCTTTCGGAAGATGAATTGGAATTGATGCAAAACAGCGAATGGATTTTAACAAAGAACAGGATCATTGAAAAGGTCATAAAAGGCTTTGGAGCGCTGTCTGTGCAGATGCAGCATGAGTTACTTAGCGGCAGGCCATTGCTGGAAGATACTATCATCCGGTCGTCACCTAAAATATCAAGGGGCGAAAAATACGAGGGATTGCCTTATGTGATACTGGACTACCCCAGGATTTTTGAAAAGGAAGATATACTGGCTATACGGACATTATACTGGTGGGGGAACTATTGCAGTATTACCCTGCATATCAAAGGCAGGTACCATTTGATATTACAGGGGAAAATAAGTAACAGCCTGCCCGGTCTTTCTGCAAAAAATATGTATATATCTATTTCAGACCAGGAGTGGAACCACGATGTGAACAGCAGGCATTACACGCTCATAACCGCACTAAACGAGCAGAACCTGCAGCGGGATCTAAGCTACAGGGACTTTGTCAAACTAACGGCAAAAGTTGAATTTAGCCAATGGGATAAGATGGAAAAAGGGTTGTTCGAAGCCTTCACCGCTTTTTGCATGCTGATAGAAGCTTAACTTCCGATGCGGTAAAACAGGTCTTTGAGTTGTGAATTCCACAATTGACTCTGGTCTTTAATTTCCTTTTTTTCAGCAAAGTCTTTCACTAAAAGAATGGTTTGATTGGTAACTTCTGATTTTTCGATGCTGAATTCAAAAAATTCATCCTTGGGGGAATGAAGCCAGTGAAAGCGAATCGATTTATCATCCACACTTTCCAGTACTTCGGCCTTATCTATGGCCCCGTCCCAGGAAAAGCTGAACACACTATCTCTTTCATCTACTTTATCTGCAAACCATTCCTGTAAACCGGCGGGAGTACTAAGAAATTCGTATAGTATAGAAGGGGAACATCTTACTGGGTACTCTAATGTAAAAAGTTGTTTTTTGCTCATCTACGGTGCTAAAATTCTGAATGTTTCCAAGAAGTGCAATAATAAAAAAATATTTCATCCCGCAAAATTTTATATTAATAATCTTTGTTAATACTTATTCGAAGCGTTCTTAAACAGAACGCCCAGGATTATTTAAATACCCGAATTGTAAGAACTTTATTTGGATTTTGTCTTTTCTATCCTTAAATTGCCTATTAGGCTTCTGATGGTGCATGGGATACTGATATACACAAGAAAATCCACTATTCCGCGTTTTGTAGTTTGACCCTAACTATTATAGCATAGACCCTTTAACCCTTAAACCATAACCATGAGTATGCGCCAACTCAAGATCACGAAATCTATTACCAATCGTGAGTCTCAGAGCCTAGAAAAGTACCTTCAGGAAATCGGTAAAGTTGAATTAATATCTCCTGAGGAAGAAGTTAAATTAGCCGTTCTTATCAAGCAGGGAGATTCCCACGCTCTGGATAAGTTAACTAAAGCAAACTTGCGATTCGTAGTATCTGTCGCAAAGCAGTACCAGAATCAGGGACTGTCATTACCCGATCTTATCAACGAAGGAAATCTTGGCCTTATCAAAGCAGCCCAGCGTTTTGATGAAACCAGGGGATTTAAATTTATTTCCTATGCCGTCTGGTGGATTCGTCAAAGCATACTGCAGGCTTTGGCGGAACAATCGAGGATTGTTCGTCTGCCCCTGAACAAAGTAGGTTTAACCAACCGTATACAAAAAGCTTACTCACAACTGGAACAGGAGTATGAACGTGATCCTTCGCCGGAAGAGTTGGCAGAATTACTTGAGCTCGACACCGAGGAAGTATCTGCATCTTTGGGTATTGCTGCCCGGCATGTAAGCATGGACACCCCTTTTTCCGAAGGAGAGGAGAATACCCTTATGGATGTCCTGGAAAATCCAAATGCGGAAAGAACGGAAAAGAACATTGAACACGTTGAATCCCTGAAAACGGAAATCGGCCGGTCACTGACCGCTTTGACAGACCGCCAGAAAGAGGTGATATGTTTTTTTTATGGTATCGGAGTAGATCATCCCATGAGTCTTGAAGACATCGGGGAGAGATTTAATCTTACCCGCGAAAGGGTTCGCCAGATCAAAGACAAAGCCATAACTAAATTAAGGACTGCCTCCCGGTGCAGGATGTTGCGTTGTTACCTGGGAGTGTAGTTAATGTGCCAATGTGCAGATGTGTAAATGTGCAGATAGAAGGTCGATGATTTTTTGGACATTCGCATCAAATGATAAGGTGAATACGACTTAGGTTGTATTCACCTTTTTTGTGCGCTAATTTTTGATTACTATTGGCAGAAAAATTTGCACATTTGCACATTGGCACATTAATTCTTAAGTTATGTTTGAAAATTTAAGTGAGAGGCTGGATACCGCCTTTAAACAATTGAAGGGAGAAGGCAGAGTTACCGAACTAAACATCGCAGCTACCCTAAAGGAGATCCGCAGGGCACTGGTAGATGCTGACGTTAACTATAAAATAGCCAAAGAATTCACCGATAGGGTTAAGGAAAAAGCAATGGGTGAAAAGGTGATCAACGCAATCAGTCCGGGTCAGCTCATGGTGAAAGTGGTAAAGGATGAACTGGTGAACCTGATGGGAGGTGTTGAAAGTGATTTCAACTCAAAAGGAAATCCTGCAGTGATCCTGATTGCAGGCTTACAAGGATCGGGTAAAACAACCTTTAGCGGTAAGCTGGCTCATTACCTGAGATCAAAAAAAGGCTTGTCGCCCATGTTAGTAGCCGCTGACGTTTACCGGCCTGCAGCTATAGAGCAGCTTCAGGTGTTGGGCGGACAGATCAGTGTAGAGGTGTATAGCGAGCCGGACAACAAGGATCCGGTGGTCATAGCACTTAACGCCATAAAGGCAGCGAAATCAAAGGCCCGGAATGTGGTGATCATTGATACGGCCGGCCGCCTGGCCATCGATGAGGCCATGATGACCGAAGTGGCCAATATCAAACAGGCTGTTGAGCCTCAGGAAATACTGTTTGTCGTAGACTCGATGACGGGCCAGGATGCGGTAAATACAGCCAAAGCATTCAACGACCGGTTAGACTTTAGCGGGGTAGTGCTAACAAAGTTAGATGGGGACACCCGTGGTGGAGCTGCACTTTCCATTAAATATACTGTTAATAAGCCGATCAAATTTGTAAGCGGCGGCGAAAAAATGGAAACCCTGGATGTATTTTACCCCGAGCGTATGGCACAGCGTATTCTCGGCATGGGTGATATAACCACTTTAGTTGAAAAAGCCACAGAACAGTACGATGAGGAGCAGGCCAAAAAGCTGGAAAAAAAGCTTCGAAAAAACCAGTTCGATTTTGAAGACTTCAAGCAACAGTTGGAGCAAATCAAAAAAATGGGTAACCTTAAAGACCTGATGGGTATGATTCCAGGGCTTGGAAAGGCTATAAAGGATATCGACATCAGCGACGACTCGTTTAAAGGCGTAGAAGCCATCATCAATTCCATGACGCCTTTTGAAAGGACCAACCCTGATGTTATTGACCAGGGGCGCCGCTTACGCATAGCTAAAGGAAGCGGCAAAGACCTGACGGAAGTAAATGCTTTCATGAAGCAATTTGATCAGATGAAGCAAATGATGAAGATGATGAACAATATGCCAATGGGCGGAAAGTTGGGTTTTGGACGTCGTTAAATTGTTTGGTGAATTGTGCCGATATATTTGGATAGTTCGGTTGGATCGCTAACTTTGCATCCTTAATTTTTATTAAGAAACCCTATTATATCACGCATTTAAATTTCTATTTAAGATGCCAGTTAAAATGAGATTACAGCGACACGGGTCGAAAAAACGGCCATTCTATTTCGTAGTAGTTGCCGATGCCCGGGCGCCAAGGGATGGCAAGTTCATCCAGAAAATTGGGACATACAATCCTCAAACAGTTCCCGCAAGCATCCAGTTAGATCGTCAGAAAGCATTAGAGTGGTTGCACAAAGGTGCCCAACCTACCGATACTGTCAGAAGAATACTTTCTTTTAAAGGAGTATTATATTTAAAACATCTCTTGCGAGGAGTTAAACTGGGTTTGTTTGATGACGCTACTGCTATGGAAAAATTTACCAAGTGGAGTACTGAACATGAAGCTCAGGTTAAACGCCGGCAGGAGGATCACCGTAAATCCAGATATCCAGGCAGAAGAGACCAGGGGCCGGTCCGCAGAGTGGAAAAGAAGCCTGAAGGTAATAGCAACCCTGAAGCCTGATTGCATTATAAAGATTATCCCGGTGAACTATTTCACCGGGATTTTTATGCCGCAGAGTCGAAGGAAGTTTAAGGTTTAAGGTTATCGTATCTGACGCTATTGCAATTAAAGAGCTTACAAACATGACAAAGTATAACAGCATAGGAAAGATCGTTGCTACCTACGGTTTGGAAGGAGAAGTTGTTCTCCATCATAACCTGGGCAAAAGAACCTCTCTCAAAGGTCTGGCGGCTATTTTTTTAGAAGATCGAAAAGATTCTATGCTCCCTTACTTTATAGAAAGCAGTAAAGTTAAGAACGAAGAAGAGACATATTTGAAATTTGAAGGAGTTGCCACCAAAGAAGCCGGAAAAAAATTAACTCAAAAGCAGGTCTGGCTTCCCGAAGAGGAATTTATCAAATACGCTTCAAGGTCAGCTCCCATTGCTTTACTGGGGTATAACCTAATCCATGAAGGAAATGACCTTGGTGAAATACTGGAAGTTATAGAACAACCTCACCAGGTGCTCTGCAGGATAGACCTTCAGGGTAAAGAAGCGTTGATACCGGTACATAGTGAAACATTGAATAAAATTGACAAGAAGAAAAAGCAGGTGCATGTAACTTTGCCTGACGGATTGCTGGATGTTTTTACGTGATGCTGCGGTTAATATGCATTAATAGGGATCTTCAATATCAGTAGCCGGGTAAACCTGCTCGCCCTTAATGAATTCCGCAAGTAATTTCATGCGGAAATACAGGTTGCTCATCATTAATGACATATTATTTTTTACTTCCTTCACCGTACCGTTATTCATTCTTTTTATGTTTTTCAATTCGACGATTTTTTCGTCAATTTTGTCGATCAGTTTTTCTACATTCCATCCCGTATACTTTTTGTTCCTGTCATCATACACATGGAAAGGTTCTATGGTACCTGATTTTAATTTCTTAAATACAAAATTCGTTTTGATTGCCTGCTGAATGGCCTCATTGTTTAGCATGTCGATCATGGTATCATAAGGCACTTCATTGATAAAACCGTTTTTAAATACATTGAGGTTGTTCCGCAACTCCATAATAAGCTGCTTTTTTTGTACGTCATTCGTTTCTGATTTTTTGTATAAAAAATCAATAAGGTCCTTCAGAGGCAATATTCCCGATTTTAACCAGTCCAGATTCATTTACTAAATGTAAGCGTTTCATGTAAAAACAGCATTTTGAATTTACTAAAAATATTAGTATTTTCGCTCGGTTCCTCTTGCTGAAATACATGCTAAATTATAAGTGACATTGTGGCTTTACACCCGAATTGACAATATCCGGCCAAACTTTTAAATCCCTATCAAGTTTGTAGGAAATTAAATATCTTCGTTTCAAACATTAAATCTTCAATCATGAGTTTACAATTAGGAGATGCCGCTCCCAATTTCAGAGCGCAAACCACCGAAGGTGAAATTGATTTTTATGAGTATCTTGGTAATAGCTGGGGAGTGTTATTTTCTCATCCGGCAGATTATACACCCGTTTGTACAACAGAATTGGGTAAAACGGCCTTGTTAAAAAATGAATTCGAAAAGCGTAACGTAAAGGTTTTGGCGATAAGTGTAGATCCGCTGGAAAAGCATCTGGGATGGAGAAACGATATCAATGAAACCCAGAATTGTTCGGTGGATTTTCCGCTAATCGCCGATGAAGAAAGGAAGGTGTCTCAACTATATGGTATGATCCATCCAAATGCTTCGGCCACAGCTACTGTTCGTTCGCTGTTTGTTATTGGCCCTGATAAAGCAGTCAAGCTGATGATTATCTACCCTGCATCTACAGGTAGGAATTTTTTAGAAGTATTGCGCGTTATCGACTCTTTACAGCTCACTGCCAATTATAGTGTAGCTACACCCGCAGACTGGAAGGAAGGGGAGGATGTGATCGTCGTTCCGGCCGTGTCAACGGAAGATGCAATGAAAAAGTTCCCAAAAGGGGTGAAAATAGTAAAACCGTACTTACGCTATACGCCGCAACCCAATAAGGATTAGCAGATATGGGAGGTCTGGCTGTCCTGATTTTACCCTTCTACAAATAGTAAAATTGCAGGCCTCTTTATCCAACCTTTTTTTCACGATCCAGGATACTAAATCTATCCTGGATTTTTTATTCCTTCGTTATAATAACACTGTTTATGAAATATATAGTCTTTGCAATGGCAATGGTTTTTGCAGCCATTACATCCCAGGCTCAAAGAACTTTGATTCATTGTGGAAAACTGCTTGACGTAAAGAACAGCAAGCTGATGGGAAATTATACGATCATTGTTTCAGGCAATCAGATCCTAAATATTGCGGAAGGGTTTGTAAAAGGCGAAGCAGCAGATAAAATGATTGATCTGAAGAACAGAACAGTGATGCCTGGATTAATGGACATGCATGTACACCTGGAAAGCGAAACCAATCCTAACCAGTACATGGAAAGGTTTACCTACAATGCGGCTGATTATGCATTTCAATCCGTTGTTTTTGCGGAACGAACGTTAATGTCAGGCTTTACTACCGTACGTGACCTTGGCGGCAGCGGCGTTAATATATCTTTACGTAATGCCATACAAAAGGGACATATCAGGGGACCCAGGGTATTTTCTGCCGGTAAATCTATTGCTACAACGGGTGGGCATGCAGATCCAACGAACGGGTACAGAAAAGACCTTATGGGAGATCCTGGTCCTGAGGCCGGAGTGGCCAACGGAAGAGATGAATTAAGTAAGGCTGTGCGACAACGATACAAGGATGGGTCTGACCTTATTAAGATCACTGCTTCAGGGGGCGTTTTAAGTATTGCCAAAAGTGGCGAAAATCCCCAATTTACCGAGGAGGAGGTGAAAGCAGTTGTTGAAACTGCTAAAGATTACGGCTTTAAGGTAGCAGCCCATTGTCATGGGGCCGAAGCCATGAAAAGGGCCATTCGGGCAGGCGTTAATTCTATTGAGCATGGCACTTATATGGATGATGAAGCCATAGCACTTTTCAAACAACATGGCGTGTATTATGTGCCAACGATAACTGCCGGGAAGGCTGTTGGTGATTCAGCAAAAAAGCCGGGTTACTATCCTGACCTGGTGACACCAAAAGCCCTGGCCATTGGCCCTAAAATTCAGGGCACTTTTGCAAAGGCCTATAAAGCAGGGGTAAAAATTGCATTTGGTACGGATGCAGGTGTGTATGCCCACGGCAAAAACTGGCTTGAGTTTATTTACATGACCGAAGGTGGTATGCCTGCGATTGAGGCCATCCGTTCGGCAACGGTACTCAGTGCCGATCTGCTTGGCATGAATGATCAACTGGGATCAATTGAAAAGGGTAAACTGGCCGATATCATAGCAGTGGAAGGCGATCCGGTTACAGATATCCGGGCTATGGGACGGGTTAGGTTTGTGATGAAGGACGGCAAGGTGTATAAGAATGAATAATGTGCGGATGTGCGGATGTGCACTTACCTCTTCTTCCATTTTCGCAACTGCTGCAGAAATGCCCTGAGCTCTTTGGGAAGGTCAGCTTCCAGGATTAGTTCGGTGCCATCTCGGGTTCTGAGTATTAGTTGGTGCGCGTGCAGGGCCATCCGGTTTAAAATGGGTCTTTCCTCGTCTTGCAGTTGGGATAGTTTGAATTTCTTTTTCAGACCTGATAAAAATACGGGTTTACCATCACCATAAATATTATCGCAGGCAATCGGGTGGCCGGCGTGTTTCATGTGTACCCGTATCTGGTGGGTTCGGCCGGTAAGCAGATTAAATTTTAGATAAGAAAAAGATCCAAACTCTTCCATGACTTCATATTCAGTAACAGATGGCTTGCCTTTGCCTGAAACCATCATCGTGCCTTTTTTATAAGAGTGTTCGGTAATGGGCACATCAATCTCGCCTTTTTTTTCAATAAACGTTCCAAGCACTAATCCGGTATACCATTTTATGGTTTCCCTGTGTTCAAATTGTTGGGATAAAAACTTATGCGTTACTTCATCTTTGGCAAATACGATCACTCCGCTGGTTTCCTTGTCGAGACGGTGCACTGTAAAAATTTGTCCATGTGAATGAATCAGCATGTCTTTTAAAGAAGATTGCGATTGCATCCGATCAGGGATCGATAACACACCGGAAGGTTTATTAATGGCTATAAGATGCTCATCTTCATAAATGATCGCCGGCTTGTCCATATCTCTTAACTCATTAGGCCTTATGCGCAGCCTTGTTAAAGTGTTTAAGTATTCGTATTTCCCTTTCTGACAGGAATCGCCATTTACCCCGCTGAACGTTCTTCTTGGTCAGGCCGGCGTACATTACCCTGTCTAATCCCCGTACATCGTATCCTAATTTTTCAAAGATGCGCCGCACAATACGGTTCCTGCCGCTATGGATCTCGATACCGATCACCGATTTGTCTTTGGCATCTGCATAAGCAAGGGCGTCCGGGGCAATGAATCCATCTTCGAGGGTCAGGCCTTTAAGCAGTTGCTCAAAATCATTTTTCGTTAGGTCCTTATCCAGCTTTACCTCATAAATCTTTTTTATTTCGTTTTTGGGATGGGAAAGGTTTTGAGCAAGTTCTCCGTCATTGGTAAATAAAAGAACCCCCGAGGTGTTCCTATCCAGTCTCCCTATAGGATAAACCCGCTCATCGGTAGCGTTCCTGATCAGATCCAGCACCGTTTTTCTTTGATAGGGGTCATCGGTGGTCGTGATATAATCCTTTGGTTTATTAAGTAGAATGTATACAAAGTTTTTTGATGGGGTAATCTTCCTGCCTTTTATTTTGACAATATCGGTATCAGCTATTTTGGTTCCCGGTTCTGTGATAATTTCTCCGTTCACCGTTACTTCTCCCGACCTGACCAGTTCTGCAGCTTCACGCCTGCCACTGAGGCCACTATGTGCAATGTATTTATTTAAAGGCATCTGGACGCTCTGGTTCCCGCGCCTAGTCGTGTCACCCCTTTGGGGTTTTTTGTCGTCCTTGTTTCGGGCTACAATTTTGGCACCTCTTTGAGGTTTTTTGTCGTCCTCGTTCGTGACTATAACGGTCTCACCCTTTGGTATTTTCTTGTGCTGATGTCCGGCTCCCGGCTCCCGACCTGAAACTTCGGGGTTTTTCCCTCCAGCCTTTATTTTTCGTTTTTCCTGGAAGCGTTTTTCAATGGCCTGGGCCCTTTCTTTTTTTATGGCTTTCTTTTCCTGCTTAATCTGTTCTTTAATAGCACTTCCCCTTGTTTTATTTATAAATTTTTCAAACTGGGAATTTTTACTCATAACTAATTGGTTTGCTGTTTTGCAACAGTAATGCACCTGCCATCTTTTGTGGCTGATGTGTAAATGTATGATCCGTGAATAAAGCCGGATATAACCAAGGGCTTTCATACGCTATCATAAGAAGAGTTGCTTACCTGATATCTATTGCGTTTTATTCGCCAACTGTCCACATGCGGCATCAATATCTTTACCCCTGCTTCTTCTCAGGCGGGCGTTGACCCTGGCCTTGGAGAGATGATTCATAAACCTCTCCACCTTCTCTTCTTCCGGTTTCTGAAAGACGGCCTCATCAATGGGATTGTATTCAATGATGTTTACCAGGTCTGCCGGCACTTGTCTGAAAATTTTTATCAGTTCATCGGCATCCCGGAGCGAATCGTTAAAGTCTTTAAAAAGAATGTATTCGAAGGTGATCTCATTACCGGTTTGCTGATAGAAATAATTTAAAGCTTCAATCAATACCTTGATACTATTGGTTTCATTGATCGGCATGATCTCATTTCGCCTGGTGTCGTTTGTTGCATGCAGAGATAAGGCCAGGTTAAACCTCACTTTGTCGTCACCCAACTGTTTGATCATTTTGGCAACGCCCGCTGTAGATACGGTTATGCGTCTCGCACTCATGCCCAGGCCTTCCGGTGAAGTGATCTTGTCTATAGCCTTTAAGACATTTTTATAATTTAATAGGGGTTCACCCATACCCATAAATACGATATTGGTTAATTTCTTATTATGGGTCTTTTCTGACTGGTGATTGATTAGCACTACCTCATCGAAGATCTCATCAAAATCGAGGTTACGCTTTCTGTCCATATAACCCGTAGCGCAGAATTTGCAGTTAAGCGAACACCCTATTTGTGAACTGACGCAAGCCGTATAACGGAATTCTGTTGGGATTAAAACCCCTTCAACCATATGACCGTCAAACGTTTTAAAGCGGCTTTTTGTGGTACCATCTGCAGAATATTGTGTAGCCTCTATAATTAATGCAGGAAGAGAGAAATTATCAGCCAGCTTCGTGCGTAAATCCTTGCTTAAATTCGTCATAGCTTCGAAGCTGTGGGCCTGTTTTTGCCAAAGCCATTCATATACCTGTTTAGCCCGGAATTTCTTTTCTCCAAGCGCTTCAAAATATTGCTCCAGTTCAGGCAATGCCAATTGCCGAATGTTCTTTTTCACGGTTAACATAGCGGCAAAGATAAGGCAAATGTCGGGAGTAGGAGGTAAGATGGAAGATGTGAGATGTGAGAACCCTCAAAACTCTACGTCCAACAGCTCTTCGATTGTCAGACTTTTTTGTTCCCCGTTTCTGAGGTCCTTAAGTACGCAGGTACGGTCTTCCATTTCCTTATTACCAATTATAACGGCATATGGAATATTTTTTTTAGTGGCATACCTGAATTGCTTATCAAGCTTTGCCTGTTCGTGATACATTTCACTTTTGACGCCTTTTACCCGCAACTGCTGCATTAGGCCAAATGCCTGTCTGCTTTCTTCTTCGCCCATAAAAAAAAATATAACCCTGGTGCCATCATGCACATGGCGTGGAAACAGGTCGAGTTCTTCAAGTACATCATATATTCTGTCCACACCAAAGGAAATGCCCACTCCCGGAATATCAGGTACCCCAAACAAACCGGTCAGGTCATCGTACCGCCCGCCTCCCCCGATGCTGCCCATTTTAACTCTGGCCGGAGCTTTGACTTCAAAGATTATTCCCGTGTAATATTCAAGGCCCCTGGCAAGCGTGAAGTCAAAATGTATGGCCGATTGAATGCCCGAGGCTGACCGGCTGATCATTTCATAAACATATTCCAATTCCGAAACGCCGTTTAAGCCGGTTTCTGAGCCTGAAAGAAATTGTTTAAGAAAAGACAGTTTCACGTGGTCGGAACCATTCATTGAATAAGCGGATAACAGTTTTTCAAGGTTTACCGGTTCTATTCCAAGGTTCAAAAGTTCGCCCTTCACGCCCTCAAACCCTATTTTGTCGGTTTTATCTATAATGCCCAGTATTAGTTTTTCTTTTTTAATAACACCACTAACCTCCATAATGCCCTTTAGGATCTTCCGGTTGTTGATATTCACGCTGAAACCTGCCATTTTTAACCTTGAAAATACCTCATTATACATCAGGGCAAGCTCCACTTCGTTAATTAAAGCCTTACTTCCTACTACGTCAGCATCACATTGGTAAAATTCCCTGTAGCGACCTTTCTGCGGCCGGTCTGCTCTCCATACGGGTTGAATCTGGTATCTTCTGAACGGAAACTGCAATTGTCCATAATTCATTGCGACATACCTGGCAAAAGGAATAGTAAGGTCGTATTTTAATGCACGCTGAGTAAGGTTTTTGTCATTCTTGCCCAGTAAAACCTGTTCGAAGGCTTCTTTAGACCTGCTGATGTTTTTTTGATCACCCAAACCGTTATTCAGTATTTTAAAAATCAGTTTGTCGCCTTCTTCGCCGTACTTACCCATCAGCGTTTCAAGGTTTTCCATGGCAGGCGTTTCCAGCGGTTGAAACCCATACAATTCGAAAACGGTACGAATAACATCAAAGATATAATTACGCTTCCGCACTGTGTCGGGATCAAAATCACGAGTGCCTTGAGGCAGAGCAGGATTGGTTATCATTATTGATGGAACTGATTGTTGATGAATATCCGTTGATGATCTTTGCTGTTTCATGTCTCAGATACGGCAGCAAAGATAATTATGCGAAAGTATAATGAAACTTAATCTCTGTTGCAGAAAGAATAATCTTTTGTATGAAGACATGGAAGTAAAGCCGGCAACGGAACCCGTTTGTCTGGCCATTTGAAACGAATGACATTATGGAATAACCTGCTTCCAGCATCCTATCCATTTGTATCTTAATTTCCGTAATATTTAACAACATGAACATTAATTTTATTACCTTGCTCAACCGGTGAATATCCTCAAGACATTCATGGTTCACAGAGGCAGGTTAAATAAGTATTGCATGCTGTTAAAATATAAATAGATACTAATCACCTATTGTTACTATTTATGGCAATTGACCCAAGAGAAAGAAGAATGCGGAATTACGTGTTAATGCGTTCAGTGATGGATTATGGAATGGGACTTGTACTGGTCGGATTTGGCGTTTTTTTTGCGATAGCTCCCAACATTGGTATTGAGTTCAATATCGAACCATTTTTTCGGTATTTATTTGCAGGCATGTGTTTGATTTATGGATCCTGGCGAATATATCGTGGCTATAAAAAAAATTATTATAAGGATGAGTCAAATGAACCGGAAGATTCTACCGAATAAATCCCAGTTCGCCGTTTTTGTTTTGATGGTTTTGCTGTTGATGGGTTGCGGGAATAATCAACCGGTTAAATCTTACAGTGACTCTATTACCCGCGGTGTGATTCACATTAGTGTTGACGAATCTTTTAAACCGATCATTGACTCGCAAATAAAAGTGTTTGAATCTTCAAACCCTGATGCAAAAATTATTACGCATTATAAGCCGGAAGCGGAATGTTTAAAAGATCTCCTGAACGACAGTATCCGTATGATCATTGTAACCCGTGCACTGACCAGACAAGAGGAGAAGATCTTAAGGGATACTTTGGGTTACAATCCGGTTCAGGGTAAGATGGCATACGATGCAATAGCGGTCATCGTAAATAATCAGGCGAAAGATTCTATTTTTGATATGGCAGACATCCGCGGTCTCTTGCAGGGATCAAGCGAATATAAATATAAATATAAATTAGTTATGGACGGGTTGTCAGCAACCAGTACGGTTCGCTATGCGATGGATTCGTTGCTAAACGGCCATCCTTTTTCAAAAAACGTGATGGCTGCCACTTCCAGCGAAGGTGTTATTCAATATGTATCTGATAATCCGTCTTCTATAGGATTTGTTGGAGTGAGTTGGATCGGGAACCGGGAGGATCCTACCCAGTTAAGCTTTTTACAAAAAGTTAAAATTTCTTCTATAGAGTGTATATCCTGTGACCAAAAAACCTATGTAAAACCCTATCAGGCAAATATTGCCATGCGCAGGTATCCTTTGGTCCGGGGTTTGCATTATATTTTAAAGGAAAACTACAAAGGGCTAGGCAGCGGTTTTGTTAATTATCTTATCTATGAAAGGGGCCAGCTTGTTTTCAGAAGAGCTTATCTATGGCCGGCGAAAATGTCATTTGAAGTAAGGAATGCAGGTATCAATGAATAATTTTTTTATACGTGGTTTTAAATAAATTTACAAACTCAAAAAAGGAACTGAATATGAAGAAAATCTCATTAATCCTCTTACTAGGTTGTGCAGTAATGGGTAATAACTTATTCGCACAGAATGTAGACCAGGGAAGGAAGTTCTTGTATAATGAACGCTATCAAAGCGCTAAGGATCAATTTGATAAATTACTGGCCACTAATCCCAATAACATAGATGCTGTGTACTGGCTGGGTCAGACGTTGATTGAAATGAAAGATTCCGTAGCAGCCAAGGCATTATATCAAAAGGCCCTTTCTACAAATGGGAATGCTCCCTTATTACTGGCCGGAATGGGTCAGATTGAATTGATGGATAACAAAACAAATGATGCCCGGCAGCGTTTTGAGACAGCCATCAGTTTATCCAAGAATAAGGATGTTAACGTACTGAATGCAATAGCCCGAGCCAACACTATGGCTCACTATGGCGACGCAAATTATGCACTTGAAAAATTAAACGCCCTAGGCACACAGAAAAAGGATATACGGAATGCAGAAAGTTATTTACTGATCGGAGATGCTCACCGTAAGCTTATAGATGGCGGCGGAGCAGTCACAGCTTATCAGAAAGCCTTGTCTATGGATCCTAAAATGGCGGCAGCCAAGCACAGGATTGGCAGGGTTTACCTGACGCAAAACAATCCGGAGTATTTTCTTCCGGCTTTCCAGGAAGCGGTTCAGTTAGATCCTAACTATGCACCGGGAATTTATGAACTTTATTACTATTGGTTTGAGAGAGACATTAACAAAGCCAAAGAATATTTTGATAAATACCTGTCTGTTGCTGACGCCAAACCTTCTAATGAATACGATAGAACAAGTATCATTTATGCTTCACGTGATTTTCAGGGAGCAGTTACTGCTGCCAACGCAAAGATCACCGAATTGGGCGAAAAGGCAGACCCAAGATATTATAAGTTAGTTGCCTATAGTTATGATGAATTAAAGGATTCTGTAAATGCAAAAACATTTTTGGATCAGTACTTTGCCAAACAGAAAAAAGAAGGTTTCATACCAAAAGATTACGTATTCCGTGCAAATTTGCTGAGTAAGTTCCCTGGAAATGAAGCCGAAGCGCTCCAAAGTTACCAAACAGCCGTAGAAATGGATACCGCTAAAGAAGGTAAGTTGAAGTTGATGGGTGAAGCAGCGGCGTTTGCTAATAAATCAGGTAACCGTGTGGAAGAGGCTAACTGGTTAGGCAAAGTGTTTGAAATGAAAGGAGAAGCAGCCACTAACAGGGATTTGTACGACTGGGGCTTTGCTAACTACCAGGCCGCTAATTATGCAACAGCCGACAGTATATTCTGTAACATGTATACTACAAAATATCCTAATGAGCTTTACGGTTATTTATGGTGCGCCCGGGCCAAAGCTGCTCAGGATACAACCCAGGAACTCGGGATTGCTGTAGAACCTTACAAGAAGCTTATTGCGTTTGCCGATACAGCACAGGACAAGGAGAAAATTAAAGGGACCCTCGTATCGGCTCACGGTTACCTGGCAAGTTATTACGCCAATGTTGCTAAGAATAAGGATTCTGCTATTGCGTCGCTGCAGAGTATCCTGGACATCGATCCGGAAAATGCAAGCGCCAAACAGTATATCGAAGTATTAAAGAAACCGGCAGCGGCTGCCAAGTCATCAGCCACTACGCCAAAATCACGCGCAAAAACAACCAAGCCCGCCGCTACTAAGAAAAAACCCAAAGCAGCCTAACTTATCATAAGATCATAGATGTTTAATCCCCTGTTAATGAACAATTGACAGGGGATTTTTATTTTCGAAATTCAGATTAAGTAAATTGGAATTTGCCGGCGCTCCCTTATTTTTGCATCAAGTAATATCCTCCTACATGCATTTGTTTCTATTGCAAGTCAATACTGCTGATACCAATAGTTCAATGAATTACCTGCCAATCGGATTACAACTATTTTTTGCCATTCTTTTTATCGGTGTCATGATGGGTGTTACTCACTATCTGGGTCCGAAGCGTAAAACAACGGATAAACTGGCGAACTTTGAAAGCGGAATAGAAAGTGTAGGAAATGCCCGCCAACCTATGGCCATCAAGTACTTCCTGGTTGCTATTTTATTTGTTCTGTTCGACGTGGAAGTTATCTTTTTTTATCCGTACGCCGTTAATTTCAGGGCACTGGGCTGGCATGGTTTTGTTGCCGTATTAATGTTTGTAGGCTTTTTTGTTGCAGGATTTTTTTACATCATTAAAAAAGGGGCGCTGCGTTGGGAAGATTAGCGACGTTTGATGATATATTAAGATTTCTTACAACAACCAATGTTTCGTGGTGTTATTTATATTACATTGTTTTTAAAAAGCCTCCCAAATCGAGGTAAGCGAAATTCATATGGCACGTCCAGTACAATATAATATAAAAAATGAGGGGGGAAAGCCGATTAACGTGGGCGATGCTCCGCAAGGCCATACCGGTGAAGGTTTTTTTGCAACAAGTTTTAATAGTGTTGTAGGGCTGGCCCGTAAGAACTCGATCTGGCCCTTACCTTTTGCCACTTCCTGTTGCGGGATAGAATTTATGGCTACTATGGGTGCCCATTACGACCTGGCGAGGTTTGGGGCGGAACGAATTGGATTTTCACCAAGGCAATGCGATTTGCTAATGGTTATGGGAACCATAGCAAAAAAAATGGGCCCCGTTCTAAGGCAGGTGTACTTACAGATGGCAGAACCGCGTTGGGTTCTATCAGTTGGAGCCTGTGCATGCAGTGGTGGCATATTTGACAGCTATCCTGTACTGCAGGGCATAGACCAGATAATACCTGTAGACGTTTATGTTCCAGGATGTCCTCCCAGGCCGGAAGCCATTATTGACGGCATAATGAAGATACAGGATTTAATAGGGCAGGAAAGCACCAGACGCAGGAATGGCGACCGCTATCAAGAACTGATGTCCAGTTACGGGATTCAGTAGGCCTTTACGGCCCTCCTGCGGAGGGATTATTAATAATAAGACATTTATCAAATAATTTCCTTGCTCCGGACGGAAATGGACGCTTATGACAAACGATTTTATCAGGCAACGATTAATAGAAAAATTTGGCGATCAACTGACTTCATGGGAAGAGACGTATGGGCTTCTATGTTTTACGGCACCGAAAAACATGAACCTTAAAATACTGCAATTCCTTTTTGATGACCCGGAATTGCATTTTCAATTTCTAACCGACCTGTTTGTAGTGCATTATCCCGAACGAACAGGAGAAGAATTAGCAGTTGTTTATCTTTTGCACAACCTGGTTGACAATATTCGTTTACGTTTTAAAGTGTACACCGACATTACTCAACCGGATGTATTTACAGCAACCAAATTATATGCCTGTTCAAACTGGATGGAGCGGGAAACGTATGATTTTTTTGGGGTAAATTTTATTGGTCATCCAAATTTAAAACGTATTCAGAATGTAGAGGAAATGGATTATTTTCCGATGCGTAAAGAGTTTCCGATGGAAGACCAGACCAGAAGGGATAAAGATGATGAGATGTTTGGAAGAGGATGAAGGAGTTCGAAGTTCAAAGTTCAGATTGGAGACTTTGAAGTCTGAACCTGGAACTCTGATCCCTGAACTTCGAATTTTGAACGCCGAACTATAAAATAAATATGTTTGAACATCATATAAAGTTACCGGAAGGAAGTATTGAAAAAACAACAACAACGCTTAATGTTGGACCAACACATCCGGCCACGCACGGTGTTTTTCAAAACGTCCTTGAACTGGATGGAGAGCGTATTGTTGCTGCTGAACAAACTATCGGGTACATCCACAGGGCGTTCGAAAAAATTGCCGAACGGCGCCCTTTATACCAGATCACTCCCCTTACCGACCGAATGAATTATTGTTCAGCCCCGATAAACAATATGGGCTGGCATCTTACCTGTGAGAAATTATTGGGTTTGACGCTTCCTAAAAGGGTCGATTACCTCCGCGTCATTATTATGGAGCTGGCCCGCATTTCCGATCACTTGATTTGCAATTCGATCGTAGGGGTTGATACGGGTGCTTATACCGGATTTTTATACGTAATGCAATACCGCGAACTGATCTATGAGATATACGAAGAAGTATGTGGGTCGAGGTTGACTACAAATATTGGGCGTATCGGTGGTTTTGAACGCAATTTTACCAACACTGCCTTTGAAAAGCTGGAAAAGTTTTTAGAAGAATATCCAAAGGTCCTGGATGAATTCAATAACCTGTTCATGCGAAACCGGATCTTCATGGAGAGAACGATGGGAAATGGGGGCATAAGCGCCGAAAGGGCATTGAACTATGGATTTACCGGCCCCAATCTCAGGGCAGCCGGCGTTGATTATGATGTAAGGGTTCACAGCCCTTATTGCAGTTATACAGATTTTGACTTTATCATACCGGTTGGAAAAACAGGTGACAATTATGACCGGTTCCTGGTGCGTAATGAGGAAATGAAACAGTCCCTTAGCATTATAGAACAGGCGTACCGGAAGGTACAGGAGTTTAAAGGCGCTGATGCCGAAGTGTTCCATGCCGATGTCCCTGAATACTATCTTCCTGAGAAGCAGGATGTATATACTAAAATGGAGGCGCTGATTTATCATTTCAAGATCATTATGGGAGAAACAGACATCCCCAAAGGAGAAGTGTATCACGCGGTCGAAGGGGGTAATGGTGAATTGGGATTCTATCTGATCAGTGATGGAGGCCGCAGTCCTTATCGTTTACACTTCAGAAGGCCCTGTTTTATTTACTACCAGGCATTTGAAGAACTTATTAAGGGAAGCATGCTGAGTGACGCCCTGGTTACCCTGAGCAGTCTAAATCTGATCGCAGGGGAAATGGACGGATAAAGTTAATGTGCGGTTTGCATGTGCGGATTTGCGGATGAGTAATCGATATTATGTCTAATTGTTGGGCATTTTAAAAAAATACCATGAAATTATCTGAGGAGAAATTAAAAAAGGTAGAGGAGATCATTGCTCGGTATCCGGATGGTAAACAGAAAAGTGCTTTGATTCCCCTACTTCACCTTGCCCAGGATGAATTTGGCGGATGGCTTGATGTGCCGGTAATGGATTATGTTGCTTCATTATTGAATATTCAACCCATTGAAGTATATGAAGTGGCTAGTTTTTACTCAATGTATAACTTGAAACCAGTCGGTAAATACCTGTTTGAAGTTTGCCAGACCGGCCCATGCATGGTGAATGGCAGCGATCAGATCATAGATTACATCAAACAAAAATTAGAGATCAGGGTAGGGGAAACTACGCCCGATGGTTTATTTACCCTGAAAACGGTTGAATGTTTAGGAGCCTGCGGATACGCACCGGTGATGCAGCTCGGACAACACTTCCGTGAGCACCTGACGCCTTTAAAAGTGGATGAAATCGTAGAGGAGTGTAAAAGAAAGGCAGTGCTGACCAATGTAAACTGAAAGAGATCATTAGCATGCTTAAACAAAGTAAATCAATTACGATATGAAACTTATACCTTATATTATGTATGCAGGCAATGCTGAAGACGCATTGAATTTTTACAAAGATATACTGGGAGGGGAGATCAAGGGAATTCAGCGATACGGAGAAACTCCCATGCCTTCAGCGGACAACTACAAGGATAAGATCATGCATTCCACTTTTGAATTTGATGATAACGTGATTATGGTCAGTGATTCCATGCCAGGTAATGAGACAACAAAGGGATCTAATGTTCATCTGTCCCTAGATGTTAAGGATACCGCTAAAATGGATGAAGTATTCAACAAATTAGCCGACGGTGGCAAAGTGAGTATGCCTTTACAGGATACATTCTGGGGTGCCCGTTTTGGGATGCTGACCGATAAGTTTGGTATTAACTGGATGTTTAACTGTGAGCTTAATAAATAATCAGTGTATTAAGGTAAGTTATAAAACCATAAGCGACCACCTCTTATTGAGATGGAACGGCTTAACGCTAATATTATGATACGAAAATTGTTATTAGAAAAAGCGCATGTTGAGGATATTCGCACCTATGATGTATATCGCCGGGAAGGCGGTTACCAAAGCGTGGAAAAGGCCTTTAAGATGTCGCAATTGGATATAGTGGAAGAAGTAAAGAAAAGCGGTTTGCGTGGTCGTGGGGGGGCGGGTTTCCCTACAGGCATGAAATGGAGCTTTTTGGCCAAGCCTGAAGGCGTGCCGAGATATCTGGTCTGCAATGCAGATGAAAGCGAACCGGGCACTTTTAAAGACAGGTATCTGATGGAATTCCTGCCTCACCTGTTGATAGAGGGCCTTATCGTTTCATCTTTCGCACTGGGAAGCAAACGTACTTACATTTATATCAGGGGTGAGTATGCGTGGATAGCAGAAATACTGGAAAGTGCCATAGCAGAATCCAAACAAAATGGATGGCTGGGGAAAAACATTTTGGAGAGCGGATTTGACTGTGAAATTTATGTACATCGTGGAGCGGGTGCTTATATATGCGGTGAGGAAACAGCTTTGCTCGAAAGCCTTGAAGGCAAACGGGGATTGCCCCGCATAAAACCGCCATTTCCTGCCGTCAAAGGTTTATGGGATTGTCCAACAGTGGTCAATAACGTGGAAACACTAGCCGCGGTTGTGCCCATCATTAATGAAGGGGGTGAAAATTATTCCAGGATAGGAGTAGGAAAATCTACCGGAACAAAGCTGATCAGTGCCTGCGGCAACATTAACAAACCGGGTATTTATGAAATTGACATGACCATTTCAGTGGAAGAGTTTATTTTCAGTGAAGATTACTGCGGAGGCATTGCAAACGGAAAAAGGCTTAAGGCCTGTATCCCGGGAGGTTCGTCGGTTCCCATTCTGCCAGCGAATCTGTTATTGAAAACAGCCAAGGGTGAATCCAGGATGATGAACTATGAGAGCCTCGCTGATGGTGGATTTGCCACCGGATCCATGATGGGTTCCGGTGGTTTCATTGTGCTGGATGAAGACCAGTGCGTAGTGCGACATACCTTATCGCTAGCACGCTTCTATCACCATGAAAGTTGCGGTCAGTGTTCTCCTTGCCGCGAGGGAACGGGCTGGATGGAAAAAATACTTAAGAATATCGAATATGGCAAAGGAAAAATGAGTGATATTGATTTGTTATGGGACATCCAACGGAAAATTGAAGGCAATACCATTTGTCCGCTGGGTGATGCTGCAGCATGGCCAGTCGCTGCAGCCATCCGTCATTTCAGGGATGAATTTGAATGGCATGTGCTGAACCCGCAGGAATGCCTTAAGAGGAATTACGGTTTAGGCCGGTATACAGATTCTCTGGCCACAGCTTAAACCTCAGACTTTCAACATTAATGAGCAAAGATTACATATGGCTGAAGATAAAAAATTAATTAAAGTAACCATAGACGATATCACTGTTGATGTTGAACAGGGCACTTCAATTTTAAACGCTGCAAGAAAGATTGGTGGCGAAGTGGCTCCGCCCGCCATGTGTTATTACAGCAAACTTAAAGGCAGTGGTGGGAAATGCAGAACATGCCTGGTTGAGGTTGCCGCAGGATCGGCGGCTGATCCCCGGCCGATGCCTAAACTGGTAGCATCATGCAGAACTAATGTTATGGATGGTATGATCATTAAAAACATCACCAGCGAGAAAGTGGTGGAGGCAAGGAACGGCGTAGTAGAATTTTTGCTGATCAATCATCCGCTGGACTGTCCCATCTGCGACCAGGCCGGCGAATGCCACTTACAGGACTTGGGTTATGAACACGGTTCAGCAGGTACACGTTATGAGTTCCCCAGAAGGACCTTTGAAAGGGAAGATATCGGCCCCTATATTCAACTACACATGACCCGCTGCATTCTTTGCTACCGGTGTACCTATGTGGCCGATCAGCTTACCGATACACGCGTCCATGGAATATTAGACAGGGGAGACCACTCCGAAATATCTACCTATATCTCAAAGGCGATTGATAACGACTTTAGCGGCAATATGATCGATGTATGCCCGGTAGGAGCATTAACCGATAAAACCTTTCGCTTTAAAAACAGGGTATGGTTCCTGAAACCGATGGAAGCCCATCGTGATTGCTCAGTATGCTGTGGCAAAGTCACCCTCTGGAATCGGGGACCTGAAGTATTCCGGGTAACCGCCCGTAAGGATCAGTGGGGCGAAGTGGTGGACTGGATCTGCAACACCTGCCGGTTCCATAAGAAAAACACCGCGGACTGGATCGTTGAAGGCCCTACAAAAGTAAACCGGCATTCCGTTATTTCACAGGGTAAGTATACGGGATTAAAAATGCCTGATGAATTTTTACCAAGAGTGCTTGATGGAAGAAAGCCTAAACAGCTCATGGAAATTCATGAAGTAAGCGGCGTAAACCGCCCGGAGATTGATTTGTCTGAGCTACCTGGTGCTCCCCATTCGCAAGATTATAATAAGGAAGGGAGTAGTGAATACAAATAAAATGATCATACAACATAACCAAAATGACATCCATCTTACTTGCGATTGATTGGGGTACTATTGCGGAAAAGCTGGGGCTCATCGTGGTCATAGTAAGCGCTTCTCTTGTCATTGCCATGTATGAGACTTATGCTGAGCGAAAGGTCGCTGCTTTCATCCAGGACAGGCAGGGGCCAAACCGGGCCGGGCCAATGGGCTTACTGCAACCACTCGCAGACGGATTGAAATTATTTATGAAGGAAGAGATTATTCCGAACAGCTCAAATAAATTCTTGTTCGTTCTTGGTCCCTGCATGGCTATGCTGACGGCGATGATGACAAGCGCTGTTGTTCCCTGGGGAAATAAGGTAGAACTGTTTGGACGGACCATAGATCTGCAGATCGCTGATATCAATATCGGTATCCTGTATATATTTGGTGTGGTGAGTATGGGTGTCTATGGAATCATGATAGGCGGCTGGGCCTCAAACAATAAATTCTCTTTGCTGGCAGCCATCCGGGGTGCGTCGCAGATCATTTCGTATGAACTGGCGATGGGCTTATCCCTGATTGCCTTG
The DNA here is from genome assembly GCA_037718865.1 of Chitinophagaceae bacterium. GTDB lineage: Bacteria > Bacteroidota > Bacteroidia > Chitinophagales > Chitinophagaceae > JADCRZ01. Next base: position 99,269 of record JBBJMP010000005.1, on the reverse strand, counting down.
CTTATGCTGACGGGTTCGTTAAGTATGAAAACCATCGTTGAACAGCAAATGATGCCCGGGCATTGGTGGAATGTGGTTTACCAGCCCCTGGGTTTCCTGATCTTTTTTATTTGTGCCTTCGCTGAATGTAACCGGACGCCCTTTGATTTATCAGAGGCAGAAAATGAATTGAATTTCGGCTACCACCAGGAATATTCATCGATGAAGTTGGGTTTTTACCTTTTTGCCGAATACATTAACATGTTTATAAGCAGTGCCATCATGGCCACTTTATTTTTCGGAGGTTATGATATGCCTTTTGTTGACGAGTCCACCCTTAGTATAAACATTGCTGCCATAGTTGGAATGGTTGCGTTACTTGTTAAAATAGTGATTTTTATTTTTGTGTTCATGTGGGTGCGGTGGACAGTTCCCCGTTTCCGTTATGATCAGCTCATGAGCCTTGGATGGAAGGGTTTAATTCCACTGGCTTTATTCAATATGCTGTTGACCGGAGCTATCATCCTGTGGCTGGATAAATAATTGCCTGATTAAATGTGTGTGGGAAAGAGTGGCGTAATGCTTTAACGTATATTTTTGCGAAACTTAAAAGAAAGCAGGAGATTGAAATGGAGTCGTTAACGAAGAGAAATAAAGTAATGGAACGCAAGCCCATGACTTTCCTGGAGAGCATTTATCTCTGGAATATCATGAAGGGCATGTTGATTACGTTAAGGCATTTTTTTAAGAAAAAGGCCACCATAAGTTATCCTGAACAGAAAAGGCCTTTCAGCCCGGTCTGGCGTGGTCTCCAGATCCTCAATCGCGATGAGGAAGGCCGTGAACGTTGTACCGCCTGTGGCTTATGTGCCGTTGCCTGTCCATCCGAAGCAATCACCATGGAAGCCGCAGAACGTAAAGCGGATGAAGAACATTTATACCGGGAAGAGAAATACGCGGCCAAGTATGAGATCAATATGCTGCGTTGCATTTTTTGCGGTTTGTGCGAAGAGGCTTGTCCCAAAGATGCCGTATATTTAAGTGAGACCTTTGTGCCTTCCAATTTTGAACGGGGCAGTTTCATTTACACGAAGGAAGACCTGTTGATTCCAGACCCTAAAAAAGAGCCGGAAGAATATGCAAAAGCGCTGGGAAACAGGGCTTCGCAAAAAGATAAATTGTAGATCTCACTAACCTGCATCTCAACAATGAGTGTAACACAACTATTGTTTTGGTTTTTATCGGTATTAGCTCTGGCCGGTGCTTTAATGGTTGTTACCAGCAAAAACCTGATCTATAGTGTATTATATCTTATCATTACATTTTTTGCTATTTCCGGTCATTACATTTTACTAAACGCGCAGTTTCTTGCTATTGTTAATCTCATTGTTTATGCCGGTGCCATCATGGTTTTATTTCTATTTGTGATCATGTTGATGAACCTTAATTCAGATGTTGAACCGCAAAAAAAGAAGTGGCTTAAAGTGGCAGGCGCCCTTGCAGGAGGATGTTTGTTTCTGGTAATGGTTGCAGCATTAAAAGATGCTGATTATAAAAACCAGGTTGCCCAGACCCGGGAAGGGGACATCGGGTTAATCGGCAATCTTGGAATGACCTTATTTAATGATTATGTAGTTCCTTTCGAGATCAGCAGTGTATTATTTTTAAGTGCTATGGTAGGGGCGGTGGTATTAGGGAAAAAAGAATAGGATCATGTGCGAATGTGCAGGTGTGCGAATGAGGAAATATGATGTATACTTGATGTTAACAGTCTTAATTTAACTATAAAAGATATTATTAAAGGCAGTAATGAATGTGAGATTGTGTTTAAGCAAATTTGCAAATTCGCACATTTCTAATTCGCACATCCGCACATTCGCAAATTCGCACATTATTCTATGCCTATCAATTATTATATATTTGTCGCCATTTCACTTTTTTGTATCGGAGTAATAGGCGTGTTGACACGCCGAAATTCTATCATTATATTTATGTGCATTGAGCTGATGCTGAATGCTGCAAATTTATTGTTGGTTGCTTTTTCAAAAATGCACCATGCCGCATACCTAGCTGATCGTACCAGCACACCGTCTAATGGCACCGATGGCCAATTGTTCGTTTTTTTTATCATGGTAGTGGCCGCCGCCGAAGTAAGTGTAGGCCTTGCAATTATTGTGATGTTGTATCGAAATACCCATTCAGTGGATGTGAATTTCCTGAACAGGCTCAAAAATTAAGCAAATACATACTTCGTACCCATATCTTTGATCGTACTTGAAACAACTGTATGAATAATATTATTCAATTGGTCTGGCTGGTTCCCCTGTTTCCACTGATCGGCTTTCTGATCAATGGTTTAGGCAGGAAAAACTTGCCGAAATCATTGATCAGCATAGTGGGTTGCGGGACGATCCTCGCATCTTTTATTGTCTGTGTGCTAATTTTCAACGAGGTCAGGAAAGGAAATACCCAAACAGTACGATTATTCGATTTCATCAGTTATGACAAGATCAACATTCCCTTCGCCTTCCTGGTAGATCAGTTGTCTTCTTTGTTCTTGTTAATTATAACCGGTGTTGGTTTTCTGATACATGTATATTCTACCGCTTACATGCATGATGAAGAGACTGAGCACTTCGGGAGATATTTTGCTTATCTCAACCTTTTTATCTTCTCTATGCTATTGCTGGTGTTGGGCAGCAATTACCTGATTATGTTCATAGGCTGGGAAGGAGTAGGATTGTGTTCGTATCTGCTTATAGGCTATTGGTTCAAAAACGATGAGTATAATAATGCCGCCAACAAGGCGTTCATCATGAATCGAATCGGCGACCTTGCTTTCCTGATCGCGCTGTTCTGGATTATTTCAAAACTGGGTTCCTTAACCTATAGTGACGTATTTATAAAAGCTGATACGCTTTCCAAAGCGGATCTTATAGTCATAACACTATTGTTATTTGTCGGGGCAACCGGTAAAAGCGCCCAGATTCCTTTATACACCTGGTTGCCGGATGCCATGGCAGGCCCGACCCCTGTATCTGCGCTGATCCATGCTGCCACTATGGTTACTGCTGGCATTTACATGATTGCCCGGAGTAATATACTGTATACCCTGGCTCCTGTTACCCAAACGGTGATCGCGGTCATCGGATTGGCAACCGCCATCCTGGCCGCTACTATAGCTCTTAAACAAAATGATATAAAAAAAGTGCTGGCTTATTCTACAGTTAGCCAGTTAGGTTACATGTTTTTAGGTTTGGGGGTAGGTGCGTATACCGGTGCCGTATTCCACGTTATGACGCATGCGTTTTTCAAAGCACTCTTATTCTTAGGCGCAGGGTCCGTTATTCACGCTATTCATAATGTGCAGGACATCCGTTTTATGGGAGGATTAAGAAAGTATATGCCTGTTACACATATAACTTTTTTATTGGGATGCCTGGCCATTGCCGGAATTCCTCCGTTCTCCGGATTTTTTTCCAAGGATGAAATACTAATGGGTGCATATTCAGTCAATCCTGTTTACTTTACCATCGGAGTTATCGGCGCGTTAATGACGGCTTTCTACATGTTCCGGTTATATGCCACCACTTTTCTTGGAAAATTCCGCGGCACCCCGGAACAGGAACATCACTTACATGAAAGTCCGGCCGCTATTACCATTCCGCTGATAGTACTTGCCGTTCTGGCTGTTGTTGGTGGTTTTGCAGGTATTCCGGCATTGTTTATGGAAGGTGGTCATTCGCTCGGTGCATTCCTGGCTCCTGTTTTTGCCGGCTCAGAAAAAATTAAAACTTCCCATCACCTTTCCCACCAGGTAGAGTGGATCTTACTGATTATATCTGTTGTAGTTGCGTTAGTCGGCGTGATCGCCGCATATATCCGGTACAGTAAAAAACCCGACCTTCAGGATGCTTCAGGTTTGGGAAAATTGTTGGAAAACAAATGGTATGTTGATCAGGTTTATGATGCTCTTTTAGTAAGACCTTCGCAAGCACTGGGTAAAATACTTGGAACGATTGTCGAAAGGTCAGGTGTTGACTGGATCGTAAATGGCGTGGGCAGAAGTATTCAATATGGAAGCCGTCAGGTACGCCTGTTGCAGAGCGGGCAGGTAGGGAACTACATCTTACTGATGGTGGCAAGCATATTGATATTTTTTGCGTTACAGTTTTTTTTTAAAAAATAAGTTGAGATGTGAGATGTAAGAGAGTATTTTATAAGGACATTCCTTCATTTGCACATTTGCACATTTGCACATTTGCACATTTGCACATTATTGAGGGCTATAAAAATCAGAAAATTTAACAATGATCCCTGTTTTACTTATAGCGATTCCTTTATTGAGCGGTTTAGCTCTATTCCTGCTTAAACAGCCTGATGGAGCAAAGAACACCTCCCTGATGTCAACTGTAGTAACTCTTATTGTATCATTAATAGGACTGGTAGTCGTAAAAAGTCAGGAAAGCCTTGGAGTAAACATAGACTGGATACCTGCGTTGAATAGCCATTTCCGCGTTGAATTGGATGGCATGGGACAAATACTCTGTCTGCTTACAGCTATCTCGTTTCCCCTCATCTTTGTCGCAACTTACCGTAATCAATATAAGGATGCGAACCGGTTCTACGCTTTAATGTTGCTATCACAGGCGGGTTTAATGGGCGTGTTCCTGGCAAAAGATGCCTTGTTGTTTTATTTTTTTTGGGAACTGGCTCTGATACCTGTTTATTTTCTTTGTTCGATATGGGGAGGAGAAAAACGTATCCCGGTTACCTTCAAATTTTTTATTTACACTTTTGTAGGATCGTTGCTGATGCTGGTGGCAATCATTTATATTTATTTCCAGGCCAACCAGTCTTTTGCTATTGAATCTTTTTATGCTTTAAAACTTTCTTCGCGGACGGAAACCTGGTTGTTCTGGTTATTTTTTATAGCATTTGCTATTAAGATGCCCATATTCCCTTTTCATACCTGGCAGCCAGACACCTATGAGCAATCACCGACTGCCGTTACGATGGTGTTGAGTGCATTGATGGTAAAGATGGGTGTGTTTGGGTTAATCCGCTGGGTAGTACCTGTATTACCTGTAGGAACATTTTTATGGGGTGATACGGTTACCACATTTGCTGTAATAGGCATGGTATACGCATCGCTGATCGCTATTCAGCAGGATGATTTAAAACGCCTGGTGGCCTACTCTTCCATCGCGCACATGGGTTTAATGTGTGTAGCCATCTTTGCCACCACAAAAAGCGGTATGCAGGGAGTGATGATCCAGATGTTCAATCATGGCATCAACATTTTGGGCTTATGGATAGTAATAAATGCTATTGAACAAAAGCTGAATACCCGTAAAATGTCAGAATTGGGAGGCCTTGCACAAAAGGCACCCGGGCTGGCGATTTTGTTGGTCGTTGTTGCCCTGGCCAATATTGCTTTACCACTGACGAACGGGTTTGTAGGTGAATTCCTGATGTTCAATGGAATGTTATCATCAACAGCGACTAAATACAACGTGGTGTTTACTGCGGTTGCCGGCTTAAGCATCGTCCTGGCTGCTGTATATACGCTAAAAATGATTCAGCGTGTTTTTTTAGGAAATACAAATGCATTGACGGCAGGGGCTACAGATATTTCCGTAAATACAAAAGTTGCGTTATTGGTGATCGTGGTATTGATATTCATGGGAGGCATATATCCAAAACCTATGTTATCGGTTACCAATGACCTGTCTGACGTTATTTTAAGCCGTATGAATTTAAAATATTAACGGGTATTGAAAGATAAAGATTTATGACCAGCTAAGTAAATTATGAATGCAATTATATTGTCAGCGGTATTAGGCGTGGTTATGATGTTTAGCGGAATTTTTTTAAAGTCCGGAAATGCTGTACGCATAATAGCCATATCAGGTTTAATCATACTTTTAGGTTCCAACCTTGCGGAATTGTACGGTTTCCCTTTTTTTAACGTGAATACAAGGAATATGCTGGTTTTTAACAGCTTTGCGTTGGTATTTAATACCATTGCCTTTGTCAGTACACTGGTTTATTTCCTGCTTTCGGGGAGAGACATCATGCACGTAGGGGCAAACGGTTCGGATTATTTTGCCTTACTGTTTTTTGTGCTTTGCGGTGTCAGCATCGCTTCGTCTTATAACACCTTACTGATGTTATTCCTCGGTATTGAGATCATCTCTATTCCCTTATATATATTGACCGGTAGCGATAAGAAAAACCTCAAAAGTAATGAGGCTTCATTGAAATATTTTCTGATGGGCGCATTCTCAACGGGTTTGATGCTGATGGGCATTGCATTGATTTATGGGGCCAGGGGAACCTTCAGTCTGGAAGGGATGTCCATTGCCTCAACACCGGGTTTAAACCCTTTGTTGATCGCAGGTTTGCTCCTGTTGATCATTTCCATGTCTTTTAAAGTATCAGCTGCCCCTTTTCATTTCTGGACTCCCGACGTCTATGATGGCGCCCCTACTGTATTTACATCCTTTATGGCAACCATCGTTAAAGTGGCTGGCTTTATTGCTTTTCTTCGCTTATTCGATGGTGCATACGGCCAAATGGGTGCGCAATGGCAATTGCTCATAGCGATAATTACTGCGGCTACGTTATTCATCGGTAACATTACCGCCGTATTTCAGCAAAGTGTTAAGCGGATGCTGGCATACTCCAGTATTGCGCAGGCCGGTTTTATGTTTTTTGCCTTGTTTGGATTCAATGATCTTGCTAAAGAAGGTTTACTGTTGTACAGTGCGGCGTACAGCCTGTCGACAATCGGCATATTTGCCATATTGATCAAAATGAAAGATTACACTTTTGAAGGATTTAACGGGCTCGCAAAACATCAACCATTACTGGCCGGCACCAACGCAATTTTCCTCTTGTCACTGGCCGGCATACCCTTAACTGCAGGGTTTACGGCTAAATTTTATATGCTGGCATCGGCCATAAAAAATGGAACGCATTTTTGGTTAGTAATTTTTGCCGTTTTTTGTGCCGCTATCAGTGTCTATTATTATTTCAGGGTTATACAAGCCATGTATTTTAAAGACGGCGAAGAACAATCCATATCAGTAACCTCCGGGTTTAAATGGGGACTGGTATTCATTGCTGTAGCTGTCGTTGTGCTCGGTATTTTTCCGCAATGGCTCTTTACGAAATTATATTTCTAAATACTGATGCTTTCCTGGTTAGAGGGCAGGGTAATTAATTGCCGGGGATTGATTACTTTTATAAAATGAACGTCCTGGATACTCTCTCCCTGGCCTTCCGGACCGTAAGGAGCAATAAACTACGTACAAGCATCACCGTTGCTATCATTGCCCTGGGAATCGCTGCTTTGATCGGCATCCGCACGGCAATAGAAGCAATGACCCAAAAATTTACAGAAAGCTTTTCGGCAATGGGTGCCAATGGATTCAGTATCCGCTTTAAACCTTCCTGGCAGATACGCTTTGATTCGGGAGTAAAGAAAGAATCAAAAGGTAAAAAGAAAGCAAAGAAATCCAATGCCAATAAACCTATTACAAGATACCAGGCTGAAACGTTTAAAGCCAACTACGACTTTCCTGCAGTGGTAAGTATGTCCCTGTCAGGAACAAACAACGCTATCGTGTCTGGGAATGGAAAGAAAACTAATCCAACCGTATCTGTTGCCGGAGGGGATGAAAATTATTTGAATCTTAATGGCTTTAATATAGCCCACGGCCGAAACCTTAATTCCCTGGATGTTTTTACCGGGCGTAACGTCTGCCTGATCGGAAAAGAAGTGGCTGACAAGTTATTTGGGGGTAATATGGAAAGGCCTGTAGAAAAGATCATCCGCATCAATAATATTTCCTTCCGTATAGTGGGCGTATTGCAGGAAAAGGGCTCGACGTTAGGGCGGAGCCGGGATAATTTTATACTTACTTCGTACAATTCGGCAAGGCGCTTCTTTAACACCAATCCGAATGCCTCTTACTCAATTGGAGTGAAAGTGCAGGATGTGAAAATGCTTGACCTGGCTATTGGAGAAGGGCAGGGAGTTTTTCGTTCTATCCGCCGTATAGGAACCCTGGAGGAAGATAATTTTGTATTGGATAAAAGCGACAGCTTTGTAGAAATGTTACTGCGCAATTTAAGTATGTTAACAGGTGCTGCTATCGTTATAGGCTTTATCACTTTAATGGGCGCGGCTATTGGACTGATGAATATCATGCTTGTTGCTGTAACCGAACGAACCAAAGAAATAGGCCTTATAAAGGCAATAGGGGGTAAGCAAGCCAGTGTACGCCAGCAATTCCTGTTTGAATCAATCATTATCAGTTTACTCGGAGCTGTTTTCGGTATTTTTGCCGGTATTTTACTGGGCAACACGGTTAGTATGCTTATGAGTACCGGCTTTGTCGTTCCATGGCTCTGGGTGGGGCTTGGAATTCTGATCTGCTCCATAGTTGGCTTGCTGGCCGGGTTATATCCGGCAATGAAGGCATCCAGGCTTAATCCAATTGAAGCATTAAGGTATGAATAAGATGAATGTTTTGCTGAAACAAATCAGCTACACCTATCAAATCCGCACATCTGCACATTGTTCTTATTTTGGCTCTAAGATCCTTGTTATCCGTTCAACAATATCCTGCAAATGGTAACGGGTCATTTTATCCTGTATAGCGGGTAGCGATTGCTGGATGTCGGTCTTTAAGCTTCTTAATGTTCCCTTTAATATGGAAATAACATCTGATTTACGTGTGTCGATCATTGTGCCCGTACTACCGCCACCCAAAACAAATATGAAACCTGAAGATGGTGGTGGATTAATAAATGAACCTACCCTTTCCACGAAAGCCTTTTGAAGGTTTCTTCGGTAAACATCGATGGGTTTGCTGGTAGATATTTCACTCCAGATACCCTGTTGAAGATCCGTTACCATATCGAGGAGTGAATATGCCTTATTGCCTAATGCGGCTTCCGTACGAACGATTTTTGTAAATGTACTATTACTGATCAGGCGGTTTAATATGGTTTCCTGGCGGGAAAGGATACCGGACACCGAGTTATCACCTGTACGGCTGGCAATGGCTTCATCAATCACCCATGACGGCGTAATGAATAATTGCCTGATCAGGAAATTCATGGCTTCTTTCTGCGTAGCTTTTGGCACGAATTCATAGACGGGACCATCCTGTTCTACCTTTTTAGGTATTTCGTAGATTCCGGCAATATTTTTGGCAACATGGCTCATGTATCTTGAATACTGATCCAAAACGCCGGTGTACATCTCAGTCAGGTATTTATAGTCATCATCGCTTATTTTAGTCCAGGATATCAGGTTGGGGACGATGCGTTGCAGATTTTTAATACCATATGTGCCTGCCAGCATAGCGTTGTCTCCCAGGTCTTCATTTTGCGAACGGGGATCGTCAGCGTTGCTCTCTGTACCAAACCACAAACGTTTGTTTTTTAAACGTTCGATGGTGAGCTTGTTTAAGATCGGCGCCTCGTCATCTGCAGACCTGGCCTCGGGAAACCATTTGTATCCCCATTCAATCGCCCATTTATCATAATCGCCGATCCGGGGGTAGAGCCCTGCCGGGCCTATGCTGTCTTCCGGCTGTGCAATGTAATTGAACCGGGCATAGTCCATTATCGATGGGGTGTGACCGTTAGCTTCAACCCAGGCCTTATCACGCAAATTTTTAACCGGAACGGTAGAGCTCGAACCAAAATTATGACGAAGGCCCAGTGTATGTCCCACTTCATGCGATGACACGAAGCGGATCAGTTGCCCCATCAGTTCATCATCAAATTTTATTTTACGTGCACGGGGATCAACAGCGGCAGTTTGAATAAAATACCAGTTACGGAGCAGGTTCATAATGTTATGATACCAGTTGATATGGCTTTCGATGATCTCTCCGCTTCTCGGGTCGTGGATGTTGGGACCGCTGGCATTTTCTATATTTGAAGGTTTGTAAACGATAGCGGAATAACGCGCATCTTCCAGGCTCCAGGTGCTGTCTTCCTGACTAGTGGGCGCAACCTTTGCCTGGATAGCATTTTTAAACCCGGCTTTTTCCAAAGCAGGTTGCCAGTCATTTACGCCCTGTATCAAATACGGGATCCATTTCCTGGGCGTTGCGGGGTCAATATAATAGATGATCGGTTTTTTTGGAGTAACCAGTTCGCCGCGTTTATATTTTTCAATATCCTCCTCTTTGGGTTCGAGCCGCCACCTGGTGATCATTTCAATTTGTTTAACTCCCTGCGGATTAGCATCAAAATCTATATAGCTGCGTGTAAAATAACCGACCCGGCTATCAAAATACCTGCTTTGCATCGGGGTTTTAGGCAAGAGTACCAGCGAGCTGTTTATTTCCATGGTTAGCACCTGTCCTGAACCCGAAGAAGCACTAAACGGTGAACTGGTTATCAGCGATCCGCCTCCTTTGGTATATGTTTTTACGGTTTTTATTTCGAGGTTAAGCGGATAGGCTTTAATTCCAACAGTATAAGATTTATCAGATTGCAGGCTGCCTACCTGGAAAGCGCTTTTAAAATTGGGAGCAAAATTCAATACGTCATTATCCGTATTTATATAATTGGTCATTTCCACAACAGAACCGGCGCTGTCTTTGGAATAGGCAATGATATCGAAGGCTGCCACGATCGGTTGAATGTTTGAATTGAGCACGGCCCTGTACATGGCTTGCGAAGTATCGCGGGAGATTTCATCATAAGAGATCTTTTTTAAGTATAATTTATTGCTCGGGCCTTTTTCAAATCGAACAACATTATTACCGATCTGATCGCCTGCATATCCAAAGAAAAAGTTACGCATACCGGCAGCAGCTTTAGACAAGCGGTTAACCACTAAAATGTCTCTGCCCAGAACAGAATCCGCTAGTTCAAAATACCATTTGTCCTCAATCTTATGAACAGTAAATAATCCCTTTCCTGATATGGCCTTGCTGGTAATAACATCCTTGTAGGGCTTAGGTCCGGTTCTGCTCTGACTAAACATGCCTGGTGAAGGAGTTATTGAAATATTACTTGATGGAACCGTATCCCTGGGTGTGATGGGCCTTCTTTGCTGGGCAACCGAAAAAATAGCCGAAGTCATAATAGCCGCCAGTATTACTGACGGTTTTTTGAAGAAAAATAGTGACATGTTTGTGCAGGTTTAAACATAGGAAATTACGGAACAACATTGTAAATCCGGCGATATTTACAAAAAACAGCATTATTTAGCCGGAAATTCTATTTCGTTGAAAAAATTTTTTAACTTAACAGTCCCTCGGAATAGAGAGATGGGGATGGAATGAAAATTGCGTAATTCCTGTATGTTCAAACAAATGCCTTATCTTTTGAACTTAAATATTTTTTATTTTAATTCTTTTGATTTTTTCAAAACATTTTTCCTTAGAATTGTGGAAGCAAAAAAACCACTTCTCGCATTAAAAATCGTTTAAAAACTTAAAACCAACCATCATGGCTGAATCAAAACCAATTGCAAACGTTAAGAGTACAGCTACTTCCGTTCAACCAAGAAGAAGTAGCAATCTGATATCCTGGCTTGGACCCATACTATGCATATTGGGTGGATATATAATCTGGCGATTTGTTTTAGGCGCAGATGCTAATTTTACGAACCCCGATAAGGCCGGTGGATTTTGGCCCAAGCATGTGGGTCCCAAAGGTGGTTTACCTAAAATGTACGAAGGTGGTATCATTGTGCCTGTCTTAATTGGTTGTTTTCTGATCGTTCTCACTTTTAGTATTGAACGTTTACTTACTATCAGTAAAGCTACCGGTAAGGGTAATATTGCAGAATTCATTCGCAAAGTGCAGTATCAGCTTGCCAATAAAAATGTAGATGCGGCGTTGGCCGAGTGCGACAGGCAGAAGGGTTCCGTAGGAAATGTAATGAAAGCCGGTTTGCGGAAGTACAAGGAAATGATAACAGAGAACGAACTTGACGTTGAGCAAAAGGTGCTGTCGATACAAAAAGAAATAGAGGAGGCCACTGCATTGGAATTACCTATGCTTGAAAAAAACCTTGTCTTTTTATCTACGCTGGCCTCGGTAGCAACCCTAATAGGTCTCTTAGGTACGGTTATCGGCATGATCACTTCCTTTTCCGCTCTGGGCGAAGAGGGTGGTGGAGACGCTGCCAGGGAATTGTCAAGAGGTATTTCAGAGGCACTGTATAATACGGCCCTGGGTATTGGAACTTCATCTGTCGCCATTATCATGTATAACGTGTTTACAACAAGGATCGACGCCATTACATACGGAATTGATGAAAGTGGTTTTACCTTAACACAAAGCTTTGCTTCTCTGTATAAATAAATCGTGGTGCTGTATGGATTATGGCAGGAATTGAATCTTAGTTGACAACTGAAATAATTTACAATATGCCTAAAGTTAAAGTTCCCCGCAAAAGTACGGCCGTTGATATGACTGCCATGTGTGACGTGGCTTTCCTGTTATTAGCATTTTTCATTTTGACTACTAAGTTTAAACCTTCTGAGGCTTTGGCTGTGGTAACACCGAATTCGGTTGCCTCGAAAGTGGCTCCGCAGGATGATGTTGTGCTAATCACTATTGATAAGGATGGCAAGGTTTTTTTCTCCATGTCTGAAGATGCTCCCCGCAGAGAAGTCATTGAAGCTATCAACTCCAGGAAGAACTTGGGATTGAATGAGGCTGAGATGGCTAATTTTACAAAGGCCCAATTTGTGGGTGTTCCTTTTAGTAAGCTAAAGTCTTTCCTTCATTTAAATCTTGACGATCAGATTAAACAGACAGAAGGTATTCCGGTACGGGATACTTTAGATAACCAGATGATTGACTGGATAGCTGCTGCCAAGAGTGCCTTTCAGGGAAAGAAAATGAACTTGCTGCTGAAGGGCGACAATGAATCTAAATACCCGTCTTTTCATGCAGTGATCAATTCTTTCAAGAAGAATGACGAAATGAAATTTCAGATGGTTACAAACCCTGAGAATGTTCCTGCCGGAACAGACCTGTATCGGAAAAACATGACAAGGATAGCTGAAGCGGAAGAATGACATTATTAGGAATAATATTATTAACTAATTAAAATTTTTTAGCCATGGCAGAAATGGATACTTCGAGTGGCGGCGGGCATAAGAAAGGCCCGGGCGTTAAGAAGGGTAAGAAAATGTCTACAAGAGTAGACCTTACTCCAATGGTGGATTTGGGTTTTTTGCTCATCACTTTTTTCATCTTTACGACAACGATGAGCCAGCCTACCGCCATGAGACTATTCCTTCCAAAAGACACGGATAAACCGGAAGAGCAGAACAAGGCAAAAGAATCGGGAGCCCTTACATTATTATTGGGCAAAAACGATGTTGTCTATTATTATGAGGGTATATTAGCACCGGATGGCGCTAATTTTAAGACGACTTCTTTTAAGGACATCCGGGAAGTAATCACGACGAAAAAGAAATCTACCAATTCCAAAGATTTTGTGGTAGTTATTAAACCTCATGACGAGTCAACCTACAAAAATACTGTAGATGCATTGGATGAGATGACTATTAATGAGGTTAAGATATTTGCACTTGTCGATATATCTCCTGTGGAAAATCAGCTGATAGCGGCTACTGGTGGTTAACGCGCGATATGTGTGGAATTTCGGTTGATCTGAATCTAATTAAAAATATTTATTATGGAATTAAATAAAATTATGACTGCCGATGTCCTGGACATCATTTTCGAAGGCAGGAATAAAGATTACGGTGCCTATGAGCTGCGCAAAACGTACAACAGGCGAATGGTAATCGCGCTTATTGTAACAGCGGTTCTCGTCACAGTACTTTTTGTAGGGTATCTTGTGGCAGCTAATCTTCCAGAAGAGAAAAAAACTGAAATGATTGTGGAAGATGTTCAACTGGAGGAAATTAAACAAGAGGAAAAAAAAGAGGAGTTGCCACCACCTCCACCACCTCCGCCACCCGAACCGCCTAAAGTTGAAATGGCAAAATTCACTCCACCGAAGATTGTGAAGGATGAAGAAGTCAAAGAAGATGAGAAGCCGCCTGAAGTAGAAAAATTGGAAGACACAAAGATCGGCGCTATAAACCAGGAAGGCGTTAAGGATGAGGGCATTGTTGCGCCGCCAGTTAGTGATGCCGGTAAGGGGGTAATTGAAGCGCCGAAAAAAGTTGAAGAGGATTACGATAAGACCTTTACTAAGGTTGAGATTGAATCTTCTTATCCGGGTGGAGCAAGTGCCTGGTCACGTTACCTGAACAAAACGCTTAAGTATCCACAAGAAGCTCAGGATAATGAAATTCAAGGTACCATTGTTGTTCAGTTTATAGTCGATAAGGAAGGAAACGTTAGTGATGTAGAGGCTGTAAGCGGACCGTCAACCGGAGGACTAAGGGATGAAGCTGTTCGCGTGATTAAGAAGAGTGGTAAATGGGAACCAGCAATTCAGAACGGCCGTAAGGTGAAGTCTTATAAAAAACAACCTATTACTTTCAGGTTAGAAGTAGAATAAATTTTTTGAACGAAGTATAGAAGATCCCCTTCAGATTGAAGGGGATTTTTTATGCTTTGTATAAGCGAAGCCAGTCCAGAAATTACCCTAGTTTTGAAGCAAAAACCGATTCACGTTGAATGATAGTTTAGTATGGGATGACACAATAGTAGCGTTAGCTACTCCACCGGGTGTTAGCGCAATAGGAGTAATAAGGTTAAGCGGAAAGAAGTCTGTATCTATTGTGTCGCAATTGATGCCTTCTAAGAACCTCCTCTCGCAGCAGTCGCATACCATACATATCGGTTATCTAAAGGAGCACAGCATATTTATAGACGAAGTGGTTGTTTCGCTGTTTAGAAGTCCGCGGTCTTATACGGGCGAGGATGTAGTTGAAATCTCCTGCCACGGATCTCCATATATTGAGCAACAGATTGTTCAGGCATGTCTTAATAAGGGTGCTAGGCTGGCGAGGGCCGGCGAATTTACCCAAAGGGCATTCTTAAGCGGAAAGCTTGATCTCACGCAGGCGGAAGCAGTCGCTGATCTGATAGCCAGTAACACAGCCGCTTCACATAAAACGGCCATGAATAATATCCGTGGTGGTTTTTCTCAAATATTAAGGGAACTGCGTGAACAGCTTATCCGGTTTTCTGCCCTTATTGAACTGGAACTGGACTTCTCGCAGGAGGATGTGGAATTTGCTGATCGTTCACAATTATATCACTTGGTGTCGAATGCTGAGCAGACTGTGTCTGAGCTCCTGTATTCCTTTAAAATGGGGAATGTAATTAAGAATGGGGTTCAGGTAGCCATAGTAGGCAAACCTAATGCGGGCAAGTCTACTTTATTAAACGTGTTGTTGAAAGAAAACCGGGCCATTGTCAGCAGTATTGCCGGGACTACCAGGGATACGATTGAGGAGACGATCAATATCGATGGCATCCTGTTTCGGTTGGTTGATACAGCGGGTATCCGCGAGCATGAGATTGGCAGTATTGAAGGTTTGGGCATTGAAAAAAGCCTTCAAAAAATGCAGCAATCGGATATTGTAATTTATTTATTCGATATTGATGAAACAACGATTGAAGAACTGATGGCAACCAGCAGGCAGTTAAAAGTTGACCAGCTGAAATATCTTCTGGTAGGTAATAAGTCTGATTTGGTACCCGGGCAGCTTACTGAAGATAAATTTGACCGTATTCCTGACACTGTTTTTATTTCTGCGAGGCAAGATCTAGGAATAGAAATATTAAAGAAGAAACTCGTTGGGATAGTTTTAGAGGGTAATGTTTCTTTTGAAGATACGGTCATTACGAATGCCAGGCATTATCACATTCTGGAGAAGATAAACCGATCATTGCAAGATATTAAAACGGGGTTGGATACACTGATTTCCGGGGACCTGCTTGCTTTGGATATCAGGACTTGTCTTCAACAGGTTGGCGAAATAACCGGTGAAATTACGACGGAAGACCAGTTGGATTATATATTTAGTAAGTTCTGTATCGGCAAATAGCGTTATAACTTCAGTTAACCCCATCTTACTCTGCTTAATCTCCTATAATATACGCCTGTATTGAATTACAGGCGTATGCCGTAATTTAACTTCATTTGTATTTTTCTATCATTTTTGTTTGTACCTTTCTTAAAGTTCCAGGTGCGGTACATAGCCAGCCGGAGAAAAGAGAATTTATGGCAGTATATGTCAGCATGAGTCATTGTAAGGCAGTTGTATGCACCTCCAGTCATTCAAGGTTTAATTTATGAGTAGTAACATCCGCATAAATAAGGTGTGTCAACATTGTAATAAGGTATTCATAGCAAAAACAACCGTAACAAAGTTTTGCTCCGATCAATGTGCCAAATCCAATTATAAAAAAAGGCAGAAAAATGCCAGGGTAGATGTGTCGCAGGCTGATACAGAGCGGCAATTATTAGATGGTAAGCAACAGATCAGGAGTGTTTCCGGAGATAGTTCAGCAGAAATGGTAGGAACACGTGGCCTTTCAGCTGTGACCGGATTGAGTGAACGGACGATATTCCGGTTAATCAAAGATCCTGCGTTTCCCAGGGTTAAAATCGGGAAACGATTGCTGTTCAAAAAAGATGCTGTTATCAATTATCTGACTTCTAAATATGGAAATTTATGAGAGGTAAAATAAGGGAAAAGAAGTTAACTGACGGTAAGCCCAGTCTATATATTGACTACTATCCACCTGTCTGGAACCCACAAAAGAAAATCCACACACGCCGGGAGTTTCTGAAATTATATATTCAGCCCGATCCAAAAACGGCTTTTGAAAAGAAGCAGAATGAACTGAACCGGGAAATTGCCGAAAAGATTTTTCTGAAACGGATGAAGTCATTGATGCTGGATGAAAATAACCTGTACAATAAAGATGTGCTGGAAGGCGATTTCTCCCTTTTTGCCAGAGACTACGTGCACAATAAAGCAAGATCAGATAAAAACGTAGAGCATTACAAAAGCGCCCTAAAATTCCTGCAGCGTTTTGCAGGTGACCATGTAAAGTTCCGGGCAATTGATGAATTTTTTCTGGAACGGTTCAAAGAGTATTTGCTGACCACCCATTCACTGCGTTCCAAAACATTGAGCCTGGACAGGAATACAGTAGCTTCCTATTACGACAAGTTCTGCAATGTAGTAGAGAAAGCTTTCATTCAAAATTACCTTGTCAGCAATCCGACGTTAAAAGTTGAACGGATCAAAAATGTGGAAGTAACCAGGCAATACTTAACGGACGAAGAGATTGAAAAATTAAAAATGCATAAAATAAACGATGATACGGTTTACCGCGCTTCCCTTTTTGCAATTTTAACCGGCCTTCGTTTTGGAGCGATAAAGTCTTTAAGATGGAACGAGTTGGAGTATTCGAATGATCTTGCATCCTGGTACTTTTATTTCATTGATCCCAAGCCAAAACGTCCGGTAAAACATTTTATCAGTCAACAGGCAGTTGACCTGCTTGGAAAAAGAAAAGGTCATAATGATCTGGTATTTCCTGATTTAAACTATTCAAGAACACGGGATAAATTAAGAACTTGGTGCCAGATGGTCGGCATTAGAAAGAAGATCACTTTTCACTGTTTCCGTCATACATATGCTACACAACTGGTGGCAAAGGGTGAAGACATTTATATCATCAGTAAAATGCTTAACCATAAACATGTAAAGACAACGCAGCTTTACAGCAAAGTGCCTGACCGGAACAAGGTAACAGCGGCACACAAGCTTTCTATTTAAAAATCTTTCAATTACCAGTTTATGAAAGCAGGATCAAACAGAACAATTGAAGATCGCCTGGAGGATATCGAAAAAGAAGTACACCAGGTTAAAATAATGCTGACGGAATTTTTAGGCAGCCAACCAAAAAGCGGTATTGATGATGAAGGTGCTTTAATGAATGTAAAAGATGTCGCCATATTCCTGAAAGTGGAAGCGGCAGTGGTGTACGCAGCCTGCAATAAGGGTGAAATCCCCTTTTTAAAAGTTGGCAAGTTGTATAAATTTAAGAGAGCTGATGTGCTGAAATGGTTGGAAAAGGACAAGAACAATGAGGTTTTTGATGCGGATGAATACGTAAACAAGTATTTGCAAAAGAACATTTTGAAAGGATAAGGCAGCAAAAAGTTCGTGCATTTTTAAAACTATCGATTATGCAAATAATACAAAGCATTCAAAACAGAATATATGAAATAAGAGGCGAAAGGGTTATGCTGGACAGGGATTTAGCAGCTTTATATGAAACTGAAACCAAAGCTCTAAATCTTGCCGTAAAACGTAATCTAAAAAGGTTCCCGAAAGACTTTATGTTTCAGCTTACCAAAGAAGAGTTTGAAGGTTTGAGGTTGCAAAATGAAACCTCAAACAGTAGGGGAGGCACAAGGTATCTGCCCTACGCTTTTACCGAGCAGGGAGTTGCTATGTTAAGCGGTGTTTTAAACTCTGATAAAGCGATTAATATGAATATAGCGATCATGAGGGCTTTTGTAGAAATCAGGCGGCTTGCATTGAAGCAAAATGATTTAAAAGAACAGTTGGCAGAAATAAGACAACGATTGGGTGAACACGATACACAATTAAACAGCATTTACGATGCCATTGAAAACCTTTTAGACGAAAAAGCAGCACAAAAGAAATGGGACGAAAGAGAAAGGATAGGGTTCAAAAAGTGACGTGTTGTATCAATACTGGGTTTTCTGAGTAGATTCTAAAGTGGTAAATCAATTTAAATCGGTAATGGAAAATAATCAAATCATTATATATCAAACCTCTGATGGCAAAGCATCAATTGAAGTTAAGTTGGAACAGGATACAGTATGGCTCAACCAGATCCAGATGGTGGAGTTATTTCAGCAGAGTAAGCAGAATATTAGTCTTCACATTAAGAATATTTTTAAAGAAAATGAGCTAACTGAGTTTTCAGTTGTCAAGGATTCCTTGACAACTGCCGCCGATGGTAAGAAGTATAAAACAAGATATTACAATTTAGACGTAATAATATCAGTAGGGTACCGTATCAAATCTCAGAGAGGCACACAGTTTAGAATTTGGGCAAATCAGGTTCTAAAAGATTATTTGACAAAAGGTTATGTAATTGATGCCAAGCATCTGCAGGAACAGTCCCGCCAATTGGATGATCTTAAACAAACCGTAAAGCTGCTGGGCAATGTAATAGCGAATAAGGAATTAAGCTCTGATGAAGCAACCGGTTTGATTAGAATAGTTACCAGTTATACATACGCCTTGGATGTACTCGATCAATATGACCACCAGGTATTGCAAATTCATAACACCACTTCACAGGAGATATTCCAGATTACTTATACCGCCGCTATGACGGCTATAAAAGGATTAAAAGATAAATTTGGCGGAAGCGCTCTTTTTGGTAATGAAAAGGATGATTCTTTTCAAGGCTCACTGGCTACTATTTACCAGACCTTTGGCGGGGAAGACCTTTATCCCAGCGTGGAAGAAAAGGCCGCTAACCTGCTCTATTTCGTTATCAAAAACCATTCTTTTTCCGATGGTAACAAACGCATTGCAGCTTTTCTATTTGTATGGTTCCTGGAAAAGAACGATATTTTATACCGGTCAGATGGTTCAAAGCGGATAGCTGATAATGCGTTAGTGGCGCTAACCCTAATGATAGCGGAAAGCAAGCCAGAGGAAAAGGATATGATGATAAAAGTAGTGGTAAACCTGATTAATCTTAAAAACTAGCATAGATGATAATTCTCCGGTTAAGTATTTAAGAACGGATTTTCAGGGTAGCGAAATTGAATACTTGCATAGACGCAGACCAGTCAAAGAACTTAGCAAAAAGTAAACTGTTGCAAAACGTGCAACAGTTGGATCATCACCTGTCAACACTTAAAATAAAATCAGAGCTTATTTTTAATGGAACCTCATCATATTATGATGAGGTTCGCTGACGCTACTTCACTTAGTTTTACTACTTAAAATTGTGAAGTATGGAAAATGTGCAAATGTTATTTCCGATGGAGCCGGCAGAATTCTGGCGCTATTTAAAGACAATCATCGAAGAAGAAATGGAACAAAAAATAAGTTCCATTTCAAAACAAACTTTCGCGGAGAACCCTCCTCAGAAGAAGCTCCTCAAAGCCAAAGAAGTTTGCGAGCTTTTCCAGGTATCCAAACCTACCATCTATGAGTGGCTGAAGCAGGGAAAGCTCAAATCCATCAAGATCGAATCAAGGCGGTATTTTCTTTGGCAGGACATTGAAGAGCTGATCAGAAATAGTAAGTCATTGCCCATCCTCCAGGAAAAGTTCCTTTCTGATTTTATTTTCACCAGCATTCATTTTGTCAGTCATAAAAACTGAAATGAGTTTTGGATGAGAAGTCCCCGAAGTTCCAAAGACACCGGAAGGAAACAAGTTGCCTATCGTCGCAACTGGCCAGATGTATTTTTGTGCACAAAAAATCTGGCCCCTTCCTTCCGGAGTCAGTCGGGGAGAAACCAGTAGCCTCGGAACTCGGGCTATTTTGTCAGTACCTGATAAAACACATAGCGCATGCCACGGGAAAAGGCGGGTGAAAAGAAAGTATTGCGGCATGAAATCAAGACAAGGGTCAATGACCAAAAGTTCCGGGAACTGGCTGATCTCTTACAAAAAACCAGGTGCCGCACCATGAGTGAGCTGGTCCGGAATATCCTTTATAACAGGCCGGTAAAAGTATTTACTGTTGATGAAACCTTCCATCAACAAATGGAAGAACTGAGTGCTATCCGAAGAAAGTTAAAAGCTATAGGTGTAAACATTAACCAGGTAACCCGGTATTTCAATGCTGCTGCAGATCCCACTCAAAAATAGTTCAGATGAATCTACACATCGTGAACATGATTGAAGCCCCAAAAGGAAAAGATCCTTGAGCTGGATAAAGTCTTACACGAATTGGTGAAGCCAGAACAGCAGGCGAATTATTTTGCAGACGAGTTTAAAAAGAAACGTAAAAAACGCCAAAGGCAATCAAGGGATGTGATTTAAGAAGGGGATCACAGAGCACCCGAAAACATTGTGTTTATTTGTTAATTGTTTTCTATCGTCCCATTTGCATTAAAGCAGATTACCTTCTCTTAAAATACTAAATGCCTTTAAATTTGCGTAATTGTCATTATATTAGGCAACTATCCTGTATGAGACGTGCAAGGATCTGTGTTATTTTCAAATAAGATAAAGCATAATAATGTTTGAACAAACTTTCAAAAACATTGATGACATTCTCTGGAAAGAGGCCGGATGCCAGAGTGAACTGGATTACGTGGAACAAACTTCCTGGGTACTGTTTTTAAAATACCTGGATGACCTGGAAAGAGACCGTCGCACAAGGGCCGAACTCACTGGCAAAGACTACGAAGACATTATTGCAACACCCTATCGCTGGGAAGTATGGGCTGCTCCAAAAACCAAAGATGGAAAGCCGGACCACCACAAAGCACTGACAGGTGATGACCTTACCGGCTTTGTAAATGACAAACTCTTTCCCTATTTGACAAAATTTAAGGCCGATGCGGAATCTGCCAACACGCTGGAATATAAGATTGGTGAGATATTTAGCGAGTTGAAGAATAGAATCAGAAGTGGTTACAATCTTCGGGAAGTGATTAACCTGGTAGACCAGTTGCGTTTCCGCACTCATGCCGAAAAGCACGAAATGAGTCATCTCTACGAAGACAAGATCAAGAACATGGGCAACGCCGGCCGTAATGGAGGCGAATACTATACACCAAGGCCGCTGATCAAGACCATCGTAAAAGTGGTAGCTCCGAAACTGGGACAAACCATTTATGATGGCGCCGTAGGCTCGGCGGGCTTTCTTTGCGAGGCCTTTGAATATTTGAAGGAAGAAAATAAGAACCGTACCACCGCTCAGGATAAGATCATACAAACCAAAACCTTTTACGGCAAAGAAAAAAAGTCACTGGCCTATATCATCGGCATCATGAACATGATCCTGCACGGCGTGGAAGCACCCAACATCATTCACACCAATACGCTCAGTGAAAACCTCGCTGATATACAGGAGAAAGACCGCTATGATATCGTGCTTGCCAATCCTCCTTTCGGGGGCAAGGAAAGAGCAGAAGTACAACAGAACTTTCCTGTCAAAACCGGAGAAACGGCTTCCCTGTTCCTGCAGCATTTTATCAAAATACTAAAAGCGGGCGGACAGGCAGGTGTAGTGATCAAAAACACCTTTCTGAGTAATATGGACAATGCCTCTGTAGCTTTGCGAAAGAAACTACTGGAAGACTGTAACCTGCATACCATCCTTGATCTGCCCGGCGGCACGTTTACCGGTGCCGGTGTAAAAACGGTTGTCTTGTTCTTTGAAAAAGGAACTGCCACCAGGAAAATCTGGTACTACCAATTGAACCTAAAAAGGAACCTCGGCAAGACCAACCCACTAAACGAAGCCGACCTTGCTGAATTTGTACAACTGCAGGCCATGAAAGCCAACAGTGAAAACAGCTGGACAGTGAAGATGGCGGATGTTCAGACACATAATTACGACCTGAGCGTAAAGAACCCCCATAAGAAAGAACAAACCGCCTTGCGCCAGCCGCAGGAAATACTGGACGAGATGAAAGCATTGGATGAAGAAACGGCTGATATTCTTAACTCAATAATGGAAATGATATGAGGAATGGATGGGAGATAAGGAAGTTGGGGGAAGTGTTAAAGTTGGAGTATGGTAGGCCATTGCCTGATTCTAAAAGAAAAGTAAATGGTAAGTATCCCGTTTATGGTGCAAACGGAGAAAAGCACAGATCGAATGAATATTATTATAATAAAAAATCTATCATAGTTGGTAGAAAAGGTTCAGCAGGAGAAATTAATATAACAGAAGTAAAGTTTTGGCCTCTTGATGTTACTTATTTTGTAACCTACGATGATGAAGATTATAATTTATATTTTATTTATTACCTACTTAGTTTACTAGAGCTTCCAAATCTAGCGAAAGGTGTTAAACCTGGAATAAATAGAAATGAAGTTTATGATATAAATGTCTCAATCCCTACTCTCTCCGAACAAAAGCGGATTGTAGCCATATTAGATGAAGCCTTTGCTGCCATTGCTAAAGCCAAAGCTAACGTTGAAAAGAATTTACAAAACGCCAAAGAACTTTTTGAATGCTATTTGCAATGTATGTTCGCCCAAAAGTTAAATGGAAATAAAAGTGAGACATTAGCAGAGCTTTGCGAAATGATTGTTGACTGCGAACATAAAACCGCCCCAACTCAACAAACCGGGTATCCTTCAATCCGAACACCAAATGTTGGGAAAGGATTTTTGATTTTAGATGATGTAAATAGGGTTTCTGAAAGTACATATAAAGAATGGACTAAACGAGCAATTCCTCAAGCTGACGATTTGATTTTAGCACGAGAAGCGCCAGCAGGAAATGTTGCTGTTATTCCAGAGAATTTAAAGGTATGTTTAGGACAGAGAACAGTTTTAATTAGACCACAAAAGAATAAATTAAACTCAAAGTATTTATCATTTTTACTACTATCAAAAGATGTTCAGAAAAAATTTCTTTCACACTCACGGGGAGCGACTGTTGAACATATTAATATGAAAGATATAAGGGCTTTTGAAATTTACAATCTCTCTTCAATAACTGAACAGCAAACAATAGTTAACAAAATCACCACTCTCTCAATTGAAACAAGAAAACTCGAAACTTTCTACCGGCAAAAACTCCAAAACCTCGAGGAACTAAAAAAATCCCTCCTGCAAAAAGCATTCGACGGTGAATTAACCGCCGCATCCAAAACCCTTGTTCCATGAACGAAGCGGAAACAAGAGCCGAACTCATAGATCCTCAACTCAAAGAAAACGGATGGGATGGTAAAACCAACCCGCAGGTGAAAGTGCACAGGGAGTACAAGATCACTGATGGTAAAATAAAAGCAAGTGGTGGGAGAGGCAAGGCGTTAATTGCTGATTACCTGCTTATCTACCAAGGGCGTAAGCTGGCAGTAGTGGAAGCTAAAAGTGATGAATGTCAAGTGGGGGAAGGCGTTGCGCAGGCTAAAGATTATGCGGAGAAATTGAAAATAGACGATTGTTATTCCGCCAACGGTCTCCAGATCTATCACATTGATATGGGTTCTGCCAGAGAAGGCCTGGTCACAAACTTTCATTCTCCTGATGAATTGTGGAACAAAGCCTTCCCTGTGCAAAATGACTGGCAGGATAGCTTTGATGCCGTTCCCGATGAAACAAAAGGTGGTACGATGGGAAGCAGATTCTACCAGGACATTGCAGTAGAAAAGACATTAGACGCCATCGCAGAAAAAAAGGACAGGATATTACTCACGCTGGCAACAGGAACAGGAAAAACATTTATTGCTTTTCAAATTGCATGGAAACTATTTAACACCCGCTGGAACCTGCAATACGATGGTAAACGCAGGCCAAGGATCTTATTTCTTGCCGACAGGAATATTTTAGCCGACCAGGCATACAATGCTTTTTCCACTTTTCCTGAAGATGCCCTTGTTCGTATCAAGCCCAATGAGATCAAAAAAAAAGGAAAAGTGCCCACTAATGGTAGTATCTTTTTTACCATCTTTCAAACCTTTATGAGCGGCATGGATAAAGAAGGCAACCCGCTTCCTTATTTTGGTGAATACCCTACTGACTATTTTGACCTGATATTTATTGATGAATGTCACCGTGGCGGCGCCAATGATGAAAGCAACTGGCGGGCAATCATGGAATATTTCAAGCCTGCGGTGCAGGTTGGATTAACCGCAACGCCTAAAAGAAAGGAAAATGCCGATACCTACAAATACTTTGGTAACCCTGTGTATATTTATTCGCTCAAAGAAGGCATCAATGATGGCTTCCTAACGCCGTTCAAAGTAAAAAAGATCAGCACTTCGCTGGATGAATATACATACCATGCAGATGACAATGTGGTAGAAGGTGAAATTGAAACAGGCAAGACATACAAAGAGGCTGACTTTAACAGGATCATCGAGATAAAAGAAAGAGAAGCAAAAAGGGTCCGGTTGTTTATGGACCTTATAGACCAGAAAGAAAAAACAATCGTATTCTGCGCCACGCAGGACCATGCGGCTGCTGTGAGAGATCTCATCAACCAATATAAAAAAAGCAAAGAACCCCTCTACTGTGTTCGTGTTACGGCAAACGACGGGGAACTGGGTGAGCAGTACTTAAGAGAGTTCCAGGATAATGAGAAAAGCATTCCAACCATCTTAACCACATCTCAGAAATTATCAACCGGCGTAGATGCAAGAAATATCCGAAACATCGTGTTGATGCGCCCGGTCAACAACATCGTGGAGTTCAAACAAATCATTGGACGCGGTACCCGTTTATTCGATGGCAAAAACTTTTTTACCATTTATGATTTCGTAAATGCCAGCGAACGCTTCAAAGATCCCGAATGGGATGGAGAACCAATCGAACCCGTTGTAACAAATCCTGGACCCTATCCGGATCCCGATGATGAACCCAAGCCTTATGAAGATGATGGCGGTGAAGGCGGCGGTGACAGGCCCGTTAGGATAAAGATAAAATTGGCAAATGGAAAGGAGCACCAGATACATCATTCAGTAGCCACCACATTCATCGGTCCCGATGGCAAGCCAATGACAGTGCAGGAATTCTTAAACAGTTTGTTTGGAAAGCTACCGGAACTTTTTACAAGCGAAGAAGAACTGCGGCGGATATGGAGTAATCCACTGACAAGGAAAACCTTGCTAGATAACCTGGCAGAAGCGGGTTTTGGCAAGGATGAATTGACCACATTGCAAAAGATCATTGATGCGGAGAATAGCGATCTGTTTGATGTGCTCGAATTTATCGCCTATTCTGCTAAGCCTGTAACAAGGGAAGAGCGGGTTGCCTTCGCGCAGGAAAATATATTTGCGCTATTAGAGCCGAATCAAAAGGAGTTCTTGGAGTTTGTGCTTACCAAGTACATTGAAACCGGCGTGGAGGAATTGGATCAGGAGAAGCTGCCCGGACTATTGGAGTTAAAATATCATGCAATAAGTGATGCAGCCGAAAAGCTTGGCGGAGTCTCTAAAATTCGTCAACTATTTATTGAATTTCAAAAACATCTTTACGAACTACGAACTGCTTAAATCTTATTAAAGTATTTAACCGCTCATCTAAAAATTTTCTCCACCCGAACGTCCTTTTACCCGAAGTTGCCTACCTTTATTGCCGTCTGGAGATCAAGCGTTGTCATTCAATAAACGCGAAAACCATATATGGTATGAAAAAGAATGAAAGCCTGCCCTTTGTCAGAAAAGCTAAATTCCTTCTTTCCCATGCCCATCACATTCTGATTGCTTCAGTCCTTATAGCGGCATGTGCAACAGCACCCAAAGAGGTGAGCGTAGGAAACAAAGACATTGGAGGAACGGTTACAGGGCCCAATGGACCGGAAGCCGGTGTGTGGGTGATTGCTGAAACCTACGACCTTCCTACCCGCTTTGCCAAAATTGTAGTGACAAATGATTCCGGGCAGTACCTGCTTCCTGAACTTCCCACAGCAAACTACAAACTTTGGGTCCGAGGTTATGGACTGATTGATTCACAAAAGAAAGATGCAAAACCTGGTAGCAAAGTGCACCTAACTGCTGTAATTGCCCCTTCCGAAAAGGAAGCTGCGCAATATTATCCTGCAGGCTACTGGTTTTCGCTTTTGAATGTTCCTGATAAGACCAAATTTCCTGGCACTGGACCAAATGGCAATGGAATCTCGCCTAACATTAAAGTCCAGGCTGATTTTATTCGAAACTTCAAGTCAGGAACCTGTCTTGCCTGCCACCAACTCGGCAGCAAAGGAACTCGCGAGTTTCAACCCTCGCTGGGAAAGTTTAATAATTCGGTCGATGCTTGGCAGCGAAGATTACAGTCAGGCCAGGCTGGCGGGCAAATGATTGGCGGAACCATGGCACTTGGACGTGAACAGATGTTAAAGATGATGGCAGATTGGACCGATCGAATCGCCCAGGGCGAACTTCCATCAAAGCCTACCCGGCCACAAGGTCTCGAACGCAACGTGGTGATCTCACAATGGGACTGGGCCGATCCAAAAGCCTACTTGCACGATCTGGTGTCAACCGATCGAAGAAACCCAACGGTGAATGCGAACGGTCCCCTATATGGTGCCCTGGAGTTGAGTGCTGACTATCTTCCTGTCCTTGATCCCATGAAAAGTAAGATCAGTCAGGTGCCTCTTTCTGTTCTGGACACGAATACCAAATCTGCATCAGGAGAAGTTGTACAACCGTCGCCATACTGGGGTGATACCGCTATATGGAACAGCAAAACCAATGTTCACAATCCTATGTTCGACAAGGAAGGGCGCGTATGGATCACAGCAACAGTTCGACCATCAGACAATCCTGACTTCTGCAAGGAAGGTTCTGATCATCCATCAGCAAAAGCTTTTCCTGTTGATAAATCATATCGGCACCTCGGTATGTATGATCCCAAGACAGGGAAATACACTCCCATAAACACATGTTTCAGCACGCATCACCTAATGTTTGCTGAAGATGATAATAACACGCTCTGGACCAGTGGTGTGAGGTGTGTCGATTTATCCGGACAGTAAAGTGTCTTAGTTTAGAATAATGTTTCAAATGTAATATTAATTGTTATCAAAGTAAATATGCTTTGATGCTGATGCCTCAGAAAACCTAATCATTAGATTCATGGGCGATAGCCCATTCCTTTTCTTCTTTCTTTTTTTGGTGCTTTTTTTCTTAAATTTTTCATCTGCTGATTCCTTTGAAATACTTATCCACATTGAGTTTCAACAGCATTTATTATTTTGTTATTGATGTTATTCATGATATATTTGTTTTGCCGGAATGAAGCAGAAACAGGCTCTGCAGAGGTGCAACCTGCCAGGAATAATTCCGGACATCGTAGGCATATTTTAAGCTCTTTGACAGTACTATTTTCAGGTGGGCTAAGGTTGGCAGCCAGACAGCGGTTAACGGGCTTGCCAGACGCCTTAGTACCGTTATTGATTGGCTTTACTTTCATGTTAATGCTAACTGGTTTTCAAAATTGTTAGGAGATAAATAGCCAATGGAAGAATGTAACCGTAAGGGGTTATAATACATTTCTATATAGTCGAAAATCTCGGTTTGGGAATCTTCAGCATCATGGAAGGCGCCACCTTCCATCAACTCTGCCTTGAACCTGCTGAATAAGGATTCTATATGCGCATTATCATATGGATTATCAGCATCACTCATGCTTTGTATCACGGTTCTCCTATGCAGCATTTGCCTGAATTTAGTCCCTGCATACTGCCCGCCACGATCGGAATGTATCATTAACCCAGGCGATACTTTTCGTGTCCTTATTGCCTTATTGAGAGAGGCTGTAACCAGCGATTCCTGCATGTGATCCTGCAGGTCCCATCCTACTATTTTCCTGGAACACAGGTCCATCCATACAGACAAATAGCGGAAAACTCCTGCAGCCATTGGTATGTAGGTAATATCACCTACCCACACCTGGTTGATAGCTACCGGAAAAGCCTTTGTCTTCAGGTGGTTGGGGCTGATTTGATAGGGATGCCTGCTGTTGGTTGTTTTAGGCACAAAGGATCGCGGCTGGATGGCTTTGAGCTCATTGGCAGAAAGGTACTTGCGGACCTTATAAGGGCTTACCCATACGTTTTGATGCTTAAGCTCGGCAACGATCCTTCTGAAGCCGTAACGGCGTTTATGTTCGCTGAAAACAGCAATCACCTTCTGTTCAATCATGGTGTTTTTAGCTTTGGGTTGATGGGTGGTTTTATTGTGCCATTCATAAAAACAACTTCGGTTGATCCCTAACACTTTACAGATCTGCTCAACAGGATGCTCATCGCGGATGGTATTGACAAAGCCATACACTATTGTCATATCCCGCGGCTGAAAATTCCCAAGGCTTTTTTTAAAATATCACGCTCCTGTTCGGTGCGTCTGAGTTCAGCTTTTAAGCGCTCATTTTCCCCAAATAAGCCGTTTTGTGATGTTGATGATACCCCTGTGATTTTACCTGGAATTGTGGAAACAGATTGAGCTGATTTGTACCACCGGTGAAGCAGCGATGCACTCACACCAAGTGCCTGAGATATCTCTGAAACGGGACGGCCTGAAGATATCATTTTAATCACATCCTCTTTGAATGATAAATCATACTTTCTATGAGTTCTTGTTACTTTTTTGACAGACATGGTTAGCGAATTTACGTCACTTTACTGTCCGGATTTATTGGTACATCTCAGTGGTGGGTCTGTAGTAGGTTTTTTGGACACCAAAAAATATCTGGAGACAGGAGATGAAAAAGCAGCCCAGGGCTGGACTCCACTTATTCTTGACTTTAATGGCAATGGCAAGCGTGATGCATATACCCAGCCTGATGCGCCCGGTGACCCAAAAAAGGACAAGAGAATCGCCAAGGGTTTATATGCATGTTCACCTGCACCTGATGGTTCTGTATGGGGATCTCACCTTGGTTATCCGGGTGCACTGATCCGGTTAAATCCAGGAGCAAATCCCGCCGAAACGGCTCTTGCAGAATATTTTGAGCTTCCACTTAATGAGAAAGGCGAGCCGGTTGAAGGCTTTTCTCCACGTGGCATGGATGTAGATCGAAACGGCGTGGCGTGGGTCGCTTTAGCCAGTGGTCACCTCGCCAGCTTCGATTACAGAAAATGCAAAGTGCGGAACGGACCAACGGCGACCGGACAGCATTGTCCCGAGGGCTGGACGTTTTACACAGAGCCACTTCCGCAATTCAAGGGTCTGAGTATTCCAGGCAGTGCGGAGTCAAGCTACTATACCTGGGTAGACCAGTTCAACACATCAGGACTTGGAGAAAATACGCCTATCAACACGGGTAATGAATCCGAAGGTCTCTTAGCGTTGAAGGATGGAAAGTGGGTCGTGATGCGTGTACCTTACCCGCTGGGGTTTTATACCAAGTGGATGGACGGGCGGATTGACAATCCAGATGCCGGATGGAAAGGCCGCGGATTATGGGCCACCATAAGCACACGCGCACCCTTTCACATGGAAGGTGGCAAAGGTACATCGAGCAAAGTCTTCAAGTTCCAAATACGACCAGACCCACTAGCGAGGTAGAATTATGCGCGGATGTTATTGTGTGCAATAGTTGACACGAACGAAGGTGAATTTACAGAGTATGTAATTCAGTTGCCATTAACAGTTATAAATGTAAGTTCAACCGTTTCCTACATTTTATTGTTTGTTGATCAAATAGGGGCAATTACTTAATAAAAATATGTTAATCAATTTGCCTGTTAGTGACGAAAGATGAAGTTGCGCCATTGCTAAATGAAATTATTTCACTTACCTAAACCTCACCTTACCAAAATATTTTTATCTTGGATTTCATTAGATTGTTTAAGAGAAATTACTTGCCCAACGGAATTTAAGTTCTTACGCAGTCATTGCTGTACCTGCATTGTACCTTCTAAATTTAAAATTCTTAAATTCAATATTGCCAACTTCTGTATCGGAAAGTAAAATCTGACCTTCAGTTACCCAATGGAAAACATTATCTCCCATTTGACCTTAAAACAATGATATCTTTCTTTACCCGATCATTGTAGGTCTTTTTAACGATATAATGCCATTGCTTCTCCGGTACATCCACAAAGAAAACATCTCCAAGCTTATGACTCTGGACTGCATCCTGAAATTCTTTAGGAAACATATATTCCCCAAAAAACCAGTCGGTATCACCACGAGTTTTGTTTCCATCCATGGTGTATTGATCAGAAAGTTCTTCGAATGATGTTCCTGCAGAAGCTTTTTGCAGAATAAGTTTTTTAAGGCTGTCAACCTGCGGCTTGGTGTATGTTGATCCATCCAGGAAGATATAACTTGCCCGGAAGTCAGTAGTGTCCTTTGATTCCAGGACTTTATAAGTGACATAGCCGACGGAAAAAATATCTCCTTTCTTTTGTCGCAATAACCTTTTGTCAATAAGCGTTGAGTCTTTTCCCGCAGAGAGGTTAAGCAAAGCTGGTTTAAGTTCAGGATTGGCATTGATGTACTGTTGCGCTTGCGGAACAGTCACAATCTTTTGGAATTTTTCAGTAACTGTTAATTGCCCGAATATTGGTGCTGAAAACAGTAGTAATAACGCCGCAAGGCTATTTTTCATAATCTTATTTAGTCTGTTGTTTTGAATAAATTATTTCCGTGTAAAAAACTGTTAAGGTACTATTTTTCATAGTATCTAAGCTCTCACAACAACAGACTATAGGATATAAATTGTTAATTATTAAGTAACGAAATGAATAATGAGTAAAATTACGTTGAAGAAAAGGAGGCTGCCTCAAATGCATTCAGGGATCTTTCATTTCGCCCGCTTACAGCCGCCATTCAAAAGGTGCCAGTGGGCTCATTCGAGATGACAAGAGTGACGTGTAGGATTAATCAACCTATTCAAGAACAAATTTTATGGCCTGCTGTCGTTGCGAGGTAACAGGTTTCCCGTTTAACATGGCAGGCGTCCATCTTCCACTGGAAGCGATCACTCTGATTGCTTCCGCTTTCAGTTCATCGGCTCCCGAAATCGCTTTAAGATCGCGTAACCGGCCTTTTTCATTAACCGTAAAACTTACCATTACCTGTCCACTTATCTTTTTGTTCCAGGCATCTGATGGGTATCTCAGGTTTTTCATGAGGTGCATTGACCAGGCAGGTGCTCCTCCGGGATAGGAAGACTGCGTATCAAAATCTGGTGATGAAGCAGGCGGGCGATTTGTTTTTGTCGTAAGGTCTCCTGGCAATGTGTCCAGTAAGTTCTTTACAGGCAAGGCGAAGGCAGAGGTTGTGAGAGACATGCAGCAAGCGACACACAACAGTGTCAACCACATGATGGATGGTATGCGCTGTTTTTGTTGGAAGACAAAAAAATGATTCATGGTTATCCATTTATAGTGATAATAAGTCTGATCCCTCCGAAAACACCGGTCAAAAGGGCACAGTAAAATTAGCCCTTAAGTCAGTTCTTACAATACCATAAAGAGGTAATTTTTATTTGGCATGCAATAACCCTTTGCCTATCAGTAAAAATAAACTGAAGAAGTACTCAAACACGGGGTGATCATAAATGGATAACAGGAGGTTGCCAAAAGGCTTTAGAGTATTCTCATATGTTATGAGATGGTAAAAGCTGCGTAAGACATAGTAAGCAAGACTTACTTAATTCAATTATAAGGCTATGCTTTTTTGCTTAACCATTTTATTCAGATTGATCAGTCCGTAACGCATTCTTCCCAGGGCTGTGTTAATGCTGCAATTGGTTAAGGCAGCAATTTCCTTAAAGCTTAATTCGGCGTAATGGCGAAGGATAATCACTTCACGTTGATCCTCGGGGAGAAGGTCGAGCATTTTACGTACGCTTGCATGACTTTGTTGTTTCATCATCTTAACGTCAGCACCTTCTTCAGTGAAATTCAGTACTTCAAAAATGTCACGGTCATCACTGGTTTTGATAGTTGGCGTGCGTTTCACTTTCCTGAAATGATCCACACAGAGATTATGCGCAATACGCATTGCCCAGGGTAAAAATTTGCCTTCCTCTTTATAACGTCCGCTACGCATGGTATCGATGATCTTAATGAATACATCCTGGGAGATGTCTTCGGCCAAATGTTTGTCCTTTACCAGAAAAAAGATTGAGTTGTACAACTTGTCTTTATGACGAACGATCAGGATCTCTAAAGCACCCAGATCATTATCCATAAACAGTTGGATGAGTTCATTGTCTGTTTTGTCAAGAAGAGGTTTCATAAGATACTGGTTTGATATTGGTTTTTTTGGTTTTATTCCCTTTTGTTTCACAAAGCTATGTCCATTCATTCTTGCCCAAACTGACCTTACGGGCAAATGCGTATGATTATCGTCAGGTTTGTTAATGATATGCAAACATTGCCAGTTTTCCCTTTTCTGCAGTTGCCTGAGGTTCCTGCGGAGAGGAAATTGTTAAGGAGGTCGTCGAGTTAAACCAATCGCTTGTATAATACCTGTATATTTAGATAGTCTAATCAATCAGTATGAACACCTTATTTAATGCAGTTATACAGGAAAAGCAATTCAATTTTCAACCGCTTGCATTCGGCACCGAAAACGGTTATCATATAGATGTAAAGGATGAAGAAGGTACACGCTGGGAATTTACCATGTTTCCTTCTGCTGAAAAAAAGGTAAAGATCGAAGGCGAGAAACTTCCATCCTGGATATATGACCTGGAGTCTGAACTGATCCGGGCCATTAATCAGCATGAATAAATCTGTTCACCAGCTTGCCATTATATACACATTAGGTTGTACTGGCATGATTATTAAGTATCTTCCTGTTTAAAATGTAAACATGAACAATTTCTTCAGAGCTTTGATAGCCGGTTATGGAGCAAAAAAACTGGGTGGTGGATGCCTGGGTACCGTTGTCGTCTTTATCATTATTTACTATGCGCTGGGTCAATGCAATTAAGTGCTTCTGGGCGTGGCTTTGATGTTGTTGATGAGTACCGGATTTTTAATTTCAAGTAATTCTCTTATTGCAAGCACATTACCTTAGCGGCTCCACGATAGCCGGGTAGCTTGTCTTGTAGCAGGTTAAACAGTAAAGGTTAATTTCTGAAAGGGCAATATTTTTACAGCTAAAAGGAATTATATTGCCGGAAATTTAACCAGGATGCGATTATCATTGTTATTTGTTGTAATTGGATTTGTGCTTATTTCGGCCGGAGGCTGTGCGCCGGCTAAGAAAAATAAAAAAGCAGTGGCCAAACCTTCAACGGTCATGCCGCCAGCTGGAACACCGTCGCCATCAGCCACACCTTCCGGAATCACACCTCCCGGAGCATCGCTATCTTCAGGTTTCCCCTCTTCTCCGCCCAGGACAGGGCCGAGGTCTTTTAAATCTTTTTTCGATTCCAGCAAGGTACGAACCCAGAACGGTCTGATAAAAGTATACTGGCAGGATGATAAATACTATTTTGAAATAGCCAATGCATTGCTGGGCAAAGACCTGCTAACGGTTACCCGCTTCATCCGCATGGCTGCAGGCGCTTTCACCTATGGTGGTGAACAGATTAATGAAAATGTATTGCGGTTTGAAAAAGGACCGGAAAACAAACTGTTCCTAAGGACCACGCTTAACCTGGTATCATCCCCCGACAGTACAAAACCTATATTCAGGGCTGTTAAAAACAGCAATGTGGATCCTATCGCAGCCGCTTTCGATATTAAGGCGTTCAATCTCGATACGAGTGGTTATATCATTGATGTAACGGAGTATTTTAAAGGCGATAACCAGGTGGTATCGCTTAATCCCAATTTTAAGCGTGCCTTGAATCTCTCCAGTATTGCGTCAGACAGATCTTATATTGAGACCATCCATTCGCAGCCCACCAATACAGAAATCCGTACCGTTAAAACATATAATTCAAATCCGCCACCGCCTTCTTTTGGCGCTCCTTCCCCGTTTCCGCAGGGACAAACACTACCCGGTGCGTACGCAGCCGGAGCAGTCACCATGGAAGTGAATACTTCAATAATAAAATTGCCGGAGGTTGCGATGAAGCGTCGTTTTTTTGATCCGCGTGTAGGGTATTTCGCAGATCAGGTGACTGAATTTTTGGATACGGTGCAACGAGCCAACCGCGAAACATATGTTGTCCGCTGGCGTCTTGAACCTAAGCCCGAAGATGTGGAAAAATACAAGCGGGGTGAATTGGTAGAGCCAAAAAAGCCCATTGTATATTATATCGATCCTGCCACACCTTCGAAGTGGAAACCTTACCTCATCCAGGGAATAAATGATTGGCAGAAAGCTTTTGAAAAGGCGGGTTTCAAGAATGCCATTATTGGCAAAGAATGGCCTGCTGACAGCAGCAATATGAGCTTGGAAGCCGCTAATTTTTCGGCTATCCGCTACCTGGCCAGCGAGATTTCGAACGCTTACGGTCCTAATGTCCACGATCCGCGCAGTGGTGAAATACTAGAGAGCCACATTGGGTGGTACCATAATATCATGCGGTTATTGCAGAACTGGTATTTTGTACAGGCAGCTGCTGTTGATCCCGGCGCAAGAAAAATGAAATTTGACGATGCATTGATGGGCGACCTGATTCGTTTTGTTTCCGCTCACGAAGTGGGTCATACTCTTGGCTTAAGGCATAATATGGGCAGCAGCAGTAAAACACCTGTTGAAAAATTGAGGGATAAGAAATGGGTGGAAGAGCATGGCCATACGGCATCCATTATGGATTATGCACGATTTAATTATGTAGCACAACCCGAGGATAATATCAGCCGGAAAGGGTTATACCCGCGGATTGGAGAATATGATATTTGGGCCATTCAGTGGGGTTACCGCTGGACGGATAAAACGGAAGAGCAGGACAGAAAAGACGGCAACAAACTGATCGTCGACAGTCTTCGTAAGAACCCGAGACTGTGGTTTGGAGGAGAAGGCTTTGGTAACAATGATCCCAGGGCTCAAACGGAAGACCTGAGTGATAATGCGATGAAAGCAAGTGAGTATGGCATTCGTAACCTTAAACGCATCGTAAAAAATTTACCGGAATGGACAAAGGAAGAAGGCGACAGGTACCAGAATTTAAGCGAGATCTATAACCAGGTGGTGGGACAATATAATCGCTATGCCAATCACGTAATCAAGAATATTGGCGGCGTGTATGAAACCTTTCGAAGTGTAGAAGAGAATCAGAATGTGTATGAATCTGAACCGAAGGCAATGCAAAAGCAGGCTGTGTCATGGCTCCACCAGCACTTATTCCAGACCCCGGAGTGGTTGCTGGATAAAAATATCCTTAACAAGATCACGGATCCCGTGTCAAATAATTTATCTTCTGTTCAGAACAATGTTATGACAAGCATTTTTTCCGCAGCGAGACTTGCACGCATGCTGGAAATAGAAAGCCGCTTTGGCAAAAAGGCATACAGTGTGCTGGAATTGTTGAGCGATATGAAAAAAGGAATCTGGAAGGAACTGACAACCGGCCGGGTCATTTCCATGCACAGGCGTAACTTGCAAAAAGTATATGTTGACAGGATGATCAGCCTCCTGCCTTCAACGACGGCTCCCTCGTCACCCTCACCTTTCGGCGCCTTTACATTTGGGTTTGCACCCAACACCAAAAATTCAGACATTCCTTCAGTGGCACGCGGACACTTGAACGATCTGCTGAATAATATAAGGGCAGCCATTCCCCGGACCAAAGATCAGATGAGCAGGTATCATTTACAGGATGAGGCTCAACGAATTAACCTGGCATTGAATCCAAAATCATAATACTGGCTAACTATGCGTATCCGGCAGCCTCGATGCCGGATTTTTTTTAAACCAGCCATCGACTTCCTGCAATTTAAGTTGAATGTTAACAGGATACCTGATTTCATAAGATAAGCAGAATCCGCACGATCAGTGAATGAAAAAAAGTAAAAAAATGTTGCTATGGACCCTGGGTATTGCTGCTGGCTCTTATTTTTTGGTATTCAGCCTTGCCTACCTATTCCAGGAAAAATTAATTTTTTTTCCGGATAAATTGCCTCAGCATTACCGGTTTTCATTTTCCACTGCCTGGAAGGAATGGCAATTGAAGACGACCGACGGCATTATACTTCACGGATTGCTGTTTTCTGCAGCCGCCAAACCGAAAGGTCTTATCTTTTACTTACATGGCAATGCCGGATCCTGTGATTCATGGGGAACAATAGCTGGTCTTTATGCCAACCTTAATTATGATCTGTTTATCCTGGACTACAGGGGCTTTGGAAAAAGTGAAGGTACAATATACAGCGAAGAGCAATTTTATACGGATGTACAAAGCGCCTACGACGAACTGAAACCTTCGTATGAAGAAAAAAATATCGTCATAATCGGTTTTTCGATAGGAACAGGCGCTGCTGCAATGCTGGCATCTAAAAATCATCCAAAATTGCTCATCCTTCAGGCGCCCTATTATAGTCTCACGGATCTGACCAGGCGCCTCTATCCATTTTTACCTGCTATTGCCTTGAAATATAAATTCCGCACCTATCAATTTATTCCCCAAATTTTGGCGCCGGTTGTACTATTTCATGGCGATCGTGATGAGGTCGTTTATTATGGCTCATCTTTAAAACTTAAACCTTTGCTTAAACCTGCCGATAAACTGATTACCCTGAAAGGGCAACTGCATAACGGCTTAAATGAAAATCCTGAATATATTAATGCTCTACGAGCCTTACTTTAAGACAAGCCTGTCATTGGTATCATGTAATTCATCCGCCCCGGATATTAAAATTTCAGAACTTATAACAGGTTGAATATTAATTGTTAAAATGAGATGCTGTATAGATAGCCTGTTAATACCATAAAGTGGTATTGACACGGCCGAATATTAACTGTACCTTACGCCAGCTTAATCAACCGGACCTCTTAAACCTCATCTCATGATTGGAAGAAGTAAAAAGCTTTTTCGAAAGTTCTTAATTATATGCAACATAGCTATAGTGGTTGTTTATTTACTAAGTTGCCTTGCTCCTTCCTTACATGCCGGTAAATTCTGGTTTATTGCCCTTCTTGGTCTTGGATTTCATGCGCTATTTATTTTAGTCCTGGCTGCTTTGATATGTATGGCTATCATGCGTTCAAAGTGGGTTTTTCTGCCCCTTGCTTCATTAGTATTAAGCTGGCAACAGGTTTCTGTTGCATTCGGTATCCATACGAAAACATTTACCAACACCAAACAGGAAGGAACGTTGCGCGTATTATCCTGGAATGTATCTTTTTGGGATGAAGGGAACAGGGATAGTAACGGAGGCTGGAGCTTCAGGGACAGTATGATGAAACTGGTTCAAACACAGAATGCGGACATACTTTGTTTTCAGGAATTTTTCGAGAGCAGGGATGCCAAATATTACGCAATGAACATTCCTGCCCTCGAAGAAATGGGTTTTGCGTATCATTATTTCTTTCCGACCCTAAGCCGGCATGGCGGCAAGTTTCAAAACGGGGTCGTCATACTGTCCAAATTCCCGATGGTTGATTCCGCTCAATTTATCTACGACGAAAATAGCGCGGCAGAGAGACTTATCTCTGCTGATATAAAAGTAGGAGATCAGACATTCAGGGTGTTAACGACCCACCTGCAATCGGTGATGTTCAATACCCAGGACTACCAGGGCCTTAATGAAATAAAGCATACAGGGAATAAGGCTATTGATGCAACAAAAAACATCGTAGCAAAGCTCCGGAAAGGATATAATTTCAGAAGTGGGCAGGCAGAGATGGTAAGAAGGTATATCAATGAAAGCCCTTTCCCAGTTATCGTTTGCGGAGATTTTAACGACGTGCCGAATTCGTACGCGTATTTTACAGTTAAAGGCGACCTGCAGGATGCCTTCTTGAAAGCGGGATATGGATTGAGCAGGACATTCCGGTTCATATCTCCTACGCTCCGGATTGATTATATTTTCGCTGACAAAACTTTCAAGGTAAACCAATATGCCAGGTTGAAAGTTCCTTACTCCGACCATTACCCGATAGTTGCGGATCTGAGCTATGAAAGAACTGCCGATTCCAGACTCACCGGGCGGTAGTTTTTGACGGAGATTGTAAGATTGCAATTAAGTGGGTGCAGCCAATTTATTGAAATCAGGATTTGTCGTTATTAATTTCTATCCAATACCCATCAGGATCTTTCAGGTAAATCTGCTTTACGCCATCTGCTCTCAAGGTAGGCGTTTTTCCATCCCCCTTCCAATTGGTATACCAGATATTGTTCTTCTCGAGCCTGGCTATAAATTCTTCCAGAGAAACTACGCTAAAGCATATGTGCGTGTCTTTCTCGCGGTTCACAATTGCTTTAGCGCCTTCAATAAGGTGAAGATGACCCTGGCCGATACTAAACCAGGTATGCTTGCCATCCTTAAACGGTTCAGGAATAGTGTCGATCTGCACGATCTCTTTATAGAACCGTGTGCTCTTTTGAAGGTCTACCACATATAAGGCAATGTGATTTAGAACAGGGCCTTTCTTTTGGCCCGACACTTTCACGATAAATAATGTCAAGCCTGCACTTAGGAGCAGGCCACTGATGAACAGCTTTTTCATATAACAAGTGAAGATTTGAGTTATTTAAACTTTAAACCAAACATCTCAAGGTATAACATTTTGCTTTACCAACTTCTTTAGTTCACGTTCAATATAGTCCTTTGATAACCACAAGTTGCCTAACATTACCCCTTCTATATTACCGGTTTGTTTAATGTCAGTAAGCGGGTTGCCGTTCAGTAACACGAGGTCCGAAATGGCGCCCGGCC
Source organism: Chitinophagaceae bacterium (assembly GCA_037718865.1). Lineage (GTDB taxonomy): Bacteria > Bacteroidota > Bacteroidia > Chitinophagales > Chitinophagaceae > JADCRZ01. Next base: position 59,862 of record JBBJMP010000005.1, on the reverse strand, counting down.
TGATTGTTCCCCGATCTTTCGCATTATAGAACAAAGCCACATTTACGGTAGCCGTCCGCAAAGCATCGTAAGGACTAAGGCCTGCATCAACCATGTATTGCAATTCCTGATGAACGGAAAAGCCAGGTACGTCAAACACCTGAGGGGCATCGGAACCAAGCAGCAATCCAATACCATTCCGGTTGCATTCATAGATCAGTTTTCTGCGCAGCTTTATATAATCCGCCATACGCGATGAACTATAACTGGCATTTCGCATCAGATTTTTTTTCGAGTCTGTCCAGTTTTTTACGGTATTGGGGTTCATATAGGCCATCTCAGGTTCTCTAGCCAGTACATCAGGGTCCCTGTCAGGGGAAAACCATCGTTCTGCTAGGGCCTGAGTAGGTACAACCCATATCTTGTGCTGTTTCAGGGCGGCCATCAGCTTTGGGATCTGCGTAGTATCGGCACGGTCAGCAACAAACATTCCGAACAGGCCGGTTTGCTGTTCTTTCATAGTATCGATTCCTGGAACAAGGCCTTCTATAAAACCATCCAGGTGGTCTATAGTAGCATACTCTGCATCGATAGCCGTCCAAACGCCTACAGAAAATGAAACATGGCCAGCATACGGAATCTTCAGTTCTTTAGCCGTGCGTGCCATGGCACCAAAGGTTTCTTTGGTAAGACCCGGATGCAATTTCAGAAAGTCATAGCCTGCCTTTTTCTGCTGGCGAACCATGCTGTCTGCAGCAGCGGCAGACTTTACACTCTGGCCGCTGAACGAAGGGCCGGAAGTGTAAAACCTCGGGCCAAGGATTTCACCGCTTTGGACCTTACTACGTAACTCAAGATGCTTCGGATGTCCGAGCATTCCGCGGATAGTCGTGACTCCCTTTAATGCAAATAATAACAGCACTTCTTTCATAGGTTCTATGTCATCAACCGGGGGAACGTGAGCATGCATCTCAGCCAGTCCGGGTAGCAAATATTTTCCACTGGCATCTACGATCAGCGCCTCTTTACTGTATTTTACTTTTGCAGCATCGCCCATGGCCGTTATCTTCCCGTTCTTTACGACTACCACCTGGTTCTCAATAACGCGTTCTTTGTCCATGGGTACTACATTCACAGAGCGAAAAACGATCTCACGCTGGCGCGAATCGGCTAATTCCTGCGCTGAGCCGAAAGCAACAGTAAGCAGGAAGACAAATACAAGTAGTGATTTCATAATACGATTGCTTAATTTACATGCGCTTAAAATTATCCTGTTGGATTATTATTGAAAGATTAATTTACACAATTTTATTTTATTAATGAACCAGATTCTGAGAGATGAACGATGGGGCGGCATAAAATAAAAAAAAGATCCGGCTTTAAGTAAGAGCGTTATAAATTTTAAATAGTGCACCATGAAACCCAATGATACTGATAACCCTGCCGAAGTGATCAGGGTTAAGCCAGATGACATGGAAGCGACATTTTACGGCATTCTGAAAAAGCAAGGGTTTACTGAGGAGAAAGCGCGGGTTTGTGCACAGGTATTTACAACAAATAGCATAGATGGAGTCTATACGCATGGAGTAAATCGTTTCCCCCGGTTTATTCAGTACGTCAGAAATAAGTACATATTGGTTAATGCAGTCCCGACCATGGTTTCGGCCCTTGGTGGAATTGAGCAATGGAATGGAAATCTTGGCCCCGGTCCGTTGAATGCGTTGCAGGCAACCGGCCGGGTAATGGAATTGGCAAAACAACATGGTATGGGATGCCTGGGATTAGCAGATACCAATCATTGGATGCGTGGCGGGCTGTACGGCTGGAAAGCCGCCAGGGCAGGATTTGTGTTTATTGGCTGGACAAATACAATCGCCAACATGCCTGCCTGGGGAGCTTCGGATTCACGCCTGGGTAATAATCCTCTGGTAATCGCAATACCGTATAACGATGAGGCCATCGTGCTTGATATGGCCATGTCGCAATACTCCTTCGGTGCCATAGAACTGCACAAGATAAAGAGTCAGCAGTTGGCTGTTCCGGGGGGCTTTGACCCGCAAGGCAATCTAACGAAAGACCCGGAAGAAATTCTTAAAACACAGAAAGGTTTACCTGTCGGATATTGGAAGGGAGCTGGCCTTGCACTCGTACTGGATATACTGGCCGCTATTTTGTCGGCAGGTAATTCAACAAGTCAAATCACGCAAAAGGGGATGGAGTATGCTGTTTCACAGGTTTTTATTGCTATAGATGTTTCTTTACTATCTAATTACTCTTCCATAGCTTCATCCATAAACGAAATCATTGACCATTATCATGGTTCTGCCACGTACGCTGCCGGAGACAAAATTATTTACCCGGGAGAACGGGTTATCAACACGAGGAAAGAAAATAATGAAAAAGGCATTCCCGTTAGCAGGACTGTCTGGGAGGATATAGAAGCGTTAGATAAGTAAATAATGTTGCAATATAACTGCAGACATTATTACCGGATAAAAAAAATTGCTACGCTTGCGTAGCAATTTTTTATACATAGACATTTAAACCTATTTGGTAGCAATACCCATTTTCTTCGCCACATCCATAAACATTTGCGGATCAATGTCATCGACTCCCGGAGCGTTTAGCTGCGGTTCTTCCTCCAGATCAGGAGCAGGGCTACCGACCGGAGCCCCAAACACCACTTCAAGCGGTTGTCCATCTTCGGGGTGAGTGCCGTTAAAAACCAAACCGGCCTTCTGGTAATCATCTGCGCTAAAGGTGTAAAGTCTGCGATGAATACCATTTTCTTCATACTTCCTGGTTTCAGGGAAAGCTTTATTACTCAGATCAGGAATGGGTAATAGCTTTGTTACGTCTGCACCGGTAAGGTTTTCCAGCGCGCGGGCGTATGCCACTATGTGGACGCCACCCCGGACAAGCAGGTAACCAACCATCTCGCGGGCGGTAGGATCTGTAACCATTTCGTAAACCCTCATCTTATTACCGCGGGCTCCGCATTCCAGGAAAAAATTATGTAAAAGGTCCAGTTTGAGGTTGCCGCTACTGAATACATTTGCCCCCGTCCACCAATCACCCATGGAGTCCATAGGTAGAGCAGTTTGGCCGCTTGCGATAAAATGGCGTGTATTACGGGCACCAACTATGTTTTTAAGCGGTCCTGGCTCCGGGTCATGTCCCCGTTTTGTAGTACCGGTAAGCAGCAGGTTAATGGTGTAAGCCACTACTTCAATGTGGCCATACTCTTCACCGGCAATGCTAGCTATCACATCATAATATGGCCTTAAACGTGTGCGGCCCCTAAAATTAAATGACTGATACGTGTAATTCATAAGGGTAGACATTTCCCCAAATTTGCCGCCCAGAAGTTCCTGAACTGCCGCAGCGTCATTTGGCGAAGGATTATCAGGTGTTGGCAGCTCGATAGGCAGCCGGTCAATTTTTAAGATCATATTGTTTTTTATTTAAATGATGATTGGATGATACGTAAGACAATGCCAAACATAACTATTCAAAAATCGGTCTCTTTAATCAGGTTTTTAATAACGATGTGCACCATTGATTTCGTAATGCTCAATCGCTACTAATTTTCAAAATAGAGAGATAGTTATAACGCTGGTTCATCAAAATTTGCGCCATCAAGTAAGGTGAGGCAGCAATGTAAGCCTTAGAAATTTCCCGCAAAATAATTAAAAGGTGCTTTTTATGATCTGCTTTTGCCTGTTTGCAGCCCGACTGGTTTAACGTTACCTTTAAGGTGTATTAATTGAAATCAATTTTCATGGTAAAGGTCGGTGAGTATAACAATTTAATCGTTTTACGCGAAGTTGAATTTGGTGTTTACTTAGATGATGGAAATGAAGGCATTCTGTTGCCCCGCCGATTTGTTCCGGAAGGCACGCGAACTGGCGACGAACTCAGGGTGTTTTTATACCATGACGGCGAAGACCGCTTGATTGCTACCACCCAGGAGCCTAAAGGTGTATTAGGTGAAATCGTAAAACTGACGGCAGTAAGCGTTACACCACAAGGCGCTTTTCTGGATTGGGGATTGATGAAAGACCTTTTTGTTCCCAAGTCAAGGCAACTGACCGGTATGAGGACAGGAGGGGAATACCTGGTTAAAGTATATATTGATGAAAAAACGGGCCGCCTGGCCGGTACTGAAAAAATTGAGCCTTATCTGAGTAATGAAGAGCTGACGGTCAAAGAAATGGAAATGGTAGACCTGACTATTTATCGGAGTACGGATATCGGGTATGTTGTCATTATAAATCATCGTCATACCGGTGTTTTGCATTTCAACGAAGTGTACAGGAATATACAAACCGGCGACCGTTTGAAAGGCTTTATAAAAAAAATACGACCTGATAAAAAAATCGATGTAGTTATTGGAAATCGCGGTTACACCAGGGTGGAAGATGAGTCTGAAAAAGTTCTTCGTTTATTGCAGGAAAATAACGGTTATCTGCCTTATAATGATAAATCTGATCCAGATGATATTTATTCTTTTTTTGGAATGAGTAAGAAAACTTTTAAAATGGCAACAGGCAATCTGTATAAGCAGCGCAGGATCGATTTCACCCAAACGGGTATAAAAGTGTCAGAAAAATAGGTTGTATAAGGCTCTGCGCTGATTTTACGAAACCTGTAAAATAATAGTTTTTTGTGATGTAGAAATCTTTCCAAAACTTTTTTCTTCTTCTTAATAATATATCTGCCTCGTATATACGAAGCTATATTAGATTACTATACATGCCTAAATCGTTTTTTTTTAGTGTGATCGGTCATGCAATAATTTGCAAACGTCTGGTATGCAACAATGCATAGTGAGAATCATTTTAGCAAAGTAAGCAGGCCGGATCGTTGAACGAAGGAACATCGAATGTTGTTTTTCATTCAACGTTTTAATCGATTTTATTTATCAGCCGATCTTATTCCCAATTGATATCCTCCGGAACATAATAACATGCATTAATAGCCGATGCGTTTCATATTAGTGCCAGCATCTAGGTTTGAGGAAAAATTTCTACTAAATATTATTTGGCTAATTTTCTATCTACTCCAGTAACTGTATATGTCTTGGTATCATAATTGAATCACTGTGTATGTTTTGAACGTAAAGTGTAATTATGGGGATAGATTTACAAAAGCTTAAAATATTTACCTGGCATATTCACGGAAGTTATCTTTATTACCTATCCCAGGCAGACATTGAGATCTATATTCCTGTAAATGAATATAGGTCAGAAGGTTATTACGGGAGGGGAGAAACCTTTCCTTTTGGAGATAACGTACATGAAGTGCCAGCGGAAGAGGTAAGGAACGAGCATTTTGACTGTATACTGTTTCAAACCAATACCAATTACCTGGTAGACCAATATGATGTTCTTTCACCTGAGCAGCGGGAACTGCCGGCTGTTTATCTCGAACACGATCCGCCCCGCCTTCATCCTACAGATACCAGGCATATTATAAATGACCCCCGGGTGGTTTTTGTTCATGTAACTAATTTCAACCGCCTTATGTGGGATAACAATGCCATACCAGCTTATGTGGTCGAACATGGGGTTACTATGCCGAAAATACCTTATTCCGGAGACCTTGAACGAGGAGTGGTTGTCATCAATAACCTGCCGTCCCGGGGTAGGCTCCTGGGACTTGATCTGTTTAACGAAGCGAAGAAACATGTACCCCTTGACCTGGTTGGAATGGGTTCAGAGGGACTAGGTTTAGGCGAAGTACTTCATCCCCAATTACCCGCTTTTTTAAGTCATTACCGTTTTTTCTTTAACCCGATCCGGTATACCAGCCTCGGGCTTGCTGTATGTGAAGCCATGATGTCGGGAATGCCGGTTGTTGGCATGGCTACAACGGAACTGGTTACGGTCATTACAAATGGAACAAATGGATATATCCATACGGATCTTGACTATTTGGTTGCAAAAATGAAAGCTCTTTTACAGGATAAAGAGTTGGCGAACCGTTTAGGAACGCAAGGTCGTGAAACAGCAATAAAGCGCTTCAATATCAAGCGGTTTACCCAGGATTGGCAGCACATTTTCCGGATGGCTATAAATAGGAATCTTGCCGCTCAGCCTGGTTATATGCATTCATTAACGTGATGTTTAACACAACTAACAGTGACATGAAAAAGAAAATAGCTTTTATAAGTGATCATGCATCACCGCTTGCTACTTTAGGCGGTGTCGATAGCGGGGGACAAAATGTTTACGTTGCAGAGCTGGCAAAATATATCTCTATTCTTGGTTATCAAATAGATATTTTTACCCGACGCGACAACGCTTCATTACCTGAGATCATACAATGGATTCCCGGTGTACGGGTTATTCATGTAACGGCTGGAAGTCTAGAGAATTTACCTAAAGAAGAGTTGATGCAGCACATGCCTGAATTCACGGAAAACATGTTGTCTTTTATAAAGAAAGACAAAGTGCGATACGCTCTTATCCATGCCAATTTCTTTATGTCTGCAATGGTAGCGGCTGATTTAAAGAAAATCTTACGTATCCCGTTTGTCATAACCTTTCATGCTTTAGGGCACGTGCGACGTATTTATCAGGGCGACCAGGATAAGTTTCCCCAAGAAAGGATTAAAGTTGAAGAGGAAATGGTAAGAAAGGCCGATCATATTATTGCCGAATGTCCGCAGGACAGGGAAGACCTGGTCACTTATTACAAGGCCAAACCGGATAAGATCACGATTATACCCTGCGGATTCAGTCCCCAGGAATTTCACCCCGTAGAACGTTCTATGGCGAGGATGATGATACAAGCAGATCCCGATGAAAAGATCATACTTCAGCTCGGAAGGATGGTTCCAAGAAAGGGCGTTGATAACGTGATTAAAGCCCTTGCTAAAGCTAAAATCAAGACAGGGCCCCTTCGCCTGATCGTTGTAGGCGGAGAATCAGACGACCCTGATGCGAAAAACTGTCCGGAAATAGCCCGGCTGCAGAAAATTGCACGCCAGGAAGGGGTGCTCAGATCGGTTACCTTTGTGGGCCGCAAAAACCGTGAAATGCTCAAATTTTATTATTCAGCGGCGGATATTTTTATAACGACGCCCTGGTATGAGCCTTTTGGCATCACCCCGTTGGAAGCTATGGCTTGCGGCACTCCTGTAATCGGGTCAAATGTGGGCGGCATCAAATATAGTGTGGCTGATGGCAAAACCGGTTTTCTGGTACCTCCAAATGATCCTGAATCACTGGCAGAAAAGATAACATTGCTGTTTTGTAATCGTACGCTGCTGAATGCAATGAAGGATAAATCAATTAAACGTGTAAACGCATTATTTACCTGGGCAAAGGTTGCCAATTCGGTTACGTGTCTTTATGAAAACATCATTCATCCTGTTCAGGAGGCTGGAGTCAGCGGACAAGTGAAAACCAAGCGCAAGATTCAGGCCGCATGATCTAACCTGATAGCTAACGACCGCCTAAATGGTGATTACATGAATAAAGCTGTATTTATCGATAAGGACGGCACACTGATACACGATATTCCTTATAATGTAAATCCTTCTTTGATATCCCTGCAGGAAGGTGCCCTTGATGGCTTACAATTGTTAAAAGCCAACGGGTTTCTTTTAGTTGTCATTACTAATCAGGCAGGAATAGCCCACGGTTATTTTCAGGAAAAGGCGCTGGAAGCTGTTCAAGAAAAAATTCGTCAACTGTTAAAACCACGTGGGGTGCACCTGAGTGGCTTTTATTATTGCCCGCATCATCCGCTGGGCAAAAGTAGAGAATATGCCATTGAGTGCGACTGTCGTAAGCCTGGTACAGGTATGATATTGGAAGCGGCGGATCATTTAGACATTGATCTGTCGAGGTCCTGGATGATCGGTGATATCTTGCACGATATCGAAGCGGGAAACAAAGCAGGTTGTCATACTATTCTCATCAATAACGGCAATGAAACAGAGTGGATTATGAATGAATACCGGAAACCGCATTATATGGCGGATAATATCAGGCAGGCCGCAGATTTTATTCTGAATGTATTACCTTAATCACTTGAATGAGAAAGGATTGGTCAGATTGTAAAAATATATTGTGCATCAGGCCTGATAACATGGGTGACCTGTTAATGTCTTCTCCTGCCATCAGGGCCTTAAAAGAAACTTTTGAAAGCAAGATCACCGTGCTTACGTCGAGCATGGCAAAGGGTATCTCCAGGCTGATCAAAGAGATTGATGAAGTGATCGTTTATGATTTTCCCTGGATTAAGATGAATGATGAACCTGAAACAGCTGGCTTTATGCGGGCTGTTGAAGATCTGAAAAGCCGTAAGTTTGATGCGGCGGTAATATTCACCGTTTACAGTCAAAATCCTTTGCCTGCGGCAATGCTGGCCTATCTTGCCCAAATACCGTATCGCCTGGCCTACTGCAGGGAGAATCCATATTTTCTCTTAAGCCACTGGATACCTGAGAAGGAACCATACGAGTATGTGCGGCACCAGGTGAGGCGCGACCTGGAGCTGGTTGCAGCGGTAGGGGCTACTACAACACAGCTGTCATTGTCTCTAACTCTTCCTTCCGTTACCTGGGAAGAGGTTTCCGCAAAGCTTGTTGGGCTGGGTGTACACATAAACGAGCCCTGGTTGATCCTTCATGCCGGGGTAAGTGAGCAGAAAAGGGAGTACCCGGCACATCTCTGGATTGAAGCAGGGCGGAAATTATCCGGAATAAACCAGCAGGTTTTGCTTACGGGAACGTCCGCCGAAAAGCCCATCACTGACCGCTTGAAAGAAGAAATAGGTAATCAGGCATTTTCGTTAGGCGGAGTTCTTAATCTGGAAGAATTTATTGTCCTGATTCATCAAGCTTCCTTGGTAATATCGGTAAATACCGGAACCGTTCACATAGCAGCTGCTACCGGCACACCGGTTATTGTTCTTTATGCGTTAACCAATCCTCAGCACCTTCCCTGGAAAATAATCGGGAAAGTGCTGCTTTTCGACGTACCTGAATCTATGCGCAGTAAAAATGAAGTGCTAAGATATGTACACGATCACCTTTTCTTTAAACAGGATCCAATTGCTTCTCCGGATGATATTGTGAACGCTGTCCTCGAATTGCTGGATGGATATCGCCCGGAAATGCCCGAAATGATCCCGCTAAGAAGCCCACCCCCTCTTCCTTGTCGTTGAAATGACAGGCTTACGTAGCTCCACTACGGCCTTGAAGCACTGAAACTAATTCAGAAAATACAACGTCGAAATCCGACGTTTTTGTCCAGTCAACGGTGCGGTGCAATGTTTTGTTTAAAGGGCCCCAGCGTTCCGGCTCTCCATCCATGCTGATCACGATCCCGGGTGTTTCAAAGGCTGCCGCCATGTGCGAAACACCGGTACAGTTTGAGATCAGTGCATAAGCGTTTTTTATCAGTAGGCCAACTGCTCCAAGGCTTGTTTTACCAGTCGTATTTATGACCTCGTGTTTCATGTGTGCTATTACCTCGTCTACTATTTCCGTTTCATCCTTGGTTCCGGTAAGGACGACCTGAAAACCTTCAGAGGCGCAGTGGTCGGCTAAAGCGGCAAAATGTCGGGCTGGCCATTGCCTCCATGCACCCCGGGATCCGGGATGGATACAAACATATTTTTTTTCATTCACCCGGAGGTTCAGCCGGCGATACTCTTCCTCGTCTTGGCTGGTTAACGGAAACTCAAGGTGATTGCCCTGTGATGGAATTTCCAGATGGTTCAACAAGAGTAGGTGTCTCTCAATTTCGTGGATACCCTCCGGATACGAAACGAAGAAATCGGCATCCGGACAATAATCGTTTTCTATGCAAAATCCCGCAGTATACTTCCCTCCAAATAATTCTACCATCGGATTTACTATGGTTCCATTACCCTGCATCTGAAGAACAAGGTCGAATTGCTGTTTCTGCATATCGTTCAAAAAATGAATGATTGCAGCTGGTTTCACCTGCTGTTCCGGCAAGCCGGGATACCCTGGAAATAGGATAAATGAATCAAAATACGTGGGAAACCTCTCCACCAGCGCTTTTGCCCAGGGAAGCCCCAGCAGGGAAATCTGTGCTGCCGGAAACGCGTTTCGCAAGGCCCGCAGGGCGGGGATGATACAAAGCATGTCGCCCAGTTGAAGAGCACGGAAGACAGCTATTTTTTTTATTTCCGAAGAGGGCAATTTCATGGTATCGATCACTGAAGCGGTAAAAGTATCTAATCCTGTTACATTAAAAATACCCGGTATTTCCAGGAGCCGTACAACTGCCAGAATACAGAGAGAAACGGAATAGCCAATGAGGTGACAATCATTTCCAGTACGTTTCTGTTTGAACGGGAAATGTGGGAAATGCGTTTTAGGATAAATCGCATCATTAAACATGACCATCCAACAAAAGCGGCACCCGTTAACCAGTCGGCCTTAACAATCAGTCCGAAAATCATCAGGGTAAACAACAAGTTCATGGCATAGTAATTCCATGCCGGCCCGCCCTGAATTTTTCGGCGATACAATAAGGGGTATTTCTTATAAAGCAGTGCATTAAACATCCCCTTCTTCTGCTCTTTGATGCTTATTCCCCAGGCGGCTTCTCTTACGGGGTGAATGACCACAGCTTCTTGAACACGTTTTATTGCAACCTGTTGTTGTATCAGGGAGAATTCCAGATCACTGTCTTCGCGCCAGGCCATATGAAAACGTTCATCAAATCCATTTACTTTAAGCAATGCATTTTTCGTGCAGGCACAGTTTGCCGTGACGAATTCTGCTGTTTCCAGGCCTTTGGTGTTTAGTTCGAAATCAGTAGGGCTCTTACTTACAGGAACGATAATTTTACCCGAAAATGCCATTTCATTTTCATCTTCATCTTTGTATGTATTAAGTAAAGCTGTTAACCATCCACTATCCGGCAGGCAATCGTCGTCTGTAAATGCAATCAGGTTTGCCTGAGCTAATCTCCATCCTGTATTGCGGGCTGCAGCCGGTCCTTTCTTAACCGGTAAGTGATGATAGTGCAGGTTAACATCCCCTTTGTTAACCCAATCTGTAATGGCTTTACTGGTAACCTCATCCGGTCCATCACTTACAACAATAACCTCGAACATTGCTTTGTGCAGGTTCTGGGCAGCAAGCGCTTTCAGGCACTTTTTTAAGAGTTCCGGACGGCGATATGTCGGAATAATAACGGAGATGCTAATGTACGGATGTGCGGATGTGCGGATGTGCGGATGTGTTGAATCCATATCATTTACTTTTCCAGTAGGAACGACCCTATGATCAATGCGTCAAAAGGGGATGTCCAAAAACATTCTATTGCATCCCGTGGTGAACACACGATCGGTTTTCCCAGGGTATTAAAGGAGGTATTTACCAGAACAGGCACCCCAGTTAATTTTTTAAAGGCTGTAAGCAGGTCGTAATAGGCAGGATGCTGTGTCCGGTTTACCGTTTGGATACGAGCGGTACCGTCGACATGACGGACAGCCGGGATCTTATCCGCTTTATCTTGTTTTACGTCATAAATAAATAGCATGTAGGGAGAATAGGTAGCCTGCTCAAACCAGTCGCCCGCATCTTCTTCCAGCACCACAGGGGCAACGGGTCTGAAATCTTCCCTGTCTTTGACTTCGTTTAATCTTGACTGCATGGAAGGATTGATCGGGGAGGCCAGTATAGACCGGCTTCCAAGGGCTCGTGGTCCGAATTCCATGCGACCCTGGAACCAGCCGATGATTTTGTCTTCGGCAAGTATCCGGGCTGTTTGTTCGGCAACATTTTCAAGTCTTTTATACGGCACTTTGGCCCATTGGAGAAATTTTTCAATTTCAGCATCGCTGTACTCAGGTCCCCAGTAAGCATGGTTCATGCGGAAATCTTTCTGCAAACTTTTTCTTTGTTGAACGTCTGTACATATAGCAGCACCTAGGGCAGTACCTGCATCTCCGGCAGCTGGTTGAACCCAAATGTTCCGGAAAGGGCCTTTATCTCGGAGACGCGCGTTCAGTACACAGTTCAGGGCAACACCCCCTGCCATACATAAATTCTCTTCTCGGGTTTCTTCATGTAGCCAGTGTACCAGTTCCAGCACTGTCTCTTCCAGCACGAGCTGTAAAGAGTGGGCAATATTGAAATGATGAGCAGTAAATTCCTCCTCCCTTAACCGGGCAGGGCCAAAACGATCGACCAGATTCTGGTTCCTGATCGTATATTGACCATCGGGACCGATTTGGATCATTTCAAGAAAATCCTTTTTAAAAACCGGCTTTCCATAAGATGCCAGTGCCATCACCTTATACTCGTCTGATGAATGAAGAAACCCCAGGTAGCTGGTAACATCTTCATAAAGCAAACCCAACGAATGAGGAAGGTCCACCTGTCCGATGCGGATGAGCTCATTTTTTTTTCCGATATTGTATGTGGTTGTAGCCGTCTCGCCTCTTCCATCTATAGTAAGCACCGCAGCATTGGTATACGGAGATGGATGAAAAGCACTTACAGCGTGCGATTGATGATGATCTACGAAATGCCATTGATCCTTGTTTAACCGGGCTCCCTTAAAACGCTTTTGCAGATGATGGGGGAAGCCATCCAATAATTGGCCTGGCGAGTTTACTATAGCCGATAAAAATAGCGGATCCCATTCAGATACCCATTCACTGGATTTCGGGTGCAATGAAGGCTCCAAAGGTAAAGAGATGATGGGTTGGCTTTTGTGCTTTTCACCTAAAAGAAGGTGTGGATCAAAAGAATAGGCTACATGAGCCACATCATTTAAATGAATGCCGGCAACTTTCAGGCAATAATCAATGGCATGAAACGGCAGTTCGTACGTTGAAAAAGGAATAGGTCTTTTTCCGTGTTTGATGTGTGTAAACCTTTCTTCCTCAGCAGCCGCCAGAAGTCGTCCGTCTTTTAGTAAACAGGCGGCTGAATCATGAAATACTGCATTAATTCCTAAAACATACATATCACTCAATGTTTTGTGTGCAGTTACTAAAACTGTTCCAGGGCTAACCGGAGCGTTTAACTAACTTTACAAGCAGGTCTTTTTGTATGTTGAGCAGTTTATTACCCATTCTGAAAGAGTTTAAGGTTTGAAGTTTAAGGGTTGTACAATACATTGCTCGTTGGTGTTTTCACCAATGCGAAGGCTGTTCGAAGTCTTCGACTTTGAACAATTAGGTTCTTCATAGTTTCCAACTAATGAATATAGCCGGAGGCTATAAAGAACATAGTAAGTACGAAGTCTGAGACTTCGTACAGGACATGGGTATATGTCCGGAATAAGGACGGCTTATTTCCGTTTACCTTTTATAAACATTCTTAATAATAGCCATTGGGTTTTTAATAAATAATAATTTAATTTTGCAAGCTCTTGCCTGATAGTATAAGGGTAGTACGTCAGTTTCTGGATCTGAATGTCTTGGTTCGAATCCAGGTCGGGCAACACAAATGGACAAACTGAAATTTTTCGGTTTGTCCGTTTGCATTTTGTTAAGCCTTTTCTTTACCAATTTCTTCGTCGATAATCTTCCACCGGCAAATTCATTTCAGATGGATTCTCAAACCAGGGCCTAATCCCCCCAGATCTCATCTTCGCCTTTAATCCATTTCTTTACCAGTTCAGTAGTGATCGATTTTGGCCTCTCCAGGGGGAAGCTCAATGCCCTGTCCCAGCAGAGGCTTGCCAATACGCCCAGAGCACGGCTGACACCGAACAAAACCGTATAGAATTCGTATTCTTTCATGCCATAGTGCACCAATAGCGCGCCGCTGTGTGCATCCACGTTCGGCCAGGGGTTTTTAATCTTTCCCAGCGATTGTAATATCGGGGGTACGACTTCATAAATATTCCAGACGGTCTGCACCAGCGGATCGTCAGCCATGTGTTTTTTGCCAAACTCCATCTGCGCTTCGAAGCGCGGATCGGTTTTTCGTAAAACGGCATGCCCGTACCCCGGCACTACTTTTCCGTCGCTTAAGGTTTTTCTAACATAGGCGTCTATTTGTTCCTTACTTGGGAGCTCAACGCCGAGCTCTTCCCGCATGTCAAATATCCATTTGATTACTTCCTGGTTGGCCAGGCCGTGTAACGGGCCTGCCAGTCCGTTCATGCCGGCCGCCAGACTTAGGTAAGGGTCACTCAATGCCGAGCCTACCAGGTGCGTCGTATGTGCAGATACGTTACCTCCTTCATGGTCGGCATGGATGGTCATATATAAACGCATGAGGTCGCGGAAGCTCTCATCCGGGTAGCCTAGCATGTGTGCCAGGTTGCCGGCCCAGTCTAATAATCCATCCGGCTGGATGTGATTTCCAAATTTATATTTGCGGCGATAGATATAAGCAGCTACCCTGGGGAGCCGGGCAATCAAATCCATAGCATCATCGAACATGGCAGCCCAGTAGTCTTTCTTATTCATTCCCTGAGAATACTTTTTTGCAAAATTGCTTTCGGTTTGCAGGGCCATGATAGCTACTACAAACTGAGTCATGGGATGGGAACTAATCGGTAATGCCTCGATTGCCGAAAATACATGCGTAGGTACATGGGAACGCCGCTGCCATACAGACGTCAGATGAGCCACATCTTCTTCGCTGGGTAAATCGCCGATCAGCATCAGATAAAATAAGCCTTCGGGCAACGGTTCGCTTCCGCCTTTGGCCCTGGGCAATTTCTCCTGCAGTTCAGGTATGGAATATCCGCGAAAACGGATCCCTTCATGAGCATCCAGCAATGAAGTTTCGGATACCAGTCCTGTCATTCCCCGCATGCCCTGGTATACCTGTGAAAGAGTTACCTCACCAATCTTTTTATTGCCATGTTCTTTGAGGATCTCTTTTAGTTCGGTATTTGCTGCATCAGCTTTGGCTTTAAACCGGTCTTGTATTATTCCCATGTTAAAGAGTTTTGTATAGTGATTTCAAAGATGTTGTTCACAAAACTAAATTAACCATTGTCTTTTGCTACAACAAATAAACTGTAAAGATGATGGCATTTCTACAAACGTTTTACCCCTGGCCGGGTAATAAATGCACTGACGGAAATGATTACCTGATATTGCTGACTATTTCGGGGCCCGTCTATACATATATAAAGCAAGGCACCCGAAAATAATATTGGGCAGCCATGCAGCAAGCAGGGGATGCAGGTTACCCTTGGTTGAGAATACAGTCGAAAATTTATCCATTACCACAAACAACGAGGCAGTCACAATACCGAAAGCCAGAGGAAGCCCGCTTCCACCACGCGTTTTGGGAGAAGCCACTGCCACCCCGATTATGGTAAGTATAATAACTGCAACGGGTGTTGCATCGCGGCGGTAACGCTCCACTTTGAGGGTATTTAACCCTTCAGCTCCTCTTAGTTCTTCCATTCTGATAAATTGCCTGAGTTCCGGAGTGATGAGTTTATCTTTCAGGTATTCATCCTTCCGCAATTCGCTTGGTTTAACATTGAGGTTGACGTGCATGGAAGGTATCTGCCTGATCTCTTCATGTAAGCCGTTTACTTTTCTTTCAATAGCGTTTTCAACTTTCCAGTTACTGCGTGCGGTGTCCCATCGAATACTTTCTGAACGCAGGTTGTAATACACTTTGTTATTCCTGATTTTTTGGAGGAAAAAACCACTGGCTGCCTGGGAAGAAGTGTCGTAATAGCGAATACCTACGAAAGTTGTGGGATCCACCCGTAAGTAATAAAAGCTGTTATTGTTCATGCCGGCCTGGTAACTGCTGTTCCTGTCAATAACATTCAGCTGAAAATCGCTGCGTATCTCGTTCGCCTTCGGAATTAAATATTGATTAGACAACCAAAGCACACCGCCAAGCAAAACGCCGCCGATCAGATAAGGCCGCAACATCCGGTTAAAATTTACCCCATTTGCCAATATGGCAACAATTTCAGAACGGGCAGCCATTTTTGATGTAAAAAAAATCACTGCTATGAAAACGATCAACGGGAAGATCATCGAAATAATAAAAGGGACAAACCCGAAGTAATACTGGGTGATGACCTGTGAAGTAGATAATCCCGATTTAACGAAATCGTCGGTTTTTTCACTGGTATCGATAACTACCGCAATAATAGTAAGCGTAAGAATGGTAAATAAAAAGGTCACCAGGAATCGCTTAAGTATGTACCAGTCTAAAATCTTCATGAAAGCAAAATTAGCTCAAATTAATGTGCGGATGTGCGGATGTGCAAATGTGCGGATGGAGAGAGCAGACCGCCCCGCGGGTGGTTGGTGAAAACACCAGCCACTGGCACATCTTCTTGTCATTATTCGCACATCGGCACATTTG
The DNA here is from genome assembly GCA_037718865.1 of Chitinophagaceae bacterium. Lineage (GTDB taxonomy): Bacteria > Bacteroidota > Bacteroidia > Chitinophagales > Chitinophagaceae > JADCRZ01. The sequence continues at coordinate 43,574 of JBBJMP010000005.1, read as the reverse complement.
AAAATTCGCACATTATTTCAAAGTCTTTTCTGCAAAACATCGACCTGTTCCTTCATCCAGCTTAAAAAATCACCTATAATGATATGTTCCCGTGACTGACTTACCAGGTGAATGTAAAAAGCAAGGTTGTGCACACTGGCTATCGTGAGTCCCAAAATCTCTTTCGATTTCACGAGATGCCGTAAGTAAGCCTTGCTGTAATAATTGCTGACTTCACAATCGATACCGTCGTCGAGTGGAGAAAAATCAGTGGCCCATTTTAAATTATCGATGTTAATGATGCCTTTCGAGGTAAACAGCATGGCATTCCGCCCATTACGCGTTGGCATCACACAATCAAACAGATCTATACCCAGTGAGATATTTTTTAAGATGTTCCAGGGGGTGCCTACTCCCATCAGATATCTTGGCTTATCTGCCGGGAGTGCCTGGCAGCATTGTTCACAGAGCTCATACATCATCGCCTCAGGTTCGCCAACACTTAAACCGCCGATGGCGTTACCTGCTGCGTTTTTGGAGCTGATGTAGTCGCAAGAAGCCTTTCTGAGGTCAGCGTAGCTGCCGCCCTGTACTATAGGAAACAGGTTTTGGTTGTACCCGTACTTTCCGTCTGTTTCCTGAAACCGGGCCAAACACCTGTCAAGCCAGCGATGCGTTAGTTCCATGGAATTTTTTGCGTATGAATAATCGCTAAGATAAGGAGGACATTCATCAAAAGCCATGATAATATCGGCTCCTATACTCCGCTGGATATCCATAACCAATTCCGGTGTGAATAAATGGGAAGACCCGTCAATATGCGATTGAAATAGCACGCCCTGTTCTGTTATTTTACGGTGGTTCGCCAGTGAGAAGACCTGGTATCCTCCGCTATCTGTAAGAACAGGTTGACTCCATCCTGTAAACTTATGGATGCCTCCTGCCTGCTCCAGCACACGTATACCAGGGCGCAGGTAAAGGTGATAAGTATTGCCCAGGATAATCTGTGCCCTTACATCATGCAGCAACTGTTGCTGGCTTACTGCTTTGACGCTGCCCGCTGTTCCTACAGGCATAAACATAGGAGTAAGTATCTCGCCATGATCGGTACTTATCCTTCCGGCCCTTGCACCGGAATATTCATCCGTGTGTTGTAATTCAAATTGTAAATCGGTCATGGTGCGCAAAGATAGGGATCAGGGAGCTACAGCCTCAGCGCTGAACACTGTACCTGATAAATCCCTATTTTCGTAGCTAACGGTAGCAATGGTATGTTAGTCGAGATCTACTGGCAGGAAGTCGTTTTTTACACCTTCTTACTGGTAACCCTGGTGCAATTATTTTATTACCTGTTTTTTTACAGAAGGCTGGCCTATTTCAAGCCAGTGTTCAAACAGAAGTCGCAGCAGCACCCGGTTACCGTAGTGGTCTGTGCACGCAATGAGGCCGCTAATCTTGCCCGCAATTTACCCGGCGTGCTTGTTCAGACCTATCCCACCACGCATGAAGTGATCGTGGTAAATCATAACAGCCAGGATGAAACCCGATTTCTGCTGGAAGGCCTGTGCAAAACCTTTAAGCATCTGCATGCAGTTAATCTTATTCAGGAGGCAAGGGGTATACCGGGAAAAAAGTATCCATTGTCTATTGGTATCAAAGAAGCCAGGCATGAAGTACTGTTGCTGACAGATGCCGATTGCATGCCTGCCTCGGAATTCTGGATGGCAAAAATGCAGGATGGGTATAACCATGGTATTGACGTGGTGTTGGGCTATGGAGCATATCATAAGAAGCCGGGTGTGCTAAATAAACTGATACGCTTCGAAACCTTTCATACCGCACTTCAATATCTTTCCTATGCCCTGGCTGGCAAACCATATATGGGTGTGGGAAGAAATTTATCGTATCGAAGAGAGATTTTTATTAAGCACAAGGGATTTTCATCACTAAATCATGTGCAAAGTGGCGATGACGACTTGTTCATCAGCCTGGTGGCTAATAAAAATAACACGGGCATTGTCATAGACCGTGATGCGATAACCTTGTCTGCTCCGCAGAATACTTTTAGCGGCTGGATGAGGCAGAAAACGAGGCATTACACTACCGGTAAATTTTATAAACCGGTTCATAAATTATTGCTGGGCGGCTATTCGCTTTCCCATTTTTTATTCTACCCCTTGTTCATCATGGGTCTGCTGTTTCATGATTGGAAATTAGTGCTGGCGGTCTTTGGCCTTCGGTTTTTTATTCAGGGTTTAATTTATTATAAATGCATGGACAAGCTAAACGAGAAAGACCTGTTTGCCTGGTGGTGGTTATTTGATATCTGGATGTTTTTTTATTATATCCTATTTGCACCTGCTATATGGAAAAAGCCCCGCAAGACGTGGAACTGATCCTTAAATATTTTCAAGACCTTTCTCCCTTGCAACAGCAACAACTGGCTGCCCTGGATGTGTTATATAAGGACTGGAACAATAAGATCAATGTCATTTCAAGAAAAGACATTGATGGCCTGTACGAAAAGCACGTGTTGCATTCTTTAAGCATTGCAGCCTTTATAGAATTCAGTGCCGGTAGCCGGATCATCGATATTGGAACAGGTGGCGGTTTTCCCGGCATTCCCCTGGCCATTGTTTATCCGGATGTTTTTTTTCACCTGACAGACAGCATTGGAAAAAAGCTGAAAGTTGTGGATCATATTGTCTCATCTGTTGCGCTTGCAAATGTAACTACCCAGCACAGCAGGGTAGAAGATATTATGGGCCGCAGGTTCGATTACGCCGTCTCGCGTGCGGTTGCCCCATTAAAAGACCTCTGGAAGTGGAGCAGGCCACTATTAGCGGCTAAAGGCGTTTGGCAAAAGACACCTGATACCGCTTCTTTGGGGAAGAAGGAACTACCGCCCGGGCTGATCTGCCTGAAAGGGGGAGACCTGACACAGGAAATTGCCGATTTGGGCGGCTCAGTAAAAGAACCGGTAATCAAAGGCATTCATTCCCTGTTTGCAGAAGCCTATTTCCTTGAAAAATCAATCATTTATTTACCGGCCTAAGAATGCACACATCAGCGTTATATATAAAGCAACGCGATATGTTAAAATATTACCACAAAGTAGTATTTGCCAGCATTCGGAATACCCTCACCTTTGCTTAAACTATTACAAATTATGGCTATTACAGTTTGCATTGTTGACGACACCGATGACATTCGCACGGCATTGGAAGAAATCGTTTCTATGGCGGAAGGATATGAATTATTAGGTGGATTTTCCAGTGGGGAAGAAGCACTGGAGGACCTGCTCGACCTGCAACCCCAGGTGGTATTAATGGATATCAACCTTGGTGGTATCAGCGGAATCGAATGTGTTCGACAGCTAAAGCCTAAAAATCCTGATATATTGTATATGATGTGTACGGTATACGAGGAAGACGAAAAGATCTTTGAAGCCCTGAGCGCAGGCGCCAGCGGGTATATTCTTAAAAAAACCTCTCCCGACAAATTATTGGAGGCTATCAGTGAACTGCATGAAGGTGGGGCCCCAATGAGCAGCCAAATCGCCCGCAAGGTGGTGGCCGCTTTCCGGAGTAAAGCTGTCGTTGAGGATAGTGGTATTGGTACCTTGTCGAACCGGGAAAAAGAAATACTGGAATGGCTGTCAAAGGGTATGCTTTATAAAGAAATTGCTGCCCAGCTTTATATAAGCCCGGAAACAGTGCGTAAGCATGTTTACCATATCTATGAGAAGTTACACGTAAACAACCGCATTGAAGCCGTTAATAAGTTTTTTGGCAGGTAAAGCAGGGAGCCAAGGCCCTGTTAAAATAAAAAATTACCACTTAGTGGTATTGTTGGCAATTAAAGCTTGAATTACCTTTGAATCTGGTTGGATGTATGATTCCAAATAGCATTAATCATTGAAACCTTATCACTTGTTTATTCCTTCAACCCTTTCCTTGTAAAGTAGTAGGAACTAAAACCAAAGTCCCCAGAGGCAGCAAAAGCCGCTCCATAACATGGAACGGCTTTTAACGTTTGACGGTTCTAAAAAGCAGTTGAACTTAATTTAATATTCAATACACAATGTTCAACAATCAATACTCAATGATGCGCTTGATTAAACATTGAAGATTTAGTACCTTAAGCTTCTCACAACGTAACCTTATTATCCCTCCGGTCGATGTCAGCCATCCTTTTCGTAGGATCGATTTCTATACCGGACAAATCACCGGCTTTCCGGTTTATCTCAATAATATATGTTGGATGCGTCCATTTCCATGCTTCATGCACCATGCGGGGAACAGACGGAAATTCAATTGGCTTTTCACCGAACATCAAGTACATCGGAATATAATGAAGTTCTTTGGACCCATCGTTGAACGTTAATTGCAGATCAACGGGCATAGGCATTTCTCCATTGTTCTTTAACCTGATCTTTGTTTTTCCATTCTCTTCCCATAAACTGTCTATGCCGTAATTAATCAATTTTGTTGTATTCACCCAATACTCCCGGTACCAGTCCAGTTTCATATTACTGATCTTTTCCGCCACCCGCATAAAGTCGTTGACATTAGGATGTTTAAAACGCCATAAGCGGTAGTATTCCAGCAATATGGAATCTCTTACAGCAGCGCCGGTAATATATCCCAGCTGTTCCATGAACACCTGGCCCTTGGAATAAGAAGCAATACTATATGCATAGTTCGTATTGAAATGATCCGCATGAGTAGTCATGGGTTCTTCAAAGCCGCTCATTGCCAGGTTAAAATACCTGTAATATGCAGAATCATGCGGGTTGACAAGTGCAAGCGAATCCAGGGATTGTGGGCGGGGACTGGCACCCTGCTGACCCTGAGCAGGCTTACTGCCTGACTGTTGGTTGTAATACTCCATCACCAGGGTTTCGGCGTAACTGGTAAACCCTTCATCCATCCAGGAATACAGGCTTTCATTGGTTGCCAATATCATCTGAAACCAGCTATGCATCCACTCATGAAATGCGGTTCCCAGGCCTGAACCGCTTATTAAGGTAGCCATTGGATACTCCATTCCTCCGTCGCCACCCTGTATGAAGGAATATTGTTGATAAGGATATTCGCCAAAATGCTTTTCAATAAATGGCAAAACCACTACGGCCGCATCGGCTACCTTTGTCCACTGGCTATCTACGTTTTCCAGGTATTTTTTAAAGTCATTATTAAACGCAGCCTTTGCGGTATTACTTAAGGCGTTCAATTGCTCTTGCAGAAAGGCCTGATCGCGGTTATACAGCACATGAATAAGGGTTCCCTTTGATGCCTTGCGAACAATATGCTGGTATTGCGCATCGGCTGCCCACATAAAATCATGGACATTGGGAGCCAGGAAATGCCACGTGAGCTTGTTGCCTGAATTTCGGACGACTTTGGTTCCCGGCATCTCGTAGTTATAGCCGATCTGGGAGGCATTCTGCAGGTAACCGGTACCTCCAAGCACAAAATTCTTATCAATCGATATTTTTACGTCAAAGTCACCCCATATCCCATAAAACTCACGGGCTATATAAGGGGTCGGGTGCCAGCCTTCGTAATCGTATTCGCAAAGTTTGGGATACCATTGACTCATTGAATATTTTACGCCTGTTTTAGGATTGTCTCTGCCGCTACGCCTGACCTGCAAGGGAACCTGGGCTTCAAAATCCATATCAAATACAACCTTTGACCTGGGCAAAACAGGTTGGGAAAGCTTAACCTCCAGGATGGTTTCTTTCACCTTGTATGACTGAACAGCACCGTTCATTTTTAAAGAGAGTATCTTCTGATAGCCTATCTCATCGGGCTTAAGGTTCTGGATCCTGTCGCTTACGCGTTTATCCCAGTCGATCACCGTCTTGCCTTCCTTATCTTTCCCTAAGACTATCTTTCCCAGTTCACGGCTCCTCGCGTCCATCATGCTGTTAGGCTGAAAAGCATTAAAGTAAAGGTGATAAAAAACGGTATGTAAGGTGTCGGGCGAATTGTTGGTGTACTCCAGCTTTTGCTTTCCGGTCAAGCGGTGGATATTCACGTCCATATCAATAACCATCGTGTATTTAACCTTTTGCTGCCAGCGGTCCGGTTGGGCAAACAGGCAATCTTTACATACAAACAATAAAACGAATAAAGCGGTGTATTTCATCAGGCTTGATTTGACTAGCCGCGAAAATACGTAACCCGCTCATTAAAATACCATGTGATGATTTTGACTGAGGAAATACCCGGTATAATCTTTAATCAACTTTCAGCACGATAGAAAATCTCTTTGGCTCGGGCCATCTTTTTTTGCTGTTTAAAAAAGCATCCAGCAGGTCTACTTCCTGGGGTTTTGATTGTTTTTTCGTGAACATACTCTGGGTCCAGAATGTAAATCTTGTTTTAGGAAGAGAAACCTGGGCCGTGGATGCGGGACCAGTGGAAGCCTTTGCATTGATCTCCGGATTTTTGTGATTGAATAAACCGGAGGTTATATAAAAAACCTTGTAGGTGGCCGTTAAGTCGCCGGTGTTTAGCAGGGGTTTGGGGGGCTGATCTTTAGAATAGTGATAAACGATGATATCAAATGAAAGCAGCGCATCCATCCCAGGAGGTGAAAAGGTCAGTCCGTCTTCATCTGTTCTTGGTAGAAATCTTATAGGTAACGAGCTGTTTCCAGTAACCCCAAAAGATGCTAAGGAACTTTTCTTTTTGAATGGTAATCGAAAATTGGAAGAGCTGCTGTTCACACTTACCGCCATCAGTTCTTCGAGGCTGGCAACAATAGTTTCAAGCTGCCCCGGCTGGTTTTGTGGCCCCTGAGGGTAAGCACGTAACTGGTAGATTAGTTCGGCCATCAATTCATTAATCATCTTCATCGAGACCCGGTTGGTAGCACTGATGTTCTGACTGAAAATATTTAGTTGGCTGAAAAGCGTGTTCAGTTTGCGGGCAGTAGTATCCGTTATACCTTGTTTACGAATCAGAACAGTAAAGCTGTCAACGTTTTCTTTGTACGTTATTTCTTCCATGGCATCCGGTTGAAGGTTAACTCCATGTTCACTGTTAAATGCGGTGCGTTTATTTTGCGGCACAACAGGAAGAGCCGGCAATGTAGAAGAATTGCTTAACCGGACCGCGTTTGATGTATAGAATTCCGAGTTAAGCACCAGCAATAGTTCTATGGCGTCGTAACTATATACAAGGCCGTTACTGGCCAATATCAAGGGTATGTATTCTTTGATGGGGACCAGGGTATCGGTTCTTTCTTTCTTTTTATAAGCTGTCAGCGCATCGTCCCAAAAATCCGTTTTTCGTTCACTGAATGGAATGTAAAACGATTCAGGCGATGGCGCATTAATTTGTACCACCGAATTGTCACCGTATTGGAACGCTTCGATACGGCTGTAACCAAAGTTGTCGATTACGACCGGAGAATTCCTGTCAATAACGGTTGCTCTTACTCTGGTGATATATCTTTTGCCCTCCTTTAGAATATTTTTGTACAGGTTCGTGTCGAGCAAAAATGTCGGTGAAGGGAGTAATGTCTTACGGAAAATGAAGGGATTGTTGATGGCATCGGTAACCGTTTGATTGTCGAGTATTTCCCTGATCTCAAGATCGTACCGCAATGAACTTAGGGCGTTTGCCAAAGAGCCGCAGATCGCCCTGGGGGGGGTCCAGGTAAATACAACCGGCGAGCGGGGATTGACCCTGGGAACGGAAGCATTTAGGTTCATATTGTTGACGGGCTGTGTAAACTGGGGTGCCGCTGCCTGGTAACAGATGTTAAAATTTACGCAGACTTCCCGTAAAAATCGGAGTTCCGGGAAAGTTAAGACCCTTACGCAGAGCCTGTATTGGCCTTCCGGTAGTTTATAATTCAGGCCGTCTTTGAGCTCATTCAGTGAAATGCCAGCGAAGATTAGCACATCGGGATTAAAATTTCCATATGCCCGTTGAAATAAATTATAAGTCAGCGGTACCCGCGCCCTTTGACTTAGACGCAAGGTAGGTCTATCCGGTCTGATGTCCTCCCTTACAGTTATCGAAAAAGCCGGCGGAGATATCCGTTGCAGGTTCCCCGTGATAACAATTTCCATGTCACTATCCTGAAGGCTGGATATTGTTACATTTATGCCACTGCCTGTTGCTGATAATAATTGGGTTAAGATGGGATTAATTGGAGGAATTGCAGTGGCTGTGATATTAACCTGTGCATGTATTGCCTGCACAGCAACCAATAGCCAGACAACAAAGTATATTATGGGTTTTATAAGAATGTTCATGTTCTGTGTTTACATAATTAAAAGCTATAGGTGTATGAAAGTCCCCCTGCCAGATTTTGCGTAGCTACGGCGTACCGCACCCTTTCATGGATAATTTTTATACTATTTCTATTCTCAGGCGTGTATACATAATTGGCATACAGGTTAACAGCATGATGCTTTCCCTGGTAACCGGCATTGGCAGAATAAGTAATGTTGTTCTGCACTTCACCGGCAGTGTAATCATTGATCAGGTAGCCGATGTTTCCCTGCAGGCTAAGGCTTTGTTCTTTTAGCAGATATAAAGATGCTCCAACAGTGCCTCCTGTTGATGTATAAGTGTTTGCCTCCAGCTTATATTTGTTGTGAAGCGCATTTAGTGTAAAGTTAATGGGTGTTCTGGTCAGTCCCAGGGTATAATTTAAGGAAGAAGATAGGTTTGTGCTGTTGGTGAAAGCGGAAGTGGCCGGATTTTTATCGTCCAGCACCGACAGGTCTACGTGACCGCTAATGGTATGTACTTTAGTGGTTCCCGCAAAATGCCAGGTTGGAGAAATATAAAACTGAGATATTTGCTGTTTCAACAGGAAACTGTCTGATAACACAACCGTACCATTTCGCTGATCCAGGTTATATCCCGAGTAGCCGAAGCTGATGTTAACATGCTGGCCAAATAAGGCATTCAGTGTCACATTACTCACCAATGTTTTCAGTTCACTGTTGCTTTTTTTATTCAGATTATTATGCTGCTGAGACAGGCTGGTGGAGATGTTCAGTTTGCCATTGGCCACCCAGGCATTGTTTGTCCACGACAACAGTTCAATATCATTTATCATATAAGGCGTTCCCAATGATTTAAAATCCGGCTCCACCCTTCTATAGCCGATGCTGGTGTTGAAGAATTTTGAGTTGAATGAAAGTGTCGATTGACCGGCATAGCTGGCGACCGTGCTTGCATTTACAGGCAGGATTTTACGAATATATTTAAAGGGCTGACCTAATTTTGCGGAGTCGAGGTCTATATCGAAGTAAGAAAGGTCATGAGTTATCCCGCTTACTGCGATATCTCCCGTCCAGATAATTTTTTTGATCAGGGTTAATTTAAATGAACTGCCAAGTACGGTGTTCTCCTGAGCTTTAACTGCCCTTTTTAATAAAGAATCTTTCTTAATACTTACAGAGTTACTATCGTCTTTGGCATGAAAATAAACCAGGTCAAAAAAGTTGGAGAAATTTCCTATGCCTATCCGGGCCCCGTAACCAGTGCGTGCAAACCGGGGTACGGTGAAGAGCCGCCTGCTGGTATCTTCGTCAACAGCCTTGTTGAGCCTTCCGTAAAAAGCGGCGAAACGGAACAAACCCGGATTTAGTTCCAGGCCTGCTCCCCTGAAACTCTGGCCTTCAAAAATGAGCGGCGAGAGAGGTATGTAACGGTAGCCCAAATGCAACTTCGCCCATTTTGAGGTAGGACTGATGCCATACTGTGCAAAAGCCGGTGACTTGCTTCCGCTGTACTGGTTGATCACAAAAGAAGCAGGTATGGTGAGGTTTTTTGTACGAAAGGTGACGTTACCGAAAGTATTCCATGCAAAGGAAGGCCTTGAATACAGGGTATCATGCTCGTTAGATGAATAGAAGTTGGCAGATGCACCTATACTTCCGTTAAGGATTACCGGGTTTTTTTTGTTCAAACCAGGTACTTGTTGAGCGTGTAAAAACTGCAGGCAGCAGCACAAGGTAATTGCACAATAGAATTTTCTTTGTTTTTTCATACAATGCCATGTCTTTTGCAGAGCCGTTAACCGAGTAAAAATTTAGACGCTGCCTTGCGCAAAAACGGATACTAGTGGGTTGTCAGAATTCAGGCAAGCTGCACGGCAGAATTTATAATGATCAAATAGAAAAGTATACAGAAAAACAGTTATTTGCAAATAATTGAATAATAATTTAGAATAAATCTACAACCCCGGGTCAATGTCTATCAGTGTCCTCGATGAAAAAATTAGTTTTGATCCGGACGAATTTTTTTTGCGAGGTCCGGATAGAAGTAACGCCATAAATTGTATTCAGGGTATTTACAATGCTGGTAATGTGCCTTACCCTTATCAGCATACTGATTTTTTAAGATGTACCATGATTCAGCCGGAATGCCTTCTATTTCGCCGGTTTCATTATTCAGTTCGGAACCGGTAATGGCTCTGGCCTGCAACTTGAACAATTCGGGAGAAAGATCGAGGTCCCCTTGCAGCATCCAGATGCCGGCTGTTCCGGCATAACCCGCAGTCAGAATACGTTTTTCATCCCGGCTGAACATGGCGCTGTTTAACGGTGCTTCATGCTGGAATCCGGGCCCAATCTGATTTCCGCTCTCCGCCTCCCAGAGGCGGGCCGTATTGTCCCAACTTGCCGTAAGTATCCATCGTTGATCAGCGCTGAATACAGCCGTTTTTACGGGACCATTATGTTTTAAGGCAGGACCTATCTGCTTCCCATATACCGCATCCCAGATCCTTGCGGTGCCATCGGCCCCGGACGTAAGTATACGCTTATTGTCGGCGCTGAATACTGCATTGAATAACACATCTTCCGTTCTGATAAAAGCCTGTGCCTGTTTTCCTATAGCCATGTTCCATTGGCGCGCTGATGAATCATAACCGGAGGTTAAAACGGTACTACCGTCGGCGCTGAATACGGCACTCATTACCGAACCGTTATGTGTAAACGAACGACCCTTTTGTTTTCCGGACACCTTATCCCAGACCTTTGCACTGCCATCCGTGCCGGCAGTCACAATTAAATTTCCGTCGGCTGTGAAGGCAGCGCTTAGCACACCCGTGTTCTGGTTGATAGGCAGACCTATGCGCTTTCCTGTTTTTGCGTCCCAGATACAAACAATGCTATCACTGCCTGCCGTGAGGATCTGACTTTCATCCGGGCTGAAAACAGCACTGTTTACAAATCCATTATGATTTAAACGTAAAATCTGGTTTCCAGTTAGCGCATCAACAATCCGCGCAGTGCTATCTGAGCTTGCCAGCAGGATGCCCTTTTCATCTGCGCTGAAAATGGCATGGTAGATGGTGCCTTGTTGATTTAAAGAGTGCAAGGTTAACGGATTGTTGTCCCTTAACGACCAGACGCGTGCAGTATGGTCACCACAGACCGTTACCATGCGCTTCCCGCGCGGACTGAATATGGCGTTATAGATTATTGCTTCCTGTTTGATGAATGGTGCAGGTTCTATGCCCGTTTCTGCTTCCCAGAGGCGTGCGGTTCTATCATAACCCGAAGTCAAAATAAACTTTCCATCCGGGCTGAAAACAGCGCTATTAACAGCGTTGTCATGTTTCATCTCTGGCCCGAGCTGAGTAAGCGTTAGGGCATCCCAGAGGCGGGCGGTTTTATCGTTACTGGCGGTTACAATTCGTTTTCCATCCGGGCTGAAGATCGCACTACTGACGGTATTTTCATGTTTCATGTCCGGCCCGGTCTGCTTCAGGGTAATTACATCCCAGACTTTTGCAGTACTATCTTTTCCCGATGTTACAATCTGATTTCCATCAGGACTAAAATCAGCCCAATACACAGAATCTTTATGTTTCATCGAAGCGCCGATCTGTTCTCCGGTTTCAGCACTCCAAAGGCGGGCTGTATGATCATAACTCGCAGTGACGACCTGAGTTCCCTGGGCGTTAAAAACAGCCCGGCTTACGAAACCCATATGCTGCATGGAAGGCCCTGTCTGCCTGCCGGTGCTTACATCCCACAGCCGGGCAGTGCTGTCATTGGAAGCTGTTAGTATCAATGTACCCTGGCGGTTAAAAATCGCGCTGTTCACATTCCCATTATGCTTCATCGAAGGCCCCATCTGGCGTCCTGTCGTTACATCCCAGATTCGGGCTGTACCATCATCGCTTGCCGTCAGGATCAATTGTCCGTCCGGACTGAACACGGCAGTTTTGACCGCTCCCTGGTGCTGCATAGAAGCGCCCGCCTGTGCTCCGGTTGCCATGTTCCAAAGGCGGGCCGTACTATCATAACCCCCAGTCAAAAGCAAGGAGTCATCCTGACTGAAAGAGGCTGTATATACTGCATTATCATGCGATAAAATATACTCCAGCTTCATTTGGGGAAGGCTGGATTGAACGTCGATCAGCAAACCTTTCGTGAGCCCCCTATCCTTGCTGATACCGACGGCTTCTGCCAGATACAGCAAGGATTTCAAGGAATTCTCCTTTCTAACGGCCTGGCTGGTACTCCAGTAATTTCTGGCTAGCTGATTATGGGTTTTAGTATTATTTCTATTGATCAGGTAAGCTAAAAAGCCAATCAAGACGGTTACCGCCATAGCTAAAGCAAATAAAATTCTCAGATTCCTTAACTTTCTATAACGCTCTTTCTCTTTACGATCTTTTTCCGCTCTCCATTGCAGCTTACTTTGCTTCAGGTACTGAATACTTTTTTCAAAGTCAGGGCTGTAGCGTTTAGCCCAGACCGTGTTTGGATGAAATCCGTTGTGCCATTGCGCGACCTGCTGCAATTCTGTTCCGGACAAAAGATTTCCTTTTTTCTGTTTATACAGCGTTGCCGATTCTGTTAGCCTAAGGAATATCTTGCCTGACTCGGCTTCTTCATCGGCCCATTCATTTAATTTACTCCACTGCCTGATAAGGCTTTCGTGGGAAATGTCAATAAGCAGATCGTTTGTATTTTCGATCTCATTGATGACCAGGAAGTTCTTGTTTCCTTCAATAAACTTATTGATGATTAATAGTAACTGCTGTTCGGTGGCACCTGTAATATCCATCAGTTCCTTTAAGTGGACAGGGCGCCGTATCTTACGTGCGTTTTCGTCAATCGTGGTGAGCGCCTGGAATATTTTTTTTGTCAATCCTAATTCGGCTGCTGACATTCCTTCTATCGCTTCATCAGCATGATTGGAAAGTGCCTTCTCGATACCTCCGATCTTTTCATAATCGTCCAGATCAAGTTCGCCGTTATTATTATTCTGCAGATCAGAAATCCATATTCTCATTAAAGCATGCTGAAGTAATGGCAATTCATCTTTCATGACCTGCAGGTCATTCAACAACCTCGCAGTAAGCGCTGTACTGATCCTGCCGCCATATAATTTTACAGGGTCTTCGATAATACTTTGAAGTTGCACGCGATTGAGGCGTGGCACCAGGTACTGACTCTGATTCATTGCCTCCGGCAGACCAAAAAATTGCGCGCAGTCGCCGATAAAATCGGAACGCATTGTTATCAACACATAAAGAGGCAGGTCGGGCTGCCTTGAAAGCTGCAGCATGATGTTTACAAAGTCGATGGCTTCATCTTTCTTTTCTATCTCTTTTTGGTTCTGTGAAAACCGGAAAAGTTCTTCGAACTGATCTACCAGTAAGAAAAAGTTGGTGTTATTGTTCCACAAAGGTTTTAAGACGTCCAGTGCAGCATCAACTCCTTTTGCTTTGATTTGATTTTCTAATTCTGCAGGGGTAACGTTGTATTCAAGCGCAGTTGGCTGATTAAGTATAGCCTCAGCCAGATGACAGATCGGATTTTGTCCTGGTTTCATGATGGCGATCATCCAGTTACTGCGGTCATTCACCAGGAAACCTGCCTTCAGTTGTGGGATCAATCCGGCGCGAACGAGGGAAGACTTGCCGCTGCCCGAACTTCCGATGACGGCAACGAAATGATGCTGGTGCAGGCGCTGTAATAGTGCTATGGTCTGCTCCTGCCTGCCAAAAAAAAGGAGGCTCTCCCGGCTCTCAAAGGGGCGAAGTCCAACGAAAGGAGCGTCGAAGGTCATTCTACAGCTTTTAAACCTTGAAGAAATTGCTTGAAAGTCTTAGGGTCTAATTGCGTGGAATCGCTATTGTTGACGACATTCAGTTTAACGAGTCTTTGCTTAAGCGATAAATCGGCAGGGTCCTTCCGGGGAGGCCACAAATAAATATAAAAGGCAACTACCGGGTAATTATTTGTTACAATCAATTGCAGGGCCGCACTCATTCTTTCCATCACCCAGTCACGCGATTCTTTTCCATATAAAAAAATAAGATTGTTTACCTGGCTGATACGCTCGCCCAGGATATTAATATTTTTCCGGGGGTCGTCTTCCTGGGGATTGATGAAAGGTTGAATTTGATTTTCAAACAGGCATTTGCTCAATTCCAGTGCATACAATTGATCGTTGTAATGTGTATCTACCAATACCGAGATCTTCTCACTTGCGGCAGGAACCGCCGGCAAAGCCGAGGATCTTAGTTTTTCTGCAAGGTCAATGATCTGTTGGGTAAGTTCACTTTTTGCTCCACGGATATAACTGATGTTTTTAGAAGATTGTTTTCCCGTTTCAAAGCATTGTATAAAATCTTTGTATGGCTCTTCTTCTATCTCGGAGATGTTTAATTCCGCCGGAACCCATATTAATTGCGGTTTGGCAATTTCCAATCCCAGTTCAGCCTGCTTTTGCGGATACCATGTATCTTCAACGCCCTCGATTTCTCTTCCCGGAAACTGGTCAAGCAAATGGACTGCCAGGTCGCTTTGTTCCAGCTTTGCCTTTACAGCTTCTTCATGTGCATCTACCTCAAACGGTGGAGGGGTATCGAAAATAATTTTATAATCCGTTTTTTCCAGGTCCGTAATCGTCCGGCTTCTTACTCTTCGTAAGCTGTCAGGCACATCGCCGAAGTAAATACTGAATTTTTTGGTTGAAGGATCTGCCTTTTTCTCTGGTATTTCACGCATGCCTTTGATGACGTGTATAATGGCATCTCTCAGATCCTGAAGCTGATTTCTGTATTGAGGGCTTTTTCTATCAAGCGTGTCACCCAGGTCTTCCTGCCCCGAAGCATCGTGGAATGGAAACCCGGTAGTTCCCGCTAATGGTGCAGGCCATTGGTCGAATGGAATGTTATATAACAGCACATTCAATATGCGGGACCGGTCGCCGACTTTTAAACCTGTTGATTCTTCCTGCGCTTTTTTATAAAACAGGGAAAGCTCCTTCTGACAATAGTCCGATTCTATGTGTCCTGGTGACGTAAGACATAACAGGATAGCCGATTTTTTAATGCCTTCCTCAATGGAATCGTTAAATACCACACTTCCATCCAGTTTTTTATTATCCCACCATATTTTAATAGCGTCTGTCTTTCCTATCCTCCGGGACAGCAATATATTCAAATCTGTATAAAAATGTTCAATCCAGCCAAGGGTCTGATCGAACAGCATCTGATTATCCAAATGCGCATAGCTCAGGAAGATGTCATAAGTATAGCCTTGTATATAAGCCATTAGCTTTGATTTAAGCAGGGATAACCGTGCATCACGAGTTCAAATTGCAATGTTCTTTTACGGGGACAGACTATAATAACAATACGCTGAAATGACCAAAAACAGTCAAGTCAGGTAAACGATTTCCATGCTTGAGACTGAATCAGAAACAGGTATTACAATCAGACTTCTAACTTACAAATAATTTCTTGTGTATCAAACTGGTTGTTGAACGAAGACTGTTCCCGGAGGAAAAACATGAAGAAAACAGACTTAACGCAGCGTAGGTTGTGGATGTACTTCTGCGGGTATTTTCCTGATCTGGGCATCAGTGTTGGTAAAGGCGAATAAAGATGCCATTGTAAAAATGGCCACAAGAAGTTTATTCATAAAATTCAATTTTTACTGTATAAAGGTTAACGGTGAAGTGCAAACTTTAATTCATCCAGTTTCGAAGCAAAGTTCCTGAAATGTTAAATCCAGATACAAGCCCGTTTTTTTATAGCTCCTGAATACCCAATGATATTTTCCGGCCACTCCCTGCAACCACAATGACAATTTCCCCTTTGATGGTTTTATTTTTAAAATGTTCATTTACTTCCAGAAGGGTTCCCTGTTTGTTCTCTTCGTATATTTTTGTAAGCTCCCGGCTTACCGAACACATTCGTTCTGCTCCAAAGTATTGAATAAATTCCTCGAGGGTTTTCAGCAGGCGCATTGGAGATTCATAAAATACCATGGTCCTTTCTTCGTGCGCCAGTTGCCTGAGCAAGGTTTGCCTTCCCTTTTTTTGCGGTAAAAATCCTTCGAAGGTAAAACGGTTTATAGGAAGGCCGCTGTTTACCAGGGCAGGAACAAAAGCGGTTGCACCGGGCAGGCATTCCACCCGAACGCCAGCCCTGATACTTTCACGAACCAGCAGGAAGGCAGGATCGGAAATTCCGGGTGTTCCTGCATCGGTGAGCACAGCTATTGTTTTACCAGCGGTTAACTGATCTATCAGGTGTTGCAATATTTTGTGCTCATTATGTTGATGATACGGAGAAACCGGTTTATCAATCTGGTAGTGATGAAGCAATTTGGAAGAAGTACGCGTATCTTCAGCCAGTACCAGGTCTACCTTTTTCAATACTTCGATGGCCCTCAGTGTGATGTCCTGCAGGTTGCCGATGGGTGAGGGTACAAGGTAAAGCATGGGAAAATGTGCAAATGTGCGGATGTGCGAATTTTGCGGATTTTTAATGCGAATTAACTGATATCTGGGTATACTTATTTGCACATTGGCACATCTTCAAATTTGCACATTGACTTCAAAGTATTCCATCACCGGGTTGGCCAGTAATTTTTTCGACGCTTCTTCGGCAATCTGCCTTGCCTCGTCTGCAGACGGGGCTTCTACCTCCAATGTAATATTCTTTCCTATACGAACATCATTAATGCCCCTCAGGCCAAGGTTTCCAAGTCCGCCCATCACCGCTTTGCCCTGGGGATCCAGCAATTCTTTTAAAGGCATCACCTTCACCTGCACTAAATAAGTCATAAGCGTTTGGATTTAAAGATCAAAGATAGAAATATATAACAGATGAATACTACGGGAACTGCCAGCCATTTCAACAACAATGCGGCTATCAGGGCAATGACGAGCAAGGTCAATTTCGGCAGATTATCTTTCACCCTCCGGCTTTTAAACTTGAGGGCCATGAGGGGTAGGCTACTGGTCATGAGATAGCTGAGCACGAAGATCAAACCATATAAAAACCATTTATTTAAAAGCAAATCGTTTATGGCTCCATTAAAATAATTATAATGGGCAATCAGCGGCAGTGAGGCCACCAATAGTCCTGCCGCGGGAATAGGAACCCCCTTGAATCCATATTCCTGAGAATTGTCGATGTTGAATCTTGCCAGCCGGAAGGCTCCTGAGCAGGCAAACACAAATGCCGGGAGCATCCAGGCGCTGTTTACCTCCAGTGCATTCTCCTCCCGCATAAAACTGAATCTCAGGAACTGGTATAAAATAACAGCGGGCGCCACACCGAAACTTACTACATCGCTTAACGAGTCTAATTGCTTTCCGAGGTTGCTGGCAGCATGAAATAAACGGGCAATAAAACCGTCTAAAAAATCGATTACAGCCGCAATACAAATGCAGATGGCGGCATAATTGAGCTTTTCCGGAATATTGAAGCTGGTTACCAGGTTATCACCTTCATAGATATTGATCGCTTCAGTTTGCAGTGCGAAAACTATGGCTATGCAACCAAAAAAAAGGTTTAGTAAAGTAAAGATATTTGGGATTTGTTTCATGGAAATCATAATGCAAATGTGCAAATGTAATGCAGTGGCAAAAATAAAACGGTACTGTCCCGGCTTCTATCAGAATTCCGGCCGCTCCTCACACTTGCACATCTGCGCATTTGCACATCTTTCCTATCTCCTCATCAGCCGCTCAATATCTTCCGCTTCTATAGGAATATTTTTAAAAAGATCCTCGTTGCCATCTTCGGTTATCCATACATTATTTTCGAGTCGCACGCCCATCTTTTCTTCTTCTATGTAAATACCCGGTTCAATAGTGAGCAGCATGCCGGCCCGGACGGGTTCGGTGCGTGTTCCCAGGTCATGCACATCAATACCCAGATGATGTGAAATACCGTGATACAGGTATTTACGATAAGCCCTGTTGTCAGGATCTTCATTTTTAATGTCGGTTTCCCTGAGCAGCCCTATTGTAACAAAAATTTTTGTGGCCTCATATCCTACTTTTTCAGTATAATCCGTAATGCTTATTCCGGGTTTTAAAATGCTCTTTGCATAATTGTGCAGGTGCAGGCAGGCATTATATACCTGTTTCTGGCGTTCGGTAAATTTGCCGTTGACAGGAACGGTCCGGGTAAGGTCAGCACAATATCCACCGTATTCGGCGCCAAAATCCATTAACAGCATTTCACCGTCCCTGCATTGCTGGCTATTGCTGACATAGTGTAAGATCCTGGCACGGTCTCCGCTCGCAATAATACTGGAATACGCAGGGCCTGCAGACCGGTTACGTAAAAATTCATGGAAAATCTCGGCTTCAATTTCATATTCAAAAACACCGGGACGAATAATTGTCAATAACCGGCGAAAAGCTTTTTCAGTGATATCAACCGCTTTTTGAATCACTTCCACCTCAAGCCCGGATTTAATAGCCCTGAGTTCCCTCATTACTTTTGCACTACGCCTGTACTGATGTAACGGAAAACGCCTTTTCATGCTATCTGCATAGCGGTAGTCTCTTACAGGCACACGGTTAGACTTCCGGTCGTTTTCGTTGGTATTCAGGTAAATAATATCTGCCTGATGTATCAGGGGCTGCAACATTCCATCCAGGGCATCTAACCAGATAATTTTTTTGACACCGGAAAGCGCTTCTGCTTCATAAGACCTTAACCTAAGCCCGTCCCATTTCTCTTTTAGTTCGTTGGGCCTGACCAATACCAATACTTCTCGGTATTTTGGATCAGGGCTGTCCGGATACAGTATCAACATGGTATCTTCCTGTGTAATTCCCGTGAGCCAGTAAAGGTCCGCATTTTGTTTAAATGGATACAGTTGATCTCCGTTCGTGGGCAGTTCATCATTACTATTAAAAACGGCAATTGAATTCTTTTCCATTTCCTTCGTGAACCGCTTTCGATTCTGTGTAAAAATTTCCGAGTTAAGGGGTTGGTATTTCATAACATGTTGTTTTCTTTTACCTGTATGTTTAAATGCTGAAGGCTTCTGGCGCAGCCATCTCCTGGCCGGAGTGTATTGTGGAAAAATACAAGATATTTAAATGGTAACCGAATAATTATATATATTAAAAATTCATATCGTACATGAAAGTTCTGATCGGAAACCAGGAATCGTTTAAAACTTAGAAAACTATATTAGGAAGGAGCTTTTTTTTATAAATTTGTACGCTGTTTCGGTATTGGATACTTGTCAATTCCGGTTAACGGGAAACCCCGGCTGCTCCTGAAGATAAGTTAACCTTTTATAAAAATTTTAAGATTTTTAGTAAACTCCCGGCTGCCTGAAGTACGTTATTATCCATTTATTATGATACTACGATTTTTTATAGCAGCTTTATTGTGTTCATCGTTTCATCTTCCTTCCCGCACCTATGACTATATTCAATGGAATGCAATGCAAAGGCTTAGCTGGATCGATTTTCAGGCAGTTCCTCCCCAGGGTGCCACCAATGCAGCTTTAACCAGCAGCAGCATTCTGATGCGGTTTAGTACTAACGGAAAAACATTGGATTTTCATATCAGCTGTCAATTCGACAAACAAAGTTCGTGGGGGCGCGTCAAGAACGATCATATCCTTTCGCATGAGCAGGGGCATTTCGATATCGCCGAAATCCATGCACGTAAATTAAATAAGGAGTTAAGGGCTTACAAGGTTAATAAAAGCCAGGTCAGCCGGGATGTAAACAGCATTTATCAGCATGTCATGCAGGAGTTGACGAGAATGCAAATGCAGTATGATCAGGAAACAGATTACTCTCGTAAATTTCCCGAGCAAAAAAGCTGGATTGTTAAGATAGATAGTTACCTCGAGGGCTTGAAAGGATTTAGTAATTACAGGTAGGAATGATGTGCAGTTTTACTTAGGTGTTAGTGGTTAGGTATGAGGTGTGCATAACCACCCCGGTTTTGATGCGCAATACCTGCCCTCCTGGAAAGGCTATAGTTAGTACACATCTTGAAAAAAATTTAAAAGCATTATGCCCCGGCTCGGGGCAACCCGTTTGTAGCGCATTGAGCATGCATTATTTTTGCCCCCGGATGGGGGCTACCCTTTTCAACAAGTAATAATAAATAATTTTTGCTTAGCATGACCTAAGGGTAGCCCCGCTGGGGCAATTTTAAAGATGATCTCATTTCTACAAACGTTTTACTCCTAGCTGGGGTAATAAGTACACTGGCAGGAAATAATTTAGACATCATCTTATACGTATTTAATAGATGTGTCCTACGATAGCCTAAAAGGAGGGAGCTCTTCAGAACAACCCATATAGTTGGGAATCAATCTTATTAATGATTTCGCCCAGGTGCTCCTCATCTTCTCCAAACTTATTCTTATCTACATCAATGATCAGCAGCGGGCCCTCTTTGTAGCTTTCGGTCCACTTATTATAATATTCGTTCAGTCTTTTAAGATAGTCGAGGCGGATGTTTTCTTCATATTCCCTTCCCCTTTTCTGGATCTGGGCTACCAGCGTCGGCACAGATGCCTTCAGGTAAATAAGCAGGTCGGGAGGCTGAACCATTTTATTTAAGGTCTCGAAGAACTGGAAGTAATTGGAAAAATCACGTTGGCTCATCAGCCCCATTTCGTGCAGATTGGGTGCAAAGATGTGCGCATCTTCGTAGATCGTCCTGTCTTGTATAACCGTTTCTGTACCCTTATGGATGTCCAGCAATTGATTTAGGCGGTTGTTTAAAAAGAAGATCTGCAGGTTAAAGCTCCACCGGGGCATGTCTTCGTAGAAGTCATACAGGTAAGGATTATGATCAACATCTTCGAATTGCGGTATCCATTTATAATGCTTACTAAGCATTTCTGTCAACGTCGTTTTGCCTGCACCGATATTACCAGCAACTGCGATGTGTTTTACTTTTTTACTCTTGGCCATAATAATAAATCTAAAGATACTAACGGGGAAAATTTAATTATATGCGTACTAAACCAGGGAGTAATGCCTGACAGCTGCAACAATTCAATGGTACTGTAAACCTATGGCGCGTCTAACCATTGTTATGGTTGCTTCTGCGCTTCCTCTGGCTTTGCTTGCTCCTTTTTCCATGACCTCCTGCAAATACTCCGCATTAGTAAGTATCGAAATGGCTTTTTCCCTTATCGGTGATATGAATGTAACCATATCTTCTGCAAGTTGTTTTTTCATATCTCCGTACCTGATCGTGCAATGGTCATACGCATCTTCAAACTGCTGAACCACTCCGGGGGCACTTACCAGCCTCATCAATAGGAAAATATTTTCAATGTAATCGGGTTTTGCAGACTGGGGTGTGGTGGGGCCACTATCTGTTTTGGCCTTCATCACTTTTTTCCGGATGAGTTCATCATCATCAGAAAGATAAACGGTGGCATACTGATTCTCGCTTTTGCTCATTTTTCCTGCCCCGTCCAGGCTGAGTATCTTTATTAATTCCGAACCGTAATTAAAGGCCAGGGGTTCGGGAAACACTTCACCATACCGATGGTTGAACCTGTTGGCAAAAGTCCTAACCATTTCCAGGTGTTGTTCCTGGTCTTTACCTACGGGAACCAGCGATGCCCTGTGCAAAATGATATCGGCGGCCTGTAATACAGGGTAAGTTAATAAGCCGGCATTTACATTTTGTGGCTGCAAACGAACTTTGTCTTTAAACGTAGTTGTTTTTTCCAGTTCGCCTACATAAGCCAGCATGTTAAGATAAAGGTAGAGTTCAGCGGTTTCATAGACATGGCTTTGACAATATATGACTGATTTGTCAGGGTCTAGTCCGCAGGCAATATATTCCGCCAATACGCGATGAACATTCGTTTTTAGCGTGGATGTGTCAGTGTTGGTGGTTAAAAAATGCAGGTCGGCTATCATAAAAAAACATTCGTATTCCTGCTGCATGCGTACATAATTCTGCACGGCCCCGAAATAATTTCCGAGGTGTAAATATCCTGTGGGCCTGATACCACTCATTACGATTTGTTTGTTGCTTTGCATAAGGAGCGGTGAAGATAAGAAGAGTTCGGAGTTCAAAGTTCGGAGTGCAAAGTTCTGGGGTTCGCCGCTAATCCGTTATTTTTGTTGAATTATACTGTTGATATGAAAGTAACTGATGCACTGGTAACAGACCTCGCCCATTTAAGCAGGTTAACGTTTAACGAGCATGAAAAGCAGGAAATTACAAAAGACCTTCAGCAAATGATCAGTTTCGTTGAAAAACTGAACGAGATAGATACCAGCAACGTAGAGCCCTTGCTACACATGACAGAAGCCATTGATGTTTACCGGGAAGACAAGGTAGGAGGTTCCATGCCAAAAGAAGAAGCATTGCAAAATGCACCAAATGCAGATTCCGATTATTTTAAGGTTCCCAAAGTGATTCATAACCCTTCAACTACCCGCATAAAAGATTAATTATGATCAACAACCCCATGATCCACCTTGAAAACATCCTTAAAAGTTATTTTATGGGAAAACAGGCCGTACCCGTATTGAAAGGGATAAACCTGGATATCTATAAAAACGAATATGTGGCCTTGATGGGGCCCTCCGGTTCAGGCAAAAGTACACTGATGAATATTTTGGGGTGCCTCGATTCTCCGACGGGCGGAACCTATATTTTAAATAACCATGACGTCAGTAAAATGCAGGACAATGACCTTGCTGAGGTAAGAAATAAAGAAATCGGCTTTGTATTTCAGCAATTCAACCTGCTGCCTCGTTTAACGGCTGAACAGAATGTGGCCTTACCGCTTATTTATGCCGGCATTTCAAAAAAGCAACGCGTCGAAATAGCCAGGGATGTATTAGATAAAGTGGGTCTTTCCGACAGAAGTCACCACAAGCCCAATGAACTAAGCGGAGGCCAGTGCCAGCGGGTAGCCATTGCAAGGGCCCTGGTTAACCGGCCTTCTATTATTTTGGCTGATGAGCCTACAGGTAACTTAGATAGTACGACTTCAGTAGAAATCATGGACATCTTTGGCGCAATCCAGTCAAGCGGTAACACAGTGGTACTGGTTACCCATGAAGAAGATATTGCAAACCATGCTCACCGAATTGTCCGGTTAAAAGACGGAATGATAGAAAGTGACAGGAAGAAGAATCTAAGTGTTTCACTTTCCTGAAATCAGCGTGATCGATCATCGCATTCTCTGCTTGCCAAAACTAATCCTGAACTGGATTGTTTTGATGGTTGTAACATCCTAACTCAAATCTTATCTTGCCGGAGGCAGCCGATATGGCACTAAAAATATATACAAAGACCGGAGACCTGGGTAAAACCAGTTTAATAGGCGGGACAAAAGTTCCTAAAAGCCATATACGCATTGAAACTTACGGAACGGTAGATGAACTGAATTCATATATTGGAGTGGTAAGCGATCTTGTGCCTGATGAACATTCTAAAACAGTGCTCAGAGAAATCCAGGACAGGTTATTTACAATCGGTTCCTCACTGGCTTGCGATCCCGACAAAGAACCACAGATGCGTATCCCGGACCTGAAAGAGTCAGACATCGGTTTCCTGGAAAGACAAATAGATCAGATGCACGAAGTGCTGCCTTCCATGAAATTTTTTATACTTCCCGGCGGCCATTTTGCAGTCTCTACCACCCATGTGGCCCGCTGCGTATGCCGGCGTACTGAAAGGTTGTGCGTGAATATGAAAGAGCACGATCTTTTTGTTGAACCACTCATTATAAAATATCTCAATCGGCTGAGTGATTACTTATTTGTGCTGGCAAGGTTTGTCGGCCATTCATTAAACGTAGCAGAAATAGCCTGGAAGCCCAGGCTATAGCGAATAACGAAGCTGTGAAGCTGCTGATTACAGCGTCTTTACATATTCGATAACGGCCTTACGTTCCTGATCCGTCAGCTTATCACCAAAGTAATGCCCGTAGTTTCCATATCCGGGTAGGTCGGTATTGTAAACAGCAGTTCCACCGGGCTGATCATGAGCCTGGTGCTGCCAGCCCAGCATCACATAATCGTACTTTGGGTTTTCAAAGTTCCTGCTCCAGTATTTAGGGCGGGCCTTACTGTTCAGCACCCCCTCAATCGTTGGAACAGAACCATTATGCAAATAAGGCGAGGTAACCCATGCCCCATCTAACGGAGGGGCGATGTAACCGTTGAAGGGCTCGAGCCTGGCAGCATGATTACCCTGGGCAAACCAGCTTTTATTGAACCAGTTAACCAGTTCCGGGTTCTGGTAATTACTTTTAAACAGTAAAGAATCAGTTTTGATAACGGATTGCGGGATAAGATAATTCGGATACTCGTACGACGCTCCATATTTGCCATGGCATTTCGAGCAGTTCTTTACAAAAATTTTTTCTCCTTCTTTAACCAGGCCATCATTTACAGAGAGTGGAAATTTCGGCGGTTGTAAAGTATAGATATAAGCCAACACATCGCTGATATGACTGTCTACTTCCCTTGATTCGGAGGTATCGCTCACCGTAAGCAGGTTAGACATCATCAAAAATTTACCAAAATCACCTCTTCCAAAGCCATTATGAAACATGGCGTTTTTCTTTTTTAACAGCCACCAGGCCGGCACGTCGGTAGGAATGACCTGTGCAGGAATTTCCCATTGAGGTTTGTCGACCCATTGCAAGGTAACCGGGTCCCGGTGAGCGGCCAGCACATAGGCCAACCGGTCTGCAGCGTTTACACCCCGGACTTCCGTATTCAGTAAAGGCCCTATTGTCCGGGTTACCTGGAGAAAAGTTTTGGCCGCTTCATATTTCGAGGGTGCATTTTTTTTGAGCATGTTTTCCATGAGCAGGGCCGTACCGTTCAATCTCTTGTAAACAGAAAAATCCATAAAAGTGTTTCCCATGCCAACATACAACGTACTGTCAAATACCTGGGCGTGGCATTGCAGGCAGTTGGGTGCCACGAGGTTCTCGCCATTTGGCGCCTTTACCAGCGTATAATCATGACTGATATTTGCGTTTAGCCCGTCGCGTTGCAGGTAATTTCTTTTTGCCTTACCAAGCCCCATCAGGTATACATCATAAGGGATCCCTCCTTTCACATAATCGCCGGTAGTCAGATATTTATATCCCCTGGTGGCATCACCACTGCGCTGCCTGCTGGGTTCGATAAATACCGGTTTTTCCCCTACAAAAGGTATGATGCCTGCGAAAGAAATGCAGACGGTAAATATGAGAATCATTTTTTTCATAGCTAGCTTAAAGTTACCCTGTTTAAACCTGTAGCTGGTGTTTTTCTTCAACCCGTGGTTGGTTTCTCGGATGGGCGCAGGCATTCTTTGTGGTTAACAGACAGAAGCAAACCACAAAGAAACACAAAGTGGAAGACACAAAGTGCCACAAAGATCTTTGCCCGTGGTTGGTGTTTTCGATGTGCGCAGGCATTCTTTGTGGTTAACAGACAGAAAGCAAACCACAAAGAAACACAAAGTGGAAGACACAAAGTGCCACAAAGATATTAAACCCGTTGGTGTTTTCACCAAACCGCAGCGGAGAAGATATTTTGCATAAATTCAAGTCTTCCCATACAGTTCCAGCATTTTCTTCAGGTCTTCAATCGTGTTGATCTCATCGGCTTTTTTGTCTTTTCGCCAGCGGCTGATGCGCGGGAAACGCAGGGCAACTCCCGACTTGTGACGATTACTGGCAGCAATGCCTTCAAAAGCAATTTCAAAAACAAGTTCCGGCTTTACCGTTCGCACAGGACCAAATTTTTCTATTGAATTCCGTTTTACAAAAGCATCCACCTGTCCAAACTCCTTGTCTGTAAGGCCGCTATATGCTTTGGTAAAGGCAACCAGTTTCTCTCCGTCTTTTACTGCAAACGTATAGTCGGTATATAAATTACTTCTCCTGCCAGAACCTTTTTGGGCATAGATCATCACGGCATCGATTGTAAGTGCATCGATCTTCCATTTCCACCAATCGCCCCGCTTTCTGCCTACCTGGTAAATGGAGCTTTTTCTTTTTAGCATTAATCCTTCACTGTTCATGTCCCTGGCTTTTGCCCGGATTGCCGTTAAGTCATCCCAGGTGGAAAATTCAATGACAGGGGATAGTATAATCGAAAAATGATTGAATGACCGGATGATCTGTTCCAACCGGGCTCTTCTCTCGGCCATGGATCTGGTACGCCAATCTTCGCCATCGTATTCCAGCAGGTCATAAGCAAAAAAAGAAATAGGCGCCTCTTGTAATTGTTTGCGGGTAATATTTTTTCTTCCAATCCTGGTTTGAAGCAAGGCAAAGGGCAGTGGTTTGCCGTTAACACTGGGAATGATCTCACCATCGATAACCAGCCCGTTTGGCAGGAGTTCCTTTAAAGCGTGATACTCGGGGAATTTATCGGTCATCAGTTCTTCACCCCGGCTCCAAACGAATAATTCATGGTTGCGTTTAATGAGCTGCCCGCGTATCCCGTCCCATTTCCATTCCGCCTGCCAGTCTGCAGCATCACCCAATGCATGCAGGTCTTCTTCAAAAGCGTAAGCCAGGTAAAAAGGGTACGGTTTGGAATGATCGACGGATATCGAATCTTCGCTTAGCAGGTCTGTGAACGAGGTAGTGACAGGATCCCAGTTGCCGCTGATCCTGTGCGCAATAACCGAAGGCTCCAGTCTGACTGTTTTGGCCAATGCATTTACCATCATTTTCTGCGATACCCCGATTCTGAATCCGCCGGTAATCAGCTTGTTAAAAACAAACTGCTGATTTTGATTCATGTGTTGCCAGCTGCTAAGAATAAATTGTTTGCGTACCGATTCATCTTCTTTTTCAATCTCGATGAATTTTTCCAGGTAATAACTAAGACTGTACTGATCACGCGGCTCCGAATCCGTATCCGGCTCGGGTGCATCAGGAAGTAGTAAGGCGATGGTTTCGGCAAGGTCGCCGACCGTATGATAACTCTCTGCAAACAACCATGAGGGAAGCCCGGTAATTTCGATACAGTAGGTGAGCAGCTGGGTGGAATTTACGGTTCTTTTAGGTCGCCGGCCACTGAACAAGGCGATTACCCATACCCTGTCTTTTTCTGACGCTAAGATAAAATAATTTGCCAACGCATCAAGTTTGTCGTTGGTTTTTGTACTCGAACTGATATCGGTAACCAGGTCGGCAAAGAGCGCCATGCCTTTTTCAACTCCGGTTGAAGGCAGAATTAACGGATTTATAGCTGGCAATTGTTCATTCATTGCTGGCGGCATTTACATTTTCCGTCTCAGCGATTGCAAGGGATTCTTCCTCCTCTCCGCCAAACTCGGTTTTTACTTCTCCCGCTTCAATACCATTTTCATTCAGGTACCGGCTGAACGCCGCCTGAAAGCCGTGGGTAACAAATACTTTCTGTGCGCCGGTTTCCCTGACGGCCGTTAACAGGCCTTCCCAGTCTGCATGGTCACTTAGTGCAAAACCGGCATCTACGTTTCTTCGCCGGGCGTTACCGCGCACCTGCATCCAACCGCTGCAAATCCCTACTGCATACGGATAGAAGCGCTTCATCCAGGGCGAGCCATCTGCACTGGGCGGAGCGATAACTACTCCGCCTTTAAACGCTTCTTTCGGGGTATCAGAGGTGATACGTTCAATCCTGGGCAACTTCCATCCGGCGCTGAGCAGTGCTTCGTGCGTATTCCAGATAGCACCGTGCACATAAATGGTTTCGACTGTTTCTTTTAATCCCTGTAACAGGCGTTGGGCCTTACCCAGGCTATAGGCGATCAATACACTGGTTTTTGCATGCTGTTTATTCCGGCTTATCCAGGTGATAATGTCCTCGAATATCTGTTGTTGAGGTTTCCAGTGATAGATCGGCAATCCGAATGTAGATTCGGATATAAAGGTGTGGCACTTAACCGGTTCAAAAGCACCACTGAGGCCATCGTCTTCCAGTTTATAATCACCGCTGATCACCCATACTTCCCCCTGGTATTCCACACGTACCTGTGAAGAGCCGATAATATGTCCCGCAGGATGCAATGATACCTTTACGCCGTTCATCATCAGCACTTCATTCCATGATATCCCTTCATAATGGTTTTCGCCTAGTCTTAACTGTAACAAAGGTTTTGTGTAGGTATGGCAGAGATAATAACTGCTTCCAAACCGGGCATGATCGCTATGCGCATGCGTGATCACCGCTTTTTCAACCGGCTTCCAGGGATCTATATAAAAATTTCCCTGGCGGCAGTATAGCCCTTTTTCCGTGAATTCGATCAGTGGCATTTTAATAATGTGCGAATTTGTAAATGTGCGAATGTAAGTTAGAAATAGTGCGGAAATTCTAATACACCGCTTTTACAACCCCATCCTGGAGTTTTACAAAATAGAGCTTTTTATTCTCAAAATAATCGAGGGTGGGCGATTGTTTGTTGAGGAAGACAGGCTGTATGTCAAAATCGGTAAACGTCCTGTATTTTTTTTCTCCGATGCTGGAACCGATATTGGCCCCTTTTTCCATTAATAGTTTTCCAAAACGCATGATACATTCATATCCGCGAAAAACCATATCCGAGGGCCGCGAATACAGGTAGGTCTTAAAATAATTATTGATACCTGAACTGACCTTATCAGTTTTGGCATTGTAGAAAGGCGTACTATAAAAGATCTCCAGTCCTTTATATTCTTTTTTTGAAAAATCTTTAATGCCATCCCAGGTGGGCATTCCCATTACTTTGGTCGGATATTCTTCCTTTATTGAAGCCAATGCCAGGCAAAGCTGAGTGGCAAACTTCTCGTCGAGGCTGCTGGCAATACAAATAGTCAGGGAACTGTCCAGGTAAGACTTTAACTGAGCACCAGTAAAATCATTATTCAGAGTAACATACCTGAGTTTAAGTGAGGCAGAAGGTAAACTTCGTTCAACTTCTGTAAAATAATTTTTGAGAATATCTTCCTGCACGCCTTTTTTTCGAAAAACGATAACAGGTGAATTGCCGTAATTTTTTTGAAGGAATTTGTAGATGGCCTGACAATGGGTGCGTAAGGTAGAATTCAAAATGACTAAAGATGGGTTGTTGGTAACACCGCCATCGTTGGGGATATTCGCATTGATAAATGGTATATTTTTCTTGCGGGCAATATCTGCCAGCACCCTGATTTCACTATTGGTAACATGACCGATTATTAGCTGAACATTATTGAATTCGGGTTTTTGGCTTACGCTTTCCGGAGAGCTCATAGCGGAGCGTGTATCATAGATCTGAATATCTAACGGGGCTCCAACCTTGTTTAAAGAGTCTGCCGCCAGTTGAACGCCTTCGTAGAATTCAAGGCCCGGACTGAAAAATTTTGGGAAGCTTTTGGAGTACCTGTATTCTTCGTTAACATCGAATGCAGAATCAAGGTATAATGGCGCGAATACGGCTATCTTGTACCTTGGGAGCTGGGAATTAAGTTGTGCGGTTGATATGCCATGCAGAGCAAGTAGAAAAAGGGTACAGCCAAGGGAGATACAAATATTCTTCATCCTAAACATACATTTTTTACATACATACCAGGGAAATTATTCCCATTCGATCGTTGCAGGAGGCTTACTGCTGATATCGTAAACCA
This sequence comes from Chitinophagaceae bacterium, assembly GCA_037718865.1. Taxonomy (GTDB): domain Bacteria; phylum Bacteroidota; class Bacteroidia; order Chitinophagales; family Chitinophagaceae; genus JADCRZ01. The sequence goes on along the minus strand of JBBJMP010000005.1, from coordinate 13,735 downwards.
CACGGTTAATACCTCGCACATTATTTATGATCTCATTGGAAATACTGGCAAGAAATTCATAGGATAAATGTGCCCAATCTGCCGTCATTCCATCTACAGAGGTAACTGCCCTTAAAGCTATAGTGAATTCATAGGTTCTCTCGTCCCCCATCACACCAACGCTTTTGACAGGCAGTAAGATTGCGCCTGCCTGCCATACGGTTGCATATAAATTATGATCTTTTAATGCTTGTACGTAAAGATGATCTGCTTCTTGCAATAACCGTACCTTATCTGCGGTCACTTCGCCGAGGATACGGATGGCCAGGCCAGGGCCTGGAAAGGGATGACGGCCCAGCAAGTCCTGGGGTATGCCTAATTCCTTTCCAACACGCCTTACCTCATCCTTGAACAGGAAACGGAGTGGTTCCACCAGTTCCAGGTGCATCTTTTCGGGTAATCCGCCGACATTGTGGTGTGATTTAATCGTCACTGAAGGTCCGTGCACGGAGACACTTTCGATAACATCAGGATAGATAGTGCCTTGAGCCAGCATTTCAATTCCTTCGATCCGGGTTGCTTCATCCTGAAAAACATCAATAAATGACTTGCCAATAGCTTTACGTTTGGCCTCAGGATCGGATTTACCGTATAATTCCTCGTAAAACCGTTCTTTGGCATTTACCCCTTTCACGTTCAGCCCGATCTGCCGGTAGGTATCCAGAACCTGTTCAAATTCGTTTTTACGCAACACACCGTTATCCACAAAAATGCCAAACAGGTTGTCGCCAATGGCGCGGTGGATTAAGGTAGCAGCTACGGTGCTGTCTACCCCGCCACTCAATGCCATGATCACTTTTTTGTGGCCAATTTGCTTTTTCAAACCTTCAACGGTATCGTTTATGAAATGAGCCGGAGTCCAGTCCTGCGAACAGTGGCAAATGTTTACCAGAAAATTACGGATGATCTTTTTTCCTTCGGCAGAATGATAAACTTCGGGGTGGAATTGCAAGCCATACAGCGGATTTTCAGTTTGATGTAAACGGAAGGCCGCTACAGGAATGCTATCCGTGGTGCCCAGGACTTCAAAGGATGGTGGTAATTGCCTGATGCTGTCGCTGTGGCTCATCCATACCTGCGAGGTTACGGTGATATCTTTCAACAAAACATCTTCAGCCGTGGTTGTTAACACGGCCCTGCCAAATTCTCTTTTATCACTTTTCTCGACTATCCCGCCAAACAGTTTGGCTATCAACTGAGCTCCGTAACATATACCCAGTATGGGTAGATTTTGGTTAATAGCTCTTGCGTCAATGAGGGGAGCATATTGGTCGTTGACGGAAAACGGCGATCCGGAAAGGATAACTCCTTTTAAGCTTGCTTCGTATTCAAAGGATTTCAGGTAGGGAATAATCTCGCAAAATACGTTTGCTTCCCGAACGGCCCTGGCAATCAATTGGGTATATTGAGAGCCAAAATCAAGAATAAGGATCTTTTCCGTCATGGGTGCGAAGATAAGAAAAGCAAATGTGCGGATTTGCGCATTCGCACATTGTTCTTTTGTGATTTGATTTATTTGTTTAAATTTTGCGATAAATCCATTTACCATGCTCAAGTTTCTGTTTTCCGTTTTATTGATAGTAATCTTTCTTACATCATGCCTGTTTGGAGGTGAGCGAATAAAGGGCAATGGAACTATGAGGACGGAAGAACGATCAGTGTCTTCTTTTACCAAAGTAGAAGTTCATGGAGCCATTGACGTGTATCTATCTCAGGGTAAACTTACGCCGGTGCGTATAGAAACCGACGAAAACCTCATCAGCTATATTGAAGTTATTGAAGAAGGAAATAGCCTCACACTGACAAGCAGGAAGGGCTATAATCTGGATCCGTCCAGAGGGATAAAAGTGTATATCAGTTCTCCTTCCATTAAAAGTATTGATGTATCCGGGGCCTCCAATATTACCGGGCAAACAAAAATGGATATCAGTGATAAAATGGTATTGATGGTAAGCGGTTCGGGAGAAATGAACATGGAGGTGGATGCCCCTAAAATAGAAGCCAGTATCTCAGGAAGCGGGGAAGTAAATCTAAAAGGTAAAACACGCGATTTTGAGTTGTCTCTCAGCGGGGCGGGTAATGCCAGTTGTTATGAATTGCTTTCCGAAAATACCAGCGTTGACATTTCGGGGGCGGGAGGGGCAGAAGTCTACGCCAGTCAGGAGTTGAAAGCGGATGTCAGCGGCGCCGGAAAAGTGTCTTATAAAGGGAATGCCAAAAATATCAATCAACAGGTAAGCGGGGCAGGCACTGTAAAGAAGGTTGATTAGGAATGAAGTATTTTGTCGCATTTCACCCTTTTAATGTCGGCATTACACGCTAAACAATTTACCTCCTGGGTTTAACTTTGGGTTGGATTTGGTAATATCCAAATTCAAAAATTATTAATCCTAAAAATCTAAAACAATGGCAAGTGTTAGTACTTATTTAAATTTCACCCGTAACACAGAGGAGGCATTTAACTATTACAAAAGTATTTTTGGAGGTGAGTTTTTTGGAGGAGGAATAATGAGGTTCGGCGATATTCCTGCTTCTCCTGACAATCCACCAATTGCAGAAGAGGATAAAAATCTGGTGATGCATGTTGAATTGCGTATTCTTGGCACCCATACCTTAATGGGAACTGATGCACCTGAGTCTATGGGATTCAAAGTAAGTTTTGGCAATAACAGTTACATCAATCTTCAACCAGATACAAAAGAAGAGACAAAACAATTATTTGATAAATTATCAGCAGGCGGAAGTGTTTCCATGGATCTTCAGGATATGTTCTGGGGAGATTACTTTGGTAGTTGTTCGGATAAGTATGGCGTACAATGGATGTTTAATTGCGACGAAAAGAAGTCATAGTTATTTTGATATGAAGATTATAATTTTTTTTGCACTGCTTCTAGGTACTTTGCCTGTTGCGGCTCAGCAGCAATACACCACGGAAAGGAACATACATTATTATGCAGACTCAATTAAAAACAAAGACAAGTATATAGCATCGCAATGCACTTTGGATATGTATTACCCCAAAGGCAAAAAAAATTATGCAACGATTATCTGGTTTCATGGCGGCAGCCTTACGGGTGGGAGCAAGGAAATACCAAAGGCATTAACGGATAAAGGTTATGCAGTAATAGGAGTGGGATACCGGCTGTCCGCCAAAGTTAGAGCGCCTGCTTATATAGAAGACGCAGCAGCGGCGGTAGCGTGGGTATTTCAGCATATCAGCGCTTATGGTGGCAGCACCGATCTTATTTTTGTTTCCGGTCACTCAGCAGGCGGCTACCTGGGTATGATGATTACGCTTGATAAAAAATATTTAAGTAAACATAATATTGATGCAAACGGCATTGCCGCTTTGATCCCCTTTAGCGGACAAGCTATTACCCACTTCACCATCCGGGCGGAGAGGGGCATCAAGGGCACACAAGCGACGATAGATGAGTATGCACCTCTTTATTATGTCAGGGCAGATGCGCCACCTATGCTCCTTATTACTGGAGACCGCGAAATGGAGCTACTGGGTCGATATGAAGAAAATGCTTACCTATTGCGGATGATGAAGCTGGCGGACCATACACGCACCAGGCTATACGAACTGCAGGGCTTTACCCACGCAGGTATGGCTGAGCCGGCCTTTCCTCTATTAATAAAAGAAGTTGCCGCGATGACAAAGGAAATTCTAACGAAGCGCAACTGAGCGTTTTTAATCAAGCACTGACGCGCTCGTTGAAATGACACGGTAGGAGGATGTCCCAACCGTGACTTTGCAATGGCAAACACTGTCAATAAGTTTGGGAAAAAACCCTTACAGGTTCACATACCTGACCTTTATCCAGATGTCCTTATTTCTTCCTTTATCATCGGTGCAGGAAATCTTAACGGGGCCTTCGCCGGGAATGAAGAACGGTCTGCTGTTGGCATCGGTCACTTTATACAAATGATTGTTTATATACCAGTACAGTTTACTTACATCGCTGTTTACATTTGCCACAAGTTGCAAGGGTTCAGGGTCCTTTTTGCTGATCAGGTATTCCGCATCATGTGACGGAGAAATAATGACCGGTGATCCTTCCTTGAAGATCTTGTCACAGTCGCCGTAATGCGGAGGGATCTTATCATAGGTTATCCGGTTGTCATTAAAATAAGATTTCATTTCAGGGGAAATGATCTTATACTTCCTTTTCTTGTATCCGCTTTCGGGCATACAGCTTTTGCAATACGATAATTTTTCATCTGCGCTTACAATGATCTCCTCCACGTTAGTACACTTTTTCGCTGAGGAGACAAGTGGGATAAAATAATCCATTACGACATGTGAACAGTGGTCATCCGGAAGCAGTCCTGTTTCCGAGCAAATTTTGCGCATGTCGCAGTCTTCCGGTTGACGGAACCATGCTGCATCCGTGTCATAATCAAGTGTATTAAAAACCTTAAACAATAGCGGTGTGGCTATATCTGCACCGCTTAGCTCCGGTATGCCTAAGCCGGAGAAATTCCCTATCCAAACCCCTATGGTATAATTCCGGTTGTATCCGATGCTCCAGGCATCCCGCCTTCCATATGAGGTGCCCGTTTTCCAGGCAATTCTGGGCATGCGTTCCGTGCTTTGCCAGGTGAGCGGAAAATCAGGACGGTTTACTTTTGACATGATATCATTGATCATATAAGCGGCCGCGGCACTTAAGATCCTTGTGCTCCTTTGTACAGTATCCTGTTGCAGGAATGAAGGTTTTATGTAAACGCCCTCCGTCGCAAAGGCTGAATACAAACCAGTTAATTCTTCCAGGCTCGCTCCGCATCCACCCAGGATCATAGACAATCCGAGCTTGTGCTGATCTTTTTTTATCTGCTGAAAATTACAGTTGGCGAGTGATTGCACCAGCCGGTCTGTTTTCAGCAACCGCAGGCTTTTTACGGCGGGAATATTGAGGGAGTGCTCCAGGGCATACTCCAGCGTCACATAGCCGTTAAAATTCCGGTCGTAATTCTCCGGAGCGTAACCATTAAAATTGACAGCAACATCGGTGATTACCATTTTCGGTGTCATCAGGCCCTCGTCAATACATAATCCATAAAGCAAAGGCTTGAGTGTGCTTCCAGGCTGACGAATGGCAGCGGCTCCGTTTACCTGTCCTCCATCAACACTATCCCGGAAGTCAGCGGAACCGATATAGGAGATCACTTTATGGCTGGTATTGTCAATGATTACCACAGCAGCATTCCGAATGTTTTTGACGTATAAGCTCCGCACATAATCCTTTACCAGCTTTTCGGTTTTTAGCTGCGTATTACGTTCAATATTTGTACGTATAATATCGTTTCCGGTTTTTTTCAACGTATAGGATAGCTGGGGTAACAAGGCAGGAACGGTTCCGCGGACAGCTGTCAGGGGTTCATTCAACGCATCTGCAATTTCTTTTTGGGTGAAGATCTGCTCTCTGGCAAATTGCTTCAACCACCGGTTCCTCGCGTTCATGATCCGGTTATTGTCCTTTCCGATGACCAGGGAGGAAGGGCGGTTTGGGATGATGGACAGCGCGGTGATTTCGGCGAGCGACAGATGATCGGGTGATTTTTTAAAATACAAAAAAGCAGCAGATTTTACGCCTTCTATGTTTCCCCCGAACGGAATGAGGTTCAGGTATAGCTGAAGGATTTCCTGTTTGCTGTATTTCCATTCCAGTTGAAAGGCCCTGAATACTTCCACACCCTTGTTCCACCAGGTCCTTTTCTTGGGCTCCAGCGCCCTGGCCACCTGCATGGTAATTGTGGATGCGCCCGAAGTTCTTTTCAAACGGAATATATTCTTTATTGCTGCCCGGCAAACTGCGAGAACATTGACACCCGGATGATAGTAAAAATATTTATCCTCTTTCTGCACGATCGTCTTTTGAAGCAAGGGCGATATTTCAACCAACTCCGTTTTCATCCTCCATTTCTGGTCACTCGTAAGAAAGGCATGGATCACTTCGTTCCGGCTATCGGTGATGATGGTTGAGTATTCTATTTTATCTGGTAAAGGAAACAGGAAGTTGACAGTAATGATGAAGATGATAATAACTCCTATTCCAACCAGGAACCTTAAGATTAGGTTTATTGAAATGAACATCAGAAATTCATTTAAGCGCGAGTGATTCTTGAGAGTTGTTACGCTTATAGGCTTTGATAACACCATAAACAGAAGCTAAAAGTGACCAGGCGAATAAAAACAGCGTCCACTTCAATACTTCTGTGGTTCGAACAATTGCCTGGTTACTTTTTTGTAAATAACCCAATATTTTCTCGTTTGTATTCACACTATTAAGGTCTGCCGGATAGCCAAATGTTGACAAAGATGGAGTAGGTGTCAGAGAAAGCCAAAGTACGACTAATAAAATACCTAATTGAATTACGGTGATTTTGAAATTAGATAACGATTGCTCAAGCTCATTTTTATAAGGCTTTGCCCTTAATTTATATATTATTTCAATGATGGCGACTAAAACAATTGCTGGTCCGAAAACGTAAAGAAAAGGAATGTCTGGAAACATAACTGCTGATTTAGTCGATGAAATATAAATAGTAATTTACGATATACTTCTGTTGCCTGCAATGCTGAAGAGGTAATTTTTCACTCTCCTCCTGATTTAACAATATTACAAATCGTAAAATTGTAAGCTAATTTGTACTTTAACATGGTTTTCATGCGGTAACAGCGTGAATACTTTTGCGAATCATTGAACAACATACAACCCATGCCCTTATGCGTATTAATTCTATGCTGACTACAACCATAGCGGTTGCTCTCTTGTGTTCCTGTAACCGGGACGTTGTAAACCTGGAATCTACCACTGCAAAAAGCGAAGTGCCTCAGCTTGGCAACTTAAGCTTCCGGTTTAGCCAGGCCCTGGTACCGGACTCATTGTTAAACCAGTGGGATTCTACAGAGTACATAGAATTTAAACCCGCGATCCCTGGCCGCTTCCGTTGGGAAACTCCGGATGAACTGGTGTTTTCACCTTCCAGGCCCCTGCCTGCAGCCACCTCCTTCAAGGCCAAATTAAACAGCGACATCCTGCACTATTCCAAATATGACCGTATCGACAAAGCTGATCAGGTGGAATTCAGAACACCCGATCTGGCCTTGAATAATACGAATATCTCCTGGATCCTGCAGGATGCAGCCACCAGGACGGTGGCACCTCAGATCGATCTGTATTTCAATTACCCGGTAGACCCGGCAAACATCAAAGAAAAGCTTCACATTAAGGTAGATGAAAAAGAGACGGGCTTTAACCTTCAAACTTTATCAGCAAGCAATAAAATATCTCTGCGCTTATCCAATGTAAAAGCAGAAAACAAGGACTACGACGTTCAGTTCCTCCTGGATAAAGGATTGGTACCTGAAAGCGGCAGCAACGGTACCAGGGAACCGGCAGAATGGAAGGGGTTGATTACTTCCCCCTTTGTGCTTAACATCAACGAAATTTCGGCCGAACATGATGGAACCACCGGCACCATAGCAGTAAGAACAAGCCAGCAATTGGCAGACCCCAACCAGGCCTCGTTGATAACCATTAATCCCGCCGTGAAATTCGCGGTGGAATTAACCGATGAAGGATTTATGATCAGCAGCGGCAGTTTTGACGTGTCAAAATCCTACGAACTTACCGTCAGCAAGGGTTTACGCGGAAATATAGGAGGCACACTGCGCGATAATTATTCAAATAACCTGGCTTTTGGCCGGCTCGAACCTTCAATCCGGTTTTCAGGAGATAAAGCAGTCTACCTCTCGGGGCAAGGGCAAAAAAATATTGAAGTAAAAATGGCCACCGTTCAGAAGGTAAAGGTGGTGATATCGAAGATCTATGAAAGCAACATCCTCTCAGCTCAGCGATCCGGGTATTATCCCAGGGAAACTTCCCGGCAAGATGGTGACCAGGGTGAATATTACGAAGAGGAAGGCGACGTAACCCAGGGAGATGTGGTCTACGAAAAGGAAATCGATACCAGGTCATTACCAAAATACGGTAACAGCCGGCTGTTCAATTTCAACATTGAAGACCGTTTGCCGGATTTTAAAGGTATCTATCATATCATGATCCGTTCTACGGAAGATTACTGGGTGCGCGACAGCCGTTTCATTTCCATGTCCGATATCGGGCTCATTGCCAAAGAAGGAAAAGAAAAAATTTATGTATTCGCCAATTCCATTAAAACGGCCGCGCCTGTTCAGGAAGTAAACCTGATGGTATACGGATTTAACAACCAACTGCTTGGCATGGCTACCACCAATGCGGATGGGGTAGGTGAGATAAGCTATACCAGGAACGAACTTGCCGGTTTCAGGCCTGCCATGGTGATCGCAAAAACAGCCGGAGATTTTAACTACCTGCCGTTTTCGAGTACCAAGACCGGCACTTCACGGTTTGATGTAGGTGGAAAGCGCGGTAATCTGGCAGGGTTAGATGCCTTTGTCTATGCAGAAAGAGATGTCTATCGTCCGGGTGAAAAGGTTAATTTTTCAGTCATTGTGCGAAACAGGCTCTGGAAGGTGCCTGGAGAAATGCCACTTCATTTAAAGTTTTTGCTGCCTAATGGAAAAGAGCTGAAAACCTTCCGGAAAACCTTGAACGAACAAGGTTCGGTTGAGGGTGATGTTGATGTGTCCACCGCAGCCATAACGGGTAGCTATTCACTGGAAGTCTACACATCCAACGACATTTTACTGGCCACCAAAACGTTCATGATAGAAGAGTTCGTTCCAGACAGAATAAAAGTAACTGCAAAACTGGATAAGCCTTTCCTCCGGCCCGGCGATGCAACATCACTCTTTATCAATGCAATTAATTTTTTTGGTCCGCCGGCCTCTAACCGTAATTATGAAGCGGAGATCCAGATCAAACAAAAGTCTTTTAATCCCAAAAAATACCCGCGCTACGATTTTGACCTGGCTAATCAAAACACCTTCTTTGATAAGATTGTAAAACAGGGCAGCACGGATGAAAACGGTAATGCGGCTGAACTATATAAAGTGCCAGACACGTACAGCAATATGGGCATCCTGCAATCCACGTTCTTTGCAACCGTATTTGACGAAACGGGAAGGCCTGTTAGCCGGAGTGTTTTCGCAGACATCGTTACACAACCCGTCTTCCTGGGTGTAGGCTCGGATGGTTACGGTTATTACCCTTTGCATCAAACCATTTCCTTCCCGGTTATTGCCATTGACCAGAAAGAAACTTTGTTAAACGGTGCCAGGGCCGAAATAAAAGTCATCAAGCATGAATACCGCACCGTGTTGGCAAAAACGGGTAGTTATTTCCATTACCAATCGCAGAAAGAAGATAAGCTGATATCCCGTACAGTCATCACCGTTAGTGGAGATAAGACGTTCTACCCATTTGTTCCCAGGTCACCGGGAGACTATGAATTACGTGTGTCTTTACCGGGAACGGCCAATTATGTAAGCCGGTCATTTTACAGTTATGGCAGCTGGGGCGCGGATAATGCTTCTTTTGAAGTAAACAGGGAAGGTAGTATCGATATCGAGCTGGACAAATCTACTTACCAGGCAGGTGAAACCGTAAAGGTCTTATTTGCAACCCCTTTCTCCGGAAAGATGCTGGTTACCATGGAAACGGATGAATTAATATCGCATCAATACGTAGAGGTACAAAAACGTACTGTTTCGCTTGACATGAAAGTGACTACGGCACATATACCCAACATATATATCACTGCTACCCTCATTAAACCGCATGATGTGTCTGACATCCCGTTAACTGTTGCGCATGGATTCAGTAATGTGATAGTAGAAGAAAAGAGCAGGCTGTCATCAGTTCAGATCACTGCCTTGAAATCAGTTCGGTCGCGTACCCATCAGAAGGTAAAGGTAAAAGCCTTACCAAACAGTTATATTACGTTAGCGGCAGTAGATAACGGCGTTTTGCAGGTAACCGGTTTCCGGACACCAGATCCGTATAATCACTTTTACGCTAAAAAAGCGCTTGAGGTTAACGGTTATAATATTTATCCGCTGTTGTTCCCGGAGTTAAAAGCAAGGCTTAGCAGCACCGGTGGTGACGGGGAGGCGGAGATGAGCAAACGTATTAACCCGATGCCTAATAAGCGCATCAAAATCGTTTCTTACTGGAGCCGGATAGTGAAGGCTAACGGTAATGGGGAAGCGAATTTTGAAGTTGACATTCCTGCCTTCAGCGGCCAGGTAAGGTTAATGGCGGTGGCGTATAAAGATGAATCTTTTGGTTCAGCCGAGTTTGCCATGACGGTGGCCGATCCTATCGTTCTCAGTACGGCGCTGCCTCGATTTTTAAGTCCTTCAGATACGGTTAACGTCCCTGTCACCATAACAAATACTACTGGTAAAAACACTTCGGCAGTGGCTGTAATTTCCGTGTCAGGACCGCTGCAGGTCATTGGCGGCAAAAGCCAGACCCTGAATCTGCCTGCCAACAGCGAAAGCAGGGCAGCGTTCAGGGTCGTTGCCGCACCCACCATAAGTGCAGGTAAGGTTAACATTGAAGTACAGGGCCTGGGCGAAAAGTTCGTTGAAGAAACGGACATCAGTGTGCGTCCGAGTGCCGGTCTGCAAAAGCTTAGCGGTAGCGGCTCTGTGAATGGAAAAGCGACGCAGCGCATAACCATAGGCTCGAGCGATTTCATGCCGGGCAGTTCGGCTTACAACCTGGTGATAAGCCGTTCACCGGCGCTGGAGCTGGCTAACCAGCTGCAATACCTGGTGAAGTACCCGTATGGATGCACAGAGCAGGTGGTATCAGCGGCGTTCCCTCAATTGTATTACAGCGACTTAGCCGAATTGATGCAGCCGGATAAATCCTCCAGGTCAAACGCCAACTACAATATACAACAGGCTATCAGGCAGATCATGATGCGCCAGTTATATAACGGGGCAATACTGTTGTGGGATAATGAAGGAACGGAAAACTGGTGGGTCACCATTTACGCTGCTCACTTTTTACTGGAAGCGCAAAAGGCAGGATACGATGTCGATAAGGCGCTGATTGAGACCATACTTGGTTATATAAATAATAAGCTGAAAAAGAGGGAAACCATCAATTACTATTATAACCGCGACCAGCAAAAAAAAATCGCTCCCAAAGAGGTAAGTTATGGATTGTATGTGCTGGCTGTTGCAGGCAGACCTAATATACCTGTCATGAATTATTATAAAGCAAACCCGCAATTGTTAAGTATTGATGGCCGCTACCTGTTGTCCGCTTCTTATGCCGTTGCGGGCGACAGAAACAAGTTCAGAGAACTATTGCCTTCGAGTTTTAGTGGAGAAGAATCTATTCCGCAGACAGGCGGCAGTTTTTATTCTGATATTCGTGACGAGGCTATTGCTTTGAATGTATTGATCGATGTGGAGCCTGGCAATGCGCAGATTCCGGTAATGGCCAGACATGTGGTTAACAAGTTGAAACAGCGTGTATGGTATAGTACCCAGGAAAGCGCTTTTAGCTTCCTTGCAATAGGAAAACTGGCCAGGTCTTCGGGTAAGTCGACGGTGACTGGCGAAGTGAAAGTTAACGGCAGGCTGGCGGCAAAGGTTAATGGCAACCCGGTTCGCCTTACTGCAAAAGACTTAGGTGGAACAAGTGTGGACCTGGTTACTACTGGTGAAGGGCGATTATATTACTGGTGGCAAAGTGAAGGAATAAGTATGACTGGCACCTACCAGGAAGAAGATAATTACATTAAGGTAAGGAGGCAGTTCTTTGATCGTTTTGGAAGGAAAATTACAGGTACTACCTTTACCCAGAATGATATCAACATCGTTCAGATCGTTGTTGAAAAATCTTTTTCCGGTAATGTAGATAACGTGGTCATTACCGATATGTTGCCTGCCGGTTTTGAAATTGAAAATCCCAGAACCAAAGAAATTCCGGGCATGGATTGGATCAAGGACGCTTCCAGTCCAACGCAGCTCGATGCCAGGGATGATCGTATCAATCTTTTTGTAGATCTCGTAAACAATAAGCAAGTCTATTATTATGCGGTGAGGGCCGTTTCGCCCGGAATCTACCGGATGGGCCCGGTAAGTGCTGATGCCATGTATAACGGTGAATATCATTCCTACCATGGGGCGGGTATTGTACGGGTGGTTCAAAGATAGCGAATGGAGTGGCCTGACAATGGTTGCCTGACCGTTTTAGGATATTATATCTTCACCTTACTCTGTGTATCTTGCCTGTTGGAACTTAAAGGTTAAACATTTATTTCATTTGAATGTTCATGCGTTTATGCCTGCCGATAGAAAGCTGACGGGAAATATTGATTGTTCGAACCAAAGATTCATTTATGACCTGGAAACAAAGGATGCTCTTATTAATGTTGTCGGCATTGAATTTTACCCATATACTCGACTTCATGATCATGATGCCATTGGGAAACTTCCTGATGCCGCATTTCAAGATATCGGCCCAGTTTTTCAGCTGGATCGTAGCGGCTTATCCCGTAACCGCTTTTGTATCGGGAATGCTGACCGCGTTTTATGTTGACCGTTACGATCGCAAGAAAGTCCTGCTCTTTGCCTACACAGGGTTCCTTATCGGAACTGTTTGTTGCGGACTGGCCCCCGATCCATACCTTCTGCTTTTTGCAAGAATACTTACCGGCTTGTTTGGAGGACTGATCGGTGCACAGGTATTGTCGATCGTTGCCGATTCTTTTGAGTATGAGTTAAGGGGCCGGGCCATGGGGTCCGTTTTTGCTGCCTTTTCTATTGCTTCAGTATTCGGGGTGCCATTCAGTTTGTACCTGGCCAGATTTTTCAGCTGGCATGCCCCTTTTATATTTATTGGTATTCTGGGCGTTTTCATTATCCCCCTGATCGTTCGCTTTATGCCCTCCATGCGGAGCCACCTGGAAAACCAGAAAGGGGAACGCCCCGGAGCCTGGCAGGTCCTCTCAGAAATGCTGAATAACAAAAGCCAGCTTATTGCACTAACACTTTCAGCTTTTTTAATGATGGGCCATTTTCTCATCATCCCTTTCATCAACCCCTATATGGAATTTAATGTAGGGTTTACCAAAGATCAGACACCGATGATTTATATGGTGGGTGGAACCTGTGCACTTTTTTCGTCATTCATTATTGGCCGGCTTGCTGACAAATATGGAAAGCTTCGCATATTTCTCATATGTGCGATTTGTTCTCTTGTTCCTATCTTTTTAATAACGAATATGCCGGCTATTCCTTTTTACTATGTATTAATAGTGACTGGATTCTGGTTCAGCGTATCTACCGGCCGAAGTATCCCTGCACAAGCCATGATCAGCAATGTGGTAAACCCGGCACATCGCGGACAGTTCATGAGCTTCAACTCTTCCTTTCAGCAGTTGTTTACCGGTATGGCATCGCTCATAGCCGGATTTATAGTCACTTCAGGTGCTGATGGGAAAATCCATTATTATAACTGGGTAGGCTACCTGAGCGTCGCCGTTATATTCAGTACGCTCTTCATTGCCCGGACTTTGGCAAGAAGGGAACAGTTAAATTAAGTCAATGATTAAATATTCTACAAACGTTTTACGCCTAAGCGTGGTGATTCCTGCCCCGGCAGGGTCAACCGGTTTGTAGCACATTAAGATGCAATATGTTATGCCCCCGGACGGGGGCTACCCCTTGGTTGTAACAACAAGTAATAAAATAATTAGAGCAAAAAGGGTTGCCCCT
>JBBJMP010000004.1:0-354018 GCA_037718865.1 Chitinophagaceae bacterium | reverse complement strand
TAGCCTTTCATCCGGGTGGTAAAACCTTTATTTCTGGTTCATGGGATAATACCATCAAGGCGTGGGACCTGCAGACAGGAGAATGCTTAACTACGATTAAGAATATAGGCGGTCTATTAGTGGCTGGTTGTTCCTTCTTGAACCTGCACCCTGCAAGTGAACTATCAGCAGAAGCTAAAAATATTATGCGGCAATACGGAGCGATTTTCGATGAAGAGGATGAGAAACGGTGGAATGAGGCGATACACGCATTTGATTGATATTTTTCTTACTCATTTCGCGAAAGTTAAATTGTAAAGGTTAATACACGCCTAACTTACACCTGAACTGACGCAAGTGTTTCGCCGGGCAAATCAAACGGCTTTCATCGAAACCGCCAGGCGGACTACCTGTGCCTGACAGCACGGTCATAAACATAGTTTAATTATAACTATTACATTTTGGAGGAGGACCTCAACGAAGTCTTTCCAGCCTACAAACGTAACTGCGCCACTTTTTGGATCCTGCTGTTTTGAATCCCTTCTGATTTCTCTATTTGGAACTGCTGAACATTTTTTAGCACGAACCGCGCTGCATCGGTTGCTTTCTGCGCTTTGACGTGAAACAGGTCTGCACCCTTTACATCATCCAGTATAAAAGCGGGCCGCGTTTCCTTACCCAGGTAACTTATTTCCACATTGTTCATTTCAATGTTGTTGACGTGCCTGATAAAAAACCATAAGCGGGCAGCACACCAAATTTTTGGGGTTCCGGTTAAGCCTTTTCATATTCAGGAACATTTGCCTGAATGCGGGTAGCAGGCGAATCGATGGGCCGGTAAAAAATACGGATATTATTAAATTTTACATCTTCGATATCATGGCCCGGGATGCCCGCGATCAGTGTAGAAAAATGCGAGTCGGCATTATGAACCATTATATTGCTGATTAAAATTCTTCTTAAAGCGCCTACAGGTGTTCCTGCAGGCCCTCGCATACGCGCACCGAGACGAAGGAAAATGGGAGAGTTAACAATGTCTCTCATGGTGATATTGTTTATGGTTATATCTTCCAACAGAGCGCCATCTACTGTTTCCAGGGCCAACCCTCGACAATAATCAAATACGCAATTGGATATGGTTATGTTTTTAAATCCGCCATTTGATTCCGTACCGAATTTATCCGGCCGGTCGGGCCTTCCTGGTCGGGGACCTGGTTGAATTCCTTACGCTGGTAGGTACCATTATGGAAGGTGCTCAAATCATAGCCGCTAACCTGGCAATTGGTAATGGTTACATTTTGCGTGGCTCTTGCATAACCCAAAGCATAAGAGCTTTTCAAACAGATGGCATCATCGTAAGGAGAATTAACGGAGCAATTAGATATGCGGACATTCTGACAACAATCTATATCCATACCGTCGCGATTCGTGTCCATTTTTATATTGTCAATAGTCAGGTTATCCACTCCCGTAGCCAGGATGGCAAAGTGGCCGCCATAGAGTATAGTAAAGTCTTTCAGTATCACATTCTGGCAAAGCTTTAAGGCAATTGCTTTATTTGCTCCGCCATCCTTTAAGTAAGGTCCTGCACGTATGCCCTTTCTTTCCCAACCCTCCCTCGTTGTAAATCCGCGACTTAGTCCTTTGCCTTAAATGGTTCCCGGGCCTAGTATGGAAATGTTCTCCAGGTTCTCGCCCCATATTAAACTGTTGTGCCAGTGACTGTGTCCGAAATCCTGGAACTTGTCGTGCTCATTAGGTTCAGGTTCATCATACCTGCCACCCGCGGCTGAGTCGGCTGCAAGCAAAGTGCATCCCTGGTCGAGATATAATGAGATCTTGCTTTTTAGCCGGATGGAGTAACTTAAGTAAGTGCCGGCGGGAAAGAATACAGTTCCGCCCCCTGCTTTGGTTGCTGCATCTATAGCATCATTGATGGCTTTCGTATCATTTGTTTTTCCGTCACCGGCAGCACCATTCATCTTTATATTAAAAACAGGGCCCGCCAATTGCTGAGCACAAACCAAAGAACTGATGAACACAATTATCAATGAAATTTCCAGTCTTTCATGATTATTATTTTAGGCAATAAAATTTTTTCACCGCGCTTAAGTGGATAGTTGTCCTGTTGAATTGGATGTGATCGTTTTCATTTCTGGAATTCGCGATTTGGCTGAGGAATATGCCCGGTAAAGTTCATAATGCTTCATTCTTTCTTATTGCCTGATGTATTTATTTAACGGGCAATTCTTTAATTCCTTTATTCCCTCTACTACAGATGCAGCATTTATCTTTTGCCCCTTCCGGATTGGTATGTGTATGCTCGGTAGGGAAAAAAGATTTCACTTTTTCAGGTCCCCATTGGTCATATTTATCCGCAGTAATTTTATTAAGGTCTACAAAATAGGCCCCTGTTGTTTGCGCCACTTCGGCGGCCCATTTTCCATAATTTTCTGAAGCCCTTATTACCCTTCCATCTTTCCAGTCGTTTCTGGGTATCATGGATGCTATCAGCACAGTGGCTCCTTTTGCTTTTGCTTCTGTCACAAATCTTTTTAAGTACCAGCCATAAGTATGCATGGTTTCAGGTTTACCATCGGGCCAGACAAGCTCTGCCGTTTCTTCACCGGTGCCTCTTAACACTCCTCGATAGCCGGCACGTGTAGTGTCGGGTTTACTTCCTTCGTTATGGCCGAATTGCATAATCAAAAAATCACCCGGCTTAACAGCCGTGATTACCCTATCCCATCGCCCTTCTTTTATGAATGTGCGGGTGCTTCTGCCCGCCATGGCCTGGTTGCTGACATTGATCCTTGCCGTATCGAGGTAATGGGCCATATGTGAACCCCAGCCCCTGTGACCTGTTGAATCATCATTTCTTACGGTAGAGTCGCCGATAATGTATAAGGTGGGTTTTTGCTGGAAATGGATAAACGCGGTAATACCCAGGAAAACCAAATATTTTTTCATGACAGGACTTTACAATCAAATACAATATATTGCCTCATATCTGTTGCAGAAATCAAAGTAACATTATTTTATAATAACAAACTATGGAACGCCCTTTTCTGTCTGTTTTGTTTACATGTTTTTACCTGGGAGGTATTGCTCAAAAGCAACCACAGGCACAGCATCTGCGGGACATTTTAAATATGATTTTGGTGGAACAAAAGCAACACCCGGGTACACCCTGG
Source organism: Chitinophagaceae bacterium (assembly GCA_037718865.1). Taxonomy (GTDB): domain Bacteria; phylum Bacteroidota; class Bacteroidia; order Chitinophagales; family Chitinophagaceae; genus JADCRZ01. The sequence continues at coordinate 350,845 of JBBJMP010000004.1, read as the reverse complement.
TAAGTGCATTGACAAATTATGATGAGGCGACAGATTATGGATTTGAAAAAAGTGCCACGCTCACAGCAGTCGAGCATGGTGGCAGCAATGCATTAGCCGATGGTTTTGTTACCAGAAGACACCTTTTTTATTTTTCGGTGAAATTGCCCGAGGGCAATTATAATGTGCGTGTAGGCATTGGAACCTTCCTCAAAAAATTCATTCGCGGTTTTTTTGCCAGTAGTATCAAATACATCATAAGCCAAAATAATGGGGCCATTAGGCGCTAAAATAATAAGTGGTTTGCCATCCGCCTTAATTTGCATACCGAATTTGTTTTTCCAATAGCCTGGACTGCCAAAAAATGTTACAGCCGGATTCCGAATACACACCAGCATGGTATTGTACCGAGAATAGTGGTTGAATTTTGAAACATAGCTAAAAAATAGTTGATATTCGTCGGAATTCTTGTATTTCAAAGATTGGCGAAACATCTCGTCAATCGAACTCTTATCCTTGTGGATTGCACTAGTAGTCATTATTTTTTTTACAACACAATGAGTAATTGCTTTTTAAAAGCTCCAACTAATCCAACAACGCCTTAATCAAACAATCCTTTAAATCCGTATAATACTGAATATTAATTTTAGTGACCATTTCATCCGATAATTCATTCAATTGCTTTCTGGCATTAAGGGGTATTAATAAAGTGGTAGCACCTTTTTCGACAGCTAATTCAGCCAGGTTTACCGCGTTATAGACAAGATCAATGGACCCACCTAAATTAAGCTGACCAACAATTACCAAACCCCCTTTTGTGCTTCTTTCAAGGATCGCACTACACAGGGATATCAATACCCCCATGCCAATGCCATTTCCGCTTTTGGAGGAGTCAAAAGAGCGTAGCTGAACCGAGAATTCATATGAGCGTGGATCCCGATCGCCTACAAGCTCTTTGGTTTTGCTGTATAAGTTTTGCTCCGCATAACGTACGCTTTCCTGGAATTGTGGTGGTGACGGTTTGTTTAAGATCCTTACGCCATTGCCCGGGCCTGTGTTCACTTCAATTTTATACAAGCCGGCCGGCTCGTCAAGTCCCCCAGTATTCAGTGCCCATACCTGGCCGGGTGGTTGTGGATCTTCACCAATGGTATTCTCGCTGTGCAATTCAGGGGTAGTGACAAATGTTTCCACGCCATCTTCTCCGATGCGGTAACTAAAATGCGTGTTTCTAAATTCGGCTGAGCCTATACGTTTCTGTTGTTCTTTAACCCTCCTCCGGTATTCAAGCGATATCTTAATGGCCCATTCCAATAGTTCATCAGAAATAGGTTCATCTGGATCAGGCTGCATTAATTTTAATAACCCATTCAGTGTTTTGGTTACGGCAGTAGTATCTCGTCCATTTAATGCGCCGCCAAAGTCAATTCTGGGTAACACAGAAGATATCCTGCTGTTATCTCTTAATCTTGTCCAGCATTCTGCCAGGAAATCACTTACCAGGCCAAAGTGATTGGTAAAATACGTCTTGTTGAGTTTAGGAAAATCCCAACCCGGAATAAAAGCATGAATACGATCCATGAAGGCCGTATCGTCCCGCATCTCCGGCGGCAGCGGACCAAAAAGGTGTCCTATGCGCTGCTGATGTTCCACGTCTACATCAAAATTGCCTACTAATACAACGCCTCCATCGGCACGGATGGGTTCCTTGCCGCGACTGAACTCTCCGCTTTCCATGTAACCTTTCATAATGTTTATTCCATCTTTCTGATCGAAGGAAACACCGGAGACTTCATCAAAGCAAACGACATCGTACTTACATACCAACCCTCTTTCGCCGGAACCCAGGTTGACAAACATCTTGGAAACCGTCGTTTTGCCACCTGATACCAAATGTGAATAAGGAGATATCTGCTGGTATAAATGTGATTTCCCCGTTCCTCGCGGACCCAGCTCAACCAGGTTATAGTTTCTTTCAATAAAAGGAAGGATCCTGGCAAATAATACATTTTTAGCTTTTTCAGTTAATGAAGCTGGTTCCATACCCACACTCCGGATCAACAGATCTTTCCATTCCTCCAAAGTAAACAGCTTTCGACCTCTATATAAGATATCCAAAACATCCCTTTGCGATAGCTGAATGGGCCGGATGGTCGTTACACCAAAAGCACGGCCATTATTTTCCTGGGCTATGGCACTGTCGTAGGCTAACTCAATCTCTGCATAAAAGCCGCCGGTTAACATACGGTCGTTGTCATTAACCATTTCAGGGGAAATGCGTATATTATTTAACCTCAGACTTGGGAGCGTTGCTACATAGCTATCTGTTCTGGCATCGAGCCTGGCAGTTATAATATCTATTAATTTCTTTGCTCCTTCCTCCCTTGCTTTGGATTTAAAATATTCTTCCTCGCCGGGCCGTACTGTTCTGTTTTGTAATTGCCTCTTAACAATTTCCAGTCCTTCCTGTATTTCCTGTTCATCGGTCGTGGCACAATAACGACCCAGCAAAAATTCAATAACATAGGTAGGCACCGGGTAGGTTTTGCGGAACTGTTCCAGCAAATCTTTTCGTACTACATAGCCTTCAAACGCCTTTGTGGCAAGTTGGTCAATTTTATCCAGTTCCATAGATAGATATTTTATCCCCCAACCTGGGTTAGTTTTTTGTCCAATATCCTATGACTTTCGTCCATTAAAACCACAGTAACGGCCTTTGATTCTGCATCGTCATCTGCCATTACCGTGCAATGATTATTTATAACCGTTTTATTAGAAGATAGGACAATTGATGTAGAAGAATCAGCAAATTTTGAACGCATGTCTATCGTATATCCATCCGGCGCTCCTTCGGTTGTAACAGCGCATTTGAGATTAACCCACTTCAACTCCTTTATTTTGGCATTGATGGTTAACTCACTTGAATTTTCAATAATTAAAACGGGTACCAAACACTCATGAATGGAAATGCCGCCGTGTGCATATTCCTCATTTTTTTTAAAAAAGGATATACCTGGGGCATAAGCTATGAATATGCCCGGGTTCCATCTCCAGGGCAAGTGAAGCAGGTCTGTTTTTGCGCCTTCTTTGATCAATGCACATCGTCCCCACCGGGTTTCCACTAAATCTTTGGAAAGCTCTGTTTTAGGCAAGCCCCCGGGCAACAACAGCCAACCATGATCGGTTACTATTTTTATCTTTTTGATGCCTTTCTCAAAGGCAGCATCAATGGCCTGATGAACCTGCTCAAATAATTCCTCCACACGTTTAACTATTTCTGATTGTTCAGTATGACCCTTTGTATCTATATCACCTATCTCCTGCCAATGATTTTTGCCTGGCGTGATATCGGTTGCGTTCTTTACGAAAACATAATCATAGGCACTCAATGATTCCCTGAAATTTGCAGTAAGCAGGTCTCTTCCTGATTCAAGCTGTGGGCGGAAATCATTGAATTCACTGGTTACAGAAACGCTTTCTGCAATGGGCGAGATGGCTGGTTTCGCTGTTGGTGTAAGACTTGGTAAGGCGGACCAGCGCGCCTGCAGATTCACGTTGTATTTTGCGTTGGTTAAACGTTCGGCGAATTCTTCTGCAAGCTCAAAGCGGAAGGCATCTACAAATAATAGAAAGGTTTGGGATTCCGACACCTCAAACTGAGCGGTGAAGATGGAGGCATCTCCTTTAACCAATGATTGAAACTTTTGTGTGATCAAGGTTAGCCAGGGTTTATAGATGGAGCTGATCAATCCCTTTATAACGTCCTTATCTTTATCTGACCTAACGGCGGCCAACGCTTTACGCATGGACTGGTCTATTCTGAACCCCTTTGTAAGATAGTATTGTTTCACCTCCTCAATCGTAGAAGATGGATAGTTCTCGTTGGCTGTTTCAGTCATCAAAACCAAATGTTGCAAAGCCTTTGCTAATGGCGCCTGACCCAACTCTGTCCAAACCCAATGCCTTCTTTCCTCGTGCTGCTGATGTAATCTTTTCAGCTTTTCAAAAGCTTCCTTCGGTTGCTGCTTGGCTGCAATGATCATTTCTTTCCGAAGCTGATCTTCCTTCTCCTCATTTACCTGGGGCCAGCTCTCCGCTGGGATTGTGAACATACCCTTGCCTAAATCATCGGGTTTGGCTGAGCGAAGCAAGTCTTGCATTTCCGGAAACTTCTTGGGTGCATTAGCATAGTGTAACCAAACTTGTTTCCATGTTCCACGCTGGGTGCCTAATTTTTCCGTAATTTCTTTAATATTATTTGGATCAGGGATAAAACCATACCTGGTTTTGCAGATATTGATAAACACCTGCTGCTGTTCTACGGGCAATGCATGTAACCAGGCACTCCCCTTACACATCCATTTGAGGATGGCAGCAATTACATCCGGAAACACCATATTCAACACATCCTCCGCATCAATGATGGGTTTTCCTAAAAAAGCTTCCGGATCTTCAAAATACCGGGACACTGATCTTTTAATGGCCTCCCTGGTGGCACTATCCTGGGCTACTTTCTGTCCTAACCCGCTTTCTTCATTTTGGATAAAAGCCAGGATGGTCCATTCTTTTCCGTTTTCCTGGGTCCAGAGCGTGCCGGTATATTGGTATTCTAATAATGGCTGAATGTCAAAGGCGGCTTTTGCAATATCTTTTAGTTCGTGCTTTCCAATACCTGGCAGGTAGATTATTGGAATAGTATTATCCGGCCAATTCGCTTCCGGTAATGTTTTAGCCACCATGCATTTGATCCAGATGGCAGGCCCCTGTTTTTGTTTGGGATCAAAGGGTCCATACACAAGTAAGGCAGGCAACTCTTTTTGTAAGGCGGGGATCACTTGCTTCCACTGTGCGTCGGGGTCCGGCCAGAGAATAACTTCAGGCCGCACCATTAAGTTACTGTTGTGGCGGGCAGCGTCGCCTAAGCTTTTAATGACACAGTCTTTGGTTGATCTACCCATTATTGTTTATATGTTCGGCCCATTCGTGCAACAGGCGTTGCAGCAGGCCCTTGTCTATCAATTTTGTTTCGTATTCGGCAACCATGGCAGGACTCATGTTCCTGCTTAATGCATACTCCACTACTTCCTTGTCTTTGGTCTTGCACAACAATATGCCGATAGATGGATTTTCTTTTGGCTTTTTCAGATCCCTGTCCAATGCCTCCAGGTAAAAGTTCAGTTTGCCGAGATATTCGGGCTTGAACTCATCAATTTTCAATTCGAAAAGCGTGAGGCACTGCAATTCCCGGTGAAAAAATAATAAGTCAACGTAATAATCATGCATGCCCACCTGAAGGCGGTATTCTTCCCCTACAAAAAGAAAGTCGCGGCCCAGTTCCAGGATGAACTGTTTCAGGCGAAGCAAGAGGCCCTTTTGTACATCGCTTTCGCTATACGGTTCCGGTAGATCTAAAAATTCGAAAATGTATTTGTCTTTAAAGATTTGAGAAATGAGTCCTGCCTGCGGATGTGCAGTTTCAATAATTTTTTGACTGCTCATTTTCTGGCGTTCATAAATTCCTGCAGACAATTGTCTTCGCAGGTCGCGGAGCGTATAATTTTCTTTGATGGAAAGCAGCAGGTAAAAAAGCCTTTCTTCCTGGCTTTTGGTTTTACCCAGTAATTCAAGATGGTGGCTCCAACTGATTCTTTGCAGAATGGATGGCATAGGCGGCAATTGTGGTGACGCTGTCGCCACAATTTCTACTAATTGATTGTCAACCTTTTGTAATTGTGGGGGCAGCGACCCCACAATTTGTGAAAATGCAACGGAATACACCGAGAAGTCCGCCTCTTTCCAGATTATATAAAATTCCTGCATACGGTAAATGCTTCGCCTGTCAAACCCCTTTATGGCCGGCTCTTTTTCTTTTAGCCAGGAAGCAAAACTGTCCACCACTTTTTCTCCCCAGTCAGCAGTTTGAAGGCGATGCTGTATATAGGCCCCTACCTGCCAGTATACTTTTAACTGCTCCGCATAAGCGACCTGAAGGGCTTTTGATTACCCCTTCGGGCCCTTCGAGTTGTGTTAGAAATCAGATAGTGATTTATATAATCATTCGAATGATTAGAAAAAACTTTGCACACTATTTACTCCAGTGTGCCTTGATATAATCTACTGCATCGCTGCCAGTAAGCTGAGTCGCGCTCGCAGTTCGACGGATGTAAAATTCTTCATTATTCCCATTTTTAAGCCAAACCTCTTTAGGGGAAGGTTTCACTTCAATAACTGCAACGGTTTTACCATCAGTTTTACCATCAATAGTTATGTGCTGCGTCTTCAAAAATGAATGCACTTTATTACCAAGATAGTTTTGAATAAGATTATCCAGGTGCTTGCTCCATTCATCCAGCTTACCTGACTGGGAAAAAGTAGTATAATCGGTTTGCTCTAATCCCAAAATATTCTTGTCATCATCCACGCCAATGATCAGTGTACCTCCTTCACTGTTGAGGAAGGCTGCAATATTTTTAAAGGCGGAATGCTCAATATATTTTTCAGGTGTGCCCTTTTTAATATCCAGCCGCAGGCTGCTTTTAAATTCACAATATTTGTTCTCACCGCGGGTAATGGTTTCCTGCAAACGGGCTAACTGCTCTTGCTTGTCTTTTACACTTAACCGTAGCCTGGTATCGGCAAACCGGGCCAGTTTTGGATAACGCCTTGCCCACCAGTATTCCACTTCCTGAATGTCTTCATCATTCAATCCGTATAATTTGTAAACTAAACGGTCGATTTCTTTTTGTTCGTTAGAATGATAATCGTATAAATAATTTTTCTTTTGTTTTTCAATTAATCCGTTAACAATATCTTCAATATCCAAGCTTTTATTTATAGGAAATGAAAAGTCCATTACATCACCCTCTTGTGTATGAATAGTGTGATTAAGAAAATTTTTAAATAAGAAACGAGCTAATCTTGAGCATAAAATACCAAGAGTAAAAAATTTGAACTCATTTGAAACAATAATTGATGAACTTGTATTCTGTGCAATAGTTCCAAAACCCAATCTAAATGTTGGAGAATATAAACCTGTTGGAGAGAAATTGATCGTTGTTTTAAACCATTTATCTTGATTTCTTAAAGCCGCTGCAATTTTTTTGTAATCATCTTTGTTAATAGCAGTTTTTTTATTGTCCTGGATTTTTCTTCTTGCAATGCTCAATGTTCGCATTCTTTTTAAAGAATTTTTTGACCAATCAATAAAATACTTTCCTGGAACATAATAATTGGGTAACCATCCTTCTTCTGTATCAGATTCGCCTCCTTTATCGTAAGGAATAAAATACTTACCCAGGTATTTATCTGGAGATATACCATTGAGTTTTTCGTCACTATCTAAGTTTTCAATCTCTTTTTGGGTTAAAACTAACTCCATATTAACTGCTAAATATCCTTCGCCCATAGCAATTCGTTTGATATAATATTCATTTTGACCTGTTGAAATGCCTTGATTTACTTCAGCTATATCTCCGAAACGGATCAATTCTACTTCGATATTATTAAGCTTAATCTTCCTCATTTCAATCGCTATTTCCTCTTCATTATCTTGTATGATGTGCTTTTCATTTTCACAGATACTGTCATTCATCAATGCAAACAGCTTTGGGCTAGCAGTAAATACCGGTAGATTGCTGTTGGTGTTAATTAACCGTTGTGGATACCGGTACACTGCATATCGTTCGTTAAACTCACCTGTAAATTCCTCCAGGTGTAACAGTTTTTCCCGAAACTCAGGCAGCGATTTACGGGTGCTAAGGCTGGTTAAATCTGCAGCAATGACCTCACTTTCTGCAATTGCAGAATCTGTTCGTGTAAGGGAGAAAATACAGGTATTCACCACAGCCCCAAATGTATCGGCGTGAAGGCGAATTACTTTATGCAGCTGGTTTTTTAGTATCCATTTCCTTAATTCCAAATGGCTTTTGATGGTAAGCCAGGTATCGCTTACAATGTATACCAATGTACCGTTAATCGTTAGCAATGTGTCAATCGCAAGTTTAATAAAGAAGCCATAACTGTCTTTACTGCCTAATCCGCTATTAACATATAACTCATCATCTGCCTTAACACCGTATGGCGGGTTGGCTATTACAATATCAAATCCACCATTATCAAAAACATGCTTAAAATAAAGATGCCAGAGAAAATACGGTTTTTCATATACGTCTAACTCTTTCAATAGTTGAGCTTTCGATTCAAATTGGTCTTTTTCAGCTTCCAGCTTATGAATTTTCTTTTGGTAAGAAGCCTTTATTGTTTCCTTCTGTGTAGGAGTTAATCCTGCAGCCTTACGTCCGTAATTGCCCCATTCGTTATCTATTCTTGTTTTTATTTCAGTAAGCTTATCATAAATGCAATATTTAATGTACGCTTTCTCTGTGCTATTGAGCTTTTTTCGCATCTCCTTTTTAATCTTATCATCATGAGCATCAAATAAATCTTCCTCCAGCTTTTCGAGATTTATGTCGCTTTTATTCAAGAAGCCATAAAAACTCTCGGGTTCGCTTGCTTCTCCGAAAAGATCGACATTCTGCGCTTTCCTTTTTTCCTCTTTAATTTTAAGAGGTATGCCTTCAAACTCTTCTTTCAGTGAATTACCCTGCATAAATTTGTAATCGAAATTGGGCAAGGGTCTTGGTTTATCAAGGTCAACGATGAGCGAAAGCCAGAAACGGAGCCGGGCAATATCGATGGCGCCTTTGTCAATGTCCACCCCATAAATGCTGTTGCGAATGATCTTTTCCTTCACCTCTGCATAATTAAAATCACCAAGTTGCAAAATCGAATTCAGAAAAGACTTCATTTGAAAAATCTCCAGCAATATTCCGACAGGGAAGGCACCTGAACCTATGGCAGGATCACAAACTTTAACATCATCTAAATGGCTATTTATTTTAAGGGCAACAGAACGTATAAAGGCATCGTGTTCTTTATACCTGACAAAGGTTTTGAGCGACTTCCACTCCGTTGTGCCTGCATCAAGAGATAGCTTCTTTGCAAGATGCAGTAGCAACGCTTCCTGTGTCATAAAATGCACTACTTCTTTGGGTGTGTAAAAAGTGCCGAATTTCTTGTTTTCTTCGATGAGGTTCTCAAATATATGACCAAGCATTTCCGGGTCAACAGCAACCTCTCTTTCCTCTGGACTATCTTCAATGATGGTAAAATTATAGCTGTCAAAAAAATTAAAAAGGTTCTGAAACAGGCTGTTCTTGAAACGAATGTCTTCAACTCCTTTAAAATCTTTTTCAAACAGGCCGCCGTTGAGATAGGGAATTTTGCCCAGCACTGTTCCCTCAATTTTAAAGACGTCATCCCCTCTTTCACTGTTGTTCAAAGTTTGAAAAAACAAAGGAAGCAAATACGTCGAGTAAAAATCCTCTTTACGTTCTGCAAACTGAAAAAGATGCGTCATGAAGGCGGCATCGGGTTTAATTTCTCCCGGCTCTGCCCAAATGCTTTGCATCCAACCTTTTTTTTGCAGGAAATACAGAAATACGATACGACCCAGCAAACGCTTAACAAAATCACGGATCGGTTTCTCAGCCTTTTCATTTTCTATAACATCACGGTGTTTTGGAATATTGAAAACCGATTTGCGATACGATGAATTTTTTAGATAATCGTAGAAAGCATTATAGTCTTCCCGGTATGCTTCAAAGAATTCTCTCGACATTTTAGCTACGGAGAACGCATCCACCACTGACTGTAGTGTGTTGGGTTTTATCTGCAATTCATAAAACCGGTCACGTGCTGTCCGGCTGCTTTCTGCAGGCCCAAGCACATAAGTGAATTTTTTAGGATGCGTTTCATGTTTTACCACTTTGCCTGATTCTTCGGGATACTCCCATTTGCTCATAAAAGTAAAACGCCATTCTGTTTGTTCATTTGAATGAAACACGGCCAGTGCCGCATCATTAAAACCAGGAATGATCTCCGATTGAATAAGGCTTCGAAGACCTACACGATTTTGGGCTATGCGGGTATTCAGTATTTCTGCTTCATATACCTTTATTATTTTACCATCAGTCAATAAAACAGTACCCAGATGAAAACAATTTTTTGCCCAGTATGCAGCCGTTTTATTACCCAGAGGAATTTCTGCAGGTTGCCGTTCCCATTTTACTTCTTCATCATGTTGAGCAAACAGACTTGTCAGCATTGCTTTCCACTGCTCGCGGCTGTACCGATTTTTAAGTGTTTGCTCAATCTGTTCTTTTGAAAGCATAAGGGTTAATGAAATGATTCGCTTATAATGATTTCGGGTTCGTTTGAAATAACAGGTTTATCCACATCTTCAGGGATTACTTCTTCACCGTTATGCAAAGGATATTTTGATACAATCTCTAATAATTTTTCTGCTACATATACGGCTTTCATGCTGGTTTTTTCGGTACTCTGCCGAAGCTTGTTAATGTCTCTTTGTAATTTTTGAAAACGATGTTCAATAATAGCTTGCTTAGCCAGTTTGAGTGTTTGCAGCTCTTCTTCGTTCAGGCTTTGCAGACGGGTAAAAGCATCCACAAATGAAAGAGCCCGTTTTTCATTGGGGCCAAACTGAGCGGCCATTGTTCCGTTATTTTTTTCATCACGCTGAGCTTCCTTAAAATGAGCGATGGCCGATTGTACATGCTCATAATGGCCTTCTATAAGTGGCAGGGGTTTCTCTTCTGCCAGTGCCCTAAATAAATCAGCAGTTTCCAGAAAGGAGATTTCCTGCACTTCGTTGCCTGGTTTGATATGATAAAATCCATCTCTTTTCCGGTTTTTCAAAAAGGTAACAGTAGTTTGTTGACTAACAGAAACATTTCGGCCTGTACGGGCCCGCAGCGGCATGTTTTTTATTTGCTTAAACCATTCCGGATTGTTAACCCTGAAAGCCCGCAACTCAAGCAGGTAACGTAGCCGCTCATCTCTTTCTCCTTCGCTGCCTACTTTATCAAATAAGCCAAAAGTGCCAAACTCTTCCTCACTGCTATAAATCTGGCTATCCTCCCCAAGAGCGGAATGAAAAGCCTGAAGTTTTAGCAATGCTTTTTTGTATAATTCTATATGCGATTCGGTTTGCTCTGTTGGATAGAAATTATAAACGTAAATTTTTTCAGCAACAGTACCGATGCGGTTTACCCGGCCGATGCGCTGCATAAGGCGGGTACTATTCCAGGGTGTATCGTAGTTGATGAGTGTATAAGCCTGATGAAGGTTTACGCCTTCTGCCAGAACTTCAGTAGTAATAAGAATATTGTAATCATTTCGCTGTTCTTTTATATCAACACGGGCATCAAAATTTTTCCGTACTGCTTCTGAAAGTTCTTTTTGGTTGGTACTATCAACCGCAAGTATTTTTTCAAACCCGGCCTTAGCGAGTTCCGAAAGAAGGTAATTCGTAGTGTCTCTATATTCGGAAAAGATAATCAGTCTACGTGGCGTTCCTTTTTTATCTTTCAGCAAATCAGCATCCAGTTTATCCACGAATTCAACAAGCTTTGGGTCTTTATTTTTTTCTTGCCATTTAATCCAGCGGTCGAAAAGTGATTCAATAATTGCATGGTCTTGTTGTAACCCTTTAATAAAGCCTGTTTCAAAATCATCGGCTTTGTAAGTCTGAACCGTAGGATCACTTTCCCGTAGTTTGTTCATCCTTTCTATCAATTCATTCTCGTTGTCTTCCAAAATAAATTCAGAGACATGCAATGATGGAGCAATATGCACCCGGTCATTTTCAAACATCATTAACATGGCTCCGTTTGCATTTCGATAACGTTTAAGCGATTCGATGAAACTATAGAAACTGCTGTCGAGTCTTTTTATCAATAACGTTTTCATGATGGATGCGAGCCGTTCAGCAATGGAAGCAGCATCTTCATACTGTTTCCGGTAAGGTTCAATTAAATATTTAATAGCCTGGTACCGGAAATATTTCAGGCCTTCGTAAGGATGCTGTATCGCACGGACAGTATCATCAAAAAGTTCATTCAGCGTGCTATCCAATTGATAATAAATTGGAATGGGTTTTTGAACAACAGGAAATTTTAAGCCCTGCGTTGTCATATCTTCCCAATATTCTTTATTATCCCTTATATCAGTTCTTGTTCTGCGTATGATAATAGGCTCCAATATTTTTATGCGGATTTCTTCATACAATTTTTTTATGCCTTCAATTACCACCTTACGGTCGCGCTCTTTTCTCAGGCGGTTGAAACGGTCGATTCGTGAACGAAAAAAATGAATAAGGTTTGACACTGAGTCAAGGGAAGAATTCCGGCCATCCTGAAACAGCAGAATAAGATTACGGATATCTTCCGGCTTATTATTGAGGGGGGTTGCTGAAACAAGAATAACCTTTTTTTCCCTTTCACCATAGGGGCCAGGATTTCTCCTTGGTGTTTTACAAAGAGTTTGTAAAAGATTAAACATGTCAGATGTATCGCTACGAAACTTGTGTGCCTCATCCACTATTACAAGGTCATAGTTTTCAATATGCTTTACTTTATGCAGGCTACCGTTAGTGATAAAGTCTATAGTAAAGGGCAGATTAAAGTCATTGGCTGTCTTTTTCCAGGAATATTCCATAGAAGGAGGATAAACAACCAGTACACGGGTACGAAGTCCGTTATAAATGGCGAACTTTTTAGCAATCATTATTGAGACAATAGTCTTGCCTAGACCCACTACGTCTGCCAGAAAGAAACCATTATAGCGTTTCAATTTTTCAAAACCTTCATTCACGGCATCCACCTGATAACGGAGGCGTGTATAATTTAATGGTATGTCTTTCACATCATCGGGGTCATAATCAATGCTTCTGCCAAAATACTCAATGAGAAACTTGACATAAATCTCGAAGGGAGTGAATTCATCGTTAAGGTAAGATTTGCGCCTTAGTTCCTGCGCATCAGAAACAGCAAGGGGAATAGCTTCGTTCCAGAGTTTCTCAAAAGTTACACATGCAAAATCCACATCATCATGATCCCTTATTTCAACATTAAACTCAAAGTTGTGTTTCAATCCTGCTTCGGTAAGATTGCTAGAGCCGGTTATTACAGAGCCCCACCCGGCATGCTGATGTTTTTCCTTCTGACGAAAAATGTACATTTTCGCATGCAGTTGCTTACTTGGATGTATTCGCATTTGAATTCTTCCATCAAGAATCGACTCTATAAAATGAACCATACCATCTTCTACATCTTTGGTATAAGCTGCCTGCTGAATATCCTTCCTTAGATTTTCAATAAACTTTTCTTTACTTATTGAAGGTGATGGAATAAATTCCAATCCCTTTGCGTATGCCTGATAAGTAAGGCGATCTACATCAATACCCACCAATATTCTAATATCGTTTACCTCTTTCAGGAACGGATATATTCTAAAATATCCTGAAGCTCTGAAAAATCCTACCAGCGCATCGAAGAAATGAATATTCATGTGCCTGAATATACCTTCGAATTTTTCCAGAAGAGTGTTGTTGCCTTCGTTTGTAAAAAATTTAGTCGACATTCTGTTTGCTCGAAAATGTAAAATATGCAAAAAATAAATTCTCCATTAAGAAATTTTTTCAATAAGTTAGATTGAGTGACAAAATTGAGTTGCATGAAAATATTTTGTGCGGACTTTTTACGATCTGCGCCGGCCACGCCATTTTACAAAAGGCTGCCAATCCATACATCACTGTTTTAGGCCCGAAAGAGCGCGGCACAACGCATAAGCAGCATGGGCATTTGCAACAAAGGAGCTGGCATTATCGCCCCACTGCTCTTTGCTGCCGTCATTTAAAAGCTATGGATACCGGATTGATCGGCCAGTTGGCCACAATGAGCGAAGGAGAAAGGTTTCCATCGCTTTGCCTGCAAATAGATAACATCCAATCCCAGTTTATCTTCCTTTATAATTCCGTCTATACCTTCGTCTCCGGTCTTGCCCACAGCCTTTCCTGCATCCTGGATTGAGCCACCGTAACCCATCTTTACGAGCAGATCAACAACCACTTTTTCAAAAAACTGAAAGGGCATGGATAGCACCTTCTGAAGAAGGTCCTGAGCGAGAGTCTCTGTATAAGTGCTTGCAATTAATTCTTCCGGCGTGCCTTGCGAGATTTCCAGGGCCGGCGTGCTTTGTTAATCTTTTTTGAGACTTTGAAACTCCAGAAACCCCGGAAACTGTTTTAGAAAAGCAACATTAATACGCCTTAACCTTTCCGACAGAACCTTCAAGCCTCTTTCATTTATAACAATAGTAGCGCGTCTGGGATTATCTATTAGGCCAGCCTTTTTAAGATATGTTTTTGCCCATGCTACCCGGTTATCAAACACAAATTGAGCGCCACTAGGCAAAAGCTCCCTTCTGTCTTGTTCTGATAAGTCGAAATGTTTGGCCAATTGTTCGACTAATTCGCGAACGGTATGTTCTTGCTTGTCGGCAAGTTTGGTCAGCAGAGGCAACATGATGGATTAATAATCTGGTACAGCCATGTTTTAGGTTGATAACCAAATATACGTACGGTTAAGTATATATGTGCTACACCTGACTGGTAGCTCGTCCTAGACGCCGATCTAAAGGTGCAACAAAAGCTAAAGAGAGGTTTTCGAAGCAGATTAGTGGACCTCTATATGCGCCAAATAAGGTCTCATATCGACATTATTTTATATTTGTTTCGGTAATCCAAAAGGCCGTATCTTAATAGCGCACTACAAGACGTTTCGTTTTTAAACCCATGCTGGGTCTATGTTCCAACCAAAAAAGCTCCCCGTTTCCGGAGAGCTTAAAGCGAATTAACAGTAGCGAGGAGGGAACTTGAATCCCCGACCTTCGGGTTATGAATCCGATGCTCTAACCAGCTGAGCTACCTCGCCAAACGGGCTGCAAAAATAGCGGATTTGATTAAAAAAGCAAAAGTTCTCTTAAGAGGTCACTCACTTTATCTGCATTGGGCAGCATAGCTTTTTCCAGGCCAGTATTCATAGGAACGGCAGGGTTATTTAAAGCCCCCATTACTTCAACAGGTGCATCCAGGTAGGTGAAACAATTTTTAGAGATCCTTCCGGCCAGCGCTTCGGCAAACGAATTATATTGTTGCTCTTCACAAAGCACCAAACACTTTCCATGTACTTTAACACGGGAATAAACCAGTTCCTCATCCAGGGGATATAAAGTTCTGAGATCAATGATCTCTACCTGGCCGGCGTAATTCATTGAGGCTGCCAAAGCCCAATAAACTCCCATTCCATAGGTAACTATACAACACGTTTCTCCTGCGTTGATTTTGTTTTCGCTTGCAGGTAAAGTGATTTTTGCCTTACCCAGGGGGATGATATAATCTCTGGAGGGTTCAACGGTCTTGGCTCCTTCCGTACCCGGAACCTTGTTCCAGTATAAGCCTTTATGCTCGAGCATCACTACCGGATTAGGGTCATAAAAAGCGGCTTTCAGCAGGCCTTTCAGGTCTGCCGCATTGGAAGGATACACTATTTTTAATCCTTTGACAGAAAGCAGGGTGGTTTCAATAGAAGCACTATGATAAGGCCCTCCCCCACCGTAAGCCCCTACAGGTACACGAATCAGGGTCTGTACCGGGAAATGGCCACAGGTCAAATAACAGCTTTTTGAAATTTCCGTTACCAATTGATTAAATCCGGGATAAATATAATCGGCAAACTGCACTTCGACGATCGGTTTTACCCCCACTGCAGACAGCCCGGCTGTAGAACCGATAATATACGCTTCCTGGATGGCTGTATTAAATACACGGTGGTTTCCAAACTGTTCTGCAAGCGTTGCAGCTTCCCGAAACACCCCACCTAACCTGCGGCCTACGTCCTGACCGAAAAAAATGGCTTCAGGATTATCTTCCATTATTTCACGGATGGCAATTAAAGAAGCATCTACCATCATTGTACGGACTGCGCCGGCCGGTTCACGCTCACCCTTTTCCTCTTTCACGGGCGTTGGTACGAAAACATGATCATTAACCGTCGCAGGATCCGGCTCTGCCGCAACACAGGCTTTTTTAAAATCCAAGGCTACTCTTTCCGACGTTGCGTTTTCCGTTTCTTGCAAGCTTCCTTCTCCTATTCCAAGATCCAGTAAGTGAAACCGCAGCTTGCGCCAGGGATCTTTGGCAGCATGTTGTTTAAGGTCTTCACCAGACCGGTAGAACTCCTTTCTTACACCACTGGTGTGATGGCCCAATAAAGGAACGTTAGCTTGTATCAGATAGGGCCTGCGGCTGTTCCTGACCTCCTGTACAACCTGTTGCATGGCCTCATAACTTTGAACAAAGTCGCTGCCGTCCACAAGCATCCGCTGCATACCCCGAAAGCCGGAAACATAGTCATATGCACCAACCGACCTTGTTTCTTCACTGCTGGCACTTATTCCCCAATTATTATCCTGCACCAGATAAATAACCGGCAAACCTTTTAACTCGGCAAATTGAAACGCTTCGCTTACCTCACCCTCCGTTACACTGCCATCACCCAATGAACAAAGCACTACCGGAGCACCCGAAGGTCCACGCCTGCACAGTGAAGATTGAATATGTTCCAGGTATTGAAGACCCTGAGCGATACCGGTAGCTGGAATAACCTGCATGCCTGTTGCGCTGCTTTGATGGATGATGACCGGCTTATCGCTTTGTTTATTGTTGGGGTGAGCGTAATAAGTTCTTCCACCGCTGAATGGGTCATCAGCCTTTGCCAGCAATTGGAGTATCAATTCGTAAGGGGAGTAACCGATCCCCAGTAACATACTTTCATCACGGTAATAAGGACTTACATAATCAATATTAGTAAGTTGAAAAGAGGTAGCTAATTGTATGGCCTCATGGCCACGCGAAGTAGAATGGACATATTTGCATATTGACCGGTTAGCTTCATAAATTGCGGCCATAGCTTTAGCGGTGCACATCAATTCGAATGCCTTCAACAGGATCGGTGAACTTACCATATTCCATTCAATGAAGGCACAAATGTAATAAAAAGCTAACAGTTGTTAGTATGGTTGCATAGTTTGCCGCCTGGCTTGAAAATAACCTGGGACTTCCGGAATGGCGACCTCTGACTCCAACTTCCGGCTCCTATTTCACCTCTAAGGTAAACATGCTGTCATCTTCCATAAATCCTTCCAGTTCGTCACCGACGACGCACTCGCCTACCCCGGCCGGAGTACCAGTAAAAATCAGGTCACCGATGTTTACTGAAAAATAGTTTGAAATATAGGCGACGACATTATCAAAATTGGTGATCATTAATGCAGAAGAACCCTTCTGCACAAGTTCTTTGTTTTTATACAGGCAAAAATTAATGTCTTTCCTGTTCTTTACATTTAACAAAGGAACCCACTTGCCAATGACCGCCGAGTTATCCCAGGATTTAGCCTTTTCCCAGGGAAGGCCTTTTTCCTTTAATTCATTTTGGATATCGCGGGCGGTAAAATCAATACCAACGGTTACTGCATCATAATATTTACTGGCAAAACGCTCCTGGATATATTTGCCGTTCTTTGAGATACGGAGAACCAGTTCACACTCATAATGGAGCTCATTCGTAAACTCCGGATAGTAGAAAGGAGTATGCGACTGTAA
The DNA here is from genome assembly GCA_037718865.1 of Chitinophagaceae bacterium. GTDB lineage: Bacteria > Bacteroidota > Bacteroidia > Chitinophagales > Chitinophagaceae > JADCRZ01. The sequence goes on along the minus strand of JBBJMP010000004.1, from coordinate 333,285 downwards.
CAAGGCGCTCTTGGGTTTCATGAAAATGATGGGCTCATCAGGTACTTCATTGCCCAACTCCTGGGCATGAGCTACATAGTTACGGCCTACACAAAATATTTTCATATTTCAATAAATTAAGGATTAAAAAATCACGGTATTTACTGACCGGAACAGGTTCGCTGTTTTTATTGGATATCAGATTCTTAAATAACGCCTGGAACTAATTTGCTGCTAAAATAAAGATTCAATTTAAGATTTTATAGTTTGAAGATTAAATTGTTATATCGATTCATTGCCTGTAAAATCCCTGAAAGTGCATAATCTTCAATGAGCTCAACACATTTAGCCAATTTAGCCTTTACAACCGGGATCTCAAGCTCGGTCCACTTTCCCAACACATATTCCACCTGCCTGCCCTTTGAATAATCATTCCCAATTCCGAACCGGAGTTTGGCGTAATTAACTGTTTGAATCGATTCCTGGATGCTTGTAAATCCGTTATGCCCCCCTGAGCTTCCGGCAGGCCTCAGACGCAACTTATCTAAAGGTATTGCAAGATCATCCGCAATAACTAAAAGATTTTCTACAGAGACATTTTCATTTTCCAGCCAGTACTTTACCGCTTTACCACTAAGGTTCATAAAGGTTGAAGGCTTAATGCAGATCAATTTTTTTCCTTTCAGTTTTACTTCAGCTACCGCGGCCAGGCGTTGCATGTTGAAACTGCCTGCATGCTTTTCAACAAACAAATCCACGACATCAAATCCGATATTATGCCTGGTACCAGCATACTCAGGCCCGACATTTCCTAAACCTGCTATTAAAAATTTATCCATCTAATATCGGTTAGAAAAATGAAAATAACTATATCCAATTATAAGTATTTGGGATAATATATTAAAAAGCCCGGTGACAAAGACCGGGCTATGAGATAAAGGGTATTATTTCTTAGGAGGAGCCGCGGCTTTGGACGGAGCGGCAGCTTTAGCTGGAGCTGCAGGTTTTTCTACAGTAGCTTCTTCCTGTTTCAACTGTCGCGTCATAACCACGGTAGCTATTGGAATACGCGGTGAATTTAATATCTCGAAATTTTCGGCAACCACGTCCTGTACTCTTATATTTTCATTTAATTCCAGTAATGAAATGTCAACCTCAATATTTTCTTTCAAATATTTAGGGAAAGTTTTCACTTTTAAGGACTTCATTTTTGTGATCAGCTTTCCTCCGCCTTTAACACCGGCAGGAGTTCCTGTAAGTCTAAGAGGTAATGTAGCAACCACTTTCTTATCTTCTACCAATTCAAGCAGATCGATATGAAGTAACTGATCGGTAACCTTGTCAAACTGAAGGTCTTTCAGAATGCATGTATAACGCTTACCCTCTACGGTAACCTCCATCAACTGAAAATCCGGTGTGTAAACCATTGTCTTAAAGTCGGTAGCCGGTGCAGAAAAATTAACCTCCTGGGCACCCCCGTAAATTACACCTGGCACTTTGTTCTCAGAGCGAAGATGGCGGGTGGCTTTTTTGCCATGTTCGGTCCTGAGTTGTCCTTCGATGGTAATTGTTTTCATTAATTACTGTTTATTGTTTATATATTAAGGCAAAAAAATAATCTTAATTTGCTTTTATTTATTTCTTAATTGAGAATGGATAAACAAACTGGTGATACTCTTATTCTCATGCGCGTTACGTATGGCCACCGCAAACAGATCAGAGACTGAGAGTACCTTTATTTTTTCTATTTCCCGCTTTAATGGAATGGTATCACAAACCACCAATTCTTCCAGCACACTATTCGTAATATTCTCGTAAGCATTGCCGCTTAAGACAGGATGAGTGCACAGTGCCCTCACACTTCTGGCACCTTTTTCCGTAAGCAACCCTGCTGCCTTGGCCAATGTACCCCCGGTATCACAAATGTCATCAATCAGAACAATATCCCTGTCGGTAACATCACCGATCACTACCATGCTTGCAATCTCATTAGCCCTTTTACGGTGTTTGTCACAAATAACCATTTCAGCATTAAAATAACTGGCTATTTCCCTAACCCTGTTTGTACTTCCCACATCAGGGGCCGCAAAGGTAATGTTTTCAAGTTTAAGTTGTTCTATGTAAGGGATAAAAATTGCAGAGGAATCGAGGTGGTCAACCGGAATATCAAAATATCCCTGAATCTGTGGAGCGTGAAGATCCATGGTTATTACCCGGTCTGCCCCGGCTGCTACCAGCATATTGGCAACCAATTTAGAACCTATGGCTACCCTGGGCCTGTCTTTTCTGTCCTGCCGGGAGAACCCATAATAAGGAACAACGGCGATGACCTTATCGGCTGATGCCCGTCGGGCAGCGTCTATCATCAGCAGCAATTCCATCAGGTTATCCATGGGGGCAAACGTACTCTGAACCAGAAAAACATATTCCCCCCGGATGCTTTCCAGAAATTCAACTGCTGTTTCTCCGTCACTGAACTTTTGAATATTTATTTTACCCAGCGGTGTACCATACTTTTTTGCAATTCGCTCGGCAAGGTATTGCGAACCGGAACCACAGAAAATTTTTGCATTGGAAGCCATAAGTGGATGTAATGTGCGACGAAGATAAAACTTCAGCGCGGGAAAAGCAGTAATTAAGCTGCAAAGAATAAAATACATTACACTTATACGGAGCTGCTTCAGCAACGTTATTATTAACATGAATTAGGGTGAAAACTACATGACGTTTTGCGAAGCATTGATTAAAATTGAGCTATGCAGGAACCAAAACAATCTATCAGGGAATGGGCGAAAGACGACCGGCCACGTGAAAAATTGCTTGGCAAAGGGGCAATGGCCTTGAGCGATTCGGAATTAGTAGCCCTACTTTTAAATAATGGCAACAAGTATAAAACAGCCATAGATCTTGCCCGGGAAATTCTTAAACTTGGAAAGAACAATCTGAATGAATTGGGCAAATTGTCAGTAAAGGAATTCATGAAAATCAAAGGCATCGGCGAGGCTAAGGCCATTACGGTAATTGCCGCACTGGAGTTAGGAAGGAGAAGACAGGCCACCGGATTTCTGGGCAAAACCGTTGTTAAGGATAGTAGTGACATAGCCACTTACCTGCAGATATTATTGAAGGATTACAAAAAGGAAGTTTTCGCCGTAGTATTTCTAAATCGTGCCAATAAGATCAATCATTTTGAGATAGTGAGTGAAGGAGGGATCACCGGAACCGTAGCAGACCCGCGGATTATCCTGAAAAAAGCGCTGGAAGAAAATGCGGTGAGCCTTATCCTCTGCCATAATCATCCTTCCGGCAACCTCAGGCCGAGCAGGGCGGACGAGGAGCTCACGGTAAAAATCAAAGAAGCTGCGAGGTATTTCGACATAAAAATCATTGACCATGTTATCGTGAGCGAGGAGGGTTATTTCAGCTTTGCGGATGAAGGATTAATGTAAAAAAGCAAACAAATACCAACGATAACAAAACAACTACATACGCTTAAATTACTGCGGTAAAAGTGCGGTATTTGTTAATAGATTCTTTTTATTATCCATCGTTTAGTTTGTACCTTTTTGTACCTTTAGTGTACCAAACCTTCAGTTTTTGTACCTCACCTCACACTTATGAATGTTACGCTAAGGACAAAGCCTATTTCAGGCAACCGTAAAAGCCTTTATCTGGACTTTTACCCACCAATCCCCCACCCTGAAACGGGCAAACTGACGCGGAGAGAGTTTTTAGGCCTGTACCTGTTGGAAAAGCCAAAAAACCCTTCTGACAAGGATTATAATAAGGAAACCCTCAGCCTTGCCGAAATCATCAAAGCCAAACGCCAGATTGAGATCCAAAACAACAGATTCGGTTTCTTATCGGTAAAGAAGTACAATGCTGATTTTATAGATTATTTTAAATCTGAATGTGACAAACGCTACGGCAAAAATCGAGAAAACTGGCTCTGCGCAGTCGCCTACCTAGAGAGGTTTACTAACGGCCATCTTAAATTCAAGGATGTTACAGTTCAGCTTTGCAATGAGTACAGGGAGTTCCTTTTAAAAGCAAAAGCCAAAAGCGGGAAACAGCTTGCCCAAAATACCGCAGAGCTTTACTTTACCAAGTTCAAAGCCACTGTTGCAAAGGCTTTTATAGCTGGGAATATAGAAGTCAACATTTCGGCTAATGTGGATAATATAAGGAAGGCGGAGACCGAAAGGAACTTTGTAACTCTGGAAGAATTGAATTTACTGGTCCGAACAGAGTGTAGAATGCCGGTTCTAAAGACAGCGGCCCTATTTTCGGCCCTTACCGGCTTAAGATACTCGGACATTGAAAAGATGGTATGGAGCGAGTTACAATATATTAAAGGACAAGGCTATTTTATTCATTTCAAACAGAAAAAGACAAAGGGCATTGAAATATTACCCATACCTGAGCAGGCTTACACCTTGTTAGGTGAATCCCAAGGCCCAACGGATAAAGTATTTGAAGGCTTAAAATACTCTGCTTATGCCAACATGATTTTAAAAGATTGGATCTTGAGAGCCGGCATTACCAAATACATCACCTTTCATTGCTTTAGGCATACCTACGCCACCTTACAACTAAGGGGAGGCACGGACATTTACACTGTCTCCAAAATGCTAGGTCACCGGGAACTTAAGACTACCCAGGTATATGCAAAAATTATTGATAAGACAAAAAGGGATGCTACGGAGAAGATCATATTGGATTTGTAATATAAGGGCCCTAGGCCACAGCAAACGTAAAAACGACTCAGAATTACCTGGCCGGTTTCGAGGATGATCATAAAAAGGATATGGCTAAGGCATTGATAGCATTCAAAAACGAGAATACCTCCAATGAAGAAATATTATGAAAATTGGACTAATCCGAAAACACAAGAGGCTGAACAAATAGAAGTGCAGGAATATGACTTTATGGATTGGTGGGAAGGAAGAATTTCTGGCCCTTGGCAACCGGGTAAACATTTAGTTTTAAACACAACCGAACAAAAGTATCACTACGATTTGCTGAAGGAAGAGGAATGGTCAAAAATTGAAGAAAGACGTAAAGCGATATATTTTGACCAGGTGGAACGGTTAACAGAAGGATTCATTCATACTTTTAAGAAAAGATATGAAATAAGCGAGGCCAAGGATAGATTGTTGCAGATAGAAATAGAAAGATATGAAAAATTACTTTTTGCCGAAAAATTACCTATTTCCGTTCGTACAAACAGGCATTTCCCCTTGGATGAAATTTATTTGCCTTCAGGAGAGATTCCGGACTTTTCAAAAATGATTGCTAAAGGTGTGGAAGGGCTTAACCCTGATTATAAAGGAGAAACAGTACAATTGTTCAAGCCTTCAAAACTTAATACTATTGACATCTGCGAAATAAGGGATATTTATGAAAAAATTATTGTCAACGGAATAAGGGACTTTGCATTTACCAACAGTCCTAATTGCCAAATTAAAATTGGTGCCGGTGATTCACCTTTTGTCCGCGTTGAATCTATAGCAAAATATTATAATTGGCTTTTGGATTTTAAAAACAAAACTCCTGCAGATACTGAAACTACTATACCAAAACCGGATGAAAAGCTCTCAGAAGTGGGGAGTTCTAAAAATCAGTCTACTGGAGAGGTGGTAGGTATTAAAAATAATTTTGATAGTGTAAAGATTGACAAGGTATATGATCACTTTAGCAAACACTTAGTTGAAAAGAACTATTTGACCGAAGCTGAACTGACTGCTTACTTAAAGCAGGCTTTGGAATTAAAAGAACCTCCAAAAGATAGATTTTCTTTCAAACTCGTGCCTACAAAAGCAAAGATTTATAAGGTGTTCTATCGATATTTCAAGGATATCGCTGGTAAACCTTACCGCAGGCAAAGGGAATATGCAGCTCTTTTAGGCGATTACTTTGAAGGATATGATACCGATACCGTGAGTACTAATTGGAGTAAATAGTTTACTATTTTGTTACGAAAATCACGAATCCTTTACTAATATCACTAATCTCTTTAAAAGCGGACACCATTTAAATAGCATTGTACTATCAAACAAAATGGTAGAACAATGGAACTTACATTTGAACAATTACCCACAGCCGTTTCAAGGCTTTACACCAAACTTGAGAATATTGAAAGGCTTCTGGAACTTAAGAGTCAACCAGAGCAGCATTCTGATCGATGGTATGATATAAACGAGATATGCGATTATATGCCGGAAAAGCCTGCAAAGGCTACTGTTTATGGCTGGGTCCATAGCTCTGTAATTCCACATCATAAAAAGGGCAAAAAACTGTACTTCCTTAAATCTGAAATTGACGTCTGGTTGAGAACCGGCCGAAGGAAGACGCTTGCCGAATTGAACAACGAGGCCGATGGTTATCTTGAAACAGCAAAAAGGAGGTAAGTATGAATTATATTTCCTCTTTTGCACGAAGTGAAGTGAATTCTGTCTCCCACCTAACGCAGATATTCAACTGCCTGAAGCAGCATTTTCAGCGCAATAACCGGTTGCTTGAACCGGATGAGGCCTTGTTTCTATGGGAGCGTCGCAAATACGAAATCCGGATTAGAGATAATTACACTTGCCGGCAATGCGGAAACAGATCCACTAAATTACAGGTCTGCCGGCTGCACCACATCGAAGGCAAAGCGATATTCGATTATCCGAGTAATAGCCTAATCACTGTATGCAATCATTGCCTTGACAATCAGATTTTCAGAACCAAACACGAAACTCATCTGCTCCAGGTGTTCGACCTTTCCGGATTTACAGCCGGGGATCTGTCGGCGCTTACGCGATACCTCTCCACCGATAGCATTTTCGCTGAAAATTTGAAGAGGAATGTCCGATTATTTGCCAACTCTAAAAGTAATCTCTCATGAAAAGTCCAGCTTTTCAATTCTACCCGGGAGATTGGTTAGGGAGTACAAAAATATCTCTGATGACACCTGAACAGGAGGGCGCTTATATCAGGTTATTATGTCACATGTGGGGTCAGGATGATTGCTCTTTGCCGAAGGATGACACGATGCTTTCAAAGCTATCCAGACTTGAAGAAAAATGGAATGAAAACAAAGAAATTATTTTAAAATGTTTTTCAGAAAAAAATGGAAAAATTTTCAATAAAAGATTATCTGATGAGAAAAAAAAGCAAAACAAATTCCGTCAAAAGCAGGCCAGTAACGGCTCTAAGGGCGGCAGACCTAAAAAAGGCCTGGGTTTTTCTGGCTTAAGCCAAACGAAAGCCAAAAAAAGCTCTTCATCTCCTTCTTCATCTTCTTCTTCATCTTCAGATAGCTTGCTCAGCAGCAAGCTGCAAATTTTTGAATATTTACGCCGGGCGGCAGATAACAGAATACCGGATTCGACAATAGAATACCAGGCAGACGAGCTGGTAAAGAAATACACCGGCAAACCTGTTCGCAATCTTCAAGCCTTGTGCAGTGAATGGGCATCAAATATCGAAATACCGGTTAAAAAATTATATCTATGACCAACGCTGAAATGATAGAGGCAAAAGGAATTAATTTGAAAAACCGTACTCATGGCAGTGTAAAAGTCACATGTCCGGAGTGTAGCGAAGCAAGGAAAAACAAAAAGGATCCCTGCCTCAGCGTAGATATCGATAGCGGGGTCTGGAATTGCCACAACTGCGGATTCAAAGGCCGGGTATTAGAGAAAAAGCACAAGCAGTATGTACCACCGGTTGCCAGACTGGAGAAATTGAGCAGCAAAGCATTAAGCTGGTTTGAAAAAGACAGAAATATCAGCAACAATACCCTTCTTAGGTTTAGCATCACTGAAGCAAAAGAATGGATGCCGCAGTTTGAGTCAGAGGCGGAATGCATTTGTTTTAACTATTTCCGTGGCGAAGATCTGGTTAACATCAAGTTCAGGGGCCCAAAGAAGAGCTTTAAAATGGCAAAGGATGCCGAGCTCCTCTTTTACAACCTGAACGGAATCCAGGACGAGGATGAATGTGTGATTGTTGAAGGCGAGATTGATTGTCTAACGCTTTATGAATGTGGGATCTATAACGCGGTGAGTGTTCCGAATGGCGCCAGCAAAGGAAGCCAAAAGTTGGAATATCTGGATAACTGCTGGGAACAGTTCAAAGACAAAAAGAAAGTTATTTTGATGGTTGATGCTGATGCGGCCGATTACTCGCTCAGAGATGAACTGGCCCGCAGGATCGGTAAAGAAGTGTGCTGGAGGGTTGAATACCCGGAAGGATGCAAGGATGCCAACGAGGTCCTGGTAAAGTATGGCAAACAGGCGGTGACCCAAATGCTTGAACTAGCCACACCCTGGCCGATTGAAGGAGTGCTGACCATGGAGGATTTGTATGATGATGTGGTAAACTTTTACGAGCACGGTTACCCTCTGGGCATCAAAATGGGCCTGCCGGAATTTGATCAGTTGATTTCTTTCATGCCCGGCCAGCTAACCGTTGTTACCGGGATCCCTGGAAGTGGCAAATCTGAATTTATTGATCTGATCATGTGTTTATCAGCCAGAAATCACGACTGGAGCTGGGCAGTTTGCAGCTTTGAGAATCAGCCATCCTCCTTGCACGTTACAAAACTGCTGGAAAAATTTACCGGGAAGGCCTTTGGATTTCGGAAAAACCTGGAGGCCAGAATCGCTATAAAAGACCTGGAATATGGCATTTTCATGGTTGATAAGTACTTCCATTTCATCAACATCAGCCAGGTTGAAGTTACGTTAACGGCGTTACTCTCCAAAGCCAAAGAGCTGGTTGTTCGGAAAGGAATTAAAGGCCTGCTGATAGATCCGTGGAACTATATCGAGCACAAGATACCGGCCGGTCAAACAGAAACCCAGTATGTAAGCGAATGCCTTACCGAAATAAAAACATTTGCTCTAAAGACTGACGTGCATGTTTTTCTGATTGCGCACCCAACAAAAATGCCTAAAGACAGAACTACCGGAAAGTATGAGGTGCCTACACTTTACAATATTTCCGGATCTGCTCATTTTTTCAGCAAACCTGATAACGGGATTTGTGTCTACCGGGATTTTTCAACCGGGCTTGTTGATGTTCACGTACAGAAAGTACGGTATTCCTGGCTGGGTAAAGTAGGTAACTGCAGCTTTAAATACGATACTGAAACCAGGCAATACAAGGAGGTAATCATATAAAATATTAAATTTTTATGAATAAGCAAATACGACACGCGGAAGAGTTGTTGCGCAGGAGCATCAGAGAGGGTCTTGACAGTTTGAGTGAAGAGGAAAAACGGGATAGAGGCCTGCTGCCCTTTGTTCCTACGATACCGGCGACAAAGCAGAAACAAAGAGACTTTATCGAAGATTTTACCAATCCATTTGGAAACAACGATTATACAGATGAGGACCTTAGAGCAGAGCTGCTGCACAGATTGAAAAACTCCGGTTTGAATATCGATCCGGAACTACCCACGGATCAACTCCAGCTAGCAATGAAAGAAAAGATCGCTACCATGTCTCCGGAGGAACTGCTGCAGTTGGGAGTATTCTGCCAGCCCTTTACCCAGGAAGATGCTGAAGAAGTGAGGCGCTGGAACGAGGAATTTATGTTTTTGAAAAAAGTAAAAAATAACTAATGCTTCTAACCTCTAGACAATTACGGTTTTGTCAGGAATATATCATTGATCCGAATGCAACAAAGTCGGCGATTAAGGCGGGCTATTCCCCTAAAACCGCAAGGCAGATTGGAGATCAGAACTTGTCAAAAGTTTACATTTTAAAGGAAATTAAAAGACATCAAGAGGAGTTAAGGAAAAAGCTGGAATTAACTGCCGAAAAAGTAATAGAGGAACTCCGGGCTCTTGGGTTCTGGAATATTCAGGATTATCTCCTCGAAGGGAATGAAATAATCGACATCACACAGCTATCAAGGGAAAAGACTATACCGGTTATTGGGGTAAAAGTCAAAGTGAGTTCATACATCAATGATGAAGGCCTAGTGGTTAAGGAAATTACCACCGAACTGAAATTCAACGACAAGCGAGCTGCCCTTGTTGACTTGGGTAAACACTTGGGAATCTTTGAAGTTGATAACAGGCAGAAGGGAAGGAAAATAATTGTCACCAGAAAATAAATTATGTAAATGGAAAACATCATCATAAACTTTACGGCTAATCCTGATGGACTTCAGCCAGGCATCGACGGCCTGGAGCAGCTTACTTTTGCCGATAAGCAGGTAGAGGCACAGTTTAAAAAGACGGCTGCCGAGATTGCAAAGCATGACAATGTGTTGTCGCAAGGTGTTAAGATTGTAAAGAAAGACGTTGAAGGGCTTGCTTTTGCGTTCGGTAATTTGAGTAAATCGGCCGCAGGAGGTATCAGCAGCAAAGCGCTGGACGACTTGAGGAAAAACTTAAAAGGGACGGGCGACGAGTTTAAGCAACTGAATTTGGTTTTGGATGTTGCAAAGAAGAAACTGCAGGACCTTAAGCCAAACAGCGCTGAGTGGAAGCAACTTAATACTCTTGTCGGAGAGGGCGAACAGGTGTTGCGCAAATTTGGGGATCAGGAAGTGGTGACAGCTGGCAAAACTAAGCGGTTAAGCGCAGAACTCCGGGAGATGAAAGACCAGATTGCCAGGCGTGTGGCTTCGGGTGAGTCAGGCGCTGACATAGACGCCCTGATACAGAAAGCCGGCCAGCTGGATGATGCGCTCAAAGATGTCAACGCCCAAATTACCAGGACTGGAAGTGATACCCGAACCATTGAGGGTACTGTTCAAATAATTGGAACCGCCGTACAAGCTACAGCTGGCCTTGCGGCGGCGCAGGAGTTTCTTGGAGACGAAAACGAAGAGTTTAATAAGGTGTTAGCTAAGATGAATGCTTTGCTTGTAATCTCAAACAGCGTTCAGGCTATCCAAACGGCATTGCAAAAAGAAAGTGCGGCCACGTTACTGGTTGAAAATGCATTAAAGCGCATATCTGCTTTAAATACCACACTCCAAGCCGGTGCAGAAAGCAGTTATACAGTTGTCAGGTATGGCGCCATTGCTGCTCAGAAAGCACTTAATGCCGTGATGGCACTTAGTCCCTCAACATGGTTACTGGTTGCAATAGGTGCGCTGGCCGGCGTTGTTCTGTTATTTAGTAATCGTACTGATGACGCTACGGAAGCGCAAAGAAAGCTAAATGATGAAATGGAAGCCGGCATTGCATTTAATGAAGAGTATAACAAGTTTATCCAGCGTAGGAATGATATAGAGCTCGAAAGGCTTAAACTCCAAGGGGCTTCCGAAAAGCAGCTACGAGAAAAAAAATTAAGTGATGTGCAAGCCGAACTTGCCATAGAACAGCAACGGGAAGAGAAATTAAGGGCTGTATACACTAAGGCTATAGCAGATAGAGACGAGTTCAATAAACAGCTAGAAACTACCGATAAGAAAAGATTAGCAGGAGCATTGGCTGGTGGTAGTGATATTAATAAAGCCCAACTGGAAGAGGCCTCAAGGACAATTAAAATATACGAGGGCATTTATGCCAAACGAGAGGAACTTAAAGATAAAGTTGCCTTACTGGATTTGCAAAATAAAAATGCTGATAAGGAAGACCTTGAAAAGTCAAATGATGATTTAGAAGCAGCAGCCGAAAAATCTAAGGCAGCCAGGGAAAAAAGACTCGCCGATCAGAAAGCATTTGCCGAAAAGGAACGAAAGGCAATAGCCGAAATATCAAAACTGTCTCTCGAAGATCAGGTGAAACGCGAACAGGAAATTGTAAATAATGATGGCAACGTAAATTCCCGGTTAAACGCTTTGTCGCGGCTATCAGAAGTCAAAAAAAGGATACTGTTTGAAGAGCAGCGCTTTGAGTTGGGAAATACGGAATTAACCGGAAAGCAGCGGGAGTTAATAGCTGCTCAGTATTTATCAAGGCTAAATGATCTTGAGCGTGAAACGGCAAAGGAGCGCGTCAATATCATTAATGAAAACGGCCAGCGGATCATACAGGCTGACAAAGAAGCGGCTGATAAAAGGAAGGCAGCCAAAGATCAACAGGATAAAGAATTATTTGATGAAATAACATCGAAGAGTGGCGGAAGGATAGGGGAGCTTGAAATAGAGTTACGCAGTAACGATCTAATACTATCGTCCGCCAAAACAAACTTTGCCGAGAAGTTGCGCTTGCGTATGGAAAATGCTGAAGCATTGGCAGCAATAGCAAGACAGGAAAACATAGAAGCTACCAGATTATTTGGATCTCATTTGATTTCCTATCAGGAATTTTTGAACCGGATGGCTAAAGCTAAGGACGATGCTGACAAGGCGGAGATGGAAAAGGAAATGACCAAAGAAGAAAAAAGAGCTGCTATCAGGGAAAGATCGGAACAGATATTAAATGGTCTTGTTCAGATCGGCATTAATCTGAACAACAAAAGGTTTGAAGAGGAACTGAGGCACAATCAAGAACTGTTTGATAAAAAGTTTATCACCGAGGCCGAGTACAACAGCAAAATTCGTCAAGTAAAAAGACAGCAGGCCCAACAGGATCGGCAAAAAGCCATTTTTGATATATTAATAGCTACAGCAAAGAATATTGTCGAAGTCTTCCCAAATGTACTGCTGATGGGCTTGGCTGGCGCATTAGGACTTACGCAAACTGGAGCGGTACTATCAGCTGAACTCCCTAAATATAAACGAGGCAAAATCGGCATCGATGGCCCAGGCACCGAGACATCGGATTCTATCCTCGCCAGAATTTCAAAGAATGAAAGTGTGATTAATGCCTCTATGAGTGGAAAACACAGGGCAGCACTTGAAGCTATCAACAACGATAAGTTTCAGCAATATCTTAATAAGCATGAGATGCTCAAATTTTACGAGCAGTTCAATCTTCCGGAGATCCCGGCTAACATTGAAAAACATATCGACGTGATAAACCGGCAGGCGCCGATCGATTACGACAAGCTAGGGCAGGTGGTGGCTCAGAAGCTGGGCCAAGCGATGAAAGATCATCCGGTTTTCAAGCTGGACATAGATCAGGACGGCTTCAACGCTTCTATTCAGAAAGGGCTCGAAACTATCAATTATAAAAATAAAAAGTTGTTGATGTGATGACGCGGATCAATTACGGGATCGCAGGTAGAGCTTTCGTAAGGTGCGGGTTTCGCTGCGGCTCCTTCTCTCTAATAGGGCAGCAAAGCTTTATTTCACTGTCGTCGGCAATATGGCTGGGCAATCTTCCAGCAATACGCTTATCCAAAACCAGAATAACTACATCCAGATCAATGGTACCGTATTAAGCCAGGAGAATATCGAGCAGCTGACTCCGGATCAGTTGAATGTGATTGAAAGTATATTAAAAACGGCGCTTATACCGCTGTAACAAATTGTCTAATCCGGAAGATGTTCAAAAAGGCCATTTTAAGGCGATTCATAGCCCTCAAATTTTGAGATGAACTCGGGGCAACAAACACAGCAGATAGCTCAAAGGCACTTTTTGAAACCGTGACATGCAGAAGTTTAAAGATTTACCGAACTGAAGGCGGTAAAAAATAGTTCACTTATAAAAAATTAGAGTGAAATGATAGAATTAATAAATAAAAAAATACACAATATATTTACTCACGTACCTATTGGGGATCGTTTTGTATCTAATCGAATTAAGCTACTTCATTTCAATAACATGGAAATATTAAAACTTACGGGTGGTTTAAATTCCAATCGGCAATGCATAATAGAAGTAAAGTTAATATCTCCTTTCAATTACATGTTATCAACAAGAACTGCTAAAGCTATTATCGATACAGGCAGTTATTACAATTTAATAAGAAGGTCTATAATAATTCTTGATCACGTTCGAAATGAAAATAAAACCGTAAATTTTGCACCGGTAGGAGACAAAATAGAGGCTGGGGAATTGTATTCCTGCAACTTACTGATTCCATCTTTAAGCACAAACGCTGTTATTCCCGAATTTGCTTTTATTGCTAGTGAAGGAATTTTCGAAGGGATTGATATAATACTAGGAGCCGATTTCCTTAGAAATTTTATTTTTAAGTACAATTATCCAAAGGAAGGAGAGTTTTATCTAGAATTCATTAATCTTGAATGAAGATCTTGCTTCAGGTCTTCTTATCCCTTTTACTTATTTTCTCCCTTTCGGATTCAGGAATTTTCACATTATAGAATTCTGCTATAGCCTTAGCTTCGGTAATCTGGTTTTCGCATATGATGTTTACCAGGATGAACAATTTTTGGGCAGTAACAATGTCATCCTTTAAGTCAAGTATACCTGGATGAACCGCATCGTTCCCGATCACTCTTACCGAATCCATTGCCCGTTGTATTTTTTCGGGCAGTCCTTTTTTGACCAGTGATTTAATATCATGATTTATATTTTTACCCTCTTCCCCTAAATGCTTACACAGTTTTTGTAATGCCAACCTGAGTAATGCTGCAGCACTTCGTGGTGAAATGGTAACCACACTGCGCGCTTCCTCGTAATCTTCTTTTACATTCTCTGGCATGTCAGGATTTGGGACTGGAGCAGTACCTATAAATGGGTGTATTAATTTCTCTTCAAACCAAACCGAATACTTAAGACAGTGCTTACAAAAAGAAACATCATAATTGGGAATAACGGGACCATAATCTGACGAAGATGGGCCACGCGTATGTTTAGGAAGCTTCTCTGCGATTTCTAAGAAGTCTTGTTGTGCATAAGCTCCGCATACAGGACAGTTAAACGCTGATAAATTAAATTGTGCGGGTATATATTGCATCAGATTGATTATTTGGAAAGAAAGTTACACATTCGATAATTACGCGCAAAAGTATGTGTTCTGGAAAAGCCCTCGTAAAGGGAAATAAACCAAATTGGTGTTGGCCCCGACCATTTTTGAGCCGTCCGGCTGGGTCAACACAATCTCCCAGGTGTGCTAGGGGATATTTCAAAGGCTTTACATAAACCGGCATGCATTCATAAATCTAAATCCCAAATCCGTCAAGGATATATATTCAACCGATGAGGCTGAAGGATCAGTCTCTTTGATAAGCCTAAGTCTAATTAGGTTATCAAGAACTAAGGGCAAATCTTGGAAGGCTGTCTGGAGATTGCCTATGCCTATTCTGGCTGTACTTGTATAAGTCATAGTTATTTGGCCCGTTATTGTGGTTGAAACCGTCTTAAAGATTAGTTCAAAATATCAGCATCGCCTTTTGTCATCTGGCTAAGAATATGCGAATAAAGTGTAGTATCTAGATCGCTTCCTTCTTTAACAGTATTTGCAATTAAAGCGGCCCATTTCTGCTGCAACGTTTTGTCATCCTCCATAGAGCAGCCTTCGATCAAGGGTGCTAAGACCTTTAAATTAACTTTACGAGTGGTAATATTTTTGGACTTTAGGTAATCGTCACAGATGTTTAACACATCGACCTGATTCTTAAACCTCCAAATTTTTGCCCGGTCAGCCAAGATCCCTCCAATATCTTCCAACGCTGGACCAATCACTTTTTGTAGAAAATATGTTGCGCTTGCTACAGCGGCTGTCGAAGGCGTAATATCCATTTTGAAAACTTTTGGTTTATAAAGAACGCATTCTAAGTTCATTCAAGGGCCGATTTTCCCCGGAGGTATTAAGGGCAGCATTGAGCGGAGATCTGGCTGGGAAGGCAAGGCGTCAGTTTCATAATCGGATCATTGAAATGATTAGAGGCTTTGCAACAGTAGATTGGACCGCTTTTGTAGATCCTACAGCTTGCTTTCCATTTCAGTCATTACCTTTCTTAAATACTTGCCGCTTTCAAAAAATGATGACAAAGTTTCATTTGTCATAACTGCATAAACTGTTTCGTATGTTGCAGGGCGTTTGTGCTCTATGTAGAAATTATTCTTTATTATACAAAACACGAAGATGCCATGCGCAAATATATTTCTGTCAAGGATATACTCATAAAACAATGACGTAAACTTTTTTCTGGATCGAACTGTCATAAGTTCCTGTATGTCATGAAACATTTCATCCTTTTTAATTAGCCAGTTACTAAGAAGGTTTCGCTTTCCCATGAAGTCTAAGTGCTCTAGTGGTTTTGACTCTGTTGGATAAACTCTCGTTGAAAAGTATTTCGTTAGAACTTGGCTAAGATAGTTGAAATTTGATTCAGCATTTTCCATAGCAATTCCTCGGTGTTGATAATACCAATTTAGTTTTGGGATTATATTGCCGTCAATTATTTGTGGGGTCGGCAGTATAAAATTTGTATGTTTTGATTCATCTGATTCATAATACAGTTTTATGCTTCTATCAGATAGTGTATTATTTGTCTCAATGGCGATTTCAATTACAGAAACTTGTATTTTGTCACTGGGTAAATAAAGTTTCATACTCGTTATTTAGTTCTTTACAATTATTAAAAGTTTCTGAATTTAGGTTTCGTGATTTTCAAGCGATTCGGTTCTCCTCATCTGTCCTGGAAAAAATGGAATAGCTCCGTTTCTTTAGGCGTTGTTTCATTTTCATAAACATCTTCATACCTGACCTTAACTGTTAACTGACGTAATGTTGCACCTAGCTTCTTCCGATCTTTCGTCCGGGCTGGATACAAAACTTATGGGCGTTCGAATATTCCTTATAGTTCATGGACCCAGGAAGCTTATCCGGAGTTAAACGTTACGCCTTCTTGGGTATTGGCCCGTTCTTTTTTTCCCATTTGGCAACATAGTCGACCAGGGCCCTTGTAAATTATATCTGTTCGGGTTCGATCATTTGCAACGGCAATAGTTATACCCTGTTCTAGTCCAACTCCTCACCCTCACTCTCATCATTATCCTCATCGTTATCAGCCCAGTACCCTTCCCGGTCAATAAGTAGGACTTCTCTATTTACTTTTCTAAATAATTTATCATCTGATTCTATAAACGGGTCGTACCAGTCGGCCTTTCCTCTTGCCCAAGTTATCCAGCCTGTGATTTCTTGGAAGATTGGGTTTTTCAGCAAAACTCCCCTTTGCTCTATAGCATCAATGTAACGTCGTAAATTTTCAGCCGTGTGCCATCGCTGCGATCGCTCGATTGTTCTTTTAAATTCGATCAATTGAACTTCCCTTTGTAACTTGAACTGCTTATGCCTTTTCTCTTTCGCCCTCTCTTTCGCCCACATTTTCTCCCTTTCGATTCGTTCATGGTTCCTCTCTTTTGCAGTGAGCTCAAATTGTGCAATGATCTTTGATAATTGCTTCTCTAATGGTAATTTCCCGTCTCTCCAGTTACGGTAAGAGCTTAAAAATAAAATTCCCGTTGGGCGCTGAACAATCTGATCACCGTTTACTATTTCTTTTCTCGTTTGCTCACTCAGCTTCAGGTTAAAATCTTCCCCAGCAATAATTGCCGAAGCAGCTGCTTTCCCTTCTTTTACATCATGGCCTCTCGCTCGTAGAGCTTTTATTAAAGTATCGAAAAATCGAAGCGCCCTTCCAATACTTTCACGTGCAACGGTTATATTTAGCGCAACTGAATCATGATGACTTTTACCAGTTAGACGGTCTCTAGCAGCAATCACCAAAGCGTCCGGATTTATAAGCCTATCTGGTACGATCAGCTTTGAATTAAGATTGTCCTCAATTTCTTTTTTTAAGAGGTTGAACGCGTCTGGGCTTTCCTTATCTTTTCTCTTGTCTCTTTCAACCAAAGTAATATTGGAATTTTCAACATAGTCAGATGGTAATGGTGCTCTTGGAGATTTTTTGCCAAACTTAACCCTCGGCCAATGACCGGCTTTAGGTAAAGGGATATTATTCTTTATGCAAATTTTGCGCAGTCCTACATCAGAAATATTATACTTTCTTGAAAGTGAAAGAACTGACTCAGACCAGACCAAATCATAAAGCTCCTGCCGGGTAAAAGATTGTCCTTGCATTTAATTTTTTAAAAACCTATTGGATTAACTTTTAAGTTTAAGTGCTTTTTTGATATCGCCAATGTCTTTTTGGAGGGCCTTTATAGTCTTCCAGATCGCGTTATCCCCTGGTACAACCTCCGCGTCTTGGGTGGTAGTCAAGTCTTTGTTCAAAAGAGCGTCAATTGGTACTCCAAAAAAGTTGGATATGATCATTAATTCTGACAGGCTTGGTTCGCTTTCGCCGTTTTCCCAATTGCTTACAGTAGTCGAACCTTTGTTAACTAAAGATGCAATTTCAGGTTGGGTTTTGCCCAGTTTCTTGCGTAAATATTTTAGATTCTTTCCAAGGAAATGCATTTATACTCAATTATCCCATTCGATGTAAAATTATATCCAATAAATTTGGTGAATCCAATATTGTTGGTGTACATTTGTACTATATTAAAGTAATATACTCAAATATAGGATATGGTACTTACAAACGAAACGCTTGAAGCAATCAACAACCCCAAGACGCGGGTGGCATTAGCCTTTTACCTGGGTAAAACTGAACAATGGATTTCAAGGCTAATAGAGCAAAATAAAAATAATGGACTTCTTACAACCGCTGAGGCCTTAGTAGTAATCGAAAAGGAGACAGGGTTTAAACAGTCTCAAATCTTAAAAGATGAATCGTTATAAAAAGTGGTTTCCGTTTTTTAACCAGTGCCCTAACCCTTGAGAGCAGATCACCACTTCAATCTTGAATGTACACCCCAAAAATTAACTATGAGAAGATCCAGAAACGCCGACTAAGAGGCAGGAACCGAAACAAAAAGCCTAGACAGTTCGTACCTGCCCAGGCTTTGGTAAGTAACAATTAAAATCATTACTCATTTATCAAGCACAAATTTATGTCAAACCACCCATCTGGGCAAACCTACAACAGTGGTAAACCCGGTGATTCTCAACAAATCCCACCTTTTAACTCACATTCTAAAGGCACAGTAACAGACTACAGGACCACTTCCGAACTCCGCTCAGCAATCAAAGTATTTGACTGGAGTTTCAGTGAAGAAACCGGAGTTCATTGCGCCTATCAGTTGGCGGGCATTGAGATCGACTTTATTGCCACTCCCGAACAGATGGCTACCCAACTGGAGAAACAAAGCTATATCTCCCGGTTCGAAGAGATAGACGGCGAGATCATTGTATTCTACGAAGCCGAATACAATTACCCGGACGAATCTGGCAACCACGTCCAAAACTGCCATGAAGCCGAAGAAACTTTAAAAGAGTTCATGAGCACGTTCAGCCAGTACCATTGGATCGGCTTTCTGGTGACCTACGAATACCTCAAGTCCTTGAGAAGGATTGCAGCTAAAGCGAAAGAGCCTTATGTAAAGCAACTGGCCACCTCACTTGCAATGACGGGATCACGTGCCTAAACCAAACCCTCAAATCAAATAATCATGAACAATCTTTTAATAGAACCCATTCAGATAACGAAATCAGAAACTTTCGATGTACTTAAAGCCGCTGAGGCTCAGGCCGAGCTATGCAAGCAAACACGTGAGCCGCATTTTGCGCCGTACCAGGGCGTTTGCTATGGCTGCAAGCGTAACATCTATGAGCAGGTTGATCGTGGCAGTTATCAAACAGGCATATCGGTTGTATCTGCCGGCATATCGCACATAACAGGTTGTCCTCATTGCCAGAAATCTTATTGCGATTGATCAAAATTGAGGTCCGTTTTTAACTCCGTACAGTAACCCTTGAAGTAAATGAGCCAAATGCACCGGATCAAGCAGATACCGGCCAAGGTTAAACGATAATTCCAAAATGGATGCAGAGTAAATCCGGAAACAAAAGGCCCTTAAATGGCTTTAAAATACGAAATCTAAAAACTGAGATATGGTAACATCAAAAGACGCCAACTAAGAGGCAGTAACTAAAACAAAAAGCCCGGGCAGCTACGAACTGCCCAGGCTTTGATTAAAAACGGTTCTAAAACCCATTCTTAAAATATATCAATAGCAAAAATATGCTAAACGACATAAAGGGGCAATACCAAGATAGTGGTAATCCTTTCAAACTCTCCCTTCCTGAAAAAGGAACTTTAAGCGACAGCGATCACATTAAACGGCCGGATCTAATAGCAGATCATTTTTCCACACAGGCCGAACCATTTTCATTTCACAAGTTCCTGACGGACCACCTGCTGGATATCCTTGCAAATAACTTCTTTGAAGCCTATACGGCCGAGGGAGCAAGCCAGTTCGTTTGCAATTTCCGGATCATCGCTGACACGATATACGACTTGGAAAAGCACGCTGCAGATAATTCCCTCAAGCATGATATCATCCATTTCATGGAGCTGGTCCTAAAAAAGCCCGAACAAGAGCTCAGCCAGGCAGAGCAGGCCATGGAAACCATCATTGATGAATACGGGAGTCTGGCCAACGGCCTGCACCATTACCTGGCTGAATACCGCAGCAAAACAATATCTGAAAACCAATAATCCGAAATAGCCATGTCAGCCGAATCAAATCATAAGCTCCCTGAGGGCGGTAAGTCTCCTTATTGTAGAAGGTGTCCAAAAACTACTTGCCATTGCGCTGGTTTAACAGCTTCATTGCAGGAAAAATACTGCAAGTACATCTTATCGATGTCTGATGGCGATATTCCACAGGAAACCATACAGACTTCAGAGCAATTTCGAATCAGGCTCAGCCAGTGGCTAAAACACCATATTAATTAACAGAAATAGCTGACCAGGTCATTTTTACATTTATCCACTCTAAACAAAAAAATCTTATGTCACACAATACAACACTGGAACTTCCCCTTAGCGGGATCTTATCATTTGAAGAAAAAAAACAGGCGGCGAAATTAATTGCCGAGGTGATTAAAAGTAAAACCGAACGCATAGAGCAAGTTCCAAATTATCACCTTCACTGCCTGCTAAACGAATTCGAAGGCGGCGATGTCACCCACGCATATAAATGGTTCATCCAGGATCTATTGTTAATGATGCTCAAGCCTGATAATGCAGCTCAGTTATATGGGAAGCATGGTAAAGACGCCGGTAGGTTATTTGACAATCTGATTAACTTCTTCGATGGCCTTGGTAGTGAGAAGGATTTGGACAGATGGCAAGACCTTGAGCGAGTAAGCCAATATTTCCACTCAATGAAGGATAAAGAAGTTTACCGCCTCTGGCAGGAGTATGTCAATCCGGATCAGAAGATTATCGGCTAAACCACTCCTCAATTCAAATTCAAATTTCTTTTTATGTCAGTCAAAACACAAACAAGAATCAAAGTCCCGGTCCGCATCGTTGCCACCAGCTTCGCAATGAACATCCGGGGCAATTCCTATCATCAAAAGCTATTGATAAGCCATCTTCGCAGCGGCCGAAGCATTAACTTCCTCCAGGCCATGGACCTGGGCATTAGCTTTCTTAACGAGCGAATCCGAGTACTGCAGCATCAAATGACCCTTTACTCGAGGACCGTACAGATCGGAAAGATCAAATGTAAAGAGTACAGCCTGGTCAAGTTTAATAGTCATTCTTAAACCAGAATTTATGTCAAGCAAACTCAACCCGTTCGAAAAGAACGATACGGCCGGAATCCCAACCAGCAGCCGAATTAATACATATAACCTGGAAGCGCAAATAAACGCCTTTACGAGCATCTGCTAGCTGGCAGTACAATTAACTTCCTGCAAGCCCGGGATATGGGCATAGGCTTTCTGAATAGCCGTATCGCAGATCTGCGCAAGGAAATAACAATCTATTCCCGGTTTATCAGGATTAAAAATGTGAAGTGCAAGGAATACAGCCTGGCGCCCTTCGAAGAAACAAGCGTTGATTCGGCCAGGTATTACAAAAGCATTATAGCAAGCCGACCAGCCGGCTGATAAAGATGTTGCCCTACAATTGGGCTGTGATTATCAACTGTTATTCTCTAACCCCCGGCTTGTTTTTACTCGCCGGGCTTTTTTATGCTTTGGAAATTCAAACTCCACACATGCCGCCCGTACACCTTTTCTCCTCCACCATTTTAGTTTTGTATTAATGTGGATTTGCTGTTGATGTATTCTTCGACTGACTTACGGAGAAACATTACCCCTTTACCGTTGCCTGAAAACCTCCACTCCAAAGCGCCTTCGTTTCTGAGCATCCGAAGTTTTGTACTTTTGCATCCTATCTCTTGCATTGCTTCATGCGATGTCATCCACCGGCTTTTACTGACGGTCTTCGAAGTTTCTATTACATACTGCTCGAGAAAGTCGATCTTCTTAATCAAGACGTTAAACTCACCCCTATAAATAATCCTTCTGGCATTTTTTTAGAAAGGTTTCATTCTATTGGTGAAATCGGTGCGCCTGCTTTTCCTAACAGGTGGTGGAGCCTCACTGTCCAGCTTTGCGAGCAACCTGTCTATGTCCGTCAGGTTAACAAATCCGCGTTTAATTTCACTGCGTATGCGGGTGACTGTTTGCTGATCGCAAGGGGATAGGGTTACTGTCATGCTGTTCATATTGATCTTTTAAGGACGGTCTTAATTCGTTTGTTGATGATCCTAATTTTTTCTTCCGGCCATTCCTTTCCGAACTTGCATTTTGATGGTGTCTGGCTTGCCTGTAGCTTTCTCCTTATTTTCTGGGCCCAGTTCTTTTAAGCCGTCTGCATATGCTTCCAGCTCATACAGTTCTTCCATGATGTTGGAAGTAGGCATTGATGATTATTTATTTCGTTTTCTTAACATGGATCCCTGCTTCAACGTGGTTTAACTCTTCTTCGGAAAGACCTTTACGTTTTCTTTTTGGTAGTTCTGGCGCTTCCAGTTTTCCTTCATGCGCTCCGCCCAACGTTCCATTTCAGTGTCCATATCAAAGTAATTTGCCACCAATATATTTGTTTTTCTTTGATCCTGCGGTAAATAAAATGTGTGGTCGTTCAGGAAATTGCAAAATCAAGGACTGATTTAATACAAAATATTAAACAGTAATACTTAAGATTAGTGATTTCTGAAACATGCTTTGACCCAACAGCTAAGACAATTCCAGAGTTCACTTTATAAACAATCTTAATCTGAATTATGATTCCTGTATTTCCCTCCTCCATGACCAGTGTGTTTTCGGGAAGGCGCATTCAGGATTTTTTCATCAATCGGATCCAGGCCGAAATCATTATCCGGTTCATTATGCGTTTTGCCGGTGCGGCCTTGTTGCTTTAAATGCAGCTTGACCTCATCGCAATGATTGCTTAATTGGACGCAATCGAAGTGCAACATTCTGCTTCCGTAGTAATTTTCTGCATGCGCCTTGAAAGTTACGAAGGCGGTGTCTGTGTCAAAGGGGTTCTTTCGAATGCCGGTTATTATCTTTCCTTTAAGCTCTATTGTTACCCGGAAATAGTTCATAGAGGTCTTATTTGCAGGTAAAAACTTTAGTCAAATAATACTACTATATTTAGTATGTGATTTTGAAGTTATTGCCCTCAGTTAATAAGCATTTGCAACTCAGGATAATCTACATAATCGCTAATCTCAGGAATGTTCGTCGTTTCCTTTTGAAAATGATTGAACTTTTTAGTTATGGAGTGCGCTTTGATCCTGTTTTCATCATAAGGCCGGATCATGGAAGTTACTTCCTCCCTTGTTAAGCTCCTTGATAGCCAGTTATTGACCTGGGAAGAATGAAACATTAAAGGCATGCGCTTCTTACTGTTATGAATCTTGGCCATTAGCGGATTAGCCTCAGAGGTAATAATGACTGAGCTCAAAGAAGATTGTTTTGTGGTGAAGTTTTTCCATTCGTTCCATATTCCAGCAATGAAAAAGAATTCTTCATCTTTGGGGGCAATATAAAACGGGTATTTCACAAGATTCTTTCCAGCGCCAACGTGCATCCATTCATAGAAGCCCTCAACGATTATTATGCACCTTTGGCTATCAATTAGATCCTTGAAAGATTTCTTTTCATATAATTCCTCCCCCTTGGCGTTGACAGTAAACTTCTGATATTCCTTTGCCTTCTTCTCATCCATCCCCTTAAAGGGTACCAGGCCCCATTCTGAAGGCTGGATCATCCGGGGCTCTGTCAGCTATAAAATCGATAAATTTATCATCGATAAAAGGAGGAAGGCTCTCGGACATCCAATTGCCTTGTACATCCTGCTCGACAATAAAATGGCAGGTCCCGCCAACTGGATGAAGGCAGTAGACAAAGTAACGGCCGGTCGGTGAAAAGCCTTGAACTTCGGGGACCATTTCCGCATGGATGGACACATATCCAGGACCTTCATCTCTTTGAAATGGCACGTTAAAGCAGAAATCTTCATAATCGTTATCAGTCTGCATAGGGTTTACACGGTTTCGCTTATAGAAACCATTTTTCTTTCATCGATCTTTTCACCTATCCAGGCAATGAATCGATGCTCTATGAATGAAGGGGCGTCTGTAGTAATCCATTTGGAAAGGTCATGGTCATGTTCGACAGTGAAATAGCAACTGCCTTTATGCGGATGTAAGCAATAAACAAAATAACTGCCGGTAGGCGCGAGCCCATCCTCATCGCAGTACATCTGTGCGTTTATCGAGACATAGCACCGGGAATCATCCCTTTCATAAGGAACCATAAACCCTTCGCTTGTATAGTCAATTACATTACTCATCATCGTCGTCATCCTCGCAAAGTTCGAGGAGCCTTGCGCAAGGCGCAACTGAAAATGAAGAAAAATATCTACCTTATTTCTGGGCAGCGTTTATACTGGTGGAGTAAAGTAAAGGTAAATTAGTTATTTCATCATCTTCAGGCAAGAAGGAGTAGGAACAGAAAGTTGTTGGCCAGTTGCCCGCAATAAGCCGGTTTGTTGATTTCTTTTGAAAATAACTACATTGTTTGTCCCTTGGTTGGCTACTAATAAATAATTTCCGGAAGGATCCAGAGTAAAGTTCCGGGGCGTTACTCCAAGTGTAGACTGATGTCCCTGTAATGACAGCCGGCCGGTCTTTGCATCAATGGAAAAAATAGTGAGGGAATTTGCGTCACCGCGGTTTGATGCGTATAAGAATTTACCATCAGGTGATGTATGGATATCCGCACTTCCAATAATTCCTTTGTAATCTGCAGGATGAGTTGAAATACGTTGTTTGAAAGATAATCTTCCGTCTGTATGGGCGTATGCCACTACAGTACCGCTCAGTTCTTCAATCAGGTAAGCATGTTTCTTATTGGGATGGAAGGTAAAATGTCTGGGTCCACTACCAGGGGTAGATGCAACAAACGGCGGCCGTCCTGGTTGCAGAGGTTTATTAGAAGCCGGATTAAATTTATAGATATGCACTCTATCAATTCCTAAGTCTGGAACAAACACATAATCCTCAGCTGGAGAAAGTACCGTTGCATGAACATGAGGTTTTTCCTGTCGTCGTTCATTGACACTTTTACCGGTATGTTCAATTAATTGGCTGAAAGGCTGCAGCCTTCCATCAGCATCCACCTGAAATGCTGATAAACTTCCTCCCATGTAATTGCCTGCCAGTACCCATCTGTTATTTTTGCTTACAGTTACATAACATGGATTATCGCCACCACTGGGCTGTTTATTAATGAAGCTTAATTGTCCAGATGACCTATCAAAGGTGAAAGCACTTACGCTTCCGGGTTGTTGACCGTCGGGACCCAGACTTCCGCCTGACTCAGTTACTGCATATATGTATTTATTATTCGGTGCTATTGCTACGTAAGAAGGATTTATCACACCTTCTGTATTGCTGATATGTTCTGCCTTTCCTGTAGCTGCATTGAAATGATATACATAAATTCCTTTGCTACCTGTTTTTGTATATGTTCCTACAAACAAGTAGTATGTTTGTCCGCATGTCAACATTATTTGGATAAACATACGAAAAAAATTCAAGGTTCAACTCCTAAACTGGCAAGCAGCCGAGTCTGTATCGGAAGTCCAAATTTAAATTCCAAAAGCCAGAATTCTTCCTTTTTTATCTGTTTCAAGCGAATGAATTCAGCCACTGGAATTCGGATGCCATTGTATTAGCATAATTCTCTTGATTTTGATTCTCCCTTATCTACAATTAAGCAAACAAAGTCATTGGGAATAAAAGGAAGGCATTCTGATATCCAATTACAATTTTCATCTTGTTCTATGATCAAGTGGCAGGGGCCGCCTTGCGGATGGAGGTAATAGATAAAAGTACCTGCCAGTGGGGGTTAATCCCTTGCACAGCTGAAGTGCATTTCAGGATGGATAACCAAATATTCTGGCCTCTCTATCGCTTTCAAAAGGTACGTCAAAACAATAATTAGATATTATCAATCGGCATAGTGTATACTATTCAAACGTAAGCTGGCAAATTGCAATTGGTCATTCATCATCTCATCCTCCTCGCATAGCTCAAGCTGCGATAAGAAAGATTCGTCGAATATGGTTGGGTGTTCCAGATTTTCAAAATGCACCACTGTTAACCCCGTGCTTAACACCTATAACCCTCCCAAAAAACGCAATCATCATCTTTGGGAACTACAATTCTTTGCCCCGGTTCAAATTTCACTTTATTATTTGTTTTTTAAGATCTTGCCAACTCTTTATTTGTTTATGGACATTTTACACCTAATAGACTACTTCATTACTCGTATGCATTTTGTCCTTTTTATAGCCACCTCATAATCCAGCCCCCCTCTACTTCCCGCTGCCCTGGTTGGCATCGCGGGAATTTTTCGTTTAGCATAGCTTCACGTTGTTTGGCAAAATAAGTATTTACCATAACCTCCGCTATAAAATATGTGACAATCAGGGACGTTTAAGCGCTTACGCGAAAATGAATAAAGACAGTATACACCAGGAGTGCATTAATTCGAAAATAAGAGAAGGGAAAAAAATGCGATCATGAGAAAAAATGGGGCTACATGAAGGAGTGCCTATCGGTTACCATAGAATACTAGAGTGGAAACAGTAAATGATATAGGTCCTGGTCGCGGCAAATCCATCTTCGTCCTCATACATCTGCGCATTTCTGCACACGTAAGAACGGATGCCATCCCTTTTTATAAAGAAATCATAAGGCCTTCACTTCTATAATCAATTACATTACTCATCGTCATGATCTTCACAAAGTTCTAAATCTGCCAAAGCAGCTTCATTCAAGACGGTTGGATGTTCCAGATCCTCGAATTGGACTACCGTATACTCATCGTCGGCGCTTATAACCCGACCCATGACGCAATCATCATTTTTCCGGATCATAACTCTTTGGCCTAGTTCAAATCTCATTTTCATAAATTTTTTCGACTAAATTATATTAAAGCGGCCACAGGAAACATTTTTTGAGTTACTGAATTCCCTGCATCTTATTGTGGTCATTATAAAGCTCTAAGTATGCTAAAACTCCTTACCCAAAAGAGTGGGCTGAGGAAACCCATCAAACTGGACTTCAATTAATGGCTTATTAACGCTAAGAATGTTTCCATAAATACAATTATCATTTTCGCGCACTACAACCCTCTGACCTGGTTCAAATTTGTTTTGCATAATAATCTTTGTAAAGTAATGAAATTCTTAAAGCATGACTAATTTCAACCACTTAAAAAAGCATGCCCTTTTAGCAAAGATTTGCCTGCTTACAATAAAAAAGAGTAAAAATACTATGAAGCCAATCGAATTCACCGCTTCCTTCGGCGATAGGGGCAAAAAGGTGAACTCTCAGAAACCTACGGCAGCAGGCGGCGGCTTCCAGGTGTTCATTGACAAATATTTCAAAGGGATGATAACCAATATCAATGGCCACTGGGTTGCACATTTGAATGATCGAAGCAGATCACCATTGCATCGTGTTAATTTTGGGAGAATTGATCGACGAGGCTGACAGGGGTCAAAAAGACTGAAAAAAGCTCGTCAAGAACCTTGGGATTTGTAAAGCCGTCAAACTGTACTTTTACGAATAGCTTCTTTATACTTATAATGTTGCCATAAAGCGAATCACCATTCTGGCGGAGGACAATACGCTGCCCGGGTACAAATTTTTGTGGCATCTTTAAGGGGATTAATTTGCCAAGGTACAAAATGCTTTTAGAAAATTATAGATGATTTCACTTATTTTATAAAGAAATTTTGCCCTACATGGTATCCAACAAGCGGTTTTGGCTAGGCGCTGTATGCAAGAAACCTGGCTGTTTTGTACCCCACTTGTACCTCAAAAGACTGAAAGCGCCTGTGCATAGGTTATTTCATCTTTTCGGATAAGGATTATTGTAAAGGGTATTGTTTATTCTCCAATTGCCAGCATAAGATTTCATTCTTTATACTACTGTTGACGGAATAGGTATAACGAGAATACTTCTTTAAAAAACATCAAAGGCTTCGTCGCTACCGTTTTGCAAGGCCACCTTATCGGGGTTGTTATAAACGGTCCATCTTTTTCCTCCGTCACTTGTTACGTTAATTATACATCCCCTGGAAAGTGGCAGTAAGCTGCCTTTGTTGTTTTTTACGGGTGAAGATTTTAGTTCTACCGGTTTGCCATCAAGCGAAATACACCATACAAACAGGGCTTCTTTTCCGCGTTGCCGGAGGATCAATGCCGGAGCCTTAGCATTATTCCTGAATATTCCCATGCTGGTGATGATCTCCATGGATTCACCTGCAGGAGTATGAACAGAAATGGCTATTTCTTCTCCGGAATCCAGCCGGGTGGACAATGCCTGATTGCTTTTTGCTTTTCTTATGGTAGCGTTTGCCAGAAATTTATATCCCCGTTTATCCGGAGCAATCCATGGCTCTCCTTTTGGCAACAGCTGCCAGTTTCCCTGTTGGTGATACGGAACATCGTATGTGTGCGTTTCGTCTGAAATGAATTGATCAATCACAAGAATATTTGTGGAGTCGAGCATGGCAATACTGCGGCGGAGCTCAACACCTTCATAAGCGCCGTTGCACCGTGTTACGAGGTAATCCGCATTTCTTTTGGAACCAAATGCGATCATTTCGCCACCGGCACGGCTCTGTTGTTTTTCATCGACAAGCAGGGAATTATGAGCAAATGTAGAAAGAAACCATCCATTATGTAAAATGGAGCCATATCTTTCAACTCCTGGATCGACGGCAATTTCCTGCCGGCCTTTATATAGAACAAAGCTTAACTTATCGTCCTGGCTATGCCAGCCACCTGCATTCGTGTCATATTTCAAAACCAGCCACGCAGCATTTTCTTGTGCGCCTTTAACGAGGACGGCAAATCTTGTGTCTTGCATATCGACACTCTTTTTCGGCGGGCTTTTAGATGCAGGAAGCTCTTCCTGCCTGTATACGAGAGAGAACACGGAATTGGGAACCTGCCTGGAAATGATGCTTACATAACTTTCGTCCTTGAAGTGCGCATAAGCCCAAACATACAGATCGGCGCTGCCTTCCAGGTTCGTGGGGTTTGAATCATTGAAGGCCGGCAGTGTCAGAAAAGAATTGGATATGGCAATCGGGCCGTCGAACAGCCGTTTGATCACGGTCATATCTACCGGGTAATTATTCTGTAGTGCAGTTTCAGCAAGATAAATTAGTGGGGTAACAGCATAAAAATGGTAACTCGGGCTTCTTTCCCACCAAAGGCCTTCACGGGTCACTCCCTCTCTCAGCTGCCTGTTAAAGCCACCAACAGAATCATTCATGGCATTGTCTATTAATCTTTCGTCATTCAGGAGAAATCCCGTCATCCCCACTGCAGCATTCTTCCAGCACTGTATATTGTGTAGCTCCATGCGGTGTGCCATAATTACGTCTGTAGCGGGTAACAAGAAACGCTCTTTTATATATCCTTTTTCATTCGCCGTGAGCTGACCCCAAATCATATCAGCTCCCTGCACAATGGTTATCAGCCATACCGCTTCGTCAAGCGTCTGAACGCAAATATGGCCGGCACCCGTACTGTCATTCAGGTTATACGTGCCCGTCTTGTCACGGATGGGCAGTTTCAAATAAATGTCCGTATAGCCGATAAGTATCGTCCTGGCCTTGTCTGCATACCTAACGTCGTCGGTTAACTGAAACGCCAAACCAAGATTGTATAAAGCATGGGCAAGTTGTTGATGATATCCATAAAGAACGCACCCATCAAAATCATACCTTATATGCAAAGAGTCTCCCTTGTAGACCTCACCCGTTGCTGTGCTTATGTGCTCCCACTGCCACGGAGCTATTTCTTTACCGGTTCTTAGTGAAGACCCGTCTTTAGGACTTACATAATAATGAATCCAGTTACCGCCGCGTGGAGGTATCAGCACAGGTTTGTTTACCCATTTATCGGCGTTTGCAAGCACGTCATTGTAAGCATTTCTGGCCCATGCGTATTTCGCGATATTGGCTTTTATATTTTCAAAACTTCGCTTATTGAAAAGCAGTTTCAGGCCCGCAGTATCGTTATGCTTACTCTGGCCGGAAAGAAGTAAACAACATGTGATGAGCGCAAACGTTGATAAAAATCGTTTCATCGAAAAAGGGATTAATAAAAACTTGCAGCTCTAAAGATATTGAACAAAACGGTTTAAACAGATTACAGAGAAGCCTGAGCTTGAAAGCCAAAAGAAACAATTAAGTGTTCTATTGGATTTTTTTATTAATTTCCTATTCCCCCTTTAAAACCTATTGGAATGTTCCACTTTAACCGCCGATCTTTTTTACACACAGCAGGCAGTGTTTTAGCTATTCCTATGCTTAACAGCTTTATACAACCGGCATGGACCCGCAGGCTCGTCAACGCGCTGGAACAGACCCGCAACCTTTCTCCTGAAAGCCTGGCTGGGGATGAAGACTTCTGGTATTACGTGCAGCAGTCTTACACCGTATCTCCATCCATCATAAATTTAAATAACGGCGGCGTGGCGCCGTCTCCCAAGCCGGTACAGGAAGCCATGAAAAGATATCATGACCTCTCCAACGAAGCCCCAAGCTATTACATGTGGAGGATATTAGACCAGGGCCGTGAACCGCTGAGGAGAAACCTTGCACTGCTGGCTGGTTGTGATGCCGATGAGATAGCCATTCAGCGAAATGCCTCAGAAGCTTTGGAAACAGTAATTTTCGGTCTTGACCTCAAACAGGGTGATGAAGTGGTATTGAGCAAACAAGACTATCCCAATATGATCAACGCGTGGAAGCAAAGGGAAAAGCGGGATGGCATCAAACTGGTATGGGTCAACCTGGAATTACCCAGCGAAAGCAATGAGTACCTTGCCAATGCATATATCCAAAAATTCACGTCCAACACAAAAATTGTTCATGTTACCCATATCATTAACTGGAACGGTCAAATTCTTCCGGTAAAAAAAATTGCTGATGCGGCCCACGTACAGGATATACAGGTAGTGGTAGACGGAGCACACAGCTTTGCGCACTTCCAATTCACCATTCCTGAATTAGGTGCCGATTACTTTGGGACCAGCCTGCACAAATGGCTGAGCGCCTGCATAGGCAGCGGCTTGCTTTTTGTAAAGAAGAACCGCATCAAAAAATTATATCCGCTGTTTGCCGCTGCCGATCCGGAAGAGGATGACATCCGCAAGTTTGAGCATTTAGGCACACGCCCCTTTTTTATTGAACAAGCTATAGGCAAGGCCATTGAATTTCACAACATGATCAATGGAAAGAGAAAAGAAGAGCGATTGCTTTACTTAAAAAACTATTGGATGAACCAGGTTAAAGACATTCCGAAAGTAAGGCTATGCACCTCTATGAAAGCCGGGTTCGGATGTGCCATAGGTTTGATTGCCATAGAGGGGAAAAAACCCGGGGAGCTTGATTCTTTTCTTTTCAATAATTATAAAATTCACACTGTGGGAATAGAATGGGAAAATATTAAAGGGGTACGGATCACGCCGAACGTATATACGACAGCAAAGAACCTGGATGTATTGGTGGACGGTATTAAAAAATTCACGATGAGCTGAATAAATACGCTTGGCTGAATGGACTACGGTAGTAGTTGGTGAAACCACCAACCAGGGGTCGTCTTGCATTGCACATTTGCACATTCTCTTTCACGCCTGCGCCGTCGGGCCGCCGAAATTCATCGGAAGTTCAACAGCTTCTAGGTCTTGTATCTCACCATTGACCGCTTCAAAACGGCTGACGTTTTCCAGCAAGGCTTTCATAAAACGCTTGGCATGCTGGGGAGTTAATATGATCCTCGACTTGACCTTGCTCTTCGGTGTGCCAGGCATAACATTTACAAAATCAATAACAAACTCAGCATGTGAATGTGTAATAATCGCCAGATTTGCATATTGACCTTCAGCAGTTTCTTCCGAGATCTCTATATTTAACTGGTTAGGCTGATTGTTCTGATTTTCCATATCGATTCTTTTTTGCGAAGCTAATTAAACTGACCGATAAGTGATTAATAATGATCACTTGCGCCAAATGAAATTAAGCTGTTTATCGTCTGTATAAAAAGAGAATAGAGATCCCAATGAGGATCTCTATTCTCTAAAACCAACTCCGGACTTTTATTACAATTTATCCCAGAACAACTTGGTGGTGACCTTATCGCCACCGATGGCAGCGGAGGCCGCGTTATAATTGGTTACATTCAGATTTTGCTCATTAACGGGATAAGTAAAACGCTGCGGAACCGGCGAGTCGGCATTAGGAGGAGCAATGAGCACAGGATAGTCATATTTTCTCCAGGCTGTCCATGCGTCAAATCCCCTATTGTATAGTGCGATCCATATCTGCGTACCGATTTTCTGTTTAAAATCTCCGGCAGCGGTTGCATAAGCCACCTGCGGCTGGGACAGGTAGCTGCTTACATCAGCGTCGGTACCTCCCCAGTATTTAATAGAAGCTTCAATGGCATTGTTATAGTGTTGCTCTGCTGTACCGGCTACATTCATTCCTCTTTCAACGGCTTCAGCCTTATAAAATTCAATTTCCGCGTAGTCTAAAAGGTCTCCTGCAAAATCAGGGGCCACAATCTTTTCATCAGGTTTTGAGAAATTAATATAACTGTTGCTGGCTCCATAAGTACCTCCTTTATAACCGCCTCCTTCCACTTCTGTCAGGTAAAATTGCCTTCTCGGATCAACTAAGGCGTTCAACCGGTCTACAAGGGTATTCGCTGAAATAAAATCCTGCCTGTTGCTTTGAACGAGGTCCACCCAGATCGGGTTGGTGTTCGGTGGTGCATTCAGGTAGGTAAAGATGGCATTATCTGCATTTGAAGTGAAGGTATTTGGTGCAGCAGCTTCAACTACTGATTTTGCTTTTGCAGCATCAACATCTACCAGAAGAATGCCCATTTTTAGCTTCAGTGAATTACCAAATTTTTTCCACGATGTAATATTGTCATCATATAAAAGGTCGCCAACTTCATACCCCTTGGCCGCTGTATTTAAGGCTGCAATATCTGCATCAAGCCTGGTCAGCAGGTCATAATACACGGTTTTTGCATCATCGTATTTCGGGAATACTTTGTTATAATCGGATGCTTCCGTATAGGGGATATTTCCGTATGTATTAACCAGTACATAGTACGTATAGACCTGCATGATGTCAATCATTGCCATCTGATTTTTCTTGACGGCATCAACGGATGCTTCAGTTGCCAGCAATCTTTTTGCCTCCGTCAGGTCTATCAGTACGTCGCGATACAGGGTTCTCCACCAGATCTGGGGAATGCCTCTTGTATTTAAATCGTAATTGGGCTCATCCGTATAGGTAGTAGTGGTCCAGTGCTGGGCCAGCAGCCTGAATATGTTGGTGTTTATATTAGAACTGGACATGGCATCAGCCAGATTTTTCTGTGCATTCGAGAACAAGGTCTGCGATGGCACATTCGTCGCGTTTTTGGTATCAACGTTCAGCTTCGAAATATCTTTGGTACAGGAAGCCAGCATGAATAGAACCGCCGATACTATAATTAGCTTTTTCATATTACCGATTATTTTTAGAATCTTAATTTGACATTAAATCCGATTTGACGCACTGTTGGGTAAGCACCCCCCTGGTAACCTTGGGCATTACCGGAACTTATCCCTTCTTCAGGATCAGCATACGGAAGGTTTTTATGTATGATCCAAAGGTTCCTTCCAACCAGTGAAAAATCGATACCCTTGAAAGGAGCCAGCCTGGCCATTTTTGCTTTAGGTATGGAATACGTCAGCGTAGCTTCCCTTAGTTTTACGTAGCTGGCATCATAAACAAAACCAGCAGCCGGGGTTCTGCGGTAGCCAAACAATCCAAACACCTGCGCGCTTGCCCTGGTGGTATTTGGTTTTCCATCGATAGTAACACCAGGCAGGACAACACCTCCTCCCTGCGCTAAGGAATTTCTTACCGGGTTTCCAAGGTCGTTGTTAAAGGTGGTAGCTTCCGAGATACCAGTAGCTAATCCATAATACTGATCCAGTGAAAACAGGTCACCCCCATGGCGAACATCAACAAGAAAACCCATTGAAAGGTCTTTATACCTCAAAGTGTTGGAAACGCCTCCAATCCAGTCGGGATTGGCATTACCGATAACTTCATTGGCAGTAGCTGATTTAAGATAGATACCATTGGCACCAACCGTCTTCTGGCCGTTTGTATAAATAAAATTTTCTCCTCTTAACGTACCGTAAGGCTGTCCTAATGTGGCATTTATAGAAACTCCTCCCTGGTAAGCCTGTATAACCAGGTTGTCGGAACCTTCAAAAAGCTCCGTTACTTTATTCCTGTTCCTCGACCAGTTAACATTTACCGTCCAGGTGAAATCACGGAATTTTACCGGTGTTGCATACACAGAAAGTTCAACACCATTATTCTTAATGGTTCCAGCATTGACAAACTTAAAATTATAACCAGTGGCGAAGGAAACCGAAGCAGGCAGGATCTGGTCGATCGTCTGGGTATTGTAGTAGGAAACATCAAAACCAAGTCTGCTATTCAGGAAAGAAGCTTCCAGACCGACTTCATAACTCTTTGTACGCTCAGGTTTCAGGTCTGCATTGTTCTTGGTGTCACGCAAAGTATATACAGTGGTTGATCCAAAAGGCGCAGGCTTTTCATATGAGTCATTAAGCGCCGCAAAGCGTTCACTACCCGAACCTACTTCCGCATAATTGGCCCTGACCTTGCCAAAAGACAGCCACCTGGTATCAGGCAGTAACTTTGAGAATATAAATCCTGCTGAAATAGCAGGGTAATAAAAAGTATTGTTGGCTTCAGGCAGCGTCGATGCCTTGTCCTGCCTGATCGTTCCATCTAAGGTTATCATTTCTTTCCAGGTTAAGGTCACCCCGGCAAAATAGCCATCTACCCCTATTCTCTCATCGGCTTCTTCAGGCGCCTTGATCTGGTTCAGTGAATTCGCCAGGGAATACAAACGTTCCACAAACAAACCCCCGTTTGTTTCAGCAAACTGGCTCTGCATACGGGTTCTTCTGATGTTAGATCCCAGCAGGGCTTTCAGGTTGAGATTACTGGAGATATTCCTGTCAAGGTTGATCAACAGGTCATAATTATATTCGCGCCGGGAGCGGCTGAAACGTGAATACTCGGAAGGGTCAACACTGCCAACCGCAATTCTTTCTTCCTGCAGCTCATCATAAGAATCCAGGGCAACCCTGCCCAATACGTTCAGCCAGTCAGTAATTTTATAACTAAGGCTGGCATTGGCAAAATACCTGAAGCGCTGGTCATTCTGAAAATTCTCATGTCTGGTCCAATAGATATTATCCCAATAGATAGGACCAGGATTTTCTTCCAACGGGTCGCCCCAATTCCAGGTGACATTCTTACGCGTTCTGAAATAAGCATCCTTCTGTTCTTTAACGTCTACGTTGGTTTGCCACCACTGTCTGAACTGGGTGGCCGGGTTTCTTGACTCATACCCGGTTCCGTACCTTCCCCGTCCGTTGATCTTTGAAAAATTTACGGATGCAGTAGCCGTTAATTTATCGGATATATTGTAAGATGCGCCCAGATTGATCAGGTCTTTCCTGATATTACTATTTGGCAGCAGGCCCTTATCGTCGGTTCTGGTATAACCCAGTTTAAAGTTGCCTTTATCGCTTCCTCCATCAATAAATACGCTGTTGTTAAAGCTTACCGGACTTTCAAAAAAACTTAGCGGGTCATTAGCCGCGGCAACCCATGGCGTTGCTTTTCTGTAGTTAGGCGATGATGGATCAAAAGCATTCCATTGGTAAACCAGGAGGCTGGGATCGAATTTGCCCCCATAAGAGGCATCCTCCGTTGTAGGAACAATAAGGTCTAAAACACCATCACCATTTGCATCGGCCTGATTGAAATATGCATCTTCATCTGGGCCGTAATAATTTCCATAACCCCCTCCGTATTGATGTTGATATTTTACAAAAGTGCTTTTATCAATAAACCCTGCGGTAACTCCTGAGTTTATTGTAACGCCAAGGCCTCTTGCATTCTTTTTAGTAGTGATCAGCACAACACCGTTACTGGCGCGATAGCCATACAGAGCGGTGGCTGCGGCACCCTTTAATACATTCACGGATTCGATGTCATCAGGGTTGATATCGGCGGAAGCGTTGCCATAATCATAACCTCCTCTGCCTCCGAGTTGATTTCGGTTCAGTGGATCAGCAACGCCGTTACTATTTGTATTGGAATTGTCTACAGGAACCCCGTCAATAACAAATAAGGCCTGGTTAGAGCTGGTCAACGATTTGTAACCGCGGATCACCACGTTGGTAGATCCTCCTAACGTATTATTCTGCCTGACTTCTAATCCGGATATTTTACCTGATAAATTACTTACAAAATTTGACCCTCTCGTATTACTGACCTGATCGCCTTTGATTTGTTGGGCAGCAAATGGCAATTCATTCTTATTTCTGCGGATACCCAGGGCAGTAACTACTACTTCATTGATCAGCTGGGCAGAACTTCCCAGCTCTACAGTTATCTCGTTTTTGCCAGCCACCAATGCAATCTCTTTGGTATCAAAGCCGGTGGAACTAAATACCAGTGACCTGGCACTGCCTGCTTCAATGCTAAAATACCCATTGGCATCGGCCGAAGTGCCGGTTGATGTAGGACCATTAGCAGTTTGTCTGATAGCTACCGTCGCAAATGGCACAGGATTGCCACTTTCGTCTTTAACCTGACCGGTAATTGTTCGTGATTGTGAAAAGGCTATTACTGAAAAAAGTAATAGCGCCTGAAGGAAAATCAGCGTCTTTCTCATTGTGCATGGTTTTTAAAAATGATGAAATTTTTAATTAGGCAAGCAAAGCGTTATCCATGTAATCAACAAGGATATTATGGCTGTTATCAGGCTTAACGGAGATGTAATCTGAACGAGGGTAAGGGATGCTAAGTATTGTTTGTGTGTTTGTACAACAGTGGCAACTTTGAGCCACTGAAACGAAAATAGTTATCAGTAGTTTTATGAGGGTATTTTACCGGCGTAGAATGCTTATCCTGTTTATAATAGTGTAAGTAAAAAAGGAAGTCGCCTTTTAGTAAGGCGACTTCCTGAACATTTATTTCTTCTTTAACTTGATAATATAGTTGCCGTAATTTCCAAGTGCAGACGTGTGATTTAATTTTACGCTAAGCGTTAATTCGCAGGGTGCAACAAAATTGTCTGCTCCTGCAACACTTTCTGCAAAAAATTCGGTAGATACATTAGGCGACGTTGTATAGTTACCGTATGACTGTTTAACAACAGATGTTACGTTTGTGCCGGTATTCACTTTTACAAGTATTGGTTTAGCACCTGTGGCACCATATAAAAACGATAGGGTACTTGCATCAACCACTGTAACCGGTATCACATCACCGGGGTGATAATCTTCCCACTCATCTACCACTACCTCAAAATTTCCGGCGTAGGCGGCTGCTGTAAATGCGCAAACAGCTTCAAATCTTACCTGGGTACTTGCCCCTGGTTGATTAGCGATACCTGTGCCGTATGGTACACCTACCGTAGGGAAGGCTAAATATTTCTGTCCGTTACTGGTGGTTATGTCCACACCAATGTCAAACCTGTCGCCTACTTTTACCGGTGCCCCAAACAAGGAGGCCAGTTGGGCTCCCGTAACTTCTAATGTAGTTGGGTATGCAGTGATCCCTTCTTTAACAACTTTGACGTTTGTTCTATTACCATTCTTGATAATCACCACGTCCATTTTTTGCGGTGGAACATCCGTTTTAAAAAACATGTCAACTACGAATTTTCCTCTAAACTTATCAGGATCTTGTGCAGAAATAACCTGGTCACCGGTGGCATCCTTGACCAATAAAGGCACTGGCACCCTTATTAAATCAGGAATTTTTATATTATCATCTTTGCGACAGGCCGAGAAAATCAATATTGCAATAAGGCTGTATATGATTGATCTTTTCATAAATCTTTTTTTATAATTTAAGGCATCCAGAAAACTTTGAACGACTGAGGATTTTTTTGTGGAGGAGCGTTTTGATTTCTTTCTAGTTCATCCTGATGCCATGGTAAGGAAAAAGGGAAGGTTCTGCTCAATTGAACCGGTACAGATTTCTGAGCACCCGGAAGTACAGGGTCTCCGTTTATTGGAGGCTGAACTCTTCCTCCTGGTGCTACAGTCGGATCTTTTGGATCGAATAATACAGGAAATCCAGTCCTTCTGTAATCCGTGTATTGATCTACTGCATTTCCACAGTTGGATATCCATTTTTGGGTCATAATTATTTCCAACTGCTGATTTGGCTTGGCATCATACTCGATCAAAACTTTATCTACATAAGCGGTTACCGCTGGAGTACCAACTAAAGCAGGTATTGTTTGAGCCGCCTTTACCATAGTAACCACAGAATCTACCTGCTTGAATGATTCTTCTACCGCCTGTCTGAGTCTGGCCCTGGCATCGCCGCTTACCAAACCTACTTTCATTAGTTCCGCTTCGAGATACAAGCGGTCTGCATAAGTAATGAACCGATAGGGAGCTGCACCGGTACCAATTGATGCATTGGCACGCATTGCATCGCCCTGGTCGTACCTGCCACCAATCGGATATATTCCAAAAAGGCTGATGGTATTTTGCTGACTTCTGTCCCTGTCCGGCCCTACCGAGCCAAAATAGATAGATACGAACGATCCGTCGCGGTATTCAGTTTGATTACCTTCAGCAGGAGCCTGGGTAGGTCTTAATTGATTATAAATGTAATAGGGAACCCTTGGGTCAGGATTACCGGTGTTAATCCTTGGATTATATCCTTTTAAAATTTCATAAAACCAGGGACTTACGTGATTACCTCGCTGAGTGGAGTAATAATCTTCAAAACCTGGGTTTCTGTCATCTGTAGATCCCAGCGGACCATAGGGCAATAAAAAACTTTCACCTGTAGTACTGATTAGATTTCTTCCGTTTATAAGAGCATTAACTTCTGCTGACACATTTTTCACCAATCGCATCTGGGTATATAATTTCAGCTTAATGGTGTTTGCAGCTCTTACCCACTTGGAAACGTTGCCGCCATAAATAACATCATCGCCGGCAGGCTTTACCAGGTTAGGCGCAGTAGTGTTGGTCAGATCTGCAATGGCAGAATCAAGCATCAATAGCAATTGGGGATAGATATCTGCACCCTTATCAAATTTGGGATATAAAATTCCTTCCGTTAATTTATTAGCTTCCGAAAAGGGCACATCGCCAAAAACGTCAACCAGTTGGCTATAAGTATACGCTTTAAGCACCTTAGCTATACCAGTGTACCTGGTATTACCTGAAGGGGTACCTAATTTTATTATTTCGTTCAAATTTTGGAGTACCCCTGACTGCTGAGTACTTCCACTCGGTTGAGAAGCTGCAAATAATTTAGACCAGGCCAAACCCAAGAAAAATTCCTGACCGGTAGCCCCGTATTGATCCGGCTCTTCGCGGGTTGAAATCTGGTGCGTATACACGGCCAATATCTGAGACAACCCGCCGTTGTTTCCTCCACCAAAGGCTAATCCATCGCCCAGGTTTCTTTCAGCCGTGGTGAGTAATTTGGAAACTTCAATGGTTGTGGGATTATTTGGATCCTTATTGATATCGAAAAAATCTTTTGAACACGATGCCGCTAAAAGGGCAATTGGTATTATATATATGAATTTACGTAGCATACTTTAATAATTAGATTAGTTAAAAGGTAACATTTAGGTTAATGCCATATCTTCTTGTTGTCGGAGCAGCGGAAAGCTCAATACCCTGCGTAGAGGATGCTCCAAAGCTGTTAACCTCAGGATCAAAATTGGTATACCTTGGCACATTTGGTGCAAGATGCCACAAATTTCTTCCTGTCAAACTTAAGCTTATTGAACCTATAGGCAGGTTTTTGTAAACCGACTTAGGAATTTCATAGGCCAGGTTAACCTCTCTTAAACGGTAGACCGTTCCATCATATATGTTCCACTCTGTTGGCGTATTAATGGCAAATGTTGCACCTGAAGTTGGATTGGGAGAAAAATACAGGTCGTTTGTAGTAATGCGGGTTATATTAGGAATTGTATTTTTATTATTATCCAGTATGGGCAAATTGGTATTCGGATCTCCATAAATGCCTGGTATAATATAGGAAGTTTCCCTGTCCTTCGTATCTGCTGTCACTCCCCTTCCTAATAAAGAACTGATTGTTACAGAGTAAATATTACCTCCCTTAGTATAATCAAATAGTGTACTCAGGGATATGCCCTTGTATGAGAATGTGTTATTTATTCCCAATTTGAAATCAGGGTTCGGGTCTCCGACAATGTCTTCATCTAGTGCCTGAATCATCCCGCCAGTAGCTGGGTTGATTAATAGGTTGCCGGCCTCGTCCCTCACCGATTTGGTACCCCGGAGATAACCAAAAGGCCTTCCTGGTTCCAGGTAAGGTCCAATTCCGGTCAGCACACCTCTAAGTTGAATCCTATCTACTCCTTCGCGTAAGGATTCTACAGTGTTTTTATTTTTGGTAAAAATTCCACGAATATCCCAGCTAAATCCACTTGTTCTGATTGGACGGAGGGTCAAATCAATTTCAACGCCTTTATTACTTATCTCTCCAAAGTTGGTATACAGCTGCTGGTACCCCGAAGAAGACGGTGTAGAGATCGGTGCAATTAGATCAGTGGTTACTTTGTTATACACCGTAAAATCAAGTTCAATCCTTCTTTTTAAAAAACTTAGTTGAGTTCCTACTTCAAATTCCTGTGTGAATTCCGGTGTCAGGTTCTGGTCAAAAGAAGTGGTAGAAGAGGAAGCCGTAGACTGACCAAGAAAGCTATTGTTAAGGATAAACACATTTTGCAGGCTATAAGGATCCGCATCCCTGCCTACCTTTGCCCAACCACCCCGGATTTTTCCATAATCAAATACGTCACCTTTTAATCCTAAGGCGTCAGAAAAAACAAAGGAACCTGAAATGGATGGATAAAAGTAACTCCTGCTTTCGACAGGCAATGTGGAAGACCAGTCATTACGTCCGGTAATATCAAGGAAAGCATAATCCCTGAAGCCTAATGATATATTACCGAATACACCGAGTAACCGTCGCCTTTCATAAAAATCATCAGTAAACGTTTGTGTAGCTGTGTTTTTTAAAGTATAAATCCCTCTTGTAATGAATCTATTTCCGGTTTGCACCTGGTCAGTCCTGGTACGCTGATTAAGATTGTGGCCTAAAACGGTCCTCAAACTAAAATCTTCGCCTATTGAAGGAGTCAGGGTAATTAAAAAGTTGGATTCGATCTCCTGTTTCCTGTAATTGTCCAATACTATCCTTCCCAGGCCTTCTGCGGCCCTTGAGCCGATTTCGGCTATTTCCCGCCTGTTCAAGATGCTTACGTTGGTACCCAGGTTATAAGCGACCTGCATCCATTTAGTGATGTTATAATCGGCATGCATACCTGCAACAATTCTTTCTTCCTGTGTACTGGCCGTATTGTATTTAGCTGACCAGCGTGGATTATCGAACTGTCCACCTCCATTTGGCGTTAAATTTTTTTGTAATTTATCTTCAAAGGGCAGGTTCAGGTCCCAGTTACGTGCCAGGAACAATGACCTGGCAAACTGGGAGGCCGCACCTCCAACCTGATTTTCTCCAAAAAAGCCACCGTTCTGCACCGAACGGCTATAGCTGAAGTTGCCGCCGACATTCAGTCCCATGGTGAGTTTTGTTTGTCCACCCAGGCCTATGTTTGCCCTTTTATATGTGGAATTTGGAACATAGCCATTATGTGTTAATTGTGACGCCGTAAGCCCAAGAGAGCTTTTGGCATCTCCGCCGGTAACACCCACAGAATTTTCATACACCATGCCAGTGTTGAACAGGTCTTTTACGTTATCCGGATAGGCCCTGTAGGCTGTATTTGCCGAAGGGAACCTTTCAGGAAAGGCGGCCTTATAGTCGGGCCAGGCAGGGATGGAATCCCGGTTCCGAAAAGCAGGACCCCAGGAACCGTTAGAATTTGAATAGCTAAACTGGGAACCAGCACCATATTCATTCTGGTAGGTTGGCAGGTTGGCTATGGTTTCAAAGGAAACTGAACTCTTCAAACTTACTTCCAGGCCTTTTTTGCTACGGGAACCGCCGCCGGATTTTGTCGTGATAATTACCACACCGTTTGAAGCCCTTGAACCGTACAAGGCGGCAGCGGCTGAGCCCTTTAATACATTCATGGTGGCAATGTCATTGGGATCTAAATTTGAAATACCGCTTGAGTAAGCACCACCGCCTGATGTCTGACTGCTGGTAGTAACCTGGTCATTGCTATACGGTATTCCATCAACAATGATCAAAGGCTGGGTTTCTCCAAAAAATGAACTGTTGCCCCTTATCTGAATACGTGTCGCTGCTCCTGGTGTTCCCTGGGAAGACCTGATGTCAACACCAGCCACCTTACCTTGCAAACCCTTCAACATGTCGGGTTCTGATTTCTGAAGTAATGCATCAGGGTCAACTTTACTTACGGCATAGCCCAGTGCTTTTTCAGACCGTTTAATACCGGCTGCCGTAACAACCACCTCTTCCATGTTACTGGTGCTTGCCGCTAATGATACTGATACTGTATTATCATCTCCTACCTTAACTTCTTTGGTTCCAAAACTGGTCGCACTGATTATAAGTATCGCCCCTCTGGCAGCGGGTATTGAGAAATTGCCATTCTGGTCTGCGGAAACAGCAGCGTTGCTACCTTTCACTCTGACGGTAGCGAAAGACACTGGCTCTCCTCGTTCGTTTTTAATTTGACCAGTAACCGGGGAGGTCTGGGCAAATACCACTACTGAACTCAATAGCAGCATGGTAAATAATACTAGAACTTTTCTCATGTATGTGATTTTAGTTTTTAGACCGGTAAATATATTAAAATATTTGTTTTTTAATAAATAGTTAAACTTTATAGAAGGGAACATAAGATTAGGATAGACAAAGGGTTTAAAGGAAATGCTGCAAAGATTTTCAGTAAATAAGTCCAATAGGTAAAATTACTCATGCCTTAAATATTACATATCAGCCCTGCAGAACAGGTCCTAAAACCGAAATAAAAGTTCTGCGTGAACATCCGTTTTCCGATTACCCTGTATGCCTTCGAGCCCTGTGCCTATACTGCTTTTCCCCGGATAAATGGTCTGCGCCCACCTTAACCAGTACTCTATATGCAAGCCTTTGCAAAGAGGTTTTTTCGGAACACCATTGAGATTAATATAATAGCGGTAGCCCTTATCAAAAAATGGAGGGATGGAAAAGCTCGACGGCGAATCGTTTTCATAAGCATATATCCGGGCATTGTAACCTTCCGTTTCAAAATACAACAACCGCAGACTTGCCGACCATGACTTTTGCCGCGGCTTATGTAACACATCCATGAATATCAGGAAGCCCTGTTCTGCCCCAGGCCGGTTTTTGTTAAACCAGTAAAGCTCACAGCGGCTTCTCAACATGACATCGGTGTTTATGCGAATTGAGGAATGAACACGCCAGCTTTGACGTTTTACCTTGTCAACCTGAGTTGTTACAGATGTATCGTCTGAACGGTTTTCTTCGTTTAATCCCGTTCTATATCTGCTGTAGATTTCCACTTGCTTATTAGGTTTATATGTCAGCTGAACCAGGTATTTCTTTCCCGAGGAGGGCGCATCCACCCTGTACTTCAGCCAGGGAAACCGATAGGTATCTGCATAGGCATTTATGCTTATCTGGCTGGAAGGCCTGATCGTTATACCTGCATACAACCCATTTTCATTTACGGGCACCGTGTTCTCGGTAAAAGCGTTTGAATAAAGGGATTGATACTGCCTGTCTATCAGACGCAGCACTAATGAGGCCTCTGCCCTGGCATTAAGGGAAACGAGCAATCCATTTAGAATGGCCTTATGCATTCCCCTATCAGCAGCTGCCTCGCCAAATAAGTGAACATTCCTGTACGTGTAGCTATAATCAATACTTGCGTTTGCAAAAGACTGTCCTTTCCCTGCAAACAGGTTATGCGGTTCATCAGCTTTTTTTAAGGGCATGGAAAGAAGGGTGCTAATCACATTGGCCGCGAGCCGCCAGGAATTTGTAGAGCGACTAAGTGTGGCTCCCATGGTGAACTGACGAAGATTCTTCCTCTTCTCCAGCTCAAGGATGGTGCGGTGATAGCCCGAAGAATGGAATGATGATACCTGCACTGTCCCGGTTAAGGGGTCGACACCTGTATTTGCACTCAGTTTGCGCA
This sequence comes from Chitinophagaceae bacterium, assembly GCA_037718865.1. Classification (GTDB taxonomy): domain Bacteria; phylum Bacteroidota; class Bacteroidia; order Chitinophagales; family Chitinophagaceae; genus JADCRZ01. The sequence continues at coordinate 288,758 of JBBJMP010000004.1, read as the reverse complement.
GCGAAATAAAACCGGTGCCTTCCCAATTATTTTTTCTCAGGGTGATGCCCATACCCCTGTAAAAATGGTGTTCGCCTGCCGCATGGTATGCACTGAGCACGGGTGATTGTCTTTTTACAGCCATTACTTCTGCTGATTTATTCAGCGCAAGACTTTGCCATTGTATCAGCCCCTGGCCCATGTTAACCCTGTAATCACCCAGAGCCAGCGCTTTTATAACGCCATTTCCCTTTGTGAAAAAATGGAAAGAATAAAAATCAAATCCGTTTTGCTTTCCCTTGAAAAACGGCTCTCCGGCATCTTTGTCTCCGACTATTCCCCATTGCAACCTGCTTTTATTGTTGTATGTATAACGGAAGAATAACTTGTCAGGTCCGCCCATATAGTGGCCGGTGGTAGTGTCTACTGATTTGGTAAAGCCTTTGGCTTTTTCCAATACCCTGGAAAAACGGAACAACAGCTTATGGTCGCCGCCATTCCATTGTTTGCTGATCCCTCCGAAAATTCCCTCATGATTACTTACTTGTACAAAAGGCAAAATCTTTTGTATCGTCTCAATGTTCCAGCCTGGAACAGCCTGGAGCTCATAAACCGAGAGCAACTTGCCAAAAAGGTTGCGGTAGTTTAACAGATGGCCGATCTGCAAGTCATTGAGCAGTGTTAGTGCCACCAGATCTCCTTTTGCCGCCTGGTTAAGGTTGAGTGGGTATTTTGCGAAATGCTGCAAGAGCTGGAGGTTATCATTATCTTCCTGATTTATATCATCCTGGTTGGCCATGCTCTCTGACTGTTGTTCCAGCACGGCAGAAATGTGCTCATTCTCCTGGCAAAATAAACCCTTGCAGGACAAAATAGCGGCAAGTATGATCAAACATATTTTCATTCCTTTTCGCCGGGCTTACTGAAAATGAGCAGTAACGAAGGTGTTACTCCTAACTGTGGATGATAGGTTCCAACTACGTCCATCCTGGCATTTTTCCATTTCATTCCTGTTCCAAAAAAAAACTGGTTCGACCCGGTCGCTATTCCGCCGCGTAAAAACAACTGCTTGACCAGGGAATAGTGCACAGCTATATTCATGTTTACCGGTTGACCTTCCTCTTTTGCTACTTCTGCGCTCATATATATGGATTCAGACAGTTCATATCCCAGTCCGAGTGTATATATGGCGGGCAATTTTCGGCTCATTTCATTCTTCAGCTTGCTGTTCAGCAAGTTATATACATGAACCCCTGCATGTAGATTGTCTGTCAAGTGAATAATACTGCCGATTTCCGCATGCATGGCCCCGGAGTTTCCATACCCGGCAATGCTGATCAGGTGATAGTTAAATTGAACCCCCAGGGAGACGCTTTCTCCCAACGCCCGGCCGTAGGCCAGTCCCAATTGTGATTCCCTGTAATGGCTGCTGCCCGTGTGTAGGGCAGATATACCAACGCCGCCATGCCGGAAGGGAATGGCAATGGCAGCCGCATACCGATCAAGTTCTTTTAACATAAATCTTCTCTCCGCATAAATTCCCGACATAATGGATTTAACTTTTGACAGTGCAGCCTGGTTACTCGCAAAAGAGAAGACATCGGTGAACGTGCTGCTGTAGGTGCCTATGCCAGTATAGCGGGTGATTAAAGGAGATCGGATTCCCTGTGCTAAACCCGTCAGGCAGTCAAAAAATAACAGGAATATCAATATCCGTTTCACTATTGAAATTTTGTAAAACTCCGTCTGGCTGGAGAACAAAAAATAAGTGATTTCACTGCATTTTGTCAGGTACTGGAGATTACCTTTGCGCCATGCAAATTTTAGATGGCCAGCTGGCGTCTCAAGCCATGAACGACGAGCTCAAACTCCAAGTGGCTCAGTCAGTGGCTGAAGGGAGAAAAATCCCTCACCTGGCTGCCGTTCTGGTTGGGGCTAATGGCGCCAGTCAAACTTATGTGGGTGCAAAGGTGAAAGTTTGTTCCGAGATAGGCTATAAGTCTACGCTGATCCATTTTGAAGAATCTATCTCTGAAAGCAAACTCTTAACTGCGATTGAAGACCTGAATGTAGATCCGGACGTGGATGGTATTCTCATTCAGCTTCCTTTGCCAAAACATATTTCGGAAGAAAAGGTAATAAATACAATATCCCCGGCTAAGGATGTGGACGGTTTTCACCCGGTTAGTGTGGGGAAAATGGTTCAGGGCCTTGATACATTTATTCCTGCCACGCCATATGGCATCATGCTGCTGCTGAACCATTATAAGATCAACACTAAAGGCATGTCGGCTACAGTTATCGGCCGGAGTAATATCGTAGGCAGGCCCGTAAGCATATTGCTGAGTGCTGATAATAACCCGGGCAATTGTACGGTTACCCTTTGTCACTCACATACGAAAGGTCTTAAAGAGATCTGCAGTAAAGCCGATATTGTTGTAGCTGCACTGGGAAAACCTGAATTTGTTACGGTTGACATGGTAAAGGAAGGTGCCATAATTATTGATGTCGGAATCACCCGCGTGGCGGACCCCAGCCGTAAGTCCGGTTTCGCATTAAAAGGCGATGTGCATTTTGCCTCTGTAGCCCCTAAATGCAGTTATATTACGCCGGTTCCCAAAGGGGTTGGCCCAATGACCATCGCTGCCCTTATGAAAAATACATTTAAAGCCTGCAATGAAATGAATTAGGGTAGTACAAGCCGGAGCCATCCGGCATACAATCTCCTTGTTCCGCAGGAACATTTGACGGGCAGACAAAAATATTTTACGAACTTTGCCGGCTAATGATTTCAACAAGTAAACAGATTACCCAAACACTGCCGGTGATGGAAGCGTTCTATTCCCTTCAGGGCGAGGGCTTTCATCAGGGAAAGGTGGCCTATTTTATTCGCCTGGGCGGTTGTGATGTGGGTTGCGTGTGGTGTGATGTGAAAGAAAGCTGGACCTCCGGCCATCCCAAAAAAAGCGTAAACGAAATAGTCGTCGAAGCGGCCAGTTATCCCGGGCGCCTGGCTGTAATCACGGGCGGCGAACCGCTTATGCATGACTGTTCACCACTTACCCGACAGTTACAGGCAGCAGGCTTTCAAACCCATATCGAAACATCCGGCTCACATCCTTTAACCGGTGACTGGGACTGGATCTGTCTTTCACCAAAAAAATTTAAATTTCCCCTTGCTGAAGTGGTATACCAGGCAAACGAATTGAAAGTGGTCATTTTTAATAAATCCGACTTTGCCTGGGCCGAGCGATTTGCGGCACAGGTAGGAACCGGCTGTAAGCTGTTTCTCCAACCGGAATGGACAAAGTCAGCCGTTACCATCCCCCTTATCGTTGATTATATGAAGGCCAATCCGCAGTGGGAGTTAAGCCTTCAGATCCATAAATACATAAATGTTCCTTAAGAGAACCGTGACGAATACCTGGCCTAAAAAGTATGCAATAAAGTTTAAGGTTTAAAGTTTAAGGTTTAAAGTGCTCAAAAGCAAATAGTCTTATTGCTACTTTCACAAACCTTAAACTTTAAACCTTAGACCTTAAACCTAACTTTCCTCAGTTTTTTATTATGAAAGCTATCACTACTTTAATACTAGTCTTTGCCTGTTTTTTTTCCAATGGCCAGTTTGACCAGGCAAAAGTGAATAAAAAGGCTGCCCAGTTGTATTCAAAGGCAATGGAAATTGCGGAAAACGGCAACTTTAACCAGGGGATCAGGATCTTACAGGATGCAGTCAGGATTGATCCAACTTTTGCAGATGCCTGGCTGTCGATAGCAGGTATGTATGGCGAGCAGAAAAATTATGATGCCGCCATTGAACATTATCAGGAAGCCAAAGGCATCGACGCAGTTTATTTCAGGGACTATAATCTTCCTTACTCCATCAACCTTGCGGGAAGAGGTGAATTTGAAAAAGCTTTGTCTTCCATAAATGAATTCCTGGCCATCACTAACCTGAATGAAACCAGCCGGAAAGCAGGGGAATACCGGAAACGCAGTTATTCATTTGCCATAGAATATGCTAAATCACGGAAAGCCACCGACTACAAATTCGAGCCAAAGAATCTAGGGGATAATATCAACTCCAACGTTTCCGAGTATTACCCTACCATTACTATCGATGGCAGTCAACTGGTGTATACCCGCCGGGTTAACAATTTTAACGAAGATTTTTTCGGATCAGCGTTTGCCACCAATCAATGGCAAAGGTCAAGCGAGCTTACGGGTAATATTAATACCAACCAAAACGAAGGCGCACAGAACATATCACAGGATGGTCAGTGGCTAATTTTCACCGGTTGTAATTTTCCCGGAGGTTTGGGAAGTTGTGATCTGTATATTTCTTACTTATCACCCGATGGCGGATGGAGTACACCAGAGAACATGGGTGAATTCATCAATTCGGAATCCTGGGAATCGGCTCCAAGTCTATCGCCCGACAAAAGAGACCTTTATTTTGCCAGCCGCCGCCCTGAAGGATATGGCGGAAGTGACATTTATGTCAGTCATCGGTTGCCGGGAGGCAAATGGAGCGAGCCTGAAAATGCAGGACCTGAAATCAATACTTCAGGCGATGAAAGTTGCCCTTTTATACATGCAGATAACCGCACTTTATATTTTACCTCAAACGGACACACCGGATACGGGGGAGACGATCTGTTTATGGTGCATAAAGGGCCGAAGAGTAAGTGGAGTGCGGCGCTAAATTTAGGGTACCCGATCAATACCATAGAAAACGAAGGCAGCCTGGTGATTGCAGCAGATGGGCGGACAGCTTATTATGCCAGTGATAGAAAAGATAGCCGGGGGGGTCTTGATCTGTACACGTTCGAACTGCGCAGCGACGTACGCCCTGTAAAAACATTATGGGTAAAGGGTAAAGTATTTGATAAAAACACTGTGAAAGGCTTGCCCTCTGCAGTTGAACTGACAGACCTGGCTACCAAAGAAGTGATCAGCAACGTTCAAACGGATGAAGTAGGTAACTACTTGATTACGCTGCCTGTTGGAAGGGATTATGCCTTTAACGTGAACCGGCGTGGCTACTTATTTTTTTCAGAGAACTTTCCTTTAAGCAGCAAAGATCCGGATTCAACCTATCATATCGACATCCCGTTGCAACCTATAGAAGCCAATGCCATCATAGTGCTCAGGAATATTTTCTTTGATGTAAATAAGTTTGACCTGAAAATGGAATCTCAGGTGGAACTTGACAACATAGTAAAGCTGCTGAAAGACAATCCGGCACTTAAGATACAGATCAACGGGCACACGGATAATATCGGGAAACCCGCGGATAACCTGAAATTATCTAACGACCGGGCACAATCTGTAGTGCGCTATATTACTTCCAAAGGCATAGATGCCAAACGGCTTTCTTTTAAAGGTTTCGGCGATCAGCAGCCAGTTTCCAATAATACGTCCGAAGAAGGAAAGGCCAGAAACAGGCGGACTGAATTAAAGGTGATCAATAACTAAATTAATTTCCGGATGTTCAGATTGCAGCTAATTACCATTATGACGCACTGATGTGAGGGAGTAAGAAATTAGTATTGATATAATACAGCTAATTCACCTTTATTAAATTACAACGTTCATAGTATATTTTGCCGTGGCCATTATTGAACCTAATAAATAGGATGGCTGAAATGAAGTATGCAACACGATTCAGACCTGCTTTTCCGGATTGCCCTGACCCTTGTGCCAAACGTGGGTGCAGTTCATGCCCGGACGCTTATTGAAGAATACGGTAATGCCGGATCCGTTTTCAAAGCCAAAAGAACTGCTTTGGAAAAAATAGAAGGGATCGGCACTATAAGAGCTAATAACCTGAAAGCCTTCCATGACTTTGCCAGGGCGGAAGAAGAAATGAAGTTCATTGAAAAGTACCGAATTCAGCCCTTATTTATTACAGACGAAAATTATCCCAAAAGGTTTCTGCATTGTTACGATCCTCCCACCCTCCTGTATTATCGTGGCGCCATCTCTTTAAACCATACTAAAACAGTGTCTATCGTTGGCACAAGAACAAACACGCCATATGGCAGACAACAAACAGAACGGCTGATAGAAGAACTGGCTTCGCACGATGTTGTCATCATCAGCGGGCTCGCCTTTGGCATTGATGCAATAGCACACAAAACCGCGTTAAAACACCATCTTCCTACTATCGGAGTTGTAGGCCATGGGCTTGATACAATTTACCCTGCCCAGCATAAAGCGCTAGCTAAAGAAATGATCGCAGAAGGCGGGATCTTAACTGAGTTCATGAGCAGAACGAAACCGGATAAACACAATTTTCCCATTCGTAACCGGGTGGTTGCAGGCATCAGCGATATTACCATCGTAGTGGAAACAAGTGTAAAAGGCGGCAGCATGATCACAGCGGAAATGGCCAACAGTTATAACAGGGATGTATTTGCTTTCCCTGGAAGAACTACTGATACCAAAAGTTCAGGATGTAATTATTTGATCAAAACGAACAAGGCCATACTGCTTACCGACGCACAACAACTGGTTGAAGCCATGGGATGGGAAGATAAAAAGAAGGGATCACCCAAGCTGCAGCGGGAACTGTTTACTGATTTTACCGATGATGAAAAGATCATCATCGACCTGCTGAAAGAAAAAGAATTTTTAACCATTGACGAATTGAATATTGTCACTGCCTTAAGCAGTAGCGCAATCGCAGCAGCTGTACTCAACCTGGAACTGGAAGGAGTGATCACTGCCTTGCCTGGTAAAAGGTATACGAAAATGTAATGGTGTGCGAATATGCGGATGTGCGAATTCAATGACAGGCCCAGTGATAGTTAAAATTCATTTGGAAGCAATTTATCCCCCACCCTATCTTTGCACATGGCAACAATCATTAACGCTCCTCACAAAATAATTTCCGGTAAAAAAATTTCAGGTGAAGGTTTGACTTTTGACGATGTGTTATTAACGCCGGCTTATTCTCAGGTGTTGCCACGCGATGTAAATACGCAAACCCGTCTTACCAGGGAGATTACACTGAACATACCTATGATTTCTTCGGCTATGGATACCGTTACGGAGGCTACGATGGCTATCGCACTGGCCCGTGAAGGCGGCATGGGCATTCTGCACAAGAACATGAGTATCGATCAACAAGTGGAAGAAGTGCGCAAAGTCAAACGCAGCGAAAGCGGCTTGATCATAGACCCTATTACCCTCCATGTTGATGCTACAATCGGTGATGCGTTAAAACTGATGAAGGAAAACCGGATCGGAGGCATTCCCATTGTTGACCATGCAAATAAGCTTGTCGGCATCCTCACTAACCGCGATCTGCGCTTCGAGCGTGATAAGACCCGCAAAGTGCTGGAAGTGATGACAAAAGACAACCTGATTATTGCCCCTGAAGGAACGGACCTGAAAAAAGCTGAAAAGATCCTGCGACAGTATAAAGTGGAAAAATTACCAGTGGTAAAAAAAGACGGCACGCTGGTTGGACTGATCACTTATCGTGATATTCTTCAGGTGAGAAGCCATCCTGATGCAGTAAAAGATGCTTATGGGCGTTTACGGGTAGGGGCCGCGCTGGGAATAACAACAGATATGTTAGACAGAACGGCTGCGTTGCAGCAGATAGGAGTCGATGTGGTTTGCCTTGATAGTGCTCACGGGCACAGTAAAGGTGTAATTGAAGCGCTGAAATCGGTTAAAAAGAATTTCAAAAGTATGCAGGTGATTGCAGGAAATGTTGGAACGGCGGAAGGTGCTAAAGCCCTTGCCGAAGCTGGCGCTGATGCAGTAAAAGTAGGTATAGGCCCTGGATCCATCTGTACTACCCGGATCATAGCCGGCGCCGGGGTTCCCCAGATTACAGCCATTATGGAAGCTTCATCAGTACTGGAAAAACAAGGCGTACCCTTAATTGCAGATGGTGGTATCCGTTATACCGGCGACATGGTTAAAGCCCTCGCCGCCGGCGCAGATACAGTGATGATGGGAGGTGTTTTTGCAGGCGTTGAAGAAAGCCCGGGAGAAACGATCATTTATGAAGGAAGAAAATTTAAAGAATACCGGGGTATGGGATCCATTGGTGCAATGACATCGGGAAGCAGCGACCGATATTTTCAGGATGTTGAAGATGATACCAACAAACTGGTACCTGAAGGTATTGAAGGAAGGGTCGCGTTTAAAGGAAATGTAAAGGAAGTGGTTCAGCAGTATACCGGGGGTCTTCGGGCTGGCATGGGATATTGCGGGGCGAAAGACCTGTCTGTATTAAAACAGGCCACCTTCATCAAGATCACTAATGCAGGGATGAGGGAAAGCCATGCGCATGATATAGAGATCACGAAAGAAGCGCCAAATTATAGCAGGAAATGATGTGCGGATGTGCGGATGTGCGAATAGTCAGAAAGCATTTTTCATCGCACATCTCATATTTCACTTATTACATTTGCACCTCTGCACATTACAAAAACGCTTGCACTAAGTTATAATAAACACCGTCATTCCTTTTGGTCCATGAGCACCAAGTACCAATGACTGTTCTATATCGGCCGTTTTTGAAGGTCCGGCAATGAAAGTTCCGAAACCATAATCGGCCATGCCTATTCTATCATAGGCCTCATGCATGGTAGCCACTATGTCTTTTTCATAGATGATTGCGGCCAGATATTGGCAGATGAAAGGCAACACTCGTTCGCTCATCTGATCTTCGGTTACCCACACCGAGGCATTTTCCGCTACACCAAAATGACCGTTTATAATAGCCAGGTCGATATGTTCAAGCAGGTGAGGATCCCGATCTGAAACAACCGGACTATACATGGCCAGCTCCTTACAGGTAGAAACAATGGATTTGGCATCCGCAAACAGATCCGCGATGATGGCCCGTATCTCCTCAAAGTCTTTTACAACATAAGCTTTTCCTCCAATGGCTTCGAGAACGGATCTATACTTCTCCGACAAACCGTTCTGGTCTCCTGTGAACGATCCCAAATCCGGCAAGCTGGTGTTTTCCGGCTGGTTCGCCCGGACAGATGACAATATTTTTTCTTTACTGTTCATGGTAAGTAAAACTGCATCATAATATTACGAACTCCCATATCACTTATCACTCATCACTCCTTCTACTTCTTTTCTCATACCATTCGCCGAACGACTGATCAGGTGCCTCAGGCATATCCCGCTGCCTGAACCAGGTATTCAATTTATTATTAACTATGAACGGAATATGCTTCATCACCCACCTGCCTGCTTTTCCTCCGGTATTAAAAACTCCCGGGTTTGATAATGTCCAGTTCATCGCCCTGATACCGAATTTTTTTGTACCCGCAACATAACCTTCTTTCGCCAATACCTGCCTCCATTTGTAAAGCTGATCGTGAATATCAATTTTTACCGGACACACATTTGAACACGACCCACACAAGGTAGAAGCAAAAGGAAGATCTGCGTATTTCTTCATATCCAGGTTAGGGGCGAGAATGGAACCTATAGGACCTGAAATAGCGGTATGATAGCTATGGCCGCCGCTACGCCGGTAAACCGGACAGGTGTTCATACAGGCACCGCAACGAATGCATTTTAACGAATTCCTGAAGTCTTTTCTCCCCAACTGCTGGCTTCTGCCATTATCAACCAAAATGATATGCAGCTCTTGCCCTTTGCGGGCTCTTTTGAAGTGGCTCGAATAGGTAGTAATGGGCTGCCCCGTTGCACTACGTGCCAGCAGACGTAAAAAAATACCCAGGTGCTTCCGTTGGGGGATGATCTTTTCAATACCCATGCTGGCTATATGAACATCGGCCAGGTGAGCACCCATATCTGCGTTGCCTTCGTTGGTACATACTACGAACTCACCGGTTTCCGCGACAGCAAAGTTTATACCGGTAAGGGCTATACGCCGTGTCATAAACATCTGCCGGAGGTGTCCCCTGGCAGCTGCCGTGAGAAACTCAGGGTCAGAAACACCTTCCGGCGTTCCCAGGTGTTTATGAAACAGGTCGCCTATTTCTTCCTTTTTTTTATGAATGCACGGTAACACAATATGACTGGGCACCTCTCCGGCAAGTTGTACAATGCGTTCACCAAGGTCGGTATCTACTACATCAATACCCTGTTCGGTGAGGTAATCATTCAGATGACATTCCTCTGTAAGCATGGATTTGCTCTTGATCATTTTATCTACCCCATGCCTTTTTAAAATAGCGTGTACTGTTTCATTGTGTTCACCGGCGTCAGCCGCCCAATGTATGATAATCCCGTTTTTTTCTGCATTGGCTTCAAACTGAAGCAGTAGATCAAACAGGTTCGAAAGCACGTTATTTTTTATCTGTGAAGCAGCTTCACGCAGATTTTCCCAGCCGGCCAGGTTCTGGGCTGCCTTATCCCTTTTTTTTCGTACCCACCATAGTGTCTGGTCATGCCAGTCTACCCTCGATTCGTCCCTATTAAATTGTTCGGCCAGATCTGCATGGTTGCCGGTTGGAGTCGACATAATCTTACGTTATAAGTTCTTAATATATAGGTTCTCACTTGTCATCTCGAATGAGCCTCTGGCACATTTAATCACAAAGCATGTTACAGGCGAAATGAGAGGGATTTCTCCGGTCGCCGCGCAGGTTACTCAAACTCGAGAACCAGCTGCGGCGACCTACGAAATGACAAGAAAAGGCTTAGCTCATATCTCATCACCCCGCATTCAGTATCTCTGCAATATGTAATACTTTCACCGTGCTTTTCTGCCGTCTTAAAATTCCTTCCAGGTGCATCAGGCAGCTCATATCAGCGCCGGTAATGAATTCAGCCCCATGATTTAAATGGTCAGCGACCCTGTCCTTTCCCATCTTGACAGAGATCGCTTCTTCGGCCACACAAAAAGTGCCCCCAAAACCACAACATTCATCCTGCCTGTCAAGGTCAATGATCTCTATCCCTTCCACCATATTCAGTAAATAACCGGGTTTTGAATAGTAAGGGGCTACCAGTTCGCTCATCTGCGACAGTTTTAATCCTCTTTGTCCGTGACAACTTTGATGAACCCCTACCTTGTGATGAAACCGGGCACTGATGTTATCCACTTTAAGAATGTCGGTGAGGAATTCTACAAGCTCATAAATTTTGCCCCTAATAGAAGCGGCTTGTTCTTCCTGTGCAGGATCATGTAAATGTTCCTTGATGTGTAAAACACAGCTTCCGGAAGGCGATACGATATAGTCAAAAGAAGAAAAATTTTTAATAAACAACGCGTCACATCCCCGGGTAAAGTGTGCAAACCCGGAATTTGCCATGGGTTGCCCGCAACAGGTTTGCTTTAAGGGATACACCACCTGCAGGCCCTGCTTTTCGAGCAATTTCAGGGTGGCTATTGCAGCATTTGGATAGAACTGATTAACATAACAGGGGATAAAAAGGCCAACTTTCATAATCAAAGGTCAGTTGTTACGGCGTAATACTCCAGATCTATAATATTTCCGGGTAATGTTTTTCTGTTCCAGTGTTTACGGATGGCCAGGGCCGCACCCATAGCTGTAGCATGGGCCACTGAGGCCGCATACACTTTCATATCCGGAAAAGCGGCTGCCAGCAGGTTCATGTAAACCGCGTTCTTACTGAATCCTCCGTCAACGAACAGTCTCTTCACCCCTGTGCCCTGAAGGATCAGTTCAGTCGAGGCCTGCTGCTGCCTAAGGAGGTCGGACATCAGCTGATGGTAAGCTTGTTCATAGCTCCCGAAGGATGACAGATCCCGGCTGCCGAATAGGGACCTTTCCAGCAGATCATTGGCTCTGCCGGGCTCATTCAACGCCACACCCTCTTTTAGCGTGGCAATCATCTGACGGTCATAACTCACCGATTGATAACGTCCAACATCCGTTTGAAAGTGTTCCGACAGCCGCCTGGTCTGCTGCTCATGCTCGTAACCGGCAAACAACCGCGAAGCCTTCACCGGTTTACCCTCATAGGTTATATAAAACAGGCAATCCTGTCTTAGCTCCTGCTCGCTCAGTGGCGATTGATTGAACGGGTTTAAGCTGATACACCATGTACCCGTCGATATCAGCACAAAGGGCTCCTGGAAACTGGCCAGGTAAGGGATCAGCGCAGCCGAACTGTCGTGCAAACCCACACCGATAGGGATCTGGTTGCCTCCATAGGAAAGAAGCACCACCTCGTCTCCATGATAGATGGGGGCCAGCTTCACGTCTATACCTTCCTTGTACACCCACTCATGATAGTCACTACGACTGAAATCCCACAAATGCGTGTGGCAGCCGATGCTTGTGATGTCCGAACATACCCCCGCTGAGATCAGATAACTCAGAAACTGGGGAAGATGAAGGGAGTACTTGATCTGATCGAAAATGTCAGGCTTCCGGTACTTCAACCGGTATAACTGCAAGCCGGAATTGAGGTTGCCGAGCACCGGGGAGGCTGTTTCCAGCGAAACCTGTGTCTGCCCGCCATAGGTATCGTAAAACTGCCGCTTCAGATCCTCCGGATAAGGCTTAAGATAATTATATAAGGGGGTCACCGGCTCATAGTAATCGTCTACATGGACAAAACTGGCACCATAAGCTGAAAAACTTACCGCACAGATCTCATACTCAGGCAAAGAAGAGATCTCCCAGAAAGATCGCTGGACCCAATTGGTCAGCAGCTTAAGATCCTCACACGCGTCTCCGTCCTCGTCTACCGTCTCCGGCAACTGAACGGGCCTCTCCAGCACCAAACGGTATAACTCATCGAATAAGACCAGCTTCTTATTGGTCTTACCGACATCAAAAACCAGTATGACGCGTAAAGAATTCATACTATAACCCGATGGCAACGGTTTTAAACCTTTTTCAGTTCTTATAATAAAAGCTAAACCGCCCCGAAGCGTCCGTCGTTTCGGAGCGGTTATTATAAATTAATAGATCACATATTAGGCATTCGCAAAACAAATAGTCCAGGTTACCCTATGCATTTAAACCATATTTGAAAGGTTTTCCACCCGCCATTACTTCCTGGGTCTTTTCATCAAAGGTTACTTTTTGTCCGGTTATTGCAGCCGCATTTGTCATAATGGTGGCAATGGAATGACTATATCCGGCCTCCACAGGACCATTGGTTGGTTTTCTGCTCCGGATACATTCCATCCAGTTCCGTACATGTGCGGAAGTGAGTGAATCACCACCGGTGTTAGCGGAGGAAACAACTTTCTCTCCCGCAAGCAGGCTTGTTTCAGGCAACAGGAATGGCTTCATTCCCATCGCACCGGCATGGTTTTGTTTTAATCCGCCTTTTGGAGAAACTTTATTATTATCCAGGTTTAATTCTCCGCCATTGGAATAATATATCTCAGCAGGATTATCGTCACCGTTATGCATACGCGAAGCAAAAGTAACCTGGAAGCCGCTGTTCGGATCATTTACGGGTCCATAGTCAAATACGGCTGTGATGGTATCCCAGTTCTTCCTGCCATCTTTCCACATATATATACCTCCGTTTGCCACTACGCTTCTCGGGTGCTTAAGATCGGAAAACCAGTGAACAGTATCTATCTGGTGCGACATCCACTGACCGGGCAGGCCGGAAGAATAGGGCCAGAATAATCGGAACTCAAGATATTTGCGCGCATCAAATGCTTCATTTGGGCGGTTCATTAAATACCGTTTCCAGTCCGTATCTGCTTCTTTCAACAGCGGTACCACATTTTGCCTTCTCCAACGTGCAGGCTGATTCACGTTCCACGTTAATTCAACCATGGTAATATTGCCGAACTTGCCGCTGTTTATAAAATCTTTTGCCGCATGGTAATTATTGCCGCTTCGCCGCTGGGAACCGATCTGGAAGACTTTGCCGGACTCTTTGATGGCTTTAAGCGCGGCCCTGTTATCCTCCATGGTTTCTGCAAAAGGCTTTTCGCAATACACATCGCAACCTGCTTTTACGGCTTCCATGGCATGTAACGCGTGCTGAAAGTCAGCCGTGCTGACAAAAACGGCATCTACCAGTTTTTTATCATACATTTCTTCATTATTCCGGCAGGCAGTAACATCATGCTGCATTTTTTCTTTCCACAAAGCAGCCCCCTCTTCCCTTCTTTTATTCCAGATGTCGGATACGGCAACAACTTCGAAATTTAATTCCTTGTAATGGTTCATGAAACAGGGAACATGCGAACCCTTGTGGCGATCGGAGAACCCTACAACACCAACCCTGACTCTATCGTTGGCACCAATTATCCTGTTGTAACTTTTGGCGCTAAGTCCCATTGTACCCAGGTAAACACCTGCAGTGGCCATAGCAGATTTTTGCAAAAACGCACGACGTGATTTTGACATGATATATTAGTTATAATTAATAAATATGGTTTTTACTTCCAAAACTAATTAAATACGCAACGTTCATCACCCACTCCCTTATTTCAACTCTTTAATCTTGATACTCCTGAAGGAAACCAGGTTACCATGGTCCTGCAAAAGAATATACCCCTTGGGAGCCATTCCAAAATTTGGCCATACTTTATATTTACTGCGGCTAACAAGATCAGTATACTCTTTCGATCCTCTTACATATTCCACTACCTTGAAGCCATTCAGCCAGTGTTCTACCCTGTTGTCGGGGTATACAATCACCATCCCAGTGTTCCATTCGCCAATTTTCTTTCGGGATCCGGATGTCTTTTTGGATGGGATGAGATCGTAGAGCGACGCCAGAGTCCGGTTTCCGTTCATACCCGCTTTGCCGTCAGGATGTTTTTCATCGTCTAAAACCTGGTATTCTAGCCCTATGGCAGAGCCGGCATTGTTTTCTGTTGCCGTCACAAAATATTTAAGTCCGCTGTTTGCCGTATCGGTAAGTTTAAAATCAAATTGTAGCCTGAAAGCACCGAATTGATTTGTGGTTATAATATCACCGCCGTTCGTTGATTCCCTGCCATTCGATGCAAGTACGCTTAACACGCCATCCTTAATTTCCCAGCCTTTTTCAGGAAATGATTTTTTAGACGCGCCTCGCCATCCATTAGCCGTTTTACCGTCCCATAATAACCGGAATTCATTTTTTTTCTCCTGATCTGATAAGGTATTCGGAATCAGGTTGGCAACGAATATAGTATCGTAAGGGGAAGGATTAAGGTCTTCGGTTTGTATGCGAACATTGCGCCAGCGGATCGTTCTGCCTGCATCTTCCGGCTTTGATATAGAATGCACCTGCAATGCAATAAATCCACGGAGCGTCATGTCATCGATAACGTGGGAAGCCGCGATGCCATTCACCCAGGTGCGGATTGTGTTGCCAATACATTCAATTCTATAAGTGTTCCATTGGCCATGCTTATACGCGTTTTTTGCGCTGGGGTTGTATTCCAAGGGGTAGAGCCAACCTCTTCTTGCTTCGTCGTAAATGCCCCCGCTCCACGCACGGGCAGAAGGGTCAACTTCAATCTGGTAACCATGAACCCTTCCGTTTTGGTAGTCTGCCCTGCTTTGACTGCGGAACTGAATGCCGGAGTTCATCATACTATCCATCCTTAATTCCAGCTCCAGTATAAAATCACCGTACTCTTTTTCTGTAGTCAGAAACGAATTGGGCTCACCGGCAACCGTGGTTCCGACGATTTCACTATTAATAACTGAATATTTTGCTTTGCCGTTGAGCTGTTTCCAGCCCGTAAGGTCTTTACCGTTAAAAAGGTTATTCCACGAAACTTTAGAGGTTTGGGCTGAAACAATGGTCCAGGAGAAGATGAGTATAAAAATAGCGGGTAATTGTTTCTTCATATTCAAGCTGTTCGTTAATTATCATTTCAATCGTTATGCCAAGAACCAATTCAATGATAAAATGTATCAATGATATTTTAAATCCTCATATAGCTTATGAAGAAGAATGTATTTACATACATAACTGCTTACTAAAATACATCATTATATGTTAATGGCATCCTGCACTGTACTGAAATATTTTCCGTGGCACCATTCTTACCTTAAATGTAGTTGATGGAAGGTAATTACAATTTGCTTTAAATTGAAAGCGAATGCCTAAAAACCGGACAGACCTGAACCTGATTTTATAAAAATGCAATAAATTCACTTCGGTAACCATAAATTATCTTTACTTGCGCCCGGTTCGTCAAATACATGTTTTAATAAGCAGCTCTTAAATAAAGGTTATATGCAGCAACGATATGCGCTAAGTCCGAACGAGATGAAACAGTTAACCACAGAACAGGTAAGGGATCATTTTTTATTGCAGAACCTGTTGCAGGACAATGTAGTTCAATTTACCTATACGCATTACGACCGGATGATGATCGGCGGTGCAAAGCCAACTACGACTCCTGCGGTGCTCGAAACATTTCCAGAACTGCGTTCCGAATATTTCCTGGAGCGAAGGGAAATCGGTATCATTAATGTAGGCGGTGACGGCATGGTTGATGTTGATGGAACTTCCTTCCCTATATCCAAATTGGATTGCCTGTACGTGGGAAAAGGGGCGCAGCAAGTCACTTTTGCCAGCAGCAATGCCGTTAACCCGCCGCTGTTGTACCTGCTTTCCACTCCGGCTCACGAAATTCTTCCTACCCGGCTGATGAAAAAGGAAGAGGCCTCCCCCACTGAGCTTGGCACACTGGCCACTGCCAATCAACGCACTATTTACAAATATATTCACCTGCAGGGAATTCAAAGCAGTCAACTGGTAATGGGACTTACTGTATTAAAAGAAGGTTCAGTCTGGAACACCATGCCCGCGCATGTTCATGACCGCAGAATGGAAGCCTATTTTTATTTTGATGTGCCTGAAGGACAACGGGTGGTTCATTTTATGGGTCATCCGCAGGAAACCAGGCATATGTTTGTTGCCAACCACCAGGCCATTATATCCCCTCCCTGGAGCATTCATTCAGGCTGCGGCACGAGTAATTATGCTTTCATATGGGGAATGGCCGGAGAAAACAAAGACTATACAGATATGGATGCGGTAACCATTCCCGATCTTCGGTAATCCAGGTTGGTAACTGATTTCCTGTAAAGCAGGACTCATACATTTCACTCATCACATGCACATATGAAGAATCTTTTTGTATTGGTTGCTTTAGCAATTACCGTTCAGTTAACCGCGCAAAAAAAGATAAACGTCAAGGAACAGCTTGCGCTGGCAGAGAAACAGTATGCCTTAATGTTAGAGACACATCCTGACACTAACAAAACACCTCAATCGGTATTGCCTGATGGAAAACTCAGGGACATGCCTACCAATTGGTGGTGCAGCGGGTTCTTTGGCGGCTCCCTATGGTATTTGTTTGAATACACAAAAAACCCTAAATGGAAAGACGCCGCTCATTTATGGACCATGGCTATCCAGAAAGAGCAGTATAATACGAATACCCATGACCTGGGCTTTATGTTGTTTTGCCCCTTTGGGAACGGCTATCGCTTAACCGGCAATCCAGTATATAAACAGGTCATGCTAAATGGCGCTAAATCCCTCTCAACTCGCTTTGATCCTAAGGTAGGTGTGATTAAGTCATGGAACCGGTTTGCTCAAATCTATACGTATCCCGTCATTATCGACAACATGATGAACCTTGAATTTCTATTCTGGGCAAGCAGGTCTGCTCCGAATAAGAATTTTTATAACATTTGCCTTTCTCATGCAGATTCAACCCTCAAAAATCATTTCAGGCCGGACTTCAGCAGTTATCATGTAGTGTGTTACGATACCAATGGAAAAGTACTAGACCGTAAAACGCACCAGGGTGCTGCGGACGAATCAGCCTGGGCCAGGGGACAGGCCTGGGGGTTATATGGTTACACGGTTATGTACCGTGAAACAAAAGACAAAAAATACCTCGATCTGGCTACCCGCATCGCTGACTTTTATATCAATCATCCTAATTTACCGGCTGACAAAATTCCTTATTGGGACTTCAACGCACCAAATCTTCCGAACGAGGAAAGAGACGCTTCCGCTGCTGCAATAGCCAGCTCGGCGCTCCTGGAATTGTCGCGTTATACCGGTAAGAATAAAAGCCGTCAGTATTTCAACTCAGCTGAAAAAATGCTGCAAAGCCTTTCCGATTCAACGTACCGGGCAGATTTGGGACAAAATCATCACTTTCTGATTAAACATTGCGTAGGTCATAAGCCTGCAAAAAGCGAAGTGGATGTACCACTGATCTATGCCGATTATTACTACCTGGAAGCGTTGCTCCGCTATGACAAGTTGAAGAAATAAGATGAATTTTATTTCTTTTGCAATTGTGGTTAATTCCTTTTCGTTCGTTTTTAACAGGTACCGGTATACCGCTGCCAGTTCATCAACGAACTTTTCAGCCCGCACACTATCATCTGCTATGAGGGAAGAAAGGCAACTCAGACTGTTAAACAGAAAATGAGGATTGATCTGGCTTTTTAAAGAATCGAATTAACTCTGAAGGTTGGCATTTTTAAGGGCTTCCGCTTCAACACTTCCTACTTGTTCAAATAATCATGATCCTTTGTTACATTTACGAATACAATGTTTTTGTGTATGAAGAAAATAATGGCTTTACTGGTGATAGGCTTTGAATTGAGTGCTGTTGCACAACGAGGCGTTGATACCAACGCGATTACCATGGCATCCAATATTATCGGCCTCCAATTTAGTTCGGCTGAAAAGGATTCCATGCTCGAAAGACTAAAAAGCCGTATCAGCATTTACGAGAAAATGCATTCACTTGAATTGTTTAATGGGCAGGCTTATCCTTTTGCCTTCCAACCCATTCCCGCCGGCTCTGCTGCTCCCTCAAAGCAGTTACCGGTTAGCTGGGACATTCCCCGAAACGTTTTGTTGCCAAAAAATAGAAATGATCTCGCCTTTTTTTCTATTCCGCAATTGGCGTCCCTGATAAAAAATAAAAAGATCAGCTCACTGGAACTGACCGGATTCTTCCTGGAACGATTGAAAAAATGGGGCGATACACTACAATGCGTAGTCAGTTTAACTGAAGAAATTGCCCTGCAGCAGGCAAAACAGGCAGACGCAGACCTGAAGAACGGCATCTATCATGGGCCGCTTCATGGCATACCTTATGGATTAAAGGACCTTTTTGCTGTAAAGGGAACCAAAACAACCTGGGGAGGAACCCCATATAAAGAACAGGTAATTGATGAAGACGCATTTGTGTACCGGCAGTTGAAAGTAGCGGGTGCTGTGTTATGCGCCAAACTTACCCTTGGTGCCCTGGCGATGGGAGATGTATGGTTTGGCGGGGTCACAAAAAATCCCTGGAATATAAAATCCGGATCGAGCGGATCTTCGGCTGGCTCTGCTTCAGCAACAGCAGCGGGCTTACTGCCTTTTGCCATCGGAACAGAGACCCAGGGATCGATAGTCTCCCCGTCACATACCTGTGGAGTTACCGGCTTACGTCCTACCTTCGGATCCGTCAGTCGCAGTGGTGCCATGGTATTATGCTGGAGCCTGGATAAAGCCGGCCCAATATGCAGAAGCGCTGAAGATGCAGCCATTGTTTTTTATTACCTCAAAGGAACGGACGGGTTAGATCCCAGCGCTATCAACAGGTCTTTTAACTACACCGGCAAAATAAACTGGAAAAAATTACGCATTGCTTTCGCCGCCAATTATTTTAAAAACATTCCTGACAGTGCAGCCCAATGGCAGGTAATCAAAGATTTCAGAACGCTGGGTGCGGATGTTCAGGCTATTACTTTCCCTGATTCTGCTATCTACCCCTTCAGTATAATGAACCTGATCCTGCCTTCAGAATCTGCGGCAGCCTTTGACGGTCTTACACGAAGCAACCAGGATGACCTGCTGACGGGCCAGAAAAAAAGCGACTGGCCAAATTATTTCAGGGCCGGCCGATTCATTCCGGCAGTGGAATATATTAATGCCAACCGTCACCGGTATGCTTTAATTACGGCCTTTAACGCATTTATCAAAGATTACGATGTGATCATCGTGCCTACATTTGCAGGCAACCAGTTAGCCATTACTAACCTGACAGGGCATCCGGTTGTATGTTTTCCGGTTGGCTTTACGGATAAAGGTTTACCTACCAGTGTTACTTTGATTGGGAATCTGTATGATGAGTCAACCATACTGGCAGCAGCAAAAGCCTTCCAGGAGCTAACCGGATTTAACAAAAAACATCCGAAAAAATTTTTAGAGCAATAAAGGTTATGAGTCTTCTAGCGCTTTTATCGCTCAACGACAATATTATTAGGGCAATTTCGTTATTTTTGCAACCATGTTCAATATAGAAAAAAAGAGTATAAGAGTTGCCATTTTGGATATGTATGAAGGAGCGCCCAATCAGGGAATGCGATGCCTGCGAGAGATACTGAACCAATACGGAGAGGCTAATAACATTGATTTACAATGGGATGAGTTTGAAGTAAGGCTTAAAAAAAGGGTCCCTGACTTGTCATATGACATCTTTATCTCCACCGGAGGGCCCGGAAGCCCGTTGGATAGTGAAGGTAGCGAATGGGAACATGAATATTTTAAATGGCTTAACCAGGTTGAAAAATGGAACAGGAACGAGGCCAACCTGCAAAAAAAGTATATTTTTTTTATCTGTCATTCTTACCAGTTGGTTTGCCGTCATTACAAACTGGCCACTGTCTGCAAACGTAAATCTACTGCTTTTGGTGTTTTTCCCATGCACATACTTCCCGGAGCTGTTGACGAACTTGTATTTCAAGGATTGAGGGATCCGTTTTATTCTGTTGACAGCCGTGATTTCCAGGTGATTAAACCGAATAATCATAACCTCCGGGAAATGGGTGCAACAATCTTGGCGCTTGAGAAAGAACGCCCGCATGTACCTTTTGAAAGAGCGCTTATGGCTATGCGGTTCAACGATTATATGATCGGCACACAGTTCCACCCGGAGGCGGATGCCATCGGCATGAGCATGTATCTTCAAAGGGAAGATAGAAAGCAAACGGTTATTGCAGAACATGGTGAACCGAAATGGCAAAGTATGATCGATCACCTGAATGACCCTGATAAAATATGCTGGACTTATTCACATATCATTCCCAACTTTTTAAGTTCGGCTGTCGGAGAGTTGATAGAAGCCTAGCTTAATCAAAGCTCTGCTATTATTCAGGGCTATCGTTAGGACACATCTTTAGAATACGTATAAGGTAATGTTTAAATCATTTCCTGCCTTATTACCCCGGCTAGGGGTAAAACGTTTGTAGAAATGTGATTATCTTTTATAATTGCCCCAGCAGGGCTACCCTTAGGGCATGCAAAAGCAAAGATTATTTACATTTTACACCTTTAATATTCTACATTATTTTAAACCCCAACCAGGCCATATATAACTCTTTTGGTTTCCTCAAATTCTTGTGTAACTTTCCCTAAATAATTCGGAAATGATCTCTTCGATACGCCAGGATTATAACAGACAATTCACAGAAGAAAAATACAAAGCTTATTTAAACGACCTGAACAGCCTGCATCCTGGTGCGATTGCTTTCCGCATTGCAGAAACACCCATATTTGTGCCGAAAGAATTCACCCGCAAAATGATCGATGCCTGCGAAAGCATTGTAGATGCGATCGTTGATCCGAAATTTAAAGAACTAACAGCCAGGGCAATACCGGCGAACGTTAACGTACCCAACGAGAATAATTACTCCGAATTTATTGCCTTCGACTTTGGCATCTGTGAAAATGAATCAGGAGAATTGGAGCCACAGCTGATCGAGATGCAGGGCTTTCCTACTATATTCGCTTTCCAGGCATTTCAGCCCGAAGCGCTGCAACGGCACTTTTCAATTCCCTCCAATTTCGATTGCTACCTCGGAAATTTTAATAAGACATCTTATGTTCAACTGCTTAAAGACACCATTATCGGAGATCATGATGCAAAGCATGTAATTCTGCTTGAACTGTTTCCACACCAGCAAAAAACAAGAATTGATTTTTATTGTACCGAAGATTACCTGGGCATTCAAACGGTGAACTTAACCGAACTGATCAAAGAAGGAAAAAAACTGTTTTATATTAACCAAAACAAAAAAACCGAAGTTAAACGGATCTACAACCGTATCATATTCGACGACCTGCAGCAACAAACACCAGAAGTACAGAACATAGGTAAACTGCTGCTCGAAGAACTTGAAGTGGAATGGGTACCACATCCCAACTGGTTTTACCGTATCAGTAAATACACGTTGCCTTTGATCCGTCATTCATATATCCCACAAACTTTCTATCTTAATGAAGTGCGGCAGATACCTGCAGATTTAGGTGCATACGTGTTGAAGCCTCTTTTTTCATTTGCGGGACAAGGAGTAGTGATCGATGTTACACCTGCAGATATCGAAAAAGTAAAAGATCCGGAAAACTGGATCTTGCAACGAAAAGTAAAATATGCAGACGTTATCCAAACTCCTGATATCCCTGCAAAAGCGGAAATACGCATATTTTACTTTTGGAAAAAGGGACAACCACGACCTGTGCCTGCCAATAATCTGGCCCGGCTGAGCAAAGGCAAAATGATAGGTGTGCGTTACAATAAAGACAAAGAATGGGTGGGAGGAACACAGTGCTTTTTTGAAAAATAAATCATGAAGCTGTTGGTTGCTTTAACGTGTGTTGATCCAGGTCTCACATAAAGCCTTTGTGCCTTCTTCGTGACTTTTACTTTGTGCCTTCTTCGTGGTAAAATGACAACAAGTAAATCAGAAATCCTTATTCACCAGTTGATTTTTTGACTATTATCTTCGTTGTATGAAAGATATTATCATCAGAACTATACAGCCTGAAGATAATCCGGTAATTGCTCACATTATTCGTGAATCCCTGTCAGAGTTCGGCGCCGATAAACCAGGTACTGTTTTTTTTGATAAATCTACCGATCATTTATATACGTTGTTCCAGCGGCAAAAATCGGTGTATTATGTAGCAGAACAAAATAAAGAGATCGCCGGTGGTGCAGGCATATACCCATCTGAAGGTTTGCCTGATGGAGTTTGCGAACTGGTAAAAATGTATTTGGTAAATAAGGCAAGAGGGCAGGGATTGGGGAAAAAACTTATTGAAAAATGCATAGACTTCGCAACCTCTGCCGGATACACGAGTGTGTACCTGGAAACCATGCCAGAACTACGCAGAGCCGTTACCATCTACGAAAAATTAGGGTTCGAATATTTGTCAGGACCAATAGGAAATACCGGCCATTATGGTTGCGATGTGTGGATGAAAAAGCAGTTATAATAAGACCCCGCTGTTATTACGGGGTCTTATCAGATTTAATTACTGAGTTATAGTTTTTATACTTTCCACCTGGGCGCTGCTCAGGTAAACCTGGAAACCTATCCTCAGATTGAATCCACCTGTTCCATCCTGGTCTTTTATAGCAGTATGTTTATAGCCGGCCGTGCCTTCAATGGCAACATTACGGTTAATAAATCCTGCTAATCCCGCACCTAGAAACCATTTGGTACCATTAAGACTGCTGGAAGTAGTTGAGGTCTTAACTTTAGAAGAAGTGAAATTAATGTCTGCTGCTGCAAAGGGCCGGATATTGGTAGTCCCAAAATAATAACGTGCAAAAGGACCAATTCCGAACGTAGTTGTTTTACTATTTACAAGTTTGACATAGTCTAAGGAGACTAGGGCCCCGGCAGCAAAGTTATTTGCAAAAAAATACCCGGCTGACGGACTGAAATTTATCCTGGTATCGTCCTTTGCCGTATTTAATTCAATATTACCACCAACCAGCCAATTACCTTGTTCTGTCTGAGCAGTAGCTGCGAATCCTGAAACAACCAGAAGTAATCCAAATACAACTTTTTTCATAAAAAGAATTTTTGATTAAAATATTTAGTAACAAAATAAAAAAAATATATAAATCCGTTTGTAATCAACAAGTCTGTTTATTTACATGAAAAGCTGCATGTATTCCCTTATTTTATTTAAACGGCTGAACTTCATACACCGGACTAAACAGGTAACATTTGCCCGACTTAATTTCCAAACACTGAAAGCGCTTTCGAAGCAGGGTGCCTTTTTTAAAGATCTGGCCTCCTCCAATGCTGAATAAAGTGCCTTCCTGCAATTTCTCAACCATGATCAGTCCGTTTTGAATAACGTCGTAGTTTTTTAAAACACGCATTAATGCAACGTCTGCACAACTGGTTGCAGGTAAGTTATGCAAAGAGCGTTCCAAAGCCTGATGCACGTCTGGCTGGAATATACTGTGTCTCAGGACCTGTAGTAACAGACTTCGATAAATCTGCTTCCATTCTTTTCCGTGAGAAGGCACTTTATTATCATATCTGGTAAAGGTGACCAGGTGGGCCAACTCATGGATCAGGGTAATTAAAAATGCCTGCGGATTAAGATTGCCGTTTACACTGATTCGATGATTTTTTGTACCAAGAGCGTGACGGTAATCACCCAGTATGGTTCGCCGGCCTCTGGTGATCGTAAGGTGAACTTTGTATTGCTGAAGGTATTGAATAACAAACGGCAACGATCCTGGAGGAATATATTTTTGAAGTGAAGAAAGTGGCGCTTCTTGTTTAGGCATTTTTGTTCAGCTTGATCTGCTTGCTCTGTTTCATTAAGATGGCCATTTCTGCAAATGTATAGAGCAGATACAGGAACATTACACCGAATAATCCTGGTTTGTTAACTGCAGGGCCGGCACTAAAAAGATATATAAATGCCGCGGTAAGACTTACAAAGAATTTAAGTAACATGCCGCTGTATACATTCCGCAAAAACACCTGGGTATTGCCTGCAAGTAATGCCCTGTGGTATAATACAAATGAAGCAGCACCTACGATAAATAACACCAGGTTCCCTGTTATTAAAACCGTCTGGTCTATATTCAGGTTTTCGAGAAAACCACGGAAGACAACCGATAGGGCAGACACCAGGGCAAATATCAACAGCATAGGTAAAAATGCCCTGAACTCCGGTTTGTTACGCACGCTCATTTTTTACGATTGGTTTCTTTGATCAATTTGTATATTAATGAGACAATGATCAGCAAAGGTAAAACCCATACCAATACCGGAAAAGAAATGTGAAGCCATTTATCCAGTTTCAACCCGATGAAAACAGCCAGTCCTAAAGACACAAACAACTGAGTGGCCAGCCCGGCATATTTCCACAACTCTCTATTTGGATTGGTATTGTTTTTATTCAATGACATAACTGTAGTAATAGCAGTCACGGATTTACCAAAGGTTCAGCGATACTAATCATTTATCTTTTCGGGAACAGGAATTTTTAACAAGGTCGTATCCAGTTTAACCGGTACGTCTCCGGCTAAAACCATTTTTATATTTTCAATGTATTTATCCTTATAATTCATCGCTTGTTCCAAAGAATCGGTCCTAAACTTAAGTTCACGGAGTTCGCGGGTGTTGGTTACATTACCATAACCTGGAACGTACAATTTCATCGGGGTAAACACGATTAATGCTACTGTCAGTCCCGTCAGAAGTATAAAAATGGTGCATAAGATAACATAAACGCTTAACCGGGATAACTTAAAGGTAACTACTTCTTCATAAGTATCATCATTCATTACCACTAGCCTGTACCGGTTTTGCAGCCTTTTTAATGAGGTATTTGCGTCTAATTTAACCATATATCCCCTTTTACTGATGACTTTTCATACTTTAAAGGTAATAACTATACTTTTCTTTGTTCAAACCTCAAAAAAAAGGTTTTTTTATAAAATAATTTTCTTGAAAATCAGTTAATAAGAATTTAGCTTGCGGCGTTCATTAAATGGGTCAATTGAATAAAACAATCTTTATACAGCTATTCGCTGCTATTGTCATTTGCTTCCCTGCTTTTGGCCAGCCAGGTTTGAGTTTTGAATTAAAGAAACCCAAAAAATTCGAAAACAAAACCCTGGGTTCCGAAAAAACGGGAAATAAAAAATTTACAGTACCGCGTCGTATCATCCAGAATACCGTTACGCATTATAATTACTATTTTAATGCCAACAACAAACTTAATGAAGTCATTGCCCGTGCAAAGACTGCCCATAAAGAAGACTACTCGCAGCTGCTTCCTTTTTATAACTATACTTTACAGTCCACCGCTTCGCAAAAAAATGACCTCGATTCTGTTATTCTAAAATCTACTGCAGGCGTTTTAATCCATGACCTGCGTAACGACTGGGTAGATAACCTTTACCTGCTAATTGGAAAAGCCTATTATTTACGCAACGAACAAGATTCGGCCTATCTGAGTTTTCAGTATTTGAATTATGCTTTTTCTCCCAAAGAGAAGGATGGTTATGATAAGGTAATTGGTAGTAATGAGAATGAAGGGAGTAACGCATTTTCTATTTCCACTAAAGAAAAAAGCAATATTGTCAAAAAGGTTTTCAGCCGTCCGCCAAGCCGGAATGAATCTTTTATCTGGCAGATAAAAACCTTTTTGGCCAGAGAAGAACTGCCTGAAGCGGCCGGATTAATTGAAACACTCAGGAACGATCCGGCATTTCCGGAACGTTTACAGACAGACCTGCAGGAGGCTCAGGCTTTATACTTCTATAAACAGCTGGCCTATGACAGTGCGGCTTTCCATTTGGAAAAAGCCCTGGGAAATGCGGAAAATAATCAGGAGCAGGCCAGGTGGGAATATCTAATAGCCCAGCTGTATGAAAAGGCCGGCAAGCCTGAACAGGCAAAAGACTTCTTCGAAAAGGCCATCAAACATACCGTTGATCCTGTGCTGGAAGTATACGCCCGTTTGAACGCGATAAAGCAAAATACAGAGGACGAAAAAGGGATTCAGGTGGCCGTTGACGAATTGTCAAAAATGGGAAGAAAGGACCGGTACGCTTTATACCGCGACATCATTTATTATACTGCTGCAGTTATTGAACTGGAAAGAAACAACGAGGATGCTGCAAAAGCATTTTTATTAAAAAGTGCCCGGTTTAGTACAACAAACGCTATACAAAAAAGCAGGTCTTACCTGGCCCTGGGCGACATTTATTTCAATAAAAAACAATATTCAGAGGCCAAACAGTTTTATGACAGTGTACAGGTACTGGTAATAGGGGCTGAGGGAGAAAAGATGTTTGCGGTCCGTAAAGGGGCTTTGGAAAGAATCGTGGCACAAATTGTTATTCTAAAGCGCGAAGACAGCCTGCAAAAAATAGCAGCAATGCCAGAAGACGAACGTAATAAACTAATTAATAAATTGGTAAAAGAGCTTAGAAAAAAGCAGGGTTTTAAAGACGATGAAAAAGGTCTCGCATCCGATGGAGGCTTTTCAGCGAACAATAACGGTGCACCTACCGACCTTTTTGGTGGCAACACCGGGAAGGGTGACTGGTATTTCTATAATGCTTCCTTAAAGGGCAAAGGCTTGACTGAGTTTAAAGTAAAATGGGGCAACCGGCCTAATGCTGATAACTGGAGAAGGCAGTCGGCCATTCCCGGCTCAACGACTAACCAGCTACCTCCAGGCGCTGCAATTCCCGGCCTGGATGCCGTTACGCCTGTTGCAACAGAAATCAGTTATGATGTTTTGCTTAGCAAGGTACCACTTACTCCTTCGCAACAAAAAATTTCCGCAGGTGTAGTGGAGAACGCTTTATTGGTGTTGGGCAAAGAATTTATGAATGGGCTTGAAGATTATTCTTCTGCAATTGGGGCCTTTGAAAAACTTTTACAGGATTTCCCTTCCACCATGCATGCGGAAGAAGTCTGGTATAATTTGTATTACTGTTACACTAAAACAGGTAACCAGGCAGGGCAGGCACATGTTAAGAAGGTGCTGTCCTCGACATTTGCCAATGGTAAATTCAGTAATTTACTGATCAACCGCAATATGGCAATGTCTC
Organism: Chitinophagaceae bacterium; assembly: GCA_037718865.1. Taxonomy (GTDB): domain Bacteria; phylum Bacteroidota; class Bacteroidia; order Chitinophagales; family Chitinophagaceae; genus JADCRZ01. Next base: position 260,962 of record JBBJMP010000004.1, on the reverse strand, counting down.
CCGACAGTATCCTTAAAATTAAGGCTACCAGACAGTACCAGGATATATATAACCTGTTTATTGAGGGAAACTTTACTGAAGCATTACTACAAAAAAAGGCAGCGGACAGTTTATACGGGCAAAACTACTGGACTCCACAATTGCTGTACATTGAAGCGGTATATCATATCAGACAAAGGGAGGATAGTGTTGCAAAAATAATACTGAGTAAGATAATCCAACTATATCCATCTTCCCCGATGAATGCAAAATCAGCCAATCTTTTAAATGTGCTGTCGCGCAGAAAAGAAATTGAAGACTATCTGACAAAACTGGAGATAGAAAGGCCGAAAGAAGATGCTGCTATGGTACCGAAAAATATCGGAATGCCGCCTCCTAAAAAAGTTGACTCATTAACTTCACCACGTCCGGATTCATTAAACGTTCAAAAGCGGGATACGCTGACGGCGCAGGAAAGAATAACTCCCGACTCAGTTGTGGCAAAAGAGATCCAACCACAACGTGACGCTAATTCAAGTATAGTGAAAGGCGGTATTAATCAACCCATTAATAAACCTGCTATAGAAAACAGGTTACTTAAGGGAAAAGCTGATTCGCTACAAATAGTAAAAAAACCGGATTATATTAAAACAGCCTATTCCAGAAATGATGCGGAAGCGCATTATGTGGTATTTGTGCTGGATAAGGTTGACCCGGTATATGCTACAGAAGCGGTAAACGCGTTTAACCGCTATCACCGGGAGAACTATACGGGTCAGGCCATAGAGATCACATCGCTGGCCCTGACTGGTGAGGTAAAACTGCTATTGTTCAAAAATTTTGAAAATGCGGCTACTGCTCTGGACTATGTTCAGAGGGCCCGAAAAAGAACAGAAAACGAAATCATTCCCTGGCTGACAGCGCAGAAATATTCCTTTGCCATCCTCGCAGAATCCAACCTGGAAGTGTTGCAGAACACTAAAGACATTACCAGCTACAAAAAGTGGCTGACCGATTCTTACCCAGGACTGTTTTAAGGCGCTGTCATACTTACCTGACTATTTTATATAAATTGTATTGGAATGATTATTTTTTAACGGTTAACCGTTCAGTGCACATCAGGCGTTAGCTATCCGCCATCATCATAATCTAACTTTACCATTTTATTTAGCTGCGCAACTATTTTTTAATCTAATTTCAAGTACAGTATTTGCTTTAGTTCCTACTATACTTTAATTATTGTTTTATATGAATAAGCGCAATCCGAAAGCCGTACATAATTACAATTCGTTGTTTTGGAAGATATTTTTTTTCGGCACAGGCGCTTTTGTTTTGTTGATTATACTGATCAACGTGGGAGTATTCGGTAAGATGCCGTCCCTTGCTCAACTCGAAAATCCCTCCATTATTGAAGCCTCGGAAGTTGTAGCCGTTGATGGTACATCAATGGGCAAGTATTATAAAGACAGGGGTAACCGCAGTATCGTAGAGTACAAAGATATTTCCAAGCATGTTGTTCATGCGCTGGTAGCCACTGAGGATGAGCGTTTCTATGATCACTCGGGCATCGATGCCAGGTCGCTCCTCCGCGCCATTGCATTACTTGGCAAGGAAGGAGGAGGAAGTACCATCACGCAACAACTGGCCAAAAATATGCTTGACCAGGGCTCAAAAAATTTTATTCTTCGTATCATCGAAAAAATCAAGGAATGGATCATTGCCATTAAACTTGAACGGAATTTTACTAAAGAAGAAATTATTGCCTTGTATCTGAATGCGGTTCCATTTGGAGAAAATGTGTACGGGTTAAGGAATGCTGCGAGAACATTTTTTCAGAAAGAACCTGACCGCCTGAACATTGAAGAAGCCGCTGTTTTGGTAGGTATGCTGAAGGGAAATACGTTGTATAACCCGCGTCGAAATCCAAAAGCTGCCTTTGACCGAAGGAATACGGTCATTAATCAAATGGTGACGAATAATTATCTCAGCGAAGGGGAAGCTTCAAGTTTAAAACGCAAACTCATTAAACTAAACTATAAAAAGGTCGATGAAAATTCTGGCCTTGCCCCTTATTTTCGGGAAGTGGTACGGGAAGATTTAAGAAAGTGGTGCGAGACACACAAGAACCCTGCAACAGGTAAACCTTATAACATGTATGAAGATGGTCTTAAAATTTATACAACCATTATTCCAAGGATGCAACTATACGCAGAAGAATCAGTAGCCAGGAATATGCCGTCATTGCAAAAAGTTTTAAATGCACAAAACAGTATAAAGACCGGGAAAGTATGGAAAGAACACCAGGGCAAACTGACTGCAGTCATGAAAGCAAGTGAACGCTGGAAAAATGCCAAGGAAGATGGCCTAAGCGAAGAGGAGATCAGGCGATACTTTAATAAGAAAGTGCCTATGAAGGTGTTCGCATGGAATGAAAAACGGGAAAAAGATACGGTAATGACACCCCTGGATTCCATTAAGTACAGCCGGCAGATGATGCAAACCGCTTTTATGGTAATGGACCCTGTCAGCGGAGAAGTAAAAGCCTGGGTGGGCGGTATTGATTTCAAAAATTACAAGTTCGACCACGCCAATCTCAAAACCGTACGGCAGGTCGGCTCGGCGATCAAGCCGTTTTTGTATTGCCAGGCCATAGAAGAAATAGGATTCACACCCGAGACGCAGTGTGAACAATCTGCCCAGTATTTTCCGGGCTATGGATGGGTGCCCAATGAAAATACCGGGCGTAGCGGTAGTAGAAGCATGGCAAGTGGCCTGACCTATTCAACAAATGAAGTGGCGGCTTATATTATGAAACAGGTAACTCCAGGCCGATTTGTAGAATTCTTAAAACATATCAATATTCAAACCAAGGTCGACCCTTATCCTTCCATCGCCCTGGGTTCCTGCGATCTTTCCCTATACGAAATGTTATGGGGATATACGATGTTTCCTAATAGCGGCTACAGTACGAAGCCTATATATATTTCCCGAATAGAAGACAAAAATGGCAACCTCATAGAAAATTTTACATCACAGATGAACCAGGTTATCAGCGAAAGCTCTGCCTATACGATGGTCAAAATGATGCAGGGTGTGGTTGATGTGGGAACGGCCAAAGGATTGCGTTCAAGGCTGGGGGCTGCAGAAATGGGAGGCAAAACAGGAACCACCAATGATAACTCGGATGGATGGTTTTTTGGATTTACTCCCCAATTGCTTGCCGGCGCCTGGATCGGCTGCGATGACAGGTTTATCAGGCTGGAAAGCAATCTCGGATATGGCGGCCAGGCTGCAAGACCTATCTATGAATATTTTTTTCAGAAAGTTTATGCCGATAAAACACTGGGCATTGAAAAGGATGCAAGGTTTTTGCAGCCGGATAATATAAAGAACGAAGCGATGTTTGATTATATGAATGCTAACGACCAGGCCCCGCCTCCGGGTGCTGAAGGCACTGATCAGGGTAATGGCGAAGCCAATGAATACCTGATGAACCCGGATACCGTTAGAGTGCCGGTTGAATCTCAACTGGATAATGAGGAAAAAAAGGTTTTGAGGGAAGCCGGTGGCAGTAAAAAAACAGAGACCCCTGCAACAGAGAAACCATCTGCTATTGAGAACGGTGAGAAGAAAAAGAAGGGGTTTTTAAACAGGATTTTTGGCGGCAAGAAGAAAGATGAAAAAGAGACGGAACATTAAATCCTGACTCATTCCTCTTTTGACCCCAGGTTACCCGCTATCCCTATACTAAAATAAAAATGATAATTTGAATTGTCAGTTACCTTTAACCTATACTGGGAATTCAACATCAGGAATGCATCATCAAAAAAATTAACCTGGATACCCGCACCTAAGGGAAGAATGGCGCCATAGTATCCTTTATACTTAGAAATACCGATACCGGCAGATAAATAGGGCACCACCCAATGCTTGTCGTCAAGCATCTTGGCATGTATTGAGGCGTCTGCCTCCAGTAATAAAGATTCGTTGCCTGAAAGAACTTTGCCCTCAAAAGGGTAATCCAGAAAGGAGCCCGCCAGCGTAGTGGAGAAATCAAAGTTTGGCGCTATTCCTTTCAGATAACTGACGGCCAGGCCAGGACTCATCTCTTTTAATTTTGCAAATTGCTTATCTTTTAATACTGAACTCAAGGAATTTGACCTTATACTATTGGCCGTTTTGAAGTCGTTAAAAAGAAAATAAATAGCAAGGGCCGGTTTTTTCGTATTGTCGCTGTTCTGACTAAATGCAGCAGGTACGATCATCACTGTAGCCAACAATAAAACCAGGTTTTTAATCATATCACTAGTTTAAGTAAGGTAAACGCAAAAATAGCAGGTACTCTTGATACGGTGAAATATATGCTTTATTTTCTTTTACCCTTTACTTTTAGCTAATGGATTTACCGGAAAAATATTTTTCTTTCAACAACCTGTCATCACCGTAAATGTCTTCATAAAACGTCAATTTGCCATTTTTTCCTTCCACCGTAAAATACCGGATAAACAAGGGCAACTTCGGAAAGCCGGTAATTGTATGTTTTTCCTGCCTGCTGATCCACGCCTTTAAAGTATCTGGCGGATACTGAATAGTGTCGCCGCGAATCAGAAAATGAGACAGTTTCTCCCATTCCTGCACCCGAACACAACCATGACTTAAAGCCCGGCTCGACCTTCGGAAAAAGGAACGCGCGTTCGTGTCATGTAAATAAACGCTGTACTTATTAGGAAAATTGAACTTAATAACGCCAAGGGAATTATCGTCACCCTCCTTCTGCCTGATTAGATAAGGAAAATTGTTTTTATCCAATTCTGACCAGTCGATTGTTTCCGGATCGATTACGTTATCGTCTCCGTCAACGACCATCAGATTCTGCCTGCGCAGGAAATCGACGTTCTTTTGAATCTTTGGAAGCATTTCCTTGAAGATAATGCTGTATGGCACTGTCCACTGAGGATAGGTTATGAAATTGGAGATCTTGCTGTTCAACACAGGAGTTTGTGTTTTAGGTGAACCGACTATTACTTTGGACCTCAGGGCAAGCGTGTCATAGTCATAAACATAGAGGGTATAAGAAGGTAAATTTACAAGAGCATAAGTTTCAGGCAGGGTATCGGGTAGCAGCTTATAACGGTCCAGGGTAACCGCAATAGTTTTAAACTTTTCCCAATCGGTTAAGTTAAGCCTTCGTACCAGGGATTCCGTTAATTTTCCTGTTGGTTTTAAACCCCTGGATAACTGATAGTTTTTTATGCCTTCTGCAAGAACAACACTATCGCCGGGTTGAGTTTCTTTAGGAATATGATTCTCTTCAGTCAACCTCTTAAGCAATGTCTTTATGTATATCACTGAATCTTTATAGGGATACTGGATATAGGTGTAATTCACAAAGCGGGCGGAATCAAGAAAACTTTTAATGCCGTACCTTATCTTTAAATAATCAGTATATCTGGGTTCGAGGTCGCGAAAAGATTGTACAATGCCGTTCCTACTTACTGCCTTATTAAAATACTGAAGAAAGTAATTGTCATCATATACGGAATCCCTGCGGAACGTAAGGCTATCAGGTTGCAGCCTCCCCATTTTCAAATGCCTGGCAATAGTAAAATAAGCCTCTGTGAATAATACATCGGCCCTTGCAAGTAAAGCGGCATCCATGCGGGAAACAGGATCGGATTGGAACTTTGTCCAGATTGCCTTTAACGGCCGGGAATTGTAATCAGCAGGAAATAAGCCATACTCCATAGCATGCTGAACAACATGATATAAGGAATCCGCTATAGGATTCCATGTAATATTTTGGCTCCAGATGGTCTGGTAATTATTATTTTGGTAAACAGTGTTCACAAGGACAAACGAATGAAGTGCTACCGAATCGTTCATCTTCCGATTATTGGTACTGGTAAAGATTAATAACTTTTTTAGGTTCTCCCTGGTGCGCTCAGCCAGTTGTTCCGGTTTTCCTACGACATCTTTTTCGGGAGGTTTGCTGGAATCGGCACATGCAAAGAAAAAGAAGGCCAGCCCGATATATACACACGTTGAAATTAATTTTTTGCTGATTAGCCTGGGAGAAAACGTTTCCATGTACGGTATCTTGAAATTTGTAAATTTGAACAATATAATATTTTTATAGTATTTTCAATATAATGTCAGTTATGCGTTTAGACTAAACGATTTTACCCAATATTTATGTTACACCTGGGTCTTTATTAATAAAACAAATGGGAACTCTTACTGTTCGTTGTGCCTACTCGCAGGAAAGCCTGCCTTTTATCTACTATACAGCCTTCATATTTCTTCTCTCATCTCTTGCTACTGGCAGCTATGCTCAAACTGTTCCTGCAGCCGGACCTATAGAAGTAGTGAAAGATGTAAAAACATATCAACAAGTTGCATTAAAAGACCCTTCTTCGAGGATGGTGGATGTAAGGAATATATACCCGGCATTATTCTCGATTTGCGGTATGCCCCCAAAAATAATTTAGCAAGGCATAAGCTCTACCCGGTTATCACCACTGCGTATGTAGTCGCTTATCCTGTCAAACAGAGCCCGGTTAAAAATATCATGGCAAAAAATGGCTTTGCCATCTCGAAACCGAATGGTGGCACTACAGGTCATACTGCAGATAAGCAGTTCCGTTACTCGAACTAAATTTCCATCAATTAAAAAAAGACTCAAAATAGCCTTATCGTATTTTGAAAAAGCGAATGAGCTCATCAACCGTTTTGATCATTTCGCTTTGTTCAGCCAGGTGCCCGTCCTGTGCCTCGATATTAATATAGGGAATTTTATTTTGCGCACAGTAGACAGATAAAGATCCGTCATCGGTTGCCTTCGCAATACTTTGCAATGCTACGTTACAGCCTTTATTTTTCAAGAAGTCAAAGTAAATTCTTTCCGTTGTATAAAAGAAATCATCACTATCCTTTTGCCCGTTCAAGTGAACTTCGGCAGCATTTATGGCTTCCTCACCGTTTGGCAAATAACTTTTTATAGAATAGCGCCCTTCTGTGTTATTGTGAAGCGCCACTACCAGCTTTTTATTTTTGATGAATGAGGAGATAACAAAAGCAGACAGCTGGTTCACCTTGCTAATTACCGTTGTGTCATATGTATCATTATACTTTTTCAAAGTAGCCGATGAGCCCGCTGTAGTAAATATGCGATTGGGATCAATACGATATTTTTTTTTCTTGTAAATAAATGATATCAGCCTTAGCTTTTCGTGTTGACATTCTACCAGGCAATGTTGCCTGGGGGCATTCATCACCTGCAGCCAGGCCCTTACTGAAGTAGATTCATTTTCATGCACGTTGACGAATACTACAGGGGACGAATCATAACAAGTGGTCCGGAAACGAAGCATCGCAGAAGCGAGCACGTAATCTTTAGTGCTGATAATAGGTTGATGCTGCGGCCGGCCGGTTGTTGCAAAGCAGAAAAGGATGAGAAAAATAAAGGTGGCTTTCATGCATGAGTATTCTTATATATGTAGGGAATTGCCGAACCGCCGGCTAAACGCCATTTGTAGGATCTAAATATGCATGTCGGGTATGTCACCTTCAATGTGTAGCCTGCCGGCCGTTTTCGCTTTAATTTCTTCTATGGTGACACCAGGAGCTTTTTCAACCAATTGAAAACCTCTTTCGGTAACATTAACAACGGCCAATTCGGTAACAATTTTTTTTACACAATTGACACCGGTCAGTGGAAGCGTACAGGCAGGTAGTAATTTTGATTCGCCTTTAGGATTAGTATGCATCATGGCCACGATGATATTTTTGGCGCTTGCAACCAGGTCCATGGCCCCTCCCATGCCCTTAACCATTTTGCCGGGAATCTTCCAGTTGGCAATATCGCCGTTCTCACTTACTTCCATAGCACCCAATACAGTTAGATCTACCTTTCCGGCCCGGATCATTCCAAAACTTTCAGCACTATCGAAGAATGCGCCACCAGGCAAAACTGTAACCGTTTCTTTACCTGCATTGATCAGATCGGGATCCAGGGACTGTTCATCCGGATAAGGACCCATGCCCAGCATTCCGTTCTCGCTTTGAAACATAATGAAAGCGCCTTCAGGTACATAATTTGCCACCAGGGTTGGAATTCCAATGCCCAGGTTGACGTACATGCCATCTTTTAATTCTCTCGCTATCCGTTTGGCTATTGCATATTTATCAAGTGCCATAAAGGTCAGTTGTTTAAGATTGATTGCAGATGCCCAGGTTCTCGTGCAAATGATGTTTACTGATGAACATACGGCTGTTGTCTTGCTACGCAATAGGCTTTCGAAGAGCAATCTGTACGGTCTTACGTTCAATACGTTTTTCATAATTCTTACCCTCGAAGATCCGGTGCACATAAATGCCTGGTATATGTACCTGCTCCGGATCCAATTCACCGGGTTCGACCAGTTGCTCTACTTCTGCAATAGTAACATCACCGGCCCTGGCCATGGAGGTAGAGAAATTGCGTGTGGTTTTCTGGAAGACCAGGTTACCAAACTTATCCCCCTTCCATGCTTTTACAATAGCGAACTGCGCATGGAGCGCATACTCCATTAAATAATTCCTCCCATTAAAAGTGCGGACCTCCTTGCCTTCGGCTATTTCCGTACCATACCCTGCCGGCGTATAGAATGCCGGAATACCCATACCGGCCATTTGAATACGTGTGGCCAGCGTGCCCTGTGGAATAAGGTCCACTTCCAGTTCACCACTTAACAACTGTCTTTCAAATTCGGCATTTTCCCCTACGTAAGAGCTAATCATTTTTTTTATTTGCCTTGTGAGCAAAAGCAATCCTAATCCGAAATCATCCACCCCGGCATTGTTTGAAATACAGACCAGGTTACCGGTCCCTTTCCGGACCAGGGCTGCAATACAATTTTCCGGGATACCACACAATCCGAATCCACCGACCATGATGGTGCTTCCCGCGGCGATATCTTTCACTGCTTCATCGGCATTGGTCAACACTTTGTTCATACTTAGTGTATTACTGATTATACATCAAGACCCCTTTTTTAATTTAATGCTTACAGTTCTTTGAATCAGATGCCCGCCAATAAATAAATACCTGTTAGGAACCTTGAACATAAAACTTTACAGCGCCTATTTTGGTTGTGAATCTTTAGGAAGGTATACATTTTTCCGTTCACGGGCGCCCCTTGCATTTAATGAATCGAAGATCATCTTCATGTCTTGGGGATGTGCGGAATAGAATTTAAAGCTGGAAGAGAATTGTTCCCTAGATACATTATGCAAATCAAACACCTGCAAATACAATATCTTGCGCTCTTTCTCCACATCTTTCGCAGTATCTCTATGGATAAAATCTACAGCGAATTCGTCAACCAGCATGATATCCCACAATATTTTTATCATTTCCTGCCTGGGAATAATCTTTGAATTATCGATTCTTTTACCGGTACAGGCCATAGCAAACAAAGCGATGATAAATATGAAGCGCATACTATTTTAACTCCTGCTTGTAACTGTTTGCATTTGTTATGTCCAGTTTGGCAAGGATATCCAGCGCTCTGGACCGCTCATCGGCAGGCGCTTTTTTAAATATCTTTATCAATTCATTACTTTTACCAACAAAAAAAAATTGCAAAATCATTGAATTCGGAGCCTCCGTATTGATATTGTTCAATAAGTTCAATGTATTCATGATTGCAGTACGGCCTTCCGTCTCATTCTCATACATGTTGTCCATACCTACCCGGTAATAGCTATATATAGCGTCGTGCACCAGGGCATAACGGCTGTTGGTTAGGTTTTCCATCAGCCAATAACGGTTCCGTTGTCCATCAAAAGCTCTCCAACCGATTATGTCCCTGCCATCTGGCGCATTATTAACGATGTTTTGGGCCTTTTGAAAGTACGGGTCTCCACCACGTATGGAAAAAGAATCAAAATCTAAACCGATGATAATATTGACATAATAGGCCAGTATAGCCGTAAGATTAGAAGCAACCGGATCCGTTCCCGACACCCTGTTTTCATTAAATTCCAAAGGCTGATATTCTACATACCTAAAAGCAACGTTTTCATCTATAAAATTGATAAGGGGCGTTTCATAAGAAGAATTATAAACCGGTCGGGCTGCCTGAACGGTTAAAGAAGCAGTAAAAATGTTGTTTTCGGCCTGGTTGATATTAAGTAGAAAATTACATACAATTCTTTCGTTAGGTTGAAACGTTTCTTTTGTCCATTTACGGGAGTTAAGAAAGGTTAGCAGGGAAGCCTGCAGCGTTTGAAAAACCTTTTTATCGGTTTTAGATCCGACCCTGCTGGCGTTTACAGATATACGTGCCTGTAGCTCCTGTGCTTCTGCCGTAACCGCAAGGCCATAAATCAAGGCAATGATAATAGATGTTCTAAGCATATAGCAATTTTACTATTCTATCAACGATATCTTTGGCAACCTGTTGTTTAGACTTTCTTTCAAAGGAAATTTCATTACCATCTTTTTCATAAATGGTAATCTTATTGGTGTCATGTCCGAATCCCGCCCCTTCGTCGTTCAGGGAATTCAATACGATCATATCGGCATTTTTGCTTTTCAGCTTATTTCTGGCATACTCCTTTTCATTATTGGTTTCAAGGGCAAATCCAACCAGTAGTTGCCCTTGCTTTTTATGCTGTCCGAGGGTCTGCAAAATATCCCGTGTCTTTGTGAGTTCAATGGTAAGCACGTCATCCTTTTTCTTTATTTTTTCGTTGGCAATGGTAACGGGCTTGTAATCAGCCACTGCAGCCGCCATGATAGCTATGTTTGCACGGTCAAAGGACCGGATACAGGCATTATACATTTCTTCGGCGGATTGCACTTTATGAACGGTAATACCGCGATGTTGAGGCTGCATAGACGATGGACCTAATACCAGGTCTACTTCCGCTCCACGTTTGACTAATTCGGTTGAAATGGCAAAGCCCATTTTCCCTGATGAATGGTTGCCTATAAATCGCACCGGGTCGATGGGCTCATATGTCGGGCCTGCGGCAACCAGAACCCTTTTACCCCTAAGATCCTGAAGAGAAAAAAATTGAGCACCAATAAAGGCGGTTATGTCCTCTGGTTCAGCCATTCGTCCGTCGCCGTACAGCCCGCTGGCCAATTCACCTTTCTGAACGGGAATAACGCTATTTCCAAAAGATCTTATTTGATCCAGGTTGTTTTTGATAGCAGGATGATTCCACATGTCCTCATCCATGGCAGGGGCAACTACTACCGGGCAGGTGGCAGACAGATAGGTTGCCAGCAGCAGGTTATCGCATAATCCGAAAGCCATTTTTGCCAGCGTATTGCAACTTAATGGTGCAATGAGCATAACATCTGCCCATCTGCCCAACAATACATGATTAGCCCACGAATTTTCTAAAAACAAATCAGCAAGTACGGGATTTCTGGAAAGCGTTGACAAAGTAAGCGGCGAAACAAAATCTTTTGCCGAGGGCGTTAAAATAACCTTGACTTCTGCTCCGGATTTAACAAGTTGCCGGACCAGCAGGATAGATTTATACGCCGCTATGCTTCCGGTTATGCCTAACAAAATTTTCTTATCCTGAAACATGCCCTAAAATTATGCAAAATATTCAGCACAAATGATCGCTGAATAAAAGGAAAAGCGACAGTATCAACCTGTCGCTTTTCGATATAAATTAAATAACGGCATCAACTAAATAAATTATCCTCGTTCCTGCGGTAATGGATCTTATCATCCATAAATTCCTGCGTTGCCAAGAGGGAAGGATTAGGCATTCTTTCGTATGCCCTTGAAATTTCTATCTGCTCTTTATTTTCGTGAATTTCCTCCAGGCTGTCGGTATGGCTGGCAAATTCTTCCAGCTTATTATGCAATTCTTCTTTGAGAGAAATATTTATCTGGTTAGCACGTTTCGCAATAATAGCAATTGATTCGTATAAATTACCGGTCTTATTTTTTATATCGGTAAGATTTTTAGTCTCTGCCATGTTACTTGTGTTCGCACTAAGTTGTCTTCTTAACTTACTCATATTTTTAGATCTTTAATATTATTTTGAGATGAGCTTAAATATTTTTCTGCTTCTTTAACCAGCTTGCTGTTCGGAAAGCGGTCTATAAAATCATTGCATTCGGTGATTACCTGTTCAAATCTTTCGCCCTTCTTTTCATCAATACTCAAAGACGCATATTCAAAATAAGAACGTATCACCAATAATTTGTATTCATCACTTTTTTCTGATTCCGGAAAATTGTTCATCAGGTTGGCAAATGCAATAGCTGCTGCCTTAAACTGGCCAATATTAAAATATAATTCTGCATTCCTTGCTTCCTTTGCTTCCAGTTTAATTCTGCTCTTGTCAATGATTTCTGTGGCTTCTTTGATCCGGGTAGAGTTCGGATGCGTATTGATAAATGTTTGCATCAGTCCAATCGCTTTATGGGTATTGGTCTGATCCAGTTCCAATTTAGGCGATTGCTTATGGAAACAATAAGCTCTCATATAATTCATTTCTTCCGCCCTTGTGCTTGTAGGGAAAACCTCGACGAAACCCTTGAACAAATTCTCTGCATTAAAATAATCTTTCTGATAGTAGGCACAATAGGCATAATTAAAATAAACATCCTCGAAGCGGTCCGTGCCTTTAAAGATGGGAAAAAGTTCTTCGTAAAGCTGCTGAGCATAATTGTACTTCTTCTTTGCATAATACTCATTAGCCATCTTCAGCTTATAGTCATAATCAGTACTTTTCTGAACCTTGGCTAACTTGGAACAAGAGGAGAATAAAATCGAAACCAGTAATAACGCTGTTAAAAATCTCATAAAGGCCTGCGAAGTTAAGTGTTTATGTGCAAAATTGACAGGAAAATATCAGCTTCCCAAAACGGCGGAGTTAATGTAAATATAAAACCCTCCATTGCGGAGGGTTTTATAGTATTTGGCAAAGGTAAATTACCTTCTTCTCAAATTTGGATGTGGGGCGGCAGGCACTGTGTTAGGGCCTTCTTCGTTTGTTCCATCTCTAAGATCAACAGTATTTGCATCTCCTCCTGTTTCACCATATTTGAATATGAATCTGTCTGAACTTACGCCTTCTTTTTCAACCAGGTGATTGATCACTGCGTTTACCCTATCCCAGCTCAATTGCTGTGCAGACTTGCTTGATTCACCGTAACCAACAACTGCTATCTTACAATTGGGGTTATTACGTAATCTTTCAGCAACAGTTGTCAAAACAGCCTTGGCATCATTACTCAAAGTAACGGCGCGGCCTCTGAAAGAAATGCTTGGCATCTCGCCAACACCACAACCCTGTTGCTTAAGCGTCATTTCTTTTAACAATGAATCCAAGGTAGTACAGCATGCCGGCTCAGGACATTTACCAACACCGTCTGCGTCAACCGGCTGACATTGTGTAGGAGTGATGAGCTCTTTGTCTTTATAATCCGGAACACCGTCACCATCCGTATCGCGGCTTACACCATGAGAATCCACTGGTGCACTTGCAGGAGTATTTGGCTCAAGGTCAAACTGGTCAGTGATGCCGTCAGCATCTGCATCATCCAGTATTGGCTTAGGCATCTTCATATGCTTAGGCGCATTTATTTCGCTGTAAGCATAATCCAATGGGTTCATCCACCATAATGGCTCAACAGATTTTGCTCCCAGGTTAAAGTTCAAGCCAACAGTCAGGTAATTGTAGTTATCATAGTCAGGAGACAGAATACGTCCACCTACAGAGGTAACCACGTTCTGCCAGCGCTGACCGTCAAGCAGATCGGTTTTGACGATAGTCAGGCGATCTTCAATAGCCAGGTTAACCCTTTTGCCAAGCCGGAAAGCGATGCCACCACCAAAATTAACTGATGGCTTAAAGCTTTCGCCGAACACCTTGGCACCCTCCGCTCCTGCGCCTTCAGCAGAAGATTCGTAGCTATCGTCCAGCAGATCTTTCAAGGCATCTTTCGTATCTTTTCTGTTTGAGTAAACGTTATTACCTGTAATACCGGCAAAGTTATACCGCGTAGTACCATTTAAAGCGTTAACCTTTGTGATGTATATTGATCCACCAATACCAACAAGACCATATATTACAAAACCGGATTTAGCCTTATGAAAACGTACATTATTTAAAGCAACAACACCTTGTAATGAAAGGTCCTGAACTCTTGTCTTATAATTATCGTAAACCGGTCCGAAATTAGGATATCCACTTCTCAAAAAAGGATCACTTAAACCGGCACCTCTCCTTTTCCAGTTAAGACCTTTAGCATGTCCCCGCAGGTATTCAGCTCTTAAAGAGAATACATATCCTAATGCTTTTCGAACGTGGATACCATAACCAATGGTCGGAAAAGTTTGCGGAACGTCGCCAATAACGGTGAAAATTCCTCCTTTAACACCTATCTCCCATTGATTGCGGGGTTTAGCAGGAAAAGGGTAAGCATTGTTCATGAACTCGTTGTGTTGTGGTAGGTTTTTCTTTGAAATCAGGGAAGAATCTAAAACGTTGTAAGTTGTTCCTACTTGAGCGAACGAACCCAACGCTAAGAGGCATAGGATGCCAACAAAGGATAAGTACTTTTTGCTTGCCATAACTAAATTTTATGTAGAATAAATGAATAAACGATAATCATAAGATAGATCTTAAAGTGCAAAAATATCAATTGATGGTGATCTACCAAATCTTTTTTAACAATCTAATGAGAATAACTTCATCAAAATCAATACCAAGACCACAAAAAGTTAAAATCTGTTGCTTCATGGTATATAATTATTCATTGTGTAATTTGCTTGCTAATTCACGTAATGAAAGTATCGCAGGAAATTATAAAAGAGGAATTAATCGTTTTTGAAAAGAAATTCAGAGAGTCGGTTAGAAGCAATGTTCTTTTATTAGACAGGATCATGAGCTTTATTGTAAATCGAAAAGGTAAACAGCTCCGGCCAATGTTTGTACTATTAACAGCAAAACTTTGTGGTCAGATAAATGAATCCACTTTCCGGACCGCTTCTTTGGTTGAGTTACTGCATACTGCCACGCTTGTGCATGACGACGTCGTTGATGAATCAATGGAGAGGAGGGGGTTTTTCTCTACCTACGCCTTATGGAAGGCCAAAGTGTCTGTTCTGGTAGGGGATTATCTTCTTGCCAAGGGCTTATTATTGTCCTTAGACAATAATGACTTCAGGATCCTTCAAATATTGTCTGAAGCAGTCCGGTTAATGAGCGAAGGAGAACTGTTGCAGATCGAAAAGTCCAGGACCCTGAATTTAAATGAAGAAGTATACTTTGAGATCATAAGGAATAAAACGGCCTCCCTGCTTGCCTCTGCCTGTGCTGCGGGCGCGTATTCATCTACGGCGGATGAACAGTATGCAGAAAAAATGCGGCTCTTCGGTCAAAATGTTGGTATTGCCTTTCAAATTAAGGATGACTTGTTTGATTATGGAACCGAGAACATCGGTAAACCTACCGGCAATGACATTAAGGAAAAGAAAATAACCCTTCCCCTGATCTATACGCTGAATAAATCGGAAGGCTCAATGAAAAGAAAGCTGATCTACATTCTTAAAAACGGCAACAAGGACAAAAAAAAAGTAAAATTGGTGATCGATGAAGTGATCAGAGCCGGAGGCATCCGCTACGCCACCGAAAAAATGTGGCACTATCGCGATGAGGCCCTGAAAATTCTGTATGAATTCCCCGAAGGCCAGGCCAGGGAAGGCCTGGAAGAGTTGGTTAGGTATACAACAGACAGAGAGTATTAGAGAAGTTTAAGGTTTAAAGTTCAAGGTCCTTATTTGCAGATGATACGTTGTAATTAAAGTGTTTTTACTGCTATACACTCATATTATATCATCATCTTTAAACTTTAAACCTTAAACTTTAAACCTTAAACCCTAAACGAGGAGAAGAGTATGCAGAAAAGATGGAACCTGTGTAAAGTGGATGAAAATAAGGTTATCGCTTTGCACGCAGCCTTAAAGATTAATCCGGTCCTTTGCAGGTTACTGATACTAAGAGATCAGGAAACCTTTGATCAGGCAAAACAATATTTTCGGCCGCAACTTTCCGATCTTCCCAGTCCCTGGTTGATGAAAGACATGAATAAGGCGGTAGACCGCATCATGAAAGCTTTCCACGCAAAAGAAAAAATCCTGGTGTTTGGAGACTACGATGTGGATGGCACCACCTCGGTGGCTACCTTGTACCAGTTCCTGTTCAAAATCTATGATGGCAGTTTGCTGGACTTTTATGTACCTCACCGTTACAGAGAAGGATATGGAATAAGCAAACAGGGTATTGATTACGCCAGGGAACATGAATTTTCCCTCATCATTTCCCTGGATTGTGGCATCAAATCAATCGATCATATCCGTTATGCCAGGACCTTAGGAATTGATTTTATCGTGTGCGACCACCATTTGCCTGATGCTGAGTTGCCTCCGGCAGTGGCCATTTTGAACCCTAAACAGAACGATTGCCCTTACCCATACAAGGAATTATGCGGTTGTGGCGTAGGGTTTAAGCTAATTACTGCACTGGCAGAACACCTGGGCATAAATAAGGAAGAGGTCTTCAGCTACCTCGACCTCGTTGCTACGGCCATCGCCGCAGATGTGGTTCCCATAACCGGAGAGAACCGCATTCTTGCATATTATGGATTAAAAAAGATAAATGAGAATCCATGCGTCGGTATAAAGGCCTTGATGCAGCTAAGCAGCTTTCAGCGCATTATTCATATTACCGATGTAGTATTTATTATAGCTCCCAGGGTTAATGCGGCCGGGCGAATGGATGATGCCAGAAAAGCAATTCAATTATTCATCGAGAAAGATTATACCATAGCGCTTGGATATGCAGAAATGCTGCATGCTGATAATAAAGACCGTAAGGAAGCAGATTCCAGCATTACGGAAGAAGCTTTAGCCCTGATAGCTTTAGATGATGTATTGGTATCAGGTAAATCGACCGTGGTATTCCAACCCCATTGGCATAAAGGCGTAGTGGGTATTGTGGCCTCCCGGCTGATTGAACGGTACTACCGTCCAACCATAGTGCTTACACAAAGCGGTGAACTGGTAGCAGGTAGTGCGAGAAGCATACACGGATTTAATTTATATGAGGCGATACACGCATGCCGCGAACATTTATTAGGTTATGGCGGCCATTTCGCGGCTGCGGGAATGACCTTGCTGCCGGACCAGGTAGATGCCTTTATGCATAAATTTGAGGAGGTGGTTGCAGCGACCATAACGCCTGAACTACTTACCCCCCAAATTGTTATAGATGCAGAAATAAGGTTCCGTGACCTCAGGCCGTCTTTTTACAATATTATCTGCCAGATGGAACCATTCGGCCCGGGTAACATGCGACCTGTATTTTTAGCAAGGCAGTTGACGGATTACGGATGGAGCAGGATCGTAAAAGAACAACACATCAAGTTTTCGCTGCTACAGGACAACATTATATTTAATGGTATTGGGTTTAATATGGCCGACAGGTTCAACCTGCTTCAACTAAAAAAACCTGTAGACGTTGTTTTTACGCTGGATGAAAACGATTACAATAATGAAAAGCACCTGCAGCTAAAAGTAATAGACTTTCGCCTTTCCGAACCGTGACCTATCTTTATTACATACGATATTTCTTTTATATCGCCATCAACTGGAACTTTCGTCTGGCCTTATTTTCTATTTTCCACGAAATAAACGGAGAGAAGAAATACGGCATCAGGACCACTGAGTTAGATAACCTGAAAAAATTAACCCTTACCGGAAAGTTGGAGCATGCAGAGATTTACCAGGGCGCCAGTTATTATCTACTGGAACACATTTTCCAACAGCTCAAAAAGCAAAAGGCCGGAAAAACACTGATAGACGTGGGCTGCGGAAAGGGAAGAGCCATGGTAGTGGCTGCTGAGTATGGCTTTACCAAAATTACCGGGATTGATTTCGCCAGGCAATTGTGTGACAGTGCCATCCAAAATTGTGGCCAAATTTCCCGGAGACATCCTTCCGTGCAGTGGCAGGTTATTTACGGCAATGCCGAAGATGCCGTTTTTGCAAAAGATACCCGGGTATTCTTCTTTTTTAATCCTTTCAAAGAAGCCGTAATGGCAAAGGTGATAAAAAACATTTTAATCAGCCATAAGGCACAACCCAGAAAAATATATGTCGCCTATGTAAATCCCCAACTCAAACACCTGCTGGCCGATGCCGGATTCAAACAAACCTATTATATTAAGAAGATGAATTTTGTTGAGGCGGGCATTTATGAAAAGGTGTAGACCGAGTTATGAATTATGAGTGATGAGTTATGAGTGGTTAAGAATACATCACTCATAACTCATCACTATTTTAAATCAACTTTGCAAAATAATCGCACTCTTCTTCTCCCCTCCCATCAGTTCAACACTCCTGTTTATAAAAGAAGTCAGATCAACGCCTTTTAGTAAGCCTTGCGAAAGCAATGCAAGATCTGCCAAATTACGAGCCTGCTTTTCCTGTTTCTCTTTATCACTTTCAGAAAGAAGATGCTGAAATATTGGATGGTTGCCATTAACGGTAAGGGTTACTTCATCCGGCATATTTGCATAAAAACCTCCCATCTGTCCGCTCACTGCAGCCATATCTTTCATACGCCGCATGAATTCCGGGCGCGTAGCCACCACAGGAGGAGTCTCCTTGTTCAGGCCTTTGATATCAACAGTAACGTGCAGCTGCGGCATCTCAACGGTGAACAGCTCTTTAAGCCTGGACTCTTCTTCCTGACCTAACACACTTTCGGTGCCTTCCTGTTTGTCAATCAAATTGTCGGCAATGTCTGCATCCACCCTGGTGAAATGGACATTCTCCCATTTCATTTCCATATGATTGATAAAGGCTGCATCTACCAGTGTTTCTGCCTTTACTACCTTATAACCTTTATTTGTCGCTGATTGCAAATAAGCGTCCTGCTGTACCGGGTTGGTAGTATATATAATCACCAGTTTACCATCCTTATTTTTTTGGATGGCTTCCGTCTCCGTCCTGTATTCTTCCTGCGTGTAGAATTTTGCCTTATCTGTCCTGGCTGAAGCGTCTTCGAAAATGTGAAACCTGTTTGCCCTTTCCAGAAATTTATCATCGGTCATCATTCCATACTTAACAAACAAACCCAGGCTTTCCCATTTTTCTTCGTATGCTGCACGGTCATTATTAAATATCTCTTCTAACTTATCAGCTACTTTTTTGGTGATGTGCGCGTTAATTTTTTTTACATTAGGATCGCCCTGCAAATAGCTGCGGCTGACGTTCAGCGGTATGTCCGGCGAATCGATAACACCATGGAGCAGCATTAAAAACTCAGGCACAATATCTTTAACTTCATCGGTGACAAAGACCTGGTTGCTGTACAACTGTATTTTATCTTTCTGGATCTCGTAGCTCTGTTTGATCTTGGGAAAATATAGTATGCCGGTTAAATTGAAGGGATAGTCTACATTAAGGTGAATCCAGAATAACGGCGCTTCTCCGTAGGGGTATAACTCTTTGTAAAAGTTTTGATAGTCTTCAGTCGACAGCTCAGATGGCTTTTTCGTCCATGCGGGGTTAGTATTGTTAATCTGCTTGTCTTCAAAGAAAACAGGAACCGGTAAAAATTTACAGAATTTTTCCAGTATAGTTCTGATCCGGTCTGCCTCCAGAAACTCATTACTCTCCTCATTGATGTACATCACAACATCAGTACCTCTTTCCGCTTTTTCTGTTTCCTCCAGGGAATATTCAGGACTACCGTCACACTCCCACCTGACCGCACCGGCATCTTCTTTATAGCTCCTGGTGATGATCTCCACTTTGTCACTTACCATGAATGAACTGTAAAAACCCAGGCCAAAATGACCTATGATGTTGGTTTCATTCTGACCCTTATACTTACTTAGAAAATCTTCAGCACTGCTGAAGGCAACCTGGTTGATGTATTTATCCACTTCTTCGGCGGTCATACCAATTCCCTTATCTGAAATAGTAAGCGTCTTTTGTTCGCTGTTAAGGCTTACTCGGATATTTACTTCACCCAACTCACCCTTAACCTCACCAATAGAAGAAAGTGTCTTTAATTTCTGGGTAGCGTCCACGGCATTGCTTACCAGTTCGCGAATAAATATTTCATGGTCGCTATAAAGAAATTTTTTGATGATCGGAAAGATGTTCTCTGTCTGTACCCGGATGTTTCCTTTTTGCATGTTAGTATTTTTTTATGTATTCGGCTCAATGGGATTCAATGGATGTAAGGCCTTTGCTAAAGTCTTTGATCGGCGTAACAAAGAAAGTGCCATCCCCTTTCAACTGCCACTCTGTCAATTCAAGCTTATCGTTTACAATTAATTATTTCTAAATCCAGTGTCACACCAAATAAACCGCTTAGTTTTGTTGACCTGCGCTACGTATTAATTTCCAACCCTGAATATGAAAATTCTTTCCTGGCCTAAAATTAAAAGCTAAACAAGCTAACATGAAAAATTGGTATGCGCTCATTTCCGCCCTGATAATTTTTTGTACGCAGACTATCACAGGACAGGTAGTAATTAATGAAGCTTATGGGGGTGGAGGAAACAGTGGGTCGCTTTATAAAAACGATTTTGTTGAACTATATAATAATGGCCCGTCAACTGTTGATTTAACAGGATGGTCCGTTCAGTACACCTCCGCTACGGGAACCACCTGGAGCGCAACCGGCGCCTTAACGCCATTGTCGGGCTCAATTGCTTCTAAAGGGTACTACCTGATTAAAATGGCTGCCGGGGCAGCAGGAACCGTTGATCTGCCTGCTCCTGAGGCAACAGGAAGTACGGCTATGGGTGCGGGCTCAGGTAAATTGATATTATGTAATACAACTGTACCGCAATCAGGTATTAATCCAATGGGTCCGCAGATTATCGATAAACTCGGCTATGGACCGGCAAATGGGTTTGAAGGTCCCGCACCGTCTCCTGCACCATCTAATACTGCCTCGGTACAACGGACACCTGAAGGATTTGATTCAGATAATAATGCGGCCGACTTTACAGTGGACTCTCCCAGTCCTAAAAATGCAGGCCTGGGCGCTGACATTACCGCTCCTGAAATCACTTCCCTATCCCCGGCCAATAACGCATCAAACGTAATCCGCCATTCGCCGCTAATCATAACATTTGATGAAAACATTGTACGAGCTAACGGATTAATGAAAATCAGTAATCGTGCAACGGGCAGTTTCGATTATATAGATGCCCAGTCGCCCAATGTAATGTCTTCTGCAAATACGGTCACTATTTCGGGGATAAACCTGCAGCCGGGAACAACGTATTTCATAACTGTTCCGGATACCATTTTTCAAGATGAGGCTGGAAACCGGTTTGCAGGCATCAGCACTGATACCGGTTGGACGTTCACCACAGCTGCTGATACGGCAGGGTTACCGATGGGCCTTCTAAACTTCACCTATCAGCTCAACTCCTGCGAAACCACTTTTGGCTCAAACGGCTTTACGCAGTATTCCGTAAAGGGTGGATTTACCTGGGCATGTACTAATTTTGGAAGGGATACTGCCAACCTGCCGAAAGGAAGTGCGCCTTCCGGCTTACAGATCAATGGTTACGATAACAGTGTCCAATCAAACGTTACCAATGAAGACTGGCTGCTAACCCCCGCCTTCGATCTGACCGGAATAACCTTTCCCCTTCTTTCTTTCTGGAGCAGAACCCGGTTTAACGGACAACCATTGCAATTAAAGATCTCTACAAACTATCCGGGCCGGGGTGACCCGAGGGATTATGTCTGGACTGACCTGAATGGGCGGTTTCCAGCCTCAACTTCTGACTCGTGGACGCCGTCATCAGGTATCAATTTAGCCCCTTTTACAGGGGCCCGGGTCTACCTGGCCTTCGTTTATATCTCCTCGGAAGAGGAAGGTGCGCGATGGACGCTCGACGATATCAGGATCGATAATTCATCCACCCCTCCCCCGCCAGGACTTACTATTAGCACTGCAGGCATTCAGTTCGGTTATACGCCCATTGGAACAAGCACCACCAAAACACTTATCGTTACCGGTAATGACATCACCGGCGACATAGCGGTTACCGCTTCCGCTGATTTTTATGTATCTCTGGACAGCATCACCTATTCGCCTTCCATCACCTTACAGCGGGCAGTTTTCAATAATGCTCCCGTACGAATCTATATCCGCTTTCTACCGGCTCAGGATAGTATGAATTTTACCGGAATGATTACGGTAAGTACAGCCGGAGTAGCAGATACCACTGTAACACTAAAGGGTACTACCATTGACCCCGCAAATACCCTGGAAGTAGTGAACTGGAACATCGAATGGTTCGGCAGCCCGCAGAATGGTCCACCAAATGACAACCTGCAGGAACAGCATGTTAAAACGATTCTGCAGAACATCGGGGCGGATATTTACGGACTTTTAGAGGTTGTTGACACGGCAAGGTTGGGAAACGTGGTGAGGCAAATGCCGGGTTATGGGTATGTGATAGGTAATTATGGCTCAAACACAAACCCGCCTAATCCAGGCGGCTTTCCGTTGTCCGAAGCGCAGAAACTTGCTTTTGTTTATAAAACGGATGTGTTTACCAATGTTTCTGCACAACCCCTGTTTGACACAGCGGGTGTAACAAGTGCAACCTATAACAACTGGTCGAGTGGGCGCTATCCTTATATGCTTACCGCAAACGTAACGCTCAATGGCGTTTCAAAAACCGTTCGTTTCGTACTGTTACATGCAAAAGCGAATACATCGCCTACCATTACTTCATATAGTCGAAGAAAAAACGGCGCGGATGAATTACATGCATTGATGAACTCCACTTACCCTAACGATAATATCATCATACTGGGTGATTTTAATGATGACCTCGATCAAACAATAACAGATGGCGTTACCCCTCCTATCAGTTCTTATATATCATTTATTAACGATACTGCCAGGTTCTTCCCAATAACACTTTCTCTAAGCAATGCAGGTAAGGCATCGACCATCGGCTATAAGGATATGATTGACCATGTAATCGTGTCTGACGAAATCCGGCCATATTATATAAGCAACTCCGCTTCTGTACTGAACGATGTAAGCACGCTGGTGCCGGGATATGGAACTACTACAACGGATCACTATCCGGTATTCACAAGCTATCGGTTCACTGGAAACAATCCGCTTCCCGTCAGGATTACACATCTTACGGCAGTTAAGGAAAAAGAAGCGGTGAAATTAACCTGGGCAACCAGCTATGAATTGAACAGCAAAGCATTTATTATTGAAAGATCTGCGGATGCCGTTCATTTCACACCCATTGGCGAAGTGTTAGCAAGGGGAAATTCCTCTGCTACATATAATTATTCTTTTACGGATCTACAGCCCCGGCAAGGCAATAATTTTTACCGTTTAAATCAGGTTGATAGAGATGGCAAATCAAACAAATCTAAACTGGTTAAAATCTATGTTGGAAAAGCTGTTGTCCTGCGGTTACACCCTAATCCTGCCCGAACCGTGGTATCGGTAATTTTAGACAACCTGACGGTACCAGCTGTTATTCAGTTGCTGAATGTCGAAGGTCAAGTAATCAGGGAGCAATCGTTTACCGGCGGCACAACCCTCGATTTCAAAGTGGACGGTTTAAAAAGGGGAATCTATTTTATGAAGGTTTCCGGAAAAACGGGTGTAAATATTGAAAAACTTGTATTGGAATAATGGTTTTGATTAATGGGTGGTTTGGTATACCTTTGCAGCCCATAAAATTAAATCTAAATCAAAAACAGAAATGAACAATTACGAATTGATGGTGATTTTTACCCCTGTATTATCCGAGGAGGAATATAAAGCCGCTCAGAAAAAATATGTCGACATGGTCACTGAAAACAACGGTGAAATGCTGCATACCAATGCCTGGGGATTAAAATCACTGGCGTATGCGATAAGCAAAAAGACTACCGGTCTTTATTGGGTATTGCAATATAACGCGCCATCCGACTTCAATGAGAAGTTGAAAATTCAACTTCTTCGTGACGATAATGTCATGCGGCACATGTTCACTGCGCTCGATAAATACGCCGTCGAGTACAATGCAAAAAGGAGAAGTGGTGTAACTGCAGCAACTGAAAAACAGGAGGCTTAAACATGGCAAAGACTAATGAAATCAAGTATTTAACGGCGATTAAAACGGAAAAAAGGCAAAAAAAATATAGCCGTTTTGAAAAACTGGGCATTAAGTATATTGATTACAAAGATGCCGAGTTTTTAAAAAAATTCCTGAACGAACAGGGCAAATTACTTCCCAGAAGAATTACCGGCAATTCACTGAAATTCCAGCGTAAAGTATCACAGGCAGTAAAAAAAGCACGTCAAATGGCAATATTGCCCTATGTAACTGATCTTTTAAAGTAAGGAGGAGGCCATGCAAGTCATATTAATACAAGATGTGGATAATTTAGGTGGCACCAACGAATTGGTGACTGTAAAAAATGGGTATGCACGTAATTTTCTGATACCAGGCAAAATGGCAGTAGAAGCTAGCCCATCTAACCTTAAGCAGATGGAAGAAAAAATGAAGCAACTCCGTAAAAAAGAAGAAAAACTGCTTGCGGAAATAAATAACGTCATTGACATTTTAAAAGCTGCTCCTTTGAAAATCGGTGCTAAAACCGGTACCAGCGGTAAAATATTCGGTAGCGTGACAGCATTACAGATAGCCCGGGCGATCCGCGACCAGAAAGGTTATGAGATTGACCGTAAGCGGATAAGTATTCCCGACGAAGTAAAAGAATTAGGGACTTATAAAGCCGTTATTGATTTTGGAAATGGCAATCACACAGATTTGGAATTTGAAGTTGTAGCGGACTAGCCGGTTCTAGTGTGGAAAGGCCCGTTTGAAGTACTGTTTTTTTTATTTTTTTGCACCAAAAAAATAATTTATCTAAGTACAATTATATATCTTCGTTAAGCCTTTAATGATCTTTACAGTTTCGCAATTATTCTCTGAGCGTTTCAAAGTAAATGTTTCTCTGACTCATTGGTGCTGTGTTCATTATGGTTTATTTATTTATTTAAAATTTTTTAAGATGAACATTTACGTTGGAAACCTCAGTTGGACGATGACTGAGCAGGACCTACAAGATTTATTTGCCCCTTACGGTGAAGTAACTTCGGCAAAAATCGTTACAGACAAATTTAACAACAACCGGAGCAAAGGCTTTGGTTTTGTTGAAATGACCAATGACAGTGAAGGTCAGGCTGCAATTGACGGCCTGAACGGAACTGAAATTTCAGGTCGCAGCATTGTTGTTAACGAATCTCAACCTAAACAAGGCGGCGCCGGTGGCGGTGGATTTAAAAAGAAGAGCTTTGGTACCGGCGGCGGCGGTGGAAGCCGGGGCGGTTATGGCGGTGGCGGCAATAGTAGCGGTGGAAGCCGTGGCGGTGGCGGTTATGGCGGTAGCAGCGGTGGTGGCAGAAGCAGCAGCGGCGGTGGTTTCAATAGAAGAAATGACTACTAGATCTTGTAACCAGTATAAATGAAACGTTAGTCCGGCTTTGCCGGACTTTTTTATGGGCACCTATTGAACGTTTTCCTGCCATTTCAATGCCCTTATCATTTTCGTATAAAGACCTGTTGGCATCATTTAAAATCTCTTCAGAGCAGGGTGCTACAAACCCGATGAGACAGGAAGAGGGTTTTCGAAGGAACCCATTCTCTTTCCTGTCATCAAAACCCAACCTTTCAGAACTCAATCTTACTTTTGGCCTTATTTGCAGGTGTATAATTTTCAGGCATCAGCACAGCCGTAAACTGGTTCTTTCCATTGAACACCAGTTGGGCAGCTTGCTGCACATCTTTTACCGTTAGTTGACTAACATATTTCTCATATCCAATGAACCGTTTCGGATCCCCTCCCTGTAAACTGTACTCCAGTATCTGGTTGAGCCAGGTACCATTTTCCTTTATCCTGATTTTATGTTGTTCAATCCACTGCTTTTTTACTTTATCAAGATATCCCTGACCCGGACCATTTTTTGTAATGTCATCGAATTCTTTGTGTACGGCTAGTAATAAAGTGTCTACTTTCTCAGGTCCGCAAGGCAATTGCAGAATAAAGCCATAATTAGAGTAAGGAATCTTTTCAAAACTTGCAAATGTGCCTCCCCCGTAAATACCCTGTACCTTTTCCCTGAGCTCTTCAATGATGCGTATATTCAGTACCTCACTAAGCGCTTGTAATTTGAATTCCAACTCTTCGCTATAGGGTTGTTCGCCAGTGTAAAAAGCAAGTATTAAACTCTTTTCTTCTTTTCCTTTATTCACGGTTAACGTATGTTTACCTGTGATCGAACGCACCTTATTATCCACGAAAACCGATTTGCCATTTGCCACAGGGAGGCTGGCAATGTACTTTTCAATTAAAGGAATGATCTGTTCTTCTTTGAAACTGCCTACAAAAACGAAATGCATTCCCTTTGCGTCACCAAAACGCTCCTTATAAATGGCAAAAGACCGGTCCAAGCTGATCTTATCAAAATACTCGCTTTTGGGAACGGTTACCGGCGCCAGAGGATTATTGTTGTATAAAACTCTATACATGGTATCAATAAATGCAGTTTGCGGATTGGCGCTGAGCATGGCAAATTGCGATTTATTTTTTTGTACGAACGAATTAAACAGGGCAGTATCTTTCCGGGGTGCGGTAAAATAAAGATGAGTTAACTGAAAAAGAGCTTCCAGGTCTTTTACACTTGAATTACCCCTTACGCCTTCTGAAATAGCTGAAAATACCGGGTTTACAGATACTGATTTGCCAGCAAGCACCTTACGCAGGTCAGTGGGTGAAAATTCTCCTACACCCATGGTTGATACAATTGAAGCGGCATACTCAGCATTGTACTTATCAGCAAGGCCATACAGGTTTTTGCCTCCCGCCCTTGTAGCTCCCATAACGATCTGATCATTTTTGAAATCGGTAGGCTTAAGTGTCACCGTTACACCATTACTTAATTTAAGGACAGTTGTCGTTAAAACAATATTTGTAGTTTTAGATAATACCCTTCCGGCTTTTGGCTCAGCATTCAATAATGCACTTGCAATTGCTTTTTCCTCATAGGCAGTAACCTCCGCTTTTTCCCTGGAATCAAGGATGGCCAGCAGGTCTTTTCCTTCTGGCAGCTTTTCGTTAGCTTTTGGATCCGGGCCTAAAACATAAACAAATCGATTCTTTTCATCTTTAAATCTGGAAACTATAGCGTTGACATCTTCCAACGTAATTGCAGGTAACAGCTCTTTTACATATCCAAACTCTTTTTCGATACCGGGACTTGCTTCGTTCTCCAAAAAATGATTGATGTATTCCTGTGTAAAATTTACAGATTCTGTTTTTTCACGATCGTTATACGCCCTTTCATAGCTATTCAGAATGTTCTTTTTTGCCCTTTCTAATTCCGTCGCGGTGAATCCAAACCTTTTAACCCGTTCAATTTCTTCAGCCAGTGCATTGAGGCTTCTTGCTACATCCCCGGTTCCTGCATTGGCATAGGCGCTGAAAGCTTCATATCCCCGGGCGTATGATCCAAAATTTACTGACCCGAGCAAAAACGGAGGGTTTTCCTTTTGGGCCAGCTCCTGCAAGCGCTGATTTAATAAGGAAGTAAATATCTGTTTAACCATATCCTTGCGATAATCACCCAGTGTCGTTGAAGCTTCGTTAACATAAGCTGCATAATTAATGGAAACACTATAGCCCGTTGCTTCTTTGTCAGTAATAACCATGGCATCGCTGGATTTATAGGGTGGCAGTTCTGCCTTTACTCTCGGACGCGGCTCAGAAGGATTTACAAGGGAAGAAAAATGCTTTTTTACCATCGTCTCTGCCAGGGAAGGAGTTATGTCTCCGACAACAATCACAGCCATCAGGTCTGGCCGGTACCACTCTTTATAGAACCGGCGTATTTCATCATGTTTAAAATTTTTGATAACGCTGTCTAACCCAATAGGTAAACGCTTTGCATATATTGAGCCTTCTAAAAGCCGTGGAAACATTTTTTTCAACATCCGGTCTGAGGCGCCCTTTCCCGAGCGGCTTTCCTCCAGGATAATGGCACGTTCCTGATCAATATCCTCCGTATTGAACGCAATCCCATGAGCCCAATCCTCCAGTACTTTAAAGCCTTTTTCCAGGTTACCGGGTTTGTCGGTAGGTATGGGAAGCATGTATACGGTTTCGTCAAAACTGGTATAAGCATTCAAATCGTTGCCAAAACCCACGCCGATGTCTTGCAGGAAGGAAACAATGTCATTTTTTTTGAAATTAGTAGTGCCGTTAAAAGCCATGTGTTCACTCATGTGGGCAAGTCCCTGCTGAGTTTCATCTTCCAGAATCGATCCGGCATTTACTACCAGACGCAACTCCACTTTTTGTTCCGGTTTCTTATTCTGACGGATATAATAGGTGAGGCCGTTTGGCAGCTTGCCTATCTTTACTTTCGGATCAACAGGTAATTTTTCCGAGACGCTGGTTTGTGCAATTACCGTGAGATGGAAACAAAAAAGGGCAGATAATAGCATCCATTTACAGGATGATATGCTGAAAGTTTTCATATAAAAAGTTTGTTGAAGATGATCAGGCAGCAAATCTAAGTGAAACGCGTCTATGACATTTCAAAATCAGCGTCTTTTAAGTATTTTTTTATACCTGCGGCAAAAAAGCCGTTATAAAAGTTGCCGACGCAGGAAGTAAACACGGCTTTTACCGGGTGACTTCCTCAATCACATTACCCATGCAACCATTGGGCATTTGAATCTTTAACATTGCGGTTATAGTAGGTGCAATATCAGCCATATATACTTCCCGGTTTGTTTTACCTGGTTTTATTTTCCATCCGAACCATAAAAGGGGAATATGCGAATCGTACGGGTTCCATGTGCCATGTGTAGTGCCCTTGTCGCCTCCGTCGAAATAGCCGGGCTTGTATATAAATTGGATATCACCACTTCGCTTTTGATTATAGCCATTTATCAGCCTGTCCCGTATTTTCTCCGGAAGGTTGATCATGGCAGGCCGATCTAGCCGGTAAGCGTTTGCAATTTCATTTCTTGACAGCAGTGTCGAAATGATCGTTTCTGTAATAATATCTTTATCTTTCCCTGGAACATCGAGCTTGTTGTGGTCAAGATAAACCTGGTAGTTAATCACCTTCAAAACGGGTCTTATGCCAAACTGCCCGGCAATCGTTTTTTCCAGCAATTCCCGGATCACTTCGTCATCAAGCACACCTGCCGGCACACCCTTTTCTTTTAGGAAAGCCGGAACATGCGCCACTCCGTGATCAGCTGATAAAAACAGCAGATAACCGGACCTTCCTATTTTTCGATCCAGGTAACTAATAAAATCACCGATGTCTTTATCGAGCCGGAGATAAGTATCCTCAACTTCTATGGAGTTAGGACCAAATTCATGGCCTATGTAATCCGTTGATGATAAACTTACCGCAAGCAAATCTGTAGCATTCCGCAAACCCAGTTCTTCACCTTCAACAGCCGCTTTTGCCATTTCAAACGTAAACGTGTTGGCAGATGGTGTATAACGGAAAGATAGGTATTTGTTGTTTTTTATAGTGGATGTAATGTGTGGAAAGCCATTGTCTTCTCCCGGCAAGTTGTTTTCGTAGCTCCTGGCGTCTGCCGAACTTTGTGTATAGGTGTCGATAGGGAATAAGGTGTTCCAGTTGGTGTTGAGTATCTGATCCGGAAGCTTTTTATGATTAAACTGCATGACCCATTTTGGCAATTCTTTCATATAATACGAACTGCTCACCCAACCACCCGTTGCGTCGTCGAACCAGTATGCTGCATTAGCCGAATGGCCTGCAGGCAAAATTGAACCCCTGTCTTTCAGCGCAATACCGATGACCTTTGACTCATAATTACTGGCAAGTCGCAATTCATCTCCTATAGTAGTGGTCATCATATTTCGGGGAGACATTTTTCCGGCGTCAGAACCGCTTCCAACGGTTATTACAGTACTGTCGTCCGTGCAGTAAACATTCCTTCCAAGTTTTCGTTCGTACCAATTGTTTCCGACAATACCATGTATTGCCGGAACTGATCCTGTGTAGATGCCGGCGTGGCCCGCAGCTGTATATGTAGGAGTATACGATATGAAGGTGTTTTCGCAGGAAAATCCCTGGTTTACCAATCGCCTGAAACCGTTCTGTGTATACCTTTCCGCATACCTGTACAAGTAATCCCATCTCATCTGGTCAATCACGATTCCTACTATTAATTTTGGGCGTTCGGGCGCAGGTAATTGCTGGGCAATTATCCTTGCAGGTACGGATAACAACATCATGAACAGCAGTGCGAAAAATGGCATAAACGATATTTGACGCAAATGTATTTCAATGTATTCTCTTATAGGATAGACAACATGAATAATTGTCCCAGGTTCAGCAGATTAATTATTTGGTAACAAACATGCAAATCTGCGCCGATTAAATCCCGGTATGGTAAAAATTATCTGTGCTCTTAAAAGCATTATCTTAGCCTCATTTTAAACCTATTAATAGTTTACATGATATGGCAGATGTTTTCGAGAAGCTAGTAAACGGAGGCCCGCTAGGTCAGCATATGAAAAGGGCTCATGGGTATTTTGCGTTTCCCAAGCTGGAAGGTGAACTCGGCAACAGAATGATGTTCCGTGGCCGGGAAAAAATTGTCTGGAGCCTCAACAACTACCTGGGTATGGCCAATCATCCGGAGGCGAGGAAAGCGGATGCGGAAGCAGCGGCCAAATGGGGAATGGGTTATCCGATGGGTGCAAGAATGATGAGCGGCAATAGTTCTTTGCACGATCAATTGGAAAAAGTGATTGCCGGATTTGTAAATAAAGAAGACGTCATGCTGCTGAATTTCGGCTATCAAGGCATCATGAGTTGCATTGATGCATTGGTTAACCGCCGTGATGTGATTGTGTATGATGCAGAAAGCCATGCCTGTATTGTTGACGGTATCCGGTTACATATGGGTTATAGCTATGCCTATAAACACAACGATATGGAAGATTGTGAAAAGCAACTTCAACGCGCCGTGAAAATGTCGGAGAAGTCAGGCGGGGGCATCCTTGTAATTACGGAAGGTGTTTTTGGAATGGCTGGAGACCAGGGCAAATTAAAGGAACTTGTTCAGTTAAAACGAAAGTATTCGTTCCGTATATTTATCGATGACGCTCATGGATTTGGAAGCATGGGCCCTACGGGAGCCGGGGCAGATGAAGCACAGGGCTGCCAGGATGAAATAGACCTGTATTTTT
This sequence comes from Chitinophagaceae bacterium, assembly GCA_037718865.1. Classification (GTDB taxonomy): domain Bacteria; phylum Bacteroidota; class Bacteroidia; order Chitinophagales; family Chitinophagaceae; genus JADCRZ01. Next base: position 229,645 of record JBBJMP010000004.1, on the reverse strand, counting down.
CTACGTTCGTCAAATCGATGGGAAGTATCGGGGCCTTTATAGCCGGACCGAAAAATGTGCTTTCTTACCTGCGCTACAATACCAGATCACAGATATTTGCTAAAAGCCTGCCTATGATCGTGGTGGAAGGAATGCTCAAACGGATGGAAATGCTGAAAAGAATGCCTGAACTTAAACAGAAGCTCTGGAGTAATGTAAACAAGCTGCAAACAGGTCTTAAAGAAAGAGGGTTTGATATTGGTAAAACCAACAGTCCTGTAACACCGGTTTATATGAAGGGGGATGTGCCCGAGGCGACGGCCATGATTCTTGACCTAAGAGAAAATTACCATATATTCTGTTCCATTGTAGTTTTCCCGGTTATCCCTAAAGGGCAGATCATTTACCGACTAATACCTACAGCTGCTCATACAGACGAAGACATTGAATTAACCCTACAGGCATTTTCCGAAACTAAGCATAAATTAGACAGTGGAGAATACAAAGTGGCGGAAATTCCTGATATGGCTGAAATTCAATAATATCGCCGGTTAATATATGTGTAAATGCCTTCCGGCCGGAAGGCATTTTACGTTGCAGAACTCTAAAAAAAGAATCCCGCCAAAGGGCGGGATGCACTAATCAAATACCATTAACCATTAAACCTTATCCTATGAAAACTCAAATATAGAATTTTCAAGTTGAAACATTAACTGTTTCAGGACAAATTTTACCCATTTACCCCTAGAAATTGATGTTGATCAATTGATTCCTAAAGGTGAGCTATATAATAATCTAAAAAATGATACTTTTGTAAAATTTAAAAAAGGGGCCTAGGATAAAAATCCAGCCCCGTTTAAATCCAATATCCTATGAAAAACCTATTGCTTAGACTAGCCTTTTAAATAAACGGTTGCACTTACTAAAGATTATTTAAATAAATATTCCCAGAACGGGAAGTAAAGGAGCTTCGTTATCATTTTGGAATCTACCATTGCGATTTGAACTTTTGTTGATACTGATCAAAAGAAATCTTACCGTAATGCCCTTCACCGAAATAGGTTACAATAACCTCTAATTGTTTAGGCGTTAAATAACCGGGAATAACCTGGGGAGGTGTGCCATCGACGGGTATAATAACAGTAGAAGGGTAAGATAAGCGTCCTTGAGTGAGGTAAATGGCAAAATCATGAGTTTGGTAGGATGGATTAAACTGGAAGTGTTTACCTGCCCAGGAAATTTTTTCTTTGGTTTCAGCATTAAGTTTTACGGTATAAAATTTCTGTTGCAGGTAGTCAATCAGTTTTTTGTCGGTATACGTCTTCTTATCCATTACTTTACACCATCCACACCAATCCGTATACAAATCTATAAGTACAGGCTTTTTCTGTTTTTGCAAGGCCGATGGTAAGTCGTGTATTTTCATCCATTCCACGGAGTCCTTTTCTTTGAGCAAGTGTGATCCGCACGAAAACAGTACTATCCACCCAACAACCACCATCGCCATAACCTTATGCATAGTACATTTGTTTAGTACAAAGTTAAACGATTCCGCATGCATAAAATTGTTATTGCTGTCACTGGGGCGAGTGGCTCAATTTACGCCCGTTTGATCCTCAACAAACTGTTGACCATTAAAGAGCAATGGACCGACCTGTGTGTAGTAATGACTGAGAATGCCAAACTGGTTTGGAAAACAGAATTAGACAGCGAACAATACAAAGAATACCCTGTTCGGTTTTTTTCCCAGCAGGATTTTTTAGCACCGTTTGCTTCCGGTTCCGGGCAATTTGATATCATGATAATTATACCCTGTTCAATGGGTACCATGGCAAGGATCGCTACCGGAATTTCAAATGATCTTATCACGCGGTCAGCTGACGTTATATTAAAGGAAAGGAGAAAACTCATCTGCGTAGTCAGGGAAACTCCTTACAACCTCGTTCATATAAAAAATATGGAGATGATAACCCTGGCTGGAGGAATAATTTGTCCTGCAACCCCTTCCTTTTACAGCAACCCTGCAACAATAGATGAACTTGCTGCTACGGTAACAGACCGAGTGCTTGATCTGGCAGGACTGGACATTAAAGCCTTCAGGTGGGGAAAAGAAATTAACGATGATTGAGTGGAAAAAAACGCGGTTATCTTAGATCAACTTCTTCTACCCCTGGAAATTTTTTGGGATCAAAAACAAACTGCGCATCATTAATAGATACGTTTCCGTTGATGGAATTGACGGTATACGTATACTTATTACCGCTTTTATCCAATACTCTGGTACTGTAGATCGTTTGAGATCCCTTATCTATGTTTACATATACCTTATGGAAAGATTTACTTTTATCTACAGGGGTCATTTCGATCTCCTGTATAGTTTTACTACCCTCTTTTTTTTCGCCGTTCAGTTTATATAAAAAGTCTTTGTCGTAAAAATTTGTAAATAGTTTTTGTGGAGTAATGGTATTGGTGGAAGGATCGAACTTGGTAATGGTCACTTCGTTAGAACCTTTGTCATATGTCCAGACATTCTTACCATCACAAAAAATTTCCTGCCCTGTGACGCTGACACGATATTTAGGGCCTTTCATAAATACGGTCCCTTTTTTGTTTCCCTGCACCTTTCCTTTTGCGTCTTCAACTTTAAGATTAAACGCGGATTGAACGCCTTTAAAAGTTTTAAATTTAGCACTTACCTTATCAAGTATTGTCTTGGCAGAAGGATCGCTTGTTCCAATGCTGTTAGTTTGTGAAATGCCGGCAAGGCTGATCGTTAAAAAAGCCATCAAAAAGGAACTGAATATATTTATCATTATAATTTATTGTTTCTTAAGGAAATAAAGATATATGAGATGCCAAGTTCATGCCATAGTTTCATAGTTAAATAAAGCACCTGGCTACTTAACAATGCTCTAACTAATACCACTTAGATGTTGCGCCAGGTCTGCTTCCGTTTTTATTAACACATCCCTTGCTTTGCTTCCCTGGTTAGGGCCTACTACTCCGGTGGCTTCCAACTGATCCATCAGACGCCCCGCCCTATTATATCCCAGCTTCATGCGGCGTTGCAGAAGGGATGTCGAACCGATCTGATTTTGAACAATCAAACGGGCCGCGTCATCAAACAGCGGATCCCTGTCATTCACGTCAAAATCCTTTCCTTCGAGTTCTTTTTCATCTACATACTCAGGCAAAAGAAATGCCTGGGGGTAACCTCGTTGCTTTCCGATAAAGTCGGTCACCTCTTCAACTTCCGGTGTATCCACAAATGCACATTGCAAACGGGTCAGCTCCCCATTATAAGCGATCAACATGTCACCCTTTCCAATCAATTGTTCTGCTCCCCCTGTATCCAGTATTGTTCGTGAGTCGATCTTCGAAGATACTTTGAAAGCGATACGGGCAGGGAAGTTTGCCTTGATAGTACCAGTAATAATATTTACGGAAGGGCGTTGGGTTGCAATAATGAGATGAATACCTACAGCCCTGGCCAGTTGAGCCAGCCTGGCGATGGGCATTTCCACTTCTTTGCCTGCCGTCATGATAAGGTCTGCGAATTCATCAATGACAAGTACAATAAACGGCAGGTATTGATGCCCTTTTTGGGGATTCAGCTTGCGCTTGACAAATTTTTCGTTATACTCTTTAATATTACGGGTACCTGCTTCCTTTAACAGGTCGTACCTGTTATCCATTTCAATACATAATGCATTCAATGTATGAATAACCTTCCGGGTGTCGGTAATGATTGGTTCTTCCTCCCCGGGAAGCTTGGCCAGGTAATGATGTTCAATCGTTCTGTATAGGCTAAGTTCTACTTTTTTTGGGTCAACCAGCACAAACTTCAACTGAGAGGGATGTTTTTTATACAGTAACGAAACAAGTATGGCGTTCAAACCGACCGACTTACCCTGACCTGTTGCACCGGCCATCAACAGGTGAGGCATAGCAGTAAGGTCCACTATAAAATTATCATTATCGATCTTTTTGCCTATGGCGATCGGGAGGTTGTAATTGTTATACTGAAACTTTTCTGATGCCAGCAAGGTCTTCATGCTTACTACCGTCTTCTTAACATTAGGCACCTCGATACCTATGGTTCCTTTACCCGGGATAGGCGCAATGATACGAATACCTAAGGCGGCAAGGCTTAACGCAATATCGTCTTCGAGATTTTTTATCCTCGATATCCGGACCCCCGCTGCAGGCACAATCTCATATAAAGTTACGGTGGGGCCTACGGTTGCCGATATTTTCTGAATGGCTATATCATAATTTTTAAGCGTATTTATGATCTGGTTCTTGTTGGCTTCCAGCTCAGCCGGATCCTGGATAATTTTTTCACTTCCGTGTGTTTCCAACAGGTCTAATGAAGGGAATTTATAATCGCGAAGGTCAAGCGTAGGCTCATAAGGTTCCACTAAAGGGATGAAGGGAACTGTTTCCACTTGTTCTTCTACCCTATCCACTTCGGGAATTTTTTTTATTTCCAGTTCCAGATCGGATAACCGGTTTTTACGCTTTCCGTTTGCCAGTGCTTCCCGCTCAGGCCTTTCCCCTGTTACGGACTTTTCATTGCCTGCTTCTTTTGTTCCAGGTTGAAAGTCCTTTTCCGGTTCACCTTCGATCATATCCATCTCACTGCTAAACCCGGTTTCCTGGTGGGGCGAAATGACTACGAGGCCACCTTCGGAAGATAACGCATTCGGTTTGCCAGTTCCGTTATTTAAGGATTGTTGTTCAATATATAATTTAGTGGTTTCTTCATTGATTGAGGCAGGTTCCGATAATGGATCTTTGCTATCCGAAAATGCAGGCACTTTAAAAATCGGGTTGAAACGCCAGATGAAATAGGCCAGGCCGGTTACCAGTAATAGTACTGCCGTACCAATCCAACCTAAAAACTGGGTAAGCCAGTCACTACACATCTCTCCCACAGCACCGCCCCAGGGGAAATGATTTCCTTTGGTGATAAATGCAAATCCAATACTTAACAATGGCAAGCCTACGATAATGTAACGGAGGTTACGTGCAAGCGAAAATAATTTCTTAGCAAACAGGAGGTTGGCTCCCAGGATAAAGAAAAAGGTACAAAACAAATAAGAAGCGACCCCGAATCCCTTAAAAAAAAACTGGTGCGAGACATAAGCTCCCAGATTGCCTAATACATTCGCAACTTTAACCTCGGAAGACGGCAACAAAATAGACGCTCCCTGAAAAATTTTGTCCTGGTCTTCCTGCCAGGTAAATAAATAAGAAGTGAAAGCAAGAAAGAGTAATATGGCTATAAGTATGAACAGGGTGCCCAGTATCTTATAAGTTCGGTCATCTTTGGCGAGATGCCCCAGTTTTACGGATTCTTCCTTTTCTGGTTTAAATTTATCCGGATCAGGTGACTGGCTTTTTTTTGTTTTCATTTTATTTGCCATGAGCGCAAAGATAAGCATATAAAAAAGCCACTGCAATCACAAGCGTTCATTAACCATAAATCATTTGGTTTTTTGAGAAAGAAAGATGTTGTAATTTTAGGGTTGGTAGAAATACCGGATTTTCCCTCCTGTGATTCTTACATCTTTGAACCATTTTTGTTTTTGTATGTGTTAATACAGCCATCATTTATCCTTACCTGAAACACACTTCAGCAGTAAATCATGAAACACCCACGCTTACAGATGCTAGTGAAGAGCAGTTTGCTGATCATACTGCTCCTGGGTTATACAGGTATTCAGGCGCAAATCACAGACACCATCGATATAACCCGTATAAAATTATCTGAAAACATAAGGCTCAAAGCGGTATGGTTGAGTAGTGATCCTTCTGCTGTTAAATGGGAAAGCCTTTCCCGATCAATTAATCAGCCTATCGTGGATTCATTTATTGATAAAATAACTGCTTCACTGGTTGAAAAAGACATTTACCTAAAGTTCGTACTACACAACAGTAGTGGCAATTCACTTGACATTTATCTCTGGCCCGGTTATTATTTTCAGGAAATGAAATTGTTTGCAGTTAACCCGGCAACAAATTTTGCAGAAGAAATCAGCGGGGAGACCGGTAAAAGTGATTTATCTGGATTTCAGCGAATACCACTACAACCGCATCAAACCCGTACGCTGATCTCGAAACTACGCTTTATAAAATCATCCGTCAATAGTTTAAATCCTGTATTGGTGCAGAGGCATGCGACATCGTCTTTTTTAACAGATCTGCAAAATGAGGGCAAGGTCAAAAACGCCATTACTTACGTTATAACGGGCGTTTTGTTAATGATGATCTTTTATTCTATGGCTGTATTTACTTTAAACGGCAGTAAGGAGTTCCTGTATTATTCGGGTTATGCTTTTTTTATGGGGCTTATGTTTTTTTTAAAGTCATTTCGTTTTATAACGCCTTCCGCTTTCAATCATTTTTTTGAAAGTTATTTCGACTTTGTGTTACAGTGCATAGGAACATTCATTTACCTGGCTTTTATGAGGAAGTTTATTGAAGCCAGGAAAAATTTTCCTTTTCTCTATAAGGTCCTGGTCATTCAGCAACTACTTATTGTTATCAGTCTTGCATTATTCACTTATTTAAATTTCTTTACCGGGGAGTATGTTTTGCAGAGCGCGGTAGAAACCAGTACAAAAGCGGTATGGCTTGTTGGAACCGTAATTTTTATAGCGTATGCCATTAACGTAAGAACTTATCTGTTGAATTACCTGGCTGCCGGCCAGTTCTTTCTACTGGTTTGCGGACTATTTTCACTATTCCTGATTTCCGGTAGAACTCCTTTCTTTAAAAACTATCCTTCAGTGCTTAAAGACTCGCTTTTTTATTTCGAGCTTGGTATTGTGATCGAACTGGTATTCTTCCTAATTGCATTGGCTCTGAAGAACCGGAAAGATATTGTTATGAAGACCAAAGACGGCGAGCGGTTGAAGTTAAAGAATGAAAGACAGGAACTGGAAAAGCAGCTGGCAGTATTTTCTGCCAAGCAAGATGAACGTAACCGTATTTCTGCCGACATGCATGATGAACTGGGAAGCGGGGTAACGGCGATACGCCTGATGAGCGAGATCGTTAAATCTAAAATGAAGGAAAACACATTACCGGAAATTCACCGGATATCTAACGCAGCAAACGACCTGATCAATAAAATGAACACGATCATCTGGACGATGAAGAGTGAAAATGATTCATTACAGAGCCTTATTACTTACATTCGTATTTACGCTTTGGAGTTTTTCGATAACACTTCTATTGATTGTTCTGTAAATATTCCGCCCGTGTTACCAAACCTCGAAATAAGCGGCGAGAAGAGAAGGAATATTTTTTTGAGCGTAAAGGAAAGCCTGAACAATGTGTTGAAGCATTCCAAGGCAGGCAAGGTGACTATAACTTTTCTCATTGATGAGCACCTGATCATTACTATTACTGATGACGGCGTAGGCATAGATCTTGAAAAATTGCGTCACTTCGGAAGCGGCTTAACCAATATCAAAAAACGGATTGAAAGTGTTGAAGGTAGTTACCGGATCGGCAACCATAATGGGAGTGGAACCCAGACTACGTTTGAGCTGGTTATTTAGGGTGAAAGTCTAAACCTCCCATTGCAAAAAATAATACCCGCCATGTTCTGTTTTTGAATACCGGGGCAGGTCAACGGATCGTTTGAATAAAGGGCAATCAATGACAACGGTATGAAATTCTCCATTTTCGCCGCAAACGTCAACTCCCCTTTCTTCCAGTTCTGGTATAATATCGTAATCCATTACTCTTCCCAAAAAAGCTTCTCCCAAAACAGGATTACAGGAAACGATCATGGCTTTCATCCCTTTGTTCAACATTTCCAAAAGGAGTGCCTTTCTTTCATATTGCCACAGAGGCAGCATGGCTTCAATACCGGCATTTAAACAAACCTTTTCTTCCCAATCGCGGTGCTCCTGCAAGTCAACATCACCGAACACCATTGTTTCCACCCCATGTTTCGACTTGATTTCGAGTAAGGCGTTCACAAAATTATCTTCATAATCATTCCAACTGGTTGGGAAAGCCAGTATGGGTAGTTCCATGGCTTCTGCCTGCTTCTGTAGTAAAGAAAAGGGTAATCCATGAGACCTGGAAATCTTGCCATTCTCATTCATCATGTTTACCAAAACTGCTGGAATAGCGCCCTGCTCCGCAGCCGTTATCAGCGCATAACAGCTGTCTTTACCACCACTCCAGGAACAACCAATCCGTTTTCCGTTTTGCATGATATTGTTAGATAAAGTAAAGTATTGGGATGCAGATTATACCTTAAGCATCCCGGCTTTAGCGGCTGGTCAACTGCGTTTTAAGATACCTGTCAGAAGCAGCACCCATCCTGCAATAAAAAACAATCCGCCAAACGGCGTAATAATGCCTGCTTTCCGAAGTCCAACCGTGTTGGTAGCATTTAGGGCTGTGAGCAGGTATAAAGAACCACTGAATAATACTATACCAATCAAAAAACTATAGCCTGACCAAACAACCCATTTATTGGAGAACCTCTCGTAGATTAAAGCTACTGCCAGTAAAGCTAAAGTATGATAGAACTGGTAACGCACGCCGGTTTCGAAACCAGCCACCGATTCGGGTGACACAATCCGTTTTAAACTATGGGCGCCGAATGCACCAAGTGCCACTGATAGGATGCCGAACACGCATGCCGTTATTAAAAAACCTTTATGCATTTGCAATGATTTGTGCAAATGTATCAACTGTTATGCTTTCCTCATGCACAGTAAGGTCTGCCTGCTCATAATATAATTTCCGGCTCAATATTTTTTTTAGAATATAGTTCCTTAGTTCTTTATCCGGAATATCTTTTAATAGAGGCCTTGTGTTCTTGTCCTTTAGTAAGCGTTCAACAAGAACATCCACCTGGGTATTCAGCCAGATCACCAATCCCCTTCTTTTCATAAAGCGAATATTATTAAAAAAGCAAGGGGTTCCTCCGCCACAGGAAATAATAAATTGCTCGTGGTGATTAGCCAGCTCTTCCAGCACTTCTTTTTCAAGGTAGCGGAAATACTCTTCTCCTTTTTCGGAAAAAATGTCTGCAATGGTCGATGTTTCCTTGTCACTGATCATTTTATCCAGGTCAAAAAAGGGAAGTTCAAGCCGGGCTGCAAGCAACTTTCCCCAGTGCGTTTTGCCCGAGCCCATATAGCCAATGAGAAAGATTTTCATAATCGCCTTGTATAAAGTAATGATGGCAGTGAAGAGTTGTATTTTGTTATTTTTGACTCCTGACTCCAGACTTACGGCTTCGCACTACGGCTGTTTATTTAAACGCATTCAAACCCGTTATATCCATGCCCGTGATCAACAAGTGGATATCATGAGTACCCTCATAGGTAATCACACTTTCCAGATTCATCATGTGCCGCATTACCGAGTATTCACCGGTAATTCCCATCCCACCCAGTATCTGCCTGGCGTCCCTGCAGATGTTCTGTGCTATCTCGCAGCCATTCCTTTTTGCCATACTCACCTGGCCCGGGGTTGCCCGGTTTTCATTCATAAGCACACCCAAACGCCAATTGAGCAATTGAGCCTTGGTAATTTCCGTGATCATTTCAGCTAACTTTTTCTGCTGCAGTTGGAAGCCCCCGATCGGCTTATCAAATTGTATCCGTTCCTTACTGTAACGAAGTGCAGTGTCGTAACAATCCATCGCCGCTCCTGCGCTTCCCCACGCAATACCGTAACGGGCTTTAGTCAGGCAACTCAGCGGCCCTTTTAATCCCCTGATATCCGGAAAAACATTTTCTTTGGGCACTTTTACCTGATCAAAGACCAATTCCCCTGTAGCAGAAGCCCGCAAACTCCATTTACCCTTGGTAACCGGAGTACTGAATCCTTCCATACCTCTTTCGACAACCAATCCCCGGATATCGCCGTGTTCGTCTTTCGCCCATACCACGGCAATGTCAGCATAAGGCGCGTTACTAATCCACATTTTACTGCCGTTCAGAATAACGTGGTCGCCGGCGTCCCTGAAACTGGAAATCATTCCAAGGGGGTTGCTTCCATGATCCGGCTCTGTTAAACCAAAACATCCCAACCACTCACCGCTGGCCAGCTTTGGTAAGAACCGTTTTCTTTGCTCTTCATTTCCGTATTCATAAATAGGGAACATAACCAGCGAACCCTGAACGGATGCTGTACTTCTGATACCACTGTCTCCTCTTTCCAGCTCCTGCATCATCAATCCATAGGAAACATAATCAAGCCCCCCTCCACCGTATGTCTCAGGTATGGTAGGACCAAAGCAACCCAGATCACCCAACTGCTTTACAATATGCTGCGGAAATTCAGCCCTTTGCGCATAGTCTTCAATGATAGGTGAAATTTCTTTTTTTACATAAGCACGTATAGCATCACGAACTGATTTTTGTTCATCTGTCAGCAATTCATCCACAAAAAAATAATCGGGAGACTGGAAAAGGTCTTGTGGCATAACAACAATTTGATGCAACATTAAAAGTAAGAAAACTCTTTTTCTTGTTGATGAATTGTTTAACCTTACATGCGCCTCATTTGCGCCGCCACTGTGTTTTCCTTTGATGCTGTAATTCACCTATCGGCACCTTTTGAGCCATGAAAAGATGCCTTCGTAATATAATTTTAATAACAATTCCACATCGAAGCAGAATCATCTCGCTCCAAATTCCTGGGTCCAGTAAGAAGCTTCGCGGCCGGCGCCCATTTCCTTAAAGGCAGCCGTCATAATGTTTTTACAATGCCCTTCACTGGAGAGCCAGCCGGACATTACGGCCTGTTCATCGACATAACCTTTAGCGATGTTTTCACCATAACTTTTCCATGTGTATCCGGCATTGGTGATGCGTGCTCCGGGATTGGACCCATTTTCTGCGGTGTGGCTGAAATAATTTTCAACAAACATATCCTTACTATGATCGTAGGCGGCTTTAGACAATTGATCATTCCACACCACTGTACCGACCGGCGGCATGATGGTCGTGCCACATATGCAACCGGACTTCCGGACCTCATTGACGAGAGCGAGTAAGACATCTTTGTTGACATTGTTGAAATATACGCCACCAGTTGTAGCGCTGCCATCCGGTTTGCCGGAAACAGATTCTTTTTGGCAGGAAAATATGGTAATGAAAAATAATAACCCCAGGAAAACTTTTATAATGGCCATACGGATTTTTCTGTAAGAACTAAGAATGAACCATTAGAAGTATATAAGCGTATCTAAAGATATGTTAACATTTCATGCTGATATTGCAAAGCAATTGCCCTCGCTTCTTCAGCATAATCTTCCTTCTCTGAAGCATAGATAATAGCCCGGCTAACATTGACCAGAAGGCCTGTTTCCTTGTTCATGGCCTGACTTGATATGTCATGCAGATTACCCCCCTGGGTACCAACTCCCGGTACGAGGTAAAAATGATCAGGACAAAGGCGACGGACGTTAGCGAACAATTGTGACTGCGTAGCACCAATCACATACATGAGGTTATCCGGGCTTCCCCAATTCATGGAAGTTTTTATGACGCTTTCGTACAAGTAATCATCACCCATTTTTTTAAGCTCAAAATCGTGTGATCCCGGATTAGATGTCAATCCAAGCAGAATAGTCCACTTGTCGTCATAGTCTAAAAAAGGCCTGACGCTATCTTCACCCATATAAGGGGCAACGGTTACCGCATCGAACCCGTAGACCTCGAAAAAAGTCCTGGCGTACTGAGCTGAAGTATTTCCTATATCCCCTCTCTTGGCATCAGCGATGGTGAACAGATTCTCCGGTATGTATCTGACTGTTTTTTCCAGTGTTTCCCATCCTTTTACGCCCATACTTTCATAAAAAGCGGTGTTGATCTTGTAGCTGACACAGAGGTCACTGGTTGCATCAATAATGGCCTTGTTAAACGAAAACACCGGGTCCTCGGCGCCAAGTAGATGAGAAGGTATTTTTGTAATGTCGGAGTCAAGGCCAATACAGAGATAGGATTTTTTTTGCTTAATCTGTTCAACAAGCGCTCGTTTGTTCATCCGGAATATTTAAGCAAAGGTATTCATGACTGTATTAAACTCCGGCGATTTGTGTGTGGTTATATTCAGAGGTCTTTTAAAAGGTCGGGATAATCGGTTATGATCCCATCCACTCCTAAATTCTTCAATTCCTGCATTGTTCTTTTTTCGTTGACAGTCCAGGGAACTATTTTCATCTTTTGCTGATGGCAACGCTGTATCAAGGCTTCATTCACCAATGAATAGTGCGGACTGTATATAACAGGAATAAATCCCAATTGTGCAACCTGTTCCTCCACTGTCCTTTTATCGCTACCTTCTATCAATGCCGCCGTTTTAACACCCGGATATTTTTGATGAACCAGCTGCAAGGTCCGGAAATCAAACGATTGAACAATGACCCTTGGTGTTACTCCTTTGGCTGTAACGACCTTCATCAACAGGTCAACAAATTTTTCCGGATCAGGATGAAAAATATTATCGGTTTCGGGACTGGTCTTGGTTTCAATATTGTAAAAAGGCGGATCCCGGTTAAATTTCTTACACCAGGCTTCCGCGCTATCGATCACTTCGCTCAGCAATGGTTTGTGCGCCGCCATTTTTTTTTGACCGGCAAATGTTGGATGCGCCTTTGATCCCACATCAAATTTCAGCGTCTCTGCATAACTCATCCTGAAAATATTGAAATCTTTTTCTTCTTTTTCCGATATAAATGTTCCATCGGGCCTGGTGGTAATTACATGATTAAAAAAGGGTTCATGAGAAAGGATCACCTGCTCATCACTGGTAACAGATGCATCCATTTCAAGGGTGGTGACGCCCAACTCCAATGCATAAAGCATGGCCGGAATTGTATTCTCGGGCATTAAACCTCTGGAGCCCCGGTGGCCTTCTTTATCAAAAACGGGTAGATTCACTTGTGATAGCGTTTTCAGCGTGTGGCATCCTGTGACTAGTATCAGCGTCAGCATTAATTCCCATATCTCGCCTTTAAACATCATACTGCAATGTTAGCTGATGTAAACCATGCCGGCATTTACTGAGCTTTAAATAATTGTAAAGTTATTCCAGCATGGGCCCCTGTAAGCCGTACGGCTTCAACAATTGCTTGAAAGCTTTTGAACAAGCTTCACACGAACATGCCCTACCTTCTTATTCAATAACTTCCACTATTTCTGTGGCTGCCATGTTTGCATTGCGCATAGATATGCTGCGTGCAGCGGCCGCAGCAAATTCGCCAAAAGCCTTTTTAGCAGTAAGATCATCACTCAGCATGATCGGCACTCCATTATCTCCACCCTCACGAATGCTTTGAACAAGTGGTATCTCGCCAAGGAAAAGAATGTCGTATTCTTCAGCCAGCCGTTTTCCTCCTTCCTTTCCAAAAATATAATATCTGTTATCGGGATGAATGCCGCCTGCCGGTTGCAGATGAGCGCCGTTGGGGGGAATAAAATAACTCATGTTTTCAACCAATCCGATGATGGGCACTTTGACCTGGGCCTGCCCGAACATGGCTATGCCTTTTTTGGCATCCGCAAGTGCAACATCCTGTGGAGTAGTAACGATAATGACACCCGTTAATGGAACAGTCTGCACCAGAGTCAAATGAATATCCCCCGTTCCGGGCGGCATGTCTATCACCAGGTAATCCAATTCTTCCCACAGCACATCGGTTACAAACTGGCGGATGGCACTGCTTGCCATCGGACCCCTCCATACAACAGCACTTTTTTCGTCGACCAGTAAGCCGATGCTCATGAGTTTAATTCCGAAACGTTCCAAAGGTATAATCATCGGTTTATCACCTACCTGTTTCATCATCGGCCTTTCGCCGCGTACGCCAAACATGATCGGCATGCTGGGCCCGTAAATATCCGCATCCATTAATCCAACCTTCGCTCCTCCCTGTGAAAGGGCAAGCGCGAAATTGGCAGCCACAGTGCTTTTTCCAACCCCGCCCTTGCCGCTAACTACGGCAATAATATTTCTAACTTTTGGCAGCAGTGTTTTGGGGTCATTCCGGTTTGAAGTAGTGTTGGCCGTAAAATTAACCTTAACCATAGCTTGTTTATTCACCAGGGTCTGAATTGCATTGATGCAGGCATTACGGATCAGATCTTTAAGCGGACAGGCCGGTGTTGTCAATACCACTGTAAACGACGCACTATTTCCATTGATTACAATATCTTTAATCATATTAAGTGTAACCAGGTCTTTACCCAGATCCGGTTCCTGCACAGAACTCAATGCCTTTAGTATTTGCTCTTGCGTCATTATTCAAGGTTTTGTTAAAAAGTCTATTTTATTGCAAATTTAACCAATGGGTATATTAGTTTGTTTACCATTTACGGTTTTAGGTTTATTTTTGAAACCGGCAGTTCCACCGGTTCCTGACCAAGGTTCAAATTTCATTAATGAAAAAAATTATACAGTACTCTTTAATATTATCTTTTTGCTTACCGGTTGCAGCCCAGGCTCAGTTCGGCCAATTGAAAGATTCTGTTGTTCAGTTATATGGAGTTGTAATGACAGCCGACAGCCTGCGGGGGATTCCCTCTGTAAGTGTTGTGGTGAAAGGGCAGAACAGGGGAACATTTACCAGCGAAGACGGTGTTTTTTCCATAGTAGTCATTAAAGGCGACCAGGTAGAATTTACCAGCATCGGATATAAACCCAAACTCGTAGAGGTGCCCCGGAACCTGGAAGGCAATCAATTCAGTGTAATCCAACTACTGGTTACCGATACCGTTTACCTGCCTGTTACTATCATCCGGCCGCGGCCTTCGCGCGAACAATTTGAACGGGATTTCGTGAATACCAAAATCCCGGACGATGCGCTGGAAATTGCACGGCAGAATAACGACGCCTCAAAACGCCGAATACTGATGCGATCCCTGCCCAATGATGGACGCGAGGCGGCCAATTACAGCCTGAGGCAGGGTGCCAATAAATACTATTCGGCCGGACAAATGCCAGCCCAGAACATTTTCAATCCGTTTGCCTGGGGTGAATTTATACAAGCCTGGAAACGGGGCGATTTCAAAAATAAATAGAACCGGCATTTGCCTGATTTTGCGTATGCTTGCCAGCGTCTTGTTACTGGCAGGAGATCCCTCAGACTCCAGACTTTCGACTTCAGACTAACATATTTTTACCGCTTCTTGCTTTCCCCTTTAATTGATGGTTGAATGTATTAGCTTGCAACGTTATGCTTAATCATAAAAAACCTGCATGGTAAATATCGCCGTAATAGGAGCAGGCACCATGGGCAATGGAATAGCACATGTTTTTGCTCAGTCCGGCTTTGTTGTCAAGCTGGTCGATGTAAATGCTGCACAGTTAGAAACAGCAATGGCTACCATTACAAAAAATGTAAACAGGCAACTGGTTAAAGGTCTCATCACCGAAGAACAAAAAGCCGCAACGATAAACAGGATATATCCGATTACAGATCTTACCACCGGGGTGGAGCAGGCAGACCTGGTCATAGAAGCGGCATCTGAAAATGCAGCGCTTAAACTTGCTCTCTTCAAACAAATTGATAAAGCCGCTCCTGAAGAAGCCATCCTGGCCACCAATACGTCTTCGATATCAATTACCAGCATTGCTGCTGCAACCGGTCGGCCGGAGATGGTGATCGGCATGCACTTTATGAATCCGGTTCCTGTGATGAAGCTGGTAGAAATCATCAACGGTTATGCTACAAAAAAGGAGGTGACCGAAAGTATCATATCCTTAGCAAAGCAACTTGACAAAATACCCTGCCTGGTGAATGATTACCCGGGATTTATTGCCAACCGCATTTTGATGCCTATGATCAACGAAGCTATCTATAGTTTGTATGAAGGTGTTGCCGGCGTAGCGGAGATTGATACCATCATGAAAACCGGGATGGCACATCCTATGGGCCCTTTACAATTAGCTGACTTTATCGGACTGGATGTGTGCCTGAGTATATTAAAGGTATTATACGATGGATTTGGTAATCCGAAGTATGCTCCATGCCCGCTACTGGTAAATATGGTAATGGCCGGTTACCTGGGAATTAAAACCGGGGAAGGTTTCTATAACTATCCTGCGGGAGCAAAAGAAGGGACAGTAAGCGGGCGTTTCAAATAAATGCCATACCTTATTGTTTCACTCGAGTGATTAGTTGGCCATATTCAACCGTTTAAAATCTACTCGTTAAATCTAAAGTAAATGCATAAACGATACCTATTTATTATTCTGGCTGCAGCGTTAAGCAGTGCGGGCGTTGCCCAGGAACCGCTCAGGGTTGCCCTTGCCGGTTTAAGCCATGATCATGTGCATGGTGTTATTCAGGGATTTAAAAAGGGAGAAGTGAACATCGTTGCCATTGCAGAATCCAACCAGAAATTGGTGCAGCGTTATAAACAACGATACCAGCTGTCGGATTCGCTGTTTTATCCAGACCTTGCCTCTTTGCTGAAAAAACATAAACCCGATGCCGTTATGGCTTTTAACGCCATAGCAGATCATTTATCGGTGGTGGAAGCCTGCGCACCAGCGGGCATTCATGTTATGGTAGAAAAGCCATTAGCCATCAGCGTTAGTCAGGCTAACCGGATGGCTATGCTAGCCAGGCAATTTAAAATTCAGTTATTAACTAACTATGAAACCACCTGGTATGCCAGTAACCAGTTTGTATATAAGAAGGTCATTGACAGCGCTGCCATTGGCGATATTCGCAAAATGGTGGTTCATGACGGCCACCAGGGACCTAAAGAGATCGGGGTAAGTACTGAATTCCTGGAATGGCTTACCGATCCTGCAAAGAATGGAGCGGGAGCATTGGTAGACTTTGGCTGTTACGGAGCAAACCTCATGACGTGGCTCATGAAGGGGCAGTCACCTATAGCTGTCACTGCCATCACCAGGCGTATAAAGCCGGATGTTTACCCCAAAGTAGATGACGATGCAACGATTATCCTCGAATATCCAGGTGCAACAGGAATCATTGAAGCCTCCTGGAACTGGCCCTTTAGTATAAAAGACCTTGAAGTATTTGGCACAACGGGTTATGTTCAGGCTGTGAACAACAATACTATCCGGATCAAAGAAAAGGCCAATAACATGTACTCCCTACTACCGGTAACGCAGCCGGAAACAGCCTTTGCGGGCTATTTACCTTACCTGACAGCAGTGCTGAAGGGAAAGACTAATCCCGGACAAGACCTTTCTTCCCTGGAAAATAACCTGATAGTTGTTGCCATTTTGGAAGCCGCCAGATTATCAGCCAAGGAGGGAAAACGGGTGCTGTTAAATAAATAAGCGGAGTAGGATCTTCGAAGAACACAAATACATACTTAAACCTTTATGACGGATGCAGAAATCATCATCATAGGCGGTGGTGCTTCCGGACTGATGGCCGCCCGTGAATTAGCCAGGGCTGGAAGGAAGGTGATCATCCTGGAAGCCAGGGATCGTTTGGGCGGGAGAATACACACGCTGGAAGATCCTGGGTTCGACACTGTAGCTGAAGGCGGGGCAGAATTCGTGCATGGAAGACTTTCTGTAACGTTTGGCCTTTTACAGGAAGCAGGTTTAACCTGGCAGGCTATCGAAGGAGACATATGGCGGCACATCAATGGCTCACTGTCAAGGGAAGACGATTTTATAGAAAATGGAGAGCTGCTGACTGCCCGCCTAAGGGAATTAACAGAAGATATGAGCATCCAATCATTCCTGGACCTGTATTTCGCGGAAGAAAAATACACATTATTAAAAGAATCTGTCAGGGGATATATTGAAGGATACGATGCCGGCGACACCAGCAGGGCCAGCGCTTACGCCTTACGGGACGATTGGGCTGGTGAAGGACATGAAGAACAGTACCGCGTAAGGGGAGGTTATGTAAAATTGATTCGGTTTCTTGAACAGGAATCCAGGGTAAGAGGTTGCAGCATATACCAATCGGCTGTTGTAAAAGAAATCCGCTGGCAAAAGGGCCATGTTGAAATTTTCACGGAGTCGGGTAACCGCTACACCGGTCAAAAGTGTGTTGTCACCCTTCCTTTAGGTGTATTGCAGTTATCACCGGATAACAAAGCCGCAGTTATTTTCTCACCCGCTCTTCCAGCAACGAACAGTGATTTCCAGGCAATGGGATTTGAATCGGTGATCAAGATTTTGTTACAATTCAAAGTAGCATTCTGGAAAGATGGCCACCTGAAACAACATAGCGGAATAAACGTGAAAAATTTGGGCTGGCTGTTTTCTGACGAATCGGTTCCAACCTGGTGGACGCAATTACCATCGAAATCCGCATTGCTGACAGGTTGGATTGCCGGTCCCAAAGCGCAGGAGTTAAAACAAGCAACACAAGACGTAATTTTACAAAACGCATTAGATTCGCTCGTCTCCCTTTTTGGGCTAAGCAAAGTATCCCTTAGTGAACAGCTGGATATGGCAAAGGTCTTTAACTGGACGGCTGACCCGTTTACCCAGGGAGCCTATGCATATACAACAACAGAAACTGCGCAGGCCATTCAGCGTTTAAGCAAGCCTGTTGAAGACACCTTGTTTTTTGCGGGAGAAGCATTACATGACGGCCCGCAAATGGGCACGGTGGAAGGAGCTTTAGCAAGTGGTTTACGGGTGGCGGAACAAGTGCTGAGTTAAAGTCAGGCCGTTTCTGGCCAGGCCTGGTGAGCTATAGTGACTGCCTGACATTTCATAAAATCTCTTCAATTTTGTTCAGCTCTTCATCGCTGAAATCGGTATTCGCCAGGCATAATAGTGAATCGGTCAGCTGTTCTGGTTTGCTGACCCCGATCAGGACTGAAGTGATCCTGTTGTCTTTTAACAGCCAGGCCAATGCCATCTGGGCCAGTGTCTGCCCCCGATCCAGGGCCATTGCATTAAGTCGCTGAATTTTACTCAAGGTCTCGGTGGTAAGATGGTTTTCTTTTAAAAACCCGTGCGGCTTGGAAACCCGCGAATCCGGCGGAATGCCGTCCAGGTATTTGTTAGTTAATAAGCCTTGGGCAAGTGGTGAAAATGGAATGCATCCTACCCCTTCATTTTCCAGCACGTCAAGCAGCCCACCTTCCACCCAGCGCTCGAACATGGAATACTTAGGCTGATGAATCAGGCAAGGCGTACCTAATTGCCTCAGGATCTTAAAAGCCTGGTACGCTTCTTCGGCCTTATAATTCGATATGCCGACATACAAAGCCTTACCCTGCCGGACGATGAGGTCGAGTGCCGTCATGGTCTCTTCCAGGGGTGTATCCGGATCAGGGCGGTGATGATAAAAAATATCCACATAGTCAAGCTTCATCCGTTTCAGGCTTTGATCCAGGCTTGAAACAATATATTTTTTAGAACCCCATTCCCCATAAGGACCTTCCCACATCAGGTAACCTGCTTTCGAAGAAATGATAAGCTGATCGCGATATCCGGAAAAATCCGTATTCATGATGCGCCCAAAATTTTCTTCTGCCGATCCTGGTGGAGGACCATAATTATTAGCAAGGTCAAAATGTGTAATACCTTTATCAAAAGCGAGACGCAGGATGGCACGACAGTTTTCATAAACGTCTACATGTCCGAAATTATGCCAGAGGCCCAGCGACAAGGCAGGTAATTTCAAGCCACTACGGCCACAGCGCCGGTATTGCATAGATTCGTAACGTTGGGGATCAGGTAAGTATGGCATAACGGGAGAATTAGAAAATGTGCAAATGTGCAGATGTGCAAATTAAAGATATTAATTAGTTTCTTATTTCATGAAATTCTCACATCTGCACATCTGTTTTTTCACCTCTACGCTTTTTCAAGTATTCTTATGGTATCCGAGCCTAAGTTTGTTATTCCTGCCAGGCTGGTTTTGCCCAATCGGGGAGCATCGATTCCATGCCCTATCTGCAGGGTTTGATTAGTAATAATTCTGATTTCATCCCATAGATCTTCATCAATAAACTGCTGGATGGTGTTAGCACCTCCTTCTACCAGTATACTCAGGATATTTAGCTTGAACAAAGCATGAACAATCTGGTTGATAAGTGAGCCTTCTCCGGTTACCTGGTAATACAAAAGTTGGGGAGTTTCTTCATGCTTCAGAGCATTAAAAATGATCGTCCTGGCTGAATCATTAAAAACCTGCAATGAAGCAGGCAGGCGTAAAAACATATCGATCACCAGTCGTACCGGATTTTTTCCCGTCCACAATCGGTTGGTCAGCAACGGATCATCAACCCTGGCCGTATGGGTTCCCACCAGGATCCCGGCTTCTTCGCTCCGCCATTTATGGACCAACCGGTTAGTGATCTCGTTACTGATATAAAACCTTGCCCGATCATGCCCGGCTATCTTGCCATCAGCTGATTGAGCCCATTTTAGAATAATAAAGGGACGCTGCCGTGTATGAAAAGTAAAAAATCGCTTATTTAATATCTGGCATTCCTGCTCAAGAACACCTGATCTTACCTGAATTCCTGCGGCCTTTAGTTTTTCAGTGCCCTTCCCATTGACCTCTTCAAACGGATCGCGGCAACCAATCACCACCTCAGGGATATTTCTCTCTATGATCAGGTCCGCACAGGGAGGTGTTTTTCCAAAATGGGCACATGGTTCCAGGGAAACATATAAAGTGCTTTTTGCTAACATGCCGGATGTTGGCCCCGGGCCATATCTGGCCTCGGCATCCTTGATACAATTTACCTCCGCATGTGCCTCTCCGTAAACATGATGATAACCCTCCCCAATAATTTTATCTTCATGTACCAATACGGCACCGACCATAGGATTAGGCGCAGTAAAGCCCGCAGCCAGTCCGGCCAGTTCAATGCAGCGATGCATAATTGCCGAGTCGTTAGTCATAAGACCACTGTTTTCATTGAGGCTACAAAATAACGGATATGTCGTAACCCGCAAATTTAAAACCGGCAAAACCTGCTTATTGTCTAAGGCGTGCATTGTTTTAGCTTTGGCATTCGTTGTGTTTATGGTTTATGTTTGTACCATGACCATCCACCAGGCCACGCAACAGTTGACCTTTCAACTCCTTCACATTTATGAAGAAAGAGAAGCAAGGAATATCGCCGGCCTGGTCATGGAAAAAATTACGGAGTGGAAAAGGATAGACAGGGTTGTTAATAAACACGTACCCTTGTCACCTGACAAACAACAACTTCTAGGATGGTACACCGAAGAACTGCTCAGTCATAAACCCGTACAATACGTGTTGAATGAAGCCTGGTTCTGCGGGTTAAAATTATACGTGGATGAATATGTTCTGATTCCAAGGCCGGAGACGGAAGAACTGGTTGAATGGGTGGTACAGGAGGTCCGAGGTATGGTTGGTGAAAACACCAACCATGTGGAAAAATTGAAGATACTGGATATAGGAACAGGTAGCGGATGTATCGCCATAGCCCTGAAAAAAAAATATCCCGGGGCGGTTGTATATGCGTGTGACGTGAGCGAGAAAGCATTAATTGTGGCGGCCAGGAACGCAACCAAACATAACACGGAAATTTCGTTTATTTTATGTGATTTCCTGACTGATTCAGAAAGAAAGGAGTTGCCGGCCATTGACATGCTGGTTAGCAACCCGCCTTATATTCCTCAGAACGATAAAAGAAAAATGCATTCCAATGTAGTGGAATTTGAGCCGAAGCTCGCGCTATTCGTACCTGATGAAGCTCCTCTGGTATTTTATGATGCGCTGGCCGATTTCGCAAAAACGCATCTTAGCAAAACAGGAGGTGTTTATGTTGAAATTAATGAGGAATCAGGAAGGGAAGTGGCTGCTGTTTTTACTAAAAAAGATTTTCGCAACACAGTATTGAAAAAGGACCTGCAGGGTAAGGATCGGATGATAAAGGCAACATTGCAGCGCAGCATTTAAAATGAGTTACTTTTAAAACGTAAACGTTGAATCATCATTTTAAAACATTATTATGATAGTTGAATATATCCGGTACAAGCTAGATGCGGATAACAGGTCCGCATTCATTGCAGCCTACGCACAGGCGGCTGCCGAATTGGATGCATCCATGCACTGCCTTGGTTATGAATTAACGGAATGCGAGGAAGAAACCGGCGTTTTTATGCTCAGAATTGAATGGACTTCATCAAGTGACCATATGAACGGGTTCCGCAAAAGCAAGTATTTTCCTCCGTTCTTTGCCCTCGTAAAACCGTTTTTCAGTCATATCCAGGAGATGCGTCATTATACCCTGACGGGAGTAGTCAAAAAGAAATGACTCCCTTATTTCAGACCACTTTTGTCAACAGCTAAAACGGTTTTTGCGCCAAGGTCACGGGCCACCCGCATTACGGCAACAATATTTTCAACCGGCACTTTTTTATCTGCATTAATAACCACGGTGGGTTGATCCGTTTCTTTAGCAAGTACGGGCTGTAATTTTAGGCGCAATTCATCCAGACTTACTTTGGCGGTGCCAACAAAGAACTGGTTGGTGGCATCGATCGAGACCACTACAGTTTGTTTTGCCTTGGTATCGCTTTTTGATTTGGGCTGTGATAATTTCACAACGTTCGGATTCGCTAATGTTGATACAATAAGAAAAAAGAACAACAGGATGAATAAAATATCGTTCAACGCCCCGGCGTGCAATTCAGGATGAGACCTTATTCTTGACCTTAAATTCATACTAACAATTTATTAAAATCGACTTCAAACTACGAACCTTCCAGAAGCTTATCTGGTCGGTTCCTGCAGAATATCGATAAACTCGGCACTCGCCACTTCCATTTTATTGACCATTTTAGTGATCTGCGAATTCAGAAAAGTAAAAGCCACATAAGCAAGCAAACCGATAATCAATCCTGTTGCTGAAGTGATCATTTTTGTATAAATACCACCGGCAATGGCCGCAGGGGTAAACTCACCGGTTGCATTGATATTGTAGAACAGCTGTAACATACCGAAAATGGTTCCAAGAAATCCGAACATAGGCGCAATGCCATACACTAATGACAGCACAGAGAGGTTTCGTTCCATCTTATAAACTTCCAGCTTGCCTACATTCTCCATGCTTTTCTCAATAGCATCAATCGGTTTGCCTATACGCTGCAAACCCTTGTCGATCATTTTTGCCACAGAGTTATTGGTGTTTTTAGCCAGCGAACGAGCCGCTGCCACATTACCGGAAGTTACATTGTCACGAACGATGTTCATGAAATTAGGGTCTACATTACCGGCATTCTTAATAGCTATCCAGCGTTCAAAGAAAAAGAAGATAGCCAGAACCAGCAAAAGCGCCAGCGGGATCATCAGCACACCGCCATTGTACAACAGGTCAAGTATATTCATGTGGGCATCGGTGGTAATCGCATTAAGTGCATTTGCCGTACTGTCTGTCAGTTGCTGTGCGGTATCACCGATTTGAAGTAAAGTCAGATTCATCCAGGATTAATTTAGAGCAAAACTAGTAAGAAAATATTTTCATACCCTGCAGGTAAGACAAACGTGAAAATAATGTGTATTATTTTCCGAAAAACATTTTGTTTACTGGTATTAACAATTCTTAAGGAAAGACAGACATTCGCAGCCAATGACAATATAGTAAACCTTTGTGAATGATTTTTGTGCTCTTTTATGTGCTTCTTTGTGGTTTTTTTAACCACAAAGAAGAACACAAAGAATTAGACCGAAAGGTTAGCTTTTCCCAATCTTTATTGACCCTGCGGTTGTTTCATCTGCATCATTCCCATGATCTGGTTCATGGTTTTCTGCATGCCTTCGCTGCTGCCGTCCAGGAAGATGACATTGCCCTTCCCATATTCCGCAAAATTTTTGATGGCTTCGGTCCACATACTAAATAAGATCACATTGGTGTCGAGGTTGGCCTGTTTCATTTCTTCGGCAGCCTGGCTCATACCCTTAGCTACCTCTGCACGGAAAAGAGCGACTCCTTGTCCGCGCAGCATGGCCGCTTCCCGTTCTGCCGTAGCCGCTATCTTGATTGAATTGCCTTCCGCCTCTGCGGCTTTGGTCTTGGTAATCAGCAAGGCCTGACCCTCGTTTTCAGCAGCCGCTTTCAGGTTATTACTTGCCACTACCCTGCTCATGCTTTCTATAATGGCTTTGTCAAAGGTAATGTCGTTGATCTGCAGGTCTAATAAATGGTAGCCCCAATCTTCCAGCGCTGCATCGATTTGCAGCTTCACAAACTCAACAATCTCCCTGCGTAGGGTTAATATTTCAGCCTGCTTTTTTGAAGCCACGAAAGCCCTGATAGAGCCTTCAACTGTCCGGACCAGCGACTGCATGAGGTCCTTTTCACTGATGAACTTAAAGGCTACTCTTTTTATAGTTTCTTCTTCTGCGTTCTGAACCGCAAAAAGAAGCATGCTTTTAAAATATACGTTTGCCTGGTCTACGGTAATGGCCTGAAACTCCAGCTCCACCGACCGGTTCTGAATAGAGACCCTTTTATAGATCTGTTCGATGAGTGGAATTTTAAAATTCAATCCCGGGCGAAGGATCCGCTGGTATTTACCAAACATGGTAACCACCGCTATAGTGCCCTGGTTTACAGTTACGAGCCCGCTAAAAATAAGGATAACGAGAAGAATCACCCACCAGTAAGAAAATATAAGATCCATAACAAATTGTTTAAGCGCTCAAGATAGTGATTTTGAGCTAAGCAAACGAAGCTTCTGGTTGATAAGTGAAGGCCAGAAACATAATGTATATTCATAACATATAAAAACAACTATAGAGCCGACGTCATTAACTCCTCTCCTCCCATATCATCCCCAGATGAACCAGGGTTTCTACTGACTTCTGCATGTCTTTTACGCCTATCCATTCCAGCCTCGAATGGATGGCCTGCATACCGGTGAAAATATTCGGACAAGGCAAACCCATATAACTCAACCGGCTCCCGTCAGTCCCCCCGCGTATACTTTCTCTTTTAACGGTAAGCCCTGAACGCTGTATGGCTTCCATTGCATACTCAACAACGTATGGATACTGATCCAGTATTTTTTTCATATTCCGGTATTGCTCAAACACCTTGAATTCCATGGTAGCCGGTGCATATTTTTTCACCACTTCTTCGGCAAGACCTTTCAGATAAATTTCATTTTCCAGTAGTCCTGCTTCATCAAACGAGCGGATAATAAATTCAACAGTGGCTGTTTCAGACATTCCTTCCATACGAACCGGGTGAACAAAGCCTTCACGCCCTTCGGTTGATTCGGGCGATAGTTTGTCTTTCGGTAAGGCATTCAAGATTTCACCAACGACCTTCAGCGCATTTACCATTTTGCCCTTGGCATATCCAGGATGTGCAATCACCCCATGAACAGTAATGACAACGCCATCTGCACTGAATGTCTCGTCTTCCAGGCTCCCCGCTTCTCCCCCATCGAGTGTATACGCGAAGTCGGCGCCCAGCTTCCGGAGATCAAGTTTAGCCGTTCCTTTTCCCACCTCTTCATCAGGCGTAAACAAGATCTTTATGTCTCCGTGTTTGAGGTGCGGATGAGTAATATAATAATTGGCAAGGTCCATAATGATGGCCACCCCCGCCTTGTCATCTGCACCCAGCAGGGTATCGCCACTGGCAGTTATGATACTATGCCCAAGATGCTCTTTGAGGTAAGGATAATCTGCCAATCGCAAAACTGATGAATCTTTATCCGGAAGTATGATATCTTTTCCATCATAATTATTATGTAAGATGGGCCTTACATTGCTGCCACTGCAATCCGGCGCGGTGTCAACGTGACTGCAAAAACATATTACCGGAACCTTTTTAGCAGTATTGCCGGGAATAGTGGCAAACACATAGCCGAACTCATCCATTTCCGTATTCCGGATGCCCATGTGTTTTAATTCATTGACCAGCATACGGGATAGATCTTTCTGTTTTTCCGTTGTTGGAAACGTATACGATTGCGGGTCAGACTGCGTATCAATCTGCACATATCGCATAAACCGTTCTGCCGCTGTAAAGAAGTATTGATTGAACATGCATTTTATTTTAAATTACCCTGGTCTGTGCGCAACGTGTCTGCCGACTAACTAAATCCCTGCTGGCCGAACCGGTAATTATACAAACTTTTATAAAGTTCGGCAACTTTCCAAAACAGCTTATATTTTTACAGTATCATGCAAATGCAACCGCTCATCAAACAGGGATGGTTAAGGGTTCTGATCTTTGTAATCGTTCTGGTGACAGCAACCGTTATAATGACGCGGGCAGGAAATGCTATTGTATATGGATTAAACCCAGGAAGCAACGCAACGGCCGATCCTGGCGTTACAAAACAGCAGTTGGTGCTCTTCTCTTTACTAATAACTTTCCTCGCCTCAGCAGGTACTGTATTTCTTTTTAGGAAGTTTATTGATAAACACACGCTTATCAGCCTGGGATTGGATTTTAACGGTTACCATTATCATGCGGCAACGGGCTTTTTTCTGGGTCTTTTTTTATTGGGCATTGGTTCTTTCTTTCTCATCGCCAGTAAAAATCTTCAATGGACAGGGATCAGCTTCGATGCAAAGCAGCTTTTTTTAAATTTGATTTTGATGGCCCTGGTAGCATTTGCAGAGGAGCTGGTATTCCGGGGTTATATCCTGAACAATCTATTGCAATCCATGAACAAGTGGACGGCCTTGATAATCTCTTCCCTGTTGTTTACGCTGTTTCACCTCAGCAACCCCGATATCAGTCTTCTTGCCCTGCTTAATATTTTCTTATCCGGCTTAATGCTTGGCATCAATTATATTTTTACAAAGAATTTATGGTTTGCCATCTTACTTCATTTCAGCTGGAATTTTTACGAGGGTCCCATCCTTGGATATAAAGTAAGCGGGTTAACTCTCGAGAGTTTGCTTCAACAGGAACTTACCGGCAATCCGATACTTACCGGGGGAGAATTCGGCTTTGAGGGATCCATGATCGCTGGGCTGCTTTCTCTCAGCACTGTTTTGATACTGGCATGGATTTACAGAAAGAAGTTTGAAGTTCAAGGTTCAGGGTTCGGAGTTTGACCTTTGATTCATCATTTAAAACCAGCTCTACATGCCAAACTTCACACCCTAACCTTAACCTCAAATGTTGAACTCCGAACTCTTCTCTTGCGATTAAGAACAATTATTTCTATTTTTCTTGTCACTAAAACCAGGCACATGAAAAAATTATTGATTGGTTCATTGGTTGGAGCCATTTTTTTATTCGGATGGCAAAGCTTTTCGTGGACGGCATCCGGTATTCATGACAAAGCTTATCAATACCTGCCTAACCAGGATGCTGTGATGAACACTTTATCTTCACAGCTTCCGGGAGAAGGCCAGTATATGTTACCCAGATTCAGCCCGCAGGCAACACCGGAGGAACAGCAGAAACAAACTGAGGCACTTGAAGGAAAACCTTGGGCAATTATCACTTATCACGGAGCTTATGAATTAAATATGGTAAAGCCGGTCATACGGGGATTTATCATTTCATTTATCTGTGTATTGCTCGTTTGCTTGGTCATACGCAGATTCGACACGGCATATAAAAATTTCCTTTCCATATTTACATCCGTGCTTACATTTGGTGTAATCTGCTTTTTATTCGTATGGTATAATCAGCACAACTGGTTCCAAACCTCCTGGGAAGTTTTATGGGGCGAACTGATTGACAACCTGGCGGGTTGGGGTTTGTGCGGAGTATGGCTCGGATGGTGGTATAAGAGAAATACCCATAAAACGGCATAATGCCCCAGTATGCAACCGGGGCATTATTGAATACAAATAACGTTAAGGAGTGATGATCAAAGAAGAACCACCTGAGATTTCCATCAGCTCAATATCAAAAATCAGTGCCTCACCTGCCAATGGATGATTGGCATCAAGGATGACCGATTCCTCTTTTACTTCCGTTATCTCAACGGGAATGACCTGGCCGCTTCCATTTGTCATATTTAAACGCATACCCACCTCCGGCTTCATATCTACCGGAAATTGTTCGGTGGGAAATTCAACAAGCATCTCGGGATTTATTTCTCCATAAGCTTCTTCTGAAGGGATTTCCAGTTTTTTTTTATCTCCTACTTTCATTCCCATCACACCGTCATCAAAACCTTTGATTACCATTCCGCTGCCTACCTCAAATTCAAGTGGTTCGCGCCCTTCGGAAGAATCGAAAGTGGTTCCGTCTGTCAGACGACCATGATAGTGCACTTTAACGGTATCGCCATTCTTTACTTGTCGCATCTATAGTTTTTTAATTAGTAAGCCATTACTGTCGCCAGCCCTGTTGTTCCTTCAGTTATTCGAGCAGGAAAATTACAGGAAAGGGTAGCGTATTTTTAGAATTGCCGAAGTTAGGATTAAATTGAAGATTGCGAATGTTATTGATCAATTTTAATGAAATTTGACTCTGCAATACATGCTCTGTTGTAGACAAAAAATTACGAAATGAAAATCATATCGTTATCCGAAAAAGCTGGCAACCTGCGTTGGATAAATTCAAACAGATCAGAAAAAAATATTTGCTGTACCCTGACTTCGAGTAATAATTAAAAGCTTGACTAACGTTTCACACCCTTCACCCCGCATTGTTTTCATGGGCACCCCTGACTTTGCCGTGGCATCCCTGGATGCATTGC
This sequence comes from Chitinophagaceae bacterium, assembly GCA_037718865.1. Taxonomy (GTDB): domain Bacteria; phylum Bacteroidota; class Bacteroidia; order Chitinophagales; family Chitinophagaceae; genus JADCRZ01. The sequence continues at coordinate 201,049 of JBBJMP010000004.1, read as the reverse complement.
TCAGGGCCGGATACAATATAGTGGCCGTTATTACAGCTCCTGATAAGCCGGCAGGCAGGGGATTGAGGCTTACTGAAAGTGCCGTAAAAATATACGCCCGCGAAAAAGAGCTGCACCTGTTACAACCTGAAAAATTGAAGAATGCAGATTTTTTGAAAGCACTGAAAGAGATGAAAGCCGACCTGCAGGTGGTTGTGGCCTTTCGCATGTTACCGGAAGCGGTTTGGAACATGCCGCCCGGGGGAACCATAAATCTCCATGGATCTTTATTACCGGAGTACCGGGGTGCCGCTCCCATCAACTGGGCCCTGATCAATGGAGAACAAGAAACCGGTGTTACTACTTTTAAGCTTCGCCATGAGATCGATACCGGCGATATTTTATTACAGGAAAGTATCTCCATTTCTCCAGACGAAACTGCCGGTGAGTTACACGACCGCATGAAATATATCGGTGCTGCGTTGTTGGTGAAAACGATCGGCGGTTTAGTGGATGGCACGGTGCAGGAAATACCGCAACAGGATGTTATAAGGCATTTACCTGATAACGCCCTGACTGCAGTTATAAAACACGCTCCGAAACTGGTAACAGAGACCTGCAAAATAAATTGGGATCGGCCTGCCCGTGAGATTTATAACCTGGTTCGCGGCATGTCGCCTTTTCCTGCAGCATTTACTCATTTGGATAACAAATTGTTGAAAATTTACCGGTCGGAAATGCAAAGGTTAACTCCGGAGGTTGCTCCCGGCGTCTGGCAGACCGACAACAAAACCTTTCTGCGATTTGCCTGCCGGGATGGATGGCTTACTGTAAAAGAACTGCAGCTTGAAGGCAAAAAGAAAATGTGGATCGATGAATTTTTAAGGGGCTACCGGTTTTGATTGCTGATTTTCAAGCCTGAAGTGATCCTGTTTCCGTTAATTTCTTTTTCTTCTACTTCTTTCATGTTTAATCTTTCACACGCTTTTTTTGAAGCCAGGTTTGGTGTATCGCAGGGGTTATAGATTGTTGACAAATTCTTCGTTCTCTTCAAGGCTTTCTTTTATTGGTATCAGCTACATAATTAATACCTGATATCTACAGCAAATTTTTCGGTATTAACACCCAGCGCAGCAGCTGCAGCATCGCTGATGCGGACCGTCAGGCCGGCACTTTCCTTCATCTCGGGTATTTGTCCAAGTACCTTGGCGTAAATTTCCTTGTTGGTTGACGGATTGGTAATTTTGATGATAACACCTACCGCAACATTATTCATCAGGGCGTAAAATTTTCCATCCTGCCAGCCACTTGTGCTTTTAAAAATACCGGAAGAACCGGAAGCAGACCTGCTGCTTTCCTCGAATAAAGACCTGAAATAACCACCTTCTACATTATTGCCTGCGGCAGCCGTTACTACCGGCCTGTTTTCCGTTACCTTTTTTTCCTCTGCCGGCATAACCTGTTTCTCTTCGTTTCCTGCCTGCCTTGTCACTGGTTCCTGCTTTTTTTCTTCGGTTTTAGCCGCAGGCTCGTTATCGATATGTATAGTAGATGTGGGCTGTGAAGAAACGGCGGCTCCATTGGAAGCCAATACTGACTGATCTTTTTTTACTTTCAGGTAACCTACAATTAACCGCATTCCTGCTTTTGCCTGGTCTTTGGAAATGTTGTTCCATTTTTCAAGCATCTCAATAGGAACTTTATTGTAATTGGTGCTGATTCGAAACATCCATTCTTTATCCTGCACGGTATGATACAGTGGAATCAGGACTTCCACGTCTGTCGTTGTTGTATTCTGGAAAAAATTAGCGGAAGTAAGAGGTATCTTAACCTGCTGTCCGATGCTCAGGGGCTTGTCGATGGAAACACCGTTATAAGGCGAGATTTCTTTGGGGCTGACGTTATACATTCTTCCCAGGCTATACCAATTTTCTTTAGGAGCTACCGTATGCAGTAAATGTAAATCAGGCGAAATTCCCTTTATCGCCAGGCCTCCCTGCTGGGCAGGAAGCAGGTGTGTAAATAAGCCCAGACAGACAATCATAACAAACCTAAGGTGCATAGCGTCTTTATTAAGCAGCAAATATGATAATAATTTAGGAAGATGTAAAATGTGAGATGGGAAATGTGTAGTGGGAGATGTTAAATGTCAAAGATGAGATGTGAGGGGTGAGACGTAATTAAGCCGCTGGCAGGAATGTATGCTTCAATGAACTCGCACATTCGCACATTCGCACATTTACAAAGCCTTAATCTCCGCATTGAGTTTCTGTAAAACATTTTTTGCGTCACCAAAAAGCATGGATGTTTTTGGCTGAAAGAATAGATCGTTTTCTATACCTGCATAACCCGGCTTCATACTTCGCTTGTTAACAATAACATTTTTGGAAAGCTCTACTTCCAGAATGGGCATGCCGTAAATGGGAGAAGCAGGATCTGTTTTTGCTGCCGGATTAACCACGTCGTTTGCCCCCAGAATCAGAACCACATCGGTGGTGGAAAATTCCTCATTAGCCTGTTCCATTTCTTCCAGCTTATCATAAGGCACATCTGCCTCAGCCAGCAATACATTCATGTGCCCTGGCATTCTCCCCGCAACAGGATGAATGGCATATTTAACCAGCACTCCTTTTTCTTCAAGCAGCTTTTCGAGGTCGTGACAGGCGTGTTGGGCCTGTGCCACTGCCAATCCGTACCCTGGCACAATAATCATTTTGCTCGCATAACTCATGATCATCGCAGCATCGCTTAAAGAAATTTCCTTAAAGGCACCCTGTTGTTTTGCAGCGCCATTGGCAATTACTTTTGTGCCGAAAGAACCGATCAACACGTTTTTAATAGAACGGTTCATAGCCTTGCACATCAGGATGGTAAGCAAAGTTCCGGCCGCACCAACAAGAATACCTCCCGTCAGCATCGCTTTATTGTTATACAAAAATCCGCCACAGGCTGCGGCGACGCCGGTAAATGAGTTCAGTAAGGAAATAACCACCGGCATATCTGCACCACCAATCGGCATAACGAACATAACGCCATAAGCCAGTGACAAAGCAAAAAAGACATAAAAGAGGTAAGCATTACCCAGGGGATTAATAATAACCATGGCAGCACACACAATAATGATAGCCAGTAATACAAGATTAAATATATGCTGACCGCTGAAGGTCCAGTCTTTAATTTTTCCGTTTAACTTTCCCCAGGCTATCATACTGCCGGCAAAGGAAACGGAACCGATCACTGCACCCACAACAATTACCAGGAGGGTTCCTGCAGATAACCTGTCTGTATAACCGCTGCCGTTAAGGTGTACGATATGATTGAATTCAACAATCGAGATTAAAGCTGCACAAGCTCCACCCATTCCATTGAACAAACTGACCATCTCCGGCATGGCGGTCATCTTTACTCTTTTTGCAGCCAGTGTGCCCACAATACTTCCTATGAGTAAGCCGGCAAATATCCAAACGTAATTCCCAAGCTTATTTCCTTCTTCTTCATACAGGAATATGGTTCCAATGATCGCAATGACCATTCCTCCTGCTGCAATCAAATTACCCTTTCTTGCGGTAGCGGGGTTTGATAACATCTTTAACCCGATAATAAACGTTAATGAGCCCAGCAGGTAACAAAAAGTAAGTATGCTTAATTCCATATAAGTATCAGCGCTTTTTCTTTTTAAACATCTCGAGCATCCTGTCGGTAACTACAAAACCGCCTACGACATTCAGCGTTCCCAAGATAACCGCCAGAAATCCCAATGACAGGGCAAGATAATTATCGGGTTCGGCTTTACCCATCACTATAATAGCACCTATGATTACCACTCCATGAATGGCATTAGCGCCGCTCATCAGTGGCGTGTGCAAAACACTCGGCACACGACCGATGACTTCAATACCGAGAAATATCATTAATGCTACGATGTAGATCATTTCTTCGTGTTCCCTTATCCAGGATAGTAGGTCTTCCATATTGAGTTTGAGATTTAAACCAGCGCTTTCACCCGTTCATTCATTATTTCACCGTTAAACGTTATACATGATCCTTTAACCAGGTCATCTTCAAAGTTTAAGTTAAGATTTCCTTCTTTATTTATAATCAGCTGCAGGAAATTTACCACATTCTTTCCATACATTTTGCTGGCGTCATAAGGCATGGTGGCCGGCAGGTTAGAATTGCCCACAATGCACAACCCGTTATGCCTGACTGTTTCATTATTGCGCGTAAGTTCCGTATTACCACCAGTGGCCGCAGCAAGGTCAATGATCACCGAACCGTTCTTCATCGCTTCCATCATTTGGGTGGTAATGAGTATAGGTGCTTTTTTTCCGGGAATTTGTGCTGTGGTAATAACAATGTCAGATTTAGCAATGCTTTCTGCGATCCGTGCTTTTTGCTTCTGCAGAAAATCATCTGTCTGTTCAACAGCATAGCCGCCGGCTTTTGAGGCATCAGCAGCACCTTCCACTTCAATGAATTTAGCACCAAGGCTCATCACTTCTTCCTTCACTGCAGGCCTGGTATCAAACACTTCCACTACTGCGCCTAAACGCCTTGCAGTGGCAATAGCTTGTAAACCTGCAACCCCGGCACCCAGGATCATCACCTTGGCAGGTGGAATGCTACCGGCTGCCGTCATGAACATGGGAAAATACCGGGGAAACAGGTTTGCCGCCAGCAAAACGGCTTTATAACCGGCAATATTAGCCTGGGAACTTAACACGTCCATGCTTTGCGCCCGGGTAGTGCGGGGTAACATATCAAGACTGAAAGTGGTTATCTGCTGGCTGGCCCATAGGCTCATCTGCCCCTTATTTACTAAGGCCTGGTAAACACCGATCAAAACTTTAGCCGGCAAGTTTGTAGTTTCTGATTGAGCAGGGGCATGAATGGAGAGAATAACGGTAGATAGTTGTAATACTTCATTGCGGGATTTCAAGAAGGCTCCGTATTTCAGGTATTCATCATCGTTACAGGATGCGTTTTCTCCTGCGCCGCTTTCTATCCAAACCTCCACTCCTTTTTTAACCAACAGGGCTGCTGTCTCAGCCAGAAGGGATGTTCTGCTTTCAAAAATTGGTTCCTTCAATACGCCTATGATCATAGTGATATGTTCAGGCTTTAAATTACCAATTATTTTTTATCTGCATGATAAAGCTTAATACCGGATGGTAAAATGCTGCTTTGTTTTAAATTCTTTCTTAAAAAATACCAATCCTACAAAAAACAAATCTACAGTTAAGGTTACCTGCTTATCTGCTTTGATAATTTCCCAGGCCGCTTCCATTTCCCTGCTCCAGTGTATATCATCAAAGATCAGGACGGACGATGTATGCGTTTTTTGGGAAAGCGCTGCATAATACCGCAGTGTTGGTTCTTTACGATGGTTGCCGTCGATAAAACTGAGATCTATTGCAGCAACTGATTCCAAGACAGGTGTCAGCACATCATCAAAGTTCCCTTGTATCAAGTTCACGTTGGTCAGCCCCAGGTCCTTTAAGTTTGTTCCCGCTTTATGGGCAACCTCCCTGGCACCTTCCAGCGTAATTACCGATGCACTGGTGTCAGCCATTGCCAGGTAAGCTGTTGTCAGGCCAAGAGAAGTACCCAATTCCACAATGGTCCGTGGCCGGTGGTATTGTACGATGCGAAATAATAATTGGCCGTATTTTTTTGGTTTAACTGCATAACGGGTTATATGGGCAACCTTTCGATGCGGTCTGGCAGACAGGGAAGAACCAGCACCCAGGTCATGAATCTCCAGGAGGGACTCATCGGTCAACAATAACCTGCGCATGGATTCTACCTTGTCGTAGGCTGTATAATGTTTATGATCGTTAAGCACGTTCTTTACGAATTCATAAACAAAGGGAGAATGAATGCCATGCCCTTTTGCGTTAGACGCAGTCAGGTAATAATGAAGGTATTTTTTGGTTAATTGAAACCGGGAATACATGTATGCGTATTAAACAATAGTTCAAGAAGCCTCATCGTCGTTCCCATACCTGGAAACTGTATGCATAGGCATGCCTTGCATCAGCTTTATAATCCAATGTCGAAACCAGCTTCCATTCCGAATCTTTCAGGTCAACAAAATAAGTATCACCTTCAACAACTGCATGAATGCGGGTAAGATATATCTTGTTTGTAATGAACAACGACTGCCGGAAAATATCTCCTCCACCAATAATAAAAGCCTCCTTTGCATCTGTGTCTGCAGCAGCCTGTAAAGCCTCCTCGAGATCGCCGGCTACGATGGCCCCTTCTGCTCTCCAGCCAGTCTGACGGGTGATAACAACGTTTGTCCTGCCAGGTAAAGCGGTGCCGGAGGATTCAAATGTTTTCCGGCCCATGATCACGGGCATGGCCCAGGTGATGTTTTTAAAGTATTTTAAATCATTCGGCAAATGCCAGGGCAATTGATTGTTTTTTCCAATCACATTATTGTCAGAGGCGGCCAGAATAAAAGAAACAAGCATGTATTAACGTATTGATTGCAAATAGGTTCCCTTAAACGGCAACCGGCGCCTTTATGGCTGGATGGCATTGGTAGTTTTCCAGTGTAAAGTCTTCGAACGTAAAATGAGTGATATCTTTTACACTGGTGTTTAACTTCATAGTCGGCAGGGGGAAAGGTGTTCTTGTAAGTTGCAGCCGGGCCTGGTCAATATGGTTATTATACAGGTGAACGTCTCCAAACGTATGCACAAATTCGCCTGGTTCAAGATCACATACCTGGGCAACCATCATCGTCAGAAGTGCATAGGAGGCAATATTAAAAGGAACACCCAGAAACACATCTGCACTGCGCTGGTATAACTGGCAACTCAGCCTGGCCCGTCCGCGTTTGGAAAGTGGGCCCGGAGGATTAACATAAAACTGGAATAAGGTATGACACGGCAATAACGCCATCTGGCCAAGCTCTCCTACATTCCAGGCACTTACGATCAAACGCCGGCTATCCGGGCTAGTGATAATTTGCCTGATGGTGTCCGTTATCTGGTCATATACCCTCCCATCCGCTGACTGCCAACTACGCCATTGTTTGCCGTAAACAGGACCAAGATCTCCGTTTTCATCAGCCCATTCATCCCAGATGCTAACACCTTTTTCTTTTAAAAATGAGGTGTTTGTTTCACCCCTCAGGAACCATAATAACTCGTAAATAATGCTTTTTACATGCAGTTTCTTGGTTGTGACAAGGGGAAAACCTTTGTTCAAGTCGAAACGCATCTGGTACCCAAAACAGCTCATAGTGCCGGTTCCTGTACGGTCTGCTTTTAAAGAACCGTTATCCAGAATAAAATGTACCAGATCAAGATATTGTTGCATTGGTGCAAGATAACAGAAATGTGCGAATGTGCTAATGTGCGGGTATGCAGAGATGTATTGAAATAGCTTTGAAGATTCATTCGCCTACCTTACTCCATATTTCATGAATATCTTCCCCTTTTGAGCTTTGTCCGGAATGATGCCATTGATCGTTTTCTACTCTTCCGTCAAAACTTAAGGAAATGCCAACCCGGCTGCTGTCTCTTGAAAAAAAATCAATAGTTTCCGTGTATTTGCCATTGACAAAGGCATAAGCTCCTCCACCAGTTCCAAAAAATTCCCGTGCTTCAGGGTTGATGGCAACCCACTGAAAACGGGTGCCTGAAAGGATTTTAAGTGTTTTACGCGGACCTCCCTCAATGGTACTCATTTTACCTTCCTGCATTCTTCCGAATATCCGCCACGTGCCGGCAAGCTGACCTGACCCATCATCCAGTCTCTTTGCCGAAACTGCGATACCGCTGACCATCAGTTTATCATCTTCGATGGCATAATTCAATTGCTGTGTTTGTCCTACCTGATCTTTTAGCTGTGTATGATATTCAATCGTTGTGGTTAGCTGGTTAGCCTGAACCCGGTATACACCCCCATAAGAATGGATAAAATGTTTATTGCTTTTACTGTAAGCCGTATTAGTATAATATGAATCGGTAAAGATAAGCAGGTGTTCGCCTGTAGTATCCTGCCATTCCCAGGCACCATTAAGTGGTGTTGCTGCCCGACTGCCAGGATGTTTAAAACCAATACTAATAGCAAATAAAACAATGATGGGTATCAAAGGGCTAAAACGGACACTTCTTTTCATTACCATTCATTTAGGTGTTAAGCAAAAGTGGACTGCGCCGGGCTCGAACCGGCGACCCCTACTCTGTCAAAGTAATGCTCTGAACCAACTGAGCTAGCAGTCCCTTTAAGAACCAAATGCGGATACGAAGTAAAGAAAAAGAACGCAAACAGCAAACGCATTCATTAATCCATTATCAATTATGCCTTCAACCTTCTTCGTTTCATTTCTTTATTGATTAAACCAAGTTCCCTGCCGGTGTGCCCCCTGACCGAACTGTTCTCCTGTGCTCGCCGCATGAGGTAAGGTATAACATCTTTGATCGGCCCAAAGGGCAAATACTTGCTCACGGAACAGCCCGCTTTAGCGAGGTTAAATGTTATATTGTCGCTCATCCCGTATAATTGTGAAAAATGAATGTGCGGGTAATTCCATGCCAGGCCTCTTTGCTGTAATAGCTGTGTGGCATAAAGGTTACTGTATTCATTATGCGAAGCGACAATAAGATATATTTTATCGAGGTGGCTTATACAAAATGCCACGGCTTCATTGTAATCACGGTCGCTGGCTTCTTTATCCGGCTGGATGGGTGAAGAGTAATTCATTTCCGAAGCTCTTTTCCTTTCTTTCTCCATATAGGCCCCGCGTACCAGTTTGATACCTAACATAAACCCTTTTTTTTCTGCCTGCGCAAAACTATTTTTAAGAAAGGACAACCGGTCATGGCGGTAGAGCTGAACCGTATTAAATACAACCGCTTTTTTCTTATTATATCTTTCCATCATTTGCATAGTCAGCGCATCCACAGGGTCCTGGATCCAGGTTTCTTCAGCGTCTACTAAAACTCCTATGCCTTTTGTCAAAGCGATATTCATTATTTTGTTCATCCGCAGGCAGACACGTTCCCATTCTTTTATTTCATCCTCCGGAAGGCCTTCCAGGTTTATCTTCCCTTCCATCCCTGATCCGGGGCCGGATGCATTGTCTAGCTTTTCCAACAGGCCAAACCTGGCCAAACCGGTTACTTTAATGCTCATGAATGGGATGTTGCCCTGGCTTGCCGCATATTCGATCACTTTTATAAATGAATCACAGGCATGGTCAAAATTTTCTTCGCCTTCTTTACCTTCTACGCCATAATCCAGGATCACCTGCACGTTGAACTTTTTCAATTCATTAACCACCCGGGATGTTTGCGTCAAAGTTTCGCCTCCTACGAACTGGCTGAAGATCGTGCCACGGATCAATCCGTTAACCGGAAGCCCGATCTGCATGGCCCATGGCGTTAACCGGGTTCCCAGCCTTACCAGCCAGGGATATGCCATGGAAGTAAATAGGAATTTGGCCTTTCTTAATGACGCATTGTTTTTGTATGCAAAAGCATACTCCGTATTGTCAAAAGAAATAACATTATTCATGATAAGCAAATGTGCAATTAACAAATGTGCAAATGTAAGAAAAGAATAAGGTGAGATATTTATAGAAATATAGATTTCCTTTATTCGCACATCCGCACATTTATTTAGTGTTTCAGCCGCCGTTTTTTTATCATCCCGCCTTTTGTATCTTTAACGCTGCTCATCACCACAAAGGCTAACGGATCAATTTTTTCAATTTCGGCATGCAGCCGGGAAATTTCCAGGCGCGTAATTACCGTGTACACAATATCCATATCGGCTGTTGCTTCACCCCGTTTACCGAAACCTTTCCTGCCCTTATATACAGTAACCCCTCTCTCCATCACCTGGCTGATCATTAAACGAATTTCATTATGCTTAGGAGAGATGATGGTAACCGCCGTATATTCTTCAATGCCTTCAATAATGAAATCTACCATTTTAGAGGCAGCCAGGTAAGTAAGCACTGAATACAGGGCCGTTTCAATATTCAGCATGTAAGCGGCTAGTGAAAATATGAGGATATTAAAGATAAGGATCACATCGCCGATCGTGATATTCAATCGCCGGCTTAAAAAAATGGCCATTACTTCCGTTCCGTCAATCACACAACCTCCTCTGACCGAAAGGCCGATACCGGTACCCAGGAAGAACCCCCCAAAAACGGCCACCAGCAATTTATCTTTAGTAACGACTGGAAAAGGAATAAGGGCTACGGCTAATGCCAGCCCCACAATTGCCAACAATGTTTTTACGGCAAAAATCTTACTGATATGGCGGGCGCCGATAACAATGAAGGGAAGGTTTATCAATATTAGTATTACTGAAAGGGGGATAACCGTTACTTCGGTAATTAATAAGGAAATACCGGTTGCACCTCCATCAATAAAGCGATTGGGTAATAAAAAGCCTTTTAATCCGAAGGAGGCTGAAAAAATGCCACAGGTTACCAACAAAAAATCCTTTATCGCAGTGATAACTGAAACCTTAAAAACACGGAAAGCCTTTGCACGCTCATAAGGTGAGACAGGCCTGGACTTTTCGCTGTTTTTTTTCTTTCCGGACAAAGCAGCGTTGATGACGATATGATTAAAAAATGGATTCATGAGGCCTATAATGAATATAACAAATAAAAACAGAATAGTCGAATCTATCGTCCTTTAACCTGGTAGCAGATTATGCTGAACGAGGCAAACAAATCGGCAACAAGGTTGTTTTCCGTAATCATGCAAGCCATCACCATCATATTTCCGCACCAATTATTTAAAGAACATCCCGCGATCAGTCATGACAGGCCCGTATACCTTGTAGAGGAGGGATTGTTCTTTAATCAATACTGCTTTCATAAGCAGAAACTGGTGCTGCACCGGGCCACTATGAAGATGTTTCAGGAACATCACCAGCAGGAAAATGGGAGGGTTACATATGTTGAAGCGCGGGACCCATTATCCGACATCAGGAAACTGATCACCCATTTATCTGAGCAAGGCGTTACGGAAATACACTATGCTGATGTCGTGGATAACTGGCTCGAAAAAAGGATAAGTAGTTCCTGTGAAGCGCATGCTGTTAACCAGATCAAATATACTTCTCCTAACTTCTTGAATTCCCTGCAGGACGTTAAAGCATTCTTTGAAAAAAAGAAAACCTATTTACAGACAGACTTTTACATTTGGCAAAGAAAGCAACAGAAGCTTCTGCTAAATACGCATAACCAGCCGGAAGGCGGCAAATGGACCTATGATGCGGAAAACCGGAAAAAATTTTCAAAAAAAGAAGCGGCTCCCGTAATTGTTCTTCCTAAGGAAAATAAATATGTAAAGGAAGCCAGGGAATATGTTGAACGATATTTTCCGGATAATTATGGTTCCCTGAAACCTGATGACCAGGGCGGCTTTTATCCGGTCACCTATCTTGAGGCCGATTTATGGCTTGATCACTTTCTCAGTAACCGGTTTCATAAATTTGGCGTATATCAGGATGCCATTGTGAGCAAAGAACATTTTCTGCATCATTCCGTACTTACACCCATGCTCAATACGGGTTTGATCAGTCCCAGGCAGATCATCGATAAAGCCCTGGAGGCTGCGGCCAAAACCGACGTTCCATTGAATTCGCTGGAAGGCTTCATCCGTCAAATCATCGGCTGGCGCGAGTTTATCCGGATTGTCTATGAAAACGAAGGAAGCAGGCAACGTACCAGGAACTTTTGGGGTTTTACAAGAAAGATTCCTTCCTCTTTTTGGACTGGCGAAACGGGAATCGTTCCGGTAGATACCGTAATAAAAAAAATATTACGTACCGGCTATTCTCATCATATAGAACGTCTGATGGTGATGGCTAATTTTATGTTACTGTGTGAATTTGATCCGGATGAAGTATACCGCTGGTTTATGGAAATGTATATTGATAGCTACGACTGGGTAATGGTTCCTAATGTTTACGGTATGACTCAGTTCGCAGATGGCGGACTGATGGCTACCAAACCTTATATCAGCGGAAGTAATTATATCATGAAGATGAGTGATTTTAAAAAAGGTCACTGGCAGGAAGTATGGGACGGTCTATTCTGGCGTTTCATGCATGTTAACCGAGATTTTTTTCTGAAGAATCCAAGGTTGTCTTTGCTACTGAAAACCTTCGACAAAATGCCGGCCGGCAAAAAGGAAACACATCTGAAGAATGCCGAAGTTTTCCTGCAGCAACTGGATGTGTGAGAGGTGAGAGGTGAGAGGTAAGATGTAAAAAATCACTGCTTAGTTTCAGAAAAAAAAGTGTTCAGGGCATCTCAACATCTCTCAGACCACATCTCACATATCTCATCTCACATTTCTTATTTTTGATCCATGCAAATAAACCAAACTGAAATTTACAAATTCAGCATTCCCATACATCCTTTCATCATCGCTACCGGCACCATGTTCTATGCGCAGAATATTTTCATCCGGATTCACACAACGAGCGGCATATACGGTGTTGGTGAATGTTCTGCGTTTCCGATGATCGTCGGCGAAACCCAGGCTACTTGTTTTGAAATGGCCAAAGGCTTTGCCGGCTTATGGAAGGGGAAGGATGCCTTGCTTATTGAAGAACGCCTGGATGAACTAAATGCTTTTACGGCGTTCAATACCACCATTAAGAGCGCTTTCGACATGGCCTTGTACGATATTGCTGCCAAATCGGCCAACATGCCGCTGTATCGCTTTTTGGGAGGGACCAGGAAACCAATGGAAACAGACCTTACCATTGGCATTAATACCCCCGATCAAATGGCAGAAACGGCGCTAAGATACAAGGATAAGGGTGTACGGATAATCAAGGTAAAATTGGGTACGGATGGTAAGGTAGACGTACTGCGGGTAAAAAAGGTGCGTCAAGCCGTTGGGGATGACATTGTGTTGCGTATCGACGCTAACCAGGGCTGGGACTTTACAACAGCCGTGGCGGCTTTGACGGAGATGTCAGACTATGACATTCAGTTTTGCGAACAACCGATGCGTTATTGGCATGATGACAAATTGCCTGCATTGAAAAAATTGTCTCCCATTCCCATTATGGCTGATGAAAGTGTATTTGACCATTATGATGCCCTGCGGTTGATTACGTCAGACTCCTGCACCTATATCAACATCAAACTTGCCAAATCCGGAGGAATACAGGAAGCACAAAAAATCAATGCTGTTGCCCAATTACACCAGGTGCCCTGCATGATGGGCGGTATGCTGGAGAGCCGGCTGGCACTTACCGCTTTCGCTCATTTTGCTTCTGCCTATGATAACCTGGTATTTTATGATATGGACACCTGTTTGCTTGGCCATAAGGTTGACCCGGTAATAGGCGGTGCTCAGTATAACGGATATTTTATAGAATTGCCAGACACTCCCGGGATTGGCGCTGATGCAGACCAGGCTTTTTTGGATTCCTGCGAAAACATCGTTGTTTGACCTGTTACATGAACTCCGAATTCCAAACTTCGAACTCCACATCCTATCTTTGTGAAAATCATTACATGGAAACAAAGGGCAAGGCGGCCAAAGAATCGTCGGTGATCATGACAGAGATCGTGTTACCCAACGACACCAATACCTTCGGCAACCTGATGGGCGGAAGGCTAATGTATTGGATGGACATCGCTGCAGCGCTGGCAGCCATGAAACATTGCGGAGCTCCCGTGGTTACAGCGTCTGTAGACAATATTTCTTTTGAATCGCCCATACGGCTGGGTAATGTTGTTCACATTGAAGCAAAGGTTTCCAGGGCTTTCAATACATCTATGGAAGTGCATATTAACGTATGGGGAGAAGACGCTATACATCAATATAAGTATAAAAGCAACGAGGCTTACCTGACCTTTGTAGCACTGGATCCTAACGGCAAATCACAACCCGTACCACGGCTTAACCCTGAAACTGAGGATGAAATAAAACTGTATGATGGCGCTTTACGGCGAAGGCAGGTTCGTTTGATCTTGGGTGGAAAAATGAGACCTGAAGAGGCCAAGGAACTGAAGGCGCTGTTTGTTACCAGTTAGTAATTGCAGACAAGTAATTAAGACTGAAAATGTTGCAGCTATTGCTCCTGACTGAGCAAAATCACAATATTGGAATCTATTCTACCGACCTGTAACCCTTAACAGGGTTGACAGTTTAAAAAATACAATGCTCCATCAGGAGCAAATGTCGGTAGCAACAAGATAGATTCTGGTTCGCGTGCCGTAGGTACGCAACATACAGATGAAACATTCCAGCATCGCTCTTGCCGGAGCATAAGGCATTATTCGTCAACGGGTAATCGTAACCTCTTCGCTTACGGGAGCCCGTGATACCCGGTGATGGGCACCCATCATCATATACTTTCTACTTTGCTCAATGGCATCCATTACCTGTTCCATAATGACCTCTGCAGGTGCATTGTAATCGATACACAACGGCTCTTTAAACGTTACGGAAAGTGTAATACCCCTTTTTTTGATCTTTAATCCCTTTTTATTGAACGCCCTCCAGAAACCACTGATGATAACAGGTATCACTACCGGCTTACTCACTTTGATAATAAGCGCTGTTCCTTTTCTTCCAGGCGCAAACGGTTTGGTAGTACCCTGCGGAAAGGTAATTACCCAGTTGTCTTCCAGTGCCCTGTGGATCTTTCGGGTATCTGAGGGATCTAACCCTTTTCGCACTTCTCTTGTCTTATCGTTCCACGTGCGTTTAACGGTTAATGCTCCTGCAAGTGTAAAAAAACGGCTTATCCAGCTTCCTTTCATAGTTTCTTCGGCGGCCACATAGTAAACATCTGTGAAAGGATTTAATAGATAGAAGGGGAGCCCTAACCTGTTTTCCTTTCGCCATTTCACTGCGGCAAAGATGTGCAGGAAGGTAATGACATCTGCGAAATAGGTTTGGTGGTTACTGACAAATAACACATTATTTTTAGGTAATCCAACCAAATGTTCTGTTCCTTTGATCTGTAAACGATTTAGCCACATCAGGCATGGATAAGAGAATACACCTACCACTGCATAAACTAATTTTCTGACCAGTCGAACTCTTTTCAATCGTTCAGGGAATAAACCCATGGTGCATATTTTGGCTTACAAACAATAACGAATCTACACCTTTTCACTTAAATGTTCAGGTAAACTTATAGCAATAAGTTCCGGTGATCCGGTCAGGTTTACAAGCGGGCAACGGTTATCTTTGCGCCTCAAATTGCCTGCATGCTGGATACCGTTATTTTCGACATGGATGGATTGCTGATAGACTCTGAACCGCAATGGCAGCTGGCCGGTAAGGAAACCCTGCATGAATTCGGGATCAGTTTAACGCAGGAGCAATACTTTTCTTCCACCGGCCTCCGAACACCCGAATGGATCGAATACTGGTTTACTCATTTTCGCATCGACATCGTACATGCTGCTGAAGCCATCCATACCATCGAACAACGGGCAATACACAATATCAGGGAAAACGCGGTTGCCTTTCCTGGCACTCACTACATTATCAAATTTTTTAAGGAAAAAAAATTCAGGATGGGACTGGCTACTTCTTCACCCCTCCGGCTTGTAAAAGTAGTAACAGAAAAATTAGGTATCATCGATGTTTTTGATGCTGTTTCGTCTGCCGAAGATCTGCCTCACGGCAAACCACATCCGCAGGTCTACCTTAACTGTGCTTCTCAATTGAATGTTTCTCCTTTGCAATGCATTTGTTTCGAAGATTCATTCAACGGTTTGATATCAGCCAAGGCCGCTCGCATGAAATGCGTAGTTGTGCCGGTGAAGCAGCAGCAAAAAGACAGGAAATGGTATGCCGCGGACCTGCAACTGCCTTCCTTGCTGAAATTTAACGACATATTATTATCAGGCCTCTAAGTGACTATAATCCGGTTACAACATTATTTAAACGAACCGATGTACATGGACCTATCTTCCTATATTGATCATACCCTGCTTAAGCCTGCAGCAACGCTTGCTGAAATAGAACAATTATGCGGCGAAGCGGTGAAATACGGATTTGCAGCTGTCTGTGTACCCCCGCCATTTATAAAGAGGGTAAAAGCCATATTGTCACCTGCTGAAGTTAAAACAGCTACTGTCATCGGATTTCCTCTTGGTTACTCCGCCACAGAAGCTAAACTTGCCGAGGCCATCCTGGCAATGATCGATGGGGCCGATGAATTGGATATGGTAATCAACCTGATTGCATTACGTATGAACGACTGGGACTACCTGGCAAAAGAAGTAAGATTGATCAGTGACGTCATTCATAACAAAGGCAGAATGCTTAAACTGATCATTGAAAGCGGAGTATTAACCGAAGATGAAATAATTAACTGCTGCGCTGTTTTTGGTGAACTGGGTATTGATTTTATGAAGACTTCAACCGGGTACGCAGATAAAGGCGCAAGTATCGGCGCTGTCAGGCTGATGCGTAAACATCTGCCCGCCGGGATAAAGATCAAGGCATCGGGAGGGATCAAAACCTACCCATTCGCAAAGGAATTAATCGATGCGGGTGCCGTAAGACTGGGTTGCAGCGCCAGTGTGGCGATCGTAACACAACGAAATGAGGAATAGGTGTGCACAGTTCACGTTATTTGGCAGGAAACTTGATTAATAAAAGCCGTATAACGTATTCTTATGAATAGATTGCTTTTGCCTGTACTTATGTTAATAACCCTGAAGCTTTCGGCACAAACGGACACAGGTTCAGTTCACGTTTTCAAAGATCCCCGCATCAATTTATTGATAAAAAAGCAGGCCCAGATTAATGAAGAGACTACCCGCAACAGCCGTCGTAATGTACCCGGCTTTCGTATTCAGATTCTGAATACCACCGATCGTACCGATGCAATTGATGCTAAATCAAAGGTCTACCAGCTTTATCCTGAATTAAAAGCTTATTTACTATACCAATCTCCTTATTACCGCATTAAGGTTGGAAATTTTAAGACAAGGCAGGAAGCAGAGGAATACCAGGGTAGCCTCGCAAGATATTTTCCGAATACTGTTTTTATTGTAAGGGATATCATTGAAGTTAAGCCGGAGACGGAAATTACCTATCAATGACTTTCATCCATAATTGAGCACCTTATTATACCTTCGCTATTATTGAACTACCAACGGTTCAAACAGGTAAAGTTTATTATTCACCCAGTCGACCCACCGTAATCGATTGGTATAAAATTATGCTTAAAGAAAAGATACTTGGGCTTGCAAAATTATATTCTTCCGAATTCATAGAAGTTCGCCGCTTTCTTCATGCTAACCCAGAACTCAGCTACAAGGAATTTGAAACCTCCCTGCTGGTGCAACAAAGGCTGCAGGATTCAGGTATTCCTTTTGAAGTAAAGGCAACTACCGGGGTGATTGGAATCATTAAAGGGAAGAATCCGGATAGCAAAGTGATCGCACTCCGGGCCGACATGGACGCACTGCCCATCGCGGAAGAAAACAATGTGCCGTATAAGTCAAAAAAGCAGGGTATCATGCATGCTTGCGGTCATGACGTACATACTTCAGTGCTGCTCGGTGCGGCAAAAATTCTCGATGAGTTAAAAGAAGAATGGGAAGGCACCGTCAAACTGATTTTTCAGCCAGGCGAAGAACGGAATCCAGGGGGTGCAAGCCTTCTCATAAAAGAAGGCGTATTGGAAAATCCAAAACCGGCGGCCATTTTTGGACTTCATGTACATCCAGGGCTGGAAACAGGCAAACTGAGCTTCAGGGGTGGCAAGGTTATGGCAAGCGCAGACGAATTATACATTACCATCCGAAGCAAAGGCGGACATGCAGCTGCCCCTCATACAACCATCGATACGATACTTGTGGCTTCCCATGTGGTGGTAGCCCTGCAACAAATAATCAGCAGGAACCGCAACCCGTTTTTTCCTTCTGTGCTATCCATTACCTCCTTCCAGGGCGGTTACACTACCAATGTGATACCAAGCGAGGTCAAACTTATGGGTACCTTTCGTGCTATGGATGAAGAATGGCGGTCCAAAGCACATGAATTGATCCGGAAGCAGGCTACCGCCCTGGCGCTGAGCATGGGCGCCGAAATTGACCTTCATATTGACGTGGGATATCCCACGGTGTATAACAATGAAGAACTGAACACAGCTGCCCGCCATCTTGCAGAAGAATACATGGGAAATGAAAACGTGTCCGAAACTGAATTAAGAATGGGAGCGGAAGACTTTGGCTACTATTCACAGGTCATTCCCGGCTGTTTTTACCGGCTGGGGGTAATGAATGTGGAGAAAGGCATTGTTTCAGGTGTACATACACCTACGTTTAACGTGGATGAACGAGCCATTGAGATCGGTATGGGCGTTATGTCATGGCTGGGGACATCCGTAAATTTTCCACGCGGTTCCAGTGTTCTTAAAGAATCTTTAACAGGCTGATTCTTTCATTCGTTGAAATTACCGGTCATAGAAACAAATTTGATTTATGAAAAAAAGTACACGGCATATTTTTCTTTTATCTACATGCCTTTTATGCTCAACAATTATGTTCAGCCAGGAAAATGAAAAAAAACCAACGGCAAAAGAGATTGCCGAGAAAAGTGCACAGGCAGACCATATTCACGCCAGAGAAGTCAGGAAAAAGCAACTAAAATCCACCCCGGAAAAAATCGCTAGTCCTGATACAGTGAACGCTTCCCCCAAAAAATCAGCGCTTGCCAGAAAGAAAAAAGCAAAAAAGAAGTGCTGATATCTTACGGAAAATCCGGTTGATTTAATTATGCGGCCTGGAAATGGGTGGAGTTCACGTCATGCATTCTTACAAACTCCGAAACGCTGAGCCCCGAACTTCTCAAAGTCACGATTTCATCGTTCATTAAACATCCCTATAAATTTTTTACTTTCTATTGATTTCTGAACAGCTTGTAGTTGCTGGTCACTACTCATCCTCATTGCGAATTCATTTGTGGAAACGCTTGCCAGGCGGAAGGATCCTGTTAATATATACTTTATAGCAGATGCTAAACAAGGTTCGGAAGGATCGCCCCAGGCTTTATTAACGCCATCGGGAACCAAGGCATCCGGAACGAATCCGGTATAATAATCTGCATTACCGGCACTGTTTACCGTTTTAAATGAGATGGGATAGGCGACATATTTATAAATAGGAATTCCAAAAAAACCAACGGGTTTGCCATAGGTCGTATCCCCAATTAACTTCACGTTCATATACGGCTTCAGATTGTTGATCAGCAATTCACTGGCAGAGGCGGAAGATCCTGTAACGATAAAGAATGCCCGGCTTAGATTTAAATTTCCCGCCTTTTTAAATACCTCTGTGTTATTGGCTTCCTCGAATCCGCTTCCATATCCAAGCTTCTTCCTGATCAGCTGGTGCTTGTTTTGTTGAAGCGTTTTGTTATAAATCGTTTTATACATTATCTTGCCGTTTGCCGACTGGGGAGCGATGAGGTTAGCCAATGTATCCTGCGTTTGTACGGATCCTCCTCCGTTATAGCGGAGGTCTACGACCAGTTCATTAATTCCCTGGCTTTGAAAATAGGTGAAGGCCTCTCCCAATTCTATTCGTGACGGCTGACCAAAGAATGCGTTAAATACCAGGTATCCAACTTTTGTTGAGCCCGATGTTAAAATGCTACGATGTAAAACCGAATTAGCTACGAAACTACCCTTGGTAAGATTTACAGACACATCAACTCCATCGGATTTGGTAAATTGAATCAAAGCGTTATTCATTGTTCCAAAAAATACCTGGTTCAACAGAGTGATCGAACTGTTGGAGTAAGTTATTGATGTACCATTAATTTTACTGATCTTCCAACCGCGTTGCACACCTGCATTTCCAGCGGGAGAACTTTTGTACACGTAAGAAACGAACCAGTAGGTGGAGTCTGGCTCCAGAGGGGGAACCAGGTCGGTCGCAGCAGCCTTAATAAAAAATCCGTAATCTTTATCTTCGCCTGTCTGTATCCCGGCCGCTTCTTCTTCAGTAGTAACAAAACTGAACCTGTCTAACGGCTGTAAGGCGCGTATGCCATCCATAACGTTTTCTGCCGCTTCCAGGTCTGTAGAGCCGCTGTATCCTCTGGGGTTAAATTTTTGGTAATCGGGTATTACTTCTGTCCATAGATATACTTCTTTGGAATACAGAAAGACAGAATCCTTAAGAAGGTCAATTTGAGTGGCGGGCGGAGGAGTGGTTAACGTTGCCCCCAGATCGGAGTAGGGCGTTTTCTGACAAGACATTAAAAGACCGATCCAAACGATTCCTGCAACAAACAAAAAAAATCTCATGTTATTTAATTTATAATCTTCTGACAGATGAATATATAATAAAGTTCATTTAAAGTTATCCCAGGTACATAAACGAAATAAAAACAAGCTGTATTATTCGGCCGTTGGAATTAACACAACTTTCCGAATTCCGTCTGATACGAAGAGTCCGGGAGTTGAATTTTTTCCGGTTTAGGTACGGAAAGTTACATATAAAAATGAATTTTTACCCCTTTAAGGGATATCAGACGCAATCCGGCGTTGTTCCATGCAACTATAAACCCTTTCATTCAAATGCATTTTTGTATTTTGCACACCTGATCCGGATACATTTAATACCGGGTAGTGAGAATTATTCATTTATCATCGTCACATGGCCCACAGCCCTTATATGTATCCGGTTGATACCGGTGAAAAGAGGTTATTAAACATACAGTATGCAAAATGAACTTAGAAGGGAGCAGGCGCTGGACTACCATTCCAAAGGCAAACCGGGGAAGATTGAAGTTGTTCCTACTAAAGATGCAAAAACCCAGCAGGATCTATCGATGGCTTATTCTCCAGGTGTAGCCGAACCCTGCAAGGACATTGCAAAAAACGTTGAAGACGTATATAAATACACGGCTAAGGGTAACCTGGTTGGCGTGATCAGCAATGGTACTGCCGTATTAGGTTTGGGAAATATCGGTCCGGAGGCCAGCAAACCGGTCATGGAAGGGAAAGGGGTTCTATTTAAAATATTTGCCGATATCGATGTTTTTGATATCGAGATCAATGAATTGGATCCGGAAAAATTTGTTCAGATTGTTAAATCCCTTGAACCTACGTTTGGCGGCATCAACCTGGAAGATATAAAAGCTCCCGAATGCTTCTATATTGAGCAGAAATTGCGGGAACAATTGAATATTCCAGTAATGCACGATGACCAGCACGGCACTGCCATCATCAGCAGTGCCGCGTTATTAAACGCACTGGAATTGCAGAAGAAACGGATCAGTAAGGCCAGGTTCGTGGTTAACGGTGCCGGCGCGGCAGCTATGGCCTGTGTATTACTCTATAAGGCTTTGGGGGCCCGGCCTGAAAATTTTATCATGTTCGACCGTGATGGTGTATTACACTCCGGTAGGACAGACCTGGAAGATAACAAGCACCAGTTTACGAGCGCTGCCAGGCCGGGATTAACATTGGCTGAAGCAATGAAAGATGCCGATGTATTCATAGGCCTCAGTGTCGGCAACGTTGTTACCCCGGAAATGGTTAAAGGCATGGCTAGAAATCCCATTGTATTTGCCATGGCCAATCCCGACCCTGAAATTCCTTATGAATCGGCTATTGCATCGCGGAAGGATATTATCATGGCAACGGGCCGAAGCGATTACCCGAACCAGGTGAACAACGTGCTTGGATTTCCCTTTATTTTTCGTGGCGCCCTGGATGTGAGAGCGAGGCAGATTAATGAAGCCATGAAGCTGGCTGCAGTGCATGCCCTTGCGGAGCTTGCAAAAAGTGCCGTTCCCGATATTGTAACCCTCGCATACAATACAAAGACAATTGCGTTCGGCGAAAATTATATCATTCCAAAGCCGCTGGATCCGCGGTTATTATCAACCGTGGCACCGGCTGTAGCAAGAGCCGCTATGGAAAGTGGGGTGGCACAAAAAAACATCGAAGACTGGGATGCCTATACCAACGAATTAAATCGCCGCCTGGGATTAGACAATCAATTGTTGCGTGTCATCAGTAATAAGGCACGCCGCGACCCTAGGCGCCTCGTTTTTGCTGAGGCCGATAACGTAAAGGTGTTAAAAGCGGCACAGATCGTATTTGACGAAGAAGTGGCCTACCCTATCCTGCTTGGCGAAGAAACCAAGATCAGGGCCATTGCCCTTGAGAACAACATTAACATAGAAGGCCTGCCTATTATCGATCCTGCAAGCGATAAACAGGAAGAAAAAAGAAAACACTATGGTGACCTTTATTTCAGGAAGCGTCAGCGTAAAGGGGTTAACCATTATGAAGCCTATAAGGAAATGAAAGACCGGAACTATTTCGGTTGTATGATGGTGGAAACCGGTGATGCAGATGCCATGATCTCAGGTCTTACTAAAAATTATCCGGATACTATACGCCCGGCATTGCAGGTAATCGGAATCGAAGAAGGGGTGAAAAAGATTGCGGGCATGTACCTGCTGATCACGAAGCGTGGCCCCCTGTTTATGGCTGATACAACCGTAAATTTCAACCCAACGGCCGAAGAGCTTGCCGATATAACTATAATGGTCGCCAAAGAAGTTAGCAATTTTAACGTGAAACCCAGGATTGCGATGCTTAGCTATTCTAACTTTGGCAGCAGCGATTCTGCTGAGGCAAGGCTGGTCGCCCAGGCGAGAGACCTGGTCAAAAAGAAGAACCCTACCCTGGTAGTTGATGGCGAAATGCAGGCGAGCCTCGCTTTTAATAAGGAGGTCATCCGGGATAACTACCCCTTTAGTGAGTTGGCTGACCATGATGTGAATACCCTCATCTTTCCCAACCTGGCCGCAGGAAACATAGCTTATAACCTACTGAAAGAAGTGGGTGGGGCAGATGCCATTGGACCCATTTTATTAGGTTTAAAGAAGCCTGTTCACGTTTTGCAACTGGGTAGTTCGGTAAGAAGTATTTATAACATGGCATTGGTTGCCGTAATTGATGCACAAATAAAATGCAAAGTATCCAACGACGAGTTAATTAAACGCTCTCCCTGGTGGAAAAGATTTAAAAAGGCAAAAGTTGTATGATAGTCTTTCCCTGGGTTTCAAACCTGCTGTAGAATAATGAAAGAGTAAAGCGAATCAATGTTGAAGAAGATAGCTGTAAATTTATGTTCCTGTTGCCAGGTACATTGCATGTACTGTTTATGAATAAAATACGCGTATGATTATGAAATTGTTTCACGAAATCGGCAAGTTCCTTCTTCTGATCAGAGGGATGTTTACTACTCCCGAAAACTGGAAGGTCTACTGGAAAGAATTCATACACCAGTGTTCCGATATAGGTATAGGGTCTTTAGGAATAGTAGCCATTATATCTTTTTTTATAGGCGCCGTTTCTGCCGTTCAAACGGCTTACCAGCTGGTAAGTCCGCTCATTCCGAAGGCGTCTATTGCTCAGATCGTCCGTGATACCGTGATCCTGGAGTTTGCTCCTACACTAGTCTGTATTGTACTGGCCGGCGTAGTAGGCAGCAAGATCGCCAGTGAATTGGGAAACATGAGGGTAAGCGAACAGATCGATGCGCTGGAAATTATGGGAATAAACACTAAAGCCTATCTCGTATTGCCAAAGATAGTGGCTGCCCTGCTGGTTATTCCCATGCTGGTCGTCATAGCTACAGGCCTGGGTATACTCGGCGGGCGTATTGCGGGGGTGGGGTCCGGCATTTTATCTGCCGAGGAATTTGACAAAGGACTAAAGCAGAATTTCGTTCCTTACAATGTATTTTTTGCCTTGTCAAAGGCCTACACGTTTTCGTTTATCATTTCCAGTGTTCCCGCCTACTTCGGATTTTATGTGGAGGGAGGGGCCCTGGAGATAGGACGTTCAAGCACACGGTCTGTGGTGGTTAGCTGCGTGTTGATTTTGTTTGCCGACTATATATTATCTGCCTTATTATTATAAATCCATCAGGGTAAATCACCGATAGAGTAATTAAATCGTATGATAGAAGTTAAAAATTTAAAAAAGGGGTTTGGGGATAAAGTAATCATTAATGGCGTAAACGCGGTCATGCATGATGGAAAATGCAACCTAATTATTGGCAGCAGTGGTAGCGGTAAAACCGTCCTGATGAAATGTTTGATCGGACTATTCAAACCGGAAGAGGGAGAAATTTTTTACAACGGGAAGGAGTTTACGCACATGTCTGATGAAGACCGGAAGGAGATCCGTAAGGAAATTGGCATGCTCTTCCAGGGATCTGCGCTGTTTGATAGCTTGAATGTGGAGCGCAATGTGATGTTCCCCCTTGATATGTTTACAGACTGGTCGTACAGAAAAAAACGCAAAAGGGTCGACGAGGTGCTAGACCGCGTAAACCTGGAAAAGGCAAACAAAAAATTTCCAGCAGAAATAAGTGGAGGAATGAAAAAAAGAGTTGGCATCGCCCGGGCAATCGTATTAAATCCGAAATACCTGTTTTGTGATGAACCCAATTCGGGGCTGGATCCCCAAACATCATTGGTTATCGATAAACTTATTCAGGAACTAACGATAGAATACAATATCACCACTGTTGTTAACACCCATGACATGAACAGCGTTATGGAAGTGGGCGATAACATCATATATATGCACCAGGGCAACAAAGAATGGGAAGGAAACAATAAAGAAATCATTTTCAGCAAGAATGAAAAATTAAATGAATTCATTTTCGCCTCGGAATTCTTGAAAGATGCCAAGGATATGCGTATGCTGGAAGCCAGCGGAAAAATAGACAATGACAGAGACATGAATGAACTGATCAATGGCCCGGATCTAAAGCCATGTTGAAAAATGTGCACATGTGCACATGTGCAAAATGAAAATTAGCCCGGTTCATTCTTCTACCTAATCTACTTAATATCCGATATTTGCACATCTGCACATTTGCACATTTGCACATTGTTTTTTCCCTATTTTTGCCCACAATCAATTTAATCAACATGCCAGTTCTTGTAAATAAAAGCTCTAAAATCCTGGTTCAGGGTTTTACAGGTACGGAAGGAAGTTTTCATGCCACCCAGATGATTGAATACGGCACTCAGGTGGTAGGTGGTGTTACGCCGGGCAAAGGAGGAACCTCACATCTTGACCGTCCGGTGTTTAATACGGTAGCCGAATGTGTGCAAACCACCGGAGCCAATGTGTCGATTATCTTTGTACCGCCGGCTTTTGCAGCAGATGCCATAATGGAATCTGCTGATGCTGGTGTTGAATTGATTGTTTGCATCACGGAAGGAATTCCTGTGCAAGACATGGTAAATGCAAAAAATTATCTTAAGGGAAAACAGGTGCGTTTAATAGGCCCAAACTGCCCTGGGGTTATCACCGCTGATGAATGCAAGGTGGGGATAATGCCTGGCTTTGTATTCAAAAAGGGAAAGATCGGCATTGTTTCTAAATCCGGTACTTTAACTTACGAAGCTGCAGACCAGGTTGCAAAAGCGGGTTTGGGTATCTCTACTGCTATCGGCATCGGCGGAGATCCGATCATTGGCACTCCTACAAAAGAAGCCGTAGAATTATTAATGAACGATCCGGAGACGGAAGGTATTGTAATGATTGGTGAGATCGGTGGCAGCATGGAAGCAGATGCTGCCAACTGGATAAGGGAAAACGGCTCCAAGCCGGTAGTTGGATTTATAGCCGGCCAAACGGCTCCTCCCGGTCGCCGGATGGGTCATGCGGGAGCCATCATTGGCGGGG
Organism: Chitinophagaceae bacterium; assembly: GCA_037718865.1. GTDB lineage: Bacteria > Bacteroidota > Bacteroidia > Chitinophagales > Chitinophagaceae > JADCRZ01. The sequence goes on along the minus strand of JBBJMP010000004.1, from coordinate 175,351 downwards.
CTGACGACACCGCAGCCGCTAAGATGAAAATAATGGAAGAATGTGGCATTTATGTAGTGCAAAGTCCCGCAGATATCGGGAAAAAAATGGCTGAAGTGATTAATAATAAGTAATCAGCATGTTAACTTGTTTACGTAAAGCAGCGCAATTGTGCTACTTTTTTATTTTAAGAAGTAGCCGCAGATTAGCAGATTAATCATTGATGGGAACAATCCCCAAATCTGCGGCAAATGAATCATCCCATCAAAATCTTCCTGCTTTATGAAATAACACTGAAAACTGCATCTTTACGGTGACTTGTTAACTTTGACTAAATAAAAACCGAGATGCGTCTTATAAAATTTGCTCTTTTTACTTTCTGCTTTTTACTCTTTATACAGGCCGGTGGACAGAACACTACGCGGAACTATGATTCGCTTTGGAAGAAGACGGATGATCTGATCGAAAAAAAAGGGCTTACCAAATCTGCGCTGGCGGAAGTAAAAAAAATTTACGTCCTGGCAAAAAAAGAGAATCAGGATGCTCAGTTAATAAAAACCCTGTTATACCAGGTGGTTCTGCAAGAATTACTCGATAATGTGGAAGCCCAAAATCTACCTGACCTGGAAAAAGAAGTAGGAAACATGAGAGAACCGGCTTCATACATTCTGAACAGTCTGCTGGCGGAAAAGTATCTCCTCTATTTACAAACGCACCGCTGGCAATTATACGAAAGAACCCGGACCACTGAATATAAAAATGACGACATCAGTACCTGGGGCATCAGTGATTTTCATGAAAAGATCACTCAGCTATATACGGCCTCTATCCGTAATCAACAACTTCTTAAACAAACAAGGCTTGAACCTTACGATGTTCTCATCGTGAAAGGAAACACACGTCACCTGCGACCAACACTTTTTGACCTGCTCGCAAATCGTGCACTGGATTATTTCCGAAATGATGAACGTGATATAATCAAACCGGCTTACTCTTTCCAGATTACCGACGAACGCTACTTAGCACCGGCGCCTATATTCAGCAAGCTCAAGATCGCGACAGCCGATTCGCTCTCTCTTCATCACCAGGCCTTACTACTCTACCAGGAATTACTGTCATTTCATGCCGGCGATACCAGGCCTGACGCATATATCGATGCGGACCTGCACAGGATCCGGTTCGTTTACCAACACGGAAACATGGAGAATAAGGAAGCGCTGTATGCGAAAGCTTTACAAGATCTTATAACCAAATTTCCTGGAGAACCGGTTGCCGCACAGGTTATGTATTTGCTGGCCCAATGGCACGCAGACAGAGCCGCCGGTTATGATCCGTTTACAGATACAAGCAAACGCTTTGAATATATCCGGGCAAAGACTCTCATTGATCAGTTATTGCAGCAGAAAAGCGAAAGCGAGGGTAAATCAAATGCACTTCGATTACTCCGTGAAATTGAAAGGGAAAGATTGCAGCTCACTACAGAAAAAGTCAATACACCTGGTCAGCCCTTCAGAACGTTAGTCAGTTACAGAAACCTGAAACAGATCTTCTGCCGGATTATCCCACTGAAAGACGACTTAAAAGATCAACTGCATAACCGTTATGATGACAACTACTGGAAACAAGTATCAACGGTAACGCCTATCCGTACATGGAATCAACCGCTGCCTGCAACAAATGATTACCAGAACCACAGCGTTGAAATAAAAATAGACGCGTTGCCACCAGGAGAGTACATCTTGCTGGTCAGCGCAAAGCAAAACTTCCCCTTGCCAAATAATATCCTGGCTGTGCAATATTTTTATGCATCTGAAATAAGCTATGTAAATAACGGCAATGAATACTTTCTCTTACATCGTGAAACCGGTAAACCCTTGTCAAAGGCCACCGTCCAGGTGTGGCACCAGCAATATGATTACACCCTTCGCCGCAATGGGCTCATAAAAGGGGAAAGGCTGGTAAGTGATGAGAACGGTTATTTTAAACTGGCAGTAAATAAACCAAGGCAGGAGGGTATACGCCTGGATATACGACATGCGAACGACCAGCTTTTTATGGAAGAACAGTTTTACACATATTACCGCGATGGAAATGCCGGAGAAGATCGCACTGGCGCTTCAACCGCTGAATTTGAGCAGAAACATGCCAGGGTATTTTATTTTACGGATCGTTCCATTTATCGTCCCGGCCAGACCGTTTATTTCAAAGGTATCGCAATAACAAGGAATAATGACCGGAGGACGAGCAAGGTGCTGGCCGACTATAAGACATGGGTAAAATTGTTTAATGCCAATGGTGAGCAGTCAGACTCCCTGGAAGTAAAAACAAATGAATTTGGAGCTTACAGCGGAAGCTTTGTACTGCCGACTACTGTGTTAAACGGTCAGTTTCGCATTACAGATCAGGAGAATAAAGGCAACGTTTTCATCGCTGTTGAAGCTTACAAGCGCCCTAAATTTTTCATTGAATACAATAAGCCCAAAGGCACTTACCAGGTAAATGACAGCATAACGATCTCGGGCTCTGCAAAGTCTTATGCAGGTAACAACATAAATGGTGCCCGGGTTAAATACCGTGTAATAAGACAACCCAGGTTTATTTATCCCTGGCTGTACTGGCGTTGGGGCTTCCCCCGCACATCAGGTATGGAGATAACCAACGGCTACCTGGAAACAGATTCGGAAGGAAATTTTTATATCCGTTTTAAAGCCATTCCCGATTTAACCGTTAACAAGGCGTTTGATCCGGTTTTCGATTATAAAATCATGACCGACATCACCGACATTAATGGAGAAACAAGGAACGGCGAAATGACTGTTACTGTATCTTATAAGACTGTTCAGATAAACATCAGCGCGCCATCTTCCAAAACGATAGCTACCGACAGTCTTAACCATATTATTGTCCGCACGCAAAATTTCAGCGGTGAGTTTCAACCGGCATTGGTGCAGGTATCCATTTATCGCTTACAAACACCTGAACGCCTGATACGAAAACGTTACTGGCAGCAACCGGACCAGTTTGTAATGAGCAGGGAAGAATATGTGAAACTGTTTCCATACGATGAATACCAGCAGGAATCCGATCAGCGAAGCTGGAATAAACAAGTTTTGGTTTTTAGTATTACCGATTCAATTACCGAAAACAAAAGGATCGGGATACGGAACACTAAATTTGAAGAAGGATGGTATGCCATTGAAGCTGCTACCAAAGATAAATATGGGTCTGAAGTCAGGGATATCCGTTATATCCAGTTGTTTGATGAAAAGGGAAAAGGGTTTGGCTCTTCACAGTACGCGTTTAAAGCTCAACGTTATAACATCATTCAACCGGGTGATAAATCAGTAATAACAATTGGTTCATCTGCCAGCGACTTGTTTATAATACAACAGATCGATTCAAGCCGGGAGAAGAAAGTGGGTAGTCCGGAGCCGGGAGGCGGGAATCAGGAAACAGAGAGAGATGCTGGTACCGGGTCTATTTATCGTTTCGTCAACCTGAGCAATGAGAAAAAATCTTTTGCTTTTACGGTTTCAGAGAAGGACCGGGGAGGTTTTGGGGTCTATCACTTTTTTGTAAAACATAACCGCTTTTATTTTGTTTCCAACCAGGTGAGTGTTCCGTGGACAAATAAAGAACTAACCATCAGTTATGAAACCTTCCGCGACAAAACCCTGCCGGGTAACGAGGAAAAATGGAAGCTGAAGATTAGTGGTTATAAAAAGGAAAAGCTGGCTGCAGCCATGCTGGCTTCCATGTACGACGCTTCCCTGGATCAGTTTACACCGCATAGCTGGAGCTTGCCCGATATCTGGCCCCAGCATTCAAGCCGGGAATCCTGGACGGGTAACTATAATTTTATAGTGGTTAACTCACAGGAAATATTTAAGCAAGCCAATGACCTTAAATATCCCGTTAAGGAATATGATCGCCTGGCCCTGAAGCAGTTCAACCGGCCCTATGCCAGGCTAAGAGCATCGGCCGGAATCAACGGCGAAAGTCTTGATGTGCAGTCTGCCCCTGTTGCTGAAGGTACTTTGAATATGACATTGGCCCAAACCGAACAGAATAAGGTTGCAGGCGACCGGGAAATGAGAAAGCAAGCCCCCACAGGAACTCCAAAAGAAGACGATCAATCGGCCCCCTTCTCCACGCCTGATCAATCGCCCGTTCAGATACGCAGGAATTTTAACGAGACCGCTTTCTTTCTTCCTGACCTAAAAACCGATACCGCCGGCAACATCGAATTTGTCTTCACCATCCCCGAGGCCCTGACCCGTTGGAAATTTCAGGCCCTTGCTTACACCAAAGAAGCAGCATTTGGATACTCCACAAAAGATATTATCACCCAAAAACAGTTTATGGTGCAACCTAATGTGCCGAGATTCCTCCGCGAAGGAGACCGCATGGCACTCAGCACCAAAATTGTTAACCTGACGGGCAAGGACCTGACCGGAACGGTACAACTGGAATTATTGGATGCCGCTTCCATGCAACCGGTAGATGGATGGTTTCAAAACATGACCGCTAACCAGTATTTTACCGCAGAGGCCGGCAAATCTACCGTTGCCAGCTTTAACATCCAGGTTCCTTACCAGTACAAAACGGCGCTCATTTACCGGTTTGTCGCCAGGTCGGCCATTGCTTCCGCTGGTAGCGGAGAAGGTGCACTCAGTGATGGCGAAGAATCAGCGTTGCCGGTAGTGACAAATAATACACTCGTAACGGAAAGTCTTCCGCTACCTGTACGCGGGACTGCCGTTAAAAAGGCCCGTTTTGAAAAACTACTTCAATCCGGAGGCGGAAGTGAAACTTTAAAGCATCATTCGCTAACGGTCGAGTTTACAACTAATCCGGCCTGGTATGCGGTTCAATCTTTGCCTTATCTCCTGGAGAACCCCAATGAAAGTTCCGAACAGGCTTTTAACCGGTTTTACGCCAATGCATTAGCAGCCAGGATTGCATCTACCATCCCTACCCCTCCTTCGCAAGGCGGGGAGCCAGGAAAGGGCCTGATGAACGACCCTGGTTTAAAATCCATCCTCCTGGAAGAAACACCCTGGGTGCTGGAGGCAAAATCAGCAGCGGAGCAACAAAAGAATGTCGCCTTGTTATTTGATCGGGCATCCATGATCAAAAACGGGCAGTCCTCACTGGATAAACTGGCCAGATTACAATCACCAAACGGAGGATTTATGTGGTTCGAAGGCGGTCCCGATGACCGATTTATAACCCAGTATATTTTAACAGGTATAGGCCGTTTAAAGAGATTGCAGGCATGGCCGGTGTCGTCCGGAAACGGTAATAGCATGATAGCAGCCGCCGTAGCCTACCTCGACAAAAGATTAAAGGAAGACTATTTACTTCGGAAGCAAAAAGGGAAAAATGCCCCACCGCAATACATTGACGGGCTCCAGGTTCAGTACTTATACATGCGTAGTTTTTTCAAAGAACTTCCTGTTCCAGGTGAAACCGTTGAAGCCTTAAATTATTACCGTAAACAATCGCAGCAGTTGTGGCTGACACAAAATAAATACCTACAAGGCATGATTGCCCTGGCTCTGGCCAGGTCGGGAGATTCAAAAACCGCCAACGCTATCTTAAGGTCATTAAAGGAAAACGCCATCGTAGACGAAGAACTGGGGATGTATTGGAAAGACAACAGGATCGGTTATTATTGGTACCAGGCACCGGTCGAAACCCAAAGCCTGCTCATAGAAGCCTTTAGCGAGATTGCCAGGGACACCCAAACGGTGGATAACCTCAAAACCTGGCTCTTAAAGCAAAAGCAACTTCACCACTGGAAAACCACCAAAGCCACTGCAGATGCGTGTTATGCCTTATTACTGCTGGGCAGTGACTGGCTAAGCGCCGAGCCGGTAGTGGAGATTAATTTAGGAGATAAGCATGTAGTTTCAAACGAAGAGAAGCAGGAAACGGGAACTGGCTATTTCAGGAAAACATTTGAAGGAGCGTTTGTTAATGCATCCATGGGTCAGATTTCCGTAAAGGTTCAGAACTCTCCTAATTCCTCCGGAAAGGGCCAACAGCCTTCAAGTCGGCATAGCGTTGGTGTTGCCTGGGGTGCGGTTTACTGGCAATATTTTGAAAATCTGGATAACATTACCTCATCTGCTACACCCCTCAAACTGGCTAAACGGTTATTCATTGAAAAGCATTCAGACAGAGGCCCTGTACTTCAACCAATATCAGATGGTGAGGTATTGAAGACAGGCGATAAGGTCAAAGTAAGGATAGTATTAAAGGTCGACAGGGATATGGAGTATGTGCATATGAAAGATATGCGGGCCAGTTGCATGGAGCCGGTGAACGTGCTTAGTGCTTATAAATGGCAGGGCGGATTGGGTTATTATGAGACCACCCGAGATGCAAGCACCAGCTTTTTCTTTCACTGGTTACCGAGAGGTGAGTACGTTTTCGAATACCTCTTGTTCGTAACACATACCGGAAATTTCAGTAGCGGCATTACCAGTATTCAATCTATGTATGCTCCTGAGTTTGGCAGTCATAGTGAAGGGGTTCGGGTTAGTGTGGAATGAAAGTAATAACCCACCCCTATCCCTAGGGGATGAGAAAGACATGAGCAAACCCTCAAAGATGGGTCAAAAAAGGCCCTGATAAAGACCAGGAAAAATAAATTTTCAAACTCGGTAAACTGTTTTTTTCCATCTCCTCCCTTGAGGGGTAGGGGTGGGTAAGCAAGGTTGCTTAGGTTTGCATAATGCAAATTGATTACCTCATCATCGGACAAGGGATTTGCGGCACCTTTCTGAGCTGGGAATTGCAAAAAGCAAACTTATCCTTCCTGGTGATCGATGAACCCAGGCCATTTACTGCTTCGAAAATAGCATCAGGGATAATAAATCCGGTTACCGGCAGGCGAATGGTGAAGACATGGATGATCGATGAACTGATGCCATTTGCATGGAATGCCTATAAGAACCTCGGAAGCCAATTGGCTATCGACGGTATAGCTGAACAAGAAGTGATCGACTTTTTTCCTACACCGCAAATGCGCCTTTCATTTTCAAACCGCTTGCAGGAAGATCAACAATACCTGTCACTAAAGGAACACACCACCGATTGGAAAACGTATCTGAACTTTGATTTTGGATATGGGATCATTCACCCCTGTTTCCTGGTAAACCTTGCCGTACTCCTGCACAGGTATCGGAAGCAACTTATGGACTATAACCAACTAAGAGAAGAATGTTTTGAACCGAGTTATTTGAAACTGCAGGAAAAAGGCATCCGGTATAAAGATATAGATGCCGGCAAAATCATCCTTTGCGACGGCATTAACAGTTTCCGGACCCCGTTTTTTAAAAACCTGCCGTTTGCTCCAAATAAAGGGGAAGCACTGATTGTGGAAATAAATGATTTTCCGGCAAATGCCATCTTAAAAAAGGGATTAAACGTCGTTCCCTGGAAAGATAACCTGTTTTGGGTAGGTTCATCCCATGAATGGAAGTATGAAGATGACCAGCCTACCGCTTACTTCAGAACAAAAACCCTGGATTACCTGAAATTATTTATTAAGGCCCCTATTCGTCTACAGGACCACTGGTCCGCGGTCCGTCCGGCCACTTTGGAACGCCGGCCGTTTATTGGATTCCATCCGGTGTTTCCGAACCTCGGCATTTTCAATGGCATGGGCACTAAAGGCTGTTCGCTGGCGCCTTTTTTTGCATCTCACCTGGTGCAGCACCTGACTCTTCAAACACCCATTTTGCCCGAAGCCGGTATTGAGCGTTTTAAACGCATCCTTGCCAGAACGGATGTATAAAAAAGCTCTTTTGAGGTTACTGTTTATTGGCCGGTTAGTTATAAGTTTAAGCTTTAAAGTTTAACGTGCTCTATTGCTGAGGATCTCACATACCTTAAACCTTAAACAAATTACATGACAAAACAACCCGGATTGTATTCGATCCCAGGACGCTTTCGCCAGATAGAAAACCTGCACATCGTGTTCTGGCTCATTAAAGATCTAAGCTGGGCCATGTTATGGAAACCGTTGGGTTTATTTATGATAGTGCCTACTATCATGGGAGCCGTTATAATTACCTGGCAGACAAGAACTATAAAAGCGGAATTGTTTCATAACCTGGCTGTCGACTTCTGGATATGTGCCAATGCTTATTGGATGATTGCTGAATTCTGGGAATTACCCGAGCATTACCGGTATTACACGGCAATCCCATTCTCCATTGGAATCGGGTTCATAACAATATATTACCTGGTTATTTTACCAGGTGAAAAAAGGAACAAAAACCGCCAATTGTGAGGTTCTGCATGCTGGAAATAGGAAAGGATCATTGCGGTTGATGGCTGCAAGAGTTTACCACCTTACCCTGCAACAGGTTTTGCCGGCTTTTCATCAGTTCTATAGGATCCTGGTTCAATACATTTAGCATGGCGGCGTATAGATCGGGTAATTCATTTTTAAAGCGCAACGGGTTTTCGAAAAACATCTCCACACTGACTGCCCAGAATTCATGATAGTTGGTGGAAGCGTAATCACCCAGCAGGTTCTTTTTTCCTTTCTGCATGTCCTGGAAAATCGGCCGGGCTATCTTGGAAAAATTCTTGAACTCTTTAATAAACTGCCTGTCTTCTTCGGTTTTAGTAATAAAATTTACATAGGCCAGGGCATGTGCCATCTCATGTAACCCTACATTACTGCTGTCACTGGTGTTACGAATTCCCTGCAGAAAATTATCCCAGGATAAATATATGCCGGTACTGTCAACATGGCCCATAAAGGGCAATGAATAATAACCGTAGTGGTAATCATGTTTTAAAACATAGATATCGCGAAAGTAGTTGAGAGAAAACTTTTCAAGTCCTAAAGTAAGCTGAGCTGCTACGGCACTGATCAGTACAGGCATCTCCGGACTCTCCTGCACGCCGACATAGTGAAATTTCTTAGACTTGTGGATAAGATAAGTCCTGAACAGGAATTTTTGCTGCTGTACTTCATTCAACGCCTGGAAATAGCGTATGTGTTTATTAACCAACGACCGGTAATAGCCTTCCTGCTGAGAAAAGCCCTTTCTTTTCCTAAGCATCAGGAAAACCTCGAAGCGGGGATATAACGCATCAAACAGGAATACTACACCAAAAACAAAAAGACAAACAATTAAAACTTCCATGGGGTTATTTTTTTCTTTTGTGAATCAGAAAAATACGGCAGCAAACCTCGGTTCATCACATACATGGATATTTTGTGATGGTCTTTTCTAAAGGAGGTTAGTTATAAAGGCGGGTTAAATCAACAGGCATGGGATGTTTTTTACAAATTAAAAAATATTCTTGAAAGGAGGAAGTATTGTAGCTGTTTTATCTGATCCAAAAATTTGGTATATTAATCCTGTCCGGTTTCCTCTTTTGCTACTACTAAGAGTATTTCCGGCGGATAAATGCTGCATGAGTATCAACCACTGTTTGAAATGGAAACGACGTTAACCGAATATGGATTACTTATCCGTTTCTGCTACCTTTGCCCTCCAAAAAAGCAGGCTCCGTCGCACGGTGCAGCTTTTGACATGTACACAGCTTATCGGGGTGGAACCGTATAACCGGGTGTCTGATCGGGAAAGAAAAAAATAAATATTTATGTACAGAACACATACTTGCGGAGAACTGAGAATTACAGATGTGAGCAATGAAGTAAGCCTTTCGGGATGGGTTCAGACGATCCGGAAGTTTGGCAGCATAACCTTTGTTGATTTGCGTGACCGCTACGGAATTACCCAGTTGTTGTTTGGGGAGCATTTAAACAAGGCGCTTGATCAAAACCCGTTAGGCCGCGAATTTGTGCTGAAAGTAAGGGGCCTGGTAAGTGAGAGAAGCAACAAAAACCTGAATATGGCTACAGGCGATATCGAAATTGCGGTTCAGGAGTTTTCCATTTTAAACAAATCAGCCGTTCCCCCGTTTACCATCCAGGATGACACGGATGGCGGTGACGACCTGCGGATGAAATACCGGTATCTCGACCTGCGGCGTAACGTGGTTAAAAAAAACCTGGAACTCAGATATGCTGTTAACCGGGCAGCAAGAAATTACCTACATGAAAAGGGATTCATGGATATCGAAACCCCCTTTCTCATTCGCTCCACTCCGGAAGGTGCCAGGGATTTTGTGGTTCCTTCACGAATGAATCCCGGGCAGTTTTATGCCTTACCGCAAAGTCCCCAAACCTTTAAGCAGTTACTCATGGTTAGCGGATATGACCGTTATTACCAGGTGGTCAAATGTTTTAGGGATGAAGACCTTCGGGCAGACCGCCAGCCAGAATTTACCCAGATCGACTGCGAAATGAGTTTTGTTGAACAGGAAGACATATTTATCATGTTTGAAGGATTGATCAGATCCATTTTCAAAGATGTAAAAGGGATTGACTATACTGAAAAAATTGAACGAATGACCTGGGAGGATGCGATGTGGAATTACGGCAACGATAAGCCGGATATTCGCTTTGGCATGAAGATCCTCAATCTTAAATCAGCCTTCAAAAAGCAGGGTGAGATTGTGGCGGAAGGCGAACTGATAAACGGATCAGGCTTTGGCGTTTTTGATAACGCTGAAACGGTACTCGCTATAGCCGTACCTGGCATTGGAGATTACACCCGTAAGCAAACAGATGAGTTAACTGACTGGGTTAAACGCCCCCAGATCGGTATGCAGGGCATGGTAACCATCAAATGCAACGCAGATGGGTCTTATAAAAGCAGCGTTGACAAATTTTATAGTGCTGCCCAACTCAGCACCATTGCAACGGCCTGCGATGCTGTAGCCGGCGATCTTATCCTAATCCTGGCAGGAACTGAAGAAAAAACCCGTAAAGCGATCAGTGAATTACGTTTGGAAATGGGTGAACGATTGGGATTACGGGTAAAAGATGAATTTAGGCTGTTATGGGTGCTTGATTTTCCTTTGTTTGAATACGCGGAAGATGAAAACATGCCGGCAGGCCGTTGGGTAGCCCGGCATCACCCGTTTACGGCTCCCAAGCCTGACCATATTGAAGTGATGATCAATAACAACCCCATGATTGAAGATGCGGCTACGTACCTTCAACACCCTTATGCCGGTATAAAAGCCAATGCCTATGATATGGTATTAAATGGTAACGAGATAGGCGGTGGTTCAATCCGTATTTTTCAACGCGACCTGCAGGAAAGAATGTTTGCCGCCCTGGGCATGTCAAAACAGGAGGCCCAGCACAAGTTTGGGTTTTTGATGGGTGCGTTTGAATACGGCGCTCCACCGCATGGCGGCATTGCTTTCGGGTTTGACCGCTTATGCGCCATTTTGGGAGGCAGTGAGAGTATCCGCGATTTCATTGCCTTTCCTAAAAATAACAGTGGCAGGGATGTAATGCTCGATGCCCCAAACACCATCGATGATAAGCAGTTTGATGAACTGCAGATCAAACTGAATTTTAAATAGGCTTATCATTAAGGTTAGCCTGTTACCCGTCCGCACACCCGCACATTAGTTTCACATTTCCTTTTCTTTTGTCTTATTAAATTGCATGATTATATTAGATTTATTTCGACTATGAAAATTTTTGTTTTGCTGATCTTTATGAGTAATGTAGTCACCGCTTGCGCCAACCTTTCAAACCCTTCGATAAGCGATTTACCTGCTGCTACCTATTTGAATGTCTCCTATGGAGCAGACCCAAAACAACTACTCGATGTTCATTTACCTGCGCAGCGGACCGCTGCGGTTACTAAAGTGATGTTCCTGATACATGGAGGCGGCTGGTCAGGTGGAGACAAGTCAGAATTTTATGCATATATTGATTCACTAAAAAAACATCTACCCGGGTTTGCTTTTATAAATGTGAATTACCGCCTGGCTAATTTTTCCAATAACAAATTTCCTGCCCAGGAAATCGACGTAAAAGCAGCTATCGGATTTGTAATGGACAAGCAAGAGGAATACAACATTTCACGCAAAGTAGTACTGTTAGGTACGAGTGCAGGGGCTCACCTTGCGTTGTTGCAGGGCTATAAAAATACCGAACCTGTGCAGGCACAGGCAGTCATTTCCTTTTTTGGACCAACGGATATCGTCGACATCTATAAAAACCCTCCCAATCCCCAGGTTCCCTTCCTGTTGCAAATACTTATGGGAGGAACCCCGGCCGAAAAACCGGATAATTACCTCCAGGCAAGCCCTGTTCATTTTGTAACTCCGCAAACCTGTCCGACCCTGCTTTTCCAGGGAGGAAGGGATGCTTTAGTAAACCCTAGGCAGGCTAACTTGTTGAAAGATAAATTACAAAAAGCAGGCGTTCCTAATGAACTGATCATTTATCCCCACGAAGGCCATGGATGGCGCGGAATGAACCTGGGCGATTCCTTTACGAAACTCAAACGTTTTTTGGAGGAACACGTGAACTAATCTGCGAATCTGCGGGAAGGTTGCCGCAGATTGGGGATTAGTTGTACAGTAGTTTATTTTTGAGAACTTTAATACATGAAAACGGAACTTCCTCCCTTAGCAGAACGTTTACGGCCTACCTCGCTGGATGAACTTACCGGTCAGGACCATCTTACCGGCAGAGGAAGCATTTTAAGGACTTCTATAGAACAAGGCAAGGTACCTTCCATGATTTTGTGGGGACCGCCCGGTGTTGGCAAAACAACCATAGCCAATATCATTGCCCACCGTCTTCAAGGGCCGTTTTATACCCTGAGCGCTATCAGCAGCGGTGTAAAAGAAGTGAGAGAGATCATTGAAGAAGCAAAAAAAACAGAAAAGGTGATCCTGTTTATTGACGAGATCCACCGTTTCAACAAAGGCCAGCAGGATGCTTTGTTAGGGGCTGTCGAGAAGGGCGTCATTACGTTAATTGGCGCTACTACCGAAAATCCGTCTTTTGAAGTGAACGCCGCCTTATTATCCCGGTGCCAGGTATACGTATTAAGGCCCCTGGAAGAAAAAGACCTGGTTGAGCTACTTCTTCATGCCATTAACACCGATGTGGTTCTTTCAAAAAAGACCATTGAGCTGCAGGAAACTGCAGCTTTGATCACCATCTCGGGAGGTGATGCCCGGAAATTACTGAACCTGCTTGAATTAACAGTCGATGCAATGGACGAACCGGTTATTATTACCAATGAAAAGGTCACCGCGATAGCCCAGCAACGAATTGCATTGTATGATAAAAGCGGTGAGTTGCACTATGATATTATCTCTGCCTTCATCAAGTCGATCCGGGGAAGCGACCCGAATGCGGCCGTTTATTGGCTGGCCAGAATGCTAGAAGGAGGAGAAGACGTAAAATTCATTGCCAGGCGGTTGGTGATCCTGGCCAGTGAAGACATTGGCAACGCAAACCCGACGGCCCTGGTTCTCGCAAATGCCTGTTTTGAAGCAGTGAACAAGATCGGCTACCCTGAGGCCAGGATCATTTTATCGCAGTGTGCAACCTACCTGGCCGCTTCACCCAAAAGTAATGCTTCGTATATGGCTATTGACGAGGCAGTGGCTGCTGTCCGCCGGCATGGCGACCTACCTGTACCCTTACATATCCGTAATGCCCCGACCAAACTGATGAAGAACCTTGATTATGGCAAAGGATATCAATATGCGCATCGCTATGATAATAATTTTTCGCCACAGGAGTACCTGCCCTCTCCGTTAAGCGGCACAACATACTATCAGCCTGGAAAAAATGCAAGGGAAGAGGAGTTACGGAAATATTTAAAAAATTTATGGAAGGAGAAATACGGGTATTGAATCAATCTGCGAATCTGCGGCGCAAATCCTCGCCTTCAAACTATCCTCCCATTTTCCAACCTTAAAAATTTGGTTACACAATCCGGAATGTCCGATGAGTAGTGAGATACATATATCAGTGTTTTATTTCCTTCCATGCATATTCGATTTACCATGCTTCTAAAAAAGTTGACCTGAACCTCATCCAATCCCTGGCAGGGCTCATCTAAAATAAGCAATGGCGGATTTTTAACCAGTGCCCTGGCCAGCAGAGCCAGGCGTTGCTGGCTGTTTGACAACTGAAACAACAGCCTGTTCCGGAGGTTTTCAATTTGCAATAATTTCATCCAACCGTTAACAAGGCCCTCCTCGGTGTCAGTCAACATCCGGAAAAGCCCGATCGTATCAAACAACCCGGAAGCCACGACCTCAAAAGCGTTGATGGAAGAATCGAAATACAAGTGAAGCTCCGGTGACACAAAACCGATTTTGTTTTTTATCTCCCATATCGTTTCTCCCGTTCCCCTGCGCCTGTCAAACAAATAGATCTCGTTTGCATAGGCCTGCGGGTTGTCGGCATTGATGAGACTTAACAAGGTAGACTTGCCTGCTCCGTTCGGCCCCGACAAAGACCACCGTTCGCCTTTACGCAATTCCCAGGATATATGGTCCAGTATTTTACGGTTATTGTATAAAACCTGTACGTCTTTCATTCTTACCGCATAATTAAAATCATCGGAAGATGACGGCAGTCCAAGCCGAAGCATTAATTCGTGGTCCGGCTTTGATAAAATATGGTGGTGAGTATCCGGGCTATTGTTCCGGAAAACCTCAACCGGTTCTGCAATCCAACTTCCCTCTTTCTGCAGGGTTAATACATGGGTTATAAAAAAAGGAACTTCACCGGGAGAAGTAACCAATATAATATGTATTCCTTTTCGGCATATCCCGGTTAACAGCCCTGTCAGTATTTGCCTGGCCTCACTGTCAAGACCCGTGAACGGGTTATCCATCAGTAAGATAGCCGGTTGCTGCATTAAGGCCTTTGCGATCTGCAATCGCTTATTTTCACCATTGGACAGTTGTATTAATCTGACCGGCAATAACGCTTCAAGAGAAAGCAACTGTACTGTTTCTGCAACGGCTGTATTATCCGTTAATGATGCATTAACGTTTCCGCTTATACTATTAAGCAGGTCCTCTTCTACCGAAATGGCATCTTCCGCATCCGAAGCGTTAAAACGTTGCTGATAATAAAATTGAGCGGTATTCGACAGGTTTTTGAACCGGTGCTGTTGTTCCACCAGAACGATTTTCTTCCCGGCACTTACCAGTTCTCTACTAACGGTTATGGACCCGGTAAAAAAATGCCTTCCTGCCAGTGCATGAAGTAAACTTGTTTTTCCACTGCCTGAAGGGCCAACAATCGCCCATTGGTCGCCGTTATGAACGCTAAAGGAAAGCCTGTCTATGAGGGGCTTATTATTTTCTTTAATGGTAACTGAATTCACCTGGAGAACCGGCATAATGCATCGTTATGAGAAATAAATTTAAACACAAAACGCCTTATTATACTGTAATTTTAAATCAAATGATAGTCTGATGCCCGTTCAATGGCTTTGCAAGAAATTCGATGAATTGACCCTTCACGAACTCTATGCCATTTTGCAATTGCGAAGTGAGGTGTTTGTCGTAGAACAAAACTGCCCCTTCCTTGACGCTGATGGAAAAGACCATTACTGTTTTCACCTTATGGGTTGGGAGGATGGGCTGCTTGCGGCTTATTCGCGATTGGTACCTGCGTCAGTGACCTTTGCTGAAGTATCTATCGGCCGCGTAGTCACATCTCCCAAAGCCAGGAGTAAAGGCTTCGGCAAGTACTTAATGCAGTATTCTATTACAGTATGTTACCGGTTATTTGGCAGAACACCTATCCGGATCGGTGCACAATTATACCTGAAAAAATTTTACGAATCTTCAGGCTTTCACCAGGCGGGCCCTGTTTATCCCGAGGACGGTATCGACCATATTGAAATGGTGCTGGAATGATGTGCAATAAATATTTATAATACCGGGCACACCAAAATGAAGGACAGCGCGTTTTAAAGGTAATCAGGTTTTCACTTTTAATGTGCTGAGTGTAAGACCTTTCGAAATAAATCTATTCCTATGAAAAAAAAGTTATGCTTTTTAAGGAACAACTGTGCCTTGGTCTTGCTCTTATTCTTCACCTCAGATACATACAGCCAGTTAAGCCTTGGCTTTGGTCAGCTTGAAGCTGGTGTAATGCTTTCGCCTTCAAACCTGTTGGGTGACCTCGGCGGAAGGTATGGTAAAGGCGGCGCTTTTTTAAAGGACAACGTAATCTCAAACACAAAAATACTGGTTGGTGCTCATTTTAATGCAAATCCAAAAGATTGGCTGGGCCTTCGTCTGGCATTTAATTACGGCACCGTAGCAGGTGACGATGCCATGATCAAGTCGAAGGGTGGACTGGAAGAATTACGCAAAGCACGCAACCTGAATTTCAAATCAAAAATTACCGAAGTATATATCGCTGCAGAATTTTTTCCTACGGTTTTCTTCGAATCGAATCCTGCCGAGGTATTTCATAAATTAAGACCTTACGGTTTAGCCGGTATCGGTGTGTTTCATTTTAATCCTCAGGGCTTTGACCCATTGACCAGCGAATGGATACATCTAAGGGAATTACATACAGAGGGCCAGGGATTCGCCGAGTACCCTGATAGAAAAGAATACAAACTTATTCAACTGAACATACCGATTGGCGTTGGGATAAAATATTATATAAACGATGTTGTAAGTATAAGTGCAGAGGCCATTCATAGAAACACCTTTACCGACTATCTCGATGATGTGAGTAAGGACTACATCGATGCCGATCTGTTCTACAAAAATTTACCGCTCGATATGGCTATCGTTGCCGACAGGATGAACGACAAAAGTGCAAATGCGGCAAACCGGAATGCCGGAGATCAAAGAGGAACACCTAAAAACAATGATTCGTTTTATTCCTGCGGCATCAAATTGAGCTTCCGATTAGGCGATAATCTTGGATTTAAAAATTCAATTCGGTGCCCGCTAGTCCGGTTTTGACTTATCAGCAACATTTAACAAATAAACTTTCTACTTATGAAAAACTGGCTTCAGTGCTGTAAATATATTACCTGCACAACAATGCGCTATGCCCTGGTATGCTTTTGTCTGATTGTTGTTTTGAGTAGCAACAGGACCATGAACAAGATCGGTGTTCCAGAGCAAGGTCCTTATCATGGAAGCATCATAATAAAAATATCACAACACAGCAAAATTCACCGGATCAAACTTTATCCTAATGTTACCAATGAGGTGCTGTTTTTTATGGCACAGGGAGAGCAGGGAAAAATTTACCAGTTATTCGTATTCGATATGGATGGTAAACTGGTTAAGCAGACGCAGGTGAATAACCGTGAGACCACAGTATTGTCGGCATTTGAGAAAGGAGATTACCTGATCGAAATTTTCAGTAATGATGAGCGTATCGAAAATGGCAGCATAAGCGTCAAGTGATCAATTCCTTCTTCGAATACATTGGAATCAATAAGCAGCAGGAAAATTATGTAAATCTTTAACACGGTTAAGGAGTTGACCTGATCCGTTCCCTATTTGTATTCCTTAAGATTTTAATAATCACTTCCTGCATGCGCTTATTGAAAAGGCTGCCAGAGAGCAAATAGTATACATGTCATGCATAGCGCGGTTATTGCAGTTCCTGCTTCAGAAATCTTGCCGTGTGGCTTTCCTGGACTTTAACCAGTTCTTCCGGTTCACCTTCAAACAATATTTTACCTCCTCCATCTCCTCCCTCAGGACCAAGATCGATGATGTGATCTGCTACTTTTATGACATCGAGATTGTGTTCAATGACCAGAACGGTATTTCCCCTGTCGACCAGTTTATTTAACACATTCAATAAGTGCTGAATATCTTCAAAATGAAGTCCTGTAGTTGGTTCATCCAGAATATAAAATGTTTTGCCCGTGTCTTTCTTGCCTAATTCGGTAGAGAGCTTTACCCGTTGTGCTTCGCCGCCGCTTAGAGTTACGGCCGATTGCCCAAGGGTAATATAACCTAGCCCCACTTCCTGCAGCACTTTAATTTTTCGGTATATATAATGCACATTGGTAAAGAATTCTACTGATTCGTCTACCGTCATATCAAGCACATCACTGATCGATTTACCTTTATAACGGATCTCGAGCGTTTCGCGGTTATACCTTTTGCCGTTGCATTTTTCACAATGAACATAAACGTCAGGTAAAAAATTCATTTCAATTACCCGCATGCCGCCGCCGCCACACATCTCACATCTCCCGCTTTTTACATTGAATGAAAACCGGCCGGCCGTATAGCCTCGGATCTTTGCTTCAGGAACGGAGGCAAACAGCGTCCGGATATCAGTGAAGAAACCACAGTAAGTTGCCGGGTTACTTCTTGGCGTCCGGCCTATAGGGCTTTGATCTATCTCAATGACTTTATCTATATGCTCCAGTCCAATGATGGCATCATGCACCCTGGGAATTGTTTTGGAATGATAACAGTACTGCGAAAGCAGCGGGTACAGGGTTTCCGTTATAAGCGTCGACTTTCCACTGCCACTGACCCCGGTCACTAAAATCAATTTACCCAGCGGAAATTTTACCGTTACGTTCTGAAGGTTATTTCCTTTGGCTCCTTTAAGCTCCAAAAATTTTCCGCTTCCTTTCCTCCGCTCTTTCGGCACTTCTATGAGTTTTTCGCCAAACAGGAATCGAATGGTCTCAGATCCGGATTTCATGATCTCGCTGGGATGACCCTGGGCTATGATCTGTCCGCCATGTTTACCTGCTTTAGGACCGATGTCGACCAGGTGATCAGCTGAAAGCATGATATCTTTATCGTGTTCAACTACCAGCACACTGTTTCCTAAATTTCTGAGATTTTTCAAGGCTCCTATCAACCTGTGATTATCCCTTTGGTGCAGACCTATACTGGGCTCATCAAGAATATAAGTGATCCCTTGCAATTGCGAACCGATCTGGGTGGCAAGCCTTATACGCTGTGATTCGCCGCCGCTTAATGACTTTGATGACCTGTCCAGCGTAAGATAAGTGAGCCCAACGTCCAGCAGAAATTGTAAACGGTCGCGGATCTCCTTCAACACGTCCTTGGCAATAATGTTCTGTTTTTTATCAAGGCGCTTTTCAATCCCGTTGAACCAGAGGGCAAGCTTATCCAGGTTCAAAGCACTCAGCGCTGAAATACTTTTTTCATCAACCCTGAACCATAAACTTTCTTTTTTCAAACGGCTGCCTTCGCAGGTATCACAGGTCTTCATCTCCATAAATTTTTCAACCCAGTCACGCAAGGACTCGCTACTGCCCCCAGCAAACCATCTGCGCAGCATAATGACCACACCCTCATACTCCGTCGTGTATATATTGGTGTTAGTCGTATCAAAACCAAAGTCCATATCTTTGGCTGCTGCCTCTTCACTTCCGTATAAAATAAGGTTCAGGGCTTCGGGCGCCAAGTCTTTTACCGGCCTGTCTAAACTGATCTTATGCTTTTTAGACAGCTTTTGTACCTGCTTAAAAACATAGGCTTCGCGTTCTTCACCCAGAGGCGCGATAGCTCCCTGATTGATGCTCAAATTCCAATCCGGGATCACAGCATCCATATCTACCTGATTTACCGTTCCCAGGCCTTTGCATGATGGGCACGCGCCATAAGGCGAATTGAATGAAAAAGCATTGGGGGAAGGCTCCTCATAACTGATGCCAGTGTCTTCGCACATGAGCTGCTTGCTGTATTGAATTACCTTTGAACTATCCTGTATAAGCAAAAACATAAGGTCCTTACCTACCTGTAGCGTTTTTTGAACACTTTGGCTCAACCGCACTTTCATATCTTCGGTTACCCCTAACCGGTCGACCACTACTTCTATATCATGGATCTTATAACGGTCCACTTGCATCCGTGGGGTCAGATCCATTACTTCACCATCCACCCTTACTTTCAGATACCCTTTCTTACGAATGTCTTCGAACAGTTCGCGATAATGACCTTTACGGCCCCTGACCAGTGGAGCAAGCAGTATAATTTTCTGGTTCCTGCATTTCTTAAAAATGTTCTCGACAATTTCCTCTTCACTAAACTTCATCATTCGCTTTCCGGTATTATAACTGTATGCTTTCCCTATTCTTGCATACAACAAGCGGAAAAAGTCATAAATTTCCGTTATGGTACCAACCGTACTACGTGGATTTTTATTGGTAGTTTTCTGTTCTATGGATATCACCGGTGAAAGCCCTGTAATCTTATCCACATCAGGCCTTTCCATATCTCCAATGAACTGCCTTGCATAAGCGGAAAAGCTTTCCATATAACGGCGCTGGCCTTCGTTATATATAGTATCAAAGGCAAGTGATGACTTTCCGCTTCCGCTTACACCTGTAAATACTACTAATTTATTTTTAGGGATACTGATATCTATATTCTTAAGATTATGTTCCCTCGCCCCAAATACCTCGATAAATTCCTGCCCGTTACCGGTTACATCTTTTGTTTGTTTGTTGCTGATCATAATAGTAGGCTAAAGATAAGAACAATGATAACTGCAGATGGTTGCGATATTAATTCTTCGCAACTATACTATTAAATAGTGAAATCCCCGGCTCTACACTTCTTACTATCGTAGTTATCCACAATTTTTAGCTTTTGGCATAGTATTTATACATGGTGAGTAGAATTTCAACAGGTAATCACTTTATATCATTGTTTAATTAAAAATTGATTTATGAAAGCACCAAAATTGGTACTCGCATGTCTTGCAATGTCCATTTCCGTAGTTGTATTTGGCCAGACAGACACGACCAAAAGAGATACGACTAAAAGAGATACTACAACGCGCAGGGATACTACCCGTAAGGATTCCCTCATTCAGGGACAACAGGCTGAATCTGCATCCTCCATGCAACAGTCTCAGCCACAATCCGCACAAAAGAAATTTCCTACCCCTAATGCAGGAAGAAATTATATTCCGGTACTAGGTAGTTTTCAATCGGCTAATGCAGACAATGAGACGAAGTCAATAGTGGTTAGCGCAGATGAGAAGAATGCTGGCAAGATCTGGATTGAAGGCTTGGCTACTGGTAAATTTTATGCTTTGCTAAAAGCGCTTCCGGGCACCTATAAAATACCGGCGCAACATCAGGAAGATAAACCAATTCCTGAAGGTATGGTGCAATACGATGAAGAAACCAAGCAAATAAATGTTTGCCTTGGGTGCGGTTATTCATCCAACAAGATTTCTGATGATGCATCAACAACCATGGAGACAACTGAAACAGTTAAAACTTCAAAAACCGCCAAAGGCGTAAAGTCAAACAAAGCGAAAACAGTTATTAATTTTTCAGGAACTAAAGTTGAACAGGGAACAGTAAGTACAAATCAATAAGGAGTTTAAAAAGGCTACAAGACTACTAAAGGCCGTTACGTGCAAACGTAGCGGCCTTATTGTTTTCATTATAGTGACAATGTTTTGTTAAGAGCCAGGGTGCAGTATAAACAATGATCTTTAATTATACATGTAGTTTGCGCACGAAATCACCTGACAGTCAAGCCTGCTGTTGAAAAAACACACCTACCTGTAATGGATAAACGCTGTAAAATAAAAAATATGTCTGAAAGCATTGGGAGCATTGCCAACAACCGTGTCATAGGCGACATAAAGTCATGATTTATAATGGCTTACACCTACTTTTTAAATGTGGCATGATCTTTGGCAAAGGGCTAGGTGAGTAAGCATTTTACTAATTTAAACTGATCTTTATGAAACTAGTCAAACAACTTTTTATCGCCTTTATTTCTCTATCCACCATTTTAGCTGGCTGTAAAAGTCTTAACAAAACCCAAAAAGGAGCGGCTATTGGAACGGCCGGCGGAGGAGCAATAGGCGCAATAATTGGCAAAGCTACAGGTAATACGGCCCTTGGTGCGATTATAGGTGCAACCGTTGGCGGAGTAACGGGGGCGGTGATTGGTAATAAAATGGATAAACAGGCTGAAGAAATAAAAAAAGAAGTGAAGGGAGTGAAGGTTGAACGTGTAGGGGAAGGGATAATACTGGAATTTAACAGTAAGATACTATTTGGCTTCGACAAGTCTGATTTATCAGGTAGCGCGGAAGCAAACCTCGATGACCTGGCAAAGGTGCTGAATAAATACCCGGATACAAATATTGAAATCCAGGGTCATACTGACAACAAGGGAAATGATGCGTATAACAATACCTTGTCTGAAAGAAGAGCCGCTTCTGTTGCAGGTTACTTGAGAAACAAAGGCATTTCTTCCGCACGCATAATAACCAAGGGTCTGGGTGAATCAGTGCCAAAATATACTAACGATACAGAAACAGGCAGAACCGAAAACCGACGTGTTGAATTTCTTATAACCGCAAACGAAAAAATGAAAGAAGACGCGCGGAAAGAAGCAGATAAAAAAGGTCAGTAATAACTTTTTAAATAGTGCAGCTCTTGAAGCTGACGAATAATTAAACCTTGCATAATCCTTCACTTAAAAATTACATTATGAAAATTAAATTAAGTTTTATTGTATGCTGTGCCCTCCTGGCAGGTATGTTTTCACAAGCTCAAATGCAGCCAGGTACTACTAGTACCTCATCCACCGGATCTACCAGTTTCGGCATCAGGGCAGGTGTGAATTTTCAGAACTTGAATGGAAAAAATTCAAACGGAGATAAATTGGAAAACGATTTAAAACCGGGCTTTCATGTAGGAGTGAATGCAGACATTCCTGTGGCAACTGACTTTTATATTCAGCCAGGCGTGCTGTTCTCCACAAAAGGTGCAAAGGTTCCAAGTACAACGAATGAATCAAAAATAAATCTCTCATATATTGAGGTTCCGGTAAACCTGCTGTATAAGCCCGCCTTTGGAACCGGCAGATTACTACTGGGATTTGGACCATACGTAGGATATGCCATTGGTGGTAAAGTTAAACCGGATAATGGCAATGACTTTGATATCAAATTTCAGAACTCAGTTTCATTAGCTGAACTTCGAACTGGCGGTTATTTTTCAAGGCGCTTTGATGCAGGAGCTAATTTTCTTGCAGGATATGAATTTTCCAGTAAATTTTCGGCTCAGCTAAACGCCCAACTAGGTTTGATAAAAACCAACCCTGACTATGAAAGCATTTCTAATGATAAGACATCCATAAAAAATACCGGGTTTGGTTTGTCATTAGGATATAGATTATAAGCTTTATCCACACTTTAAAAAATGCCATCCTGTTCATTCAGGATGGCATTTATATATATAGGGGTATCCTGTCATTCAAATGAAACGCCTCGGCACCTCCGAAAAAATTCTTCTTTGCGTTTCATTTGAAATCTCCTCGGAGCAGGGTGCCAAACATCCAACACACAATACTTTGAATTTAAGCATAAGTCGAGTAGATTTGTAAGGTCACACATTAGCAGGGACAGCAGATTATTGGCAAGGCAAATTCATGCCCAAGTTTGGTGATACTTTATCCTTACTTATTTAAAGACCTTGCGCAGCAACGGTCATTTACCATTTTGTAACAATAAAACAATATATAATGAGTAATCCTCTTCGTTTTGAAACTTTGCAACTGCATGCAGGGCAGGAAATTGACCCGACAACGAAATCAAGAGCTGTACCGATATACCAGACAACCTCTTACGGCTTTAACAATTCGGAACATGCAGCCAACCTATTCGGCCTCCGGGAATTCGGAAATGTGTATACACGCATTATGAATCCTACCACTGACGTGTTTGAAAAACGCATGGCGGCATTGGAAGGGGGCGTCGGGGCGCTGGCTACCGGTTCAGGCCAGGCTTCGCAGTTCCTGGCATTGAATAATATCATGCAGGCAGGCGAAAACTTTGTAACCACTACCTATTTATACGGAGGCACTTATAACCAATTTAAAGTAGCATTTAAACGTGTTGGCATTGAAGCCCGTTTTGCAGATGGTGATAACGTAGAGAGCTTTGTAAAACATATTGATAAGAATACCAAAGCTATTTTCATTGAAACGATTGGTAATCCGAAGCTTAACATTCCGGATTTTGACAAATTCGCGGCTTTGGCCAAGGAATATGATTTGCCCCTGATTGTTGACAACACTTTTGGAGCCGGCGGGTATCTGTTCAGGCCTTTGGAGCATGGCGCAAACATCGTAGTGGAATCATCTACAAAATGGATCGGCGGACATGGCACTTCGATTGGAGGAGTTATCATAGACGGCGGTAATTATAATTGGGCGAACGGCAAGTTTCCTCAGTTCACGGAACCTTCCGAAGGTTACCATGGGATGAAATTCTGGGAAGTATTTGGTGAGGGTAATCCTCTGGGGTTACCGAATGTTGCTTATATCATACGGGCACGGGTAGAAGGCTTACGTGATTTTGGTTCGTCTCAAAGCCCGTTCAATTCATTCTTATTACTGCAAGGCCTTGAAACACTGTCTTTACGTGTTCAGCGTCATTGTGAAAACGCACAGGCTTTAGCTGAATGGCTGGAACGACATGCCCAGGTAGATTTTGTATGGTATCCTGGTTTAAAAAGCAGCCATTATCATGAACTGGCCCAAAAATACCTGAATAGGGGCTTTGGCGGTGTATTGCAATTCGGCATCAAAGGGGGCAAGGAGAAAGCGTCCCAATTCATCGATCAGTTAAAGCTAATCAGCCACCTGGCTAATGTTGGCGATGCAAAAACACTGGCTATTCACCCGGCTTCTACTACGCATGAACAATTAAGCGATGCAGATCAAAAAGCTGCAGGTGTAGAACCAAACATGGTACGCATCTCCGTTGGCCTTGAACACATTGAAGACATTAAAGCAGATATCGAGCAGGCATTTGAGAAAGTGTTTGCAGATCAGTCTGTACTTGTTTAATCTTGATTGTTAAGTAAAGTTGCCGCAGATGTACAGATTTCTGAAGCCGATTCATCTAATCTGCGGCCTAAAGCCTTAGGGGCATGCCAGAAATATTCGCACATACAGCATCATTTACGCTCGAATCAGGTATTGTTTTACCTCAATACCATCTGGCTTACAGCACTTATGGCAGGTTAAACCGGAAAAAGGACAATGTAGTATGGGTATTTCACGCTCTAACGGCGAATAGCAACCCGGAAGAATGGTGGCCCGGATTGATGGGAGATGGAAAATTGTTTGACCCTTCGGAGTATTATATCGTTTGTGTGAATATGCCAGGAAGTTGCTATGGTAGCATTGGCCCGTTGGAGGTTAATCCTAAAACGGGTGAATCCTGGTTTCACCAGTTTCCGTTTTTCACCACCAGGGATATGATCCGTGCCTATCAGCCTTTACGGAAATTTTTGGGTATTTCAAGGATACGCATAGGGATAGGTGGCTCTATGGGAGGCCAGCAGTTGATGGAATGGGCAGTGGAGGAACCTGAATTATTTGAATATATCTTTCCTATAGCCACTAATGCATTTCATTCACCCTGGGCCATTGCCTTTAATGCATCGCAGCGGCTGTGTATAGAAGCCGATACAACTTGGTTGACCCGGCACCCGCAAGCAGGTATTGCGGGTATGAAATGCGCCCGGTCTGTGGCACTGATATCATACCGGCACTATGATACTTACCTGTTGAGCCAGTCTGAGAATTCTAACGAATTGACCGGAAATTTTAAGAGTGACTCCTACCAGCGATACCAGGGAGAAAAGCTGGCCAGGCGTTTCAATGCGTTTAGTTATTATAAGCTCAGCCAGTCGATGGACTCTCATAACCTGGGGCGCAGCAGGACGCGGGTTGAACAGGCATTAGGCAAGGTCAAAGCAAAAACACTCGTCATCGGCATAGAAACAGACATTCTTTTTCCCCTGCGCGAACAGCAGTTTATTGCCGAAAATATTCCGGGTTCTGCTTTTCAGTCCATCCATTCCGTATATGGGCATGATGGTTTTTTGATAGAGTATGAACAGATTGGCAGGCTGATACTTGCTTTTATACAGCAGAATTTAAACCGCAGCAACAGGTCCAAAAAGCTTAATCCGATCTTCTTCAGGAATGTAAAATCTGACCGCTGAAGGTGGCCCGACTTCCGGGTCGTCGGCCGTTAACCACCCCTGCACCCCTCCTTGAAAAGGATACCTTTATAAGGTGATGTTTACTTCATTTGCTGCCAGTGTACTTCATTTGCTGCCAGTCTACTTATTACCCCGGCCAGGGGTAAAACGTTTGTAGAAATGTGATCAATCTAAAATAGTTGCCCCAGCGGGGGCTACCCTTAGTGTCATGCAAAGCAAAAAATTTTTCATTATTACTTGTTGACAGGGTAGCCCCCGTCAGGGGGCATAAAATAATGCATTATCAAGGAGCTACAAACCGGTAGCCCCTCAGGGGCAAGAATACCTTAAACTTTTCAAATGATGTCTACTTATTACCCCGGCCAGGGGTAAAACGTTTGTAGAAATGTGATCAATTTAAAATAGTTGCCCCCAGCGGGGGCTACCCTTAGTGTCATGCAAAGCAAAAAATTATACATTATTACTTGTTGACAGGGTAGCCCCCGTCAGGGGGCATAAAATAATGCATTATCAAGGAGCTACAAACCGGTAGCCCCTCAGGGGCAAGAATACCTTAAACTTTTCAAATGATGTCTACTTATTACCCCGGCCAGGGGTAAAACGTTTGTAGAAATGTGATCAATTTAAAATAGTTGCCCCCAGCGGGGGCATAAAATAATGCATTATCAAGGAGCTACAAACCGGTAGCCCCTCAGGGGCAAGAATACCTTAAACTTTCCAAATGATGTGTCCTAGCGGTAGCCTTGAAGGAGGGCAGGTTTTGCGAAGCAAAACAGGAGTAGTTATGCGTGAAGCATCTTGCCAAGCTCCTCCAATAAAGCGGCCTGCCCGGAGATGATCTTTTCCCTGGCGATGGCAAGCATAAACCATCCGCCTCTGTCTATCTCGGGGAAGCTGGCAATCTTGCCGGATTTAGGTGGCCACTCCGTCTCAAAATAATTCGACCTGAGCTGCTTCTCGTCAAGATCCCCACATACCGCCCAGGCATAAACGTACTTTCCTGCATTCTGCCGGACAGGGGTAAGCGCTAAAAACGTACCTGTCAATTCACTCCCGGTCTCTTCAAAAAACTCTCTTTTTGCCGCTGTCAGGGGATCCTCGTCCTCCGTAAATTCGCCTTTCGGAATAGACCACACCCCCATATCTTTTTTTTTATAAAAAGGACCTCCAGGATGAACAAGGAAAACCTCGGTCGCATCACTCTTAAACCTGTATAATAAAATTCCGGCGCTTTTTTTTGCCATACCTGCAGACCTATAAAAATACGATTGTAACGGACCTTACAAAATATTAATTCCCGCTGCCTTAAACGGTTCCAGGTTGGGATCTTCCGGAGATGCTGTAATAATTGTGGTTAAGGCGGTTGCCGGACAAATATAAAAAGATTCAGCCGTGTTTATCTTTTCCGGTGTCGTCAAAGCTACCACGTTGGCGGAAGCGGCTACAATCGTCTTTTTTATTTCAGTCTCTTCATAAAAATGACCCGTCAGTCCTAATTGCAGATGTATGCTGCAAACACCAAGGAAACATATGTCGGCACGGATGTTTTGAAAAAAGCGAATGGTATCATACCCAAGTGTGATAACTGAATTCTTAAATAACCGGCCACCAGCAAATAACACTTCTGTATTCTCATGTGATTCCAGCATGTGAACTATGGGAAAACTATTGGTTACTACGGTAATCTTCAGGTCCTTTGGCAAAAGGCTGGCAACAGCAAGGGTTGAAGTACCTCCATCAAAGATGACCACCTGGCCGTTCTGCAGTAAATTCAACGCTTTCTTAGCTATAAGCTGCTTATGGGCACTTGCATACTGCATGCGATCAGTAAAGTTCCGGGGACCGGGTGCATGGGGAACAGCACCACCCCTTACCATCTTCAACATACCCTTATCTGAGAGTTCTTTGATATCCCGCCTTATGGTATCTTCCGATACTTTTAGCTCTTCACTCAGAGTACATAAGAGCACTTTCTGGTCCTTCTCGAGGCGGTTCAATATACTAATCAACCGTTCTTCTTTCAACATTGCAGTAAATAGATTAGATTTATGCAATGTAATGCAAAATTAACATTAAAGTTGCAAAAGTTTGCAAATTAATGTGTACTTTTGACACGAAGTAATTAAATTATAAATGCGGATAGTTACTACAGTTTTAAAAATGAATATATGATTAGTCCCACACTTTCATTAAATGTTTCACATAAAATTCACCGTATTGCGGTAGGTTCCATATTTTTTCTTTATGGACTGGCTTTTGCCAGCTGGGCGTCAAGGATTCCAAGTATACAAGAAAATCTGAAATTATCAGATACTATGTTAGGCGTGGTGCTTTTTGCTCTTCCGGTGGGTTTAATGCTGTCATTACCCTTATCGGGCTGGCTGACCACAAAACTAGGCAGCCGTAAAGTGGTGATCATCTCTGCATTCTTATATAGCCTTACCCTGGTGAGCCTGGGGCTTGCACGAGAAGTTTATCAGTTGGTGGGTGGGCTGTTTGTTTTTGGTTTAGCGGGTAATATGCTTAATATTTCAATTAATACCCAGGCAGTTGGTGTGGAAGCGCTGTATAAAAGATCTATTATGGCTTCATTTCATGGATTATGGAGCCTGGCGGGCTTTATAGGGGCGGCCGTTGGATCCTTTATGATCGGTCATAACATCTACCCTTTTCAACACTTTGTGTTCATACTGGTGGCAGCGGTTGGCGTTATCCTGGTAAGCAGCCGGTTCATACTTCCTGAAGACATAAACAAAAATGAAAATCAGCCCATATTTGCTAAACCTGATAAATCCCTGATCAATCTTGGCATCCTGGCCTTTTGTTCAATGATCTGCGAAGGTGCGATGTTCGATTGGAGTGGTGTGTATTTCAGGAAAGTGGTTAATGCGGAGAATGCATGGATGGGTGTTGGTTATACTGCATTTATGAGCACGATGGCTTTCGGCCGTTTTTTTGCAGATTGGCTTACCGTGCGTGTGGGTCTGAAGCGTATTTTGCAGCTCAGCGGTACACTTACCGCTACCGGATTGTTAGTCGCGGTTTTATTCCCTTACCTGTCTACTTCCATATTTGGTTTTCTGTTGGTTGGATTAGGTGTTTCATCGGTGATACCGCTAATTTACGGTGCTGCAGGCAAATCAAAGACAATGACTCCGGGTGTGGCAATTGCTGCAGTGTCAACTATCGGATTTTTAGGTTTTTTGTTAGGACCTCCGGTTATCGGATTAGTGGCGGGAGCTACAAGTTTAAGAATATCTTTTGTGATCATAGCCGCAATGGGATTGTGCATATCCATAGTTGCGACCAGATCAACATTATAAGGCATGTCACGGTGATAACAAGGGGTAGCGAACGGGACGGTTTAGACAGAAAGATCTGGCAGGCTTCTTTCTGCTAAGTTACAGACCCTTGCAAAGGCTGATCTTAATTTTATTAAGACAGCCTTTTTTTGTGAGATGTAAGATGTGAGATGTTTTTAACTTTCTCACATCTCACCTCTTGCCTCTCACACATTATAATTTCTTTCCCTTCTAAAACCAGTCCTGATAACATTCACTCTCGAAGG
This sequence comes from Chitinophagaceae bacterium, assembly GCA_037718865.1. Classification (GTDB taxonomy): domain Bacteria; phylum Bacteroidota; class Bacteroidia; order Chitinophagales; family Chitinophagaceae; genus JADCRZ01. Next base: position 145,885 of record JBBJMP010000004.1, on the reverse strand, counting down.
TGGCAGGTTCCTTTGCAATGCCCGTGGAGCAGGATTGCTGTTTTGCGTAACGTAAGGATGATCTGCCATGACCGGAATGGACTGTACAATCAGTTTATTAATATCCTTTAGGTATGCCCTTTCCTCCTGATCGCAAAAAGATAGTGCTATACCGCTTGCCCCGGCTCTGCCTGTTCGGCCGATGCGATGTACATATGTTTCCGGCACATTTGGTAGTTCGTAGTTGATTACATGGGTAAGTTCGTCAATGTCAATGCCCCTTGCTGCAATGTCGGTAGCAACCAACACCCTGATCTGACCGGTTTTAAATAGTGATAAAGCCCGCTGCCTGGCAGTCTGGGATTTATTTCCATGAATGGCATCTGCCATGATATTGGCCCGGTTCAGGTCTTTAGCTACTTTATCGGCGCCGTGTTTGGTACGGGTGAAAACCAGCGCGGTTTCGATTTCGTTATTTTTTAAAAGGTGTAAAAGCAGTGATCGCTTATTGTCTCTCTCCACAAAGAAGACCTGTTGTTTTACCTTTTCTGCCGTAGAAGAAACGGGTGTCACCGCTACTTTGACCGGGTCTTTCAAAATGGTGCCGGCCAGTTTTGCAATTTCAGCCGGCATGGTTGCTGAGAAAAATAAGGTTTGCCTTTTAACAGGCAATTTTGCGATCACTCTTCTGACATCGTGGATGAAACCCATGTCAAGCATACGGTCAGCTTCGTCGAGGACCAATATATTGATGTGTTGTAAGCTGATAAAGCGTTGTTCAACCAGGTCGAGCAATCTTCCCGGTGTCGCAATCAGAATATCTACTCCTCTTCGGAGTGCCTGAGTTTGCGTATGTTGGGATACACCGCCAAATACTACGAGATGGCTCAAGCCCAGGTATTTGCCATAAGCGGCAAAACTTTCATCGATTTGAATAGCTAATTCCCGAGTAGGTGTAATGACAAGGGCTTTTATATGCCTGGGCCCGGTCTGAATTGCCTGGTGTAGGATCTGTAAGATCGGAAGTGCAAAAGCGGCGGTTTTACCGGTGCCTGTCTGGGCACATGCCAGCAGGTCCTTGCGGTCAAGCACAACCGGAATCGATTGTTCCTGTATAGGTGTAGGTATTGTGTATCCTTCAGATTTCAGTGCCCTTAAAACGGGCTCAATGAGATGTAACTTTTCGAATGACAATTTAATAAATTTTACGTGTAAATGAATAACCTCCCAAATAGTATGTGAAGATTAAATGATATGCTCACCACAAATGACCTGATGAAGCTTTAATGAGAAGGAAGATTATCGAGTCTGCTAAGAGAGAGCGTATGAATTCTGCAAAGCTAATTAAAAAACGCGAGGAAAATCTTTTTGGTATGTTTTCGAATAGAGGATAATTTGAAAACCAGTGAAGAGTGAAGAATAAATCAGGTTAGAAAACGAATTGTTTCTTCTTATCCTTCATCAATAACATTACGGCCGAAGCCATTATGCCTCCTGCAAGATACCAGGCAACAGTCATGGCCTGAGTCTTTGCAGTCCGGTTACTTGGTTCTTCATCCAGTCCCAGGGGTTTTGGCAGTACAACAGCGCCAAGCCCTGCGCCAAGGCCTAACAGAACTCCCCTTTTCCATACATGCTTCTTTTTGCCAACACCTGCAAGACTATAATACAATGCATTTCCAACCAGGTCTCCGGCCATGGTGATTGTAAACAGTTTGTCTTCTCCCGGTGTTTCGAGATCCAGGTTTTCCAGTAGCCTGGAAAGGGCATCCATGCCCAGGAGGTCCATGCGTGGCGCTTCCGGACTCATTCTCCGGGCTGTTTCATGTAACAGGGTAAGAGCACATGCTCCTGCAAGTCCACCAGCCAATGCTGTTAATAATTTCATTCAAATAATATTAAGTATGTGTTCACCTGTTTAACAGGTAAGTATTTATAGGGTTTTGCTCTAATTGTTTCAGTCCTTCGATTGGTATGTGTATGATCCACAGGAAAAAACTCTTTTACTTTTGCCGGTCCCAGCGTATCATATTTATCAGCGATGATCCTATGAACGAAGAGCACAGCCGATTACTTACTGATTATACTGCAATTTAATTAAGATCTTTAAATATGATAGTAATAAAAATATATATATTCAATCAGTACCCATTCCAAAACCAGAGTATATTTAAAATACGATTACATCATTATGAACAGACTTGAAAAAGCATTTGATCTATTTGATTCATTCAATAAACAGGATCCTCACCAGGTAAACTGGAACGGGGTGGATTATGCGGCTGAATACTTTTATGCACTACAATTGTATCACTGGGTTTTAAAGCTGGAACCGGGGGCAGGTGAGGATTTGCTATTGGCCAGTAGGTCTCAGCACATTGGCCGGTGGAAGATTCCGAGAAATGAGTATCCGGCAGGAAAGGCAGGATACTTAAGGTGGCGTACGGACCTGAAGAAATTTCATGCTGAAGTTGCGGGAAAGTTGTTGTCAGAAGCCGGATATGAGCAGCAGACTATCGGGTCGGTCCAACATATCATTTTAAAAGAGGGCATCAAAACTGATCATCAGGTTCAGGTGATGGAAAACGCCCTCTGCCTGGTCTTTCTTCAGTTCCAATACGCAGATTTTATCAGTAATCACGATGACAGCAAAGTTATACGGATCATACAAAAATCCTGGACAAAAATGAGTACACCCGGCAGGGAAGCAGCACTAAATCTAAACTATGCGGAGAGGGGAAAAGTTTTAATAGAAAAAGCCCTTGCCAAATAAATGTCATTGTATATCACTTAAGTGATTGCGTATCCGATACCCGAACCACATACCTACAACCGTACAGTTTTGCAGAGAAAAACGGAAAGCGGCGATAAGAAAAAAAAACTTGTAATTTTGGGAGAATCTGAAAGCATTACCCTAATTACAAACCTCCTTCCATGCAAAATACGAGCAAGGCATATTTACCAAAGCAGGAATTGGTTAACAGCCTCATTCACGGTTTTGGAATCCTTTTCGGCTTAAGTTGCCTACCCATCTTAATTACCTTAGCCGTAAAAAACAATAACGTCCCTGGAATTGTCGGTGCCTGCATTTATAGCTTTTGCTTTCTTATGCTTTTTACTTTCTCAACCCTTTATCATGGTTTCCAGGAAAAGACGGTAAAGCATATTCTTAAAGTGTTTGACCATATCAGCATATATTTTCTGATCGCCGGTACCTATACGCCTTTTCTGCTCATTTATATGAATAACCTCTTTGGCATTACGCTTTTGTGGATATTGTGGGGTTTAACCTTCGTAGGTATTTTTTTTAAAACGTTTTTTACAGGAAAATTTGAAATTGCTTCCACCATTATTTACCTGATAATGGGATGGATCATGGTAGTAGGCGGTGACACTTTTTTCAGGGGTTTGCCCGTACCGGTAATGGTGTTTGTTACCATCGGCGGAATACTGTACTCTATAGGCGTAATATTTTATATGTGGGATAAATACACGTATAATCATGCCGTGTGGCATAGTTTCGTGCTTACGGCGGCCATTTGCCATTATGTAGCCGTCCTGCTGGCCATGTAGGAAAAAGCAGTAAATAATTATACGAATGGCACTTCTTATCCTGCTACTTGTCGTTTTCCTGGCAGTTCTTGCTGCGCTGAGGCTGCTAAAAAAACCAATGGATTGGTCTCTTGCCGGCAGGATTGCCATGGCCGTCATGCTCATTTTTACAGGAACAGGCCACTTTTTTTATACGGAAGGCATGATTATGATGCTTCCCCCCTTTGTGCCTTAAAAAAAGAAATTATATTGGCAACGGGGGTTATTGAAATTTGCGCTGCGATAGGGCTGCTGGTAAGAAAAACTGTACGGCTGACCGGGATTCTGCTTATCCTTTTTTTTATAGTCATTTTGCCGTCAAACATTTATGCTGCAATGAACCGGGTAAACCTCCGCAATGCCGGCAATGACGGGCCAGGAAGCACTTCTCTCCTGTTCCGTATACCCCTCCAGGTTTTATTTATTTTATGGACCTATTGGTTTGCAGTCAGAAAAGCTGCGCCGGTTACTTACCCCGGCCATGTGGGCGGGTAGGGAGTGCCCGCGAATGGAAACATAGTTGTACTCTTTTAAATAATAATAACATGCCATAAGCGTTACTTGTAAGGCATTGATTATTTAAACCGTAAGCAGCAACTTAATTCCGCCTGATGAAAAACCTACCTACATTGATTATTGTGGAAGATGACGTGTTCATGCAAACGATCCTGAATCAATGCCTTTCCAAACAGTACCATCTAACCACCTTTAATAATGGGATTGATGCCATTTCTTTTTTGCAGCAGGGCAATATTCCAGACGTGATCATTTCCGACCTTAATGTACCCTTGCTTGATGGATTGCAGCTCATAGAACAAGTCAAAAACAGCGGATTCTTTAATACAGTTCCGATCGTTATACTATCAGGTGAAAAAAGTACAGAAAAAAAGATCGAATGCCTGGAAGCAGGTGCAGAGGATTACATTGAAAAGCCTTTTAATCCCAGGGAAATACAGGCGAGGTTAAGGATCATCCTTAAAAGAATGGGTAAACTGGTAAATACGTAAAGAATATGACTGCTGTATCTTTTAACCCTGTTCGCAAACCAGTTATTGCATTGGTGAACATTGACGCACCCGTGTTTCAATTAATTGCCGATTGCCAGTTCAATGATTTTTCGTTATTGTATTTCGAGAACGGCATAGAACTAAGTAAACAATGGGAATCCAGAAAATTACCTGTTGCGGCTATTATTTCACAAAGTGAAATACTGGGCTCTTCCGGCATTTCGCTTTTTCAAACCCTGATCAACAAACGCTTTCCTTATGTACCTTTTTTTATCATCACAGATCATCCAACTGAAATTTTGCTGCGTATCGCCCTGCAATCAGGCATTACTGATGTTTTCAGCCCGGCTGTAAAGGCAGACGCGCTCAAGAAAAGGGTAGAGTTCATGAGCATTAACTGGAAAACCATACATAAATCGTCCAATATACATAAGCTCAGGGTTTACAAAACGCCCATTGCAACAAGGATATTCGATATTCTGGTGGCTTCCGTTGCGCTTATTATTCTGTCTCCGGTATTGCTTCTTATAATCATCGCCCTCAAGTTGGAACACAAAGGACCTTTTTTGTATTATTCACTGCGCGTTGGAACGAGTTATAACGTATTTAAATTTTACAAGTTCAGGTCAATGTATGTGAATGCCGACAAAAAGATAAAAGATATCAGGCATTTGAATCAGTATGCCAATAAACTGGCTAAAGTATCCACTTCAGATGAGCCTGCTCTATGCAATGAATGCCGCGTACTGGGAACAGTGTGCCGGTTCAATTTGTACGCAGACAACAATGTCTGGTGCGAAAAGCAATACCGCCTTTCCGGAATGGGTAATGGCAATGCTGCGTTTTTTAAACTAAAAAATGATCCCCGGGTAACTACAATTGGCAAAATCCTGCGTAATACCAGCATGGATGAACTACCGCAATTGGTAAATGTGCTGATTGGTAACATGAGCATAGTAGGCAACCGCCCTTTACCTCTATACGAAGCAGAAAAATTAACGGTTGACAAGCACGCCATTCGTTTTATGGCACCAGCCGGAATAACAGGTTTATGGCAGGTCGTCAAACGCGGAAAAGGCGACATGTCTGAAGAAGAAAGATTGCTGCTTGACAATGAATATGCGCAGAATCATAGTTTTTTGAATGACCTCAGGTTAATTTGTAAAACTATTCCGGCCTTGTTTCAGAAAGAAAACGTGTAAAGACAGGCCGCAAATTCGCAAATTATTGTTCCCTTCAAATCTGTGAATCTGCTGCATTTTCCGTTATTTAATCTTTCCGACAAAATCTATAACCAGCACTTTATCCAGGTGAGGGGTTAAAATCTTTACGAAGTCTTTATGCGCCGCATGGGGCAGGTACTTGTCTCTGTCGGCCTGGTCTTTAAAACTAACCATAAAGCAATGCGTAAATCCCTGGGCCAGGTTTTCCGGGCTCACGTTGGTTCCCCATTCATAGCCTGTAATCGTGTTAATTTTCCCGGGAAGGACGGAAAACGCATTTTCCACTTCTTTGACTTGTGCAGGGGTGGAAGAATCCTTAAACTTGAGCAAAACAATATGTCGTAACTGGTTAACGGGCTGGTCTTTCATTGTTGAATTTGATGATGGCTGACTCATAGCTTCATAGGTTGCTCCTGTTAATAAAGCAACAGCTATCAATAAAAATATATTTCGTTTCATAATACAATGGGTTAGGCGTAAAACTACAATAATTAACGAATCTATCATGCGCTTTTCTAACCGGGGCTTTAACGGTGAAGCCTAGCCGAAATTTACTGCCTGCCTGCTTCTATTCTAAGCGGCGCAGTGTCACTCTTCCTTAAAGAAGACAGGTATTCAACCAGGTCTGCCAGCTGCTGGGTTGTCATTGCTTCATGCAGACCTTCAGGCATCAATGATTCGGGCAATTTGTTCAATTTCTTAACGTCACCGGTTTTGACCTTTTGCACCACACCTCCGGGGTATTTGAGGTCTATATCGGTTTCCGTCCTGCTTCCAATGATGCCTGTAAGTTTAGAAGCATCTTTCATATCGAGTTGCCAGGACTCGTAACCAAAGCTGATTCCTTTTGAAGGGTATACGATGGCTTCCAGCATTCCTTCTTTGGCCAGTTTTGAACCGATCTCTGTAAGTTTCGGTCCGAAATCAAAACCTTCCTTATTCACCATGTGACAGGTAGCACAAATCGTTTTAAATACCGTTTTTCCATTCTGCAGATTGGGCTTAAGGGCAGCCAGTTCTGCAAGGACAGGCACTTTCTTTTCCTGTGAGATAGTTCCTCCTCCCGGCAAATAGGTCAGCGCTTCTGTATAGACCGACTTGCGCCAGGCTCGTCTTACACCCGCCACAAACGGCGGTATCAGTTCCTGCGGAACCTTCTTCGTTTTGAGCAAGGCCAGAACGCGATCTTCCCCGCTCTGGCTTCTTCCAATCATTTCAGCAGCGCTTGACCGGATAGACAAGGGATAGGATTTCGACAGGGTCACAGCCTCCAGCATATCGATCGATTCCTTACCGCCCAGGCGGCTGATTGCAGATAATACCTGCAAGGTTCTGGCGGTGTCTTTACCCATGATCACGTTTTGCGCAAGCTGTCCACCCTTGAGCTGAAACAAAGTCCCGGCTGCATCGCGGCCCAGACGTTCGTTGGCATTGGCCATAGCCAAGGCAAGTAGCCTGGGGTTTTCAGAACTGATTTCGTACTTTCTAACCAGTTCAAGGTATTCACTCGTCCCATCTACCGATCTGAGTACATCCTTAATGGCGTTTTGCGCAATGGGAGACCCGTTAACCGTTTTAAGATCAAGATGATGTAAAACCATTTTATTTAGTTCACTATTGTTTGTGCGGTTATCTTCGATCATTTTCACCAATAGCGTCGATTTGGCCGGCCCTGGGTTAAAGTCAAAGGCGCGGAAATACCTAAGCCGTGATTTCAAGTCAGTTGTTTCTTCCGAAGCCAGTTTGGCAAGAAAGGGAACGGCCTTATCTGTGCGCGCGCGCCAGATGATGTCGCGGTATAAAGGATTTTGCAAAGGATCCTTAACCTGATCCATAAGCGCTGTAAAAAAAGGATCCCATTGCCCGTCGGCACCAATACCAAGCGCCTCCAGATACCACCTGTCTTTACCGTCGTATTGGTTAGCCAGTGTCGTCCATAATTGAGCGGCTTCCCGAGACTTGTCATGCCTGAGGGCCAGGGCACATTCGCGGCGTACCTGGGGATCAGCGTCTTTTACCAATTGGCTTACCACACCCGCAACGTCTGTCTTTAATTGCCTGGCTGCACGCAAACCGGTAATGCGCAGATCGGGGTTATTATCCTTTATGGCTTCTTTTAGGTATTTGTTGCCCTGGGGCATCTTAACTAGAACCCAGAAAGCCCGTGCACGCATCCTTGGATCAGCCGAAGCTGATTTCCACAAGGCCTCCAATTCAGGAACTGCCTGTTGACCCATCTTTTGTAACTCCATCCAGGCATGGTGCCTGACAGCCAGATTGGGATTTTGTAAAGCTTTCACAGCCCCGGAAGGCGTAGCGTAATCCTGCCTGGTTATTGTATATTTCGACCCCGGAGGAGCTACCCTGTATATGCGCCCACGCTGCTGGTCACCAGCCTGGTGGCCGCCGACCCCGGGATCGTACCAGTCAGCAATGACCAGCGAACCGTCGGGAGCAACACAAACATCTGCCGGACGAAACCATTGATCTTTTTCGCCCTTCAGGACATTCAGCATTTCGGCATGGTAACCTGCTCCCTGCTTTTTTACCGGGTAAGCACGCACCACATTCGGACCGGCATCGCAATGGATGACCTGGTTACGAAAAGGCTCCGGCAATAGCGTCCCTTCATAAAAAACGATTCCGGTTGGCGAACCGGCGCCCGTTTGTAAAAGATTGGGAACAACCCCCGGATCGTTAAGGTGCCAATGGCGCAGGGGTATAGAATCTTCCATGTTCGTGCGGCTGGCCTGCCAGCTTGCCCCGCTGACCTCATCCTGATATCCGTAGTTGCCATAATCCATTACATAATTGATGCGCACTCCGCGGTTGCCGTCATCGTCATTATCACTCTGCCACATGGTTCCATAACTGTCAACGGCAGCTTCATAATTGTTCCGGAAGTTGTGCCCCAGGCATTCCACATTAGAACCGTCCGGATCGCAACGGAACAACATTCCCTGACGGTATTTTTTCGGACCGATCTCATCGCCATCCTGGTCCAGCACGACCTTGCCGTTCTTATCCTTAAGTGTTTTGCCTTCGTTGCCAAAATTGAAATAGAGTTTGCCGTCAGGCCCGAAAATAAAGGTGTGCATGCCGTGATCATGCTGTTCACCACCCATCCCCTGGAACAGGATCTCCTTCCTGTCTGCCTTATCATCACCGTTGTCATCGTAGAAAGCCCAAACATACGGACTCTGGGAAACAAGCACCCTATTTCCCAACACACAAATACCCAGGGGGGCGTTAAGCTCGGGGCCCTGGTAGTAAACTTTGGCATCCTCTGTAAGTCCATCCCCATCTTTATCTTCAAGGATAACGATCCGGTCGCCTTCGGGGTTTACCGGATTGCCGTTAATAGCAGGCCTGTAATTGTACGCTTCGGTTACCCATACCCTGCCCCTTTCGTCAACGTCTATATTGGTAGGATTTTTTATAACGGGCTCGGTAACCATAGTACGTACTTCCAATCCCGAAGCCACCACAAGACCCTTCAAGGCGGATTCGGGCAGACGCTGTTGGTCGGGGCTTACAGTATCTTTTACAAAGTAAACAAGTTGAGAACCGGCAGAATCGTTGCAGGCATAGACGATGACAGCTATCAGCAGCCCCACGATGCCCAGGCTTATCTTCGTATGTGCAGGCAGTTTATGATTTACCTTCATATTATTTTGTCGTTAGATAATAGAATGTATGTTCAAGACACATCGCAAATTTCAACTCCCTGTTTGAGGGAGGCAATTTTGTCCGGCCTTTTTGGAATAAATTCCTGTGCAACAAAACCCTTGTATCCTGTTTCTACAATAGCTTTCATGATGGCAGGGTAATTGAGTTCCTGGGTTTCATCAATTTCGTTCCTGCCGGGTACGCCTCCCGTATGGTAATGAGAAATGTATTTCTGATATTTCTTTATCGTCGCGATCACATCGCCTTCCATGATCTGCATATGGTATATGTCATACAACAATTTAAATCGGTCTGATCCTACACTGTCACACAGGGCTGCCCCCCAGGCAGTATGGTCGCATTGATAGTCCTTATGATTTACTTTACTGTTGAGCAGCTCCATGACCATGGACACCTTGTGTTTTTCTGCAACGGGCATCAGGCGTTTCAACCCTATGGCGCAATTTTTTATTCCCTGCTCATCAGCCAGTCCCTTACGGTTGCCGGAAAAGCAAATGATCTGGGTAAGCCCTGCTGCCGCAGCTTTTGGAATCACTTCCTCATAACTTTTCACCAGCGCGTCGTGATATTGCGGATCATTAAATCCCTTTTCAATGCCCATGCCTGCGCCCCAGGGTAAGGCAGATGTGAGGCCGTACTTTTTAAGCACCGGCCATTCTTCCGGACCAGTAAGTTCAACCGAAGCAAGGCCTATATTTTTGGCAGCCTTGCAAAGGTCTTCCAATGGAATCGTATTATAGCACCAACGGCAAACCGAATGATTGATTTTCCCTTTCATCTGGTTACCCGCCATGGTCTCGGCAGCTGATATTCGCGTCATTAGGCTATTTCCGGTGAGAGCAATAGCAGTGGCAGCGGCCATCTTTTTTAAAGCACTCCTGCGGGAAGAGTAATTACCTTGTTGCATATGGAAGCGTTTATGTAGTTGTTAAAAAAGCGTTTTAAAGAATACGGATCAAAACGTATTTATCGGTAGGTGATGTTGCAATCCAGACATAAATGTAACGGTTAATTTACAATTTGGTGATCGCAATATTCCCGAAGCGCTGCGCTCAACGTGCGCCGGGCTTGGGATAATTTCTGGCTGCATCGTCCGCCACCACAACCCAGTCACTACCACGGCCTACGGAAGGAAAGCTTATTTCCTTATTACCCGTGTTGTCAAATTCCCCTATCGGTACAGCCCTCCCGTCTCTTGGATTAAACAACCAGGCACGCAGCCTGGAGGCCTTTAGTTTAGCGGTATTAATGGTTGTTTTCCTTCCGTACGGAACATATGCCATCAGAAAATCACCATCGGCGGATACTGCGGCCACCTTAAATTCCTTGCCTGCCGGGTTATCACCCGAAATAATTTCCTGGTCGGGCTGCAATCGCTGCCAGGCGCGGCTTTCCAACAATTTACGCAGATAACCTACCTGGTACGAGCCGGGATGGTCGAGGGCAACCTTCCAATGTGTCCGGGCCATCGAAACGGGTTGCCTTTCTTCAGTGAACATTTGCCATATATTGTGATTCCCATAAGTATGGCCGCAGGCACCGGACAACATACTCCAGTAAGCCGCCTGCCTGGTTTCAACATCGTCAAGCCAGCCCTTTTCAGCTGCATTGAAAGCATTGGGATGGTCTTCATACCGGGGCTCGCCATCAAGATGCGGCTTCAGCGGAGAAAAAGCAAGGTGTTTTTGATTGAATGTATAATTTGGAGCACTTTCATAATGGCCAGTCTGAGACATATGCAGATCAATCCAGTCATCGCTTTTAAAAAAGTCGGAAGAGCTTTTGCCACCCTGTGGGTGAAAAGTGAAAAGGTGCTGGCTACCACCTCCTTTTTTCAATCCTTCAACCATTGAACGGATGATGGCAAAGTCGGCCGGTTCAGTACAGTCACGGTCGCCACCCATGATCCAGATAATGGAATTATTGTTGTAACGCTTACCCAGATATTCTCCAAATAAACCGGCATTGGCGGGTGTAAAGATCTCAGGACCTTTTCCCCAGGTCGACTTGTTCCACTTGTCACCCCATGATGCGAGCATGCCGATCGTCAGCCCAAGCTTGTCGGCTTCCCGAACAATAAAATCAACATGTTTGAAATAGGCTTCATTAGGCCGGGATGGATCGTTGTTGATGAGTGGCTTGTCTCCGTATGCATTGGGTGTTTCCAATCCATCCAGTTCTGCCAGGACCACTGCCTGTATAACGGTAAACCCCTTAGCCGCCCGGTTTTGCAGGTATACTTTGGCGTCTTCCCGGTTTAGCCGGTGAAAGAGCTCCCATGCGGTGTCGCCGAGCCAGAAAAAGGGCTTACCTTCTTTGGTAACCAGAAAACGTTTATTATCGCTGACCCGCAATTGTGAAAACGACGAAAGGCAAATGAAAAGCGCCGCAGACAGGCAAAGCAATCGTAACATGCGTAGGATTTTATCTTTTAATGACTAAGATATTAATATTCGCGTTCCTGAAGGGCTTTATTCCTGATTTGAATCAAATCTTCCCGGCTGCGGAAAAATTTATTTCATACGCCGGGTGTTTTATGCGGTAACGGCCAGTGGTATGCCATTTGTTCTTTACCTGCTGGTTTTCATAGGATATTGGATAAAAAACGGGGCTGGATTTCTATCCTGGCCCCTTTTTATTTTACCTGTTCTCTAGAGGTAATCACAACAACAACTAATCGTCAAAAGGTATACCTGTTATAACAGACACTAAATTTCTTCTGAGCAGGGTGCCGGAGACAACATGATCATACCCATTAAACCAGCTATTAATATGGGTAAGTGGTATTCTATTGACCGGCTTACTTTCTTATCCGCCTGATTAATGGCTGCCAGCATCATTCCTTTGGGCAACTCCTGAGATGAAGTATAGTAAAGATGCAGATTTGAATGAGCATACTTTTTCCGCAGTTCCAGTAAATCCTTAACTGGTATGATCATAGATCCATCAGAGCCGGAAGGGTCTGCGAATTTCCACTCTTTTACAATGTTGTTCTGCTCGTTCCGCGCAACAATCGTTCTACCCTTACCTGCTCCTTTCGCATTGCAGTGAAAGAAGAAAATGCTGATCTGGTCGCTTTCTTTGGCATTTTCTAAGGGCAGGTTCATCAGGGTTGCAGAGAATTCTCCTGCGTGTTGTTTTACTATAAGTTTTTTGTTCAGATAGATCTCGTAAAAATCCCGCCCCGCTTTACCGGTTAAAGAAAAAAAGGTTAAAAACGATATTACCAGTAAAGCCGGTTTCACAAAAGTTGATTTAAAATTAGCATGTAGCATAACATAACAATTTTTGATTAAATAAGATTGTTTACATTTTCAGAACAAAAGAAATTCATTTGATTGCGGTTAAATAATTTCTATGACCAACGGGATTAAATACTTGATGTTCTGCAGGCCCTGGTCAGGATTATATTGCTTCTCCCAATAAACACCTCCTGATAAAAAAAGACAAAATAATTATAGGTAAGGGACCGGAGGAAAACAGGTGGCGCCCTTCTATTGACGTATTATTCCGATCGGCCGCCGCCGCGTTTAACACAAGAACGATCGGTATTATTCTAACCGGCTTACTTGATGACGGAACTTCCGGTATGTTGGCCATAAAACACAGTGGCGGCACCTGCCTCGTGCAAGACCCCAACGAGGCGGAATACCTCGATATGCCTTTGTCGGTATTAAACAACATGGATGTAGACTATTGCATTCCTCTGGGTGATATGGGACCTGTCATTTTCGCACAGACAAACTCGGTACCCAGAGAAGAGAAACAAGCTCCACCTGATGTGATCGCTGAGGCAGCAATATCGGAAAGGACAGCAATAGGCATTGAACACGTTGCGGAATTAGGAGATAAAAGCATGTTTGCCTGCCCGGATTGCGGAGGCGGTTTGTATAACCTGATGCAAAGTCACCTCAGCCGTTACCGTTGTCATATCGGCCATTCCTATTCAGAGGCTGACCTTATCATCAAACAGGCTGAAAAGCTGGAAGCTACTCTCTGGGTTGCCCTCAGAATGATGGAAGAGAGAAAAAAGATGCTGACAAAGCTGACGGAAGATAGCATAAGAAAAGGATTGGTCAGGTTTGCAGCAGAGCAAAACGAGAAAGCAGAAGAAATAACCGGCCACATTCAGGCGCTGAAAGACTTATTGTTTGCAACCCAGCATGCAGATCAAACCTGAATGTCCGAAACAAATAGACCTGCGCAGGTTATTTCCTTTGCAAAAACTGCCTGTTGAATAAAGTTAACCTCGCAGCAGATGATTACAGATGTTTTGTCTGTACGGGAAGCAAAATATGAAAAACGGATCCTTCATTTTCAGCGGAAACGGCAAATATTTCCCCGCCATGATTGTTTACAATTTTACGGCAAAGGGCCAGCCCTATGCCCGTACCTGGAAACTGTAGACGGTTATTGTTTAAGCGACGGAAAATAATGAAAATCTGCTGGGAATATTCAGGATTAAATCCTAACCCGTTGTCTTTAATAATTATTTCGTGGTAATTTAAAGAGGTATCAAAGTTCCCCTGGACATGATCACCATCCGGTGTATAGGGGCGGCATACGATTTCGATGACAGGGGGAGTTGCAGGTTTTGAAAATTTGAGCGCATTGCTGATAAGGTTATGAAAGAGCTGTATCATTTGCAAAGGTATAGCCTGAATTACCGGAAGGGGCCCGCATCGAACACGGGCTTTCTTTTGGGAAATGACTAATTCAAAGTCAACCAATACTTCTTTTACCAGCAGTTGGAGATCGGTTTCAAAAAATTTATTGTCCATTCTGGATGTTCTCGAAAAGTTGAGCAAATCATCTATCAGCCGTAACATGCGCTTTGAAGAACTTTCTATCTTTTCAAGATAACTCCCGACAGAAGATGGTAAAGCATCAGTCTTGTTCATGATGCGATCGGTATAGGTATTGATCCTACGCAAAGGCTCCTTCAGGTCATGACTCGCCACGTACGCAAATTGCTCCAATTCATTGTTTGACCGCTGCAGTTCTTTATTGGTTTGCTGCAGGTCGCGGGTTCTTTGCTCCACCCGTCTTTCCAGCTCTTCATTTATGATCTTTGTTTCGTGAATTTCCGTACAGGAGCCAAGGTAACCTGTAAAGACTCCTTCTGTCGAATAAGCCGGTTTGCCCACATCTAGCACCCACCTATATTCGCCACTTGACCGTCTGAGCCGGTATTCCAGGTTAAATGGCCTCCTTTGGTCAAAATTATATTTGTATTCAATGTCAACTCTATCCAGATCGTCGGCATGAATGTTTTCTTTCCACCCGTTTCCTTTTTCCTGGTCTATTTGACGGCCGGTGAACTCGAGAAAGGTTCTGTTGAAAAAATTGCGAAGCTTGTCAACGGAACTTACCCAGATCATCACCGGCGCACCATCCGCCATATTACGAAACCAGGCTTCCCGTTCTGCGATTACCCGTTCAGCCATCCTGTGCTCGGTTATATCTTCTATAGCCAGTAAGATCAACTTTTGCCCTGGCACCTGTTGGACAATGACCTTTGCATTCAGCATTAATACTTTTTCTCCAATTCCTGGAAAATGATGCGCCACCTCAAATCCGTAAAACTGCGTTCCGTTGAGCAGTAATTCGTCCAGAAATTCTTTTAGCCCTGGTATGTTCCATTGTTTGTTATCCAGATCGAATAACCTTTGCCGTTCTGTTTCATCCTGCTTAACCCGGAACATTTCATAGAAGGTCTTATTGGCGGACATGATCTTAAAATTTCTATCCATTACCATCACAGCTTCCCGGATGGTGCCTATAATGGCTTCGGAATATTCATACGATTCTGCCAGTTGTTCGTTTTTTACCAGCAGTTCGTTGTTGATCGTCATCAACTCTTCATTGGTAGATTCAACTTCTTGTTTGGAAGTTTCCAATTCTTCATTGACGCTTTGCAATTCTTCGTTGCTGGAAATAATTTCTTCGTTGGCGGATTGTAATTCTTCCCTGGTGGCTTCCTGCTCTTCTATAAAACTGCGCAGGTCTTCCTTCACGGTAACCAATTCATCCTGCAACCGTTTAACTAACCGGTCTTTGGTTAAACCCGGTGTTACTTCGTTTGGTTCAGGAGCTTTTTCTTCTTCGACAATTATCAGGAAAAGCTTTTCTTCGCCTTGAGATGATAAATGGACAGCTTCCACACAAACCCGCAAGTTGCCTGCTTTATTTTTTATTTCGAGGCCTCTTTTGATTATTGGCTGGCGTGATTTATTTAACTTATGAATGATACTTCTCAACTCATAAGCCAGCCCCGGCCTGGCCATTTTGATTAAATTAAAGCTTGCCTTTCCCGGAGGATGTTCGAGGAAAAAACCGGTTGCGCCCCGAAACTGAATGATCTCCAGATCCTGGTTAACTACTACGCTTGGTGGAACAAATCTGGTCAACAGGATGTTATCTACCAGTTTGTCCACATCAACCACATTTTCATTATCTTTTTTATGAGGCCTGCTTACATTTTCAATATTTGTTTTTTCCGGTTCGGGGAACCGGGAATTCATTTCGAAAGTTACTTTTGTCCCGGCATCTTTTTTCTTCGCAAAGACCTTGCATTTCTTCTCCAATTGGAAAAAAAGTGAAGCGCAGCTGCCCAGGGTCTCAGATTTTCCCAGCACCAGATATCCTTCGTTGTTCAGAGAATAATGAAGGGTTGACAGGATTTTTTTTTGTAGTGACGTATCCAGGTAGATCAGGAGGTTACAGCAACTGACCAGATCAAGGCGTGAAAAGGGAGGGTCCTTAATAATATTATGCGGAGCAAAAACACAAACATCCCGGATGAATTTGGCTATACGGTAATGCCCGTCAACTTTTGTAAAAAACCGTTGTAATGTTTTAGGTGGAACATTTGATAGTTCATTTAAAGAATAAATACCCAATCTTGCTTTGGTAATGGCCCGTTCACTCAGATCGGTGGCAAATATCTGAACAGGAGTGTTCGATGCCTTATCGCCCAGGGCTTCAGTTACCATAATAGCCAGGGAATACGCTTCCTCTCCTGTTGCGCAGGCCGGAACCCAGATCCGTACCGGTTCGTTGGGCGGCTTATTCTTACATATTTTCGGTATAAGTCTTTTTTTGAGATATTCCACTGAATCAGGATCCCGGAAGAAGCTGGTAACATGAATAAGCAGGTCCTGGTAGAGAAGGGTCAGTTCCTGGCTGTTTTGCCGGAGAACCTCTTCGTATTCTTTGAATGTGGACAGTTTATAAAGCACCATACGCCGGATGATACGGCGCTTGATCGTACTCATTTTATAGTGGATGAAATCAACCGAAGTCGCCTTTTTTAACATCTGTACGATGTTCACCAGGTCTTCATGATTGTTGCCTCCCTCTTCTTCCCATGGATCATTCAAAACCTCCTGCAAGATAGTCTGCCTGCTTATGCGTTCAAGTTCTTTGGCCATTTCTCCGGGAGACAACACCAGGTCCACTACACCTTCTGAAACGGCCGACTTTGGCATATTTTCAAATTTTGCCGAATCATCCTGAGCAAAGGTCAGTCCGCCGGCAGCTTTGATCGCTTTTAATCCCAACGTGCCATCGGAAGCCGTACCGGAAAGCACAATACCTATTGCACCCTCCTGTTGTTTTTCAGCCAGGGAAGAAAAAAATTTGTCGACCGGCATGTGTATTATTGGTTTGGGCTTGCGTGGATTAAGGGTTAGGTGACCATCAAGAATACCCATATCCTTATTCGGAGGGATGATGAACAAGTGATTTGGACGGATAGGCATCAGATGAGTCGCCTGCAGCACGGGCATACTGGTCACTTTTTCGAGGATGTTAGCCAGCATACTTTTATACGTTGGATCAAGATGCTGGATGTAAACAAAGGCCATGCCCGTATCCGGTGGGAGGTTTTTAAGCAAGTTCTTAAGTGCTTCCAGACCGCCGGCGGAAGCACCTATGGCAACAATAGGAAACGATTTACTTTTTTTAGTATTCCTATAATCAGACAAAGTTTTTGTCATCTTCAGAAAAATACGGAGTTATTTAGGCATCAGCGCACACTAATAAAAGTAGCTAAAAATGTTAGAAGGGATAAAATTTTATTAAATTACACAAACTTTCTGCTTCTTATGAAAAGGAGTAATCAATGCATAAGGATATTATAAGCTTATCTGCCTCCCTCCTGCTCCTCCTGGTCTGCTTAATAAATCCATTTCTGTCACAGGACAGCCTTGGACAATCCCTGCCTGTGCCTACCGGTGACGGCCATTTCTGGCTCTGGGATTTTTTAGGCCGCTTACATCCGCTAGCCATTCATTTTCCGGTAAGCCTCCTTATATTGGCTGCTTTACTTGAGCTTTTTACCATGAAGAAGTTCAATTCCCGGTTACGGGCAGGTATCAACGTACTGGTTTTTTCCGGGGTGGCCATGTCTGTCATATCCGCCGTTTTTGGCCTGTTACTGGCGAGGAACGGAGACTATGGCGAGAACCTGCTTAGCCTGCATCAATGGACGGGCATTGCCACGGCCTGCCTTGGAATAGCTAGCCTGTTACTGCTGATCGCTATACACAAGCATAACCGGCGGAATCTGGTTAAACCCTACCGCGTTCTTCTTTTCTGCACGGTAATAGCTGTCTCAACGGCCGGCCATTTCGGGGCTTCCTTGACACATGGCGATGCCTATCTTACCAGCGCAATTCCGTGGAGCGAAGATTACGAGGGTGAATCCCTGAATATCGTAGACTTTGCCACTCTGGAAACGGATACCAGCAAGCTCACCAAAAAGCAGGAGAACGACCTCAATGTGCAGGTCAGATCAATTCTGGCGCATAATTGCTACAAATGTCATGGCGCCGAAAAAGTTAAAGGGGAGCTGCGCCTGGATAGAAAGGACATGGTATTTAAAGGCGGTGAGTCCGGCCCGGTCATTCTGCCCGGCAACCCTGCAAAAAGTGAGATCATGCGCCGGATTACCTTGCCCAGAGACGATAAGGAAGCTATGCCGTCAAAAGGAAAAAAATTAGCCAACGACGAAATCAGCCTGATCCATTTCTGGATCAGCAAAGGCGCACCATGGCCGGAAGGTTCTGACAAACAACCATTCCGGGTGGCTAAGCTGGAACCCCGGAATCCAATGCTGCCTGCCGCGTCCGCTGTCCTCCAAAACCCTGTCGACATTTGGGTTAATGATTATTTCAAACTCAAAAAGCTGAAGTGGCCGTCAACCGTAGACGACCGAATCTATCTGCGGCGAGTCTTTTTGGATATTATCGGATTATTACCCACTCCGGAAGACCAGGTTTCCTTTTCACAGGACACCCGCCCGAATAAACGGTCGATCTGGGTAAAACAGTTATTAAACAGGAAGGAGGATTATGCCATACATTGGATGAGCTTCTGGAACGATGCCCTTCGAAATGATTATACTGGTACCGGTTACATAACCAAGGGCCGTTTTGCCATCACGGATTGGCTGTATAAGTCGTTACAAAACAATAAACCTTATGACCGGTTTGTACACGAACTGGTAAGTCCGGGCGAAGAAAGCCAGGGTTTTATCAAAGGTATTAAATGGCGCGGGGTCATAAATGCAAGTCAGAAAACTGAAATGCAGGCAGCTCAGAACGTGGCCCAGGTCTTTTTTGGACTAAACCTGAAATGTGCATCCTGCCATAACAGTTTTATCAACGACTGGAAGCTGGAAGATGCGTATGCATTTGCCAACATTTTTGCGGATAGCTCACTGGAGATTAACCGCTGCGACAAGCCTACCGGAAAGTTTACTACGGCCAGGCTGCTGTGGAAGGAACTGGGTGGTATTCAGAACCAGGCTCCTGCAGCAAAAAAACAACAGCAACTGGCGGAGCTAATGACGAAGCCGGAAAATGGTCGTTTATACCGGACCATCGTAAACCGTATATGGGCCCAGCTTATGGGACGGGGCCTGGTAGAACCCGTCGATAACATGGATAACGAACCCTGGAGCCAGGACCTGCTGGATTGGCTGGCCGTTAATTTTGTACAGACCAACTATGATATAAAGGAATTGATTTACCTGATCACGAGCTCCAGAACTTACCAGTTGACATCAACAGGTTACAAGGACGCAAATAAAATTATGGCCGGGGAGTATATATTTGAGGGAATGATCAGAAGGCGGCTATCTGCAGAACAATTTTCCGATGCAGTAAGCACCATCATCGGGCCTGCGTTTCCGGATTCGCTGGTAAAATACAACCCTTTCAAAAAAGGCGGCACCGGCCAGTCTAAACAGCCATTTGCCCGGGCCTCGTTAGTTGTAAATAATCCGTTCCTTACAGCTTTAGGCAGACCAAACCGTGAAACCGTTTCAACCTCAAGAGAGTCTCAGGCCAACCTGCTCCAGGCTCTTGAACTGACTAATGGAGAGCGATTCAATGCCGTACTCCTCAACGGGGCAGAAAAATGGAGACAGCATTACCGGAATACTGAAGGCATTATTCAGGCATTGTACCGGAAAGCACTGGGACGCGAACCGTTACCCGATGAGTTGGCCCTGGCCAGCAAAATGCTTGGTGTATCCCCTACGAAAGAAGGTATACAGGATCTGTTCTGGGCGGTTCTTTTACTCCCGGAATTCCAAATCATTTATTAAGTTATTTTTAGTATCAATCATTATTAGAAAATGGAATGTAACAGAAGGCAATTTTTGCAGAAATCCGGGGCCGCAACGTTGGCAGCCCTTGCCGCCGGCATGCCGGTGACCAATATGTTGAATTCCTGCAATCCAAAAAAGATCAATGCCAAAGCTGATACGGTCATCCTGCTCTGGATGGCTGGAGGCATGCCGCATACGGATACTTTCGATCCTAAAAAATATACGCCTTTCGAAAAAGGAATGGAGGCAAATAGCGTACTCAGCACATTTAAACCGGTTCCAACTGTGTTGGATGGGGTTTATTTTTCAGAAGGACTGGAATCTATCGGCAGGATCATGGATAAGGGTACCCTCATACGGTCATATGTAGCCGCAGATATGGGGTTTATCCTGCACTCGCGCCACCAGTATCATTGGCATACCTGTTATAAGCCGCCCCAGTCCGTTGCTGCCCCTCATTTAGGTGCCTGGATTGCCAAAGAACTGGGACCCCTGAACCCTGTAATTCCTTCCTTTATCGATATCGGCCAACGGTTTACGTTAGGCGAAGGAGAAGAGTTAAAAGCATTCCATAGCGCCGGTTTCCTGGGTAATGAATTCGGGCCTTTTCTGATACCGGACCCATCCTCCGGCCTTGAAAGTGTACGCCCTCCTGTTGGCATGTCCGAACAACGGTTCGAACGGCGGAATCGGTTATATAACGAGTTGATGAATAAAAATTCTATCGGGGAGGTGGGCAGTGACTATCAGAAGGAATCGCTGAAAAGATCCCTGGAACAGGCTTACCGCTTATTAAAATCACCGGAAGCCAGCGCATTCGATCTTGGCAAAGAACCAAAAGAGATCTATGATATCTACAATACCGGGAAATTTGGTTTGGGTTGCCTGATGGCCCGGAGGCTTGCCGAACAGGGAGCCCGCTTCATCAGCGTCACCACTGAATATGAACCCTTTAAGGGATGGGATACGCATGATAACGGCAACACGCGGGTGCTCCAGATGAAAAACCAGATCGATGGGCCTGTCTCTCAACTCATAAAAGACCTCGAACGATCAGGGCGGCTTGACCGTACGATCGTTATACTGGCGAGTGAATTCAGTCGCGACATGATGGTGGAAGGCCGTCCTGACCTTAAGGTGCAGGAGCAGGTCAATCAGCCTGATATCATAAACGAAATGAAAAATTATGGCATGCATCGCCACTTTACCGAAGGCGGTTCTATACTTATGTTTGGAGGTGGCATTAAAAAAGGGCAGGTTTATGGTAAGACTGCAGACGAGAGACCCTGCAAGACCATTGAGAGACCGATTTCGATCGACCAGATCCACCAGACTATCTATCATGCACTTGGCATCGCCGAAGATGCACATTATGTGGTAGAAAACAGGCCTTTTTATACTACCCAGGACGGGTTAGGCAAAGCAGAGATGGGATTGTTTGGTTGATGTGCGGATTTGAGAAGTAATCACCCCTAACCGATACTTCAAAAGCTCCCGTCAGGCAAAATCTTTAAAAAATTAAAAAAGAGCATTCCTGCCCCGGCCAGGGGCAACCGTTTTGTAGCACCTTGAGCATGCATTATTTCATGCCCCTAGAGGGGGCTACCCTTTTCACCAAGTGATAATGAATAATTCGCTTAGCATGACCTCCTCTACATTCCATAATTAAACCCCGAATTCCGGAAACGGGAAAACTAGTCTTACTATTTAGCCTGATTTATACAGTAAATGCAATTGGCATGTTGTTAGCCTTTATGTAATCGGTTTTTCATAGGATATTGGATTAAAAGCGGGGCTGGATTTCTATCCTGGCCCTTTTTTTTACGTTTCCACTCCGTGTAATCTGCTCTACAACAGTTTCCGCAGGGCCGGAAGTCCTGCCGGATCGCTTCATCAACTGACTGAAAAAAAACGCGGTTTTCCCGCCTCATTCTTTTACCTGATCTGCAATGCAGATTACCGTAGATCATTAGTTTATCATTTCCTGCTGCCGAAATCATCCTGTCTTTTATCCGTTTCTTTAATTCTTCATCCGTTATTTCGGTATGCCTTATCATTCATGGCTTAATTAATCGGTAACCTGTCCTTGTCCGTTTGCGCAGCTTCCCATCCGATGATGGCCGTTTTTCGTGCGCTTCCCCAATGATACCCTCCAAATACTCCTGTCGACTGAATAATGCGATGACAGGGAATTAGGAATGCCACAGGATTGTCGCCGATGGCACTACCTACCGCTCTTGACGCCTTTGGAACTTGTATTTGCCTGGCAATGTTTCCATAGGTGGTTAATTGTCCCATTGGAATTTTCAACAGGGTTTCCCAGACTTTTAGCTGAAATGCCGTGCCCTTTAAATGCAGTTTTATCTGATGGAGTTTGTTCCAGTCATGAGTGAATATATACAGTACATTTTGTTGAGCCAGATCAACCATTTGTTTGAATGCCGCATTAGGGAACTTTGCCTGCAATCGACTTAATGCTTCAGTATCGTCATCTGAAAATGCCATATGGCAAACGCCCCTGGAAGTAGATGCTACCAGCATGTTTCCGAACGGACTTTCAGCAAAACTGTAATGGATAGAAAGACTTTCACCGCCATTTTTATATTCTCCGGGCGTCATGCCTTCAATAGTTATGAACAGATCATGCAGACGACCTGTTCCGGATAACCCGGTTTCAATGGCCGTTTCAAATACGGTGGCCTGATTGTCTTTCAACATTTTTTTTGCATACTCTACGGTTAGATATTGCAAAAATTTTTTGGGACTTACACCAGCCCAATCGGTGAATAGCCGTTGAAAATGGAAGGGACTTAAATTTATCCTTTCGGCTACTTCTTCCAATCCGGGCTGTGTTTTAAAGTTGCCTTTTATATAAGTAATCGCTTTAGCGATCCGGTTATAATTTGTTTCCACCTGTGCGTTCATTTCGTTTTCAGTTTGATTACACAAATGTAAATTGGCCCATGTCGGTTACCAACCCGAAAGTTGCGATCTTTCATTGCTAACTAATCGCCTGACTAACCGGGAGTGTAACCGTAAACAATGATCCTTCATCAAGTTCACTTTCTGCTGATATAAAGCCCCGATGTTGCTCAACGATCTTTTTACAGATAGCCAACCCTATGCCTGTTCCAACATACAGCGATTTACTGTGTAATCTTTGAAATATACTAAAGATTTTCATTTTATATTTCGAATCAAAGCCAATGCCATTATCCCTTATGCCAATCATACAAAATTCTTCATTTTGCCTGCTTCTACCAATTTTTCCTAATTCCTTCCCTTTTATTAGTCTATTGGTGATACTTACTTCGGGTGCAACATCAACCTTCATAAATTTCAACGAATTCGTTATTAAATTTTGGAACAACTGCCTCAACTGGCTGGGATTAGCTTGAATAACAGGCAACGGCTTTTCTATGGTAATCTTTGCACTTGTTTGTGTTACGACAATTTCAAGATTAGAAATAACTTCTTTGACAATTGATTCGAGGTTAGCGTGCGTAAATAAAAAGTCGTTTGAAAGCTCGGAGTATTCAAGAATGTCATTAATTAGACTTTGCATGCGCTCGGAAGCGCTTTGCATATTGGATAAATAGTTTTGTCCCTGTTGATCGATAACATCATAATAATCGCGTATAATCAGGCTACTATAGGTTATTATTTTTCTGAGCGGCTCCTTCAGATCATGAGACGCTACATGGGCAAAAGCCGCCAACTCAATATTAGCATCTTCAAGTATCTTAATGTTGTTTTTTAATTTATTGTTCAGCTGACGTACCTTGTTTTCAGACAAAATACGGTCCTCACTTGCTCTTTTAAGATTTTCATTGACAATCATTACTTCTTCCTCAGCGTTTTTTCGGGCTGTTACATCTGTACATACTAGATTCAGCGCCGTAACGCCCTGAAGGTGTACCTTAATTAATGATACAATAAAATACGCACGTACCCCTTCCTGATCCACAAATGATAACTCGACTTTTGTATTATTATCAGACTGGTTGAAAAAAAGTTCAAATTTATGTATATTATCGGGGGGAATAAAATTGCGAAAGTTTGCGCCAATGACCCTTTCAAGAGGTAAATTTACCATTTTAGCAAAACTTGAATTACTGTACAGTATCATACCGTCGGTGTGCAGCGTAACCACACCTTCTGACATATTTTCAATAAATCTCCTGTAAGTCTGATCGGCGGTACTGGATACCAATATGTTATTTTCATTAAAGATTGCATCAATGTTACCCTTTTTTATGGCTTCGATAACTTCTTTTGCCTCGTTTAACTTGTTATAAAGTTCATCTTTTTCCCGGATCAACTTTGCATTCTCCTTCAAAAGATAGTCAAGGTCCTTAACCATTGTTATTAATATTAAGAATCTCCAGGACTTTTTCGTTATCTGACAGATCGCCAATTATCCTTCTTTCAGGTAATGGAAATTTTATAATTAGTACAGGAATAACAATGATTTGCTCTTTGACAGCCAGATCAGGCTGTTGGTATATATCAATTATTTCCAATTCATAGAAATCCTTTAAGTGTTTCTCACATATATGGTTTACGTTTTTGATCGCACGGACTGAACTTTGTAATACGCCTGTTACAAATAACCGAAGAACATATGTTGGCCTTCCTGCCTCCGCATGTTCCATTGCATAATTATTCTTGGACTGAAATTTTTGTTTTGACATTTCTGTGATTTAGATACTATAACACTACTTATTTCTATTTTTCCCTTTTTCCTCAGAACTTCTGGTTTTGTTTCTTAATGCTAAGATTTCCTTCATCCGTTTTTTCTTTGTTTGTTCTCTTAAATCATTTTCAATCTTGGTCTGGGTTAATGCCTCTACATCAGATTCGAATTTTGCTTTTAACAAGGCAATGTTTTCTTCCATCATTATACGTTTCCTGATGATTTCGCTATTTTCATTTTTAATTGTGTTCTCACGTAGTGTGCCTTGTTCTTCTTCTTGCAACGTATGTTCGAGTTTAGCTGAACCTGTTAAAATTCCATTAGGGCTTATATAAATAGGTAACAGGCTAATCCCTACGTCCGAAATGATAAATTCCCTTACCTGTGTGGAATGATTCATACCACGTGATTTCAGCACGTTAATTGCCCGGTTGCGTTCTTTATTTTGTTCAAAATCATGCACCAGTATCCATGTATCCATCATTGCAGAAATGCCTTCGTCGCTTGGATTGCTCTTTATTGTTTCCAGGGTAATGGCTGCCGTAAACAATGTGGTTATATCCTGGCTCTTCAAATAGTCTACAAAATGTGCCAGCATCTGTCTTATTTCGCTATTGATTCCTTCTGACATCAGGTTAGTAACGGGATCAAGCACGATGACTTCCGGTTTGAAATCTTCAATGATTTTCCTGATGGCAATCAAATGCAGTTCTAGATTTTGCAGGGTTGGCCTGGCAGAATAAATCGTTAATATCCCGGATTTAATAAATGGTTCAATGTTAAGTCCTATGGAACGCATGTTCCTCATAACTTGAGAGGACGATTCTTCGAATGCACAATAAAGGCCACGCATTTTCTTTTTGCAGGCCGCATTGATAAGGGAAACAGCAATGCTGGTTTTTCCTGTGCCTGCTGAACCCGAAACAAGTATGCTGCTTCCCTCAAAAAATCCTTTTCCATCAAGCATACCATCCAGGTCAGTACTTCCGGAAGTAATCCTGTTTGTCGATAAAGTATGATTTTTTAACTGTGATATATATGGCAAAACGGACATTCCGTTCTTATCAATGATGAATGGATATTCATTATTGCCATGGACAGATCCGCGCATCTTCAGAATTCTCAAACGCCTGGTTGCCGTTTGATTACTTATCCTGTTATCCATAGTGACGACACAGTCAGCTATATACTGCTCCAGCCCATCGGTTGTAATAAAGCCACTATCGATTTCAGAAGTAATAATAGCAGTGATCTTTACTTCCTTCAACCATTTAAAAAGCCTTTTAATCTCTTGTCTTAATACCTTTTTATCAAAGCCAAAAAAAAGTGCATCCAGAGAATCAAGCACAATACGTTTTGCACCAATGAGAGCAATGGCATTTTTTAACCGGACAAATAAGCCCTCCAGATCAAATTTGCCAGCTTCAAAACTTTGAGATTTATCGAGTTCTACGTACTCAATATATATACGTTTTTCCTTGATAAGAATATCAAGATTAATGTGCAGGGTTTCCATGTTTAAGGCAAGTTCTTCCTTTGTTTCTTCAAATGACATGAAAACTCCCGGTTCGTTGTATTTTACGGCGCCATTTACCAAAAACTCCATTGCCATAATTGTTTTGCCACACCCTGTGTTGCCACAGATAATGGTGGGGCGGTTTACAGGTAAACCGCCTTCGGTAATTTCATCAAAACCACTTATACCTGTCTGCGCTTTTTTTACTCTTACATTCGATGCTGTTTGTTTATTGTTCCGGATCATTGCAATTGTATTTATGCGTATTAAAAAGACAAGACACGTTGAGTATTCTTTAATGAATAAAGATGCTTGAGCATATATATGTTTATGTCATCCCAATCCTTTGAAGGTAAAACTTTAAATGCCATCAGTTACTGACACGCGTTAATTGAACCTGAAGAAAATCAATATTATAAGGGAGAATTTACAGCATGTAAACTGAAAGTCAGATATAGCTTAAGGTGTAACATAATGTAACCCAAACCGTTGCTATTAAAACGCTTACAACATCCTGCCGGGCGTTATATTCATTGCACCCCGGGAAAATTTTTGGGATACTACTAAGTTATATGGAACAAAAGCTAAGTGTTTACGCTTGGTGTGTAACAGAGCGTTAAACCAAATTATAGCCGCAGGCCTGGCAGCTAGAGTTATCACCTGTTACTGTTTGATAACAGGACAGCCGTATTTGCTTATTCCGGCAAAAGAATAAATGAACCCTACTGCATATTTATAGTAATGATCTTTTCTATCAGGATTACCTGACTGGCTAAATCCATCGAGGTAATCGTTGGACATAAATCTATAGGATGCTTCAGAGCTTAAGGAGAGCCTGCTTGTTAAGCTAAAACGTACGCCAATACCCAGTGGAAATATGGGAACACCTTTAGGCAAAGATTGTTCTATATCTACATTCAACGCTGCATCTAATGATTCGGAAGAAAAATACGCTGCATTATAGCGGCTGTAGTCTCTTCTTATTTTTAGAAATGAATAACCGAATCCTGCAAATAAAAAGGGGGAAAGCATACGACCTGTTCCCAAAGGATGAAATACTGCTGACGCAATGATTTCCGTTACCGGACTTTTGAATGCGAAGGCTCTTTGTTTCCTCCATGCCGGATTGGAATATGTTGACTCATCCCCTTTGAGTTTGCCGATATTCAGGTCGAGTCGTATCGCAAATGCATTGCTCAGTCGTTTGCTTCCGTTAATACCCAGTACAAATGAAGGCGTTTTGAGGGAGCCGTAAGCGTTAGGCGTAAGATCGCCCTGGTAAATGAATGTGCCCACATTTATGCCCATTTCATATTTGGAGCTATTTGATTGGGCAGTGAGATTGAGGCTTGATAGAGAAAGTAAGATTGAATAAGTGAGTGTCTTTTCAGGAGAAAATCGCATGGGTTACATTTTTGATTTGATCTGGTCGCACTGACTATGCTTGTTTTTAGAAGTGACATTTTGTACAGCGTCGAAATCAAATCATGTATCTGGTAGATTTAGTTTTATTAAAAGAAACCCGGCGTAGAACTGAGATATATGTTTCGACAAGGTAGACCTTGAAACAGTGCAGAAGTTTAACGAGATCCAAATTGTTGGTATACTTACCTGCTTAATGATAAGCCGGCTGAGGATATTAAAAAGCCCGCAACGATTTACATTACGGGCTTTGAAGATTTGTATGCTTATAAATTAGTATTATGTATGCACATATCTACACGTTACTAGATATTCAGGCTGCCCTCTATACCATCATCCATCGTTTTTCCTATAATTGATCCAGCCGCAATCTTTATGAGAGAGACCATTTTAGAATTTTTGGTGTCCCAGTAATAACCTGCCGTAGGTGTAACTTCGATAAGCGAAAGCTTAGGGTCATGCTTACCTTCGGTAAACCATGTTTTTACGAAACCGCTCCATAGCTCATCAATTTTTGCCTGATCCGTGCTAATAGTGGCTGTACCTTCGATGGATAGGTATTCCGATTTACCGTCAATGGCATACAGAAGCTGCACTTTACTGTTTTGTTGAATTTGCTGGTTTTTGTTGCTGTCTTTGCTGCTAAAAAACCAAAAATTGCCATTCCCATCAACTTCCTGCGTGTGCATTGGTCTTGAAACAATAGAGGCTCCTTCAACGAAGGTGCAGAAATGGCCAACGGTATTTTCTGCAATTTCCTTCATTTTTTCGATCGCCTCTGTGTTTTGTAAGTCTTTGATGTCACCCATAATTGATATTTAAAGTATTAAGCAACAACTTCATGCCAGTCCGTACTGTTTAGTAAACGTTCCCATACTTTAAAAAATAAGTCAACGAAATGATCATACTGTGGCATTTTTAGGACATGTCAACTACAGGTCCAGGTTTTAATGCGGTTTTTTTTCCTGATTTTGTGATCTTATGAAAAATGATCCTCTTAATCTGGTGTGAGATTCCCAATTAGCCACTATACAGATTTTTGTTAAGATATTCATTTCTAAACTTGCCTTTTGGGTCATATTGGTTAAGCAGTTGCTTAAAATCGGCAAGCTTTTCATACCTGGATTGCAGGACGGATGGAGACATGGTAAAAAGCTTGGCCCAGTGCGGCCGGGCATTATAGGGTGCCAGTTGTTCCTCGAACAGGGGAAGTATATCCATAACTGCATCTTCCTGTTTCCAGGTTGTATGAATAGCTACACAAGTTTTTTTGTAGCAGGGGCTCATCCAAAAATTATCTGCATTAATGGTGCGGATCTCAGAGATAAACAGGTGAGGTGTTATTTTATCGTGCAATTTTTCTATGGCCATTATGGCCTCGTATGCGTGTTCAATGGGTACAAAATATTCACTCTGCAGTTCTTTACCGGCGCTTGGCTTAAAACCCATTTTGAAATGCGGCATTCTTTCATACCACGGACCTGGAACGCTCATTTGCTCAGTAACATTTTCAGCAGATTCACCTTCAATCGGATGCATATTCCGGGTGGCCAGCTTAGCACCATACAACTCAAGTTCCGCTGCCGTAATATCGCCATCCTTTACCTGGCTTTTAATCCAGACCTCGTTAATATTCTTATTTTTCCAGTCCGTAAACAAACTTACGCTATAACCATGTGATTGTATATTATCAAAATTGTTCTTCAATTCACTCATTGGCAGATTACGGTATACAACCTGTTTCATGTTGAAAGCAGGCTGAAGGTCAAGTGTAAGTTTTGTTACAACGCCAAGCCCGCCAAGGCCGACCACGGCTCCATAAAATTGCACGCCATCCTTCTTTTTGGATAAACTGATTAAATCGCCCGCCGCATTCACGAATTCAATGGCAGAAACGGCTGTCGACAAATTGCCATTTTTTACACCTGATCCATGAGTCGCAGTTGCACATGCTCCTGCAACTGTAATATGGGGTAATGATGCCAGATTAGGCAAAGCATAACCATTTTCATGCAGGTAGGGAGCAAGTTCGCCATACCTCATTCCTCCTTCAACCGTTACCGTATTCGACACTTTGTCTATTGAAACCACTTTATTCATCTCTTTCAGAGATAACTGGTTTTCGGTACTATCTGCAATTTTATTAAAGGAATGTCTTGAGCCAAGTGCCCTGATCGAATTGCATTTTTTAATAATTTCCTGCACCTGTTCAATGGTTTCAGGGTAGTGCACATTACCGGTGCTATATTCCAGGTTGCCCGCCCAGTTCTTTAAATGTTCCTGGCTTTGCTTAGGTGCACACGCGGCGAAGCGGGAAAGAAAGGCTCCACTTACTAAAACCGATGAGGTTTTCAAAAACGTTTTTTTGTCCATGTTGAGAAGTTGAGCAGAATTGCTAAAGCAACATGAATGTAAGGAATGTTAACGGTCTAAAGACTCCTTATTACAAAAAATAAAGGGTCGATCAGGAGATCGACCCTTTATTTCAAAATTATTTTAATCCTTGCTTACACCCCGGGCTTTGAAGTCATTTCTTTCTTCTTCTTATCTGCCATTTCTTTATACTTTGTTTGTTGTTCCGGAGTTAGAAATTCCATCATTTTAGCTTCTTTTTCTTTTTTTAAGCTCATCTTCTTTTCTTTCTGAGCACTTTTATCGGAACCGGCATCATTCATAAGAGCATCCATTTTGTCGTTGTATTCTTTGTTAAGTGCAGTATATTTCTCTGTCTGTTCAGCAGTAAGTTTTAATTCATCTTTGATCTTTCTTTCCCATTCTGTGCGATCCTGCTTTCCGGGTTTTTGATCCTGAGCAACTGCCGCAGTAGCTGCCATGGCAGTCACAATAAATAATAGCAATAATTTTTTCATAATAATAAATTTTAAATAAAACATCGAGAGAAACAGTGATTTTACTATTCCTAATCCCGGAAAAATCATGCCAGCTTTTGATGGTTTGTGTTGTTAGAGTGATGCAGACAAAGCGCAACTACTTAATAAATTGGTCGTAAATTGAGAAAACGAAAACTTAAACAATAGTAGTAGATGTTTTGTTAAATGCTTCTCAGTAAACCTTTTAAATCTTTTTATCATGGCAATTGAACTATCTGAAAATAACAAACAAAAGTCTAACAATGAAGATGCTGTTGTTAAGCCTGATCCTGAAACGCTACATAGTACCGATCCGCAAGAACACATGGAGGGACCACTTTCTTCTTTAGTGAAAAAAACGGGAGAAGTTTTAGAAAGCGACGAGCATGAAGACGAGGTCAAAAAAGAAACAGATATATAAAAATTTTACGCCGTTGGTGTGACGACCAACGGCGTAAAAATCTACTTATAATCCCGAGCTTTAAAATCGACTCTGTTTTTTTAACGGCACTTCCTGTATGGTAAAGGTGTTTTGGTTTTGTCCGTTCAGAAATTTGTCAAGATGCGAATACAATATATAAACATTCTTGCCATCACTCGTAGCAGTAGTAGGGAATACGGAGCCAGTGCTGAACGAAGTGCTTAGGCTGCCGCTCTTCCAGTCGTCGTTGGTAATGAATGAAAGCACCTTATCGTCAGGGCTGCCACCGGTGTTGTTGACCACCACCAGTTGCTTACCATCTTTGCTCAGGAGCAATCCATCCGGACTAATCATGGCATCCAGATGCACAATAGAATAACCGGTCGGGTTGCGCACTGGAATCTTCACCAGTTGATTCGCAAAGGCTACGAGTAAAAATCCACTTTCGTCATATTCGATGCCGTTAAAGCCGAATTCCCCAGGGCCTGTAGCAAATGCCGAATTTTGGAAAAAAATCGTTGCCTTGCCCCACGCGTCCACTTTATAAATAACAGGCAAAAAACTGTTGGTGACATAAGCATTGCCTCCCTGATCTAAAGCCTCATCGTTGATGAACACGGGCGCACCGGGCAGTAGCGCCGCAAGGTCGGTATAAAAAATGCGGTCCCCGCTGTTAAGGTTGTACACTCCAATTCCATTCTCTATGTTACACACCCAGAGGCGCCTGCGGGCCTTGTCAACCTTCAAGCCGGTGGTGCCTGTAAGCTTTTCGTCAGTGATGAACGGTTTGTAAGTGCCGGCCGGCGTTACAATTCCTATGTCGCCGCGGCTCGCTGAACTGACGTAGAACCAGTTGCGGAGCGGGTCGTACGCCACGCCTTCGGGAAAAAGGTTGGGCTCGGTAAAATTGATTTGTACCGGCTTGGTGGAGTGTTTAGGGTCAAAATCAATAGGGAGGTTTTTGTAACAGCCCGTCAGCAGCAGGACCAATGCGGTAGAAAACAAAAGCGTAATTTTCTTTGTCATGAGTTTGCTTTTAAGTGATTGAACAATAAATACTAAACATAGATGAAATTACGATCTGGTGAGGAAAGTGTACAGGTTAGGGTGCATTTAAAATTGTCGCTATCCGTTTAAGCGGCCTCTTTAATCAATTCTACTACTTTCCCCCACTGTTTATTCATTGATAACACTCTTAGATTTAGCATATTTTGAGCGCCGTTGTTAGTCCATCTTTGCCCCGATTGTTTCATCCGCTTTTGCACTACTGTTCTGTGTGCTGATTCTATTGCACCCGACCCTATTATACCGGCACCTGTATTTTTATAGCATTGGTAATCCATTCTATAAGCATTGCTGGTATAATAATTAATCAGTGATAGTGCGTCCCGGCTTTCACTATCTTTTCGTTTTATGTTTTTGATAACCGCTGTCACTTTACTTTGTAATAACAGTTCTTTTTGTTTTTCTGTCCATTTTTTCAGCTTCGCTTCATCAGTAAAAATAGTATTGGCAAATTGATGCAGGTGTTCACAAACATGATAATAGTCCAGTATGGATACGGCTAGCGGATAGGCATCTTCTATCCAGTTTTTTATCCATGTTCCCCCATCAGCAATAAATACCAATCGCTTCCCCAATCTGCCATACGACTCTATTAACGTATCCATATGGCTGGTAAAATCCTTATGGTTTCCCAGGTGGGCTACGTATTGTGAATGCCTTATCCAGCTTGAGTTCCCGTTAGGGTCAATGCAAGAGTCGCTCGTAAACATCCTGCCCACTTTTACTTCCTTCCAACCTTCATCCCGGGTTAACAGCATAGAGCCGTCTGCTTCCACATACAACACTTCGCCTTTCTTTACCGGTTCTAACGACCGGCAAACATTTACTTCCTTTTCAGCTAACTTGCCGTAGCAATCTGTTACCAGATAAACCTGGGAGGTACTCACTTGTATATCTATAAATTTTTCCAGCACCTCATTGCATCTTTGATAACAATCCATCTGGCCAGCATACACCAATAGTTCCTGCAAATGAGGACTTATTTGAAAACCATTCGCACCATTACTAAAACTATGGGTTTTATTTATACTGACTTTCCCAAATTTGGTGAGTGTTTTTTTTTACGCCTGTCGGCCGGTACGTCACTTATATTTGCTTCCAAGACTGACCTGCCCAGGTCCCGCCATATTTTCTCAAACTCTTTTTCGTAGTCGTAAAAATTATCAATTTTATTTAAGGCTTGTAATTCTGCATACCGCTTTTGCGCTAAGGCAATGAAATTGGCTTCCGTCATGGGTTGGTAGATTTGGTTTGCCAAATTTAGCCATTTTTTTATGCGACAATTTTAAATGCACCCACAGGTTATCTCATCTTTTCTTAAAATACTTCGCCAATTAGTTCGTTGTTTGAAAACGCACCTGCTAGTGAACCTGAGGACACTGCTGCAGACAGTGCCCGTCCAAAGTTGGAATTATCGCCACTGGCAAATACACCCGCCACACTTGTTTTTTGGAACATATCTACCTTTATCAAACCTTGCTCCGTTAGCTCACAGCCTAATTCCGCAGGTATATCGCAATGCTGAACAAATTGAGGCCTTGCATAGATTGCATTCACGGAAAGTTTTGAATTATCTTTTAAAATGATATTTTCAATTTTGCCATTATTATGTTCAAAGCTGTCAATTTCGGTTTCAACAATTTCAATGTTATGTTTTTTAATCTTGCCAACCTGTTCTTCCGTTAACATTGATTTCTCATTTGTAAAAAGTGTAAGTTCTTTTGTCCAATTAGAAATCATTTGTACAAAATGAAACCCCATATCCCCGTTGCCAATAAGTGCTGTTTTTTGGTTTCTCACTTCATAACCGTGGCAATACGGGCAATGTATTATTGAAATTCCCCAACACTCGGCAAACCCTTTGATGTCCGGCATAATATCTTTTAGCCCCGTGGCAAATATTAATTTCCTGGCAAAGAATATGTCGTTTGACTGGGTTTTGATTTCAAAGCCTTTTTCTATTCTGGTTCCGCTCTTTGCCAGTCCATTATAAAATTTTATGGTCTTATATTTAGCCAGCTGCTCTTTTGCCGATGTTGAAATTTGTTTCGGCGTTTGTCCATCTTGTGTAATGAAGTTATGCGAATGCGGCGTTTGAGCGTTGCAGGGTTTTCCACTGTCAATAATTAAAATATTTTTTAAAGACCGGCCTAAGCTCATAGCGGCAGAAAGTCCAGAATAGCTACCGCCTACTACAATTACGTCAAATTCCCTGGTGTCTGTCATTTGATTGTTTTTTGAAGACAACAAACCCAGCGGAGTCATAGTAATAAAACCTACACATTATGTCTTATCTATTATCCGGTTGTTTGTTGTGTTGCCATTTGTTTCGGTAAAGGTAATTCATTTTCCAATTATGCAACGTAGTTGCAATAACTATTTTGAAAAGCTGACCTTCTCACAAGGTTTGCCGTCAAATTTACTCAATCTCCTTCCTGCATCACGAGCCAAAACATTCACAATTCCCTTTTTTAGATACAACAATAGGTGCTTTGGATACTATTTTTTAGGACAGGTAACTGACCTTTGCACTATTAATTCAATTGTAAAAAAGTAAAAAATGAACAATATAGAAAAGGTAAAATTAGGCAATCAAGGCCTCTTGGTTCCCGCCATCGGGCTTGGCTGTATGGGAATGACAAAAATTGCAGGTATGGATATTTACGGACAGGCAGATGAAGCAGAATCCATTGCAACCATTCATCGCTCGCTTGAATTAGGTGGTAATTTCCTGGACACAGCAGATTTGTACGGCCCTCTTGAAAATGAAAGACTGGTTGCAAAAGCGATAAGTGGCAACAGGGACAAATATATCATCGCTACTAAATTCGGTTATGAGATAGACGACAATGAATTGTTGACCTGGCAAATAAACGGCAAAAAAGAGTACGTAAAAAAAGCAGTCGAACGCTCATTAAAAAATTTGGGTACAGACTATATTGACCTTTATTATTTGCATCGTTTAGACCCTAATACACCCATAGAAGAAACCGTTGGCGCAATGGGGGAATTGGTGAAAGAAGGAAAAGTTGGGTACATTGGACTATCAGAAGTGTCGTCTGAAACTATAAAAAAAGCACATGTCATACATCCGTTAACCGCCGTTCAAACAGAATATTCTTTATTTGAGCGAAGTGTTGAAGAAGCGGGAATTCTTGATACGCTTCTTCAACTTGGAATTGGATTTGTTGCTTATTCCCCGCTTGGACGTGGATTTATATCAGGAGATATTCAAAGCCCGGATGATTTCCCTGCCGATGATTTTAGAAGGAGTATTCCGAAATTCCAAGGCGAACAGTTCTATAAAAACATAGAATCGGTAAACGAAATAAAAAACCTTGCGGAGGAAAAAGGAATTTCAAATATTCAACTGGCATTAGCCTGGGTAATCTCAAAAGGCATTATACCCATTCCCGGAACAAAAAGAAGAAGACCGTTATGACGCAGCTAATATGACCATAATTGATAAATAATTTATGGAATAAAAGGAAAGTGTCTTTACGGACGCTTTCCCTCTTTACACATTTACAACAATGAAAAAAGAAAGTAACGGTCCTTATATCATTAACTCAATTTCCGAACAGCATCGGTTGTTATCATTGCCCAAACCACATCACCCCTTGGTAAGTGTTTTTAACTTCAGTGATATAAAAAACAATTCGGATGAACTGTCTAAAAATTTTGTTCTCAATTTTTATTGCATCGCCATAAAAAAAGGATTTACGGGCAAATTGAAATACGGGCAAAACTATTATGATTTTGAAGAAGGTGTGATGTCCTTTATTTCCCCTGGACAGTTACTTTCAAAAAATAATGATGATGAAAATCCCGTTTCAGGTTGGTGCCTGATATTTCATCCTGATTTTATCGCTAATTATTCTTTAGCCGGGCACATCAAAAATTATGGTTTCTTTTCCTATGCGTTAAACGAGGCTTTGCATCTTTCTGAAAAAGAGGAGGCCATGATTGCGTCAATCATGCAAAATATTGAGCAGGAATATCGTTCAACAATCGACACTTATAGCCAGGATGTCATCATTTCGCAAATTGAATTATTACTTAACTCAAGTTTCGCAGATAAAATTTAGATGGAAAGAAAAGAAAAATAAATAAAAAAAGCAGCATGAATTCTTGTGTAAGCTACTGAAATTCAGTAACTTAAAGGTACTAAACTTGTACAAGGTCATGCTGCAATCCAAAGATATTCAATCGGTAGAAGAGTTAAAAAAATATTTTTCCAATTCAACAAAAATGGTGGATTACCTCGTTAATCTACTTTCGTTCTTTGAATTTAAAAGGGTGTATGGTGTATTAAAGCCATTGAAGAAAAGAGGCTATCATATTATTGATGTATTTCCGGTGTTGATCATTTTGCCTTTTCTTAAACATGCCAGTATACATGCGCTATTTAAATCGCGTAGCAAAGATTTGTCCGGTGCTGACAAGGATGTGTATTACAGATTTAAGAACATGCAAACCATTCCATGGCGTAGGTTGCTGATGAGTTTTGTAAAACGATTCGTGGTCATTATTGAAAAGAAGGGGGAGGCTGAAACACAAGCCAAACGTTGTTTGATCATAGATGATTCCTTGTTGCATAAATCAGGGAGGGCTATAGAATTTACAGGCAAGCTTTGGGATCATGTGAACCATAGCTATCAGTTAGGGCTTCGTTTATTGCTGTTGTGTTATTATGATGGAAAAAGTAATCTGCCGCTGGATTTTTCATTGCACCGGGAAAAAGGCAAAAATGAACAAAAGCCTTATGGATTGACTAAAAAGCAATTAAAGCGGCAATATAAAGGATGTCGCCTTGAAGACAGTGAAAGTAATAAAAGAGCCAGGGAGGTAGACAGGAGTAAAACCGAGGTTGGGATAGAGATGATTAAAAGGGCGCTTCGATTGTTAAAAGTAGATTATGTGCTGATGGACAGTTGGTTTACTTCAGAACGGATGATCGAATGCGTAAGGAGTTATAGCAAACAAAACGTGCACCTGATCGGAATGATGAAAATGGGCAAAGCTAAATACTTGTACAAAGGAAAGTATTATAGTGCCACCGAATTGTTAACCAGGGTCAAACGCAATACAGGTATCAAACGTTGCAGTAAGCTTAGAGCAAGTTATTTGATAGTGGATGTCATGTACAAAGAATACCCGGTCAGATTATTTTTTAGCCGGTTTGGTCAAAAAGGTAAATGGCATTTGATTTTATCAACCGATACTGCTCTTTCTTATAGTAAAGTAATGGAGCAATATCAGGTACGGTGGACTATCGAGGTGTTCTTTAAAGAAAGCAAGCAATACCTGAATCTGGGAGGATGCCAATCTAAAAGCCTGGAAGCGCAGATAGCAGACACTACCATTACCATGATTCAATATATCCTGCTTACCTTAAGAAAACGCTTCGATGACTATGAAACCAGAGGAGAATTATTCAGAGCTACCGGTGAAGAAATGATGGAACAAAGGCTGCATATAAGGTTATGGGAACTATTAATAGTTATTATGAAAATCATTATCGAAACGTTAGATGTATTTGTGGAAGATATTGATATATGCATCAACAAGATTATCAACTCCGGTAAATTAAATGGAATATTGGAATTAATATCTCCAAAACATAAACAAATTCTAACGTAATTTAACTGCGAAACTTAAGTTACTTAACTATTCCAATCGTTTTTACAACCGGCAGTTTATTACACGTAAAAATGCCAATAATAATTTGCTGATCAATCTGGAGAGAATATTGTCGGAATATTTCAGTAGCGGGAAAGTGCAGGAGTTAGGACTTCCCACTGTACAGCACGTTTCCAGTGAATTAAATGTTTCTCCAAATTATTTAAGTGATATGCTGCGAACACTTACGGGACAAAATACGCAGCAACATATACACAACAAACTGATTCAGATTGCTAAAGAAATTTTAACAACCACTTCATTATCCGTAGGAGAAATAGCATACCAACTAGGATTTAAGTATCCACAATCTTTTAATAAACTATTTAAGAGTAAAACTAATTTATCACCTCTCGAATTTAGAACATCATTTAACTAAAATAAATTAGTTAAATGATGTTAATTGCCAGATCATACAAGACAAATACCGATTTTAGTCAGCCATTACTTCTTCAAAGGCTGTTG
Organism: Chitinophagaceae bacterium; assembly: GCA_037718865.1. Lineage (GTDB taxonomy): Bacteria > Bacteroidota > Bacteroidia > Chitinophagales > Chitinophagaceae > JADCRZ01. The sequence continues at coordinate 107,640 of JBBJMP010000004.1, read as the reverse complement.
ATGTGGCTAACTCCTCAACTGTGTTCATGTCTTTTTGTACAGCTTCAATCTTTTCATGTGCCTTATCATAGGCATCTTGTCCTAAGAACAAGTGTAATGGCGGGTTTGGACTTTCAGCTATATGTATCAGTACCGCTGCCGCTTTCTCCGGGTCGCCCAATTGATTGCCGTTAATTTCATCTTCGTGCATTGTCTGCGACGCCCTTGCATCTTCATAAGCTTGTATAGGATTTTGTGGACGACCTAACGACTCTTTGGTTAAAAATCCAGTTCTGAAATAACCCGGGTAAACTACCGTTGCAGTAATACCGAATTCCTTTGCCTCGGCGGCGAGTGACTCTGTAAAACCTGCTACCGCAAACTTCGTAGCACAATAAACGCCCCATCCTGAAAAATGGCCAAAGAAGCCGCCAATAGATGAAATGTTGAAGACAGTACCTGAATGTTGTTCACGTAAATGCGGCATTACAGTTCGGATAACATTCAGTGAACCGAACACATTGACATCGAAGTTTTGACGGGCTTCTGCATCGCTAAGTTCTTCCAACGTACCGAATTGTCCGTAACCTGCATTGTTTACAATAACATGGATGGCACCAAAAGTCTGCATGGTTTCAGCAACTGCCTTTGCCACACTCTGTTCGTTCACCAAATCCATTTCTAACGGAAGAAAATTTTCAGCTTGCTTACCCACTTCAGCAGTCAGATCTTTTAGATTCCTTGATGAGGCTGCTATTCTGTATCCTTCTGCCAATAGTTTTTTTACCAGGCTAAGCCCAAGGCCTTTTGAAGCCCCGGTGACAAACCATACTTTTTTTGTGTTCATGGTTATGAATTTAATTATAGTTCTTTTAAAAAATCATTTATTCAAATTCCGTTCGTACAGTGGTGCTTTCAAGCTTACAAAAACATTCCACCTGATGCTTCTATGCGTTGTGCATTTACCCAGCGAGCATCTTCTGAACATAAGAATGCTATCACACCGGCAATGTCTTCAGGTACACCAATACGCCCTAATGCGATTTGAGATGACAAAAATTCTTCCAGCCCTTCATGTGATAATGCTGCTTTTGTAAAGTCGGTTTTGATAATGCCGGGAGCAACCACATTTGCAGTTATTCCTCTTGCGCCAAGTTCTTTTGCGAGATACCTGGTAAAAACTTCGATAGCACCTTTCATTGCTGCATACGCCGAATAACCCGGTGTAGCAAATCTTGCAAGGCCGGTAGAAATATTAATGATCCTGCCGCCATCTGCAATAAGAGGTAGAGCCCTTTGTGTGAGAAAATAAACACCTTTCAAATGTGTGTTGAACAAGTTATCAAAAGCTTCTTCGGTAGTGTCAGGGAACAAGGCGAAGGAATCAATACCGGCATTATTTATCAGAAAGTCAATTTTATCGGTGTTCCAGTTTGACTTAAGTACTTCTGATACGCTGGTTGTAAAACTATCAAAGCCACTCGTTTTTGATACGTCTAACTGAAGGGCAACTGCTTTTTGTCCCTTTGTTATAATTTCTGCAACTACCTGTTCGGCTTCGATTTTTCTCGATTGATAAGTGATAATCACATCGTTTCCCTTATCAGCCAGTTTTAGTGCTGCTTCTTTACCAAGTCCACGGCTGCTGCCGGTTATTAACGCAATTTTACCTGTTTTCATTTTATTTAGTTTGAATGAAACAAAGGTAGACTGCAATTACAGGCCGGGTGTTACAAGAAACAAACCAATAGCTGCAAAAATCAAACAATCACATTACGATAGGATTTTGGGGAGATCTTCGTGTTCTTTTTGAAGAAATTAATGAAATGCGGAAGTTCCTCAAAACCCAGGCAATAACCAATTTCAGAAATGTTCCAATTAGTATGCTTTAATAATGCCCTTGCTTCCTGCGTGATGCGCTCACCGACGAGTTGCGATGTTGTTTTTCCGGTAGTTTTCTTTAATGCCCTGTTTAAATGATTAACATGTACGGCCAGCTGATTAGCAAAATCACTGGCAGAGCGCAGGTTGATCCTTTGCAACTGCGATTCTATAGGGAACTGTCTTTCGAGTAATTCCATAAACAGCGATGAAACGCGGGTCGAAGCATTTTGATTGAAATATAAGGTTGTTGCTGGCTGCATCCGTAAAGCCGCATGTATCAGTTCGAATACGAGGTTTCTTAGAACATCATATTTATAAGCATAATCAGAATCAATCTCTTCAAACATCTTGAGGTAAATGATCTTAACCGCATTCACCTGGTCATCAGTTAAAAAAAAGATCGGGTTTCCGCCGGGCCTAAAAACCGGATAATCTTTTATATTACCAAAATGATTGAAAAATGCATCAGTAAAAATGCAGAAAAAACCAGATTGTTCTTCTTCCAATGGTTCCCAGTTATAGGGGATCTGAGGATTGGCAAACAACATCGCGGGCCTATCCATTTCTATTGTTTTATCTGCATAATAAACCCTGTTTTTACCAATGATAAGGCTTATCTTAAAATAATCTTTACGGCTATACGGAATGGGCTTAGCACAAGGCCCGGTAAAATCATCCAGCTTAAACACGTTAAAATGTCCTATTTCCTTTTTAAGGCTATCAGGCATCCAGTTCAGCTTGTGCTGGTAAAAATCTTCGATCGTCAGTGTGCTTTCCATCTAACAAAGCTACAAAATTCAAACGAAGGCCTGGTGTATTATCATGATAATTGATCTTGGCAACAAGACAGGTTTCCAAAAGTAGTTGTTCGAATAAAGCACGTAACTACTAAGTTTTCAAAACATTCTGTATTAACTTTCCATTTAAACGTCTTAACAAAACCTTATCCCTGAATCACCATCTTCAAGTATTAAAAAAAAAAATTATTTGTCCGATTATTTCTTCCTTATTCGTCAAAAGGACAATCATTCATAAAATTAAAATCAACCATTATGGAAAAGTTCATGCTCATTTTTCACGGAGGAATCAAACAAGACGCCTCTCCTCAGGACCTGCAAGCCAACATGGGCAAATGGATGTCATGGGTAGAAAAACTTCAAAAAGAAGGAAAATATGCTTCAGGTGAAGCTCTGTTACCCGGTGGGAAATTAGTAAGTGGAAAGACTACTGTGACCGATGGCCCTTACACAGAAGGTAAGGAACTGGTAGGTGGTTACTTTGTAATTAATGCCAACACCATGGAGGAAGCTGTGGATGAATGCCAGCATTACCCGGACTTTGAACATGGCGGACAGGTACAGGTACGCCCGGTGATGAAGTTTGATATGTAAAACAAGCTTTTATGCAGGAGCGCTTCAATCAGATAGTAGATCATCTTTTCCGGCATGAGTCGGGAAAGATGATTGCTGTCTTGTCCAAACTTCTTGGCCTGCAACATCTTCAAACAGCACAAGACATAACGCAGGATACCCTGCTGCAGGCGCTGCATACCTGGAGTTACAAAGGGGTGCCGGATAACCCAACTGCCTGGCTATATCGAGTAGCTAAAAACAAAGCTGTTGACCATTTGCGGAGAGAAAAGACCTTTCGGGGTGTTCTTTCACAACATGCTTATTTGCAACAGTCTCAAAACATGCTTCATCCCACCGTTCATTTATTTTTTGAGGAAGGTGAAATTGAAGAAAGGCAAAGGTCCCTTCACCGTATTTGCACCTACCAAGTAATGCCTTTGATAAGCTACCGGCCGGTACAGTAGAAAATTTGTTGAAGCCGGAAAACAAATCAAAACTGGCCGTTATACTTACCTACCATGAGATATCTGACAACCTGGATGCAAAGGCTGTAATCTCGGCAATTCAAAACGCGAATGGTACTGCTGTACTTTCCACAGTAGCCGGCGGTAAATTAACCGCCATTATTGAAGATGGAAAGGTAGTATTAACCGATGAGAATGGGCAGGTGAACCTGGCAAATTCATCTATATTTGCTTTTGATTAATAAACTCTTATTCTTTTATGAAACTTTTTTCTTTTTTGCAGATTGCTGTGCTTACAGTATTAAGCTTTACAGCTTGCCAAAAACCTAATGATGTTCCCGTTAACCAGGTACCTGTTGCTGATGCAGGGAGTTCCCAGACAATTCAATTGCCACCAGATAGTGCCAGTTTAAATGGTTCAGGGAAAGATAGCGACGGCCAGGTGGTTGCCTATGCCTGGAGTGAAGTTTCAGGTCCTAATACTGCTGTTATTTTGAATAACGGTGCAGCTTCTACAAAAATAAAAGGTTTAATAGCCGGGATATATGTTTTTCAACTATTAGTGGTTGATAACATGGGTGCCACAGGAACTGATACAGTTTCTGTTACTGTACATGCTGCAAAAATTATTAATTTATCATTACAACCAAATCAAAACCCTACAGAAGTTCATGTTTGGGGTAATGCCACCACCCTTGAAGGCTCATCTCCACCTGCGCCTGAGATAGGTGCTCTAAGGTGGACTTATAATGGAATCGAGGTTGGGATGAGAGCTCTTCTGAAATTTGATTTGGGTAGTATCCCCTCCGATGCAACAATATTAAGCGCAAAACTTACGCTTTATTCAAATCCAACACCTCTAAACGGTGATTCAAAAAAAGCAAATACAGGCCTTGATAATACTACTTTAATTCAGCGGGTTACATCAACCTGGGTTCCAAATACCGTCAGATGGGTCAATCAGCCCACTGCAACTGCAACTGATCAGGTTATAATTCCACATACTGCTCAACCATTCCTGGATCTGGTTAATATTGATGTCTCTAAGTTCGTTAGCGCTATGTTAAGCAGTAATTCCAATAATGGATTTCTTATTCGTTTGCAAACAGAAGTTATTTATAACTCAAGAATATTTTGTTCAAGCAAATATGCTGATGTTACCAAACATCCAAAATTGGTAATTGAGTACACTAAATAAAATTATCACTTAAATAAAACTACTTCGCCAATAACCGTCATTCCCTGACTGCGCGTTAGGGACTGGCATTTCCAAGTAACTTCTGGTTACAATTGTTAGCGGAATGCGGCAGTTGACTTTACTGTCTGAGAACCATTAATTTACATACATTCTGTATTTCTTTCCCATTTAAACGCCTTGAATAACCGTTATTTCTGAATCACCCACCTCCAGTCCTTCAAAAAAAATTTTCCATTTGTCCGATTATTTCCTTCCCATTCGTCAAAAGGAAAACTATTTTTAATTAAAATCATTGTTATGGAAAAGTTCATGCTCATTTTTCACGGAGGAATCAAACAAGACGCCTCTCCTCAGGACCTGCAAGCCAACATGGGCAAATGGATGTCATGGGTAGAAAAACTTCAAAAAGAAGGAAAATATGCTTCAGGTGAAGCTCTGTTACCCGGTGGGAAATTAGTAAGTGGAAAGACTACTGTGACCGATGGCCCTTACACAGAAGGTAAGGAACTGGTAGGTGGTTACTTTGTAATTAATGCCAACACCATGGAGGAAGCTGTGGATGAATGCCAGCATTACCCGGACTTTGAACATGGCGGACAGGTACAGGTACGCCCGGTGATGAAGTTTGATATGTAAAACAAGCTTTTATGCAGGAGCGCTTCAATCAGATAGTAGATCATCTTTTCCGGCATGAGTCGGGAAAGATGATTGCTGTCTTGTCCAAACTTCTTGGCCTGCAACATCTTCAAACAGCACAAGACATAACGCAGGATACCCTGCTGCAGGCGCTGCATACCTGGAGTTACAAAGGGGTGCCGGATAACCCAACTGCCTGGCTATATCGAGTAGCTAAAAACAAAGCTGTTGACCATTTGCGGAGAGAAAAGACCTTTCGGGGTGTTCTTTCACAACATGCTTATTTGCAACAGTCTCAAAACATGCTTCATCCCACCGTTCATTTATTTTTTGAGGAAGGTGAAATTGAAGACAGCCAGCTACGAATGATGTTTGCCTGTTGTCATCCTTCCATTCCTGTTGATTCGCAGATTGCCCTTGCACTAAAAACGCTATGCGGTTTAAGTGTTGCCGAAATTGCCCATGCTTTCCTGAAAGATGAAGAGAATATTGCAAAACGTGTCTTCCGTGCAAAGGAAAAAATCAGGGCTGAAAATATACAGCTGGAGCTGCCGTCTCCTTCGCAATTGCCAAAACGCCTCGATGCCGTTTTGCACTGTTTGTATTTGCTTTTTAATGAAGGTTATAACTCTTCGCACCATCAGCAATTGATACGGGAAGAGCTTTGCCAGGATGCCATGCGAATGGCGTACATGCTAACGCAAAGTCGCTTAACCAATCTTCCCCGCACAAATGCATTGCTAGCCCTATTCTGCTTCCAGGCATCCAGACTAAAAGCGAGGCTTGATGAAGGCGGCAACATCATCTTATTAAAGCACCAGGACCGAAGCAAGTGGTATCGGCCCCTTATTCAAAAAGGATTTTGTTTTCTGGAAGAGGCCACGCAAAAAGAAACATCCATCTATCACCTTGAAGCAGCCATTGCTTACCTGCATGCTAGCGCATCATGTTTTGAGGCCACCGATTGGAGGGCCATTTACTATCTATATGAGATCCTGGCTACCGAACATCCCACTCCCTTTGTTGCCCTTAACAAAGCCATTGCTGCTTCATATGCCATCAGCAAAGAAGCTGCATTAGTAGAATTACAACGGATCGAAGGCCTGGAACACTATTATCTCTACCATACAGCCATTGGAGAAATCTATTTAGATTTACACTGTAAGCAAGATGCGGAACATTATTTTAGGAAAGCCCTGTCGTTAACCAGGTCACTCGCCGAACAGCAATTGTTGCTGGAAAAAATAGATGCCTGTTCAAATTTTGACGCTTTGTGTTCTTGATGGCTAGTGTCCTTAGTATTCCATTAAGTAAACGCATTAATTTTTCTCGGCCAATTCCTTTAATTTATCCAAAGCTTTGGGCCAGGTATCCTTAAAATAACCTTCAAATTCGGGTGGAATTTCCGCGCCTCCCATAACAACCCATAATTCCGTTGCTCCATTAACAGTACGGAGGGTATAATTTTCAAAAGAGCCTGCCCATTTTCTGGCTTCTTCGCTGTCGACGTCTTCAACGCCATTTTTAACACTACCCAGGTGTTTGATGGACATAAATTCATTGGGGATATTCTCAGCTATAGAAGAAACCATACCCGAATTATTTCCATCAAGAAACAAGACCTTGCTACCTTTCTTCCAATCTGTTTCTGCCCTTGACCCTGAAGCGAAAGCAGCGGTCCATTCCTGGTACGTAGCATTGTCCCAAAGTATATTCCATACTTTTTCTTTTGGAGCGTTAATCATTATTTTAAATTCCATGATTTATGTTTTTGGTACATAACAAAGTTGCAATACTTTTCAAAAAGATACAAGGCTTAATCATGACAATTTACGGGGGCAAATGCGACAGATCACTATTTTGCGACTAAAACCACCATGTTTATTGCAGCTATTTTTTCTTACTTTTCAAGACTTCATTATAAGCAGTATCTAAAGCATCAAGCATAAGCTGGCTGTCAAACCGGGCAAGTTGAAAGGTTGTCCAGCCCTGCAAACCCCATTTATTATTAACCGGATAAATAGCTTCTTTATCAATAAGACAGTAAACGGATTGATCAGCAGGTGAAAATTTTACATTAGCAGTTTCACTTTCTTCATGCAGTGTTGCAAATATTCTTTTTCCAACTACTTTAAAGGCAGTTCTTTCAAAATGCGGTGAAGCTATGGTGTGTTGAAATGATAGAGCGAGTTCCCTGAATTGATCGGATGTCATGATTGCTTCCTCCGTTGCTTTACTTTTTTGCAGGACGATCCCATATCATAAATCCACCTTCGCCCTGCTTACATTATACAAATTAATACTTAAACTAAAGCTTCGTATTTCTTTCCTTTAATTTATTCAATGTTGTTAACTTAACCCCTCCTTTTGTCATTGGCACAAAGCGCAGCAGCCTCTATACATTGAAGTATGCCACAAGCTTCAGCTAACAGGTTATTTCTTTAACTTACACCCCCGATTGTTCGATCAGCTACCGCTGATTAATCAATCCGGAATGCCACCTTTCAAAAAAATACTACGATGTTTAAAATGTTGCTTAGCCTTCTTGCTGGTCTGATGATCATGAATAGCAGTACGATAAAACGGGATCCGGCAGCATACCAGACCGGTAGTAAATCAATGACTATTTCCGAGCCCATTGCGATTGCCGTTCTACCGGATGGGCCGGCAGAACTGGAAATAACCCAGTTCACGGGCCCGGATATTACTCCCAGTCCTGCCTGTCTTGCCGTGGCGCCAACAGGGGAAGTATTTGTCGGTGTGGACATGATTGGCTCCCTTGGTAAGACCCCGGGAAAAGGAAGCATCATCAAACTCTACGACAATGATCATGATGGAAAACCGGACAAACATACCACCTTTGCCATGGTTGATAACCCCCGCGGGATTTTTGCTCTGGGGGACCGCGTGTTTGTACTTCATACCACCTTTTCCAAAGAAACCGCAAAAGCTTCGGGGATGGACCTGGTGGTTTATGAAGATAAGGACCGGGACGGTATCGCTGACGGCCCTTCGAAACCCCTTATCCAAAACATAAGTTCTACACAATTCCTGCAGAGCCGTGGCACCGATCATGCCACTAATGGTATTCGTATGGGCATAGATGGTTGGATTTATATTGCCGTAGGCGACTTTGGATTTCATGACGCCGTGGACCGCTCCGGAAACAAATTAACGATGCAGGGTGGTGGCATCCTCAGGGTAAGGCCCGACGGAACGGAAATGGAGATTTTTTCCCATGGCATGCGCAATATCTACGATGTTGCCATAGACCCGTATATGAATATTTTTACGCGGGACAATACAAATGACGGCGGCGGATGGAACATTCGCTTTAGCCACCAGATACAATCAGGCGAATATGGCTATCCGTTGCTGTTCCGGCATTTCACCAATGAAATCATTCCTGCCCTGGTGGATCTTGGTGGTGGTTCGGGTACGGGTGCCTTGTTCATGGATGATCCTACGTGGCCTGACAAATACAACCATGTTCCTATGATGGCTGACTGGGGAAGAAGCCAGCTGTATATTCACCGTGTCACCCCTGACGGACCTAGCTATACGCAAAAAGAGGAAGAGTTCATTAAGCTGCCGCAGATCACTGATGTTGATGTAGACGCCTCCGGCAGCATGTATCTCTCTGCATGGGACGGAGCAGGATATTCGGGTAACCCTGCAAAGGGGTACGTGGTGCGTGCAGTACCCAGGAACTGGAAATACAGCGCCTTTCCCGACCTGAAAAAATTGCGTGTTAAGAAACTGGTTGCGCTGATGAAATCCGGCAGCTCCGTTGCCCGTTTGCATGCCCAGCAGGAATTGATTACCAGGCGCAGAGCCGGTAAGACAGCCTGGAAACTTGCCGCAGACAAGTCCCAGCCTTTGTACACCCGCGTCGCTGCAATATTTGCTTATGCCCAGGTCACGGGAGACAAAGGTGTTGGCAATTTAATGAAACTGGTTTCGGATAAGGACGTTAAAGAATACGCCTTACGTGCGCTCAGCGACCGCTTACCAAACCTTAAAAATGTGCCCATCGGGCCGTTTATTGATGGTGTTACCGATAGTGATCCAAGAGTTCAGGTTGCCGCCATAATAGGCCTGGGACGCCTGGGACGCATGGAAGCCGCACCTGTTCTGTTACAGGTTAAAGTGCCTTCGACATTTGCAGATCCCGCCAAAGATGCCGAAGGCCCTCATGCCACACTGAATGCTGCAATCATTCCTTCGCATATTGCTGTCCGTTCATTGGTCGCGCTTAAGGCCGTAGATGCATGTATAGCGGCCGTCGGCACTGAAAATTCCACCATCGCCCTTTGGGCGCTGCGGTATATGCATGATCCAAAAGCGGTGGAGGGCCTGATTGCCGCCTATAAAAACGCAAGTGATAAAGCATTGAAAAAACAAATCCTCACAACCCTTGCCCGCCTCTACGAAAAGGAAGCACCATATGATGGTACCACCTGGTGGGGCACCCGGCCTGTTGTAAACGGGCCTTATTACAAACATGCAGCCTGGGAATCCTCGCCCGTGATCAAAGAACTACTTACCAGGGAATGGGCAAGTTCAAATGAGGCGGATAAGCAATTCTATGCAGACCTTAATAAAAAACTTTACATGGGAATAGCAGCATTTGGGGGAATTGACACAGTTGCTGCAAAAGAAGAAATAAAGGTGGACCTTGATAAAATAAAAAGCAAGAAAGGCCAGATCGGTGAAGCATCCATTGAAGATGTAATGCTTGCTATCGCCGGTATTAAAGGAGACACAGTAAAAGGTAAAGCGCTTTTTACACAGCAAGGCTGTATGGCCTGTCACAGTATCAGAAAAGGCGAACCATTAAAGGGGCCTTTTATGGGACAGATCGGATCTATCATGAACAGGGAACAGATTGCCGAATCTATCCTTAAACCCAACGCAAGTATTTCACAGGGCTTTGCAACGGTGTTGATTACCGCAAAGGGCAATAAATCCTATATGGGATTTATTACCGAAGAATCCGCTGATAAACTGGTGATGCGAAATGTTGCCGGCCAGGTATTTACCATCAAAACTTCCGATATTGTAAGCCGCAAGGAAATGGAAATGTCTATGATGCCACCCGGCCTGGCCAATGCGCTCTCTTATGAAGAATTTGCTTCGCTGGTGGGGTTTCTTGCTGAGCAGAAGAAATGAATGCTTAATAAGCAACTGATTAGTTGCAACTATAATGCGAAATTGATTGGTTGCAAATCTTTTTTAGATATTCTCTCGCGATGCGTTGAAAGGATCTTAAAGAGTACGATTGTCTGCAAAGAAGCTTTTCTGGAACATTATTGAATAACAGACTTTCCAACTTTGCTAAAATTAAAAATCAGAAAACCCATTGACATTAAAAAAAGAAATCCCGCTGCCAGCATAAAAGTTGAGGAAAGGGATAGAATGTTTAACACCGGAAAAACGATAATAGGAGATAAAAACTGGCCTAAGAACCAGAACGTGGTAAGCTTTCCAATTTCCTTTCCCCTGATTTCAGGTGGAGTAATTTTCATTACCCAGATATTGGTATTCGGAATCATCATACCCATACCTAGTCCCGTTAACATCATTCCAATGACAACCATTAAGTAGTCACCGGAGAAAGAAATGCAAAGAAACCCCGCGGCCATAAGTAAGTATCCCATAGAGAAAACAGAAAGAAAACCAAAACGGCCTTTTATTTTCGAATAAGAAATGGATGAAATGGCAGAAAATGCTGTGCTCATTGCAATAGCTGCTCCTATTAACGAATTCTTTTCAATGCCCAGGGCTTTTAAATGAAAGGGTATCTGTACGGGTATTAAGAAGAAGATTATCCACATTAGCATAGTATTGACAAACAACATCCAAATTATTTGAGGCGCTTGGACATGCTGGTCAGCGTGACGGCTTTTTGGTATAACTGCAGGCTCATGGAGAAATATTATACTAAGGGGAAGCACCAGAAGGGAAGACAAATAGATCAAAAAAGGATATCTCCAGCCTGAGTCTGCCAGAATACCCCCCAACCCAATAAAAAGAATGCCACCCATTGACATGAATGCTACTTGTAAGCCCACAAATTTTTGTCGCTCCATGCCATTAAAGTAGTCGGCTATCAGTGTGATCACTATAGTCATGGACATGCCAACCGATATGCCGAGAACGGCCCTTGATATCAGGATGTGGTACAGGTTATCCAGGAAATATCCGGCCGCTCCTGATATGGCATACAGTACCAGCGAAACCCATAAAATTTTCAACCTGCCATACCGGTCAATGAGGCGTCCTGCAAGGGGGGAGAATATGGCAATCATTAAGGCAGGCAGGGTCAATACTAACTTAACCAGGAACTCTGCATTTTCGACCTCTGCGTATACTCTAGCCATCTGTGGTAACGCGGGAGAAATGGTAATGACAGACATGATCGTAAGACTACTGACAAGTAGAAGCGTTAGTTTTACGTTCCATTTATTCTCAATGGGTTTTATTTCCTTGTCAGAGATAATATCTGTTTGTTTCACATTGCCCATGAGTAAGCTATTTGTTCCAAGATAGTCATTTTCAAAAGGACAGTCACCATTCGTGTATGCTACATTTACTATCCAGTTACACTTACTTTAAGGTTGATGATCTATACGCTAATGATTATCTTTAGTACCAGTGAACTTCAAATAAATGTAAGTCGCTTACTAATGAAAAAGAGTCACCTCGTACTAGTCATTATCTGCTGTTTATTTTATTCGTTTGACAAACAAAAGCAAAAGAAGTCACCCAATATTGTATTGATTGTAGCGGATGATCTCGGGTTCTCAGATCTTGGATGTTTTGGAAGTGAAATCGCCACTCCCAACATTGATGCGCTGGCAAGACAGGGACAAATATTTACTAATTTCTATACAGCAGCTACCTGCTCCCCTTCAAGGGCGATGTTACTTACGGGAACGGATAATCATATTGCAGGATTGGGGAATATGGCTGAACGGGTTCCTGCCGTTCCCGAACAAGTGGGACAACCGGGATATGAAGGATTTTTAAATAACAGCGTGGTTTCTATTGCACAATTAATGAAGGATGCAGGTTATCACACTTATTTAGCAGGAAAATGGCACCTGGGACTTACACCAGACCAGAGCCCTTATAGTAAAGGCTTTGAAAGGTCATTTGCTTTACTTGGTGGTTATGCGAATCACTTCATGCCCGATACCCGTGTAAACCTTTTTTGGGAAGATAACCACGCTGCCGAATATCCTTACAGGCAATATTCATCTGATGTTTACACGGATAAACTAGTCAGCTTTATTCGGGAGGGCCGGGCAGATAAAAAGCCGTTTTTCTTGTATGCTGCTTACACTTCACCCCATTGGCCTTTACAGGCGCCATCAAAATTTATCGAAAAGTATCATGAGCAATACGATATCGGTTATGATAGCCTGCGATTTTTACGTTTTGATTCATTGAAAGCAAAGGGTATCGTGGCCAGGGATGTCAGGTTGCCCCAACTTCCCGCTGTAAAAGGTAATTTGTATGATATTTCCAACAGGCCCTTAATTTCCTGGAAATTACTGACTAAAAATGAGCAAAGGATTGAAGCGAGGAAAATGGAGATTTATGCAGGCATGGTTGACAATATGGATTATAATATCGGCAGGCTGATAAAATATCTAAAGGAGATTGGGGAATATGATAATACCCTTTTTGTTTTTTTATCCGACAATGGGGCCGATGTTTTTGATTTAAATGAAACGCCTGATAAGCTTGACCCCTATCCTTATATGGGGACTTTTAATTCTTTTATTGCTTATGGGCCTCAGTGGGCCCACGCCTCCAGTGCTGTAAATCGTTTATATAAAGGTTATAGTGCGGAGGGTGGCATTCACAGTCCTATGATTGTAAAAATGCCGTTTCAACAAGAAGGCAAAGGCATTACGACAGCTTTCTGCACCATTATGGATCTGGCACCCACATTTCTTGATCTTGCTGGTGCGAGATATCCCTCATTGTACCAGGGACGGCATGTAACCCCTCACAAGGGAGCGTCATTACTTCCTTTTTTGAATAAGAAAAAAAACTATGTTCATAATGAAAATTATGTTATGGGGTGGGAGCTGTTTGGAAGATGCGCAGTTCGCAAAGGAAAATGGAAGATAACAAAAATAGAACCTCCCTTTGGAAAAGGTGTATTTGAACTTTTTAATCTGGAAGAAGATCCCACTGAGTCGCACAACTTATCCGGTCAGTATACGGGTAAATACATGGAAATGTTGGGACACTGGAAGTCCTACGTAAAAGACAACGGAGTAATATTACCCAACCAATGATATGAAGCCAGAAGGTAAGTGTTAACCAGGAAAACGGAAGCAGAATTAGGAACCGGATACAGTACAAAACCCAGCTCTTTCAATTCTTATCGCCCGGGTGGTTGGGGCATCGGAGGCATAACAAACACTTTAGGCTGCGGCTGTAAAGGTTCCAATTTTCTGTTTGCAAGCGCAGGGTGACTGGCCGGAATGAAAGTAGCCCGAAACTGAATATGAATAAAAGGCATTGGGCTGATGGGATCACCGTTCGGTTTCCTGATTTCACCGCGGTAAGGATTTAAATATTCCCAAACAATTTTACCTTCTTTAGTAACCTCAAAAAACCTGCCTTTGGCTCCTTCGTTTATAAAAGTATTACCATTATTCATCCGATGGGCACCAGAGATGAAACTACTCCAAAACGAAACAGAGTCGGGCGCTATATAAGTCCAGACTGGCTTTTCAGGACCAAAGCTTTTACCTTTTTCTATAATGTAATGGCCCTTTGAGTCTGTCGGAGGAACTATTTCATAGATGGCAGAATAATTCATCGTGTCACGGTTGGGGATATCATTATTAAACACCATGAGGTGACTCGCTCCCGGCTTTCCTTTTTCAATCCACCGGATATCATGCTGACCAAAAAGTTTCTGATTGGTAGAATCTCCCGCGCGATAGTTCTCTGGATTGCCCCAACGGTAGAGAAAATCGCCTCCTTTCCCCCAGCGGCCACCTTTATGGCCAGCCGCCTCTTTGGTGGTTGTGCTGTGATCTATGATAAAGATTTCGTGTAAATGAGGAGAACTAAAGGCAATCTGATCTAGTTCAGCGTTATACTTTATTGCATTTAAATGATACACATCCGATCCCATGCTTTCGGGTGTTTGATTTCGCCACATCCTATCCTGTTTTTTTAAAACGTTCATGCTGTCCTGCGAAATGGGGGCCGGCAAACTATCTCCTGCATTAAGATCCAATAATTCAGGGTGGTCTGCAGGTTTGCCAGAATTGGCTTTTTTGACATCATAATCCTGAATCAAATGGTCCCAGATATGCCATTCCCAAACAATTTTACCATGCCGCTCGTCTAATGGTTGTATCTCAACAATTTTATCGGGCCATAAGCCGGCTTTGGGGGTTAATCTTGGTTTTCTGCCCGCTGCCAACGCTTGATTGGCCGACTTTGCCTCCCAGGCGATCGCCAGGACATTTCCGTTGGGCATGACAGCTAAATCATGGTGCGTATGAAATTCTTCATTAGCGTATTCGAAATCCCACACTATTTTATTGTCCCAGGTAATCTTTTGTAATCTTCCCGATTCTCCGCCGGCCGCAAATACAGGAAAGTCAGGATCAACAGCATTTTGAAAAAGCGATCCGTCATCGTTCAGATAGGTACTCAGACCGCCATAGTTTCCTTTCCACTCGTGGACTACTTCGCCGTTACGGTTCATCAGATAAACGGAAGCAGAGTTAGTAGGCTGAAACAGGACATACCCTTCCGCCAAACCTTCGTTATTTATCGTTACACCACGTTTGATTCCATGTCCAAACATGTTTCTGCCTCTTGGCATAGTTGGTTGTTGTGTTAGGGTGTCCTTTTTATTGTCATTGCCCTGGCCTAGCGACGATATTGAAATACATAGTAACAGGAGGAGAAATAACGGTGTCTGTATCATGGTAAATGGTTTGAGAAATATGGGGACATAGATATTTGCGGCAGTAGTCGGTGAAGTAATACCGGTTTCAGGTCTTCTCTAATCTGTGCACATAATGTTTTAAAAATTACCACGAAAGACAGTAAGACACGGAGATACCGAGTGCTTCTACGTGCTCTATGACTTCGTAATTTTAAAGCGAACGACATTATATATGACTTAACACCGGTGTACTAATAGAATAATTTCTAATGTAATGATAAAAACCTATATTTCATAACTTAACAAACTAATAAATAAATAAATAGCCTGATACTTTGCATTGTAGAACATAAATTCTTACCTTATAATTTTACTCCGTTACCAAACTACTTAACATGTCAATCAAAATTATTGGAGCCGGATTACCACGAACTGGCACAAACACCCTTAAAGAGTCGCTTGAAAGGCTGGGTTACAAGAAGACCTATCACATGAAGGAACTTCTTGCACATCCTGAAAATCTTCATTATTGGTTATCCCTGAAAGAAACACGTACAACCAAATGGGAAGACCTATATAACGGCTACCAGGCAACGGTTGATTTCCCTGCTTATCCCTGGTACAAGGAACATATGAAACAGTATCCTGACGCTAAAGTTATTCTGACTGTAAGGCCTTTTGAGAAATGGTATACCAGTATGTACAGCACTATCTGGCAAGCCGGTCCACAGACCGTACCGCAGAAACTCGCAATGTTGTCAAAGCTGCTTTTCAATCCACGCCTCCGGTCGGTAATTAAGTGCGTAAAATTGGCTAAAGAAATGATCTTCCGTGTGCATTTTCAAGGCAAGTTTGAAGATAAAGCCTTTGCCGAAAAGATGTTCAATCAGCACATTGAAGAGGTGAAAACACATGTCCCTGCAGAGAAATTACTTATCTACGATGTAAGTGAAGGCTGGGCGCCTCTTTGTTCATTTTTAAATGTACCGGTGCCTGATGAACCACTTCCTCATTTAAACAAAAAGGAAAATTTTAAGGAGATGTTAGGTGAAATCATGAAGGGTCAAATGGCGTAGGCTCAATTCTGGTGAAGCATTCCTCTAAGCCTTGAGCTATATTGTATACATTAGGCAGAAAGTCTGTTGTTGCCCTTGCAAAATTCATTTAACAGGAAGCATTTTAAAAAGCAATAAACGACGGGTTCAACAATTCTTCTTTATTGTACAAAAGTTCTGTCTGTAAATCCGTTTGGTAAACGCCCATATTTAAAGACCTTAAAAGAGCATGGCCAGCTGCGGTATCCCATTCCATAGTAGGTGCAATCCTAGGGTAAATATCCGCGACGCCTTCTGCCAATAGCATGAGCTTTAGCGAACTGCCCATCGATGAAAGATTCGCATGCAAAAATTGATCAATAAAGGTTCTGGTTTCATCATTCATATGCGATTTAGACGCAACGATCGTTATTTGATTTTGCTGCTTTAGCTCTTCGAATACTCTTTTTTTTGACAAAAATAATAATTCTACCAGCTGGCCTTTTTCCTGTTTAAAGACACCAGTTTCTTTTGAACCATAATACAAGATATCGAGGCAGGGAGCATAAATTACACCAGCAACAGGAATACTTGAGCACACCAGCGCTATATTCACTGTGAATTCACCGCTTCTTTTAATAAACTCCTTTGTTCCATCCAGTGGATCTATAAGCCAGAAATAGTCCCAATTTCTCCTATCTTGGTAGGGAATATCACTGCCTTCTTCCGAAAGTACAGGTAAATTTGTCTCTTCCAGATGTGTGACAATAGTGGTATGGGCTATTTTATCTGCAAGTGTCAGGGGGGACCGGTCAGTTTTCATCTCCACGTCGAAGTCTCCTGAATTATAGACTTCCAGAATGGCTTTTCCTGCCTGTAATGCAGCCTTTTTAGCTAACTCCAGCATATGCGTTATATCAATCATACTTCAGGTGCTAATTGTATTTTACATCCTATCGTGTTCCTTAAAACGCTGCATTCTGACTCACGCTAATAACCGGCTCGACGAATTCAATAATTTTATTTACTGACTCTTCCACCGTTTCCTCACAAGTCCGTACTTCCACATCAGGTAAAATCGGTGGGTTATAGGGAGCACTGATTCCGGTAAAGTTGGGAATGATGCCTTTGCGTGCTTTGGCATATAATCCTTTTACATCACGCTTTTCACATACTTCTACCGTACAATTTACAAATACTTCTATAAACCGCTGTTTTCCAACAATCGTTTTAATAGCCATCCGATCTTCTCCGTAGGGTGAGATAAAAGCACAAATTACTATAAGCCCTGCATCTAACATCAGCCTGGATACTTCCCCTACTCTCCGCAGATTTTCTTTTCGATCGTTTTCCGAAAATCCTAATTCACTACAAAGGCCACTACGTACATTATCGCCATCAAGTATAAACACTTTAAACCCCTTGGAAAAAAAATAGTACTCCAGGCGAAGGGCTAATGTTGTTTTGCCTGACCCGGAAAGTCCAGTGAGCCAGATAAGAGCTGGCTCCTGCATCATTAATTTTTTGCGTTGCTCGTACGTAACTTTCGAATCGACTGGAAAAATTGTTTTGCTCATAATTATAAATTGTAATACCATGAAATAAAAAATAGACAAGCTGTAGTATATAAAACGGTAAGCGGCAAGCCAACTTTAAAAAAATCTTTAAATGAATAATTGCCAGGACCGTACACCATCAGGTTGGTTTGATAGCCAATTGGCGTCATAAAGTCGGCCGAAGCAGCAAAGGCAATAGCTATCATAACTGGCGTAGTGTGGATGTGCAGTTGATGCGCTAAAGATACCGCCAGGGGAAACACTATCGCAACAGCAGCTGCATTTGATATAACTGCGGTGGTGAATAAAGTGACGGCGAACAGCAATGAGATAGCTATCATCGGTTGGCTGCCTCCTAGTTGCAATAGACCTTCCGCCACCCATAGTGCGGCACCTGTTTTAGTAAGAGCCTGTCCTATGGCCAGCGAAGCCACCAGTAATACCGCCAGATCAAAATCAAACGTTCTTTTTATTTCATTAAAGCGCAGCGTTTTAGTAACCAGGAAAATAGTAATGGCCAGTGCTACTGCCATAAACAGGTCGAAGATGCCTGTTATTCCCAGTACCAATAGGAGTAACACGGCAAAAGGTGTTATTTTTTTAAGAATAGTTTTTCTGTCCTTAACCATCTGCACATCATGTCGTTTTAAAAGAAACAGGTCAGAAGACTGATTATGCATTTTATCACCACTTAATAAAAGCATCAAATCGCCTGCATTTAAGACTGTTTCACCTACCGGACCTGCCATGCGTTTGCCTTGCCGGTGTAATGCTATTATTGAAGCATGATAACGTTGGCGAAAATTGGATTCATTCACTTTCTTACCAATTAAACCGGAGTTGGCAGGTATGATCGCTTCGACACATTGGTGGTGACGATATTTGTTTAAAGTCATAGTGTCAGGCAGGCTAAGCCCTTTTACTTCTTTCACCAGTTGGGCTATGGCACTGGTACGACCGGAAAAATATAAGTGGTCGCCACTTTTTACAACCTCTTCAGGCGAAACGGGAAAAAGGGAAATGCCATTACGTACAATCTCAAATAAATAAATATCTTTTAAGTTACGCAAATGTGTTTTAATGCATTCCCCAACCAGTATTGAGGAAGGTTCGACCACTGTTTCCACCACATATTCCTTCAGGTTCTCTTCCATCTCCAAAGTAGCACTTTTTTTATCTGGCAATAGTCCATATCCAATGATATATAAATAACCCAGGCCTAACACAGTAACTATCAAACCGAGAAAGAGGAAGTCTGTGTAAAGTAATAAGGGAAGGTGTGCCTCGGTAATGAGGCCTACAAGCAAGAGATTGGTAGAAGTTCCCACTATAGTAATCATGCCCCCTAATATTGTAGCAAAGGACAGGGGTATCATGAACTTTGAGGCAGGCAAACCCTTTCGGTCTACCCAGTCTTTTACATAAGGAATCATGAAGGCAACAATAGGAGTGTTGTTAATGAAGGCCGAGGTGGAAGACACAAACAACATCAGCCGTAGCAAAAACTGCTTTGGCTGCAAATGTCCTTTAAAGAGATAATGAAAGAAGCCGTTGCCAAAGGATCTTTGAAAGCCGGTGGAAAGAATAACCAGTAAGAAGATAACAACAATTTGTTTATTGGCCAAACCCTTTAATACTTCTTCCGGTGTAAGGATACCGGAAATAAGAAAAATAAAAACAGCTACTAAAAATAGTACAGATGGTCTTGCCCAGTTGCTGTATAAAGCAAAAATAAGAAAGGCGATGGTTGTTAATACTATAAGAGATAACATTAAAGAGTTATGACTGTTTTACAACAGCAGATCACGTTGTTAATCAAACACTATCCATTTCTAAACAAAATACATTCGATTATCGGGAAATCAAACAGATTAAAGGCAATTACATATCAGACTATTCATCTTTCCATTTGATATTGGATAAGTAAAAGCTTTATACAATTGAAATGAACAGGTAAATCAGGCATTTAGCAGACCCAGCCAAGCTGTACAAACTCCAAGCTTCGCCACAGCTATGCCTGATGTTTCGATGCTTTACCTACTACGTAACGATAGAGCGTTAAAAGTAATAAAAAAATAGCAGGAGGAAAGAGCCGCTATAGTCGCAAGACTAATAATGGCCAAACCCTCAACTGCTATTCAATTCCAAGTAAATCTTCCGCTTATCAGCAGACGATACAGGCTCCAGTAATCATCCTTTCAATAATTCATCCAGGTTGCCATGAGCCGCTGTAAATCCAACCTCAAAGCCCATCTCCATAATTTTTTCCATGTCAGCTTCACTGTCGAAGGTGATTTCAACCTCCACCTTTGTTCCCGTATCCGTTCCGCTAAACTCATTCTGCCAATGCATACCCGGGATCTCGTTGGTTATGTTTCCGTTCTCATCACAAAACGAGTCTTCGGCCATAAAGCTCTTATTCGGAACGATTCCCTTAAAATCCACACGACACCATGACTCAGCACCATCAGGTCCGACCATACTATACAGCCAACGACCACCTTCGCGAAAATCCATCGTTTTTGTTTTTGCACTCCATGGTTTAGGTGCCCACCACGTATCGAGTATACTGCTATCCGTCCATGCCTTCCATACTTCCTCGAGCGGTGCATCGAATTCCCTTACTACTATAATTTTTTTGTTTGCTACATCTTTAGAGATTGTTGTCTGTTTGTTACTCATGGTTTTTTGGTTTTTATATTCTTTAATACATGATCCAACTGGTTAAACCGGTCTTCCCACTTTGCCCGGAAAGGCTCCAGCCATTTATCTACTTCTTTCATTTTTTGAGGATTAAAATGATAATATATTTCTCTACCGGATTGTTTTTGTTTGACCAGTTCGCATTCTGTCAGCATCTTTATATGCTTGGACACGGCCTGCCTGCTGCTGGAAAAATGCTCGGCAATGGCGTTTGGTGTCATAGCCTGCAGGACTAACAAACTTAGAATTGCCCGGCGGGTAGGATCTGCAATTGCCTGAAATACGTCTCTTCTCATGTAGATAATAATAAAATGAGCAACTGAATAGTTGCAAATATAATGCGAAATTGATTGGTTGCAGGTTTTTTTAAATTATTTTCCGGCTAGTGGTAAGTTAATTGACAGTAGGAATAAAATTACATGCCCATGAAATCGTTTGCCTCTCACAAACTTCTCCCCTTGTCACTTCAATGAAGGGCCATAGGTGCTTGTATAAAGTCGTTTGCCGCCCTTCATGTTAAATAACAGTAAAAATACTGATACTCAAATACTGTCCTTAGCTATAACGCTCCAGTCGTCATGACCATGCCCTTTCTCTATCCATTCATCCATCAGCGCTGCAATAGCAGGCAATATGGCCAGGCTGTTTCCGGCCTGCTTTGCTGCGTTGATCATTAGTCCGGCATCTTTGCGTGCCATATCCAATTCCCAGGAAGG
The DNA here is from genome assembly GCA_037718865.1 of Chitinophagaceae bacterium. Lineage (GTDB taxonomy): Bacteria > Bacteroidota > Bacteroidia > Chitinophagales > Chitinophagaceae > JADCRZ01. The sequence continues at coordinate 86,184 of JBBJMP010000004.1, read as the reverse complement.
CTCACTAAACTTACCTTCCGTAATTTTCTTCAACCTGGCAGGAACCATTGCACCCGGATTCCATTTATTGAAAAGATCAAGAACTTCATGAGCGCTGATACCATGCGCTTTAGCAAGGGTAAGGGCATCAGAAAGTCCGGCTGTGAGGCTTAACAAAAACAAATTACCTGTTAGCTTGATGCCTGCCGCCTTACCTTCTTCAGGACCAAAATTGATAAGCTTTCCCGTCATTTTTGAAAGCTCCGGCTCAAATTTCCCGATTACCGATTGATCACCTGAAACCAGCATAAACCCACTGCTTTCCAAAGCATTCTGCGGGCCCATAAAAACCGGGGCATGGACATACGTAAACCCTTTACTCTTCCATGCCTTCACGCGTTGAACAGCTCCTGCAGCTGACGTGGTGGTATGATCAATAATTGTAGCCCCATGTTTAAATCCTTTACCCGCCGTTTCCAGTACTTCATCCACCGTAGCGTCATCCTTAAGGGTAACATGAATAACGTCTGCATCCTGTACTGCTTCGTTCGCAGTCTCAAATGCTTTGGCACCGGACGATTCCAGGGCTTTTGCTTTGGCCGCCGTACGGTTCCAAACCTGTACCGTTTCGCCTTTTTGCAGCATGGCCCTAACGAAATTTGAGCCTAACAGACCCATCCCTAAAAATGCTTTCATAATTTTTGTGATTTTTGTAAAGTTAAGTAGTCACGCCATAGAAATTTCCTGACGTTCCATTCACATCTGTATTTTTTATCCCTACCTCGCCAGGCTTTGCTGCCTTGATAAATGTCAATTCGATTTCCTGTCATTTGTCATTGGAAAAGGCTTATCTGTCAATGCAACTTTGCATTGTAAAAGTCAGAAGCAAGTCAGAAAAAAGTTTCCAATAATCACTACCAATAAATTAGTCAAATTTCAAATGAAATAAAATATGAAAAAGTTATTATCCTTTCTATTTATTATAATATCAGGCACTTCTTTATCTGCACAAACAACCTGGAAAGCAGCAACTGCACGCTTTCAGTTAACCGGAAGTTTGATGCGTTCAGATTTTAACGTCGAACCAAAAATTCAGGCACACATGTTAGCGCCAAAGTGAACATTAAGGCAAACGGCGAATTTGTAAAAAAATAAATTTGAAAATTATAGACGCTTCAAACGCAACATTAAGCTGGCAGCATTTTAAATAATTCTACAGTAATCACTATTTTAAATAAAACAAAAATGGAAAAGTCCACAACCACCAATCCTGCAAATAAAGGCAGACAGCTTTCGCCAACTCTCTTAACGCCGGATACTTCCCTGGTTCTGATCCTCGACTACCAGGATCACGTTATGGAAGGGATAAAATCAACAGACCATGAACTCATCGAGCTTAATGGCAGTGCCCTGGCAAGAGTCAGTAAGGCCTTCCCGGTTCCGGTTATCTTAAGCACTATCGGCGTCAAGATGCGCGGCGATCATCCCACTTTAGCTTCTATTCGCTCTGAGCTGGCGGACGAGCCGGAGTATGACCGTACCACGATGAATGCCTGGGAGGACGATGCACTCAGGGAAGCGGTAGAAAAAAGCGGTCGTAGACGTTTGATTTTTGCAGGTCTTTGGACCGAAGTCTGTCTTCTGTATCCGGTGCTTCATGCACAGCGCGATGGGTTCGAAACCTACTTCGTAGTAGACGCAGTAGGTGGAAGCTCGGTTAACGCACATGATATCGCCATTCAGCGAATGATCCAGGCAGGAAGCCAACCCCTTACACTAAACTCCCTGTTCACAGAGTGGATCCGCGACTGGAAGACAACGCCATACGCAGAGGTATTTGGCAGTTACCAGAAGTGGTACGAACCCCGGATAGCAAAAGTGGGCAAGCGCCTGCTTTCCGGAACTTAATAAAGGTGATGCTGCTTATAGCGCGGCTGACATTTCGTATCAAATTCAAATTATCTATTATGCAAAAAGGTTATTGGATCGCAAACTCAGATGTTTTCGACATGGAAGGCCTCGGGAAATACAGAGCTGCCAACAGGGAAGTCATGACAAAATATGGAGCAAAGTTTCTCAAAATGCACGGTCAACAAATAGTTACAGAAGGCACGTATCGTTCTAAACAAACGTTGGTAGAGTTCTCAAGTTACCGGGATGCCGTTGATTGTTTTAATACGCCTGAATACGGGGAAGCTGCAAAACTTCGCCATGCTGTGGCAGATGGCTCTATGGTTATTGTTGAAGGTTATGAAGGTCCGCAGGGATTACACTTGTAGGCGGCAAAGCGTTGGACCAAATTATCTGGTGCAGGCCCCTGGTTTGTATTAGAGCCTGAAACCCGGAACACCATCTATCATGGAAAACCAGGTAACGACCGCTACCGTTTAGCGCTAACCTTTCTTGGAGGCACATACCTGGAGCTGATACAACCCATGGATGACGAGCCTTCTATTTTGAACGAGGTACTCCATAAACTGGGAGAAGGCTTTCACCATATTTCTCCCCTGTTATCCGCACTATCAGGAGCCTCTTTCGATAAACGTTGCCTTGAGATGGAGCAACGCGGACTTCAGCTCGCAATGAAAAACGGAGCAGTAGGGATGGGGCGTGCTGCGTTTTACGATGCGCTTGATACAATTGGCGGCTTCATTGAAGTTTTTGAGGCAGGCGCATCTTATCCGATGGTTCCCTTCATTGCTGATCTTCATCTTTCCTGGGACGGAAAAGATCCGATACGAAAAATGGAAACATTGTTTGGAAAATTTTAATTATCGGGCAGAACGCCCATATTCAAAAGGAGAAGAAAATGTACAAAGTAGTTTTCATGCTCAGGTTCCGTAAAGACATCACCCCGGAATATGCCCGCAGCGAATGGCTGGGCAGCCACGGTCAGCTTGCGCTTACTTTACCAGGTTTGCGCCGCTATGTGCAAAATCACTGGGTTGCAGCAGCAACAGGTCATGAACCGGTATATGATGGCATTGTTGAGCTCTGGTTCGACAATGAAAAAGCATTCCAAAAGAGTTTTTCATCACCTGATGGGCAGGCGATGCTTAAAGACGATTTACGCCTTTTCGACCGCAGCATGACACCAGCTTATGTGGGCGGTGTAGTTCAGGAGCATGTGATGCTTTGAGCAAAAGTACAGGCAGATGCCAGGCAGTTTTAATAAATGATCAATAAAGGACTCAACGTATACAACCCGGCCGATACGGCCATGGAGCTGAGGACCTTTGGCTGGGGGACAATACAGGTTCGCTAACACCTGGCAAGGCCGATATCATCCTGGTCGATGCGAAACGCAATAAACGTCGCACCGCTCAACAATGTGCCGGGCGCAGTCGTTACACTGATGGACCGGAGCAACGTCGAAACGGTCATCGTAGCCGGCAAGATACGTAAATGGAAAGGCCTGCTGATGGACGCTGACATTGCAAAATTGCGGCCCTTAGGGAGCATAGCAATGGCGCACAATCAAAAACCGAAGCTAAAAGGCTGTTAGATTGTTAACAGCGACATCATTGATGAAGAAGGATACAAGGATTATAGACGGATACGATGGGCCACAACCTAAGCATTAACATCATAAAAAAAGAAAATGGAAATAGGAATTGATAGTTTTGTAGCACAGTTTGATAATAAGACAAACACAAATTTAAAGAGCGAGGATGCTATGTCACAACTGCTCGACCGAATTGAGCATGCAGACAAAATGGGACTGGATATATTTGGCATCGGAGAGCACCATCGTAAGGAGTTTCTGGACTCGGCACCCGTCGTGATCCTGGCAGCGGCAGCAGCACGCACCAAGCGCATCAGGCTCACGAGTGCGGTCACGGTGCTTAGCGCGGCTGATCCTGTACGGGTTTTTCAAAATTTCGCCACGTTGGACCTGTTATCAAAAGGCCGGGCTGAGATGGTAGTGGGGCGGGGTTCATTCATAGAAGCATACCCGCTTTTCGGCCTTAACTTGGAGGACTATGATGACCTCTTTGCAGAAAAGCTTGGCCTTCTCCTTAAGATCCGTGACAGCGAATTTGTGACCTGGTCCGGAAAGTTTCGGCCGGCTATGAAAAATCAACCGGTGTATCCGAGGCCGGTTCAGCAGCCCTTGCCTATTTGGCTGGGTGTAGGCGGCACGCCGGAGTCTTTTGTAAGGAGCAGGTATGCTGGGATTGCCCTTAATGGTAGCCATCATAGGTGGCGAAACACATCGTTTCCGCCCATTGGTTGACCTTTATCGTCAGGCAGGCCTGCGTGCAGGGCATACCAGGGAGCAGCTCACTGTAGGCATGCATGCTTTTGGGTATGTAGCTGATACGACTGGGCAGGCTGTAGACGAAATGTATGCAGGGTATGCCGTTGCCATGTCAGGTAGCGTTGCCAAAGATCGTGGCATGCCTCCTATTACGAGGACCCGCTTTGAAGCACAAACAGGCCCCCTGGGTGCCTTCCTGGTAGGCAATCCGGAGGATGTTGCCAAAAAAATACAACGACACAGCGATGCATTGGGCGGAATTATGAGGGTCACTTTCCAAATGGACACTTCCAACCTGCCACATGACAAGCTAATGAAGTCTATCGAACTGATCGGCACACGTGTGATACCAATGGTCAATCAAAAAGTGGTGCAGGGAAGTTAACAGGAAGTTTCTTCATCAATTTCAAAAAAAATCTCCACGCATTTAATTTTTAAAGGGTCCCTTGAAACTGGCCTTAAAATGAATAAAATCTGGTATGGATACGGCCTGTACATACGACTGGGAAGGATGTTTTGCAATATATTCCTGATGATACGGTTCTGCCGGATAGAATTTGGTGAAAGGAACTACCTGTGTGGCAATTTTTTTCGTGTATATACCCGATGCTGCCAGTCGCTTTATTTCGGCGTCAATAATGTCTTTTTCGCTTTCGTTTCTGTAAAACGCCACCGAGCGGTATTGTGGTCCGACATCATTACCCTGGCGGTTTACCTGTGTCGGATCCTGGCTGGCAAAAAATGCTGCCACAAGGGTTTTGTACGAAATTATCGTAGAATCGTAATACACCTGAACACTTTCGGCGTGGCCCGTCTCACCATTACTCACTTTTTCATAACTTGGTGCAATGTCGTTTCCTCCGGCATAGCCAGAAACGGCATCGCGGACGCCAACAAGGCTTTGAAAAACAATTTCGGAGTGCCAGAAACAGCCTTGAGCAAATGTTGCCATGGCTTCCCCTTTAACCGGACCGGCTACTTCAGCCAGCGGAATTTTTAAAGGTGTCTTGTTAGTAGATTGGGCGCAGGAACTTAAGCTGACAAGGGAAGCAAGAAAAATCAGAATAGGTTTCATATTTTAAATTAATGAGGTTTTGAAGAAGTTGATAGTTTTTCTGTTTTGTAAGTCGTTCCCACCACTGCATATCGATCAATTGCAGCTCATGTTTCTTTTCTCGCGCAGCACTTTTGACCGTGCAAGGCTGCAGCCGCCAACGCTTATTAAAACGGCGCCAAAACAAGTGTATATCATCAATGCATAATTCGGTTTATAATAAACGATCCTTGTGCCTGTTTGGATTGGGAACAAACGTTAAACAACTGTATGAACAGGTGATATTAAATTTCAGCTCTAGTTTTTGTAAGTAATCGTACAGAATGAACATGTGTTAAGACTTATCACACAAAGGAACTACAACGTGGGATAAAAGATATCACAGAACTATAACGGTTCTATGTTTAATTGAAACGGGAAGAAAAGCGTTTTGTGCAGTAGTTGCAGGTTACCATAAACAGGCATAGAGAATTTGGTGCTTCGACGAAGGGTTGATTAAATTACACGATGCATTTTCCCCGGCGAAAACAAAAATCAAAAAGAAAGCTAAGAATGAAATAGTTGCTTTCACTGAAGCCGAACTCTTTAAGATCGCAAATTATGACTTCAAAGAGATACCCGGCGGGAGCGCGTTCGTAATCTTTTCTGCTTGAGTTGTTTTACAGGGCAGCGCTTTTCTGATGTCATGCGGCTTGATAAACAGGATTTCACCGGAACGAAATGGCGTTTCGTAGATGACTCCCTAAAATTTTTCGGAACACCTTAATTCCAAAATAGGAAAGGGTGGCACCCGTTACTTTAGTTGAAGTATAGTTTGATCCTGCTTCATACTGGCCAAAATCATAACCAATTTGCGGACATCACCGGGGGAAGACGGGTTCTATCGGGATGCTTAGTCTTGTTGAATGGAATCGATTTGCACTTACCGGCTGTTTTAATACCACAGCATCTCTCAACCAACTTTTGTGGGACAGTCGTTCGTTGACTTTTAGGAAATAACGGCTGACAATCATTCAGATTTATAGCTAACGACACGCAAAAACATTCGTTAGAAAAATTGTCAAAATTTTGCGTAGTTAAATAACTACGCATATATTTGTAGTCAAATAGCTACGCAATGAACTTAAGACGAGACGTATTTCAAGCCATAGCAGACCCGACAAGAAGGGCTATACTTCTGTTGGTAGCCTCACAATCCATGACAGCAGGTGCAATAGCCTCAAACTTTGACACAGCAAGACCGACAGTTTCAAAACACTTGCAAATACTCACCGAGTGCGAATTACTTGAACAAAAACAAAACGGCAGGGAAATTTACTATCACATCAATGCAAAAAAAATGAAAGAAGTAGCCGACTTTATTGAACCATTCCGCAAAATGTGGGATGACAGGTTTAATAAATTAGAAACCATAATGAAAAAATACAAATCAAAAAAATAGAATAATATGGAACAAAAAACAAAAATCAATGCCGAAGACGGCAAACAGGAATTAGTGATTACAAGGGAATTTGATTTGCCATTGGAATTACTTTTTAAAGCGTATGTAGAGTCCGACATTGTTGAGCAATGGATGGGAACGAAAGTGCTGAAACTTGAAAATAGAAAGCACGGCAGTTACCAATTTGAAACAACCGATACCAAGGGAAACAAATACGGGTTCAATGGGGTAATCCACGAGTTTAGCCCTAACCAGAAAATCACACGGACATTTGAAATGGAGAATGCGCCTTTTGGCGTCCAGCTTGAGTTCCTAGAATTTGAACAACTTACCCACGACACCAGCAAACTCAATATGCATATAGTATATAGATCAGTCGCAGTCAGGGACCAAATGCTGCAAATAGGTTTTGCTCCAGGCATAAATATGGCACATAACCGATTGCAAGACATCGTAAGCAAATTAAAATAACACATTATGACAAAGAGAAATAAAATTATCTATTGGATTTCTACTATCTGGCTTGCATTAGGAATGCTATCAAGTGGAATAGTTCAGTTATTCAAAGTGAAAGCGGACGTAGATTTTATTATACGCTTGGGCTATCCCACCTATTTTCTAACAATACTAGGCGTATGCAGGCTTTTTCTTTGCCATGTCGGGAGCGGTATTTTCGCATATAGCCTTGGGTAATTCCGTAAATGAAATATTTACTCCTTTGTTATTGCTAATCCTGACTGTGGTATCGTGGTATTTCAGGCCTGCGGAAAGAAAAATCATTTCAGTTAATTTTTATAAATGAATAGAATGAATCCTAAGGTTGATTTTTATTTTAGTAAAACCAAAAAGTGGCAGAAGGAGTTGGAGCAATTGAGAGTGATCCTTCTTGACTGTCGGCTGACCGAAGAATTGAAGTGGGGTGTTCCTTGTTACACGTTTCAGAAAAGTAACATAGTTTTAATACATGTGTTTAAAGAATACTGTGCGATTTTGTTTTTCAAAGGTGCCTTGTTAAATGATGCCAATGGTATTCTAATCCAACAAACGAAGAATACGCAGGCGGGGCGTCAGATTCGGTTTACCAATGTTCGGGAAATAGTTGAGATGGAAACCATCTTGAAAGCCTATATTTATGAAGCCCTTGAAGTGGAAAAAGCCGGTTTGAAAGTGAATTTTAAAAAGACTGCAGAACTCATCATTCCTGAAGAATTTCAAAATAAATTAGATGAAATCCCTGCCTTGAAAACTGCTTTCGATGCACTGACGCCGGGACGGCAAAGAGCATACATTCTTTATTTTTCTGCACCCAAACAATCCAAAACCCGTGAGTCAAGGATTGAAAAATGTATGCAGCAAATTCTCAATGGAAAGGGATTAAATGAATGAAATAGCTTTTCCATTGGTATTCCTAATCCTGATTGTGGTATCATGGTATTTCAGACCTGTGGAAAATCATTTTAATTAATCAATAAATAATCAGAATGAATCTCCTTAAAAGTATGAACAACATGAATAGCAATAAAAAGGAGTTGTCACCTGAACAACGTGAAGAACTACTCAGCGCATTAAAAGCCCGTTTTGAGAAAAACATGAACCGCCATAAAGGTCTTCAATGGGCTAAAGTACAAGCAAAGCTGGAAGCTAATACTGAAAAACTGTGGTCGGTCAATGAAATGGAAAGAACTGGCGGTGAACCGGATGTTGTTGGTCATGATAAGAAGACGGGCGAATACATTTTTTATGATTGTTCAGCGGAAAGTCCTAATGGCCGCAGAAATGTTTGTTACGACCGCGATGGGCTGGATTCAAGGAAAGAACATAAACCGGAAAATAACGCAATTGATATGGCTGCTGCCATGCGCATTGAACTTTTATCGGAAGAACAATATCGAGAGTTGCAGAAACTTGGAAATTTCGATACGAAAACATCGAGCTGGGTGAAAACACCTTCTGATATTAGAAAACTCGGTGGTGCCCTCTTTGCTGATTTCCGCTACGGCAATGTCTTCGTGTATCACAACGGTGCACAATCTTACTATGGTGCCAGGGCGTTCCGTGGCTCGTTAAGGGTCTAAATTTCTGCACGGACAACGAAATGTTAATTTGAGGACGGGCTAACATCAGTAACAGTAATCTCCGCCCGAATGCCAACCGCTTTTACATGTTAGCTGCAAGTGGCAGGACTGGAAAACAAATTAAAATAACATACTAAACAAAGGGTAGAATGAATCCTAAAGTTGATTTTTATTTTAGTAAAGGCAAAAAGTGGCAGGAAGAATTGGAGAAATTGAGAATGATCATTCTTGACTGTCAGCTAACGGAAGAATTGAAGTGGGGTGTTCCTTGTTACACGTTTCAGAAAAGTAACATAGTTTTAATACATGTGTTTAAAGAATACTGTGCGCTTTTATTTTTCAAAGGTGCCTTGTTAAATGATACTAATGGTATTCTAATCCAACAAACGAAGAATACGCAGGCGGGGCGCCAGATTCGGTTCACCAATGTTCGTGAAATAGTTAAGCTGAAACCCATCTTGAAAGGCTATATTTATGAAGCCATTGAAGTGGAAAAAGCCGGTTTGAAAGTGAATTTTAAAAAGACTGCAGCATTCATCATTCCTGAAGAATTTCAAAATAAATTAGATGAAATCCCTACCTTGAAAACTGCTTTTGATGCATTGACGCCAGGACGGCAAAGAGCATACATGCTGCATTTTTCTGCACCCAAACAATCCAAAACCCGGGAGTCAAGGATTGAAAAATGTATGCGGCAAATTCTCAATGGAAAGGGATTAGATGATCGGTAATCCGATGAAACGGGAAGTCATTAGCTCGATGATCCCCGAAAAATTGCATGTTGAAAATAGTTCACTTCGAACTGGCAGAATAAATGAAGCTGTCAAATTATTTACATGATAGACAGCAATTAGGCGGAAATAAAAAAGGACAAAACACCAATTAAATCCGTTTTGTCCTCTGTAGTCGGGGCGGCAAGATGATTTAACTACTCGCAAAGGCCCGTCTTCGCCAGACGCACCAACCGGATCAAAAAGCATTGGCTAATGCTTTACAACTGTCATACACCACTTACCTCAAGACGGAGCGCGGTCAGCGGGAACTGAGCTTTCTGATGGCCCTGAGGATATGCCAGTTTCATAAAATGGATCTGCATGAGTTTGTTTCCATGCTCAGTGATGAGAAAAGGGAAAGAAAAAAAGAAGAAGCATTAAAGGCAAAAGTCATTGACATAAAAACAGAACAGGCTGTTCACCCGTCAAGGCTTTAGGTTCAGGCGCTTTTTGCCTGTTGCGCAAACAGCGGTTTCCAGAACTGCGGAAGCAGTTCGATCAATTTATCATCCGGCTGTGTTGTTACCCTATGCAGCACATCATCCAGCCATTTGGAAGGGTCTATTTTTTGAAGTTTGCAGGTAGCCATGAAGCTGTAAATAATGGCTGCAAGTTCTCCGCCGCGGTGTGAGCCGGCGAAAACGTGGCTGTGCCGTCCAAGGGCTATTGCACGGATTTGACCTTCAAGTTAGTTATTATCAACTGCCAACATCCCGTCCGTTGTGTACTGTATAAGTCCATTATAATTTTTCAGCGCTTAATTGATTTTCCCTTAACATCGAGGCGACAGGTTCCTATGTTCCGTGTTAAAGCCTCTTATGCAGTTCACGCCGCCTTTGTGCCGGATGCCGTCAGAGCAGTAAACAGGTGCATCTCTGACTTATCCCGGGCCAACCACCTCCTCCCGGTTTTGGCATCACCTGTACGTTTACGACATTTCATCAGCGGTTTCTTTTCAGTCGTCTCCTGCATAGTTACCTGATCCTTTAATAGAACCTTTGCCTTATCGCTCACTACAAAAGCTCTTAACCCATGCAGCATAAGGTGGTTTGAAATCAGCTCCTGTAAGCCGATCCCGAGGGCCTTCCCTCATCTTTAACACAGCATTGAGTACAGCGTCATCCTTTACTTTACTCATTCATAGCACACGATGGTCAAGGTATTTGTCCACTACTATCTGTGCTAGCAGGCTTTCTCCGGCCATGCATTTTTCCAGCATCCGGCCAGGCAGCGAGGCGGTAATAAAGAGCGTTTCTGTAAGGTCAACAGGCTGTACGTAAATTGGGCGAAGAAATTGTTTTACAAATAACTCTCCTGGTTTATATTCCAGCAATTCAGTTATTTCGGTTCCTGACTCGGTTACATCTTTTCCTGCCTCCAGTACGATCACTTCACGGCGAAGGTGTTAGGGAAGTTTCATTCGTCCCGGGTGCTCTTTCTCTGGGTGATTACTTCAGCCTTGCTGACCTGGCGGGTAACTTTGGTATCAACTGTTATCTTGCAGGCTTCCACGACATCAGCATGAAGTCCGAGAGAACCCTGCACTGCCTGTCCTGCTACAGGTTCCGGTATAAAGCGTTCCTGGCGCGAGCCGAAGATGAGCTTTTTCAGATTAGCCAGCTCCTGGTTCAGGGCAGCAATTTTAAGTTGTCCCTTCTCATATAACTTCCTGTAATCTATGTTTTCCGTTGTATGCATTTATACCAGCAAAGCTATGCTGGCAAAGAATTGTAACCAATAATTACGACATTAAAAGTTATACAGCAACGTTGTGAATAAGGGTGGACCAAAAGGGAGAACCTTAAACAGCCATCCGGAGTTTACTTTATTATAAATTAGATCGATATTTATTTTTTCTTGTATTGTTTAAATAAAGTATTTATTTTCACTATAATTTATTTGTACCTCCTAATTACTACGGCTGGCAATTGGTGTCTGAATGCCAGTTCAATCCTTTATTCTTTATTTTTTCCATACAGAATTAATTAATCAGTTTTTGCCCTCTGGCATGTGCTAGAATTTAAACCATTAACCATGAGCAAGCTCTCCACGCATTCATTTATTTTCGCCGTTCTTTTCCTTGTGTTTTCCGGATGTAGAAAGTCCGAGCCGCCACCGAGCTGCCTGATGACTTCCTATGATTATTCTTATTCGGAAATCGATGTGCATACTGTTGACACCTATCAGTTCAAGGATGGCCTGGTTGATGTGGCAACCAGTTTTGGAACGGATTATAAAATGGAGTATGACGTTCATAAAAAGCTTATTGGCTCGAAAGCATACGTGGGAGGTGTGCTGTTATACGTCATCAAATTTTTATACGATAACAATAACAGGATCATAGAGGAAGTTTGGCGCGACGCTACCACCAACGCTATTTACGACCATCTTATTCAGACCTATGACTCAAAAGGAGATCTGGTACGGAGTGAAAGTGACGTCCTGGATTATTATTGCATCAATACATATTCTTCGGACAGAGCGCTCATCAGCTGGAAATTTTTTGGCGGTGGAATGCCACTGCAGATGGGGGAATATTCTTATTACGATGATTTTAAAAATCCATTTTTGTCTCTTGCCGGTCTTGATTATAATTTCTTTTATGGCAATACCGGCTTTGGAATAAAACTTGGAAAGCGGTGGTATTCAAATGAAAAAATCACTCGATATGATGAAGCTGGCAACCCTACAGTATTATATGAACAGGACCCTTCAAAAACAACCTGGACCGGCGGTCAGCAGCATTATCCCCAACAGGTAAAATATATAACCTTCGGAACCAACGAAACAATATTGAACACGTTCGACTATGAAAACTGCAGCTCGTCGCTCGGTTCAACCCTTTACCGTAAAAACCTGACCCAGCCCCTATCAAGATTGAATCTGTCAAAGAAAGCAAAGGCGACTTTCAAGGTCAGGCAGGATGCGGTTATCCGGAAATTGATTGAGCTAAGGGCACAATAGGCAGTTTATCTTTGCTGGCAAATCTTTTAAATAGATGAGCCGGAACAATGATTACATTAACAACTCAGCGAGAACGAAAACGAACAGACAAAAAAACCGGATACCATCGTACAAAACGCGTTAGAAGAAGAGACTGCTGACAGTCAAGTTAAATGACATCAGTGATAAGGAAGAGAGGTGTTGGTGAAGCTGCCAGACCAGATTACCTATTATTCCAGCGCTTGCCCCTTTAGCCCTTTATTGGGCTTTATTCTGAAATTAGTAGCATTGTCATTAAGTAACAGAATGTGGAATGTTTGTAATTCGTAATTTCGTTCAATGCCCAAACTTGAAACCATCGAGGATTTCTACAAAGAAACGATTGGCTGGATGCCGGAAAGCCTTCCCCACGACATCGGGCATTTTAATGTTTTTAAGTGCCGCAAATAAACAGGTTATGGAGATAAATATGTAAGCATGCTGCAAATCATTGCTAACACAAACCTTGCCTGCTTGTCCGTCTTGCAATGCGAGGTTAGGCGCGACCTCAGTCTTGCTTAATGATAATTGGTCCAATAGTCAGCGATCCTGAATTTAAATGTTCATATCCATACGAGTAAAGTTACAAAAAGGTCCAGTCTGAAGTGTCACAAAGGTTGCGCCTAACGTTGTGTATTGCAATGTCGCGGCGGATTTATTGGTCAGCCCATAACCTCAGATGAACAATGGATTTGCAGCCGATGTTAACTACAAAAGCCGATAGATATTCTTCGGCCTGAACTGCTGGTGATAGTAGCACAAATGCTGATTGACCTTCCGTCAGCACTACAAAATCTGCCCAATGACCAGCTTTTTGGTTCCCAGTTTGTCCGCTATACCGAAGTAGCGGGCAGGGTTTAGCGTTGCTGCCTGGAGCGTTTGCAATGGGGGAAGACCTGCCTGCACCAAAAGCGATAGCTCGTCGTGTAAACAAAATCCAAGGAGAGCTGTATGGCTTTCGGGTGTCGCATCTGCACCAGACAAGATGGGCACACCCATTCCGTTAAGTATACCGGTAAGTTTCAGCTGTAACTCAAACCTCCGCTTCCAGGCGAGCGTATCTTCTTGAATAATTTTCCGTGATGCTGTTGGGAAACTTGTCACAAAGGAATTGTAGTGCTTTTATTCCGGTTGCATTTTTTGTAAACCAATGAACTGCTCTACAAAATGCCTTTCTTCAGCCAGGCTAAGTAGATATTCCGGAACATGTTAAGTACACTCATGTATTAACACCTTTCTTATAACAATTACCAGAGATTTTGCCACAACTTACCGTTTAAGCAAAGGATTTGATCTCCATCGAACATACATATCATCTCAATTTCCATTATATTTATACCTGACCGTTAAGTCTCCATGAACCAGACTCCTGAACATCATGCACGTGACATCATTGATGCAGCACTTGAACGCAGCGGCTGGATTGTACAAAGCAAGAAAAAAACAAACCTGGATGCCGGGTTGGGTGTTGCAGTACGCGAGTATCAAACCGATATTGGTCCTGCAGACTACGTTTTATTTGTTAACAAGAAGCCTGTTGGCATAATCGAAGCCAAAAGAGCAGAAGAAGGGGTACGGCTTACAATGCATGAAGACCAATCCGAAGGTTATGCCGGTGCTAAACTCAGGTTCTTAAATAACGAGAAATTGCCCTTCGTATATGAAAGCACGGGGGATGTTACCAGGTTCACCGATTACCGGGATACAAGGCCAAGGTCAAGACTACTCTTTTCTTTTCACCGTCCACAGACTTACCTGGAATGGATCAGGCATGACAAATCCTTAAGAGCAAGACTGCAGCAGATCCCTGCATTGCCAGAAACCGGTTTAAGAGACTGCCAAGTTTCAGCGATCAATAACCTGGAAAGATCATTTAAGGACAACCGGCCCAAAGCGCTTATTCAAATGGCCACCGGCGCCGGGAAAACCTTCACCGCCATCACTTTCATTTACCGGTTATTAAAGTATGCTAAAGCCAAACGGATTTTATTCCTCGTTGATACCCGCAACCTGGGCGAACAGGCGGAACAGGAATTTATGGCCTTCGTGCCGAACGATGATAACCGCAAGTTTACGGAACTATATGGTGTTACCCGGTTAAGAAGCAGTTTCATTCCTGCTGATAACCAGGTTTACATTTCAACCATACAACGTATGTATGCTATACTCAAGGGAACCGAACTGGATGAAAGCGCTGAAGAAGTCAACCCGAATGAATTCCGCCAGAAAGAACCTGCGCCCGTTGTATATTCCGACAAAGTGCCCATCGAGTTTTTTGATTTTATTGTCATTGATGAATGTCACCGCAGCATTTATAATTTATGGAAACAGGTGCTGGATTATTTTGATGTGTTCCAGGTCGGCTTGACTGCAACACCGGATAACAGGACCTTTGGCTATTTCAACAAAAATGTGGTGAGTGATTATGGTTATGAAAAAGCGGTGATAGATGGCGTACTGGTTCCTTATAACGTTTTTACGATCGAAACAAAAATAACCAAAGATGGCAGCAGCATCGCTATGGGCGAGAGGGTCGACAAACGCGAGCGCTTAACAAGAAAAAAGTTTTGGGAAACCGTTGATGAAGACATTGAATACAGCGGCAAACAACTGGACAAGGATATTGTAAACCTGAATACCATCAGAACGATCATCCGGGCATTTAAAGAGAACCTGCCATCCATGTTTCCTGACCGGTTCAGTATCCCGGGAGATGGCAAAGAATCCGCCTTTGAGGTACCTTAAGACGTTGATCTTTGCTAAAACGGATTCTCATGCGGAAGACATCATCGACATTGTACGGGAAGAGTTTGCGGAGGAAAATAAATTCTGCAAAAAGATTACCTACCGAAGCGAAGAGGATCCCAAGAGTGTGCTAAGCCAGTTTCGCAATGATTATTATCCACGTATTGCTGTAACCGTTGATATGATCGCCACTGGTACGGATATTCGTCCATTAGAAGTGCTGGTCTTTATGCGCGATGTAAAAAGCCGCAGTTACTATGAACAAATGAAGGGCCGCGGCACCCGGACCTGCTCACTGGAACAACTAAAGGCTACCGGCACACCATCGGCCAAATCAACCAAGGACCATTTTGTAATCATCGATGCTATCGGGGTGGAGGCTTCTCAAAAAACAGACAGTCGCCCTTTAGAGAAGAAGCCGGGCATGAGCCTGAAAGACCTGCTGCAGAATGTCGCCATGGGCAACACACAGGAAGACATACTCACCACCCTGGCCAATCGTTTGATAAGGCTGGACAAACAGATCAACGAAAAAGAAAAAATGAACTTCGCGGAACAGGCTAATGGCTTTACGATTAACCATGTGGTGAAGCAGCTGCTGAACGCCTATGATCCGGATACATTGGATACAATAAAGACAAAAGTTTCCAATGAAAAGCCTGGCGCATCCCCGGATGCGATCAATGCAACCATCAATGATCAACATGCGGCCCTGGTAGCAGATGCCATTAAAGTCTTTCACAACCCTGAACTCCGCGCATACATTACCGATATCCGCAAAAAATATGACCAGGTTATTGATACCATCAACATAGATGAAGTCAGCAATATCGGTTGGGTGAAGGACCAGGAAGCCGCAGCAACGCACACGATCAGTAACTTCACCGCGTGGATTGAAGCGCATAAAGATGAGATCACGGCCCTGCAGATCTTTTATGGTCAGCCTTACCAGCGCCGTGAGCTGACTTACAAAATGATTAAAGACCTGCATGAAAAGATAACCACAGAACAACCTTCCCTATCCCCTACCCTCGTGTGGCGCGCTTATGAGCAAATGAAACAGGCAAATGGCTCTGCAAAAAATGAACTGATTGCGTTGGTTAGTTTGATAAGAAAGGTCAGTGGTATTGATAGTTCACTCACGGGCTATGACAAAACAGTTGATAAAAATTTCCAGGAATGGGTATTTAGAAAACAAGCCGGAACAACCACTAAATTTACACCGGATCAAATGTTATGGCTGCGGATGATAAAAGATTATGTGGCTAATAGCTTTCATGTAGATCGTGACGATTTTGAGCTAGATCCGTTTAATAAGAACGGTGGGCTGGGGAAGATGTGGCAGTTGTTTGGGGAGAAGACGGATGAGATTATTGAAGAGCTGAATGAGGTGCTGGCGGCGTAGTGATCGTTAATTGATTTTAGCGATTTATTGTGTTTTTATTCAAAACGAATCATAAAATAATGGATTTCAAAAATAAGGATCAGTTATCAAAGGATTGGAAGCATTTGAAGCTAGGGGATGTTTGTAGACTCAAGAATGGTTTTGCATTCAAAAGTAATAACTATAAAAGCGCGGGAATTCCAGTGATTAGAATATCAGATATTAAATTTGGTTCAGTCAATCCAGATAAATCAGTTCGAATAGACGAAGATGAAATTTATTCTGACTATGAAATTAACAGAGGTGACATATTGGTTGCCATGTCAGGTGCTACGACTGGAAAATTCGGGCTTTATAAAAGTTCAGATAAAGCCTATCAGAATCAACGTGTAGGTAAGTTTCAAATTTTAAATAAAGAAGAACTTTATTCAGACTTTCTTTTTTATCAACTACACGCTTTAAAAAGACAAATTGAAAAGGATGCGTACGGGGGTGCTCAACCAAATATTTCTTCTGGTAAAATTGAAGGCATGCCCTTATTGCTGCCCCCTAAACAAATCCAACAAGCCATTGTTTCCAAAATAGAAGAACTCTTTAGTGAATTAGACAAAGGCATAGAAAACCTGCTCACTGCCCAACAGCAACTAAAAACCTACCGGCAGTCTGTATTAAAATGGGCATTTGAGGGAAGACTTAGTAATGACAATTTGGAAGAAGGTGAAGTACCAAATGATTGGAAGTTTATCAAGTTAGGTGAACATCTCGAAGATATAAGTTCTGGTAAAAGCTATCGATGCGATGAAAGGCCACCCACAAATGATGAGGTAGGAGTTA
Organism: Chitinophagaceae bacterium; assembly: GCA_037718865.1. Taxonomy (GTDB): domain Bacteria; phylum Bacteroidota; class Bacteroidia; order Chitinophagales; family Chitinophagaceae; genus JADCRZ01. The sequence goes on along the minus strand of JBBJMP010000004.1, from coordinate 68,656 downwards.
TAAAAGTAAGTTCAGTCACGTGGGGTTATTTTGATGAATTAGAAAGTAAAACATGTTTTTCTAGTGATTTATTAAATGTAAAATACCTAATTGGAAAGGGTGATTTTCTTTTTAGTAGAGCCAATACGATAGAATTAATTGGAGCTTGCGTAATAGTAGACCAAATTAATAAAATACTTATGTTGAGTGATAAAATATTAAGATTCACCTTCTCTAAACAAGTATTAAAACCATATGCTCTTTATTATCTACGCTCACGACAAGGAAGAAAGCAAATTGAAACCCTTTCAACTGGCAACCAGGATTCAATGCGAAACATTGGACAAGAAAAAATTAGGCAAATAACATTTCCATATTGCTCAATCGAAGAACAAAAAATAATCGTGCAAGGTATCGAAAGCCGCTTCAGCGTTGCCGACAAACTGCAAGAAACCATCACGCAAAGCCTACAACAATCAGAAGCATTAAGACAAAGCATTTTAAAAATGGCGTTTGAAGGAAGATTGGTAAATGAATAACAGCAAATCAAAAACTCAATGAGCACCGAAATAAAAAACACCTCCAGCATCGTATCAAAAATCTGGGCCTTCTGCAACACACTGCGGGATGACGGTGTTGGCTATGGCGATTATCTGGAACAGCTTACCTATTTGCTCTTTCTAAAAATGGCCGATGAATATAGCAAGCCGCCGCACAACCGCAAGATGCCCATCCCGGCATCATTCAACTGGGCAACACTCACCAATAAAAGCGGTGATGAACTCGAAGTTCATTACAATCACTTACTAAGAGAACTCGCCAAAGAAAAAGGCATACTCGGACAAATATTCACCAAGAGCCAAAACAAAATAACCGATCCCGCTAAACTATACAAACTCATCGCGCTGATCAACGCGGAGGAGTGGGTACTTATGGGTGTTAAAGACAAAGGTGATATCTACGAAGGGCTTCTCGAGAAAAATGCCGAAGACACCAAAAGCGGCGCCGGCCAGTATTTCACACCAAGGGCATTGATCAAAGCCATGGTGGAATGCCTCCGACCCGAACCAAACAAAACCATTGCTGATCCCGCGTGTAGCACCGGTGGTTTCTTCCTCGCTGCCTACGACTGGATGACCGCGACTTGGGAAATGGATAAATCACAAAAGAAGTTTTTAAAATTCGACACCTTCTTCGGCAATGAAATTGTTGCCGGCACCCGACGACTGGCTTTGATGAATCTGTTCCTTCACAATATCGGTGACATCGATAGCCAGAACATTTTTATCTCTCCCAACGATTCATTGATCGCTGCTTCGGAAACAAGGTATGATTATGTGCTCGCCAATCCACCCTTTGGCAAAAAGAGCAGCATGACGTTCACCAACGAAGAAGGCGAGCAGGAAAAAGAAGACCTCACCTACAACCGCCAGGACTTCTGGGTAACCACCAGCAACAAACAACTCAACTTTGTTCAGCATATAAAATCGATGCTCAAAACAACCGGACTGGCAGCAGTAGTACTTCCAGATAATGTGTTGTTTGAAGGTGGCGCCGGCGAAACCGTAAGAAAGAAATTATTGGAGACTACCGACCTGCATACCATTCTTCGTTTACCCACAGGAATATTTTATGCCAATGGCGTTAAAGCAAACGTATTGTTCTTTGATGGCAAACCTTCCAGCAAAGACCCGTGGACAAAAGAAATCTGGGTATATGATTACCGCACCAACATTCATCATACCCTAAAAAAGAACCCACTTCAACTGAACGACCTGCAGGATTTTATTACCTGCTACAATCCGACAAACCGTCATAAAAGAAAGGAAACATTCAGTGCCACTGACCCCGAAGGCCGCTGGCGGAAATTTACTTATGAGGACATTGTAGCAAGGGATAAAACGAGCCTGGATATTACCTGGTTAAAAGATAAATCTCTCGCTGATTTAGACAATCTTCCGGATCCCGATGAACTGGCTTTGGAAATTGTGGAAAACCTGGAAGCGGGGTTGTTGAGCTTTAAAGCGATCATTGCTTCATTAAATAGTAAATAGAGAATAGTAGCCATGCCTGACATATTAGAACCGATAAGCGCACCCGATCAGGATTTATTCCATGAAATTTCAAAACTTATTGAGCAAAGCCAGCAGCAATTGGCAATGCAGGTCAATAGCACACTTACGATGCTTTTCTGGCAGATTGGCGACCGGATCAATAAAAATATTTTAAACAATAAACGGGCAGACTACGGAAAACAAATTGTCGTTACGCTGTCACGAGAATTAATGTAGAAATATGGGAGAAACTTTGAAGAAAAGAATCTGCGTAGAATGATCCAGTTTGCTGAGCAATTTAAAGTAGAAGAGATTGTCGTTACGCTGTCACGACAATTAAGCTGGTCGCACTTTTTAGTGCTGTTACCACTCAAGAATACAGAGGCGAAACTCTTTTACGCCCAGGCATCGATTACCCAGGGCTTAGGAATTAGAGACTTGCGCAAACAAATAGCCGCTAAGGCATTCGAAAGAACTGCTATTGCAAATTTACAAAATACCAGTAATAATCCAGCTATATACAATGGTTTCAAGGACCCATACTTCCTCGATTTTCTTGGGTTACAAAATTCTTACCTGGAGAAAGATTTAGAAGAAGCAATTCTGCGGGAGCTGGAATCTTTTATATTGGAATTAGGCAAAGGATTTGCCTTTATTGAACGTCAAAAAAGAATGATAATCGACGGACAGGATTTTCATCTGGACCTTCTCTTTTATCATCGTAATTTAAAACGTCTCGTAGCTATCGAATTATTATGTTGTGCACAACATAACAAATCTTATGTTGCGAAGTCAGTTATGTGTTGTTGAGTCATACTGCATCCAATTTAGCCATTCTATGCTGTTATTACACAACATAATTTTAACAGCCCTTATTGTATCTTTTTCTTTAGCCCAGGCGTACCATTTATCAATCAGATCACGATATATAAATGGTTACGTTAGAACAGATATGTAAACGTTCCTATTATAGAGAAAGGCATATTCATACTCCTTTGCTCGAGGAAAGACTTCAATACCTTCAATATTGGGCTGACCGGAAAACGCCGCTTCATACGCTGAAATCCATTGCCCAATATCTTTTACGGATTGTTGAATACCTTCATTTAGAAAATGGCAAAGTCATCAGCCTTGCACAAATAGAAAAAGCTGCAACCCGCTGGGCTAAGTATCAATATAATCACCCGCAAAAAAGGGCTTCCTTTTCAAGAACAGGAGAAGAGCGATTTATCTGGTACGCATTGAACTGGCTGAAAAGAATGGGTCGCCTGGAACCATTGCCTGAAGAAAGCATACCATTGTTTAACAGGTTGTTTGAGCGTCGCAATGCTCTCCTTCGTCATACCACTGCACCATTATTGAAAGAACGCCTAGAGTATTTACAGTATTGGGCCGATAACGGAGCAGTAGAAAACTCTTTGCGAAGGATAGCGCAATATCTTTTAGTAGTGATGGATTATCTTAAGTTCTTTAAGCTGCGAATGGTACCGGTAAATGAAATTGAACGGGCTGCGGAAAAATGGGCAATTAAACAGTCCATTCTTCATCGAAAAAGTAGCTACTCAAAATTTGCCAAAGCAAGATTTATCTGTGATGCCTGTCACTGGTTTGAAATGCTTGGATGTTTAAAGAAGCAAATCCAACCAGCTATACCATTTTGGAAACAACTTAATCAATACATTGGCTATATGCGATTGGACCAAGGTCTTTCTGAAAATACCATAAGTGGAAGATTTAGTCAACTCAAAAATTTTCTTATAAATGTCCACGAAAAAAAGAAAATACTTGAAACAATTACGCCTCTCACAATAGATGAAGTGCTGATGCAAAAATATAATAGGGATGGTTATTCAAGAAGGTCCGTTCAGCATTATGCATCAGTCATCAGGTCGTTTTTAAGATATATAGAGAATCAGAACTGGTGTCAGAAAGGCTTGGCTGACTCTATTAAGGCACCGCGTGTTTATAAGAATGAATCATTACCTTCCTCACCCTGGTGGGATGATATAAGAAAAGTATTAGCTCGTAGCAAAACCGATTATCCAACTGACATCCGTGATCATGCTGTTTTACTGCTGCTTTCTGTATATGGTATGAGAAGCAGCGAAGTCGTTAATCTTCGTTTGGAAGACCTCGACTGGAAAAATGAACGGCTTTATTTACAAAGAGCAAAGAGGTCAAAACCGCAAATATTCCCTCTGTCCCAAATCGTTGGAGAAGCAATATTGCGCTATATAAAAGATGTCAGGCCAAATAATTTTTTGCTTAAAGAAGTTTTTATAAGCAGGCGATCTCCCTACCGGCCTCTAAAAACATCTGCCGTTTATCAGATTGTCAGCAGAAGACTGAAACCACTGAAATTAAAAATTAAACATCATGGACCTCATGCTCTGCGGCATGGTTGCGCCACTCATTTAATTAATGAAGGTGTCTCATTAAAAGAAATAAGTGATCACCTGGGGCATCAGAACTTGGAAACTACACGAGTTTACACAAAGGTTGACCTTACAAGTCTGCGTCAGGTAGCTGAATTTAAATTGGAAGATTTGCTATGAAACTTGAACTACTAATCCATCAGTATATCCGTTACCGAAAGTCATTAGGCGAAAAATTTAAAACCAATGAAACCTATTTGAAAGCTTTTTGCAAGGCAATGGGGCACTCAAGACATATTAAAGCCATTGACAGAAGCAGGGTTAACAGTTTTCTTTACGGGCCTTCAGCAACAATAACCTCCGGCTGGTTTATCAAGCATTCTGCCTTGCTTGGTTTTTATAAATATGCGATAGCCAGAAATTATGTTACACAGATACCCTTGCCAGCTGTTTTGCCCAAAAGACCACCGGCCTTTGTCCCTTATATTTATTCCAATGCGGAACTAAAAAGTCTTTTTGATACAGCTTTAACCTATCCGGTAAATAGGAGCCATATTGCACCATACATGGTACGCACTGTACTCATCTTTACGTATGCCCTTGGCTTAAGAATACATGAAACCCTGTCCATTACTTTAAACGATATAGATATGGATAACCAGGTCATCACCATACAGCAATCCAAATTTTATAAATCACGGCTGCTTCCGTTTAACCAGCAGGTAAAAAAGATGATGAAAACATACTTGCAGTGGAGAATAAAACAAAAGCAGCCGAAATCTTTTGATGCGTATTTGTTTATCAGCAAGAATAACCAGCCGCTTAATCATTGGACAATAGGAGGAATTTTTGAAAGAATAAGGGGAAAGACCGGAATTAAACGAACCGACAACGCTAAGTATCAGCCCAGGTTACATGACCTGCGTTATCCAAACAAAAATATTATCCAAACCTTTCTGGAAAAAGCATGAATTAGCAATGGTTTACCAAAAAAAGGTTTGGATATTTTTCTATTTTATATTGTATGCCTCATAAATTAAATATAAAAGGAGGCAATACAATTATGGAAGTACAAAATTTGCAAAAAAATTATCCCCAGCTTATTTCATATCTGGAAGTTAATGGTTACTCTAAATCATATGTCGCCAGGTTTAACCGGGACATACAACGGATTCTTCATCAGGCAAAGTTGAAAGGATGGAAATCATATACCGATGCCTATCTGGCGTATGTAAAAATCTCCAGGTCCTCATCTTACCTTCGAGAGAAAAGGACAATTATTGGCGCAATAGAAAAGTTCGAGGTTCTGGGTCAGTATCCTAACCGATGTCAAAGACATCAAATTCTAAGGAACAGTACCTACGATCTTCTATCAGCAGAATTCAAGTCGTTAATAGATCATTATTGTGAGTCGGAAAAGAACAAAGGTAAAAAGAGGACAACCATTTATACTGAATCTCATAATGCAACTACTTTTCTGCTGGCACTGCATCAAAAAGGTATGGATTCGTTTAATAAAATAACTGAAAGTGGCGTACTTACAATCTTTTTTCAGAACGGAAGACTGTGCAGAAGCTGTTCTTACAAGAAGAATGTCGCAGCTGTGTTCAAGGCGTGTATTTCCTTCTTCCCAAAGGAAACCTGCTCAAGGATCCTGTCCTATCTACCTGCCCTTCGTGAAAAGAGAAAGAATATACAATACCTTGTTCAGGAAGAAGTTTCCCGGATAAAAGCCGTATTAACAGACAGCAACCCACTGGTTGCTCTGCGTGATAAAGCAATTGGACTTCTTGCTTTATACACAGGTTTGCGTTGCTGCGATATCGCAGGGCTGACTCTATCTGATATAGATTGGGAAAATGACCGGATCCGTATCAGGCAGCAGAAAACAGATATCCCTTTAGAAATGCCGTTGACCGCAGTTGTCGGAAATGCCATCTATGAATATTTGATGCTGGAAAGACCACGGAGTGGACATCAAGAAGTTTTTCTGTCGCGAAGTATTCCATATACCAGGCTGCAAAGTACAAGCCTTTCTAATATTGCAAAAAAAATTATGACGGCTGCAAAAATAAGGACCAAAGCCGGTGACAGGAAAGGATTCCATATCTTCCGGCATCATCTGGCTACCTCACTGCTTGGCAACGGTGTTTCGCAGCCTGTAATCAGTCAGATACTTGGCCATACATCAACTGTTTCCCTCAATGCTTACTTGAGCGCGGATCTACCCCATTTAAAAGAATGTGCCCTCAGTATTGAATGTTTCCCATTAAGAAAGGAGGTATTATTATGAATAAGTTTTCTTCCTTTTTAGCGCCAATTATACTTGAATATATTTCCTATCAAAAAGTATCAGAACATTGGAATACGTCTTCTTATGAAGCAAACCTGCTACTTTTCGACAGGTATTGCCTGAGAGAGTACCCTGAAGCCAACAGACTTTCCCAAAATATAGCAGACAGATGGTGCCATAAACGTGATACAGAGGAGAATAATTCCTGTAGGTCGCGGATATATGTCATTATCAGCTTTATCCAATATTTGAAGAAACGAGGGAAAACAGATATCACGACTCCGGCTATTCCCCGTAAAGAACCAAGAACTTATCTTCCACATGCATTTACAGAAATGGAGCTTCAAAACTTTTTCTATGCCTGTGACAGTATATCCGGCACCGTTACCCCTGAACAGAGGACAAGGAGAATTACGATTCCTGTATTCTTCAGGCTACTGTATAGCAGTGGGATAAGGACCACCGAGGCACGGATGCTGAGAGTGGAAGATGTGAACCTTTGTAATGGTACCCTCAACATCCGTTATTCGAAAGGTCATGACCAACATTTCATAGTTCTTCATGATACCATGCTTGAACTTATGAAAAAATATGATACGGCCATTAGAGAAATGCATCCTGGCCGGACTTATTTCTTTCCGTCGAGAGGCGATAAATACCATACACGTCATTGGGTGCAGAAGAATTTCAGAGAGTTATGGTATGTCAACAATCCATCCTATGCTACGGCATATGAATTACGACACCATTACGCAATAGAAAACATAAATCGCTGGACAGGATATGGCATGGAGTTCCATGCAAAGTTCCTGTATTTGAGCAAGAGTATGGGGCATAGCGTTTTAGAAAGCACAAAGTATTATTATTCACTGGTTCCAGGGTTTGGCGACATTATAGCGGAAAAAACAATGGAATCTTTTAACATTATTGTTCCGGAGGTACAACAGAATGAAGAAATCAACTGAAGAAGCCCGCAGAATTGCCCGTCATATCAACGGATGGCTGAATGAATACGCGCCTTCCCAGAAATCAAGCAGTACCCATACGATAAAATCTTATACTCAATCATTATCCTTATATATTGGTTTCCTGGAAATCGAAAAAAAGATTGAACCATCCAGCCTATGTTTAGGATGTTTTTGTTGTGCTTACATAGAGGAATGGCTTGTCTGGCTGGTAAAAAATAGGAAAAGCAGCCCGGAAACTTGTAATAACCGCCTGGCTGCCTTAAGAGCATTTCTGAAATATCTTGGAAGCAGGGATGTATCACTATTGCTCTTGTCGCAGGATGCCTCACAAATTCCCCGGCGCAAGACATTCAGGAAAAAAATAAATGGAATGAGCAAGAAGGCAATGCAAGTATTGCTGTCAGAACCGGACATATCTACCAGGACAGGCCGCAGAGATCTTGTACTGCTCATAGTAATGTATAACACAGCTGCCAGAATTGACGAGATACTGTCCATGAAGATTCGACATCTGCAACTGGAAACAGAAAAAACTACTGTTACCGTTGTTGGTAAAGGACGTAAAATAAGGACCTTATATCTACTCCCTAAAGCAGTCACGCATTTAAAAAAATACCTGCTCGATTTTCATGAAGAGAAACCCAATCCGGAATCTTATGTATTCTATTCCAGAAATACGGGAGTTATGGGTAAGATGAGCCAGGCAGCAGTAAATAAACAGCTTAGGAAATATGCAGCATCTGCACGATCTACCTGTAATGAGGTTCCAATCAATCTTCATGCACACCAAATCCGACATGCAAAAGCATCCCATTGGCTGGAAGACGGTATGAATATCGTACAGATTTCTTTCCTTCTTGGCCACTCCAATATCCAAACCACAATGGGATATCTGGACATTACTACAGAGCAAGAGGCTAAAGCACTTGCAACTTTAGAAGATGAAGACAAAAAAGTTGTATCAAAGAAATGGAAATCTGACATAAACTGTCTTGCTGCTTTTTGTGGTATACATGAAATAAAAAAATAGAAAAATATCCAAACCTTTTTTTGGTAAACCATTGCTAATTCATGCTTTTCCCAGAAAGGTTTGGATAATATTTTTGTTTGGATAACGAATAAAATCCAAACGTTTGGATTTCCTGCGGCACACCTTCGCTGTTAACAGATTAGTTAGCTGGTACCAGGAGAATAAAGACGTTCAGCGACTGCTACCGGTATTGTCTGCATACCTGGGCCATAAATACCTTGCTCATACATCAGTTTACCTGACCATGACGGATAATCTTCTTCAGGAGGCAAAGATGCGTTTTGAAAAATATGCAAAAGAAAAGCAACTATGAAAGATACTCAATACTTAAGCCCTTGGATAAAACGGTTCTTGTTGGAATACCTTGTCAGCACCAGAAATCTGTCAAAGAATACACAACTAAGTTACCGGGATACGTTCCGGCTAATGTTGCCATTTATGGCTAAAAAAGTAAAAAAGGGTATTGATAGATTATTGGTAGATGATGTTGGCTCTGGCGCAGTAAAAGTTTTTCTTGCCGGATTAGAAACAAATCGTCACTGTTCTTTGTCCACACGAAACCAGCGACTGGCGGCTATCCATGCTTTTGCAAAATTTATAGGATTAAACAATCCTGAATATGTGGAATGGTGCCGCCAGATACAAATGATTCCATTTAAGAAAACGAATCGCACATTAATAACTTATCTCGAAAAGATTGAAATGGATGCGTTGCTTAATGCTCCAGACAAGAAAACAAACCAGGGAAAGCGGGACCATGCGCTGTTGCTTTTTCTTTATAATACCGGAGCCAGATCGGACGAGGCTGCACAATTAAAAATTACAGATATATACATACCTCATTCGACAAAAAGAGATCTATCTACCGTGCTTATCCGAGGTAAAGGAAACAAATTAAGACGTTGCCCGTTATGGCAACAAACTGTTGATGAGTTAAACACATTAATAATCGGTAGGAAACCTTCAGAGCATGTATTTTTAAATCGCCAAAAACAGCCATTAACCCGGTTTGGTATACATGCAATGGTTAGCCGTTATGTAAGGCAGATCGCCAAAAATTTACCCTCGATAGAAAAAAAGCGGGTCAGCCCACATACTATACGTCATACAACTGCTACCCATTTATTGCGGGCAGGCGTTGATATCAATACTATCAGAGCCTGGCTTGGGCATGTATCCATCAATACCACTAACATTTATGCTGAAGTTGATCTTGAGATGAAAGCTAAAGCACTGGCATGTTGCGAAATTGCAGTAGATAATAAATCCACCCACTGGAGAAACACTAAAGACTTAATGAGCTTTCTGGACTCTATTTAAGTGCTTGGAGTTTTATGTTATCTTGCAACACGCAAAAACTATTGAGAAACAACATGCAAATCATTTAACAACACATAACTGACTTCGCAACATAAGAATTAAAACTGGGCAAGTTTGAAGCCAAACACAAAGGCCAAATGGAACTGTATTTGAAATGGCTTGACAGATACGAAAAGAAGGAAAATGAACTACCGCCAGTTGGCTTAATTCTTTGTGCCGAGAGCAGCAGAGAACAAATAGAACTATTGGAAATGCACAAAGATGGAATAATGGTGGCAGAGTACTGGACAGAGTTACCATCAAAAAAAGAATTACAGAAAAAAATACACAGTATTTTGGTAGAAGCTAAAGAAAGAATCGAAAGAAAAAAGTTGCTTGAATAAAGATGAGCACTTGACGTTTATCATTGAAGATCCCCAGAAACAAAAAAAGTGTCCGGAATCTGTCCGAACACCTTGTAACTTATTAAGATCTGAATAAAAAGTCGTCCTTCCTGTACAATTTTCGAACTTATTTTTAATGGATCTAAAGAAGCTGGCGAGTATTGTGGCTTAAAAATGACATTTTAAGGGTTATTTTTCTATTAGCATACTTAGTTGTGAAAGTGAAAATTGAAGCGTATGAAGAAGCTAATGATTACAGAGGCTAAACAAATTGATTTAGTGGAATACTTATCCGCATTAGGGCACCGACCTCAAAAGGTTAGAAATAACGATTATTGGTACCAGTCACCCTTACGAACTGAAAAGACGCCGTCGTTTAAAGTGAATCGAACCAGAAACGTATGGTATGACCACGGTATTGGGCAAGGAGGTAATCTTATTGATTTCGGAATAATTTATTTTAATTGTTCAGTGAGTGATCTGTTGAAGCATTTATTGGAATATCAAAATCCCTCCACTTCTTTTCACCAACGCTTTTCTGCCTATCATGTACCAGCATCTGTTTCTTCCTTTGCTGATGAAAAAAAAGAGATCTCGAATGAAGGTAAGATCATCGTGCTTTCGGTAAAACCGCTGGTAGAAATATCATTAATAAAATACCTGGAAAGCAGGCGGATCTCTTTGAACGTCGCAAATAAATTTTGTAAAGAAATTGACTTCCTTTTATACGGCAAAACCAGAACCGTAATTGGTTTTCAAAATAATGCCGGAGGATACGAATTAAGAAGTGCCGATTTCAAAGGCAGCAGTTCTCCTAAAGAGGTGGCTTTTCTTGACCATAATAAAGAACAATTAAATGTGTTTGAAGGTTTTTTTAATTTTTTAGCCTACCTGGAAATAAATAAAAATGTCTCAGTCCACCTGACAAATTTTCTTATCCTTAATTCTTTATCATTCTTTCAAAAGGAAAGAGATAGAATGGAACAGCACCAACAGATTCACCTTTTTTTAGACAGGGATTCAGCAGGAGTAAAATTTACTCAGCAAGCATTGCAATGGTCAAAAAGATTTGTAGATCAAAGCCATATTTACAAAAAGTGTAAAGACTTAAACGAGTTTTTTATTAATCAGAAAGATCAACGACATAAACAGAGCCACCGAATGGGAAGACACCTTTAAATTTCTGTAGCCAGCTATGTTTCGGTTTAACCGAAACGCTGGCTTTTCTCATCCGCCGGCCGGCGGATTCAAAAAGTATTGCAGCAGACATTGAAAATTGTGAGAGATGGAAACAATAGCAGTGAGGATAAAAAATAAAGGTGGACGGCCTTCAAAGGAGGTCAGACAAGATAATTTCATTGGAGTGAAATGTTCTCTGATGGAAAAAACTTTTCTGCAAGAGAAGGCAAAAAAATTAGGTTTAACCTTATCAGAATATTTAAGAGAGTCCGGATTGAAGGGACAAGCTGTCAGTAAAATAAAAGCACTCCCACAAGAAGTTTTGCAGCTTACAGGAAAACTAAATCACCTGGCTGCAAACCTCAATCAAATCGCCAAAAAAAGGAACGGAATTGAACAGTTGGATGCACTGGAAAGAGCCAGTTTAGAAGTGCAATCCAGGGATTTAAAAAAGCTTGCTGAAGCAATAAAAAGTTACCTGAAATGATTGGTAAAATAACCATCGGAAAATCTTTTAGAGGCTGTTTATTGTATTGCCTGAATGATAAGCTACAAGACCATAACAAAGATCAGGTAATGAAAGATAGAGCGGAGATTTTGGTCTTCAATCAGTGCTATGGAAATCAGAAAGAATTGATACAGCAATTTAATGAAGTAAGACAGCTGAATTCCAAGCTTTCAAAACCCGTTTTACACATTACACTTAGCCTTGTTCCAGGAGAAGAATTACCTAAGGAAAAACTAATTGAAATGTGCCAGGATTGTGCAAAGGATATGGGATTTGAAAATAGCCAGTATGTAGCCATTCACCACAAGGATACCAGCCACCAGCATTTGCATATTGTGGCTAACAGAATTGGTTTTGATAAACGAACTGTTAGTGATAGTAACAACTTTCAAAAAATTGCTGCTTATTGCCGCAGAATGGAACTGAAATTTAACCTGACACAAGTCCTCAGTCCAAGAAAATTTTTGCCTAAAGATATGCGGCAAATTCCCCGGCAGGACGAGCGAAAAGAAAAACTAAAAAATTGTATTCAAAGTACGTTGAAACAGGTAAGTGATTACCAGCAATTTGAGCAGGTGATGAAGGCATTGGGATACCAGGTTTTGAAAGGTCGGGGCATTTCTTTTATTGACGATAAAAAAGTCAAAATAAAAGGTAGTGAAGTGGGTTTCTCTTTAATGAAAATCGAAAGAAAGTTAGCACTTAATCAAAATCAAAATAAGGTAAATAAGCACGAAAACTTTCAACAACCGCAATCTCAAAAGCAAGAAAAGAATGCCGATAAAATCTCTCTTTTGTTACCGAAACAAATAAAATTAAAAAAACAAAATCAGTCTCCTGTTATTGACCTGCAAAATAAATTAACTGATTTAATCTTACCCTTAATTGAACCGGAGAAAATCTCTGATCATCTGAGTCCTGAATTACTAAAAAAACGAAGAAAGAAAAAAGGACAAAGACTCCATCACTAATATTAATACTAGAAATAAAAATCAATCCCATGGAAGGAGCTAAAAAAGTTGCGGAGCAAGAAAGAGAAATACTTGAAATTGTACTTAAAGAAATGGTACGAATAAGAGCGTGTTAATTATTTTTAAACTTATTGCACGTTTTTCGATAGTAATTTTTCCTTATTATCAGATGCAAAATTCTTTCCGTCTGTAGCATATATACGGTAGGCCCCTTTATTGATTGGGGAAGAGCTACCTTCAAAGTTGAAAATTTTTACATCATTGAAATGATGTAACTCTATGCCGTGTGTAAAATAGGGCATGCGGGTATCCTGCCATTGCAATTGAAAATCGTTAATGCGCATCCCTTTTACATACCGAGCCAGCAGGCCAGGTATTTCCCTGCTAAATAATTGATCTTTTGGCCTGAGTGCGCCTCGCAAATCAATATTGCCACCCGCCAAATCATTCAACTTGCTGTCCGTTAAAGTAAAACGGATATGATCAAAAGATAAATCTTCAATTATACTTTCATCACTGCCATATACCAGCATTCCATTTTCGCCTTTGCAAATAATATTACTAAAAAGTACATGCTTTATTTTTCCCAATTGTACATTTTCTTTTCCACGCACAGCAGAAATGTGGATTGGTTCGCCATTGCCCCACCAATCGCCCGTCCTCATTTTTGTTTCTATGTACATGTTGAAAAAGTGATATTTTCTAGCGAGCCCTCGTCACGCAAAAAAATACCAATACCCCGAGTTGAATTGGTAATATTTACATTACTAATTTGGATGTTCCGAACGGTATTCTGGTCCAAAAATCCAATGCGTATACCACTTGAATAAGACTGGAGGTTACAATTAGTAATCGTAATATTTTCAGACAAATGTCGTAACCGTTTATATCCGGGAATTTCAAAATGATGGTCATAACCCGTTACTGCAATAGCATCATCGCCGGCCCTTACATCACAGTTTGAGATGATTACATTGGTGCAACTGGTTATATCAATGCCATCCGCATTTGGCGCAAGCAAGTTGTTCCATAGCCGTATGCCATTTATCATCACGGCATCACAATCAGCAAAGTGCATGCACCAAAATGGTGCAGATGTTATAAAAATATCTTTAACCGTTATTCTCTTACAATTGCTAAAAACAAACATTTGGTAAGGCCTGTCTTTAGGCATTACAGGCCCATCGCCTATACCCGTATCAACTTGCCGGTATTTATTCTTCTGCCTGGTAAATTGCGTAGCAACACTATCCAGCTTTTTTGCTTTATCCCATTCAAAATAAACATCCCCGTTTCCATCAATCTGGCCTTCGCCTGAAATGGTAATGTTTTCAGCATCTTCTGTAAAAAACATCCCCTTGTGTATCGGCACAAAAGGCGGTTCAGGTATGTACGGTTCATAATCGTTTAAATTGGCACTGCCTCTTAATACTGCCCCGCTTTGTAAATACAAATGCACATTGCTTTTTAAATTCACTGTGCCAATAATATAGATTCCTGCGGGTACTACTACTATACCGCCATGGTTTTTATTGCAAGCATTAATCGCTTTTTGTAAACTCGCAGTATTAATAGTTTTGCCATCACCAACAGCTCCAAAATCCTTTATGCTATAAGTTTGCGAAAAAGCCATTGCTGAAATCACTAAGGCAGTTACCAACTGGAAAATTATTTTACCCATGGAATAGGTTTTATTTTATAATTTCTTTTGTATTAATAACTTATCTATCCGGTATATAACCTCTAAACAAGCCCTGCCGCTATGATAGGGGCATTTCCAAAATCCTGCTTTCTCCTTGTCCATTAAATTATCATCTTTGGTAAGCCCCCAAAACCACTCCCCGTTTTCTTTGTCAATTATATTTTGTTTAATAAAATTCCAGCTTTGTAAAGATTGTAAAAGCCAGCGTTCTTCACCCGACACCTGGTAGGCATTTAAAAAACCTATCATTGCTTCTGCCTGCGGCCAGGAATGTTTTTCATAAATCATTTTATCAGTTGCTTCTTCATACTCATACCACATGCCGCCGTCTTTGTCAATCATTTCTAAAGTAGCTTCTGTAACCGGCAAAGCAAGTTGACGAAAGTTTTGTGTAGTATTTGTGTCTTTTATAATTTCTGCACATTGTTGCAATAGCCAGGCAGCTTCAATATCATGCCCGTAAGACTGTAAAGTTGATTTCAGGTTCCAGTCATTATCAAAAAACAAATTGTAATGATGGTTTTTTTTATTGATGAAACAGGTGTCGAAGAGGTTTAGCAAATTTATAATTTGCTCCTTTAATTTTTCATCTGGCCATATGCTGTAAAGATTTGTATAAGCTTCTACGATGTGCAGATGCGTATTCATCGTTTTTGCTTCGTTGCTGTCTTTATCGCTCAACCTCAAATCATCAATCGGTTGCCAGTTGCGGGTAAAGGCTTCCCAATAACCATTTTTAATTTCATCGAAGCTGTGCTTTTCAATCGCTTCGTAAAACTGAACGGCTACTTCTAACGCTTTTTTGTTTTTGGAAATTTTATAGTATTCCGCTAAGCCGTATATGCAGAATGCGATACCATAAATTTGTTTGCGGCCATCGTGTACACTGCCATCTGCATTTAAAGACCAGTACGCTCCGTCCAATTCTTCATCTACAAAGTATCTTAAAATGTAATTGAAAGCTTCTGTCGCAAAATTTAAATGTAAACTATTTTTTGTGAGAGAATAAGCTGCAGAAAATGTCCAAAGTATGCGGCTGTTTAGTACCAACCCTTTCACAGCATTGGGATCATGTACATTAATGTTACTCACCGAGCCATAAAATCCGTCATTGTTTTTATCGGGCATGTGTTCCATCCACCAGGAAAGAATAGAATGAAGTTCACTTTCTACTTCCTTTTTATACCGGATCAAGGTTGATGGCAATGAAGTTTCAGTTATCGCCATCAATGCTCAATTTGTTGTTTTTGCGGTTTGCCATTTTGGTTGGCAGTTTCCTGTTTGTTTTTATCAATCAACCTGGTAATAGTTTTTACCGTTTCAAAAGATGAAAGACCGTCTTCAGGAGTATTCATTACATAATCAAGCAACTGGTTAATACTTGTTGTAGCCACGTGCAACCTTGTATCTGATGATGCGTAGTAAATGTAAACGCTGCCATTATCATCCGCTATCCAGCCATTACTGAATACGACATTGGATACATCGCCAATTCTTTCTTCATCTTCGGGAGCGATAAAATATCCTCCAGGTGTATGAATTACTTGGGTAATATGGTCTAAATCGGTCATAAACATATACAACACATACCGTAAGCCAGCGGCCGTATTACGCACGCCATGCGCCAGGTGCAGCCAGCCTTTGCTGGTTTTGATCGGCGCAGGGCCTTGTCCGTTTTTTAACTCGTAAACCGTATGATATTGTTTAGCATGAATAATCACTTCTTTTTCGATAACGCCTTCCTCAATATTATCACATAAGCCAAACCCAATACCTCCGCCGCCGCCGGCTTCAATAAAACTATCTTGTGGCCTTGTATAAAAACCGTATTGACCATTCACAAATTCCGGATGCAATACCACATTGCGCTGCTGCGCTGATTTTGTTTTTAGATCTTTCAATCTTTCCCAGATAATTAAATCTTTTGTTCGGGCTATACCGCATTGCGCAATAGCCGCAGATTGGTCTCCGGCCGACGCTGCCCGATCTCTTCTTTCGGTGCAAAACAAACCATATATCCAGCCATCCTCATGCTCAACTAAACGCATATCATATATGTTGGTGTCAGGCACCTCAGTTTCAGGCATGTGCACAGGATAATCCCAAAACCTGAAATTGTCAACTCCGGTTTCACTTTCTGCCACAGCAAAAAATGATTTCCTGTCTGCCGCTTCTACTCTGGCTACTACTACGAACTTATCATTAATTTTTATTGCGCCTGCATTTAAAACTGCATTAATTGCAATCCTTTCCATTAAATATGGATTTGTTAATGGGTTCAAGTCGAAACGCCATTCCAGGGGAATATGCTGGGGCGTAAGAACCGGAAATTTAAAACGGTTATAGATGCCATTTACTGATATCTTTTCAACATTTTCTCTGAGCAAAAGTTCCTTATGCGTTGTGTGCAGGTATTGTAGTCTGTTTTGAAAATATTGCTTCATCTTATAAAGTTTAGCGTTCTAACGAAAAAGTGTTTTATATATTTAAATAAAATTCTTAATTATTCTAATGTTGAGTTGTCTTATAACCTAATAATGAGTTTTTAATAATCTTTTTCTTTTGATGGCATTTTAAAATGCGCATTTTACATTAATGGACAGCATCATTTCCTTCTCCTTCAATATGCCTTCTTTCTTCTAATTCATTACTTACTTTCAGCATAAACGAATCGCTGAGTTGATAGAAAATAATAAACACTGCAGACAACAATGCGCCGACAGCAGGAATAAAACTCAACATCATTTTAATGCCGGTGCGTGCTTCTTCCGTCTGAACCATATTGGCCTCAAATCCCCAAAGCGCCAGCATCCAACCGGTGATAGCTCCGCCTAAAGTCCATCCTAACTTTTGTGACATAGAGGAAGAAGAGAAAATCAACCCCGTTGCTCTGCGACCAGTTTTCCACTCTGAATAATCGGCAATGTCTGCATACATAGACCACAGCAACGGGAAAACACTTCCGGCACAAACACTGATCAGGAATTGAAATAGAAAAATCAGGAAAATATTATTCTCATTGAAGAAAAAGAAAATGCAGCTTAATATGCAGGCAATAACCATTGCGTATAAGAAAGTATTTTTCTTTCCGATCTTGTCTGATACAGGCTTTGCCAGTATTACGCCAACAATATTTGCAGCCTGCCCCAGGACGAGGTAAAGTGTACTGTAATTAATGGCTACATCAAACAGGGGTAATTGAAATGCTTCCTGGTTCTGAAAATAATATTTAAAATAGTATATGGTGGAGCCATCACGCAAGGAATTAAATATCAACGTTGCCACACCTGCTCCTAAAAGAATGAACCAGGGCTTATTCTTTGCAAGGTTAGCGAGATCGGCTTTTAAAGATGTTTTCTGCTCTTTAGGCGGCTTGATTCTTTCCCGGGTCCAGGCAAAAGTTAAAAAGAATAAAACAGCGGCGATAATGCCATAAATGATGATGGACATTTGCCAACCTTTTCCCGTGTTTATGCCTGTGGCCGTTTTGCCAAGTGCGGCTACGAGTGGCTCTGCCGTAGCCAGCACAAGAATGCTTCCCGCAAAGGCAAACACAAAACGGAAAGTTGCCAGGGTCGTCCGTTCTTTAATGTTGGAAGTCATCACCCCCATCAGGGAAGCATAAGGCACATTGATAAAGGAATAAACCATCATCATTAAAGTGTACGTCAGGTAGGCATAAATCAATTTGCCTGTTACGTCAAAGTCGGGAGATGAAAAGGTGAGCACACCTGCTATGGCAAAAGGTATCGCCATCCATAAAATATAGGGCCGGAACTTTCCCCATTTGGTTTCGGTTCTATCGGAAAGTACGCCAATAACAGGATCCAAAAATGTATCCCATATCCTGGTAATTAAAAACATGGTACCGGCAGCCGCAGCGGCTAATCCAAAAACATCGGTATAAAAGTATAATAGGTAAACAGAAAATAATTTCCAAAACATAGAAGACGCAAAATCACCAAAGCCATAGCCAACTTTCTCTTTAAATTTCAGCGATTTATTTATCTGCATGTAGCGTTTGTTTTGAGTTTTATTTATCTAATGGTCATCTTATGTTTACCGGCATCTCTTCTTCTCCGCTATCACAACTCCAAAGGAGTGGGAGCAACCTGGTAGAGATTATTGAGTTGCAATTTCTGTAGCACTCACTTCGCTCGTGTTCGCCCATACAGGATTTTATAACTCACATCTTTTTGAAATAAAATATGGGGTTCCTTAGCAAACTTTAAAAAATCTTTTTCTGTGAGCTGCCCTTTATATGGTACATAGTATTCCATCTCACCACTTTGCTTCAAACCCGCATTCCGCCAGCCAAGCACATAAGAAATTTTATGATTGCCGAGCCCTTTCAAAAATGTACCAGTCCACCAGGAGGAGTCTTCCATGTTACCGCCAAACTCCGTAAGCGTTGGGATTTTATGTCTTTCTTTAGCGATTTCCTCCAGGATGGACAATGATTTATCAAATTCGGTTAAGTATTTTTCTTTAGGTACTTTCCTTTGGTAAATATCAAAGCCTATTACATCTACCCACTCATCGCCCGGGTATCGTTCCAGGTATTCCTCCTTGCTTTGAAAGCGATCAGTATTGAAGGCATATAAAAAATTATGTACATTTTGTACATCCCTTAAATAAGAAACGGTGAATTGCCAAAGTTGCTTAAACTGTTCGGGTGTGCAGTGGTTCTTGCCCCACCAAAACCAATTGCCATTCAGCTCATGATATGGGCGAAAAATGATGGGAATAGCTTCGCCTTTTTTGCCTTTTAAACTGTGCGCAAAGGCAGCCACTTTATCTAACCAGCTTTTATACAAATCATGTCTGGCTCCGCCAGGCAATACAGACGCCACAGTTCCATCTGCGGGAAACCATGCGTTCTCACCGGTAAGGGGATTGTTTAAATGCCAACTCAGAGTAATTAAACTGCCTTTTTTATAAGCCCATTGGATATAGGTTTTCATTTTATCAAATGGCACACTGTCAAGGTTTACAGGTTTATCAATTTCTAAATGGCCAAGCTCATAGCCAAACACAGCAGGATAGTCGCCTGTTACATCTTTAATGTCGCTTCTGTTTTTTTTGTATTTCCAATTCACACCATAGGCCAGAGCATCCTGGTGGCCAAACATGATACCTTTATTAATTATTTTTTTTAGGTTGTGGTAAAGATTTGCAGTTTGTTTTGTTGCATTTGGATCTATTGGTACTCCCTCAACTTTTTTAGTTGCCTGTTTTGAAAACGAATCAATTACAACCCAGGTACTTTTATCAGAATTAAAAATGGAATTTAATCCTTGTTCTTCCAGTGTAGGATCACCAGTATACGGATCGCCTTCTTTCCACCAGTCTTGTCCCTCTGTGGTTTTAGCAATGCCACCATAAGCCCAGAAATTTAAGCCGGCTAAATTTCCATTTGATCTTTTGCTATCCAACCACTTGTTCAACATGTTTCGGTAATAAATGTCTCTGTAAGTTGTAGGCGAATTCATTACAAAAGATTGTTGATCTCTTGGCATGCCAAATTCTTCGATCACCATCGGCTTATTCAATTCATTGGCTACAACTGCATGCTCGTTTATATAACGATTCGTCCTGGTAAGCACAGAATCCATACTACCCGGAAAATCATCTATTTTGAGCCATCCCCAGTTTTTTGGCCATATATGTACGGTGAGGTAATCAATATCTTTATCGTCGTTTATCTGCTGGTACAACGGCATACCCTGGGTACTTTGGTATCCTTCCGTACCTGTACTTACCAGGTGGTTAGGGTCTAATTCCTTTATATAGGCTGCTGCATTTGCAATGAACTTTGTGTAAGCATCTCTTGCTGAAGGGTGCATTGGCCGTGGTTCGTTGGCAATTTGCCATGCCATGATTGCCGGGTCATCTGTGTATTTTTTATTTGTAATTGTGTTGGTGCGGCTGATAACCTGTTTTACCTGCGCATAATAACCATCCATACATTTTTCGCAGGTATAAAACTTACTGTTGTATTCACCCATGGTTGTCCAGGGAATTTTTTCCAGGAATAAAGAGTCTGGATACATATTGTTCCACTGCAGGTACTGTGGGAAACCGCCGCTCCAGTTCCAGTTATTGCTCAGATAGATAACGGCGGTCATTTTGCGCTCGTTTAATTCATACAAAAAAGCATCCATGCCTTTTAGAAAATTAGGATCAAAAACGCCGGATTCAGATTGTAATGGTGGCCCCACCCGCGGGTAGCCATTTATAATGCCTTTCCCCTCTGAACCGGCAAGCACCCTGAGATTAGAAACTCCGTTTGCTTTTAAAAAGTCCAGTTCTTTCCGCAACCGGTCTATGCCTTTGCTTTTATCTTTTTCTAATGGCAGCAATCCTCCATACCAGTAATTGGCGCCAACAAAATAGAAGGGCCGGCCATTAAGAATGAACTGCTGATCTTTTACCGTAATGAAAGAAGATGTCTGGGCAACCAATTTTCCTGCTGCTATCACCACCAATAAAAACACTGTTACTAGTCGCTTCATAAAAGTTGAATTTTTCTCCAGGCCTAAGGTTTGTTTTAATTACCTTGCAGATAAATTCGTATAACCTAAAAAGATGGCGCAAAGTATCTGGAGGTTGAGTTCCTTCACCAATAGTTTGAAAAATAGTTTTTAATAAATTAGAGATAATTCTTCTGGTGTATATTCCAAATGTTTTAAGGTTTTCTTAGTCCTACCTGGTCAATATAAATTACACCCGTCCAATCTGTATTACCTAAAAGCACCTCAGTCAGGTTCGCAGGATTGCCTATGTCCGTAATATTAAATTTAAACTCTGTCCATTGACCTTCCTGGATGGTTATTGTTTTAGAACTTGCTCCGTTTCCATTGGCAGTAACTTTTATTGTCTTACCATTCGTTCCCGCACCTCCATAAACAGAAAAAGCGACTTCTTTATAGCTTGCTGTTGCTATGGCAGCGTTGGCAAATTTTACCCCGCCGAATTGGCCGGTATAAGTAACTTTTACTGCCTTCAAACCTTCACGCACATTTTCTGTGTTGGAATAATCTGCAGTGCGGTTCCAGCCCCAATCTTGCCAGTTATTTCTAAACTGATCATCATACATCAAATAATCCATTGGTGCTAATGGCGGCAGATCTCCTATAAAAGTCAGGGTCATTGGAGCCTCTACAGTAAGCGTTGAATTTGCAACGGACAAAATTACTTTTCCTTTTTTGGCTCCTGCTGGAAGTTTTACTACGATTGCAGTTGCCGACTGGCTGATAAAAGAAGTGACAGGAGTTGCTACACCATTGAATACAATTCCTGAAACGAGGTTAAGGTTCGTGCCCACTATTGTAAGATCGCCTAACGGGGCTACAGGGTTGGGTGATAAATCTGTTACGGCAGGCAGCAGTAGTACTAAATCTGCGGTTGACTCAACCTTAATTTTAGAAGCTGCTATTAAAGTCACTTTACCTTGTTTAGCTCCTGCTGGAACCGCTCTAACGGATCTTGCTTTTTACTCAACTTCTCTAACCTTATTTGCTCATCAAATAATCCTCTCGCTTTTGACATATTTCGTTTTTTATACCAGACAATATTTCTTACCAAAACATTGCTTCGTAACTTAGGT
This sequence comes from Chitinophagaceae bacterium, assembly GCA_037718865.1. GTDB lineage: Bacteria > Bacteroidota > Bacteroidia > Chitinophagales > Chitinophagaceae > JADCRZ01. The sequence continues at coordinate 46,285 of JBBJMP010000004.1, read as the reverse complement.
TTTTAGAGATGCCCTTAATAGTATTTGATCCGTTTTTAGTCATTTTTTGATATTTATTTTTCAAATCCGGTAATGATTATGTTTGACGTCTTTAATAATTTTCATGAGCGCACGTGGTTTGCTAAGGGTATAGACAGCGTAAACGAAATCGCAACAGGTCTTCATGATAACTACTCTATTTAAAAAACTTTGTGTAAAGCCAAACCCTGAAATAATTATTTAATAATTACTTTAACGTTTTCCATCAATCCTCCTTCGCCCTCCACATGTATAATATAGGTGCCGGCTGATAATTTTGGATCTACATTTAGCTTGTAAGAACTTTGTCCGTTCACCGTTTCTATTGCTCTTTGCATCACAACCTTACCCGAAATGTCGATAAGATTCACAGTTATTTTTTTGCCACCATAGTTATTTAGAAAAATGACTGTTTCGCCATTCATTGGATTAGGGAATATTCTTACATAAGTTGGAGTACTGCTGTTGAAATTTACACTCCTGATACCGTAAACGGTGGCTTTTCCATCAATATCGTATTGAATTAATTGGTAGTAATTAATTCCTGGGGAAGGATTATTGTCCACCGTGCCGTAACTATTTTTAGTAGTACTGTTGCCCTTTGCTTTTACAGTAGCAAGCGGCGAAAAATCAACGCCGTTTATTGAGCGCTTAACTTCAAAGCGATCGCTGTTATTTTCCATGGTAGTTGTCCAATCAATGGCTACTTTATTTTCAAAAACCCTTGCATTAAATGCGGCTATTAATACAGGCAGAGCAGATACATAATTTTCGAGCGTAATTACTCTCGCATCATTATATACATCTAACAAATGCTGATTGCTATTTTGATCGGTAGCCAAAGTGTTCCAGGTCATAAACCATGACCAGGTTGCTTCAGAAGAGAACATGTTGGTTACATCCGGGATCGGACCGTTTTCTGACATGGCAATCAGCTTGTTACCGGTAGTTATGTTATACAACTGATCAAACATGTTTTTCTGAGGCGTATAATTATAAACACCGGGATAGGAATCGTATCCCATAATGTCTACTTTATTATTTCCAGGATACCAGTCCGCTTCAGGCGTTGACCACACCCATATAAGATTGTGCAGGCCAAAATAATTGTGCAACCTGTCATACATAATATCCCAGAGTGCTTTAGCCGGGCCACTGCCTTTTGCTCCCCACCAGAACCAGGCTCCTCCAGCCTCATGCAAAGGCCGCCACAGCACAGGAACACCGGCATCCCTCAGTTTTGCCAGTTGCACAGCAATTGCATCGATGTCTCTAAGCACATCTGTATTTTCCTGGGTACCCGGGATCACTGCTTTTGAAACATCAAATGTTGTTTGATTGGTATAAAAAGTATTAGTGCCTGCCGTGCCGCCAGATGGCGAATGCCAATGCCAGTGTAGTGCAACAATTCCTTTTTTGCCAGTGGCATTGTACCAGTTGATCGAATTTTCTGCGTCCTGATTATCCACTGCTCCAAAAACATGTTGGCCGTTCTGCCATTTGTAAGCATACATGGGAGAGTAGCTTGCAAAATCCCATGCTTTAAGCATTGGAGATTTTCCTACAATCTGTTTTACATTGTCATAATAATCACCGGTAGAGCCGGAAATAATACTGTGGCCAAATTGAGATATAAGATAATTATACAAGCCTTTTACTTCTGCAGTTGCCTGGGCATCTATCAAAGTGGGAGCAATATTAAAAACATTCGCAGGTATTGTGTAAAGGCTGAATTTATCTACATCCATGTAGCCCCAGTTTTTCTGAATTGCAATAGTATTGGCACCGGCGTTCAGCGATACTGTGCCTGCGTTTAAATCGGTGAAAATGCTTGTGTTTGTAAAAATAATGCTCCCTGCGAATGCGCCGTTGGTATAAAGATCCTGCGTTTTGTTGCCGAATGGGCTCCTATACCTTATGGTAAGATTGTAATAGGATGTTTGGGGGACTGTAACTGTTACCGTTACTTTGTCTCCGGTATTATCGAAGCCGGTAACATATTGACCACCGGAACTTGAGGGGTCTGACGCAATGGTTACACCGGTTAAAACTCCAGTTTCAGCTTCTACGCTTGTAACAAAAGTTTGTGCATTTAAAGCGGATAATGCGAAAACGGAAAATGACAAAAACAGTAAAAGTTTTTTCATATATGGCAATTTTGAATTGATACTTTGAAACGTAGGTGACACTACTCAACCATTCCGGCTAAGTAAGAAAAGAAACCTATTTGCAATCAGATTTCGAATGTAGAAATTTTTAGAAGACTACCACAAGATTGAAGAAAAATGATTAGTATAAGCTAAAAAAATACCAGTTTCTGGTAGGTAACAATTCCAGCATTCGAGTGTTGATGTCTACCGCTTTACAGGACATAGTTCGTTAAACAGTTTTTGCTGTGGTAACTGCAACGTTGCAATATTTTTTGCGCTTCGTTACTCATAAACAAGTGCCAATACTAAATTGACCATCAAATAAGGATAGGATATTAATTATGCAACCTTTAAATAGCCGGATTGTTGAAGGATAGCCAATTTTTACCTGTTAAATATGACTGGCGTTTATAAACAGCAACTGATATTATTAGTACAATCCATTGCATTTTTTATATATTTAAATAATGAAGGCCGATGTATTACACGAAATAACTCCCCTGACACAAAGCGACTGTTTTACATTATTCTATCGTGTAAAGGCTGGATTTGATTTTCCTTTGCATTACCATGAAGAATTTGAACTAAACTTTATTTTTAATGCAAAAGGTGTAAAGAGAGTAGTTGGAAGCCATATTGATTCTATTAATGACCTGGAGTTAGTATTACTTGGACCGAACTTACAGCATGGTTGGTTTAATCATAAATGTAAAAGCAAAAAAATTACAGAAATCACCATTCAATTTCACCGGGACTTATTCGATGAAAAGTTGTTGCAACGCAATCAGATGCGTAACATTCGCTCTATGTTTGAACAGTCGTTTCGGGGTATTTTATTTTCCGAAGAAACGATAAAGGCCCTTAAACCAAGAATTATGAATTTGCCGGAAAAGCATGGTTTTGATTCAGTATTGGAGCTGGTATCTATCTTAAGTGAATTGTCTATTTCTCCCGGCCAAAGAACACTTTCTGAAATGGCCGTTAAAGGTGCGGAAACGATTAATTACAATAGCCGCAGAATAGCTACAATCATGCATTACCTGAACACCAACTTTGAAAACGAAATAAGCCTGGGACGTGCAGCCAAACTGGTTTCCATGAGCGAAGTGGCTTTTAGCCGGTTCTTTAAAGCAAGAACAGGAAAAAACTTTATAGACGCTTTAAATGAGATAAGACTTGGCAATGCATCCCGTATGCTGATAGATACTACGCACAGTATAAATGAAATTGCTTTTAAATGTGGGTTTAATAACATTTCAAACTTCAACAGGGTTTTTAAAAAGAGAAAAAAATGTACGCCCAAAGAATTCAGGCTGGAATTTAACGCAGTAGGTTTCCGTACATTTATATAAGTAACAATGAAATATTGCGTAACGACAAATTTATTATTCCCCCACTTACAGGAGTCGCTATTGTGTTGCGGTTACGGCAAACGGACAACTTATTTATCTTTACCTGGTTTTGATGCCGGGCTGAAATATTTTTCATATACCGCTGCATTTGCCAGGTTGGTTACCTCAGTTTTTTAGTAATTCCTTTTTATAAAACCGATTATTATTTAAATACTTTAGTCAAAAAATTAAAATCTTAATGACTTACTATAAATATTTTCTTATATCATTCACGTTGCTGATTAATACTTTGGCTTTTGCTCAAATTAAACCCAATGTTGTAATAATTCTCACAGATGACCAGGGATGGGGAGACTTAAGCTTGCATGGCAATCGGGTACTTGAAACACCGCAGTTAGATAAGCTGGCAAAAAGCGGGAAGGAATTTACCAATTTTTATGTGAGTCCTTTATGCGCTCCCTCAAGAGCTAGCATTTTAACAGGCAGGTATCATTTAAATACCGGCGTATTATCAGTTTCCAAAGGGCTTGAAATAATGGATACCGAAGAAACAACTATTGCAGAATTATTTAAGGCTAACGGTTATCACACAGGAATATTTGGTAAATGGCATAATGGCCAACAGTACCCCAACCGCCCAAACGACCAAGGGTTTGATGAATTTTTAGGATTCTGCGCCGGGCATTGGTCTAACTATTTTAATACCCAACTTGAACATAATGGGAAAACGGTAAATACAAAAGGGTATATCACAGATGTGTTGACAAATGCTGCATTAAAATTTATGTCGGCGAATAAAGACAAGCCTTTTCTTTGTTATATTCCTTACAATGCGCCGCATTCTCCGTTTCAGGTGCCTGATAAATACTTTAATAAATATAAAGCCAAAGGCCTGGATAGTGAATTGGCCAGTGTGTATGGAATGGTGGAAAACGTGGACGACAATGTTGGCAGAGTTTTACGTTTTCTGAAAGAAAATAACCTGGAAGAAAATACCATAGTTATTTTCTTATCGGATAACGGCCCCAACACCATCCGGTATAACGGAATGATGAGAGGTATAAAGGGAACTGTTCATGAAGGCGGTACCCGGGTTCCTTTTTTTGTCAGTTGGAAAAATCACATTCAGCCGGGGCAAACGATTGAAACATACGCAGGGCATATTGATATTTATCCAACCCTGCGGGATTTGTGTAATTTAAAAAATATACCCGGCAAGCCTCTTGCAGGCGTAAGCCTTGCATCCTTAATATTAAAGGACACGGCTGCCTTCGATACTCATCGGAATCTATACACTCATGTAAATTTTATGGAGGTACCTGCAGAAAAAAATTCAGGAGGCTTTCGTTATGATCAATTTCGTTTTGTATTCGAAAACAACAAATCTTTTTTATATGACATCTCGAAAGATCCCGAAGAAAAAAATGATCTTTCATCAGAAAAAAGCGACATAACAACACATTACTTCAATGATTATAAAACATGGTTTACCAATGCTACAGCAGGTTTCCTATATAGCAGGCCTGTTGTCCTTTCAACTTTGGGAGCAGAACTGCCGGCTTTTGAAGCAACATTATCTGCCGGAATAAAATTTAAAGAAGGTCATGGCTGGGCGCATGATTGGGTGGAAACATGGAATAACACCAATGACAGCATTTATTGGGAAATTGATTGTAAAAATCCAGGGAATTATGTAGTGGAGATTGACTACTTGTGTAAAAAAAGCGATGTTGGTTCCCACATTATTTGCAGCATAGGGAGTGAAAATAAAGAAGCAGTTATTAAAAATGCGTTTTATTCAAAACAAATTCGAAGCCCTGACAGAGTGCCAAGAAAAGAGGCATATGAAATGAGTGGATGGAAACGCTTAGTTATAGGCACTTACCATATTACCAGTGGCAAACAGGTTATAAAACTCCGGGCATCCCAAATTCAAAATGATAATGTCGCTGAAATTAATTTGTTGCGTTTGATGCCGGGAAAAAATAGCTTTATCAAAAAACCGTAAGAGGGACAAAAAGCATACAAAAATAAAATTGCTTGCACAAAAGTATGCTGCAAGTCAGTGGAGTTCGCTGTCAACTATTGAATCTCGCCAAAATTCATTGCCGTAATGTAACGATATAACTTGGGCGAATTGTTTTCTCATTCCATTAATCGAAAATCCTTCAAACAGTATTCATTTTCATTGAATGGTGTGCCTTAAAATGTAAACCAGGAAGTAAAAAACTTTGGTAAGACACGCAATACCAGTTAAAAAAAAACGACGAGGTATTTGAATTACCATTTGAAAATTTCTTTCAACTTCGGCTTGTGGTTTTGTTTGCAATTTATTTTTGCGAAGACCTATAGACCAACTATTGCGTTTTTCTGCTGCCAGTTGCCAATTTGTAAATGATTGGGTTTACTGAAATTAAAAACCGAGGGTGAGCGTGACCCCCGGTTTTTAAAAAAGCAATATTTTATTTACACTTAGTTCTGATTTAATACCCTGGATTCTGGGGATATGCGGGGCCTTCAGTTACCAGGTCAATCTGTGATTGAGGAATTGGTTTCAGGAGATCCCTTGGAGTTTTAAATCCTGTTGCTGCATCTGCATTATAGGCTGCCACCCGGGCTGCTAGAGTCTTTGTCCTTACAAGGTCATACCACCTTCTCCATTCTCCAAACAATTCACGGGAATATTCATCAAGAATAAAATCAAGTGTTACGTTACTTGCAGTAAAAGTTTGGGCGGAAGCGGCGGCAGAATTTTGTGCAGCAGAGTTGGTGGATCTGTATGCTGCACGTTGCCTGAGCACATTTATCATGTCTGCTGCATTTTGCATCGTTGCTCCTCCTTTAAAGGCAGCTTCTGCCGCTATCAGGTATAATTCAGAGAATCTGAACATTACAAATGGCCTTTCCGAAGCGTCGTTAATTGACAGTTTGGTGGGATCATCATACTTTGACAAATTCGGATATAAAGAACCACTGTAAGCATCTGGTGTTACAATCGCTCCCTTTAAAGCCAGACGTTGCGATACTGACACAGCTTGACCGGGCATCCAGATAGCTGTGTCAACATTGTTGATCAATGTACCCCTGCCCGTTGCGGCTGCAATGGTAGCAGCAACGACATCACCACGGTTATATATCCAGGTTGTTTGAAAGGTTTTGTCATAGCGTGAATCATTAATTCTTTCTCCAAAAACAATATTGAAAGTATAATTGGATGGCATTATCCGGTTAAAGGGTCGGCCATTAATAATATCCCTGTTCATCATAACAAAATTAGCTGCCGTTGCGCCAGGAATCCCCTGATTTACATTGATCAAAGTTCCCGAATAATTTGACCGGAAATAAAAATTTGCCCGGTTCTCTTTATTTCCACCAAAAGGTGATCCGCCGCCGCCGCCGCCATAATTGGTTTCAGATGCTGTTATGTTTGTGTTCCGGTCTACTACCCATAAAATTTCTTTTCCATAATCGTTTCCATTAGCATTCACATCTTTAAAATCCTGCCACAAGTCAAGACCATATAAAACCTTATCAGTCATAATCCCCGTTGCGGTAGTATAGGCATTTTGAAAATCTGTAGGTTGCGTCGCAGAAGACCAACCCCTTGTGAGGTACACTTTTGCCAGTAGAAATAAAGCAGTGGATTTGGATGCCTGGCCTTTTGAAATCGCAGGTTTGTTGGGCAGGCCTGCCGCCGCTTCTGTTAAATCTTTAACTATAGCTTTATATACATCAGCAATCGGCTGGCGTGAATCTGCAGATGAAGGATTTGTATTAAAATTAAGGTGCAAACTAACATCTCCAAATGTTTGTACTAATGTAAAATAGTAAAATGCCCTGAGAAACTTAGCCTCAGAAATGAGGGTTGTTTTTGTCAGGATTGGAAGGGTGACGTCAGGGCCTTTCTCTATTACTCCATTAAGAGTATTTATGCTTTGGTACGAAAGATTCCATAAAAGAGCCACATTGCCCTCGGATGGTTGGGTATTATAAAAAAACATCTGGGTGCTGGCACCATTTCCTCTCTGTGTTTCATCTACTCCGGCTTCAGAATTATATAGTTGAGGCTCTTGCCCATAAAGGTAACGCAGATTAGAATAACATGCATTTAACCCTGCCTGTAACCCTAAAGGTGTAGAAAAAATGCCAGGAGTAATATTGGACCTGTTTTCTTCATCCAACACCTTTTTACAAGATGATGTGAGTATCAGTGCGATTAAAAATCCAATACCGGTAATTTTAGTTATATATTTCATATTTGAAAATTTTTGTACTTTTTTATAAATTCTAATCATCTAAAATTTCAGGTTAACACCTAATATCCATGCACTTGTTGGTGGAGTCTGCACATTGATTGTGACTGCCCTCCCAGGTACCGCTGAAGTGCCGCCCTGCGAACCTATTACGTTACCAAATCCTGTTCCTTCCGGATCTATTGCAAAGCCATCCCCTCACAATTGGAGCATAAATTAAAAATGGATTCTGTGCAGACAGATAAATTCTAAGCGATTGAATTCCCAATTTGTCATTTAATTTGAAAGGAAGATTATACCCCAGATTTATACTTCTCATTTTAACGAATGTTCCATTCATATATCCAAGGGTAGAATAATAATCTGCATTATTAGTCTTGCCGTCAGGCTGAGGAAAAGCATTTGTTGGGTTTGTAGTAGTCCAATAGTCATATTTAAGAACATTGGTTCTGCCTTGCCCGAAGAATCCAAAAGGGCCACCACCGGAAGTACTCTGGAAAAGACCATTCACAATTGTTCCACCCCACCTCGCAAACATCACAAAGGAAAGGTCGAAATTTTTATAGTTGACCCGGTTAGTCATACCCCCAACCCAATCTGGCTGAAAGTTTCCTATAATCGATCTGTCACTTGCATCAATCTTTCCATCGTTGTTTAAGTCCGCCACTTTTATTCTTCCAGGTTTAGTATTAAACGAAGTCGCCTGGGCTGCTTCTCTAGTTTGCCATATACCTATTTTGGTATAGTCATAAATTACTGACAGAGGCTGCCCCACAAACCAGCCATTACCCACATCCTGCTTTAGTGTAGGATCTGTTAACTGTACTATTTCATTCCTGTTAACAGAGAAGTTAACATCTGTAGACCAAGTGAAACCACTTTTAGTTTGAACATTAATTGTACTTAAGCTTATTTCTACTCCATGCCCTTTTGTTTTAGCAGCATTGGTTACAAAGCTTGATGCACCATTACTAATGGGAAGACTTTTATTAACCAGGATGTCTTTTGTTTTCTGGGTGTAATAGTCAAACGAACCACTAATTCTGTTTTTTAAGAAACCGAAATCAATACCCACATTGGTGTTGGTGGTAGACTCCCACTTTAAATTTGCATTGGGTAAAGCATTTACAAAATATCCGGTAACATTTGTATTGCCATAATTATAAGAATTTGTAGATAGGCCCCCTAGTGTAGAATAAGGCGCAATGCCCTGGTTTGATGTAGTGCCCCATCCTGCTCTTAATTTTAAATTGGATACATAATCAGCTTTGTACATGAATTCTTCTTTGGCTATGTTCCACCCCAACGATACAGCAGGGTATGTAAACCACTGATTACCGGGTGACAGAACCGAGGACCCATCTCGTCTAACGGTCGCCGTAAGCAAGTAACGATTATCGTAAGCATAATTTAAACGTCCCATAAAAGATAATAACCCTTGTTTGGAAAAGAAGTTATTGTTACCATTTACCGTAACGGTTCGGGCCTGTAAAAAATTATAATCCTGTATGTAGTTTGCCGGAAGTGCTGTAGCATTAAAGCTACTGCTGAAATTCTGGCTTTGCTCACTGCTAAACAAACCAGTAAAAGATAACCGGTGTTTTTCTTTAATAGTTTTATCATAAGTCAGCAAATTTTCTAACAGGTATCTCCAGGATTCTCCATTTGTAACCTGGGCATTATTTACCAGCGGATTTAAAGTGCCTTGCTGGTCTGTGTAACCACCACTAAAGTAGGAACCAGCGCCGTTAAAGCTTCCTGTGTATTGCTGGCTAAAATCCAAACCAACGTTTATCCGGTATTTAAAACCTTTAAATATTTCTACTTCTCCGTAAATACTGTTGAAAGTCCTTATCCTTCTTTGCCTGTTTTTCATAATATCCTTATGGCCGTTTAACAGGAGTGGGTTAAGGTTACCATCCTGCGATCCAATTCCTGGAATGTAATTAAAAGTTCCATCTGGCAAATAAGGAGATCCCATGGGCGCAATACGCAGAATATTAAGCATCGGATTTAGGTCCTGCCCATTATTATAGTTTAAGTTATTCAATGTGTTTAATCCTATTTTGATTCTGTTTCCTATTTTTTGATCAATGGTCGCTCTCAGGTTGTACCTTTCGAGGGAAATGAAATTAAAAATGCCCTGTTCCTTATAATATCCTAATCCAAGTCCGTATTGTGTTTTATCGTTTCCACCAGCAACGCTTATTTGGTTATCTGAGGTGAAACCTTTCTGGTAAACTAGTTTCTGCCAATCTGTATTAGTACCATTAGCTATTCCCACTTGTTCATCAGCGGTATTTCCTGCACTGTAATTTGCATCAAGCCTATACTGGGTAAACTCTTTCGCATTCATCAATGGGTAAGCCCTGGTAATTTTTGAAATACCGTAATAGGAATTTATACTAACTACAGGCTTACCGCTCCGTGTTCCTTTTTTGGTGGTAATGAGGATAACGCCGCTTGAGCCCCTTGATCCGTAAATAGCTGTGGCAGAGGCATCTTTTAATATTTCAACATTAGCAATATCATCCGGGTTCAAATCGTTAATGCTGCCGCCAAAAGGAATTCCATCTAAAACCAATAAAGGATCGTTGGACCCTGTTAAGGAACGTTCACCACGAATTCTTATCTGGCCTGCCTCTCCGGGCCTTGTTGATGTCCGGGATATATCCACACCTGCTGCACGTCCGGTGAGCGCCTGGGCCAAATTAGCAACTGGTACTTCGCTAAGTGCTTTTTCACTTACGCTTACAATAGAGCCGGTAACATCTGATTTTTTTTGCGTTCCATAACCAACAACTACTACTTCATTTAAACTAGAAGCCTTCGGCTGTAATACAACCGATACAGTTGACTGATTGGAAATATCAATTTCCTGTTCAACATATCCTATACTGGAAATAACAAGTACTTTTGACGTTGCAGGCACAGTGATAGAAAAACTACCATCATTCGAAGTAGTGACACCTTTTTTTATGCCTTTCAAACTCACAGAAGCACCCGGCAATGGTTTTAAATCCGGGTCAGTTATTTTGCCAGAGACCGTTTTTTGTTGCCCAAAAACAAAAGAGGTAATTAACGTAAAAAGCAGCAGAAACATCAGCCGCACAGTTGATTTGGTTTGCATGTAATTTTTTTTGAATTAATAATTTATATAGCAGATATTTCAATGATCAAAATTTGTTTTATTAATTCAATATTTATGATGATTTTTTTACTAAGACTAACGATATTTTGATATTTTTTTGTTTTAGCAACTTAAAAGCATTTTTTTATATTGATATTAACCTCTGGCAATTTTATGTCGAAATAATATTTCTGGGATAGTATTAAATGAACAATTAAGGTGCAGTTTAAAAGTGGTGTATTGAATACGTTATCACGCTACGATACAAACAGGTATAGGTATGAAAAATTATAAAAAGTGTTTGATAGTCTTTATTGCTTTTGCCACGGGCTTAGGTGTTCATGCACAAAACCCCGATCAGTCTGTCTTAAATCTTTGGAACAAGAATGACCTTAAATACAACAGCCCTAAAGCAGGCAATCCTTTATTGCCGGGATATTACGCAGACCCCACTATTATTGAGGAAAATGAAACCTTCTACATTTTTGCCACAAGCGATATGCAGAGTTGGGACGACATTACCAAACTGGCAATGTGGTCTTCAGGAGATTTTGTGAATTGGAAATGCGACTATTTAAATTGGCCAACAAAAGAAGCCTGCAAAAGTACTACAGGTACAGCTTCTGGTGTGTGGGCACCCAGTGTGATTAAAGGGCCAAATGGAAAATTTTATATGTACGTTACTGTAGGCCAGGAAATTTGGGTTGGTGTTGCCGATAATCTGCAAGGTCCATGGAAAAATGCACTTCCTGGCAATCAACCGTTAATCCGCCATAAAGAATATTTTTTTGTAGAAACCATAGATGCAGAATGTTTTGTAGATGATGACGGACAAGCTTATTTGTATTGGGGTTCTTGTAACAGTGGCTATGATATTGAAGGCAGGTGCATGGGCGTAAAACTAAATGCGGATATGATTTCATTCAGCGGGCAACCAAAAGATGTTACCCCGCCATATTATTTTGAAGCGCCTTATATGTTTAAGAAAAATGGCACTTATTATTTTTCTTATTCCTGGGGCAAAACCTGGGATCAGACTTACCAGGTACGGTATGCTACAGGGCCCACGCCTTTTGGCCCATGGACAGAAGGGATGATGCGGCCAATTCTTGGTACGGATGAAAAGGATGACAAAATAAAATCAACCGGTCACCATTCAATTTTGAAATTTAAGGATAAATATTATATCATTTATCATCGGTTCAATACACTGGATCGTTACCCGATTGCTCAAAAATTACGACAGATAGCTGCTGATGAGCTAATGTTCAATCCCGATGGTTCCATAAAAAGAGTTGTAACCACTAATAGGGGATTAGGTGCGTTGAAAGATGCAGATAAAAAAAATAACCTGGCATTTAACTGTACGGTTTCAAGTTCGAGTGTATTGGATTCCGTAGTTACCACGGCAAAAAATGCAGTTGATGAAAACAATGGGACACCCTGGATAGGCGGTAGTTATGCACAAGAATGGCTTATGCTGGACCTGGGTGCTTTAAAGACCATTAATGAAATTCATATATTTCCTGAGTTTCCTATCAAATCTTATCAATATAAAATTGAAGTTTCTGACGACAATAACACCTGGAGAATCGCAGACGATCAATCGGAGAATAAAAAATTCGGATCGCCGCTAATTACTAAATCAAAGATTACAGTGCAATACATCCGCATCACCATGCGTAACGAAAAAATGAATCCGAGGCCAGCTTTATGGGAGATCAAAGTTTTCTAGATTTAAAAAAGTAAATACAAAAGATGCATTTGACAACCCGCAAAAAATAGCCTTTCATCAGGAAAAAAATAAAACGGTGTATACACTTTTAAGATGACTAATTACAAATTGTGTAGTTGCAAATGTTTGCGATAGTTAGAAACGATTTATCAGAATTAGGGTCCTTTAAATGAAAAAATGTGTCATTCCAAAATAAATTAAAAGTGAAATTCAACATTTTTAAAATTATATCAATGCTGTTTGTAATGCACTTTGGTGCAAGCTGTCTTGGTCAAACAGGTAAGAAACCAATAGACTATGTAAATGTTTTTACCGGCACATCCAATTCACGTTGGATGCTTTTTCCCGGGCCGGTTATGCCCATGGGAATGGTACGGCTTAGCCCCGATAACCAGTTAAGCTCATGGTGTGCAGGGTATGAGTATAACATTAATGCTATCAATGGTTTTAGCTTCATTCATGCTTATACTATGAATGGCCCCAGCGTAATGCCAACAACAGGAAACATTAAGACATTTCCTGGTCCTGCCGATGGACCATTTGGTCAGCACATGTGGACAGCAGGTTACAAATCACGCATCGAGAAGAAATACGAACAGGGAGAAGTAGGCTACTACAAGGCGAAATTGTATGATTACAATATTGATGTGGAACTAGCAGCCACTACACGATGCGGCGTTTTAAAATACACTTATCCCAAAAGTGATAAATCCAACGTGATTTTCAAATTCATGTATCCCCAGGAAGAATTTAAAGCCGTGATACCAGAAGCCATTACCCGTGTCGTAAACGACAAAGAGATAGAAGGCTCTATCAAATATTCGGTTGATGGCGATGATTACACCGTACATTTTGTAACCCGTTTCAGCAAAGCCTTTAAATCAATGGGCGGTTTCCAGGCACATCCATATACGGGCAATGAAAAAAGATATGGCGAAGACTGGGTAAAAAAAGTGGATAGAACAGAGAATATTAAATCATTTAAGGGGACAGACGACTGCGGCATCTACCTCACTTTTAGTACCGAAAAAGGCGAGGTAATACAACAGCAAACGGCCATTTCGTTGGTGTCAGTTGAGCAAGCCCGGCTCAATCTTACCACAGAACTCGACAGCTTTAATTGGGATTTTAATGCGGTAGTTGCTGCTAACAAAGCTGCCTGGAGTGAAAAACTAAATACTGTTGAAGTGTCTACAACAAATGAAGATGACAAAGTAAAATTTTATACCAGTTTGTACCGTGTATATGCAGGGCGTGGTGTGTTAAGCGATGTAAATGGAAAATATACCGACATGTGTGAAAATGTGCAGCAAGTGCAAAAACCCGCCGACGCAATGTATGGTTGCGATGCATTCTGGGGCATACAATGGAACTTAACGCCGCTCTGGACATTACTAAATCCCGGGCTTGCAAATTCTTGGGTAAATTCTTTAATCGAAATGTCAGATAAAGGCGGATGGTTACCTAAAAGCCCTTCAGGGTTAGAGTATGCTGATGTGATGGTAGCACAGCGTGAGATATCTCTAATCGTTGCAGCTTATCAAAAAGGAATAAGAAATTTTGATGTTAAAAAAGCATGGGAGGCAATTAAAAAGATACAAACAACTCCCGGTAAAAAGCATGAATGCGGTGGGTATGTTGGCAATAAAAATTTAAAAAGTTACATGGAACTGGGCTATGTCTCTAATGAAGATGGTCCTGTTTCTAATACGATGGAATATGGATACGACGATTATTGTACTGCGCAATTTGCCAGGGCCCTAGGTAAAAAAGCCGATTACAAATATTTTACCACACGTTCTTTAAATTATAAAAACGTATTCGATCCTTCCACCAAATTTATCAGGCAGCGCCATGCTGATGGCAAGTGGGTGCAGGATTGGGATTCACTTAAAAACCATGGCACCTGGTTTGGTGCCGGTTACGTAGAAGGAACGGCATGGCACTTCACTTATTTTGTACCGCAAGATTATCCTGGAATGATTAAACTGGTAGGCCAGGATCTCTTTAACGACCGCCTTGAAAAAGGTTTTCACAACGGCAATGTTTTTATAGGAACCCAGCCAAACATGCAAGCGCCATGGATATTCAACTACTCCGGAAAACCATGGTTAACACAAAAATACAGCAGGGAATTGCTCGACAACTTCTTTGATTCATCACCCTTAAACGGTTGGCAAGGCGAAGAAGACGAAGGGCAGATGAGTGCCTGGTTTGTATTGTCATCCATGGGCTTGTTTCAGATGGATGGCGGATGTGGTGTCAATTCATCGTACGATATTGGAAGCCCGCTGTTCGACAAAGTTGTGATTAATCTCGACAAGGAATATTATTCCGGTAAAACATTCACTATAAAAGCCAATAATAATTCCAAATCGAATGTTTATATCCAGAAGGCAACCCTTAATGGAAAACCATTCAATGGTTTAAAAATCTCACATGCTGATTTAATAAAAGGGGGTGTATTGGAATTAGAAATGGGTGCTGAACCGAATAAAGATTTTGGCAAAAACTAGTGGTTGTAATCGGCCATAATTATTGGCATGTTAAAGCAATTGAACTTTAGAACAAGAGGCGTTTGGACTTACGTGGCACGGTGAAGAAATGAAAGCTGTACAGGAGACCTTGTGGGAAAAATATAAGGAAATAATTTTTTGAATTATCGAAGGCTACATTGAACAAATATAATCTTGTGAAAACAGAAAATAATTTTAAGCTAACTGTTGATTGCAAAGTCCAGGCAGTTTGTCAAATAAGTTATATGCGAAATACAAGCCTATAAAAAATTGGTTAAAACCAGTTAATGGCAAACCAAAAACTTTTAAAACGGATAAGGCATTGGCAGGTAAAGAATACGCTTGTTCCACTGCATGATTACTTTGAGATCGTTACATCTTTACAGGAGTTGTTAAATAAGAACATTAGTTGACATATATTCTTGAAACAGAAATATTCGAAACTGGTGATGTCTGGATTTTACTAAACCGGTTGAATAGTATAACTATTCAATTTATGATGCTACTATAAAATCTTTTAATGTGCTAATAACAAATCGAACAAATGTTTCTTTTCTTTTTATCCTGCTGGTTCTTCTAGGTTGTAAGGCTTCTAAATTAGCAACTTCGAAAGATAGCAAGAGCGATGGAAGCACAATTGCTAATTATTTAAAAACCATTCAATATTCCGGGGACGGAACACATCTTTTTGGTCATGAAAGTACGATAATGATGGGCGTTGCTGGTGAGTTCGATTGGGAAATTAAAAACAGGAAAGAAATCAGAGAAGAGCTCTCTGCTCAGAAATCCGATGTTAAAGAAATGACCGGGCAACTTCCTGCCATTATGGGATATGATGCTTTTAAGCTGATACTGGATATTACAGATGGTCCAAATCGTATGCAAGAAGTAGAAACAAATTTGGCAGCAATGAAGCTCTACAGGCAAAATGGAGGTTTGATAGCTTTCGACTGGCACATGCAGCCCGTATTACTGCCTGGGTATAAAGAAAGGGCTTACCGTATGGATGAGTTTGATAATAATCCTTACGTCGGGCTGATGATAAAACAACAGCCTTTCTATCATATCGCAAATGGCTTCGAGGCTAAAGACAAATGGTGGATGGCATACGAAACACAAAGGCTTAAACCCATGGCTAAGCGTTTAAAACAAATTTCTGCAGATGGGTCTGGTATCATTTTTCGACCATTTCACGAGGCAGATGGAGATTGGTTTTGGTGGGGATTGAAATGGCTTCATGGCGACCTGCCATTGAATGGGAAGGAGGCGCTTATGAAGGTTTTTATTGAAACCGCCCGATATTTTAAGAAGGAACTTCCCGGAATATTAATTGAATTTTCAACAGATAAGCTGGATAATGTAAACCTGTCAAATACACAAAATGAAGAAGAGATTGCCCGTCGTTATCGGGATGAATTCAGTACTTATTTACCTAAAGATCCAACCGACCTGGCATTGATCGATGTTTATGGAATGGACCTATATACCAGTAAAGACAATCCCCCAGGAAGTTTTGATCAATGCAGGCTTAAGCTAAAGGGTTTGTCTCTATTAGCGAAACAGGATGATAAAATAGCGGCAATTACCGAAGCAGGTAATCGTGGAATGCCAGCAGAAGAAGATGGCAGGCAACCTGCAATTAACCGGTACAACGATTATTTGTTTTCCTGGATAGCCGACAAGAACATTCATGTTGCTTACGCAGTCGTTTGGCAAAATTGGAGCAACAACAGAGATAAAAAAGCTTTAGACCCAGCTGATGGATACTTTGTACCGATGTATAATAATTCACTACCAGGGAAAGACTTTATTAATTACGTGGATAAAAAACAGACGATTATGTTAGCACAATTTAAATCTGAATTAGACCAATTTAAAAAGCAGTGATTTCAATTTAATTGGTAAAACAATGTGGTTGCTCTATTCTGGCAATTTTGCCACCAACTGGAATGGCAATAAAATTATAGAAAATCCGCCCGGCAGTCATTACGGAATGGTGTTTCAAAAAATTGAATTTTTAACAAAGTGAGTTGATACTAACAAAATGTTTTGACTCAAAATCAAAGGAACATGCATAAAATGCAAAGTATAAAATCATTATTTTTTAGTTTATGCACAATTGCATTTCTATTGCTAATCTCTTCGGAAAGTTGGGGGCAAAATGCGGCTGCAAAAAGAGCTTACGATATTCTTGACTACGGAGCTGTACCCGATGGAAAAACGTTAAACACAAAAGCGATACAAACTGCCATTGATGCCGCCAGTAAAAATAATGGCGGAAAAGTAGTTTTTTCAAAAGGATGTTTTTTAACCGGCAGTATTGAAATGAAAAGCGATGTGGAAATTTATCTCGAAGAAGGCGCTATCCTTTTGGGAAGTTCCAACCCCGATGATTATAAAGCAATAAATACAGATGGCAGACCCATTTCCCCAAAGCAGGATGATAACTCCCAACTTGCGTTGATATTGGCCTTCAGGGCAAACAACATTTCGCTTTCTGGTAAAGGATTAATTGACGGGCAAGGGAGAGCGCTGGCTTTAAACATTGATAGTTTGCATCATGCAGGTATTAAAGTTGACCCTAACTACAGTATAAAAAACATGCGGCCCAGTGAAAGGGTACGGCCAAAATTATTTCGCTTTTCCGAATGCGACCAAGTGATCATATCAAATTTAAAAATTAAGAACGGGGCTTGCTGGGGATTGTCTTTTGAATTGTGTTATAATCTCACCATCAATAATATTTCCTTGACCGACCGTGCTTATTGGAACAACGATGGTATGGATATTACAGACTGCCGCAACGTGCGCATAACCGGTTGCGATGTGGATGCTGCTGATGATGGTATCTGTCTTAAGTCGTATTATCCCGGCTATTACAACGATAGCATTTACATCGCTAACTGTACCATACGATCAAGCGCAAGCGCCATTAAATTTGGTACCGCTTCCTATAATGGCTTTAAAAACGTTACCATTGAAAAAATAAGAATATTCGACACTTACCGTTCAGCCATTGCGCTGGAAACAGTTGATGGCGGCATCATTGAAAATATAAACATCAGTAACATCAAAGCTGTGAACACAGGAAATGCCCTTTTTATTCGCATAGGACACAGAGATGGTAAAACGCCGGGCACGGTTAGAAACGTCCACATCAGGGATATGAAAGTGCAAGTCCCTTTTGGCCGGCCAGATATCAATTATGATATGCGTGGCCCTGAAGTTGATTTCTTCCACAACCCATTTCCTGCATCAATCGTAGGCATTCCCGGTTACGAAATTGAAAATGTTGTTTTGGAAAATATCGAAATCTCCTATCCCGGAAGAGCGTCCAAAGGCATGGCTTACGTACCCTTGAGCCGGTTGCAACAGGTGCCAGAGTATGAAAAAAGTTATCCCGAGTTTAGTATGTTTGGTGAATTGCCGGCCTGGGGGTTTTATGTAAGACATGCCCGGGGCATCACTTTCAAGAACATTAAATTGAAGCTTGCAAACGAAGATTTTAGACCGGCTTTTATTTTTGATGATGTGAAGGATGTGAACATGCACGAAATAAAACTACCCGATCCGGGTAAGAAGCAAATCATCTTGTATAAAACGACTGATGCGAAATTAGATGACGAGGCAAAATCAGTGAGTGTAATTCTTTAAACTTCATAATTTGAAATTAATTACGAACATAAAAAGCATTTTTATTTCCAGCGGAATAATATTGTTCTTTCTTTTATTTTCGAAAGTTCTGTATGCTCAGCAAAATCAATTAGCATCATTAAGCTCTCCAATAATTTTTAAGGGAAGCGATTCTGTCGCTTACAGGGATCCCGCTGTGCTTTATCACCAAAAAATATTTTACCTGTTTTTTACCATGGTAAAAAGTGAGCAAGATGGCAAGGTATATTCTTACACAGCCATGAGCACCAGTAAAGATTTACAAAATTGGACTGACAAGAAAATATTGACTTCACGTGACCAAAACCTGGATTATTCAAGCCCGGGAAATGTGATCCGGTATAAAAACGAATGGATACTTTGTTTGCAAACCTACCCCCGCCCCAATTATCTTATTAAGGATATGCCCAAATTTGGTACAGGAGAGGCACGGCTCTACATCATGCGAAGTAAGAATCTTATAACATGGAGTTTACCGGAGTTACTTAGGGTAAAAGGAAATGATGTGTTGCAAAAGGATAAGGGAAGAATGATAGATCCTTACCTGCTGGAGGACAAAGACGAGAAAGGGAAATGGTGGTGCTTTTACAAACAAAACGGGGTAAGCATGAGCTATACCTATGATTTTAAAAGCTGGAAATATGTAGGACATACCGAATCCGGAGAAAATGTATGTGTGTTAAAAGAAAAAAATGAGTACATCCTTTTCCATTCACCCAAAAACGGCATTGCGATAAAAAAATCAAAAGATCTGAAACAGTGGGAAGACTTTGGAACCCTGGTAACCTTAGGGCAAAAAGATTGGCCATGGGCCAAAGGTAGGATTACCGCAGGTACGGTTGTGGATTTAAGAAAAAACTCAAACTATGGTAACTATTTGATGTTCTTTCATGGCTCTGGCCCACTAACAGAAGAAGAAGGTGACTTTGATAAAAATGCTTCGATTGGAATTGCCCGGAGCAAGGATCTGATACATTGGAATTGGCCACAATAGATTTAAAAAAATAACATCATTTCCCTTTTTTACAAATGAAAAGCATAAAATAAAAATTCCAAATTAGTTACATGCAAAAGATATTTTATTTTCGGAATTTGCTTCTCTGTATTGGCTTTCTTTTACCAGCATGTGCCTGGCATTTAATGGAAAATCCAAATACATTAAAAAATGAATCTGCCCCTGCTGGAACTGATTATGTCTTAACTCCAGTCCCCATCAAAAATATTAGATTAACAGACAGTTTTTGGTCGCCCATTATTAAAAAAGTGCAAGGCACGACCATTGAATATGCAATAGCTAAATGCAAAGAGGAAGGGCGTTTTGATAACTTCTTAATTGCTGGGGGGAAAATGACAGGCGAAACAAAAGGGCATTTTCCTTTTGACGACTCCGATGTTTATAAAATTATTGAAGGCGCTTCAAACTCCTTGCTTACTGCTCCAAACGCACCGTTGGAAAAATTATTAGACTCCCTGATTGATATAGTAAAAATTGGACAGGAAAATGACGGATATTTAACTACATGGCGGACTATTGATCCAGCAAATCCTCCCGCTGCCTGGGTGAAGGTTGATAAAGGAATCCGTTGGGAATCTTTGGCAAAGAGTCATGAGCTATATAACGCCGGCCACTTGTATGAAGCCGCAGCCGTACACTTTAAAGCTACCGGAAAGAAAAGTCTTTTAAATATCGCTTTAAAAAATGCTGATTTGATGGTCAAGACTTTTGGCGACAACGATGGCCAGATAAAAGCTGTTCCAGGACATCAAATTATTGAATCTGGATTGATACAACTATATAGCATTACAAAAAACACGCACTATTTACACCTGGCAAAATACTTTTTAGATAATCGTGGAAATAGAGAAAATCATGAATTATATGGTTCCTATTCCCAGGATCACTTACCGCTAACAGACCAGGAAGAAGTGGTTGGCCATGCCGTAAGAGCGGTGTATATGTATGCCGCCATGACTGATATTGCAGCTATAAACAAGGATGCGGCCTACAGTAATGCGGTGCATCAGCTATGGAATAATATGGTAGGCAAAAAGATGTACATCACTGGTGGAATTGGTTCTAAACATGATGGGGAATCATTTGGCGCAAATTACGAATTACCAAATCTTACAGCTTATAGCGAAACCTGTGCTTCCATCGGAGATGTTTACTGGAACCATCGATTAAATAATTTAACTGCGGATGCAAAATATTTTGACGTCATTGAACGAACCTTGTACAATAGTTTAATTGCCGGCCTTTCTTTAGACGGAAAACAATTCTTTTATCAAAATGCGTTAGAATCGGATGGAATATATAAATTCAACAGAGGGCAATGTACCCGACAGTCCTGGTTCGATTGTTCCTGTTGCCCCACCAATTTAATCCGCTTTATTCCTTCTATTCCCGGACTACTATATTCCAAAAGTGCTTCGGACATTTTTGTCAATTTGTATGCGTCCAGCGAAGCTGAAATTGAATTACCAAACAATGTAGTCCATGTGTTGCAAGCCGAGAGCTACTTACTGAAAGGCAAAGTAGAATTAACAGTTAATGCTGAAAAGTCAACAGCATTTAGTATTCAATTCAGGATTCCCGGTTGGGCGGGAAACGAAGTGTTGCCAGGAAACCTTTATCATTACATGGAATCATTAAATACTAAACCGATTATACTTGTTAATAATAAAGCAGCAAATTATAAGGTAAAAAATGGATATGCCATTGTAAATAAAATTTGGAAAAAAGGGGATAAGGTTAGCCTGCAATTTCCGATGAGCGTAAAAAAAGTAATCTGCGATAAGAATGTAGAAACAAACAGGGGAAAAGTAGCGTTGGAATACGGGCCAATAGTTTATGCTATTGAAGAAGTAGATAATAAAAATGGATTTGATAAAATTTCAGTTTCTTCAACAGACAAATTTAAAGTAAGTCATCAAAGCCATCTTTTAGGGGGAGTAAATATTATAGAAACCGAGAAATTAATTGCCATTCCATATTATGCCTGGTCGAACAGGCAGGTTGGTAAAATGAAAGTATGGATACCTTTTGAGAATTTGTAAAATGAAGAACGTGTGGTAAACCAAAGTAACAACAGTCTTTAAAAAAACACCAATGAAAAGTATATTATTTTGGATTTTATCTACATGTCTTTTTGTTTCATGTGCGCCGAAATCCGTTAGCAAGCCTGCTTTCTATAAAGGCTTACAAAAAGAATTTTCATATTCAGGCAGAACCGAAAAGTTGAATGACAGTATCGAAGCCCTGATCAGCTCGGCGGCCCATGTTACATTTAAAGCAAAAAGTGATTCTATTACGGTTTTGATTGGGGCTAAAGGCGAAACACATAGCTATGTAGTTGTTGAAGTAAATGGAAATTACTATGGTCGTTTTAAAGTACAGAGAGATTCTGTAAATCGCATTTCGCTCTCGCTCCCAAAAAATAAAAACAATTTGGTTAGACTTTATAAAGCTACTGAAGCCAGCAATGGGGCCATACTTTTTTATGGCGTTGAATCCAATCACATTGCTGCTGCAAAAATAAAAGCCAATGCATCCATCGAATTTATTGGCAACTCTATTACCTGCGGCTTTGGTGCCGATACCAAAGAAATTCCTTGCGGAACGGGTGAATGGTATGATCAGCACAATGCATACCTGGCTTATGGCCCGCTGGTGGCACGAAAATTAAACGCCGGGTATATACTTAGTTCAGTTTCAGGCATGGGTATATACCGCAACTGGAATGATGAGGATACCGCACCAGTAATGGGGGATGTGTATGCCACGGCTAATCTCAATGGAGATAAGACGAAACCATTTAACTTTTCAAACAATAAAATGCCGGACCTGGTTAGCATTTGTTTGGGCACTAATGATCTTTCTAACGGAGACGGAAAGAAACCACGTAAGCCTTTCGATGCTGAGAAGTTTACCAACAAATACATTGATTTTGTAAATGAAATTTTCACACATTATCCAAATGCTAAACTTGCCTTGCTCACCAGTCCGATGATATCGGGTGCAAACAATCAAATATTGCTTAATTGTCTTAAAAAAGTTAAAGCCTATTTTGATGGCTCATATACGGTTTCCATTTTCGAGTTTAAGCCGATGAAGCCGGGCGGCTGTGGCACACATCCCGATCTAAATGATCACAAGGCAATGGCAGACCAACTATTTCCTTTTTATGCTGAATTGTTGAAATAAATGAGTACAATTTTTAATTCTATTATATAAATCTTTTAAAGCCAACCAAAGCCATGCGTCAATTAAAATTTCTTTTTCCTGCCAGCATCATTACATTGTTCGTTTTATTATCGCACGCATGCTTTTGCCAGCAACCAATTACTTATACTAAAAGTGGAAATAGTTTAACCTTCGATATTAGCAAAGCAAAACTCAGCGTCAGCGTTGTAGACACCGCCATTATGCAAGTGAAGTATACGATAGCAGATAATTTTTCGACCAAAAAGAGCCTGATCATTGATGATAAGAAACGGCCTGATGTTCCATTTAAGGTAAAGCAAGTTGCCAATGAAGTCATGATCTCAACATCCAGGTTAAGAGCAGTGGTTAACCTGGTTACTGGTGTTGTTGCCTTTTATGATAATAAAGGAAAATTGCTTTTGAAAGAAAAGAATGGAAAGTCCAGAACGGTTACGCCCATCTCGATTGACGGATTTAAAACAAATAACATCTCTCAGCAATTCCAGGCTACCGCAGCAGAAGCTATTTATGGCTTAGGCCAGCACCAGGATGGGCTGTTGGATATCAAGGGTTATGACCTTGATTTTTTTCAGCATAACATGGAAGTATACGTTCCTTTTTTTGTTTCTACAAACGGCTACGGGTTATTGTGGAATAATTTATCTTATACAAAATTTGGCCATCCCGATTCCATTCGTGTTATCCCTTCTGCACAAATGTACAACAGCAATAACGTGCAAGGAGCCCTATCCTTAAAGTTGTATAAGGATAGTGCGTTTAAAGAATTACTCACCGGTGAAAAATCCTCCGGTGATTCCATTAGTATCAGCAAAAAAGACACACTGGTTTATGCTGCCCAGTTTACGGGTTCATTATTAGCAGATAAAACGGGAGAATATTGTTTTTACAGTTATGCAGATGGAACCTTTAGATGTTGGGTAAACGACAGTTTGATAATTGAGAACTGGGCGCCTTATGCCAACGCCCGGGATATGGGTAAAATTAATCTTGTAAAAGGAAAGAAATATGAAATTGTGGTGGAATGGAGCAGGTACAATCGTGCCAATTCGTTCAATCTTAAGTGGCGCACTCCGCAGTATAATAAAGAAAATATTTTCCTATGGTCGCAGGCAGCGGATGAGATTAATTATTTTGTAACAGCCGGCAACAGTATAGACGAAATTATCTCCGGCTATCGCACTATTACCGGCAAGGCCACGATGTTACCAAAGTGGGCGCTTGGTTTTTGGCAAAGCCGGGAGCGATATAAAAGCCAGGAGGAATTGCTGAACACAGTGAAAGAATTCCGCACCCGCAAAGTTCCCCTTGATGTAATTGTACAGGACTGGCTATATTGGCCGGAAAATAAATGGGGCTCCCAACTTTTTGATTCAAGCCGCTTTCCAGATCCCAGGGGAATGCTGGATACCTTGCATAATGAGCTACATACAAAAATGGTAATTTCCGTTTGGGGAAAATTTTATCCTAACTCCAACACTTTTACCGAATTAAATAATCAAGGATTTCTTTATCAGCAATTATTAAAGGATTCTGTCAGGGATTTTCTGAAAAATCATTACACCTATTATGATGCTTTTAATCCTGGCGCCAGGAAGATGTATTGGAAACAGATCACTCAGCATTTTTTTAGTAAAGGTGTTGATGGCTGGTGGCTGGATGCTTCAGAACCAGAGTTACCGGACTTTGGTCCTACACCGGAATTGATGGCACGTTACATGAACCCGACTTACAATGGACCAGGGGTATTTAACTTGAACGCTTATCCGCTTATGCACACAAAGGGCGTTTATGAAGGTCAACGGGCAACAGATCCGTCAAAGAGAGTTTGCATTCTCACCCGATCTGCCTTTGCCGGTGAGCAAAAAAATGCATCCATTATCTGGTCAGGAGATATTTCCGGGGAATGGGGCGTACTCAAAGCATCTATACCTGCAGGCTTAGGTATTGCAATGTCGGGAATGCCTTACTGGACAACGGATATAGGCGGCTTCTGGGTAAAATATGCTGGTGGAAATCAGAACAAGGCCTACCGTGAACTATTTACCCGCTGGTACCAGTTCGGTGCATTGTGTCCGGTGTTCAGAGTACATGGCTCCAGCACCCCACGGGAGATATGGTTCTTTGGCGATGAGGATGACATCAATTATCAAACTCAGTTAAAGTTTGGCCAGCTTCGCTACCGGTTGATGCCCTATATCTATACACTTAATGGTATGGTAAACCATCACGATTATACCATGATGAGGGCTTTGGTTATGGATTTTCCTACAGACAAGAAGACATGGGATATTAAAGACCAGTTCATGTTCGGCCCATCTGTCCTTGTAAATCCTGTTACCAGTCCGGGTGCATTAAGCAGGCAGGTGTATTTGCCGGAGGGTAAGGGCTGGTACGATTTCTGGACCGGCCACTTTTTCTCCGGCGGACAAGCCATAGAAGCACCTGCGCCCGCTGATATTATGCCGCTGTATCTCAAGGCTGGCGCCATCATTCCGTTTGGGCCTGTTTTGCAATACGCTGCAGAAAAACCTGCCGACCCAATTGAACTCCGCATTTACACCGGAGATAATGGTTCATTTAATCTTTACGAAGATGAAAATGAAAATTACGGTTATGAAAAAGGCGCATATAGTAACATACCATTTTACTGGAACGATAAATTGCAAACGCTTACTATAGGTGACCGCAAAGGAAACTTCCCCGGTATGTTGCAAAGCCGGACTCTAAATATTGTTTTTGTTGACAGCGCATATGGCAACGGTGTTAGCGAAAGTAAAAAGTTTGATAAAACAATTGTGTACAATGGCAAGCAGGTAATTGTTCGGAAATAAGTGGAGTCAACGGATGAACGCTACAATTCATTTCTAACAATTAAAACGGAAATTTAAATGCCAGAGTTAATGATAGAAGAGATTAGAAATTAAAAAAAGCTATCTAAAAAAATAAAAATGTTTAAGCCGAAAGGTGTTAGTAATCATTCTATTTAGCCAGTTACTTTAATGTCTTTATAAATTTATCAACCTGATCTGTTAAGCTAACTGCATTCAGACTTTTATGATTTTCATTTAGATAATGGGCAAATAGCGTCTTTATTTTATTATCCTGCCATTCCATTACTGTAAGAAATAGCATTGGCCATTTTTTTGTTTGCTGCACGAAGCCATATAACGGCAGATAGGGCGGTGCATAATAAAAAGAGTTTTCTATTAGCTCACTATATAAATTAGGAACGAGAGCTATTTTTAAGTCTCGGACTACTTCATATGCAATGCGGAATTTAATACCTTCTTTTATCGTACTGGCAAATGTAGGTATCCCTTTATCCTGAAAAAAAACAAACAGGTAATCAATAAAACCAGTTTCCATTTCATCACATAGGTCTTTGCAGTAAAATGTATAATCCTCTTTAAGCTTTTCCAAAGAACAATCGACCAGATTTTTATCAATAATAAAATTAAGTAACTCAGTTTCCTTTTTAGCAATTTCCTTGATTGGTGGCCCGTGCATTCGGCCATCCATGAATATCCCATACCGGGGCTTTGAAAACAAATCAAAATAGTAGCTCTTGAATACAATCGTCTTGCGGTCAAATGTTAACTGAACATACAAGGGATAAGTAGGTGCCCCATGAAAAAATACTTTTTTCAGGCGGTCATTGAAATAAGTTTTAAAGGTAACCTTATACATTTTTTCCATCTTAATAAATTTTATCTACCCCATCAATAAACAGCTTTGCTAACTTTAGATAAGAGTGCCAAGCATTTTAAAGAAGCAGAGTTTTCAGCACTAACGTTGATTATTTTATGCCAAAGTAAAAAAGTTTTGGTAAAACATAAACTAACGGAACAATATTTGTATCTTAGGTGTTAAGATATTCTCTTGCACAGAGAATGATTCGTGAAGTGTGACTATAAAATGTGGATGTGTAAGATGGAAAAATTGAAGCCAGAAAAGGCTGTAGAATTGCTGCGGAATAGAGGTGTGGATATTTCTGAGGAGCAGGCTGCTCAAATGCTTGAATTACTTCGGAAATTTGCCAATATTGTAGTGTCGCAACATTTGGAAAGCCAGAATCAAAATGTACTGCGTAAAGCAAGTTGAAAATGAGTAAAATTTAGTCGATGAAAATAGCTGATTTGTATATCCGTGTAAGTACGGATGAACAGGCAGATAAAGGGTATTCCCAAAGGAGCCAGGAGGAACTCTTGCGCAAATATTGTAGCATCAATAATCTTTCGGTACGCTATGTAATTTTTGAAGATCATTCTGCCAAAACTTTTAACCGTCCGGAATGGAAAAAATATTTGTCTGTTTTGAAGAGAAATAAAAACCAGGCTGATTTGGTGTTGTTTCTTAAATGGGATCGTTTTAGTCGTAATGCGGGTGATGCTTATCAAATGATAAATACGCTTCGTAAATTGGGCATAGAGCCGCAAGGAATTGAGCAACCCTTAGACTTGTCTATACCTGAAAATAAAATGATGTTGGCTTTTTATTTGGCAGCACCCGAAGTAGAAAACGATAGGAGGGCACTAAATGTTATTCATGGAATGCGCAGGGCTCGAAAAGAAGGCCGTTATATGGGCCGTGCTCCAATTGGTGTAGTCGGCAATTAACAGTGCACAGAAATTGGCAATTAAGAGTGCACAGCGTTTTTGGCAGAATTTGCACAAATTTTTAGCAAAGATGCATGATGTAAAAATAAAATTACGGGGTTTTAAGCAGTTTTATTGAAGATAGTTTTTCTGTTTTTTAGACGGAAACTTTCTCCTGACAGTTTGATGATTTCACAGTGATATAATAGGCGGTCCAGTATAGCGGTGGTAATAACTTCATCGCCGATAGTTTCAACCCATTCCTTAGGTGATTTATTGGTGGTAATAACGAATGATACCTTTTCATGTAGTGCATTGATAAAGTGAAAAAAGACATTAGCCTCATTGCGTGCCATGTTGATGGTCATGATGTCATCAATTACAATCAGATGAGCTGTGGACAGACACCTGTAATCCACCTGTGCTGATCTGGAAACGTCTCTGGTTCTTAACATCATCATGATCTGATCCATTGGTCTGAAGTAAGCCCTGTAGCCGTTTGCGATGGCGTGATGACATAACCCTGCTGCCAGGAATGTTTTTCCAATCCCGTTGGGACCCATGATAACCATATTAAAATTCTGATCCAGCCAGGTAAGTTCTTTTAATTGCTCGAGCCTTGTAGAGGGCATGCCATCAACTAAAGAACCGTCATAGCCCTGCAGGTCATAGGTTCCTGGCAACCTGGCTCTGCGCATTTTTCGCTCCTGGTCTTTTTGGTTACGGTGTTTGATCTCTACCTCCAAAAGGTTTGCGGCAAACTCCAGGTAACTGATGCCGCCTGCTGAAGCCTGGTCAGCCATTTGTTGTACCTGCTCACTTATGGCAGATAATCTTAACTGCTTGCAATGATTAATAATTTTGTTTTTTTCTTTCATTTGTATGTGTTTGTTTTATTGGTTTAAAGTGAATTTTGATTCAAAAGGAGCTGGTTATTACCAAGGGCACTTTAGCTACTATCGCTGCCGCGGGCTTGTTCTTTTCGAGTTGATATTTTTTGCAGCAGTGGTATCTTCGCCCGACAGCAACAGAAAAAACATCATCTCAAAAAGCACTTTTATTTATATCTATCCTGCCATTGGGGTACATTTTAGATCATCGTTCAGATTTTGCAAAAGACTTGTTCATAACTGTCCAGATCGCTTTTATCAGGTGTCGTTTCTGCCTTGCTGGTGCTTGTGGGATCCAGCAGGATGATCTTTCCGGTTGGGGCCGTAATGGTCTTGTCCTCCTCTTCGTGCATCGTCAGTAATTCTGAAAAAGCGATGGCGCTTAAATAGCGTTCCCGGACACATTTCTCAAGAACCTGGTTTACTAACTCTTTACTACGGCCTGCTATAGCCTCACCAATAGCCTGCACCTGATCTCGCAGATACCGGCCTTTCACCTCCCGGATTAATTCAAAATACTCAGCAGCTAAAGCAGGATTGCTAAACAGAGCCGCCGTCTGGGCAGCCAGGTCCTTTAACTTTTTAGACTTATCCCGCTTGTGATCTGTATTAATGATTTTGTTCCCCTTGCTTTGGGCAACCTGGTGGCGGCACAGGAACTTTCTTTGGTCATCATGGATATGCAGCTCGTTATCTTTTAACCATATCATGACCATGACATCCTTTCTATAGGTGCCTTGCGGAAGAGAGTAAAAGTTTCCCTGGTAGGAAATGGTATTATCCAAACGTACATAGCGCATAATAAAAACAGGCAGTATTTTTACAGATACCCATGGATGTAAGTGTTCTTTCTCCAGGGCCCATTCTTCCAACGGCACTTTTTGGATCGTGGAATGTATCATCCCATTACCTGTTCTCCCCAGCCAGCCTATAACCTGTGCCTGCAGTGTTTCTATGTCATAATATGACCGACCGTACAGGAAGTTATTTTTTACGAATTTTATTACATTTTCCACTTTGCCTTTACTCTGTGGATCTGATCTACGGCAAAAGTGAAGACGGAATTCTTGTTCAAAGACATAATCCTTAAAATCACGGGTAAGCAACAAGTCACCTAAGTTCTCATCTACCAACAACAGCCTGTCCTGGTCGTACACTACTTCCCTTGGGATACCACAGAAAAACTTAAAGGCATCTTCATGTGCATCTATAGCCGTACGGGTTGTAAAGGGAGCATCTGAAAAGCGAACAAACTTCATCCTGGACCTGGACAACATCATCACGAAAAAATGCACCTTCTTCCGCCTTTCCTCGGTGTTTCGCATAATATACTGGCCAAAGTCAGCCTGAGCCTGCAATCCATACGGCAACTCTTCTACCACAAAATAATCCCGGCTAGTCTCCTGAAGCGTAATGGCATACTTCTGACGGATAGCCATTACAAAATTATATACCGTCCTCGAAGCGATTTTGGGAAATGTTTTATGGTGCTCTTTTAACCAGTCATGCATTTGAGCTGCACTGGCTGCGGGGTGTGCTGTTAACCTATCTTTGACAAATGGCTCGTAAGCACTTAATAGTTTGGAACGGCAGTCTTTCTTTAACAAAAATGCCTCATACGCAGCTTCGCTCATAGCTGCATATTTATCTACCGTGCGACGATTCATGCCTAAGGCCGTAGCTATCGCTAAATGACTAAGACCCTCCAGCTGTAAACGTTGAACTTCGTAGTACATGATCCAATCTCCCATTGTTTTTTTATCCATCTTTTTAGGCCTTTTATGGCTCCGTAAAGCTGGATTATTAATAAAGGATCATGCATCTGTAATTTGCCGAAACTGTGTACTGCTATTTGCCGAAGTTGTGCACTCTTATTTGCCGAAACTGTGTATTCTTAATTGCCGATTTCTGTGTATTGTTATTTGCCGATCAGTGCGACTTGTAAAGCTGATGTTGCAATTGTTTCAATTTCTTAGAAAAGAAATTAGAGAAACTTACTGTTCTGTTAGTAATAGCCTACTCCGACATGCACAAAGAGTAATCTCTGTGTGTGAAGCTTGGGGGACAATGTACCTAAATGCCGCAAGGCTATCAGTTAGAATAGCGAGGTAAGAACTGATCCTGGAAGTTTCATCCGGGATAGGGCTAGGCTGGCTGGCATGGTTAAGGAAACTGAACTATCGATAAACGTCGTAAAAATAGGTGAGCTAAAGAAACTGATAAGCTCAGGCCAAAAGGCATGCGTGGGACAATCTGCTTGATCGTCGGATTGCACAGACACAAAACACGCCCGGCGGAGAGATAGGACCTAAACCAGTCATGTTGCAATATTGGAACAAGGTAAGCCCTATTCATCGCCTTTAAAGGCAAGTCGACCGTAAGGAAGACCTCTGATGGAGAGGGTAAAGGATCAGACAAAAAGCGAATGATACTTTGTAATGAAGTGTATAGGGGATGAAAGGATTGCCCTGCGGTGAAAGCCGGCTGACTTGTCTATGTGGTCAATCATGGCGAGAGAACTACTAGAACCTAAAACTAAGGGGAAACAAGCAAATGACTGTATTACCAAATATGGATGCGGTTCCCACAGACGGAGCAAAATGGAATTCCATTGACTGGAACCATGCGCACCGTATGGTAATGAGGCTACAAGTGCGTATCGCCAAGGCAACACGTGAAGGCTGCTGGCGTAAGGTGAAAGCCTTGCAATGGCTACTAACACATTCTTATGCTGCAAAATTATTGGCAGTAAAGAAAATTACTACCAACCGTGGTAAACGAACACCGGGAGTGGATGGGGTGCTCCTTAAAACCCCTGAAGACAAAGCCGCCATGGCTAACTCGCTAATGCGCTGCGGCTATACCCCGTCGCCGTTAAAACGAATCTATATTCCGAAATCCAATGGGAAAAAGGATCGCCCCCTCGGAATACCGACCATGCTCGACCGAGGTATGCAAGCTCTGCATACCCTTGCACTCCTACCTATGTCGGAAACTCTGGCAGACTGGAACAGCTATGGCTTCAGACCGGAACGCTGTACTGCCGATGCAATCGAAGCTCTGTTCAAAAGGCTTTGTAGAAAAGATGCACCGCAATGGATTCTGGAAGGCGACATTAAAGGTTGTTTTGACAACATCAGCCATGAATGGATGCTGAAAAATATCTGTACAGATACAACAGTATTGCGTAAATGGCTAAACGCAGGTTACATGGAAAAGGCTGAATTGTTTCCCACACATAAAGGTACTCCTCAAGGAGGAATTGCTTCCCCTACACTTGCCAACCTGGTACTTGATGGAATAGAAAACTTGCTGGGAAAAAAGTTTAATTCGTTAAATAGATATGGACTTCGCAGACAGGCATCACCTTTTGGGATTCACTTTGTAAGGTATGCAGATGACTTCGTGATAACCGGAAATTCAAAAGAGATCCTGGAAGAAGAGGTATATCCTGCGATTGAAGAATTTTTGAAAGAAAGAGGTCTTGAACTATCCAAAGAAAAAACGAAGATTACCCACATCTCGGAAGGATTCGACTTCCTTGGACAAAACATTCGTAAATACGGGTATGGAAAAGATAATGCTAAACTACTCATCAAACCTTGCAGCAAGAACATAAAAACGTTTCTTACCGGTATTAGGAAAACCATTAAATCGATGGCAACAGCAACTCAGGAAAACCTGATACGTAAACTTAATCCCATGATTCAGGGATGGGCTAACTATCATCGATCAATAGTATCAAAGACAACCTACAATAAAGTGGACAACGAGATATGGAAAGCCATCTGGCGCTGGGCCATGCGTAGACATCCTAATAAAGGCAAAGCCTGGGTACATTCTAGGTACTTCAGAAAAATCAAAGAACGCAATCACTGTTTTAGCTGTATTATTAAGGATGGGAACGGGAAGGCAAAAATAGGGATAACGTTGAAACACGCTTCGGATACGTTTATAAAACGTCACATTAAAATCCAAAGCGAAGCAACGCCCTTTGACCCAAATTACGAAGCGTACTTTGAAAATCGCATGTCAACAAAGATGGCAAATAATAAAGAAGGCCGCAGAAAGGTCGCAGCACTATGGAGGAGACAAGGAGGTTGCTGCTCTATGTGTGGGGAAAGAATTACAAGCATAACCAATTGGCGTGTTCATCATATGGAAAGTCGTCTGGAGGGAGGTTCGGAAAATTTATCCAATCTTATTCTCTTGCATCCGATTTGTCAGGAACTAGGGTTTACTAACGGTTTTGTGTATGTGTTTCCGGCTGAAGCCAACAATGCTTCAACTTAGTATTGGCTTGAGCCGTGTGAATTGGAAACTTTCATGCACGGTTCTTAGGGGAGGATATCACAGCAATGGGATATCCTTACCTGACCAATTGGTTATAGTAACAGAACTGATCAATCAGGAAGGAAATTCATAGCCCCTGAAGAACCACAAGCAGGTATTATAAAATGGGCTTACCAGCAGATAGCGCAAGGTGTATTTAATACTGAGCAGATTTACAAAAAATCAATAACCAAAGGATTTAGCGGAACTAAAGGGCTTTTTTGGTTTGCCATCCGTAACCCGGTCTATTGTGGTAAAATATTTATACCGAAATACAAAGATGAAGAAAGTTGTTTTGTAAAAGGAACGCATGAACCTATTGTACCAGAAATATTATTTAACGAGGTGCAGGATGTGTTAGATGGCAGAAAAAAAAAACAACTATAAACTCAAAGTAGTTTCAAATGCTTCCTTGCCTTTAAGAGGTATTCTTATATGCCCTGATTGCGGCAAAATATTAACGGGAAGCGCCTCTAAAGGTATGACTCAGTATTATTCCTATTACCATTGTACATCAGGTTGCAAATGCAGATTAAGGGCCGATAATGCAAATGAGAGATTTGTCTCAGAGTTAAAAAAATATATTCCTAAACCCGAAGTAGCCCAATTATTTAAAACAGTTGTTGCCGAAGCGTGGGAAGAACAAACGACACTTCATTATGATGACAGTAAGCAACTGCGTTTACAAATAAAAGAACTGGAAGAAAAATTATCTTATATCAGGGATTTACTTTCTTCAAAACAAATAGAGCCAGCGGATTTTAGAGAAATGAAAACAGAGTATAGTAATAAACTTGAAAAATTGGAAGTTAAATTAAGTGCTACAAAGCACGACGAAAAAAATATAAAAGCCCTACTGGATAAAGGTGTAAATAATCTTATAAAGCTTGATTATTTATATGAAATTTCAGATATAGAAAAGAAACGGGAAATAATTAGTTCGATTTACCCTGAAAAATTAACTTTTGACGGAAATGATTTTCGAACTATTCGAATCAATGAAGCCATACGGCTAATATACAGTATTGGCGATGGTTGTAGCGAAAATAAAAACAGGACAAACTGGAATAAATCCAATTTGTCCTGTGAAGTCGGGGCGGCAAGATTCGAACTTGCGACCTCCTGCTCCCAAAGCAGAACGAACACTTATCGATATTATCACTATTTTATTTACTACTACTGTAAATCAATGTTTTACGATTACATAATCCATATTTAATTACCATTATTATTGATTTATCTCCCCTTTTTGTGTGCAAATCGTGTGCAAATGATTTCTTTTCTTAAATTTGATAAAGAAATATTAGGTTATGGAATGTTCAATTTCGATTTTTTTAGATACCCGGAGAGAGAAAGAAAAAGAAGCTTACCCACTTAAATTAAGAGTGTATTCGAACAGACTAAAAAAGGCAAAACTTTATCCGGTCAACATGGATTTAACGATTGAAGAATTTCAACGCATATGGAAAACTGAGCGGCCAAGAACCGAGTACAAAGAAAAGAGGATAAAATTAAAGTCAATTGAAAGTAAAGCAAATGAAGTTGCGGAAAGTATAATTCCATTTTCCTTCCCAGATTTCGAGAAGAAACTATTCAGAAGAGCTGGAGATGGAGATAATGTGTTTTATCATTATGAGGTTACAATCAAGAAGTTTCAAAGTCTAGAAAGATTTGGCACCGCTAGCAACTACAATTTAAGTTTAAAATCGTTGAAGGACTTTATCGTATATAAAAAACATAAAGAGCCAAAGAAGCTTTCATTTCTTGAAATTACATCTGATTGGTTAACGAGTTATGAGAGCTACATGATAAATCATAAAAAACGAAGCAGGACGACTGTATCAATGTATTTAAGAGCTTTAAGGACAATTTTTAATATCGCCATCAGTGAAAAAGAAATTGACCAGGAGATTTATCCTTTTGGAAAGCGAAAATATCAGGTACCTACTGTAAAAAACGTAAAAAAGGCACTGACAAAGGAGGAACTAAAGATTTTATTTGAAGCGGAACCGCGAACAGATGAACAAAAAAAAGCGAGGGACTTTTGGTTTTTTAGTTATGCCTGCAATGGAGTAAACATAAAAGATATTGCACTATTGAAATGGGAAAACCTAAAAAATGACAAAATTGTCTTTTACCGAGCTAAAACAATAAATACTTCCAAGGCTGATTTAAGACCCGTTACCGTTTATTTAAATGATTTTACCACAGCCATTATAGAGAAATACGGCAATGGCAATAAGGAACAAAATGAACTCATGTTTCCATTCATTGCCAGTGGAGAAAATCAAATAGATAGCTTTAGAAAAATTAAAAACTTTACAAGATCTATTAATCAAAACGTGAAGAAACTAGCGGTAGACAATGGATTGACTTCAGAAATATCTACCTATTGGGCTAGGCATAGTTTTGCAACAAATGCAATTAGAAGCGGCGCAAGTATGGAGTTTGTCAGCGAGGCTTTAAACCATAGTGATTTACGAACCACACAAGGGTACTTTGCAGGATTTGAAGAAAAGGACAAAAAGGAATTGATGAAAAACATTATGAGCTTTTAATAATTCATATTACTCGTATGTATGAACCATTATAAAGACTTTCTAATAAAGCTTCAAACATTAGACATAAAAGTCAATCAAAGAAACAAAGTCATAAATGGTCAACCAGGTGGAATAAACTTTTATGATATCAGTCATCAAAATCCTTTTTTAAGTGCTTCGTTTAAAAATGAACTAAAAGAGTTAAAAGAACTTGCCGTCACAGATATACTCAACCTTCCAAGAGAGCAAATAATTTTTCAGCTGCAACGATTAGGTGATGTCAAAAAACTGTTTAGCAGGTTCTGGCATAACTTATATGATTCTGATGCTCCGCGAGGGACTGAATACTTATTAGATTATTTATTGAGTTTAGATCTTAATAGTATATTCATTGCCCCCAGTTTATCTCATACTGATAATGCAGTAGCGGATGATAATCTTATTAATGACCTGGTAGACACTGTAAGAGCCAGGGAAAATATACTCAAAGAATTTGAAGAAGCGGTGTCAAAAGTTATTGACTTATCAAAAGAGACAGAAAAAATTGTCAATGACGAACTGCCAAAAAAGCTAACCAAAGCTTATCCCGTTTTTAAAGAAGAAATAGTACACGAGTTTTTTACCATTGTAAAAAATTATTTCTCAGCAAAAGACCAGCAACACTTGCTAAAACTGTTAACAACAGAAGATGCTGTAGAACCTCTTTTATTTAATGGTCCCGGCAACCAGCTTGCTGATGCTTTTAAGCAATTATATTCGTCAAATTTGATAACAAGTTGTAACAAGTCGGAACTAGAGGGCTGGATACAAACAAACTTTCAATACCGCGATAAGGGAGCCCAAAAACATTATACCGAAAAGTATCTCAAGGATATTATCTCATCAAATACAAAAGGTTGCCAGTCACCTTTATTTGATGTAAAAAAATCTGAAGGTAAATTCTACCTGTCTCCTCACCTGAGTATTCCACACTATAAAAGCCACTATTCCGCAAGATAAGAGCCATCGTTCCACCGGATAAGATACCAAAAATTCCACGCCATAAGAGCCACCTGTTCCACAGGATAAGAGCCACCATTCCGCAGATAAGAGCCACTTAATTTTCCGGTATATAAATTCGGACATTCCGCAGATATGATACCAAAAATTCCACAGGATAAGAGCCAGGTCTTTGGCTTTGCTTGAATGAGCTGTTTGTTATAAATCATCCTTTTTCAGATCGTCAATTTATAAAACCAATTGACATTGCTTCGTGGGTTTAATACTACACTAAACTTCATAAGGCATGTCCAAAAAATTGATTGAAATGAAAGTGGTACGTAAAATGATCCTGCTCTTACAGCGGGGGCTATCGGAAAGACAGATAGCCCGGGAATTAAAAATAGCAAGGGCAACAGTAAACCGATACAAGGAAAGACTGGCTAGCTGCCCTAAAAGCCTGGAAGAGTTGTTGAATATGGACGATGCGGTCCTGGCCGAGATTGCTCATTTCCCCTTCAGAAACGTCCAGCAGAATACGCGTAATGCGTTTATAGTGAACCGTAGGGAGTATTATTTTGCGGAACTGCAGCGTCCGGGTGTAACCCGGATGTTGTTATGGCAGGAATACATAAGGGAACATCCTGAAGGTTATCAATACTCGAAATTCTGTGAGTTGCTGGCAGAGTTAATGTTACCACAGCAGGCCAGTTTTCATGTGCAATATGAGCCGGCAGCGATGATGATGGTGGATTTTGCCGGGGACAAAATAAGCTACATCGACAGATCTACAGGAGCACTGGTTGAGTGCTGCGTTTTTGTGAGCATACTGCCATATAGCGGTTATAGCTACGCGATTGCTCTTGCAAATGAAACGATGCCAAGCGTTATTAAAGCCCTTAACGCAAGCCTTGCTTATTTTGGAGGGGCGCCTTTTAGTATCAAATGCGATAATATGCGTACAGCTGTAATAAAGAGCTGCAGGTATGAGCCGATATTCACAGAAGTGTTTGAGCAATGGGCCCTTCATAATAACATGGCACTGTTCGCTGCAAGGCCATACAAGCCTAAGGATAAAGCGCCAGTAGAGAAGGAAGTCTTGCTCACTTATCAACGTCTGTATGCCCCCTTACGCGACACAGAGTTCTTTAGCCTCGAACAGATCAATGCCGCTTTCCAAAAGCAATTGGAACTACATCATCAAGCCGATTTTCAAAAAAAGGCGATCAGTCGCCTGGAACAGTTCCTGGAACTGGAAAAAGGGTTATTGCAACCCCTTCCATCAACTCCTTTTGTTATTCGCTATAAAGCCGAGTGCAAGGTTAAAATGGACTATCATATCACACTCTGCGAAGACGGTCACCATTACAGCGTTCCCTGCAAGTATATTGGTAAAAAGGTAGCGGTAAACTATGATACCGATACGGTGGAGGTTTTCTTTGAACTGAACCGTATTGCTATGCATAGAAGGAGTTATAAAAAAGGTGGTTTTACTACCGTTATAGAACACATGCCCATTCATCATCAAAAGGTGGCCGAACAGAATGGATGGGATCAGGATTACTTCCTTGGGCAAGCTGCCAAAATAGGCACCCACACACACCAGTATGTGGGGAAGGTATTGAAGAGTAGGCCCGTTATCCAACAAGCCTTTAATGCCTGCAAGGGTATACTTCGCCTTGGGCACAAATACGGCCCTGAACGCCTGGAAGCAGCTTGTAAAAGAGGGTTAAACGGAGACCGTTATAACTACAGCACACTTGATAATATCCTGAAAAACCACCTCGATAAACTCATCACCGACGAGCAGCCTGAACTCTTCCGGATGCCTGACCATCCCAATGTCCGGGGAGGAGATGCTTACCAGTAACTCCAGAACCTTTTTCTTTTTTCAAAAGCAATCATTATTATAAAAAAACAAATCAACAAACAATGAACACCCAAAACACCTTGGAACAGATGCAAAAGCTAAACCTCTATGGAATGATTAAACAATATGAAGCCATACTGGGCCACCCCATCCACGAGCATCCTGAATCACACACACTGCTGGGTATGCTTACTGAAGCCGAAACGCAGTATCGATCCCACAAGCGTACAACCCGTAATCTTAGCCGGTCCAAGTTGCGCTACAATGCTCTTCCTGAACAGATCCATTGTGGCTCGGAACGTGGAATAAGCAAAGAACAACTTCTCCAATTATGTGACGGCACCTATATTGAAAAAGGAGAAACGGTACTTATTAGCGGATCGACTGGAACCGGTAAAAGTTTTTTAGCCTGCGCCCTAGGACGCCAGGCGTGCCTGAATGACTACAGTACCCTGTATTTTTCTATGAGTCGTTTTATTGAAACCATATCCGCTGCGCGCCTCGATGGCACTTATGTTAAATTGGTCAATCAAATAGCAAGGGCTCCCTTACTCATCCTGGACGATTTTGGTTTAAACCCTCTCGATCATAAGATAAGACTTACCTTGCTTGACATTCTTGAGGATAGATATGGAAAGCATGCTACAATTATCACCTCACAATTACCGGTTAACAAATGGTATGAATACATTGGAGAGCCTACCCTTGCCGATGCGATTATGGATAGACTTACGGCTCATGCACATAAAATTAGTTTACTGGGAACTTCTTTGAGAAAAAAGAAATGAGATGTTGTAATAGTACTTTGTGCATTAACCTAAATCTCATTGTTTAACACGCTCTTTGAAAGGATGAATTATAACAAGTGTCGACAGGAAAGGAATGAACTGTAACCTCTTTCAGGAAAAAAACAGAAAATTCCTCCTTCGGAAAGAATGAAAAACATCTCCTCCGGAATAAAACAAATCATCTCCCCGGAAAGAAAATGCTGCCTTCTCAAAACGGTGGCTCTTATCCTGTGGAATGGTGGCTCTTATTCTGTGGAATGCTTGGTATCTTATCACGTGGAACGGTGGTAAACT
Organism: Chitinophagaceae bacterium; assembly: GCA_037718865.1. Taxonomy (GTDB): domain Bacteria; phylum Bacteroidota; class Bacteroidia; order Chitinophagales; family Chitinophagaceae; genus JADCRZ01. The sequence goes on along the minus strand of JBBJMP010000004.1, from coordinate 6,947 downwards.
CCTCGTGGAATACTTAATTAGATTATTTATTGAGTTTAGATCTTAATAGTATATTCATTGCCCCCAGTTTATCTCATACTGATAATGCAGTAGCGGATGATAATCTTATTAATGACCTGGTAGACACTGTAAGAGCCAGGGAAAATATACTCAAAGAATTTGAAGAAGCGGTGTCAAAAGTTATTGACTTATCAAAAGAGACAGAAAAAATTGTCAATGACGAACTGCCAAAAAAGCTAACCAAAGCTTATCCCGTTTTTAAAGAAGAAATAGTACACGAGTTTTTTACCATTGTAAAAAATTATTTCTCAGCAAAAGACCAGCAACACTTGCTAAAACTGTTAACAACAGAAGATGCTGTAGAACCTCTTTTATTTAATGGTCCCGGCAACCAGCTTGCTGATGCTTTTAAGCAATTATATTCGTCAAATTTGATAACAAGTTGTAACAAGTCGGAACTAGAGGGCTGGATACAAACAAACTTTCAATACCGCGATAAGGGAGCCCAAAAACATTATACCGAAAAGTATCTCAAGGATATTATCTCATCAAATACAAAAGGTTGCCAGTCACCTTTATTTGATGTAAAAAAATCTGAAGGTAAATTCTACCTGTCTCCTCTGCATAGAAACAATAGAAATCAAAAAAGATAGTGGGGTTTTGTTGGGAATACAGGGGTAAACCCTTGTAACCCTGCTAAACACAAGTATACCATTGCAGCATAAAACAAAAATGCTGTTATGGAACCACTAACATTTGAACAATTACCACAAGCGGTAAGCCTTCTTCACGACAAGCTAAATAACATAGAGCAGTTACTCAGGGAAGGAAATAATTCGTCATTGCCGGTTGATGAACTCTTATGTATTTCAGAGGCTGCCAAATTCCTTAATCTGTCCGTTCCAACCCTGTATGGAAAAGTCAGCAGGAAAGAGATACCTGTAAACAAACAAGGCAAGCGTTTATATTTCTATAAAGCAGAATTAGCGGAATGGATAAAAGCCGGGCGGAAAAAGACTGCATTGGAAATAAGACAGGAAGCAGAGCAGTATATGATCCCAAAGCGAAGAAATAATTTTTAAAATTCTGCTGCTATGCCTGACTTAAATTATCCGCTTAACACTCCTGATAGCTATATCAGAGTTCAAACTAACTACTATAAGAAATGTTTGCAGCCAACCATCCATGGAGAGTATAAGGAAATCTGGATGCCCTGGTCTGCAGAAATGCTAAAGCAGGATTTAACTAAAAGCGCCTTCAGGAAGGTTCAAAAGTTCGACGGCTTTTCATGTGTTCCCAGCCACCTTCATTTCCAGGAAACAATAGGGAACTTCTATAACCTCTACCAGCCATTGGAATGGAAAGCTGAACCAGGAAGTTGTGATACTATACTTAACTTCCTTCGACACATATTCGATGAGCAATATGATTTAGGGCTGGATTACCTAAGTCTGCTCTACACAAACCCAACACAAAAGCTTCCTGTACTTTGTCTTGTATCCAGTGAACGAAAAACAGGAAAGACCACTTTTCTGAATTTGCTAAAACTAATTTTTGGCAGGAACATGACCTTTAACGGAAACAGTGATTTCAGATCACAGTTCAATTCAGATTGGATGAACATGCTTATAATAGCTGTTGACGAAGTACTGCTTGACAGGAAAGAAGATTCAGAAAAGATTAAGAACCTTAGTACTGCACGTACTTCCAAGACTGAAGCAAAGAACAAGGACAGGAAAGAGATAGAATTTTTTGGAAAGTTTGTTCTCTGTTCCAATAACGAAGAAAACTTTATTGTAATTGATCCTACTGAAACAAGATACTGGATAAGGAAAATACCGGTACTGATGTCAGAAAATATCCGCTTACTACAGGATATGGAAAAGGAGATAAATCATTTTCTATACTACCTGCTGCAAAGACCTTTATCCGTTCCGCAAGGACTTACCAGGATGTGGTTTTCAGAAAAACAATTACGAACCGATGCACTTTTAAGAGTTATCCGAAACAACCGGAATAAAGTAGAGACAGAGATACTGCTCCTATTTAAAGAAATCTTTGAAGCCACAAATGCCCAAGAACTATTTTTTGCTAATAAAGATATTTTGGAGCTGCTAAAAAAAAACGTGCCTCGTTTGTCACGGCAAAATATAGCGGCGGTATTGCAACAGGAATGGAAAATGGAACCGGTAAGCAATAGCTTAAGCTATCAGACCTACATATACAATCTATCTAATGAGCTTGTTCCTGTTCATTACACCGGCCGTTATTACACCATAACATGGGATTGGATTGAGCAAAAGTTTGATGAAAGCAGCTAAGATAGGCTTGAAAGATAGAACAGGAAAGGATTGTAAGCCTCATCAAAGTTTTAAATCCATGATGAGGCATGATGAGCTTGATGAGGAATTTCATCATGGCAAGTATTCTTGATGAGCGCATGATGAGAGTTTAATTATTTAAAATATAAATAGTTAGACAGGTTTCTCATCGTCTCATCATAAAAACAGATCTACACCACCGTACCAATTTACACACTGCACTTTTTGGGCAGACAAGGTTACAAACAAGTAAAAAAATAAGATATGAACCAACATTTTTCTTTGCAGGATGCAAAGCAGATTGATATAGTAGAATACCTGACAAAATTAGGTTACCAGCCACAAAAAATCAGGAACAATGACTACTGGTATTTATCGCCATTAAGAGAAGAAAAAGAACCATCTTTTAAAGTAAACCAAACATTAAATGTATGGTATGATCACGGTTTAGGCAAAGGAGGAAGCCTGATAGATTTTGGGATTTTGTATTACAACTGCGGTATTAAAGAAGTGCTGCAAAAGTTCTCAACATCTCTTTCTTTTCACCGTCAAACATTAACGGTTCAACAGCTTCAGGCAAACACACAAAAGGCTCAGGAGGCACTTGAACCTAAGATAAAAGTGATAGCCGCAAAGCCGCTCACAAATCCTGCTCTTTGCCGCTATCTGACTACCAGAAAAATACCTGTAGAGATTGCAATAAAGTACTGCAAAGAAGTAGATTTTGAGCTATTTGACAAGAGATATTTTGCTATCGGATTTGAAAATAAATCAGGCGGATTTGAGTTAAGAAATTCTGTTTTTAAAGGAAGCAGTTCACCAAAAGATGTGACACAAATCAACACTGTGGATGCTAAAGAACTGGCTGTATTTGAAGGTTTTTTCAGCTTCCTATCTTACCAAACTATTAATCAGAAAAGTACCGCTGAACTGACAAATTTTCTTGTCCTAAACTCCCTTTCTTTTTTTGAAAAGAGCCGGCAATTGATGGAAGAACACCGGAAAGTTAACCTGTATTTAGACAGGGATACCGGAGGAATTAAGTACACGCAGAATGCTTTGAAGTGGGATTTAAAATACACCGACAAAAGCGATTTATACAAAAATCACAAGGACTTAAATGACTACCTCGTTCACCAAAACCAGCAACACAAACAAAGGCTTAGGTTACGAAGACATCTGTAAGGATTTTTAAAATCGTAGGTTTTAAAGTCTAAAAAATCATTACAGAGTTAATGGTCAGGGGAGTTTTCTTTAAAGTGCCTGACACTTGGTTAAATGTCCGTTTGTAATACAAACGAGAATTTAACCCCTTAGCTCGGAACTCGCAGGGGGAAGAAAAGACAATGTAAAGGAAAATTTTAAAGCTTTTTTGAAAGCGGAAATTTATAAAAGAGCTCGAAATAATTTTTAAAAAGTGAAAATGATAATGTGATGGAAGAAGCAAAAAAGAACCGGACAAAACTCATAACGCTGCGGTTAACAATCGCAGAATACGAGTTGCTTGATAACAGATTCAAAGCAACTACCTGCAGAAAGCTAAGTGATTATTTGAGGAAGGTTTTACTAACAGGTAAGGTAACAATACTTACCCGTAACAAATCTCTGGACGACTTTATGGCAGAGATGATTGAGCTAAGAAACCAGCTAAGCGCTATCGGAAATAACTTCAACCAGGCAGTGCATAAGCTGCACATTCTAGACAAAATTCCTGAGTTCTAGCAATGGATATTGATGAATGAAATAGACAAGAAAATTCTGATGAATAAGGTAGAGGAAATCAAAAATCGTATCAATCAATTTTCGGAAAAATGGTAGCCAGAATTAAGTCAACACAAAGCCTTTCAAGGTCATTAAATTACAATGAAAAGAAAGTGCAGTTGGGAGTTGCCGAATGTATTTATTCGGTTAATTATCCGAAGGATGTAGAACATTTAAATTTCTATGATAAACTGCACAGGTTAGAGCATCAGGCAGCGCTTAATGAAAGGGTAAAAGCAAACAGCGTACATATTTCCTTAAACTTCCACGAGAGTGACAAATTAAACACAGATAAGCTCTGTTTAATTGCTGAAGCTTATATGAAAGGCATCGGCTTTGAAAAGCAACCGTACCTGGTATATCAGCACCGTGATGCAGGGCATCAACACATTCATATTGTAAGTACCAATATCCAAAAAGACGGCAGTAAAATAAACATGAATAACATGGGCAGAAATCAATCTGAAGCAGCACGTAAATCCATTGAAATAGAGTTTGGATTGACAAAGGCAGAAGGAAGAAAACAAACGCAGGAAAACCCACTAAAGGTAAGTGCACAGAAAGTGCAATATGGAAAAATGCAAACCAAAAGAGCCATCACGAATGTACTCGATGTTGTTATTGACCATTATAAATACACCTCCTTGCCAGAGCTAAATGTGATACTAAAGCTGTATAATGTAATGGCAGACCGGGGACGGGAAGATACTACGATGTTTCAAAAAAGAGGATTGGTTTATACAGCACTTGATGATAAGGGAAACAAGATAGGCACACCTATTAAAGCCAGTGCTTTTTATAGCAAACCAATGCTAAAGTATCTTGAACAAAAGATTGTGCAGAATGAAGCATTAATGCAGGTGCATCAGCAGCAATTAAAGACTGCTATAAAATGGGTGCTGGTGAAAGAAAAGCAAACGTTAACTGAGTTTATACAAGACCTGGCTAAGAAGGGCATAACGGTGGTACTGAGGCAAAATAGTCAGGGGAATATTTATGGACTTACTTATATTGACTTCAAAACGAAGTGTGTATTTAATGGAAGTGATTTAGGTAAAGAATTTAGTGCTAAGGGAATAATGGATAAGTGTTGCCAAACGCCACAGTTAACAACAAACAATCAAATGCAAAGGTCACAATCTACTGATCTTATAGGGGAAAAAGAACTATCAATAAATAACTCAAAGGAAAATATTCTCGAACCTTTATTGGCTCCGGTAAATCAAAACGATTATTTACCATATCAGTTATCAAAAAAGAAACGCAAGAAAAAATCGAACAGGTTGCATTTGTAGTTGTGCTGATTAAAAAAAAGAGAGCATTACTTAAAAAATATAATTATGTAATAATTCAACTATACGAGGGCATAATTCCAAAATGAGGAACCCAAAAATTACTTCACAGAGCCTGAACCACCCCACGCTGCAAGGTAATAAGGTCTCTCTACGACTTAGTCGGCAAGTAGATGCGCCAAACCAATGCAGCAGTGCCAATAAAGCCATTTATGTACTTTGTAGTATTGGCACACCTCCATTGCCCTTCGGGTGCTTCGTTGCACTACGCAGTTTGTCACACTCCTTGCTACTCCTACAGCCTTCGTTCGGGCAGCTACTTGTGTCCTTCGCCCCACTTCATTCATTACGTCCTTCGTTCCGCTACCATTACACCACGTTCGTAGCTTTGCGATGCTTCATTTCATGGCTTCCCACCTGCAACCACACAAAAGCCAACACACGGCGGGAAGCACATTCCATTTCGCAAAACCAACGCTACAATACTCACTGGGTTTCATTATCGCTTCACTACGGCCGGAAGATTTGTTTTTATGTTACCAGCTATAGTACCTTGGTTTTTCATCTTGGTGTTACTCACTTGTACTGTAGTAGTTGTGGCGGCAGCAATGCTCTGCTATCCGTATGTCTTCCACTACCGATGTAAATGAAAAGCCCGATTGTATCGGGAATTCTTTAATCTGATATTAAAAAAGGTAAGAATCATAGAATGTATATTAACTGTAGGTTTTTCAAATACCAGACACTGTCTGGCTTGCCCATTTGCCTAAGTATTGTCCTGTGGAACACTACGGAGAGGAGAGGTACCTTGCTTCTGATAAAACAGATAGTGACTGGAAAAGCTTTTGAACATTATAAAGTTTTGAAATAGAATAAGAATGAAGTAAAAAGCATAAGACTACTCCTCCTGCAAATCACTTTCCTGCTGTGCTGTTTCTGCAAGCTTTTTTAGATTGGTATTAATAGGATGTTGTTGCAGAAGCTTAGCAAAATACAAGAGGTTGTAAACGGTATTATACAAAGTCTTATTCGTATATAAATATCTTTCTCCGCCTGCTTCTATATAGCTTTTGCCTGGCCCTGCTTTATTAACCCAGTAGGCGTTTACATTTGGAGGAATGGTGAACCCGAATTCCTGCATAGCCCACAATACGTGTGCAGCACATGAATGTGCTCCATCTTCATTACCTGTTACCAAACAACCGGCCACTTTATTATAGGTGAAGTACTGACCGTTTTCTTCGTCTGTAAAGCCTTCTTCATGAAATATAGCATCTAACCTTTCAATAATCCTTTGTGCAGTAGAAGCCAGACGGCCAACCCAAACAGGAGTACCGATTATAAAGATATTGCATTGCTTAATTTTTTCAAGTATCAAAGGCCATTCATCTCCATCGCCTTCATTAGTTGACGTGCCTGGTTTTATATCATAATCTACTAACCTCACAACTTCTGTTTCTACATTTTCTTTCTGTTCTAACATAAGCGACTAAGCTCTGAAATGTTTCCAAAACCTTTTCTGAAATGTTTCCAAAACCTTTTTGAGTAGCCTTAGGTGCTGGAAGCACAGGTC
>JBBJMP010000029.1:0-73904 GCA_037718865.1 Chitinophagaceae bacterium | reverse complement strand
ATGGGGGCTTGTCTTTGGGGGCTTATCGCATAGTCTTCTAAGTGTTGTGCGATGTAATTTTATACAAAGTCTGTAAATTCTATCTTGCTTGTGTCTAAATAAGTTTTGTTTTGATTGTTTATCATTTCATCAATGAATTTTACAGGAATTACTGTTCCGTAACCAAGTTCATCGTAGTTTCCTTCTCCTTCTGACATGTTAACTGCAACTCCAATTACTGAACCGTTATTGCCTACAACTGGGCCGCCACTATTTCCACCTCGAATTTTTGCGGTTATTAAAAACAACTTTTCTCTAATCCAAATGTCCTCGGCATTGGAAGCTATTTGCCCGATTGAAGCTGTAAAACGAGCCGAGACGTTCGCATTTTCGGCTGTTAAAAAATTATGATAGCCAGCTATTTTAGGATAACCTAAGGTCATGACCTCGTCTAACACTTCAGCATTCTGACTAAACATTATTGTATCATTCAAGGGGTTTTCAAATCTTATATAGAGTAAGTCCATAAGCCGGTGTTCGTGAATTTCAAATTTTGCTAATTGCAATTGCTCTTTTGGAATACCTTGAATAGCAATTTTTTTAGCTCCTTCAATACAGTGTCTTGCAGTGGCAATTCCATTGCTATATAAAAAACATGTTCCTAATGAAATGTCACCAGTATTATTTGTAAATTCTACAGGTAGTACATACTTTTTATAGTCTTCGTAGATAAATTTGAATCCATAAACAATGTAACTAAGCTTTTTATTCCAGTAAAACTGAAGTATTTGATCCGTCCTTACTTCTTCTCTTAGGCTACACCAATAGCTACTATTAAGGTTGTCAGGCCCTGCCCTTTTAATAACTGAAAGTTGCTTGTTGTCACAGAGAATGTCACACATCCTAGAAATTACTCGTGGTTGAGGATACTCCTTTGTCTCATACTTTTTTTGGTAATAACCGCAAAAACTATGAACCTCTTTGTGAATTACTCTGCCATCTTTCATCTCTGTTTGCGAAAAAAATAAACCAATTTCGAGAGGCATGTTTGGATAGAGCTTTGAATAGTCTTGAAGTTCGTTCATTGTGAATTCATATTTCGCACAACAGATAGAAAAGTATCCGAAAGGCCCCCTGATTAAGCCCCGCATCATTTTTCATGTTACGGGGCCTTGCGGTATACTTTTCAGTTGGCCGACGTGCCGTAAGGATTGCCATTAGGTAGAAAGTATCGGCCTTTCTGATTGTAAATGTTTGATTTTTTAATTTGTTTTATCTCTTAGCCACAGTTGCTTTGCCTTTATCGAAATAAGCAACCCTGGATTACCCTTACAAAGTAAGTTTTTCGACCTGTATTTCCTCAACTTGGTTCATATTTTCTTTATACCGGACATACAATGGCCTAACGCCTTTTAAACCTGGTGTGATGTAATACCATATGACTATGTTTTCAGTATTTCTATCACCCGTCATCTGTTTGTTTCCATGGATAGAACACATGAACCAACTGCATACTCCTAGCCTTGCAGCATGGACACTCATGGATGTCAATGCCATACTGCTCCATCATGCGCACCTGCATGGGTACATTCACTAATTTTTTGTGCAGGGGCAACTCCATCTTCTGCAACACTTCATTAATGCGCTGCTGGCGGTTCCTGTTGCTTAAGTAACCATATGTTCTTATTTTGGTAAACCCTTTGGGCAGGATATGCTGCTCAAAACGGCGCAAAAATTCCGGGCCGCTTAATATCATCTGCTTTTGTTTGCTGTCATCTAAGTAGTCCTTATACGCAAAGCTTACTGTATCATCCTGCTCATTGATGCTTGTTATTCTGTGATTGCTGATAGCCACCTTATGGGTATAGCGACCCAGGTACTCAATGACTGCCTGCGGTCCGCCAAAGGGCGCTTTGGCATACACTACCCAGTCTTTGTGATACAGCAGATTTAACAACGCTCTTGTATCTGTTCCCGGTGGCGGTATAACTGTTCTGTTATCTATAAGTTCTCTGAGGGCTTCCATGAACTTTCCCCTGTATACTCGGCTCATGGCTTTAACCGGGAAAAGAAAATTCCAGTCGTTCTTTGTTGCTTGCTTCCAGGTGCTATTGCTGGTAATGCCGCCGCCGCTTACAATTGAATGAACATGTGGATGAAAGCTCAACTGCTGCCCCCAGGTGTGCAGCACACTGATGATGCCAGGCAGCGCTGCCAGGTACTTAGGATCAGCAGCAAACCTGAGCAACGTTTGTGATGAAGCATCAAAGAGCAGTTTGTACAGCTCTCTTCGATGTCCCATCACCAGGGCGTTGAGCTCATGAGGCAATGTAAAGACCACGTGATAATACTTCACCGGCAGCAGTTCTGACGTGCGGGCTTCTATCCACTCCTGCTTCTTTAGTGCCCCGCACTGCGGGCAGTGCCTATCGCTGCAGCTATGATACTGGTACTTTACGTGACCACAGCCTTCATCGCTACATCGGTACACATGATAGCCGAGGGCCGAAGTGCGACAGGTCCTCAAACGCTGCAGCACTTTTTGGGTATGCAGGTTGGATGGAACGTACTCCGAATGTTTGCTCAACACCTGCTGCACGCTCGCACATGGCGGTCTGTAAGATTGCATAGACTACACAGCTTTAATATATGTTATGTGACGTTCTACCTGCGTTAAGAGAGCCGGTCAAACCACTTGCAGCCAACTGCTCATACGGGTTCACCACTCCCTTGAGGCGCCTGTCGCTGATGTGCAGGTATTGCATCGTAGTGCCCAGACTGTTATGACCAAGCAGCTCTTTAACGGTATGCAGATCAGTGCCGCCGTCTACCAGGTGGGTGGCAAAGCTGTGCCTTATGGTGTGAACAGAGTAATCTTTGTTCGAAAGCCCGGCGCGAAGAATGGCGTCATGCACACCTTTTGTATGCTGCGCAGACTGTATCTGCGCCCCTTGCCCTGTCCGTTGAACAAGTACTCCACAGGACGATACTGCACATAGTAAGCCCTGAGCTCCAGCAGCACTGACTGCGACAAAATAGTGTATCGATCTTTTCTTCCCTTGCCCTGCACCACTTTTATACGCATGCTTTTGCTATCGATGTCCCCCAGGCGCAGGTGCGTCAGCTCGCTCAGTCGCAGGCCTGAGCTGTACAGCAGCGTGACAATGCAGCGGTGCTTGATGCTGGAGATGGTAGAGATGACTCGTGCGATCTCTTCAGGACTCATCACAGCAGGCAGCGTTTTAGTTTTGCGCGGATGGATAAGAGAAGGAATGACGTAAGGCTTTTGCAGAATATGGCGGAAGAAAAAAGCGATGCTTTGGGATGCCATGTAGCACTTGCTATAAGAGCAGCTAAGTGTTTTGTTCAGATAGAGCAGGTACTCTATGATAAGGTCAGAGTGGAAGTCAGCAGGAACTACATCTGGATAGTAAGAGAACAGATAGCGCAGTTCGGCCAAGTAGTTGGTGATCGTATGATCGCTGTAGTGCGCGAGTTCAAGGAATTGGCGGGTTTTTTCTAATGCCGCAACTGCCTGCGGACTGAGCGTTTTTTTTCCATGATCTTAAAATTTAAAAAATGAAAGAATAACTCGAAGATAATTCATCTGGAAAAAACTCATTGCCTGGATAGGCAATGTTGGTTCAACGTTCGGGCTTTGCGTTCGGTGGGGCATTTGGAAAACGTTCAGCCCGGAACTGAGGCTGATTAAAGATACAAAAGTTGAAAATATATTTATAACTCATCTGTGTTCCGTCAGCTGGATCTGTAGCCGATATTAGTGTTAAAGATGAGAATTTATTCGTCGCCCCCGCTGACGCAAAACCTCGCTGTTGTGTGCAGGCTATCTGTCAGTGCCAAAAATTGCTTCGTCAATTGTACTTCAAATACTTTATGCCATTATAAGTCTTAGTATTCCGCTCTACAACTACTTTTACACTTCCGTCATTTTGTAACTCAAAAGTCGCTTTGGGATAACCTATGCCACCTTCAAAGGTGTTATTGCCAATATATTTCAAACTTGCTCTAAGCTGTCCATTATGTTTCATAAACAGCAAATCATCGTTTTTAATAAACTCAACAAAGTTATTATCTCCAATATCATAAAGTCCCGTAATCTTGTCGTAAACTTTTTTGTCAAGAGGAATTTCCTTACTCATAATTACATTGAAAACTATTTCACTTTCTCCTGAATTATTTTTAGAAATAGTAAGAATTCTGTTTACAGCTTTTGGGTCTGAAGCCGGTTTGTCGGTCTCATTGTACTTACCACCTTTAAAATAGATTTGAGTAATTAAGTCCTGTTGATTTGGTACGGAAACTCTCATGTGTATATGTGCAGGTCGCCAAGACGATTCGTCGTTTGGGGCAGCTTTATAGGGAACCGGCAAAATAGATTTGAACTCATACTTTCCGTCTGCTTTTGTTCTTTGTCCGCCACGATATTTGTATTCATCTGATGTATTATCATACACTTCATTTTCATCACAATGCCAAATTTCTACTAAAGCATTATTGATGGGAGTCTTCCCATTTTCTTTAAGAATGTAGCCTTTTAAAACTATTGGTGTCCCATTTGATTTGGGAAGTCTAAGACTTGTACGAATTGGCGAACCTGGTCTATAAAACGGTCCAAGAACATCGGTCGTGGTTGGTGTGTCGCCTTCAAAGTTTGTACCATTCCAGTTTATAACTCCGAAAGCACTAACGCTGATAACTGTCACCGTTGAATTTTTAATAAACGTTCTACGTTGCATAATTATTGATTTTGATTGATTAGGAATGTCAGCGTTTAGCTTGCACACAACGTTCGAGTATTTGCGATGGCAGGGCATTTGGAAAACGTCAGCCCGAACTATTGCTGATTGAAAAACTACAGATGAAGATATGAACAAAAGCTAAATTACTAATGTCACGCTGGAACTGTTACTGACAGTGAATTATAGACGAGGACTTGCACGTCACCCCTGCTATTGCAAATACTGCTGTTGCCTGCTGCCTTGTCACTTTGTGTCCAACGCCCTTTTCATACTGTTTTCAAGTTCACCTACTTTGTCTTGGCTTATAGTATCGTTTACAATAATGATAAAACCTAAATCTTCACTTGGATATAATACACAAAGTGTGTTGTATCCAATTTTGGTGTTACCGTCGTGATAAGTATATCTTTCGCCATTAGTGTTATTGTCCATCATCCAACCCAAACCTAATCCAAAACCATCCTTCTTTCCATAAGTAAGTTGATGTGTCATCTTAATAGCTTTATCTTTTTCTGAAAGGTTAGCCTGTATGTATTTAAGCATATCATTTATTGTAGAGTTCATTGTTGGTCCGAAATAAAAGCCTTTTAAATTTAAAAATTGTTGCGGTTTGCTATTGTTATTATATCCCTGAACTGCATTTTTAATTTCTTCGGTTGACAAAAATGGTTTCGTGACGTACATCTTTAAATGTCTCTTTAAATAGTCTGTCACTATTTTTTCATAGGGCTGGTGGTAAACTCTCTCAAGCAGTAAAATCAAAAGCATCATTGCAGTGCTGTTATATTGAAACTTAGTTCCAGGCAGTGTGTCAGGTTTTACAAGATGAAGGTCTGCGAGTAAGTTGTCCTGATTGTAAAGTGAATAAAAATTTACTTGCTCCGCGATACTTAATTTTTTTAAACTGTCCTTAATTGAAGGTGAAAACATCCGAAATGTTGTTGGCAAAGCTGAAGTGTGATTAGCAAGGTTAACAAAACGGATTGGTTGATGTTCATATTCTAAATTAGGATATTGACCAGGTAAAAACTTTCTTATGTCGTCATTTAGATTTAATTTTTTGTCAATTACTGCTTGTGCAACAATTGTCGTTACGAAAGTTTTTGCCACTGAACCAATGTTATAATAGTTGTCGGCGGAAGCAAGTTTATCTGAATCTTTTTCTGCTTTTCCGTAGTTATATGTATACTTTCTCCCTTTATTATAAACTCCTATTGAAATTCCATTTGTGTTACTGTCTTGCAAATAAATTTTGGCGGAATAATCAATTGCAGAGTCAAGTTTATTTTTTAGTTTATTGTCTGTTAATAATGAACTTTTTGTTTGAGCATAAATTGTAAAACAGGAAAGTACTGCTATTAAAAACAGTCCAGTCAATTTTAATCTATAGCATTGCTTCATTTGACTCTCTTGAATTTTCATGGTGTGTCAATAAGGTAGCAGGCAACAGTTGTATTATACGCACTCCCCCAATATACAAATAATTTCAACCATTGATACTCAGCGCTCTTCCTTTCGCTTTATTGTATTGTTCATTGCGGCAATACGACCGCCAATATATCGTCACCCATCCCGCTGATGATGTAAACATTTTGCATCTGCTTTAAAATTCAGCTAATTTCTGACCGCTAATTTGTCCGACTCAGACTCCCGAAATTCCGCTGGAGGTTGGTGAATCAAGCAACGTGTAAACCCGCTGATTTAGGTCGACAACGGTTTCGCTGTATCTTTGGTATGCCTTCAGAAGAAGCCTATGAGTGTTAATGGTACTCATCAGTCCTCTGGCGAATCCGGCTGAAATGTATAATGCCCTGAGCCAAATCAGGGCATTTGTTGATTTCATTGGTGATGCCTTAAAGGCAATTCCGTACATCCCCCAACTTTAACCCCTAAACCTTAAACTCCATGCATACCAGCAACAAGGACACTACCACCCGGCGCTTAAGAGCCATATTCGGAGGCTCTATTGGCAATCTGGTGGAATGGTATGATTGGTATGCCTATTCGGCTTTTTCACTATACTTCGCTCACGCTTTTTTCCCCAACGATAATCTCACGGCCCAGTTACTGAATACGGCAGGCATTTTTGCGGTCGGCTTTTTAATGCGGCCCATCGGCGGCTGGGTATTTGGGCGAATTGCAGATCGTTCGGGCCGTAAAACCGCTCTGACCTCTTCGGTACTCCTGATGTCATTCGGTTCGCTGCTGATTGCGCTTACACCCGGTTACGCTACCATTGGCATCGCAGCACCAGTGCTTCTCCTGATTGCCCGATTATTACAAGGTTTAAGCGTGGGAGGCGAATACGGAACCTCCGCGACTTATCTCAGTGAGATTGCAAGTCCCGAAAGAAGGGGTTTCTATTCGAGCTTTCAGTATGTCACCCTGATTGGTGGACAACTACTGGCTTTGGGCCTGCAGATCATTTTACAAAGAATATTTCTTACACCTGCAGAATTACACGACTGGGGTTGGCGTTTGCCTTTTTTTCTTGGAGCTTTATTATCAGTCGTGGCGCTTTACCTGCGCAGCAACCTGGAAGAAACCGGATCATTTAAAAACAGCCGGGATAAAAGTGAAAACAGAGGATCTATAAAAGAGCTGTTGCGATACCCAAGGGCTATTGCCACTGTGGTTGGTCTTACGCTGGGAGGTACCATCGCCTTTTACACGTATTCCACCTATATGCAAAAATTCCTGGTTAATACGGTAAAGCTTACCAAGGATCAGTCGACCCTGCTTAGTTTCAGTTCGCTGCTTATTTTCGCATTAATTCAACCCTTGTTTGGCTTGTTATCCGATCGTATTGGACGGCGCCCTTTGTTGATTGGATTTGGATTTCTGGGCACCATAAGTACGGTGCCGTTATTAACGATGTTAAGCCGCACATCCAGCCTGCTTTGGATATTTGTTTTGATGATGGCAGCCCTGGTTATTGTCAGCGGCTATACCTCTATCAATGCCATCGTTAAAGCAGAACTGTTCCCCGCAGAAGTGCGGGCGCTTGGCGTCGGATTGCCGTATGCCCTGACGGTTGCCATTTTCGGCGGCTCGGCTGAATACTGGGCTTTATATTTGAAAAATATAGGATATGAAACGGGATATTACTGGTTTGTAACGGTCTGCATATTTTTATCGCTGATAGTATATGTAAGTATGAAGGACACCAGATCAACCTCACGGATTGATAAAGAATTAAAATGAGCCGGCTATGTTCCCGCGCTCGAAAACAAATGCCGATATTGTGAGGGTTCAATTACATTTGTTTTAATAATCTAACAAAAATCACATGGAGATATCTTCAAACGGCGATCAGATTTTATCTGTCGATATAGGCGGTTCCAATATCAAAGCAACACTGCTGAACTGCGAAGGCGAAATGCTGATGGACTATCAAAAATTACCAACTCCAGATCCTGCCTCACCGTCAAGTGTTATTAACATCATCCAGGAATTGTCAAAATCGTGCGGTGACTATAACAAGGTTTCCGTCGGGTTTCCCGGATATGTAAGGCAGGGAATTATTCACACGGCACCCAATTTAAATACGGCACTTTGGAAAGACGTAGACCTTTCAAAACAGTTAAGTGATGTCTTAGGCAAGCCTGTAAGGATCCTTAACGACGCCGATATGCTCGGGCTTGGAGTCATCAAAGGTAAAGGGTTTGAAATGGTCATCACGCTGGGAACGGGTTTTGGGACGGCTTTTGTAAAAGATGGCAAGCTGTTGCCCCACCTGGAATTGGGCCAGCACCCGGTTTCCAAGGACAGAACTTACGATCAGTATGTTGGAGAAGCCGCATTCGTGTCAAAAGGATTGGAGAAATGGAATGAAAGAATGCAGAAAGTGATAGACATACTTAAAACCACCTTTAATTATGACCAGTTATACATAGGTGGAGGTAATGCGAAAAAGCTGAGTTTTCAGCTTGAAGAAAATATGATACTATTTAGTAACCGGGATGGGATCAGGGGCGGTGCCCGTTTATGGCATAATGAAATGGACTAACAATACAAATTTCATCCTGACACGAACCCAAATCCTGAACTTCGAACTGCAAGTGTATATGTCCCCGGGAGGGCATTTAATTTTTTATATACATTGAATCTATTTAACTGCTTGTTCCGTATGTGGTGGCATAATTATTTAATTCAAAGAGTAAATAGTCAAACTTATGAAGCAAATATTTAGTCCGTGCCACTATGGCCTTAAAAAACCATTATCAGAATTTATCTGCCTTTCTGTTGCCTTTCTTCTCTTGTTAGCCTCCTGTACGAAAACTGAAGTTGATCCAAAGATCGCCAGCATCAAACCCAAGGGCCCAAAGCCAGCCTGGGGACCAACCATAACTCCGCAAATGCAGACAGTTATTGAAAAGCTGGAAAGCTATGGCACGCCGCCATTATATACTTTAACCCCGGAACAAGCCAGAAAGGCGCCGACGCCGGCGAATGCAGCTATGGATGTAATGAAGGATTATAATATTGCTCCTCCGCCGTTTAATGTGGATACCATGGGCAAGGATATTCCTGTAGATGAAGGCCAGATTCACCTGCGTATCTATACTCCTAAAACCGGTAAGACAGTTTACCCGGTGATTGTTTATTATCATGGCGGCGGCTGGGTAATTGGAAGCCCGGATGTTTATAACGCGTCAACGCAGGCCTTATCTGAAAAAGCTAATGCTATAGTGGTTTCGGTTGTCTACAGAAAGGCACCGGAGTATAAATTTCCTACCGCACACAATGATTCTTATGCAGCCTATGACTGGGTGGTCAGGAACGCATCGTCTATCAAAGGTGATCCAAACCGCATAGCTGTGGCTGGTGAAAGTGCAGGAGGCAATCTTGCCGCTGCAGTGAGCATGATGGCCAGGGATAAAGGTAATAAGATACCTGTGCATGAGCTGCTGGTTTATCCAATAGCCAACTATGATTTTAATACACCTTCTTACCAGATGTACGCTGATGCCAAGCCGTTGAGCAGGCCGTTGATGCAATGGTTCTTCGGGCATTATCTTCAAAACCCGGCTCAGGGAAATGATACCCGGATCTCTTTGGTTAAGGCTAACCTGAAAATGATGCCTTCGACAACAATCATCGCTGCTGAAATCGATCCTCTTTTAAGCGAAGGAATGTTACTTGCAGACAAGCTGAGAGAAGCTTCCGTAGCCGTTACCTATAAAAAGTACATCGGGGTTACCCACGAATTTTTTGGAATGGCCAGTGTGATACCCGAAGCGATATATGCACAGGAACTGGCTGTAAAAGAATTAAAAAAGGCCTTTAATAGATAAGTTTTTCGAGTCATTTCAATAAGCCCGCTCCACAGCGGGTTTTTTTATTCTCCTGACCGTGGCCGCAGGCAAACATATTTACCCTAAAATAAATAAACTTCAACGTGAATCGGTACATTTAATATTACGATGCAACAGTACATCCACCTGCTGGTTTTATGAGCCTTTCGGAATATATAAAAAAACGTTCTTTTTCGTCTACGCCTGAACCCACAGGCAAGAAGCCGTCCGGATCAGGCGACGTTTTGCTCTTTGTCATACAAAAACATGATGCCTCACACCTGCATTACGATTTCCGGCTTGAAATGAAAGGCACCCTAAAAAGCTGGGCCGTACCCAAGGGCCCTTCCATGAATCCGGATGACAAAAGGCTGGCCATGCTGGTTGAAGATCATCCATTTGATTACAAAGATTTCGAAGGGACCATACCCAAAGGCAATTACGGAGCGGGCACTGTGATCATCTGGGACCAGGGTACATACGAGCCGGCTGAAGCGGCAAAAACAAAGGCTGAGCGTGAGAAGATCCTGCTCAAAGGTTTTTTTAGCGGATCCCTCAGGATCAAAATGAAAGGCGAAAAATGCAAGGGCGAATTTGCACTGGTGCGTTCAAAAAACGGGGAAGAAAATGCCTGGCTTCTGATCAAAAAAACCGATGAATATTCCATCAAAACAGATATCACCATTAAAAATAAGTCTGTGGTGTCGGGAAAAACGGTCGAGCAGGTAGCAGCGGACAAGCAGTCAAAAACATGGATCAGCAACCGGTCGTCAGATGGAAAGCTTAAACCAGGAGAAACCATACAAAAATCCGCTGCGTCCAGGACAAAAAAGACACCCTCTTCCACCCAGGACCACGAGACGGTAACCGGTAGTTTCGATTTTGCAGCGGTTACTAAAACGCTGCTCAAACCCTATAGTAAAAAGAACAAATCGGCCTTACCCCTAGGGTTAAAACCCATGCTTGCCACCCTGATAGATGAGCCGTTCGATGATCCGGAATGGATCTTTGAAGTTAAATGGGATGGATACCGGACACTCGCTTTTTTGAATAAGGGAGAAGTGGAGTTGCGTTCACGTAATAACAATTCATTCAATGAAAAATTTTATCCCGTTTATAACGCGTTGAAGTTATGGCCGGTTGATGCGGTGGTCGATGGGGAGATCATCGTCCTGAATGATAACGGGCTATCCAGGTTCAGTGATTTGCAAGCCTGGCAAAGCGAGGCCGACGGGGAACTGGTATTTTATGTATTTGACATTGTTTGGCTTGCAGGTATTAACCTGTCTGACCTGCCGTTGACTGAACGCAGGAAAATGCTCGCTAAGCTGTTGCCGGAAGAAGGAATAATCAGGATGAGTGAGAACTTCGAGGCCAGCGGCAGCGAATTTTTTGAGGTGGCTCAGCAATTGGGCCTCGAAGGGATTATTGCTAAAAAAGCCGATAGTGTGTATACGCCGGATAATCGTACCAGATTCTGGCTGAAGATTAAAACCGAACAAAGGCATGAAGCTATTATCGCCGGATACACCCTTAATGAAGACAGCCGTAAAAAATTCAGTGCCCTTATTCTGGGCGTTTATGAGAATGATGACCTTAAATTCATCGGTCAGGCTGGTACAGGTTTTACTGACAGCATGCAAAAAGAAATTCTTGAACGCCTGCGCCCATTGGAAATCAAAGCATGCCCGTTTTCAACCGTTCCTGTTATAAACAAGCCAACGCGGTTTCGCCGGAATCCTCCAAAAGCAGACGTTACCTGGGTTAAGCCCGAGCTGGTTTGTGAAGTCAGATACCAGGAATTAACTTCAGAAGGCATTATGCGCCATGCTTCTTTCCAGGGACTGCGGGAAGACAAGCAACCAAAGGAAATTATTAAGGAGGAACCGGTTGCGTTGCCTGACCTTGCTGAAGAGATAGATAAACCGAAGGGTAAAAAAGAAAAGACTCCGGCGAAAGAAAGTTTGCGAAAAACATTTTTACATCCAAAAGAGGAGACCCAGACACGGCAAATTAACGGGCGTGAACTTCAGTTCACCAATCTTGGTAAATTATACTGGCCAGAAGAAAAAATTTCCAAGCGGGACATGCTGAACTACTATTACCAGGTGGCCCCTTACATGCTGCCTTATATGAAAGACCGGCCGCAATCGCTGAATCGCCATCCCAACGGTATCAACGGTGAGAGCTTTTACCAAAAGAATGTAGCCGGTAAAGTGGATGAATGGATCACCACCCATGCTTATGAGAATACCACCCGGGAAGGCAATAAAACCTTTTTTGTATGTACGGACGAAGCTTCGTTATTGTACATTGCCAAGCTGGGTTGTATCGAAATGAATCCGTGGCATAGCAGGATATCAGCACCGGATAACCCTGACTGGTGTGTGATCGATCTTGACCCGGATACCAATCCGTTTGAACAGGTGATCGAAGCTGCCAGGGTTGTGCATAAGATCCTGCAAGCGATTGATGTTCCGTCATATCCAAAGACCTCGGGATCTACAGGTATACACATCTATATTCCGCTTGGAGCAAAATATGATTACGAGCAATCGAAGCAACTTGCAGAGCTCATTGTTCATTTCGCCCACCAGGAGTTGGGTGGTTTCTCCAGCCTGGAAAGAAATCCGGCTAAAAGAAAAGGAAAGATTTACCTTGACTTCCTTCAAAACCGGGCCATCCAGACCATAGCCGCACCATATTCATTACGTCCCAAGCCGGGTGCCACAGCCTCTGCCCCCCTGCGGTGGGAGGAAGTAAAAAAAGGATTACGAATGACGGAGTTCACCATCTTTACTATGCTTGACCGTATCAAGAACGAAGGTGACCTGTTTAAGGGAGTGCTGGGAAAAGGCATAGACCTCGAAAAAGTGTTGAAGAAGATAAGCACGGTGTTTGGGTGAAGGCTAGGTATAAGTGACATTCCATCATGTTCTGTAAGCATTCCTACCCCTTTTAGGGGTAAAACGTTTGTAGCAATGTGCCTATTTTAATAATTGCCTTAGAAGGGCAACCCATAGCGGTAATTATTTCATTACTTGCTGTACTGAAAAAAAGGGTAGCCCCCTTCCGGGGGCATTTAATAGGGCATGTTCAGTGGCTACAAACCGGTTGCCCCGGTGGGGCATGAACGCTTTACTTTGGAGGGGGTTAGGGGATAGTTAACGCCGCACTATTTGTTTAGGAAAACTAAATTAGGCTCAAAAGTTAAACCATGAAAAGTGATTTTGACGCCATCATAGTAGGTTCGGGCCCGAACGGATTGGCAGCGGCAATTACTTTACAGCAGGCCGGACTCTCAGTACTGATCCTGGAAGCAAAACCAACCATTGGCGGAGGCTTGCGATCAGCAGCCTTAACCCTGCCAGGCTATATGCATGATATTTGTTCAGCCGTTCATCCCCTGGCTGCCGGTTCCCCCTTTTTTAAAACGCTTCCTCTTGACCAACACGGACTTCGATACATATATCCTCCTGTAGCCGCAGCTCATCCGCTGGATCGGGGAAGAGCGGCTGTGTTAACCGGGTCGGTTCAGCAAACGGCTGAAGTTTTGGGAAAAGATCAGCAGGCTTACCGGCGGCTCATGGAGCCCATCGTCCGTGACTGGCCGCAGATCGTTAATGATGTTTTAGGACCGCTTCGCTTTCCGGAACGACCGGTAGCCATGGCGCAGTTCGGACTAAAGGCGCTTTCTTCGGCCCTGACCTTGTCCCGCAGGTTTTCCACCCAGGAAGCAAAAGCTTTACTGGCGGGCATGGCGGCACATTCGATCCAGCCGCTGTCCCACCTGACTACTTCTGCGATTGCCATAGTGCTGATGGCTGTCGGTCACCTGCAGGGCTGGCCGGTTCCCGTTGGAGGATCGCAGTCAATTGCGAATGCCCTGGCTTCTTATTTTCTTTCTCTGGGAGGCAAAATTGAAACCGGTTTCCAGGTAGATTCACTTGGACGGCTTCCTTCCAGTCGAGCCGTTTTGCTGGATGTAACTCCCCGGCAATTGTTACACATTGCCGGTTACCGGTTCACTTCCATTTATCAGTGGCAGTTAAAGCGGTTCCGCTACGGAATGGGCGTTTTTAAGATCGACTGGGCCCTTAACGGTCCGATACCCTTTACGGCAAAGGAATGCCGGCTGGCGGGAACCATCCACCTGGGAAACACACTCGAAGAAATTGCCGACAGCGAACAACGCACCTGGAAGGGGGAGCATCCGGAAAAACCATTTGTGCTGCTGGCACAGCAAACCCTGTTCGATGCTTCCCGTGCACCAGGCGAAAGGCATACTGCCTGGGCTTACTGTCATGTGCCAAACGGATCAACGGTTGACATGACCGCATCCATTGAGAAACAGGTAGAGCGCTATGCCCCTGGATTTGGGGATTGCATACTGGCCAGACATGTCATGAACACGGCGGGAATGGAATTGTATAACGCGAATTATATTGGTGGAGATATCAGCGGTGGCGTCATTGACATTCGTCAATTGTTTAACAGGCCCGCCTTACGGTTTTCACCTTACCGGACAAGTGCGAAAGGTATCTATATTTGTTCTTCATCAACACCTCCCGGGGGCGGAGTGCACGGCATGTGCGGGTACCATGCTGCCAGACAGGCTTTAAAAGATGTTTTTCCTGAAGCCGTTAAAAGCCGGCGTTCCTCTTCCCAGCAACAAACTTAATAGAAACATTAAATACAAAACAAATGACCGAAGTAACCTATCCTGCAACTACCTCGAAAAAAATACATATTCATGAAGACTGGACCGTGGTCTTACTCGGCATACTGATTATAGCCTTATCGCTGTCAGGAATGGTCCTGCCGGTCGCTGTTTTCAAATGGAATGATGTACCATCGCTTTTAACCAATGTGATCAATCCCGCAAACCTCCTGGTTATAATAATGCATTTTGCTTTTGTAATGCTTATCGCAGTCCTTGGAATTTATCTTTCAGGCAAACCTGTAAAACTTTTTTTAGCCGGGTTCCCCATCGTGTTCCTGTTAACAACCATTGCACTGATCATTGCCGGCAATGGCACCATGAGAGGGTTAAACCTGGAAGCGGTCATTTTCAGTCTGATTTTAGGGCTGATCATAGGAAATTTTTTTACAATTCTCGCCTGGCTTCGTGCCGCACTTTCTACCGAGATGTTTGTAAAGATCGGGTTGGTATTGTTAGACACCGGCGTCATATTTTCAGACATCCTTAAAGCCGGTTCATTGGGGCTGATCCAGGCTCTTGCCGTCGTGATATCCGTATGGTATTTCGCCTACTGGTTATGCAGGAAGCTTAAAGTAGATGAGGAGTTGACCATGATGATCTCCAGTGCTGTGTCAATCGTTTCCCCTGAAAGAGCAGGGCAGGTTAAAGACAGTCTGAAGAACCTGCAGGGACTATGGTTTGTGCTGGCCTTTACCAGTATTGGCCTGGAAACCCGTTTTGCGGACCTCTTTAATAAAAACAGCAAAAGGCCTCTTTACGCTTTCCTGATAGCCCAGGCTTTCAACATCCTGGTTACGCTGGTTATTGCTTACTATTTATTTAGAAGATAAGGCTGGTAGTGATCAGGTTATCCTATTTTTGATCATCAGACCAGTCAGGCCACTCCGAAAGGCCCGACACCAACCCGAAGCAGAAAAAAAGCAAATGGAGAAAATTTACCTTAGCGATTCCGGCCCGAAAGTATCCCCAGCCATCTATGGATTCTACAGGTGGGATAAGGAAGCCGGCAATGCACCCGAGACAATGGAAAGAATTGTAAGTCTTTGTCTGGACCTGGGCATTAATACCTTTGATCATGCGGACATCTACGGATCATACGAGTGTGAAAAACTGTTCGGAAAATTGATCAGCCGCAAGGCATTTAAACGCGAAGACCTGGTGCTGTTCACTAAATGCGGTTTAAGGGTTCCGCATGCCAGTCAGCCTGATGTCCGCGTAGTTCACTATGATACATCAAGTAATCACATTGTAAAAAGTGTGGAAAATTCTCTGGCCAACCTAAAGACCGATTACATTGACATATTTTTATTAAATCATTTTGACCCAATAGCAAACCTGGAAGAAACCGCCCTTACCCTGCAGCAACTCAAAGAATCCGGTAAGGTCAAAAATATTGGTGTAGCCAATTTTTCCGTTTTTCAACACCAGCTCCTGGCGTCTTATCTTACTATTCCAATTGTTACCAATCACATCGAATTGAACCTGCTCAATACCTCTGCGCTGGATAACGGGCAGGTGGATTATATCAAGCAATGTTATATGCATCCACTGGCCTCTTCTCCGCTCGCTGCGGGACGGATTGCCAATGCTACCGAATATCTTCCGGCTACCCTGCGTAAAAAACTTGAAGAAATCAGCGGTAAGTATTCAGTCGACGTAGAATGTATAGCCGTAGCCTGGCTGATTAAACTGGGAGCGCTGCCGCTTATCGGAACTACCAGCGAACAACGGATTAGGAATGTGGTAAATGCTTTCAGTGTTCAGCTCGATAACCAGGATTGGTATGAGCTCTATGCTGCCTCCCGGGAAAAATTTTAAGGCAGGGTTGTATTTGCATAAGCCATTTGTACTACCAACCAGGCCGTGACCACGAACTGATACCGCCATGTCAGTATCTTTACCTATTTTCATAACGGTTAAACATTGTAGATTTTGTTAAATCAACATCGATATGTCATACGAAATAACACGCCGTAAATTTCTTGCACACCTGGGAGTGGCTTCCCTTGCTTTTCCTTTGACCGGTTTTGCCAACAACGGCTTAAACGATCTCCTGGACATCAGGGATATTCAGTTAGCTTATTCGGCAATAACCTGGGGCGGTAATGATAAGCAGGCTATTCAGGACATTTCGTCACTCGGTTTCAGGGGCATTCAGCTAAGGGCCAATGCATACCAGACCTTCGGGCAGAAGCCGGAGGAATTAAAAAAATTGCTGCAGGAAGCCAAACTTGAACTGGCCATGTTCTCGAGTGGAAATGCCAATATCAATACCGGCAAAGATGAAGAGGAGATCAGCAAACATGTTGTTCATGCGAATTTTGTAAAAACCCTGGGCGGAAAGTACATACAGCTAACCAATTCCTCAAGGCCTAAAACCGGTTCACCTTCGGAGGAAGATCTTATTAAATACGGAAGAATGCTTACCGAGGTAGGCAAACGCACAGTGCCGCTGGGTGTAGATGTCGCTTATCACAACCACATGCACCAGCTGGGTGAAACACCGGAGGAAGTAGATATAATTTTGAAAAATACAGATCCTCAATATGTAAAGTTCGAGTTAGACGTGGCTCATTATCAGCAAGGAGGTGGAGACCCGGCCTCGGCCGTCCGAAAATATAAAGATCGCCTGAAAGCACTGCATATAAAAGATGTACGCGACAGGACCGGACAACAAGCGAACAGCAATTATGTTTTTGTAGAGTTAGGCCAGGGCAGGGTAGACTTCCCTGCCATATTCAAGGCCCTGGACGAAATAAAATATAAAGGATATGCCATAGTTGAACTGGACGCAGTACCGGATAAAGCAAAAACGCCATTGGAGTGTGCCAGTATTAGTAAGGCCTACCTGAAGGATAAATTGAAGTTCAGTATTTAACAACTTTGTTTTTTTACAAATCTATTTGTACATTCCTTTAAGCGTGGAAAATTCTTTTGCCATTTTGCTGAAACACCACATGATGCCGAAAGCCAGCACATAGACCCAGCTAAAAAAAGAAATCATGGCCGCTTTGAAAGAATCGTAGCGCGTCCAATCATTTCTTAAGATCCGGTTGTTGTATATAAATTGAATGAGATATGCAGTGATGCCACCTGCGAGATACAATGCATGCATCAGGAAAAATGTTTTCATGGGGATTTAGGGTTTATTCACAAACGTTACAGGAGGTGATTTAGTATAACCGGCTACCTGAATAACGTAAATTTGGTTTGATTGCGATGACTGTAATAGTTTTGCCAAAAATTAAACGGCATGCCTTCTTCTTACAAAAAATTGGTGATAAAAATTGGCTCAAACGTTTTGGCTAAAAAAGACGGCCTGCCTGATCTCGAGCGGATGTTTCAATTAACGAACGAGATTGCCTCCCTGAAAAAAGAAGGCAGGCAGGTCATTGTGGTCTCATCCGGCGCTGTTGCTGCAGGTAAAAGCCTGATTAAGGTAACCGGTAAATACGATGTAGTTTCTGCAAGGCAATTGCTGGCTTCGGTGGGCCAGGTTCAGTTGATCAACAATTATGCTGACCTGTTCAAAACACATAATCTCATTTGTTCGCAGGTGCTCGTAACCAAGGACGATTTCCGCGACCGCCTGCATTACCGGAACATGCTGAATTGTTTTGATATCTTACTGCAACATGACATTATTCCGGTTGTGAATGAAAATGACGTGATTTCAATAACTGAATTGATGTTTACGGACAATGACGAACTGGCCGGACTGATCGCTTCAATGATCAAAGCGGATGCACTAATCATTCTTACCAATGTCGATGGTTTATACAACGGTGATCCCAATGATCCGGGTTCAACAATTATTGAGGAAATCGATCCGTCAATAACGGATTTTACTGCTTTCGTTACAACAAAAAAATCCAATTTCGGCAGGGGAGGCATGTTGACCAAATCCCAGATGGCCAATAAAATAGCGCAACTGGGAATAGCCGTTCATATTGCGAACGGCACCAGGGAAGGCATCCTCCGCAAGATAATGGAGAACAAAACGATACATACTAAATTTTTACCGTTCAAGGGTGTCTCCGGTAAAAAAAGGTGGATTGCACATACGGATAAATATTCAAAAGGTTTGGTTAGAATAAATGACGGCGCCAGAAAGGCCCTCACAGGGAATAAAGCATCTAGCTTGCTGCCGGTCGGCATAATGGAGGTAAAGGGGGAATTTAAGAAAAAGGACATCATAACCATCATCGATGAAGAAGGAAAGATGATTGGGCTCGGCATAGCGGAATACGGGTCGGACAAGGCCATGGACCTCGTGGGTCAGAAAAACCAGAAACCATTGGTGCACTATAACTATTTATATTTAAGCCAGGAAAACCACTGATATGGATCATCAAGCGCTTTTTGAAAACACCCGCGAAGCAAGCCGAAAGCTGAGCCTGCTGACGGATGACCGGATCAACGAAGTTCTAAAAGCCCTCGCGGCGCAGATCATTGAAGACATACCGGGGCTGCTCAGGGAAAATGAAAAAGACCTGGCTCGTATGCCTGTGGACAACCCCGGGTACGATCGCCTCCAACTTACAGCGGAGCGACTAGCAGGCATTTCAACAGATATTGTTAATGTGGCGAATCTTCCTTCCCCTGTAGGCATTGTATTATCCGAAAAAACCCTGGAAAACAACTTAAGAATATTGAAGCTAACGGTGCCCATCGGTGTTATAGGAATTATTTATGAAGCAAGACCCAATGTGACCTGCGATGCTTTTGCCTTGTGTTTTAAAACAGGCAATGCCTGCGTGCTTAAGGGAGGCAGCGATGCTGCATTTTCAAACCAGGCCTTCATAAATGTGATAAAAAAGGTTTTGACAGACCATCAGGTAGACCCCAATGTGATTAACCTGATGCCTGCAGAAAGAAGATCTGCGGAAATCCTTTTGGAAGCCACGGGTTGGATAGATGTGGTTATACCCCGGGGTAGCCAGCAGCTGATTAATTATGTCAGGCAGCATGCGAAGGTTCCGGTAATTGAAACGGGTGCGGGCATAGTCCATACTTATTTCGACGAGACGGCGGACCTGGAAAAAGGAATGGCCATCGTATATAACGCCAAGACGCGGAGGGTAAGCGTATGTAACGCGCTGGATTGCCTCATCATTCATCAAAGCAGGCTACAAGACCTGCCTGCCCTGGTAAAACCAATGGAAGATAAACAGGTAGGGATCTACGCTGACCCATCTGCGTTTGCCGTCTTGTCCGGAAATTATCCTGCTCACTTATTATTACCAGCCAGAGAGGAACACTTCGGCACTGAATTTTTATCATATAAAATGGCCGTCAAAACTGTTGATGAGTTTGAAGAAGCGTTGGAACACATTAACCGTTATGGCTCCCGTCACAGTGAAGCTATTCTTTCTGAAGACGAAAACAGAATAAACCGGTTTCTGCACGCTGTGGATGCTGCGGCCGTTTATGTAAATGCATCTACTGCTTTTACAGATGGTGCCCAGTTTGGCCTTGGGGCCGAAATAGGGATCAGCACACAGAAGCTGCATGCACGTGGTCCTATGGGACTGGAAGCACTGACCAGCTACAAATGGATTATAAAGGGAGATGGACAGGTGAGGCCCGGATAGGAGGATGTTGGCACAAAAAAGCCACTAATTTTATTTAGTGGCTTTTGACGCTTGCTTGCGTCAGCAGATATTTTTTCTGGACAATCCGGTTAACTTATCGTTACCGAAGGTGTCCATGAATGATCTGTAGATTGCATGAATACCTCCTTTCCTTTGGTGAAGCACAAAATTAATATAAAATCCCGTATCAGAAAATGGAATTATTGTTTGCCCCCAGGCGTTAACTTTTTTTTTTGTCTTACCATTCGAACGGACCCGCACTGCATTTATTTTAACAACCCAAAATCCACCACCCGCCTAAGATATTTTTTATTCTCTATCACCCAGGTCACCTCATAGCTGGATGCCGGTTCGCGGTTCAGCATATAAATGTAGATCTTATGGTTATCCGGAGAGAGATAAACACCATTGTGCGACTTCAACGAGCCCGAGGCATCCGTATAAGTAAAATTGGGATTATATAGATCTGCGAAGGCTGTTGGCGGAAACTCAACCGTGTCCCGTCCGACAATAACTTTTATGGATTCTATGTTATTGCGGGGCACACTGCCGTAATTTCCATAAAATGGCTTGTTATCAATCTTCACCAGGTATTTTTCGCTGTATCCTAATTTATGTTTTGCAGGATCAAACCGGCCGGCTCTGATCATCACCTGTATATCATTGCCCTGAAAATGCATAAAATTGTTGCTATAATTAACGATCGGTATTGATTTCATCGATTGCTTCCCCATACTTTCCTCAATGCCTGCTATGGTAAACGAAGACAGGTCGCTTCGAATTTCCTTTTCCCTCATCTTTAGAAAATTATCCTTCTTACTGCGGAAATCGGGGTAATCATAATCCTGGGCAACGCACTTTATCAGGCAAAGACCAGACAACAAAACAAATATTACACGCATACGTAAGTAAAATTTTAAAGCAATTATGGCAGCGTAAAACGGTAATAGCCTAACATGTATTTTATTATACAGGCATCTTAACATTTCTTTGTTATACGTTCTGCATAAACGAAGATATAAAATCCTATTTAGGTATTTGACTGTTACTGCATGACTGGCGTATCTCATTCATTAAGAAGGGAGTAGTTTTTACCCCATCGGGGTTAAAGGTTTGTAGCACATTTTATGAATATTGATTTTGCTCCGTCAGGTGCAATACAGATGTTGCATACGATGTTGCGTACCTTCGGCACGCAGGCACTTATTCCATTTTGTTTCTACCGACATCTTGCTCCTAATGGAGCAATTGACAACCAGCAGGACTGTTAGGACCTTTTCTTATAATTATACACCGCCCAACCGTTCACAACTATGGCAAACAAAAGGATGGTAAGCATTTGAGGCAATATATCTGCAAAGCCGCTGCCTTTTAAAACTACCATTCGCATAACCTCTATAAAGTAAGCAACCGGGTTAATTTTGGTAATCAGCTGTGCCCAGACAGGCATGCTTTCAATGGAAGTATACAAGCCTCCCAGCAGAATAAAGATCATCATCATAAAGAATGAGATCAGCATGGCCTGTTGCTGGTTGCTGGTAAATGTAGAGATCAGCAGGCCCAATCCAAGAACGGCCAGTAAATAGACAGCGGCAAATCCAAATATTACAAAAAGACTGCCCAGAGGAATGATGCCGTAAGCCACCCTGGCGATTAATAAACCGATAGTTAACACAAGCAATCCGAGCACCCAGAAGGGAATAAGTTTACCCAAAATAAAATGGTACTTTCTGATAGGCGTTACATTAATCTGTTCAATAGTGCCAATTTCTTTTTCTTTAACGATGTTTAAGGCAGCCAGGTTTGCACCTACCATGGTAAGTAATATCACCAGTATGCCCGGCACCATAAAGAACTTATAATTCATATGGGGGTTATACCAGTTTGCGTTAGTAACCTGAATAGTTAATTCAGGGCTGAAACGCGGCAACTGGATCCATTTCATCCTTACCTCCTGGTTGTAATCCTGTAGAATGATCCGCAGATAAGCACCTCCAATGTTAGCTTTCACTCCATTGATGGCATTGATTGCCATAAAAAGACCGGCTTCGTTTAATTTGACCAGGTCAGTTTCAAAACGGGCCGGTATTTCCAAAATAAGATCCGCCTCATCATTTTCCATATCCAACAGGGCCTGCTCGTAAGAGATTGTATAGCGGTGCAGTTTAAAATAACCGGAAGCCGTTATCTTGGAGATGAGCTGCCGGGAATACGAAGAATGGTCGCGATCTACAATACTGAGCCGGATATCTTTGATCTCGTAATCCGCTGCCCAGGGCAGCACCAGCAATTGTACGATGGGAATAACAAAAATGATCCGCAGAATGGAAGGGTCTCTGAAGATCTGCCTGAATTCCTTCTGCAATAGAAATCGTAATGTTCTCATGCGAGACGGATTTTAAATTTTCTTGTACTCAGAATTAATAAAAATATCATCATACCGGTAAGGATCAGGGTCTCCTTCCAGACAGATGCTAATCCTACTCCTTTGATCATCACCGACCTCACTATCGAATAATACCATTTGGCAGGGACGGCGTTTGAAAGCATCCGTAAAGGGAATGGCATATTCTCAATAGGGAACATAAAGCCGCTCAACATAATGGTAGGCAAGAACATGCCTGTCAAGGAAATAAACATGGCTGTTTGCTGTGAATCGGTAGTAGAAGAAATGAGTAGACCAAAAGCCAGGCAGGTCAGCGTAAAGAGGATACTCTCAAAAACCAATAATGCAAGACTACCGTTGATGGGCACTTCCAGTACAAAAACGCTCAGCAAGAGAATACTGCTAATGTTCACTATAGATAAAATAAGGTAAGGAATGGCCTTGGCCACGATGATCTTTAAAGGCCTTACAGGCGACACCAGCATGATTTCCATGGTACCCAGCTCCTTTTCTTTTACAATAGTGATGGCCGTCATCATGGTACACACCAGCATCAGCACCATAGCCATTACTCCCGGAACCATGCTGTACGAACCTTTGAGCTGCGGATTGTACAACATGCGCATTTCGGTATTGATGGTGTAGGGGAGCTTACGGCCCTGGGTGATGCGATCCTGGTAATCCATGATAATGGCCCGTGCATAGTTTGTCAGGGTGTTTGCCACGTTAGGGTCGGAGGCATCGGCAACCAGTTGCACCTGTGCTTTATTTAGATGTAGCAGGTCTTGGTTAAACCGTTGAGGAAATATGACGACAAGTTTGATCTTTCCTTTGCGGAAAACTGCTTCGACATCATTATACGAGTGAAGGTAGTTGTCGATTTCAAAGTAACGGCTGGCCTCCAGCTCCTGCGTGAGCGAAAGGGTGGCCACGTCTTTTGCATTGTCGAGGACAGCGATCCTGGCGTTTTTTACTTCGTTGGTTAATGCAAATCCAAATATGATGATCTGTACAATGGGCATTCCCAGCAGGATGAACATGGTCTGCCTGTCCCGCAGTATGTGGAAGAATTCTTTTTTTACAAAAGAGAGAAATTGTTTCATTTGAAAGGTTTAAGGTTTAAAGTTTAAACAAAAAAATACCAATCACCCCTCAATCCGCTCCCCGTACCGCCTTTCTGGCCAGCTTTAAGAATACTTCATCCATACTGCTAACATTAAATTGCGATTTAAGCTGAGCCGGTGTGCCCAGCGCATCTATCCCTCCATCCACCATGATCGAAATGCGGTTGCAATATTCCGCCTCATCCATATAATGTGTGGTTACAAATACCGTGATTCCGTTTGCTGCCGCCTGATAGATCATATTCCAGAACTCCCTCCTGGTCACCGGGTCCACACCGCCGGTTGGTTCATCCAGGAACACGATGCCCGGCTCATGAAAAATGGCTACCGAAAAAGCAAGCTTTTGCTTCCAGCCCAGCGGCAATGACTTTACGAGTTTATTTGCCTCTTCTTCCAGGTGAAGTTGTTTTAGCACAGAAGCCGTTTTTTCACGGATAAAGGCATCCGGCTTTCCATATATGCCCGCATAGAAACGGATATTTTCCCTTACCGTCAGGTCTTCATACAAGGAAAACTTCTGGCTCATGTACCCGATGTTTTTCTTGATCTCTTCATTGTGTTTATATACATCGAATCCGGCAACCACGGCCTTGCCTGAACTCGGAAGTGATAATCCGCAAAGCATCCTTATAGCCGTGGTTTTTCCCGCACCGTTTGCTCCGAGAAATCCAAAGATCTCTCCTCGACTAACGTCAAAGGTTATCCCATCCACTGCAGTGAAAGCACCGAACCGTTTTGTTAGCTTTTCTACCGATATGACAATGTCGCCGTTCATGTTGCTTTTATTAATGCCATGAAACAATCCTCGATGTTTGGGGTCACGGGAAAAAGTTGCAGGTCTTCATAGGTTTTCCGGAGATGGTATCTTAAATTTTCTTCCTGGCCTCCCTGCTTCATCACGACATGATGGAACTCGCCAAACGGATAGGCGTCTGCCACATCATCCACCTGTTTAATTATGTTGAGCAATTGCAGCATGTTATAGGCTTTAACTGCCAGCAGCGGGTTATTGAATTCGCCGATCACTCCTGCCGGAGTATTAAGCGATAATAACCTGCCGTTTTGCATCAATGCCACACGGTCGCAGAGGCTTGCCTCATCCATGTATGGAGTGGACACCAGTATGGTTATACCCTGTTTCCGGAGGCTCTGCAGC
Organism: Chitinophagaceae bacterium; assembly: GCA_037718865.1. Classification (GTDB taxonomy): domain Bacteria; phylum Bacteroidota; class Bacteroidia; order Chitinophagales; family Chitinophagaceae; genus JADCRZ01. Next base: position 48,885 of record JBBJMP010000029.1, on the reverse strand, counting down.
ATTTCCCAGAATTCTTTACGCGATACTGCATCTACGCCTGTGGTGGGTTCATCAAGAAATAACACTGACGGACGGTGTATCAGTGCGCAACAAAGGGCCAGCTTTTGTTTCATGCCTCCCGACAACTTGCCGGCTTTCCTGTTTTTAAACGGTTCAATTTGTACATAGATGTCTCTTACCAGCTCATAATTGGCTGCGATGGTCGTATTAAAGATGGTTGCAAAAAAGGAAAGATTCTCTTCCACGGTAAGGTCCTGGTAGAGGGAAAACTTTCCGGGCATATAACCCACTCTCTCACGAATTGCCTTGTACTGCTTCACCACATCAAAGCCGTCTACGACAGCATTTCCGCCATCCGGCAGTAACAGGGTCGTGAGTATGCGAAACAGGGAGGTCTTGCCGGCTCCGTCCGGACCGATGATACCGAAAAGTTCGGCCTGGTTCACATCAAAGGATATTTCTTTCAGCGCCTCTACGGGCTCTTTTTTTGTTCCATACCGCTTAACGAGCTGGTGAACGATAACCGGCTTCATCATTTGCTGTTTAATTTTAATTCGCCGTACATGCCGATCTTGAGATAGCCATCGTTTTTTACTTTTACCTTGATGGCATAAACCAGGTTTGCTCTTTCTTCTTTGGTTTGTATGGTTTTCGGCGTGAATTCGGCTTTGTCTGAGATCCAGGTGATCGTACCGAAATAATCACGGTATTTATCCGCGCCGTCATCAACCAGCACTTTTACCTGCTGACCGAGTTTAACACGCGACAACTGTCCGCCCGTAATATAGGCACGAAGGGTGACAACAGAGAGGTCGGCGATCCTGTACAGGGCTTTGCCTGCAGCCGTTACCTCCCCTGCAGCGGCGTATCGGGTAAGCACCGTTCCGCTGACCGGGTTAACAATATTTGCTTTCTGCAATTGCTCCTCCAGTTGGGCTACCCTGGATTGTAAAGGTTTTCCCTCACTGAGAATACTTCTGTTCTGCGTAGACACATTCGTTTGCTGCACCCGCACCTGTTGTTGCGTAACCAGCATTTGCCTGCGCATCACCTCGATCTGGGCAACAATATCATCGAGTTGTTTATCTGTCGCAGCGTCCTGTTTAAGCAGGTTTTCCGTTCGTGTTTTTTCGCGTTCCAGGTTGGCGAGTTGTGATTGCTGCACCTGCAACTGCTCCTGCAGCAACCGCACCTGAGGAGAGACATCGGCTGTTTTTTCCCGTAATGCGGCTATGGTCGCTTGCACCTGTTCCTTTTGCAGGGACAAGTTGCCGGCATCGATTGAACCGACGACGGTTTCTTTGGAGAGGGTATCGCCTTCTTCCACCGTAAACGAAATTAGCTTTCCGTTTAACTCGGCAGAGACGACGACTTCATCAGCCTCAAAGGTGCCTGAAGCATCGAAGGAATTTTCATTCGTACGGCAGCTTGATACGATAAGATAGATTAAGAGGAGGAGAAGATGACTTGTTCGCATGTTATTTGCCTGTAATGGTTGAATAATTAATTGTCGCTTGCAGCAATTGCAATTGATGACTGATCATCGCTTGCCTGGAAAGGTCCTCGGCGTTTACTTCCCGGAGGTAATCGTTAGCAGTGATCACCCCATTTTCCAATTGCGCTTTTGCAGCATTTTTTACGCTGACCCTGAGTGCGATGATCTCATTGTCAGAAGTGATCAATTTGTTGAGTTTCTCTATTTCAGTAGCCTGTTGAGTCAGTTGCGTGTTGGTATTTAACAGGAATTGATCTTTCCGGATATGAACGATCTGCTGATTAATATCTATCAATTGTTTTTCTTTTTTTCTAATATATAATCCGCCCAGCGACCAGTTCAGGCGAATGCCTCCGATATAAAAAAAGTCAAATTCATTCTTAAGCAGGTTTAGGGCAGGCCTGCCATATCCTCCCTGGAAAAATAAACCTGAGCGGGGACGGTTTTTTGCCTCTATCAATTTTTTCTGATGATCAAGCAATTGAGACTGGTTGCTGAACAGCGTTATCTCAGGCCTGCTGATTGACGCCATTGCAAGAATCGGAGTTTCCGGTTTTTCGAGTTTCACATTCTCATCAAGCTGCCGGTTTAGAAACAGGCCGAGGGTCTCTGTCAATCCCTTGCGGCTTGCTTTCAATTCTATTAGCCGTTGATCGGCTTTGAGCCACTCAGCTTTTAAGAGGTTAAGGCTTGACCTGAACGCTATCTTGTTTTCCACCTGTGCTTCCACCTTTTTGATGCCTGTCTGCAGGTCTTCCTTTATAAGGTCAGCCTGTTTCATCTGTTCATCAAGGTATAAAATAGAAAGGAACACCTGGTTAATGCGTTCTTTCAGCGAGTACAGCTCAACTTCAACCTGCTGGTCTTCCACGCTGGCGTTTAATAGCTGCAGGGCCTTCTGATGTTTGGTGGTTCCGCCGTCATAAAGGAGTTGATTGATGTCGGCCGTAACCTTGTACTGGTCTTTACCCGGCGGCTCTATCTTAAAACCGCTAACGGGTATGCTCACCTGCGTTACATCCGACTGGTATGTGGCTTGCCCGCCCAGTGAAAGCTGGGGTAGGTAACTTTTACCGAGGTTTGCAATGTTAATGTCGGCTGTCTGCCTTATGAGTTGTTTTTGTTTGACAAGGGGATAGTTTAACCTGGCCAGTTCCTGCGACTTTTCAAGGGTCAATACCTGGGTAAAACATGCAATGGGAAGCAAAGAGCAGAGGAAGAAGAGCATTCGCCGTATTAACCTCATCTTTAATCTTGGCATAAATAATTATTTACTTATTGAATCGATGATAAACCGGGTTATTTCCACTTTGCGGATTTCCATCAACTGCCTGTATTGCAGTTCATTCATCCCCAGGGCAGCCTGGAACATGGGTTTTGCGACAAAAGGAAATACACACATCGATACCATGTTCAGTAAGAGCTGCACCGGGTTGATCGCTTTTATCTTTCCTTTCTTTACGTCGATTTCAATTTGTTGTATCAAACTGCCCACCTTGGGAGGACCCGATTTCCAGACTTTTTGGATGAACATAGCCGGTTGACGGTTGAGCTCATTGAGTACGAATATGGGTACGTAAGGATTATTAAGTAATACTTCTATGTAAGAATGGCAAAATGATTCGATCTTGGAGAACAAGGGCATATCTGCATCGAGTATATTATTTATTTGCGGCCAGAAGCTGGTAAATGCTTCAGTAAATATCTTTTCAAACAATTTTTCCTTGTTGCGGAAATAATAATGGAGCATGGCCTTGTTTATGCCGGCCTCATCGGCGATGTCCTGCATGCGGGCGCCCATCATGCCTTTGGTTATAAAGACCTTTTTGGCGGCGGCTGTAATTTTTTCTTCGGTACTTTCTTGTTTGACCATCATTAACCGTTCAGTTTAACTATTTGGTTAACAAAAATACGATTTTAATTCAATTGTCAAACTTTACATAAAGAAATTTGAGAAAAAAATGAATATTGATTACTATAATAGTTATGCTATTTTAGATATATTTGTAAGGCAACGTTCTTTCGAAAAGTCTTGTCAGCGTCTATATGAGAAGCTTCTGTATTTTACTAATCATTTTAATGGCAGCTTCCGGTTGTAAGAAATCAGACAACGGTAACGATATGCGCTGCGAGCCAGAAAAAAACGTATACACTTACCAGTCTGCCAGGCAAATAGATCTCCAGCGTATACAATGTGCCTGACACTACATTTGAGTATTATTCTTATATGATAAAAGAAGGCGATAAAACTGTTTTCAACTATACCCTTGAATTTAAAGACTGCCCACAGCTTGCTGATGATGAAGGATCAAGGATCATTGTTTTTGAAATACCCGGCAATGCAAACTCGTTTCTGCTAAAAGACAGCGCTGATCTGAGAGCGGCAAAAGCGTTGATTAATTACGCTTGTTTTTGTGCCCTGCGCGGGCCAGTACTTATAAAAGGTGGTTTCATCGAGGGTCAGAAGAAAAACAATAATACCTGGCACCTGAAAGCATCGCTAAAACCCTTCCCGGACGCTTCTCGAACTGTTGATTTTGAAGCAGACTTTACACGAAAATAGTATTACAAAATAATCTGCGAATCTGCGGCTCATTTTGTTGCCGCAGATTAGGGGATTTGATTTTAGAATACGTTCTTTACCTGCTGCCGGCCTCCCGCTTCGATGACGGATGAGCCGTAGACTTTAATGCTTGATTTGATAAAATCTGCCTGCTCGGCTTTGTAAATATTTTCAACATACTTCTGCGGGTTCCGGTCAATGTATGGAAACCAGGTACTATGTATCTGTATCATGATCTTATGTCCCTTTTTAAATGTGTGCAACACATCCTGTAAAGGAACATTCACATCCGTTATTTGGTTTGGCGTAAACGGCTTTGGCTTCTCAAAACTTTCCCGGAATCTTCCGCGGAATACTTCACTGCGCACCAGTTGCTGATATCCGCCCATTACAATGTTTTTCGGATTATGCTCATAACCCGCGTGATTGGGCGGGTACACATCGATCAGCTTTACAATAAGATCGGCATCAGTACCCGTGATCGCCACTTTCAGTTTAGCTATGATTTCACCGGCAACGGTAATCTCTTCTGTTAATGAATCCGTTTCAAAGGTCAACACATCGGGCCGCCTTGATGCATGCCGCTGATCATCGCTCATGAACCTGCGGGGAGTAAACGTTAAGCCCTCGGTCTGCGAGGTATAAGGTACCGGCTTTGCAGGATCGCTCGTGTATTCGAAAACCGCCTTTTCATCAAGTGGTTTACTTACCGATAACTTTCCGTTCTCACCAAAATATAATTTAACGGTAGGTAATTCCCGTGGAGGCCATTGAGCAAATTTCCGCCATTCTTTTTTACCGGTGTCAAACATATACGCTTCGGGTAAGTCTGCTTTCCCTTCGTCTTTCAAATAATGCGCAAAGAATCTGCGTTCAATCTCTCTCTGATAAAAAGTGGAAATGCTGTCTCCGAAATAAATATGATTGTGCGTGCTCCTGCCGGCCTCATGTGACCAGTCACCATGACCCCAGGGCCCCATAACGATAGTGTTCTTTGCATTGGGTGTTGTTTTTTCGATGGTCTTGTAAATTTGCAGCGGCCCGTAAAGATCTTCTGCATCAAACCAACCGCCGACAGTCAACACAGCAGGTTTAATATTATTGAGGTGGGGCAGGAGGCTTCTTTTTTGCCAGAATGTATCATAGTTCGGATGATCGATCACCTGTTGCCAGAAAAAATTATCGGACTGGTATTTTTCGGTGATGTTTTTCAGGGGTCCCATCTTTAAATGAAAATCATAAGCATCCCTTGCGGGATTGTTGTAAAAACGTCTCATTGGTTCCGTGAACCAGTCGGCCTTCGTTTGCTCTTTTTTCTGGTATCCGAAGACGGCGAAGGCTGCGGTATAACTTTGCAGAAAGGCTCCCATATGGTGAAAATCATCAAAGAAAAAATCTGAAATTGGTGCCTGTGGAGAACACGCCTTTAGCGCAGGATGCGCATCTGGTAGGGCTGCAGCCGTATAAAAGCCAGGATAAGAAATACTATAGATACCCACACGTCCATTGTTTCCTTTCAGATTTTTGATCATCCAGTCAATACTGTCCCAGGTATCCGAGCTTTCATCTATATCCTTTTTATTTTTTGGATCGTTGCCTTTGATATTAGGTGTCATATTATTAAATGCACCTTCACTCATGTACCGCCCCCTGACGTCCTGGAAAGCCAGTATGTAACCGTCTTCAACCAGGAAGCGCGACGGGTGTCCGAAGGTTTTATAATCTGCGTAACCTGAAGCATTGTAACAAGTTCTATTCAGTAAAATGGGGTAGGTTTTTGTTTTGTCCTTTGGCAGGTAAACGACAGTAAATAGCCTGATGCCATCCCTCATAGGCAACTGATGCTCAAACTTGTCATAATGCTCACGCATGAACAGGGAATCTTTTATCAGGGTTTGGGCATTAACGGTAACTGAGCTCGAGATAAACAGCAGCAGGGCTAAGGAAAATTTCATGGAAATTTTTTTGGTGAGATAAACAATTAAACTACGGAAAATTTCAACCGTTCCTTGATTGATTCGGCTTTGAATTTTTGTATTGCTGATAGAAAATAACAATCAGTACCAACCAGGAAATAATTTGAAGTGGCCACATTAGCAATTTGAAATTGCTTACGGAATCCCAGTTTTTAATCAGGTCATACGATAAGGCTGAAGCATAGAATAGCCCAAAGGTGGCTAGCACAATAAATAGTCTTTTACGGTTTTCAGTCGATAATATCATAATTATGTACGTTGAAAGGTCTTTTTTATAAACTACGGGTGTCACTTTTTAGCAGAGAGTACGTGGTATGAATAAGAAGGTGGATATTATATCCTAAAGTTAAACATTTCGGTAAAAATTGCAAGAGATTGGTTGCAACCGATAAAAATGTAAAATAGTGCAAGAGCATTTTGGAAAAATTTTGATGAATTAAGCGAATTGCTTTAAATTTCACAGTTATTATATACTTAATTTTCTTGCTATATGTTCTCAGGTAAAAAATTATTGCTTGCCGTTTCTACTATTGCCATTGCATTCCTGGTCTTCCATGCCTGTATCAGTAAAAAGACGCCGGCAGCTCCGGTTGCCGTCACAGAGAATTCTCCTGTGGCAGTCAAAGCGCCGCGTATACTTGTATTCAGCAAAACAAAGGGCTACTACCACCAGGCCATTCCTTCAGGTAAAGAAGCCATTCTGAAACTTGGAGAACAACATGGCTTCCGGGTTGATACTACCATTGATGCTGGTTATTTCACTGAAGACAGCCTCAGGCACTACGCCGCCGTCATTTTTCTAAGTACCACCATGAATGTACTCAACGGTGATCAACAGATAGCTTTTGAACGGTATATTCAGGCGGGCGGTGGTTTTGCCGGTATCCATGCTGCTGCGGACACGGAATACGACTGGCCCTGGTACAACAACCTGTTGGGAGCCCAATTTCTCAGTCATCCAAAGATCCAGAAAGCGGTCGTTCAGATCACTGATAAAACTCATCCGTCAACAAGCTTTTTGCCGGAACGGTGGGAACGCACCGACGAATGGTATAATTATAAAAATATAAACCCGGATATCAAAATCCTGGCGAACCTGGATGAGACATCGTATCAGGGAGGACAAAATGGCGACAGTCATCCGATTGCCTGGTATCATGCCTTTGATGGAGGCAGGGCATTCTATACCGGTTTTGGCCATACGAATGAAAGTTATAAGGACTCTTTGTTTCTACGCCATTTACTGGAAGGCATCAGGTATGCGATCGGCAAAGATCCGCTCAATTACGCCAAATCCTATTCGGTTAGGGCACCCGACGACAACCGGTTTACGAAAACGGTCCTTTCCAACGACCTGAACGAACCCATGGAACTGATCGTTGCCCCCGACGGCCGGGTGTTTTTTACGGAACGCTCAGGCAATTTTTTTATGTACGACCCAAAGGCCAATCAAACAAAACTGCTCCGGAAGTTTCCAGCTAAGGCAGTAGACAAATACCTGAACGGGTTAATCGGCATTACGCTCGACCCTGACTTCACGACCAATAATTTCATTTATTTTTTCTATAGTTCGTCTTCAGGTGACCGGTTTAAACAAAACATTTCCCGCTTTACGTTAATGGGGGACGGAAACCTGGATACCCTTTCTGAAAAAGTAATTATAGAAGTTCCCATTGACCTGGAAGTGAGTGCTCATACGGGTGGCTCCCTCGCATGGGATAAACATAAAAACCTGTTTATTTCGACCGGCGACAATACCGTTCCCTTTGAATCCAACGGTTATGCCCCGCTGGATGAAAGGCCAGGAAGAATCGTATATGATGCTCAGCGGTCCGCAGGCAATCCAAACGATCTGCGGGGAAAGATCCTGCGCATTCATCCGGAGGCAGACGGATCGTATACCATCCCTGAAGGAAATTTGTTTGCCAAGGGGACAATGGGAACCCGTCCGGAAATTTATGTGATGGGTTGCCGCAATCCTTATCGTATAGCGGTAGACACCGCTACTTCAATTCTCTACTGGGGTGAAGTAGGACCGGACGCCGGTCGTGATGCCACGCATGCGCCTAAGGGTTACGATGAATTCAACCAGGCAAGGAAAGCCGGTAATTTTGGCTGGCCGTATTTTATCGGTGATACCAAGCCTTACCACGACTCCGATTTTGCTGCAAAAACCGTAGGCGCCGTATTTGCCGTAAACGGTCCTGAAAACAATTCCCCGAACAATAATGGCATCAAAAATCTTCCGCCTCCCAACAAACCGATGATATGGTATGCCTATAACCGGTCGGAAGAATTTCCTCACCTGGGTGACGGCGGACGTTGTGCCATGGGAGGCCCTATTTATCACTATAATACTTCCTTACAATCAGCATCTAGGTTACCGGCTTATTTCGACAAAGCCTGGTTCATTTATGACTGGATGCGCAACTGGGTATTTGCAGTGCGGATGGATGAGAATAGCAATTATAAGCGCATGGAACGGTTCATGGCGACCAATGGTGATTTTCGACGCCCTGTCGACATGGAGATCGGCCCTGACGGTGTTATGTATATGCTGGAATATGGCTCAGTATATGGAATCGATAATACCGATGCACGCCTGGTTCGCATTGATTTTAATGCCGGCAACCGTGCCCCGGTAGCCATGGTCACCACCAATGATACCATCGGGATGCCCCCTTATAAAGTTTCGTTGAGCAGTGCCAGAAGTTATGATTATGATGAAGACGATAAGTTAAGTTATGAATGGCGTTTTGATGGAAATACCCTGGCCTCCACAGAACGCAATGCGGTGCATACATTTACAGCAAATGGCATTTATAAGGCAGTGCTGAAAATTACAGATCCGGGGGGAGAAAGCAGCAGCGATACCGTCGAGATAAAAGTAGGAAATACGCTTCCGCTGGTAAACATCAGTACTGCGGCCAACAGCACCTTTTTCTTTAATAAACGCACTGCACTTAATTATGAGGTGGCTGTACGCGACAACGAAGATGATGTTATAGATAAAAAGAAAATAGCAGTCAGCCTAAAATACATTCCCAAGGTAGCTAGCAACGAACCTCTCCTCGGGCACCAGCTGATCAGCGAAGGATATAACCTGGGAAAAAACCTGATCGCCGGCAGTGATTGCAAAGCCTGCCACCAGTTAGACGGCAAGTCGGTAGGCCCGTCGTTTATGAATGTGTCCATGAAATATAAGAATGATAAAAATGCAGTTGGTTACCTGGCCAACAAGGTCATCACCGGAGGGGGAGGCGTGTGGGGTGAACATGCCATGAATGCACATCCGCAATTGTCAAAAGAAGACGCAACGGAGATCGTCAAGTATGTGTTGTCGGTTTCAGAAAAAAAGGATGAGGTGAAACTCGCGCCGCAGGGCTCGATTCTGCTCAACGAACATGTTGGCACCCCGGATGACGGACGGTATATTTTAACTGCGTCCTATACAGACAAGGGGGGCGCTATAACGCCGCTTACCAGCAGAGCCGTTCTTATGCTGAGACCTTCAAAAATGCTGCCCGCAGATATCGATATATTGTATAATGCGCAGCGGCAGGGAAGAAGGATTTCCGGCATCAACCACAGGTCATATTTTGTAATGAAGAGAATTGACCTGAAAGATGTTGATTCGCTTACCTATAGTTATGTGTCGCGGGAACATAGTGCCAGCATTGAAGTGCACATCGACTCACTGACGGGCCCGGTGATCAGCACGGTTAATTATTCACCCACTACTGGCAATACACCTGCCGAGATCAAGGCACCGGTATCAGATCCCGGTGGTAAACACGACCTGTATTTTGTGTTTATAAAAAATGAGGCGCCAAACAAGAACCTGGCTTCCATAAACTGGATCAGGTTTGAAGGTGGAAAGGAAATCATTGAAAAAAATAAGAAAGTAGTGAAGAGATTTTCAACGGCTAATCCGGCTAAGGAAATTCCGGTTCAAACAAAACCGTATCAGCAAAAACCGGCTCAGCAAAAACCGGCAACAGCGCCAAAAGCTTCTTCCGGAACTCATCCCGGAATGAACCTCATAGCCAAAAGCGATTGTCTGGTTTGCCACGCCGTGAACGAAAAAAAGATAGGACCGGCTTATCTTGATATTGCCAAAAAATACAAAGGACAGTCCGGGGCAACCGGCATGCTTACCGATAAGATCATCAAAGGAGGCAGTGGTGTATGGGGACAAATACCCATGAGCCCGCATCCGCAGATATCAAAAAAGGATGCCGAACAGATGGTGGGTTATATTTTGTCGTTGAAGAAATAACGCAGCTTGCCGCAGGTTCAGTCAATCAGCGAATCTGTGGCTTTTCCTTGTGATTCGTCATAGTTCAAACGGCAAATCCTTCAGACCGCAGATATTCTTCCAGCTTGGCTACGCTGGCTGTGTTTATAGCATAAAAAGCTTTCAGCAGTTGATGTGGCGAAATGGCCCATTTCATAGACCAATAAACGATGTCCTGGATCTGGTGAAAATCAATGACAGCTTCGTTAAGGGGTTTCATCATTTACGATTTAAATGGAAAGTTGCTCATCTTGTGTTATCAGAACGTCAATCAAGTATGATCATTGTGTTAGCATATATTTAAAAAGGCATGGAGGCTTGCCGGCTGCCAGTTCGAAGTGATTTGCCGCATGTGAAGACAGAAGAGATACATCCCTCCACAGTCTACCAGATGCCTCAACACAGGTTGCAGGGCTTCGTCGAAGCAAGGCCGGGGGCGTTCAAACAATGGCTTAAGGGCTTAAGGAGCCCGGCTGACAATCTATCCGTTATCGTAAACGAAACAAGACTTAATACAACAAACAGCCAGACCTTTCTTTGTTCCGGGTATAAACAAAATACAAAATAAACAGGTATAAAGGTATCCAGATTATGGCATTTCTCAGAAGCGGTAACCATACATCAAGCCATTTGGAGTCGGAGTCAAGATGGATAAGAATAAACATCATTTTATCGAGCTTATCCAGTCATTCAATCGGGGACATAGACATCAGATTTAAACCCGGAAGCTAGGCTGCACTTGTTAACCAACCATTAAGGCAATGCCGTTTAGCGGGAAAAGTTATATAAATTAATATTCCCGCAACGATAACATGATGATTTCTTAACCCTGAATGGTGACAGCATGTGATGGAAGACAGTAAGTGTAAATGAAACCTATTATTTCCTGATAATTAATATATCCTGGAAATCCAAAGTAGTATCTTCTTTTCTACCGGCCCACCATCCTGGAAAAAATGAATCTATGGTGAGATTTGATGATGTTATCATTTCTTCAACCCATTCATATCTATATGCAATATTAGCATCCTTGACCCTGGCGTCATGCAAAAAAAAATGATCATAGCGAAAGGAAAATAAAGGATTTTCGCTGTTCCTGAGGTACTCATCTGTTTCTTCGGTAATCAGGAACAAGGTGCAAAAGCAGCATTTGCCGGGTTTTAAAACCCTAGATACTTCCGAGAGGTATCTTTTAACATCAGCTTCCTGCATGTGGGTAAAAACCGATATCACAACAGCAAGGTCAAAATATTCATCCGTATAAGGAAAGGTTAATTGGGAAGCTTTGTTCTCTGTAGACAAATTATAAAGATCGTTCTTAAGGGGTATATGTTGAAAGTGAAAATTATAAAACCCTTTGTAACTACGCAGGCACCACCTTATGCCCATTCCGACGATATCAAAACCAAAATAAGATCCATCTTTACTTAAATAATTGGTTAGTGGCCTTGCAATCCTTCCAATCCCGCATCCAATATCCAAAACCCTGTCTCCGGGTTTAAGGTCGCATAATTTTTTAAAATGCTGCAGCAGTTTGTCACCAATGTTTGTAAAGTCGCCCTTACCCGTAAATATTAATCCCTTGGGGGGAACCAGCATATTTCTTTTACCCAGGACCGATTCATATACATCAGTAGGGAAAAACCAAATCCTTCTGACAACTCTTCTCATCCGCGGACTAAGTAAATAATAGGTTTTTCTCAATAACATGCTGGTTATTTGTTAAAGGAAATCTGCGAATCTGCGGCATTTTAAAGAAGCTGCCTGACAGTCTCTACAACCATTCCGGGAAAAACACCCAGCCAGCACAGCAGAATCACCAGAACGATCAGTGAGGCATAGGTGGCAACATAAAAAAATGGATGCAGTGATTTGTCTTTGGTTTGTATTGACCCTGAATCTGTAAACAAGGTGGTAATGATACGAAGGTAATAGTACAAGCCGATAACGCTGGTCAGCACTAAAACGGCAACCGGCAGCCACATCTGTTGCTGCACCCCTGTGGTAAGCACAAAAAACTTTGCCAGGAAACCGGCAGTCAGCGGAATGCCGGCCAGGGAGAACAGGGCGATGGTTAAAAGACCTGCCAGTAGTGGGTTCTTCCAAAACAATCCCCGGTAAACACTCAGATCCTCTGCGTCTTTACTGGCTGTAGATAATAATGTGATGATGCCGAAAGCGGTTAGCAAGGTTATCGAATAGGAAAGGAGATAAAATATGCCTGCCTCGACGCCTGCTGTGTTTCCAGGCAGGAAGGCCACCAGCAAATAGCCAAAATGCGAGATAGAGGAATAAGCAAGAAGTCGTTTTATGTTCTGCTGCCGCAATGCCAGGAGATTTCCAAATACCATCGATACAATTGCAATGATTGAAAACACGGTTATGACGAGCGGATAACGGTGCAGGTTAATGGCTAATGAAAAACGGATCAATACTGCAAACACGCCTATCTTGGAAACCGTAGCGATAAAAGCGGTAACGGGTACCGGTGCGCCCTGGTATACATCGGCGGCCCAGAGATGGAAAGGAACAAGGGCCAGCTTAAAGCCTACGGCAACAATGATGATCCCAATACCCAGCATGAATAATACGGATGAAGTGGGAGCATTAATGGTCTTTTGGGCAATACCGGCGAATTCCATGCTGCCCGTGTCCATATAGATCAACGCCATGCCGAATAACAGGAAGGAAGAAGACAAAGCGGCAAGCATCAGGTATTTCATGCCGGCTTCAACGGCGTTGTTCCGATTGCGTAAATAAGCGATCAACCCGTACAGGCTGACACTTAATATTTCAAGCCCGATAAATAAAGAGATAAAGTGGCGGCTGATGGTCAGGATGGCTGCTCCGAGGGTGGCCAGGAAAAGAAGAATGTAATATTCTTTGGGATTTTCTTCCCTTTCTTCAAAATATATATAAGAAAACAACCCGATGAATAATACGGAAAAAATGATCAGGCCTGTAAACAACAAGGCAAATCCGTCAATCTCGAATAAAGGTAATATAGAAACCGGCAACAGTTCCCTTACTTTCAGCAATGCAGTAATAACAGCACACATCAGGATGAAGCCTACAACCTGTATAACGGTATGGCTTGCACGAAAGGCAATAAGCAGGATCACGATCATGGAGGCTGCGGCCAGCATGGTGTAGGGGAGGAGGGCGGTGAATTGTAGTTCGGTCATAGTGAATGTGCGAATTTGCGAATGTGCGGATGTGCGGATCGGAGATGAGAGATTTGTCTCTCCCTGCATCTTAAAACTCAGCTCGAATTTACCGCCCTTTCAACCACCGTTCTAACCATATCGATTACCGGTTGCGGATACAATCCCAGCGCTATGATGCTGATCCCCAAAGCTGCCATTATGATCAATTCCCGGGCACTGGCATCTTTTACCGGTTCCGCAATCGTTACAGGTCCTAAAAATACCTTCTGCATCAAACGCAACGAGTACAAGGCTGAAAAGACCAATCCCAGGGTGGCTATTATCGTGATGGCAGGTGCAGCCGGAAATGCGCCGATCAGTATGAGAAACTCAGCGATAAAATTTCCAAGCACCGGCAGGCCCAGAGAAGCCATGGTAAACAACATCGCTGCTCCCCCCATGGAGGGCATCACGGTCCAGAGTCCGCCCATCTGCCCAATATCTCGTGTGTGAAGTCTTTCTTTAAGCATGCCCGCCATGGCGAATAAGGCGCCTGTACTGATGCCGTGAGCAAGCATTTGCATCACTACGCCCTGCATGGCCATTTGATTAAAAGCAAAGATACCGAGCAGCACAAATCCCATATGGCTTACGGACGTATAGGCGATCAAGCGTTTAAGGTCTGTTTGCGCATAAGCCAGAAAAGCTCCATAAATAATACCGATTACTCCGAGGAGCATCATCCACCAGGCAATATCTGCAGCAGCTTCAGGAAATAGTCCCAGCACGAAACGAATGATACCATAAGCGCCGGTCTTCAACAGTAAACCGGCAAGAATCAGGCTGCCTGCCGTAGGCGCCTCGCTGTGCGCATCGGGCAGCCAGCTGTGAAAAGGAACTACGGGTAATTTGATGATAAAAGCGATCAGGAACCCCCACATGATCCCCCGGGCGGCGGTTGTTTCCAGGTTTGTACCGAGCAAGCTGAAATAGTCAAACGAATACGTTCCGCTTTGGTGTCCATGAATAAAGTACAATGCCAGTATGGCCAGCAGCATCAGCAGTCCTCCGGTTTGGGTGAAGATAAAGAACTTGTAAGAGGCATAACTTCGGTTGCTATCTCCCCAGATACCGATCAGAAAATACATGGGTACCAGCATCACTTCCCAGAAGAAATAAAACAGGAAGAGGTCCATGGCTATAAATACACCGGTGATGCCTGCCAGTGTCCATAAGAGGTTAAAATAATAAAATCCGGTTCTCTTATTGATTTCATTCCAGGAGCAGAGAACCGCCAGGATACCCAGGAAAAAGCTAAGTAATACCAGTACGGCGCTCAGGCCGTCCATGGCAATGTGAAAGCTGATGCCGAAGGAAGGGATCCAGGGGACCTGGTAATTGATGAACCATGGATCGGGGTTAGATAACGTTGAGTAATGCTCCATACACAGTTGACCCATCAAAACAAAATTGATGGTAACAGACAGCAAGGCGATCCATTTTGCTATTACCGGGTTCCATTGAGCAAACAGCCAGCAGAACAGACCTGCGGTCAATAATATACATATCATCCATGCCAGTATCATACGATCAGTTGTAAGGTTATAATGAAAAGGATGCCAATCAGCACGCCAACCACATACCAGCGCAATGAGCCGTTCTGCGAAACGGATAACACACGGTTCATTGATACATTCGCCCGTGCGATTCCATGGTATAGTTGGTCAATTACATCGGCTTTGTTGATACGGGTTATATATAAAAACGGTGACACAAAAAGGGTATGATAGAGCTGGTCAAAGCCCCAGCCGGAATAGAAGAATTGTATTATGGCGTTGTTGCCTGGTGTTTGTTTCCAGTTGTGAACCAGGTCCGTTTTTTTTATATATAAATAATACCCAAGCCAGATTGCGGAAAAGGTAGCTAAAACTGCAATAACCTGAAATATGATTTCCGGGGG
The DNA here is from genome assembly GCA_037718865.1 of Chitinophagaceae bacterium. Lineage (GTDB taxonomy): Bacteria > Bacteroidota > Bacteroidia > Chitinophagales > Chitinophagaceae > JADCRZ01. The sequence continues at coordinate 33,448 of JBBJMP010000029.1, read as the reverse complement.
CAGATCGGCTTTGAGGCTGGTTTCGGGTAAAACCTGCTGAAGATGATCTGAGAATAAAGTGATGTGCAACAGGTTATGCGGCCATTCTATGAAGCCACCAACAATGGATAAGATGGCGAGCACAATCAGCGGGACTGTCATTAACCGTGATGGGTATTCGCTGATCTGCGTTTTCATTTCTCCCCAGAATACAACCAGCATTAACCGGGTTGAATAAAATGCCGTGATGAAGGCCCCGGCCAGTGCCACGATCCAGAGCAAGACGTTTCCGTTAGCTGCGCTCCAGGCATACCACAAAATCTGGTCTTTACTGAAAAAGCCTGCGGTCACGAGTGGAAGTGCGGCAAGAGCTGCGGCGCCTGCCAGGAAGCAACTGAAAACGACGGGCATTTTATTCTTTAATCCTCCCATTTTAAAAATATTGTGTTCATGATGCAGGGATTCGATTACCACGCCGGCTGCCAGGAACAACAAGGCTTTAAAAAATGCGTGGGTAAAGAAATGAAAGATAGCCGCGCTCCATGCACCGACACCCAGGGCAAGGAACATATACCCGATCTGGCTGATGGTAGAATAAGCCAGTATCCTCTTGATATCGGTTTGCACCACTGCGGTACACCCGGCGACCAGTAGGGTAAGTGCACCAACGACGGCTGTAGCCGTCATTGCCACAGGTGACAACTCAAACACCGTATGCATTCGTGCCACCAGGTATACCCCGGCGGTGACCATGGTGGCTGCATGGATCAGTGCACTGACGGGAGAAGGGCCTGCCATGGCATCGGGCAACCAGGTCTGGAAAGGCAGTTGCGCCGATTTCCCCATGCCACCGGCCAGCAGCAATAAAGCAATCCAGGTGATATTGTTTGAATCATTGGCAAAATGCGCCGGAGACTGCGACAGGATCTCTGAAATGTTTAATGTTTCCAGCTCTTTGAACAGCAGGAATAGCCCTATGGCCATCGCTGTGTCTCCAATGCGTGTTATATAAAATGCTTTGTTGGCTGCACGGCTGTTGGCCGGGGTTTCATACCAGAACCCGATAAGTAGGTAACTGCATAAGCCAACCCCTTCCCATCCCAGGTACATTAAGAGTAAGTTGTCAGCCATCACCAGGATGAGCATGGCGCATACAAACAAATTCATAGAGGCAAAGAAGCGCGCATAGTCACGGTCTTTTCGCATAAAAGCAACCGAATAGATATGAATCAGGGCGCCTACAAATGTGATGATGAACACAAATACCAGCGAGAGGGCATCCAGGCTGAGGCTGAATGGTACCGATAGTTTACCGATGCTGATCCACTGCCATACATGTTGGGTGTAGGCACCGCCATCAGGCGGTGATTGTAAAAACCGCACTGCCAAAACAAGCGTGATGGCCGCCGATGCACAAATGCTTCCTGCACCAATGATTGCAATAACGGTACCGGGTAAACGCCTGCCTGCAAAAGCGAGGATCAGAAATCCGGCAAGAGGCAATAAAGGTATGTATGGAAGTAGATGGTCCATATTTACATATTTACGTGTTCATCTCTTAACTCAGTAAGTTCCTCCACATCCAGGGTCTTATGCTGGTGATAGATCTGCAACACCAGGGCCAATCCTACAGAAACCTCGGCAGCAGCCATGGCCAATATAAACAGGAACATAACCTGTCCATCGGCTTGTTGCCATTTTGCTCCTGCTGCCACAAAGGCCAGCCCGGCTGCGTTTAACATGATCTCCACGGAAAGAAGCATGAAGATGATGTTCTTTCTTGTTAACACGCCGATCAGTCCAAGCACGAGCAGTATCGAAGCAACAATTAAGGCGGTATTGGGATTGAAAGACATTTTGAATTTTTATTTATTGTTATATTTGATTGCCTGAAGACATATCATCTATGTTACTGTCATCCCTTCGGAAATTTTCTCCTGATTGCCGACTTCCGACTTACGACTTCCAACTTCCGGTTCCCGGCTTAATGCATTCTCTTCATCCAGCAAAAACCGGTGTAAATGCTGCTTCTTATGCTTGCCGATATGAGCAGCCCCTACGATTCCGGCCATCAGGAGAAAGCCGGCCAGTTCAACTGCAATAACATATTTGCCAAATAAAGACAAGGCCATTTGCCTGGGATCTACAGTAAGAACCTGCATATCCGGTTCATCTCCTCTTAGCATAAGCACGATCATTTCTCCCAGTAATATCAACGCCAGCAACAATGGTCCGATCAGAAATTTTGATTGCAGCCATTTTTTTTCCTGCATAGCTGTATCCTTACCCAGGTTAAGCATCATAACCACAAAAATGAACAACACCATGATGGCTCCGGCATAAACGATCACTTCCAATACGGCCACAAACGGGGCTCCCAGGGATAAGAAGATCAGGGACACTGCCAGAAAGGAAACCACCAGGTATAATAACGCGTGAATAGGATGGTAACGCGTGATCACCATGATGGTGGAAATGATGGCAATGGCGGAAGAAATGTAAAATAGGTAATTCATAAATGTGCGAATGTGCGAATTAATTTATCTAACTCCAGAATCTCCGACTAGCCCGAACCCTGAACTTCGAACTTTTCCTCACGGCAACAAACTAAACACATCCACAGGGGGATCTTCATTGATGCCTTCCCCTTTGTTTTTCACGCCTACATCAAGACCGGCCAGTTTATAAAAATTATATCCGGGGTATTTGCCCTGGCTGTCAATGAGCAGGTCTTCTTTTTCAAAGACCAGGTTTTGCCGGTTGTATTCTGCCATCTCAAAGTCCGGAATCAGCTGGATGGCATAGGTAGGACAGGCTTCTTCACAATAGCCACAGAAAATACAGCGGGAAAAATTGATCCGGAAAAATTCAGGGTAGCGACGGCCTTTATCATCTTCCGTTGCCTGCAATGCAATACAATCTACCGGACAGGCGGCTGCACAGAGGTAACAACCTACACAACGTTCGCCGCCATCGGGGTCTTTGGTTAGCACGATCCTCCCCTTGTATCGTGGTCGCAGCCTGATTTTTTCCTCTGGATACTGGATGGTGACTTTCTTACGGAACAGGTGCAGGAACACTAACCACATTGTTCGGATATGACTGATCATGATTGGATATTTTTAAATGATAGTTATAATTATTACATGTTAATTATCTTAACCTCCTCATCCAAACCTTCAATTGAGGCCTTCAACCCCGTCAGGGGTTAAACGTTTGTAGAAACATCATTGCAGCCATTGCCGCACCGTAGGGCGGCCTCCAATGTTGCGTACCTACGGCACGCTTTGAATTTCATTCGATATTGCTACAAACCGGTAGCCCCTCCGGGGCATTTTCAATCTTCGTAAAACGACAATATTACTATCCATCACTTACCTGCTTTGAATTTTTCATTCCATATTGCTACAAACCGGTAGCCCCTCCGGGGCAATTGCAATCTTCGTAAAACGACAATATTACTATCCATCACTTACCTGCTTTGAATTTTTCATTCCATATTGCTACAAACCGGTAGCCCCTCCGGGGCAATTGCAATCTTCGTAAAACGACAAACCCTTACCTTTATCATCCACCTCTCAGCCACAATGCTATCGCACCCGTGATCATCAGGTTGGCCAGCACCAACGGCAATAAAAACTTCCATCCATATTCCATCAGCTGGTCATAACGGGGACGGGGGAGCGAAGCACGCAACAGGATAAACACCCCGATAAACACAAAGGTCTTCAGGAAAAACCAGGCCCAGGGCGGTAAAAATGCAGGTCCCAGCCAGCCCCCGAAAAAGATCGTTGCCGTCATGGCGGAGATCAGGGTTATGCCCAGGTATTCTCCTATGAAGAACATACCGAATTTCATCCCGGAATACTCAGCGTGATAACCCGCTATCAATTCACTCTCCGCTTCCGGTATGTCAAAAGGCAGGCGGTGGGTTTCTGCAATGCCGGCTATAAAAAAAACCAGAAACCCCACGGGTTGTGTAACGATGAACCACATATCCCTTTGTGCTTCTACAATATCGGTTAGTCTGAAAGAACTGGTAAGCATCACAACTCCCATAAGTGAAAGCCCCATAAATACTTCATAGGCGATCATCTGGGAAGCGCCGCGCAAGGCTCCCAGCAGCGCATATTTGTTATTGGAGGCCCACCCGCCCAGCACAATACTATAGACCGCCAACGAAGACATGGCCAGAAAAAACAATAAGCCTACGTTCAGGTCGGCAACGATGATACCCGGTGCGAATGGAATGATGACGAAACTCATCAAAACGCTGGCTACCACTATTGCCGGGGCCAGTATAAATATCCATTTATCCGCAAAGGGCGGTATCCAGTCTTCCTTGAAAAACAGCTTTAAAGTGTCGGCAAGCACAATCAAAATGCCTAGCGGGCCTGCCCGGTTTGGTCCCAGCCGGTCCTGCCAGAGAGCAAGCAGCCTGCGCTCTACCCAGATAAGCCCGGCCCCTATATTAAGTAGCACAAACAAAACGCCTAAAACGATCCATATGTGTTGCATGACGGTCATGGTTAAGCGATTAAACGTGAACAGGTTTATAAATAGATACCCAGGATCCCCAGTGCATGTATGGCATTTGCCGCAATCCTGCCGGCATCAATACGATACCCTTGCACAGTCCGGCCTGTATCTTTACCGGAAACGTGTATTCAATCTTATCTGATTTTAGTGAAACCGTGGCACCTTCGGACAATCCCATTTGTTCAGCATCGGCGGCAGACAAAGTAATATAGGGACCAGGCGACAGCTCTTTGATAGCCTGTGTGTATATGCTCAATTCACCGGATCCAAAAACATCATACTTCGGAAGCAATAACCATTTTTGCTGCCTGGATACAAAAGCTTCCGGAAAGTCTTTGTACAGGTTAGGCGCAGTTCCTGGCCTTTCCGTAAACAGCTTTACGCCAGGCTGTTCTTCGAGCAGGGCGCCGCCGACTTCCTGCTGGTATTTGTTCACCGATTGAACGGAATTCCAGCCGGGGGACCAAAAAAACGGAATGGCGGAAGAAGGGGGAATACCTCTATAACCCTCCATGGTAAAGCTAAGCAGTGAATCGGCATCCTGTAATGGCTTGGGCTCACTCACCTGTATATTAGCCAGTATGGCCGTGCGGCCGCTATAACGGTGAGGTTCACGCGGAATGTTTTGTCCGTGCACCCGGTGATCATGGGGCGGCATAACTTTTACAATACCGGCAAACTGTGGAAAGGCGGTTTCCAGTTCAGCAAGGATCTGGTCAGGATAATGTTCCTGCCCGTTTTCCCCTTTTAATAGCCAGTCCTTTATCTTTAACAACCACCTCCAGCTTTCCCTGATATACCTGTTTGGGTTCATGAATACCTGGTAAAAGTGCTGGGCACGTCCTTCGTTATTAACCAGGGTTCCGTCTGCTTCGGCAAAACTCGCTGCGGGTATCAGAACCTGTGCTTTACCTGTCGTAGCCGTATTCAAGGCATCCAGCGTTATAATATGCTTGCTATTGTTAAAAAAAGCATCGGCATCCGGTTGAGGAATGGACCTGTAGATATCCTGTTCAACAATGATAACGGTAAGATCCGGCTCTCTGGTAACCCGGTCTGCAGCCTGATTGAAAGAAGGCGCCTGCATCATAGCCAGGCCCATACTGTTGCATTCACGAAGTACATAAGAAAGCCCTGCCTTTTTTCCTGTTACCTTCAGCGCCATGACAATATCAAAGGTGGCCTTGATGATAGCTTCATGAAACAAGGAAGTTCCGCTGATGATCACCGGGTTTTTGGCGTGTTCCAGCGCAGTGCATATGCGTGTAACCATGGCGACAGTATCTTCATTGAGACCGGAAACGGCCGGCAAATCCGGATTAAGCTGATGTGCAATGGCGAACGCAAGCCTGGCGATATCGTCTGGTGCTGCCCGATGTGCGCAGGCTGCTAATTCGTCAAGCGGGGAAACGGAGAGGGTTATATTTGCCAGAAAGCCTTTACCCTCCTGAACGAGTTCCTTAATGGCATTATCATGCCAGGCAGGCAATGGCGTTTGATGCAGGGCGTTAGAGGCTGCCGTTTTCATGACCGATTGCCTGACCGCCAGGGCCATCATGGGCGCTGTATTCCATACATCTTCACCCAGCACCAGGACCGCATCGGCCTGCTCTATCTCTTTGAGCGAACAGCTATGCACCGATCCGGATTGCAGCATATCGAGGATAAGCTTATGCAGGTAGGCTTCCTCGTTAGTCACCCCCTGGTAGAAATTTTCCCTGCCCACCAGCTGCATCAGAGAAAAATTGGTTTCTACAGATGCTCTGGGAGACCCTATGCCGATCATCTTTTTCTGAGTGATGCTGCTTCTCAGATGGTTCATCAGCTCGCCCTCATCTACTGCTTCAATGACGCGATTGCGGATCACTGGCTGGGTAATGCGGTTTTCACTGTTCACAAATTCATAACCAAACCTTCCGCGGTCACAGAGAAAGTAGCCATTCACTTCGCTGTTATAACGGTTTGTGATGGAACGCAGCTTTCCATAACGTTCTCCGGCGATGATATTACATCCCAGGCTGCAATGATGGCAAATGGAAGGAGCAGAGGTGAGATCCCACTTGCGTGTGTAATGCTCCTTCAGTGTTTTGTCGGTAAATACTCCTGTTGGACAAACCTCGGCCAGGTTACCGCTGAACGGACTTTCCAGGACACCATCTTTTTCCCTTCCAAAATACACGTGATTATGTGCGCCGAAAACATTCAGGTCCTTACCGCCGGCATAATCGCGGTAGTACCGGGTACAGCGATAACACTGGATACAGCGGTTCATCTCGTGATTGATCAACGGGCCCAGGTACTGGTTGCGGTAGGTTCTTTTTTTATAGTTGTAGCGGCGGTAGTCATGCCCTGTCATCACCGTCATATCCTGCAGGTGGCAACTGCCTCCTTCATCACATACCGGGCAATCATGCGGATGATTGGTCATCAGCCATTCAATCACCTGCTCACGAAAAGCTTTAGCCGTAGCATCGGTCACTGACAGGCGTAGTCCCTCCGTAACATTTTCCATACAACTCATCACCAAACGGCCCTGTTGGTCCTTTTCATCCCTGAACATCTTAACAGCACATTGCCGACAGGCACCCACACTTCCCAGCGACGGGTGCCAGCAGAAATAAGGGAGGTCAAAACCTAGGCTCAGGCAGCCTTCGAGCAGGTTTTTACCAGCCTTTATCTCATACGGTTGATTATCTATGTATACGGTTGGCATGAGCTTACATCGTGTTATGTGTTACAGGTTGCCTTTTCTCCACTCCATTTCCATACGGGCATTTTTTCAACTTGATGTGTTTATTGAAGTCGTCCATAAAATATTGCAGTGCACTTTGCAGGGGTTCCATGGCCCCCGGTGCTAGTGCGCAAAATGTATTACCCGGACCAAGAAATTGCGTATGCATCTGCAATACGTCCAGGTCTTCCAGGGTGCCTGCGCCGTTTTCCAGTCCAAGCAGAATTTTTTCCACCCAGGGCAATCCCTCCCGGCATGGCGTACACCAGCCGCAGCTTTCCTGTGAAAAAAAATGCTGCAGGTTGTGCACGAAACCTACGGGACAGGTGGCATCATCCAGAACGACCATGGTACCGGTACCCAAACGGCTGCCGGCCGCAGCAACGGATTTAAAGTCCAGCTTAATATCCATGTGCTGCGGCGTTAGGAAATCGGTAGAAGCACCGCCCGGCAAGGCCCCCCGGAGCTGATATCCCTTCTTCATGCCGCCGGCGTGGTCTTCGATCAGCTCACGCATGGTAATGCCCATCGGCAGTTCCCAGGCGCCGGGGCGGTTAACTCTTCCGCTGACACCATATATCTTCGTGCCCCCGTCTTCGCTATAGCTAAGGCTTTTGAACCAATCTGCCCCGTTGTTTACGATATGAGGCACGCAACAAAAGGTCTCCACGTTATTTACGATGGTGGGCTTGCCGAACAGCCCGATGATCTGCGGAAAGGGCGGTTTGGACCTCGGGGTGGCGCGTTTGCCTTCCAATGCGTTTAGTAAGGCCGTCTCTTCTCCGCACATATAGCGGCCCACGCCAGTGTGGAGGTACATTTCAAGGCTGTAGCCGCTACCCAGAATATCATTTCCCAGGTACCCCGCCTGATACGCCTCCCGGATGCTCTTTCTGATATAGCGTGCTGCAGTTTTATAGGCCCATCGTAAAAAAATATAAGATATGCCCGCCTGGATCGCATAAGCCGAAATGATCATTCCTTCAATCAATTGATGCGGGTTGCCTTCGAGTAACCACCGGTCTTTGAAAGTGCCGGGCTCCATCTCGTCTGCGTTGGCGATGAGGTATTTGGGATGAGGTGCATCGCTGCCCATGGGTACGAAGCTCCATTTCATTCCGGTATTAAAGCCAGCCCCTCCGCGGCCTTTCAGGTTGCTTTCCTGCACCAGCTTTTGCACTTCTTTTGGGGAAAAGCCTTTAAGCATTTTGCGAACGGCCTCATAACCGCCCGTCTTCTCATACTCTTTGAGGCTGAGCGGCGGGCGATCCGGGTGAATGTTCCTGGTGAGTGGGCGTTCCATTGCTTATGTTGGTGTTTAAGTTTTAGTTTTAGTGTTACCTGACTGGTGGTTGGTGAAAACACCAACCACGGGCAATCTTCCTCCACCTGCACATCTGCACATTTGCACATCTCTCTCCATCCGCACATCATTCATAACTCTTCAATATCTCATCGAGCATTTCACCGGTCACATCGCTGTACAGATCTTCGTCGATCATGAGGGCGGGAGCGTGATCGCAACAACCCAGGCAGGGATTTGGCAACAAGGTAAAGCGCTGATCGGCAGTTGTTTCACCAAACTTTATGCTGAGCTTGTCCCGCAAGTCGTCATACAGTTGTTTATAACCCATCACATAACACGAAATGCTGTCGCATAATAAGATCACATGCCGGCCAACCGGCCTGCGAAAAATGAGATTGTAAAAGGTAGCTACACTGTCCACTTCCGCAGGACTAATTTCCAGGTACTCTGCAATAGCCCGCACGGAATCATCACTGACCCACCGGCGATGTAACTGCACGATCTTTAAAGCTTCGATCAGGGCCGCTTTTTTGTACGGTACCAGTCCGATCTCGTGATTAATCTCCTGTATTTCTATTTCTGTCAACATGTTTTAGTGTCAATCTGTTTAACGGTCGATGTCCGCCAATACATAGTCCATACTACCCAGTATAGACAGCACGTCCGCCACCGTATAGCCCTTACTGATATAAGGCAACATCTGCATATGCGGGAATGACGGCGTGCGGATGCGTACCCGGTAAGCCGACGTATTTCCATCACTGGTAAGATAGTAGCTGTTCGCCCCCTTTGTAGCTTCAATGCAACTCATGGCCTCGCCCGGAGGAATGACCGGTCCCCAGCTAACGTTAAGGAAATGTGTGATCAGGGTTTCAATATCCTCCATAGTATGTTTCTTGACCGGCGGCGTCGTCAACGGGTGGTCGGCTTTGTAATTACCTTCCGGCATGTTGTTCAGGCATTGCTCCACGATACGGAGGCTTTGCCGCATTTCTTCTACCCGTACTACAGACCGGTCGTAGCAATCGCCGTTCTGCGCGATGGGAACATCGAAATCAAACATTTCATAACCCGAGTACGGGCGTTTTTTGCGGAAGTCCCACTCGAAGCCGCAGGCACGAAGCCCGGGGCCCGTTACTCCCCATTCAATGGCTTCATCCAGCGTATAAATGCCGATACCGCGCGTCCGGGCCTTGAACAAGCTGTTGCGCAAAACCATTGCGTTATATTCGCGGAGTTGTTTAGGGAAGTAATCGACAAAATCACGGACAAGTGTATCCCAGCCTTTGGGGAGATCCTGGGCCACGCCGCCGATCCTGAACCAGTTAGGATGCATGCGTCCACCGCAGATAGCTTCAATGATGTCGAAGATCTTTTCGCGGTCGGTAAACATATAAAATACCGGGGAGAGCTGTCCCAGGTCCTGGGCAAATGTGCCGAACCAGACCAGGTGGCTGTTAATCCGGAATAACTCACACAACATAACCCTGATCACTTTTGCACGTTCCGGCATTTCTATGCCCGCCAGTTTTTCAACGGCCAGCAAATAAGCGAGGTTGTTCATTACGCCGCCCAGGTAATCAACGCGGTCAGTATAAGGGATATAGGTATGCCAGCTTTGTCTTTCACCCATTTTTTCCGCACCACGGTGATGGAATCCGATCTCCGGCACTGCATCTACGATATCTTCCCCATTCAATTGCAGAATGATCCGTAAAACGCCATGCGTACCCGGGTGCTGGGGCCCGATATTCAGGAACATAAAATCGGCATCATCGCTCTGTTGTTGCATGCCCCATTCTTCCGGCTTAAACCGCAGCGCTTCCTGTTCCAGGTCCTGCTTTTCATCCCATAGCTCGTAAGGCCCCATTTCAGTAGCTCTGGCAGGGTATTCCTTGCGCAGCGGATGCCCCTTCCAGGTAACCGGCATAAGGATGCGTTGGAGGTGAGGATGACCTTCGAACTTTATGCCAAACATGTCATACACTTCACGCTCGTACCAGTTTGCATTTTTAAAAAGGGAAGTAATAGAAGGAAGTGATGGATATTCACCCTGCAAGGCACATTTCAACCGTATAAACATATTGAGCCCGAAAGAAAACAGGTGATATACAATAGTAAAGTCCGTGGCAGCGGATATTTTTTTGGCCCTGTCGCGCTCATCGATACCACATAGGTCGTACAACAGGGTGAAAGGGTGTTGGCCATCGGATTTGCAAAAACGGATAACCGCTACAATATTTTCTTTGGGTACCCATAAGGTAAGTATTCCGTCAACAGTCTGTTGCTGCTGGAAAGCATCAGCTCCAAAGCGCTGTTGCAGAAGCGCGGTTATATCTGTGGCATCTTCTGGCATACATTTAAGGTCTGGGAAAGGCGGCTGACAGTTTATTACGCTGACGCCTGACCGCAGTAAGTTAGTATGGAATAAATATAAATACAAACGCAGATATTATCTGCGTTTAGTTAAGTCTACACTTCGTCGACCGGCCTGAAATCAACCATGCCCATCCTTTCATCGTGCTTTCTCTCCTTCATAGAGGTTAATTGTGGTTTTATGACTCCCTGATCGCCGATCATCCAGCTCAACGGGCGTTGTTCTTTTCCTACAGCCTCGCTGAGTAAGATCAGGCCCTGCATAAATGCATCCGGGCGTGGAGGGCAGCCGGGAACGTAAACATCCACCGGCAGGAATTTATCTACGCCCTGCACCACGCTGTAAATATCATACATGCCCCCACTGTTTGCGCAGCTGCCCATGGAGATCACCCACCTGGGTTCCATCATTTGCTCATGCAGCCTTTTGATGATCGGAACCATTTTGATAAATACGGTTCCTGCTATGACCATCACATCAGCCTCCCTGGGTGTTCCCCTGATCACTTCTGCCCCGAACCTGGCTACATCATATTTGCTCGTGATGGCGGTTGCCATTTCAACGAAACAGCAGCTCAGGCCAAAATGAAAGGGCCACATCGAATTTTTGCGGCCCCATCCCACCAAGCCCTGCATGGTGGTAAGCATGATGCTTTTACTGACAGCCTCTTCCATGCTACCGGTTCCGTTTATACTTCCTGTTGAATCACCTGCTTTACTTAGCCACCACTTCATTAAATATGAGTTATGAGTTATGAGTTATGCGTATTTGGATCGGTGCTTTCATTACTTTATGTGATAATATATAATTATGAAGTAGGAATCTTCTTTTCCATCTTCTTGAATGCCCTTAGTATTTTCTTTCCATCCGGACCAATATCTAAAGCGCCGATACCCCATTCATAGATCAGAACCACCACCAACTGGCCGATAAATATGGCCGCGCCGATATAGCCGGGCCATCCAAGTTCGTAAAATCCCAATGCCCACAATATGATGAATACTGCTTCTATATCAAAGATGACGAACAGCATGGCCACTAAATAAAATTGAGAGGAAAAGCGAAGACGTGCTGAACCTGACTCTATGATACCGCCCTCGTACGGCTCTCCGGTAGCCCGGTCGTTATGATGTTGTCCCAGCACGTAGGAGAGGCCAAGAATGGCTGCAAGTAAAATCATTACAAGCGAAGCATACAATAACAAGGGCCATAACGGAAGAAGGGCTGATTCATTTCCAGGCATAAACAATCTTTTAATGATCAATACGCGAACTATATCATCCGTTACACCAAAGAGGGTAATGACTTATGATTTAAATGAGTACGAATTGCCGGAACCACAGGTTGAACGTCATAACCGCATTAATGCGTAATGTAATGTTCGAGGTTTTGTATGATGAAATCCTTTTCGTTAATGATGTATTTGACCAGATCGCCGATCGAGATAACTCCTACCAGTTCCTCTTTATCCAGTACAGGCAGATGGCGGATGTTCTTGTTGGTCATCAACTGCATACATTCTTCGATTTTGGTGTCGGGGTTCACGTAGACAACTCGCTCTGTCATGATATCCCTGACGTTGGTCTCCCGCGAAGAGCGGCCCTTTAAGATGACCTTACGTGCGTAGTCACGTTCCGTAAAAATGCCAAACAATTTTCCGTCAGTATCTACCACGATCATAGAGCCTAGGTTTTTATCTTCCATAGTCTCGAGCGCATCGTATACGCAGGTGTCTGGACTGACGGTATAGACTGCATTTCCTTTGTTTTGCAGAATGTGTTTAACGGTACCCATAACAGGTAGATTTTAGGCAGTTAACAATCGTGCTGTTAAGATAAATCTTTTTTCGGAATTACCAAATTGGGGAGAAAAATGATGGGAATTTTTATTTTTTCACATTCCATCCACAATAAAATTTACTCCCGGCTACTTAAGTATTTTGCCGTAGTCAATGGACCAGGGACTTGATAACTTTAGCAAATCAAAGTATTTAAAAACTACGTATGGCAAAAGCAATTGCACAAAAGAAGCTTAAATCAAAAAGATCAAAAAACAATATTGTCCAGCCTCTCATTTCGCACATCAAAAAACCATTGAACCTTACCGGGCATGAATGGCAATCGGCCCTGCGTAAGCAATTTGCAGGATCTAAGATCTTTCATATTGAAAAAACGGGCACTGAACCGGTCTATTCAGACTATAAAGTGAATAACCCTGAAACCGGGAACACCTATAAAGTAGCCATACGCAGTGCGGACAACAGCTTTAATTTCTGCACATGTCTCGACTTTAAAAACAATAAGCTGGGCACCTGTAAACACATAGAAGCGGTACTGCAATTTATCAACTCCAGACAGAAGTTGAAAAAGCAACTGGCCTCACCCAACATACCTGCATACACATCAATATACCTATGCTACAGGGAGGAACGCGCTGTTAAGATCCGCATTGGCAGCGATGACCATAATAGATTCACGGCATTGTCGAAAAAATATTTTGATAAGAATAATTGCCTGTTAGCTAAAAGTTTTTTGCACATTGAAAAACTGTTGGTAGAGTTTAAAAAGATCAATCCTTCTTTTCGTTTTTATGAGGATGCATTGGAATTTATACTTTCTTACAGGGAGAAAACAAGCCGGCAGCAGGTCATAACAACTGAAAATAAAAAATTACTTGAAAATGTTATTAAGACTCCTCTATTTTCCTACCAGGAGGAAGGTATCTTATTTGCGGCAAAGGCAGGCCGTTCCATATTAGCCGATGAAATGGGACTTGGAAAAACCATTCAGGCCATCGGATTCGCAGAAATGATGCAACGGCGTTTCGGTTTAAGCAAAATACTGATCATTTGCCCGACATCATTAAAATACCAATGGAAATCCGAGATAGAAAAATTTACAGGTTCAAAGGTTGCCGTGATAGAAGGGAATTTATTACAGCGGATGAAAGCGTATAGTGAATATGAACATTTTTACAAGATCATCAGCTATAATGTGGTGTTAAATGATTGGGCGCATATTAACGAAATGCGGCCGGACCTTATCATCCTGGATGAAGCACAAAGGATCAAAAACTGGAAAACGAAAGTGTCGCAAAGTATAAAAAAACTTAAAAGTGATTATGCACTGGTACTTACGGGAACTCCCCTCGAAAACAACCTTGAGGAACTATATTCACTAATGCAATTCATTGATCCTTTTGTCCTTGGCTCCTTATATCATTTTCTTACCGTACACCAGATAAAAGAGGAAGGGACAGATAAAATAATCGGTTACCAGCGCCTGCATGAGATCAGGGAACGATTGTCTGATGTTTTATTAAGACGTACAAAGAAACAGGTATTGAAACAGTTACCTGAGCGGATAGATAAAAATCTGTTCGTACCGCTAACAGCACAGCAGGAGCAGATGCACACGGAGTACGCCGGACAAGTTTCAAAGCTTGTTAACAAATGGAAACGTTTCGGGTATCTGAATGAACAAGACCGTCAAAGGCTGCTGATCTTCCTTAACCTGATGCGAATGGTGTGCGACAGCACTTATATTGTTGATCAGGAAACCAACTATCAAACAAAACTGGATGAGCTGGAAAACATTCTTGATGAGATCATGGAGATGCAGGATGAAAAGGTAGTCATCTTCAGTCAATGGGAACGAATGACCAGGCTGGTAGTAAAAATATTGGATAAGAAAGGGATCGGTTATGAAAACCTGCATGGAGGAGTTCCAAGTATTAAAAGAGAGGCGCTGTTCAAAAATTTTCAGTATGACCAGCACTGCAGGGTATTTTTGTCTACTGATGCAGGCGGAGTAGGTTTGAATCTTCAGTCAGCAGCCTGGATCATTAATTTAGATATTCCGTGGAACCCGGCCGTGCTTGAACAGCGGATAGGCCGCATTCACCGTATGGGGCAAAAGAAGAATATATGCGTAATCAATCTGGTTGCTAAAGATTCCATTGAAGAACGCATGCTTGGCGTGCTAAAATTTAAAAGTGCTTTGGCAGCGGGCATATTGGATAACGGGGAGAACAGCATTTTCATGGGTGAGGAAAAGTTTAAAAAGTTCATGCGTTCGGTGGAGGAAGTAACGCAAAGTTTACCTGCAAGCTCCATTGAAGACAAAGGTGTAAAAGAAGAGGAACCCTCAATTCAAAAAGATCCTGAAGCTCTTAACACTTCGGTAAGCGAAATACCGGTTGCTGAATCATGGGATGATGAAGTAATAGCGGAACCTGCGGGACCTGTTAATGTGGAGGAAAAAGATGCGGCAGCTTCATTACTGCAATCAGGCTCTGAATTTCTCATCAAGCTGGCAGCCACTTTAATCGATAAAAAAAATACACAGGATCTGGTTACTTCACTCATCCAAAAGGATGTTTCAACCGGAAAAATTTATTTGAAAATACCGGTTGAGAATGAAGCCGTCATTACAAAAACCGTTGAGGCGCTTGCTGGAATATTTAAGGCGTTGATTAAGTCTTGATCCAAAGTTATTAATCAGTCAATTTTATTTCCCGTATTGTTTAAATGAATGTATATTACTTTAATTAATTTATGCAATTAAAACTAACGCTGCAAGCCATACATAAACCTGCATTGCTTCCTTTTAACTATCAGTATCCCTTATCGGCTGCTATTTATAAAATCATTCAATCGGCCGATAAAGCGTTTGCATCCTTCCTGCATGACACCGGTTATGGAAGCGGACACAAGAGCTTTAAATTGTTTACGTTTTCCGATATCCGGACACCGTTTCAGAAACAAGGTGACCGTATGCAACTGCAAACTGACAAAGCGGAAGTAATTACTTGTTTTTATATGCCGCAGGCAGCGGAGGCCTTTATTAAAGGACTGTTTATTGATCAGCAGTTGCAGATAGCGGATGCCGCAAGCAAGACTACTTTCCAGGTTACGCAGGTAGAAAGCCTGCCGGAATCTTTAATAAATGGTGAGACCCACCAATACCTGCTTCAACCGCTTTCTCCGTTGGTTGTGGGCAGGAAGAACAGCCGGGGGCATTATGATTACCGTTCTCCGGAAGATAAAGATTTTATTGACTGTCTGTCGCATAACTGGCTGGAAAAATATCATGCGGTATTTAATGAGGACAAAGACTTAGGGAATAAAGTGACGATTATCGTACGTTTGTTTGCACACCCGCCGTTATCCAGATTGATTACGATAAAGGGGGGAACAGATGCTGAAACCAAAATAAGAGGATATGTAAAATTCCGGTTGGAAGTTACGGCGCCAAAAACAATGATGGAATTGGCGTTGGTTGCTGGTTTGGGATTGCATAATGCGCAAGGGATGGGATGTGTCGGGGTGGTATCTTAGATAAAGGGTTCCAAAATAAAATCGAAAATGCTCTTTGAAAAAAGCAAAAAACGATAATTTTGCTTAATGAATGAAGCAAATATTGAAAACCTGTTTCAAAAATCCAACCTCCTGGTCAGAAATCAACAACAAAACATAGTTCGTTCAATGATGGAAAAGATTGATTGGACAAACCGGTTGATTGGCATTTTGGGAGCGCGGGGAACTGGAAAAACGACGTTATTATTGCAATACGCCAGGGGCGCATTTGGGCCGGATAACGAAGTATTATACCTGACGCTGGACGACATTTATTTCAGTGAAAACAGGCTGTCGGATGTGGCCGCCCGCTTCAGCGAAGAGGGAGGAAAATTACTCTTGCTGGATGAAGTGCATAAGTATCCAAATTGGGCAAGGGAAATAAAAAACAGCTATGATTTTTACCAGGATCTTAAAATTATTTTTACCGGGTCTTCCATTAGTGATATGCTTCGGCAGAATACAGATCTGAGCAGGCGGGCGGTGCAATATTATCTGCCTGGACTATCGTTCCGCGAGTTCCTGCAGTTTACCGGTACGGGCAGTTTTCCGGCAATCAGTCTGCGGGATATAGTAGATAAGCACGTGCAGATTGCCGGCGATATGAGCGGCATTTTTAAACCGCTGCTGCACTTTCAGCATTATCTACGTTATGGCTACTATCCGTTCTTTAAAGAAAACATTCACACGTATCCAATAAGGTTGGAACAGGTGGTGAAGATGGTAATAGAAACCGATCTGCAGTTTGTGGAAGGTTTCAGCGCTGCCAATACGCGAAAAATTTACCAGTTGCTGTATATTTTGTCGGTGAATGTTCCTTTTAAACCGAATGTAAGTAAGCTGAGTGAGAAAATCGGGATTACCCGCAATACATTGGTACAATATATTTATTACCTGGAAAAAGCGAAGCTGATAAATACCCTGTCAACCGCAGGTAAAAGCATCAGTATTTTACAAAAGCCGGATAAAATATATCTTGAAAATACCAACCTGCAGTATGCACTTTCACCTGAAACGGCCAACAAAGGCACGCTGCGCGAGACATTTTTCTTAAACCAGCATCTGAATGCAGGCTATGATATTGCGTTACCCCCGGCGGGCGATTTTAAAGTGAATGATCAGTACGTGTTTGAAACAGGTGGCAGGGGAAAAACCATGGATCAGGTAAAAGATGTGCCTAACGCTTATGTAGCGGCAGACGACATGGAAACAGGTGCTTTGAGGAAGATACCGCTGTGGTTGTTTGGATGGATGTATTGAGGGGGTTTTCTTAATGGATTTATTTGTTAGTATTGTTGATGGGAGAAGTAGAATGAGCAATAAGTTGTTGCTTTATAGGGAATTCCCTTGAAGTCGCTTTACTTTGTTTGATACGTAGTCAGTGGTATTAAGAGAGAAAATAGTCTCAAGTGATTTATTTGGAAGAATCCGTTTTTACAACTTTTAAACCTATTTTCTTAATATGAGCTATCAAAGGGGCATTTTTTTCCTGGGCGGCTTTTTCGGGTGTGGCAAAGCGACCGGATGTTTTGGGTGATTGAGAAGGTTTATCTGATTTAATCGAATTCGACATTATACTATTGCTTATGCAATATTAATGCGTTTCACCCAATATTAATAGTTTTTAACGAAAATAAAAAGCCAGTGTAATTATGATCTTTTTCGAAAGGACGATATATTTCACCAGCAATTCCCCATACATTATAAACTTTATTTATGTTTGCTAATTCATGTGAAATAGCTATACGATACAGACGTGTTCTGGAAGGAGTGCTACCTTGGAAAGCTATTATAGAATCAGGATAATTTGTAAAAAAAATAGAAAAAGTCTGAAAAACCGTAACCAAAATTTTTTCCATGTCACCATTGTTACTTACACAAATATCGTCTGATGAACCATCATTGTACACATCAACTAAAGCAAGTGAATAAAGATTACTTATTTCTGTTTTTGTATAAAGAATTGATTTTGGAACAACTTTTTTCCCTACACTTAAAAAGTCGAATCTGAGTGCTTGGTTTAATATAGAAAAATTATAAAATGGTTGATTCATTCTTCAAAATGCCCGAATGTGGGTCAATTAATAAGTAATTACTATAAATATATTTCCATTCCAAAATCGGGCTTTTTTCTTAATAACTATTAATATTGGTATATTTGTACGAAAGTATGAATTATTTCATCAAAAAAAACTATTTTTTATTTGCCCTTTAAGAGATTTCCTTTATTATAAGTAAATAAAAGTTTGTATTTAAAGCGTTCAAATGAGATTATATTTAAAACTTACACGGAATAAAAAAATTATCCCGTTCAATTATCAACCTTACTTAACCGGTGCGCTGCATAAATGGTTAGGTTCAGGTAATGATAAACATGATTCCTTGAGTCTTTACTCCTTTTCATGGCTCCTAAATGTGGAAGCAAAGACCAAAGGAATAAACCTTAAAATAGACTCCTACTTTTTTATAAGTGCTCACGAGGACTCTTTAATCAAGCTTATTCTAAAAGGAATTTTAATCGATCCATCAGTATGTTTTGGATCAAGTGTTTCTGATGTGCAAATTGAAGAAAATAGAGAATTTTCTGTTCAAAAAAAGTTTTTAGTTGCAAGCCCCGTTTTTATCAAAAGAAGATTTAGCAATAATGAAAAACATATTACTTATGATGATAACAGAAGTAGTGAATTCCTTACTGAAACTTTAAAGAAGAAACTTGCTATCAGTAATCTTTCAACGGAAGATTTGAACGTAGAATTTGATACAACCTATTCTAATCCTCAAACTAAAATTATAAAGTATAAAGAAGTTAATAACAGGGTAAACATATGTCCAGTAATCATAAGCGGAACTCCCGAGCAACTTACGTTCGCCTGGAACGTTGGAGTAGGTAATAGTACAGGAATTGGATTTGGAGCTTTAAAATAAATTTTCTATGAATTATTATGTAGTAAAATACTCTGGCCCGTTTGGTTTTATTAAGCCTTGGACTGCTGTGAGAGATAGTGAAACTTTTTCACAGCAGTTTCTAACACCCTCTATTTTAGAAGGTATTGAAAAAAAATTATTTCCAGAATTACTTATTAAGAACGGTATTTTAAAAATCCGACGATACAGATTGAATTATTCCGGTATTGATATTCAGCAGGAGAGAACATGGGCCAAAGGTGGTTTTCAATTCTCAAAAGAAAAAGGAATATTTAAGACTAACCTAGGTATCTTAAAAAGAGGAGTAATGCTGAATCCTAATCTTTATTTGGCTTTTGAAAATGCAAATGATGCAGAAAAGGCTGCAATGCAAACAATTTGTTTATGTAGAAATGAAGATTTGTTACTTCCTGAAGAAATGTTAGATATGGGTAAAACGAATTTTGATGAAATCAATGGGTTTGAATTACACTTTACTTCAAAGGATCAAGGATTTAAAGTAGGTCATAATCGTTTTAATAACTCGGTTGAAATGTTTGGTGAATTAAAAATTACCGGAAATCCTATACGCAACCAATGAAAGAGTTGAATGAAATATTAGCCAAAAGTATTCAATATGGTAATGTGTCGTTATTGGAACATACAGAGCATGTTGTATCTGCAATTGAAAAAATTGTGAGTGGAATAAATGCAAATTTTGACACTTCAATAGCCCGTAAAGGTGCAGTACTTCATGATTTGGGTAAAGCACATCCTAACTTTCAAAACAAAATAAATAAGATTAACTGTAATTCATTGGTTGCACAAAGAGAATACGAGAAATATATTCATAGGCATGAACTTTCATCTCTTGCCTTTTTACCTGCGTTTTCCAAAAGTGAATGGGATGTAATAATTGATATGGTGGTAGCCCATCACAAGTCGATTCAAAATGACAATAAGAATAGAGGGATATTAGATTTAGATGATAATTGCAGGGATTGGATAGGTAATCATTTAATAGAATGGGAAAATTGGTATCATTACGGCAAGCAAATTCTCAATCATTTTGAGTACGATTGTCCTTGCATTAGTTTGAATGAAGCAAAGATTGCTTTAGCTTATGCTGTGCAATATTGTGAGTCTAAGAAATTCGGTTGGTCACCCTGGAGAGGACTACTTAAAGCAAGCGATCATTTTGCATCTGCATTTAATAATAAAACAAATGAACAACTTAAACATTTGTTTGAAAAGCCAAATATTGCGTTTTATAATGATAGTTTAAGAGTTAGCGATTTATTTCCATTGTCAGAAGTTCCGGTAAATGACAGCAGAAAACATACATTAGTTGTCGCTCCAACCGGAGCAGGCAAGACAGACTTTCTTTTACGTAGAACCAAAGAACGCTTCTTTTATACTTTGCCTTTTCAGGCATCCATTAATGCAATGTGGCAGCGGTTTAAAGATACTATTCCTAATAAGGATATCCGGCTATTGCATTCAACTTCCAGGATAGTAGTAGGCAAAAATCTTGATGAGCAAATATTGCAACCATTAATTGGTTCGGCAGTTAAAGTGCTTACTCCGCATCAATTGGCCGCAATCATTTTTGGTACATCTGGCTTTGAAAGTGTTATACTCGATATTAAAGGTTGTGATATCATTCTTGACGAAGTACATACTTATTCTGATTACTCAAAAGCTATGGTACTGGAAATTGTAAAGGCGATGTTGGTTCTTGAATGCCGGGTTCATATTGGCACTGCTACCATGCCGTCAGTATTGTATAATGAGCTGTTGAAAATATTAGGTGGTCCTGAAAAGGTTTATGAAGTTAAACTGTCAGAGAAGGTCTTAGATAAATTTGATCGCCATGAAATATATAAGTATGAAGCTGAATCCGATGTGGAGGGCGTTTTAGAGAAAGCAATAAAAGGGAAAGAAAAGGTTCTGGTTATATTCAATACCATCAAAAAAGCGCAAGAAGCCTTTAAGTCATATAAAAGACTGTTTTCTAATGTTCCCAAGATGCTTATTCATAGCAGATTCAGAAGAGGTGATAGGGTTGAAAGGGAAATTCAATTAAAGAAGGAATTTAATGGAGATGACTATAAAAATCCCGGGCACTCACCTTGTATTGTTGTGGCAACTCAAGTGGTAGAGGTGAGCCTTGATATAAGCTTTGACAGGATGATAACCCAATGTGCACCTTTAGATAGTTTAATCCAGCGTTTCGGACGTGTTAACCGTAAAAGAAATAAGGATACGATTGGTAAATTTAAGCCTATCCATATTATAGCACCCCAAGGAAGTGTATTGCCTTATAAAATGGAAGTTTTAAAATTAAGCTTCGACCAGTTACCTGATAATGGCACATTACTTAAAGAAAGAAGTCTACAGGAAAAAATTGATACCGTTTACCCCATACTGGAGATAAAAGAAATCGACATGCATCTAAAATTTAAAGAAGGCAATTTTAAACTTAAAGAGTTGACAGACAACAAGCGTTCTGTTTTAATCGAAGCTTTGGAAATTGAAGGGGCTGTTTGCATTTTGGAAGAAGACAGGGAAACTTATTTAACCGCAAGCTGGGAAGAACGAATCCACATGGAAATTCCTATTAATTGGAAAACACTTTCCCGTTACAAGTCGGAATATGAACAGTTGCAGGTAGGAGCATATCCATTTGTAGTGCCACAAAATATAGACGAATACAAGCAGTTTGGATTACAATTAGTTGAACGCGAAAATGTCTTATAATCATGTACACCAGTTATATAGGAAGAAAATTCTTAAAGCTTTATAATGACAGAGAAGGTAAAAATTTATCTGCTCGTGAGTTCTTTGATGATGTCCTTTTTCCCTTGTTTTTTGATGATGATAAGCATTTAATGCATGTTCATGGTTCAACCTTTTTTCAAAAAATTGGAAAGGAAGATATAAATGGAGGGAAGAAAGAATCATTAATAAGGCTTGCTAGATTACATAATGATGTTTCCCAAGGAAGGAAAAGTGGATCAACATATGTTGGATACGCTGCTGAAAATGTTACAGAAGTTACTTCCGGGCAGGTTACAAGTCTTGATTGTATGATTGACGAAGAAGAAATATATGCGTCTTGGATTGGGCAAGGTTTCGCTGTTGGCCTTAAAGGGGGACTTTTGCTAATTAATGAGGATGAAATACTTTGGATTATTTTTACTGGATGGCGCTTTTATAGAAAATTTATTAGTCAAACACCTAATATAAAATCCCGCCAAATAGAAACTTGGAATGGCTATTGGTTATGGCATTCAACTTCTCATTCTGACTTAGACTCTTTAGGTGATAATGTTGAAGTTCCAATCGGAAATGAATCTGAAGAAACAGGTTCTTCTGCAATTATTACTATGCCATGGATAAAAATTGTTTTTAGTTTATCTAAAGTTTTACCTAATAAAATAATTACCGGATATGCTTATGTATTATCTAAAATGAATTCTACATACGGATTCATAAAAATAATACTACCTGACGTGCAAAAGATGTATGAGATGAGGGATGTACTTTTCATAAATGAAAGTGAAACGGTACTTTCAGATAAAGAAATAGAAGAACTGTCTACTTTTTACAATTTCAAAAGCGCCTGCCAACTAAGCACAATTGGCTTGAAAGCATTTGAACCTGATAAACTTAGAGAATTTATGCCAAAGGGCAGTATTCTGTATGCACAGGGCAAAGAGTTTAAATTTTCAACAGAAGAATCATTCTTATATTATCAAATATACAAAATCTGGATAATAGCCATGTTAAACAAAACCGAATTACTCAACTTAGCATCCAGAATCGCTTCCGCTTTGATTGAGCTAGAAACTGCAGATGAAAGAGGCAAAAAGATTTTTTCAACGCTTTCCCAGGAGGTACGTGATTCTAAAAACATTAAAGAATTTATAGAAAAAATCACATCTGCTCTTGTTCAACAGCCCACTAATAGAGAAACTTTTAGAATGGTCGTTGAAGAAATACTAAAAATGCCATCTGACAATTTTCCGCTATTTATAACATTGACCCGTTTTGAATATACTTATCAAAAATTTAAAAACTAAAGCAAATATGAATAATTCACCATTTGTCTACATTAGAGGCTTAAGACATGCCGAACACACTGTATTTGCCGTTAATGAAGGGCAAAAGTTTTATTACGACCCGCAGTTTGGTTACAAGATGGCTTATGCAAGTGGCCAACAAGTAAAGCGCTCTATTATAGAAGCGTTGAATTTGCCTTTTGCCGCAATAACTTTTAATTGGGAAATTGATAAAAAAGGAAAAGCAGGAATGCTAGAACCTCATTCACCTTGCGACCCAACTTTTGTAGATCAGTTATTAGGTGGTTATATGAAAGCTCAGAAAGATGACTATACAGTAAAAAAAAGAAGCCCTCTCTCTATTTCAGCTATGCGTCCACTTCATCCTTTATTAGGTGGACTTGAAGGGGAAACGGAACCGGTTGTTTTTGATAGATCTTCAAGACCAAATGATCATACTGTTAGGGTTTTTAATGTGGATGAGAAAGGCAAGAGAGTAGAGATTCCTCAAAATGATTTGGAAAAATGGCTAACTAGTAATAAAAGAAATCTAGGTCCAAAATATTTTAATAAGGCTGGACAAACAAGAGCTACAGGTCTTTTCATTTATGATATCGCTATTGATTTAAGAACATTATTTTCGGTTTCTACAAATAAATTGGAGCCCGAGTTATTTCCGGAGATTGAAGAAAAATTAAGAAATCAAGATTGGGTTGAAAGCCAGAACATCTTTGGTAAATGTCTTGTTTGCCCAATGAAAAAAAGAGTTGAAATCATTCCGGCTCTCGCCAAAGCAATTATCAATTGGCGTATTACTTCCAATCAGGCTCGAACATTTAGCTTAATGGAAACACTGGCTGTAGCGATCAGTGATAACGCCAATCAAATTGCATATGCTATTCGTGGTGAATTAAGAGATGATAGTGACAGACCTAGAGCCACACCTAGAATTGATGAAACAGCGAAGGCGGAGATTTTTGTAACACCAATAGCGAATGCTTATATTTCTGGTGCCGTTGGTAGTGCCGATGCTTTAGACAAAGCAGAGCAAAAATTAATTGATATGATGAAAGCTTTCGATTACGAGAAACAGTTATAAATCGCTTCCCCATGCTCCTAAGCCTCCGCATTCAACTCGCCGAAATTAAAAATCCGCCCGTCTGGCGCAGGCTCACCGTTCCTGCACAATTTAGCTTTCATAAACTGCACCTCAGCATTCAGCTTGCCTTCGGGTGGGAAAATTATCACCTGTACCAGTTTTCAATTGATGGCTTTAATTCTGATGAATCCATCAGTGTACCTCATGAAGATGACTGGCACAAAGTAGAAGATAGCAAAAAAGTAAAATTGTCTCGGGTATTTAGCACAGTCGGGCAAAAGTACGTTTACATATACGACTATGGCGATCACTGGACACATAATATTACCGTAGAAAAAGTGGAAGATATCAAAGCTTCTAAAGCTGATTGTATAGCCGGCGTGGGTGCCTGTCCGCCTGAAGACTGCGGCGGTCCCGGGGGCTATCAGGATCTGAAAAAAATCCTTCTCAAGCCTAAACATAGTGAGTATGAGAGTATCAAAGGGTGGCTAGGTCTTGAAGAAGATGAGCAATGGGACCCTGCTGCTTTTGATCTTGAAAAAACAAGGGCAGTAATAAGCAAAGTAAAAAGTATAGAGCGATGAATGGGAAGTAATTTTTTTGCAACAGCATAAATTGAAATCAAAAACTCGATGAAATACCCGCGCCAACTTTCTGCCGGTGCCAACAACAACGTGATTGCTCTTTCTGAAACGGAGGTGGGAAAGCTTTTTGTGGGAGATACGCGGTCTGATATTGGGTCTGAAGCGGAAAAAATGAAAGCGGCTAACCGAATTAACGGATTGGTAGTGCAATTTATCCGGCTCGACTTTGATGAAACACTGCAGGCTGAAATGCTGGTGATGGAAAGACTATATCCAATAGATTACCGGGCTTATGAGATTGAAAAACGGGAGCTTTGGCTGGAAGTGTTTGAAGACGAACTTCGGATTTTGCATAGCAAAGGCTTTGTGCACCGTGATTTAAAACGTCCGTCCGGATTGGAGGGGCAACATTTTGATAATATTTTTCTTACAATTACCGGTTTGCGCCTCATTGATGTTGGCATCTCAGCCCTGCGTGAACAGGTAAGCGATAAAATCTTTGATAAATATGTAGAAGCCGAACTGCAGGAGATGAAAACATTCAGGGAATATTTTTTAAACAGGTAATAGGTCAATTCCTATTCTGCCTTTGAACGGAGCGTCGCAACGATGTCCGTCCGATGTTACCTATGCTTTAATGCTTATGTCATAATTTTGGTCAACAGCATTCGAGAATCACATAATTAATCTTAACTTCGGTACAAATGACCGATTATTCTCAATATATTACGATAGAGCCTGGAAAACGAAGCGGCCAACCCTGTATAAGGGGCATGCGTATCACCGTTTATGATGTACTCAGTTACCTTGCAGCAGGCGACTCTACTGAAGAAATTATTGAGAATTTTCCTATGCTTACACGTGAAGATATTCTCGCATGTCTCGCTTACGCTGCTGATGCCGAAAAACGTTTTTTAAAAATAGCCTCTTAAGGATAGTTGCAACCATAGTTTTGTGAAATTGCTATTTGATAACAATCTTGCTGTAAAATTGTCACAGATAATACAACCTTTGTTCCCTGGATCAAAGCATGTATTTGAATTAAATCTTGCTGACTTCCCCGACAGAGAAATATGGCAGTATGCTAAAGAGAACAATTTTTCTATTGTTACAAAAGACAGAGATTTTTATTATTTATCAGGCACACTAGGACATCCACCCAAAATCATATGGCTGATGATTGGGAACTGTAAAAATCAGGTGGTAATAGATACTCTTCTAAAAAACACAGGTGAGATTGAAGAATTTCTTTTAAGTACAAAAGATATTCTCATTCTTCAGTGATAAATTCGTTTTTGTTCCATCTATGCTCACTGCCACCTATATCAACTACTACCACGTCTGCCACCGCAAACTCTGGCTCTTTGCTAATGGCATAAACATGGAGCATACTTCGGACACGGTAGCCGAAGGCAAGCTCATTCACGAAACTTCCTATTCCCAGCGGGCGGATAAATACACTGAAATAGAAATAGGCGGCAGCAAAATAGATTTTTACGATGCCTGGAATAAAATTATCCATGAAGTGAAAAAAAGCGACCGCATAGAAGCCGCCCATGAATGGCAGGTAAAATATTATATCTGGCTGCTACAGCAAAACGGCATTGAAGGTGTTACCGGCATTATTGAATATCCAAAGCTCAAACACACGAGCAAAGTAACTCTCACACCGGAAGACAGCTATTACCTTGAACAAACGCTCAGGAACATAGAAAACCTGGTCAACAGTGAGATCTGTCCGCCCAGGATTAACAGCAAAATCTGTAAACGATGTTCGTATTATGACTTCTGCTATATAGAAGAAGTTTGATCCTTATGTTGCCCAACTTATTACATAAGCAATTAAAACGCTACCAGACTGAATGAAAAAAAGTTACTATCTCTTTAACGCCGGCCGTATGAGCCGAAAAGACAACACGTTGAAATTTATTCCGGTAGACGAAGAAGGCAACGAAGGTTTACCAAAATATATCCCAGTAGAAGGAGTAGACAACCTGTACACCTTTGGTGCGCTGGATGCGAACAGCGCCTTGTATAATTTTTTGGGCAAAGAACAGATCTCCGTGCATTTTTTTGATTATTATGAGCATTACACCGGATCATTCATGCCGAAAGACTACCTGCTTTCCGGTAAAGTGCTCATTGCGCAGGCCGATGCCTATGCCAGGCCTAAAAAAAGGCTGGTCATTGCGCAAAAGCTGGTGGAAGGGGCTGCTTTTAATATGCTAAAAAACTTGAGGTATTATAACAACCGTGAAAAAGATACTGCCGGTCCCATTGCACGGATAGAAGAGCTGATGTTATCCATTTACCTTGCAACCGATATTGCGGGGCTCATGGGTATAGAGGGCAATATCCGCATGAGCTATTATGACGCCTTCAGCGTTATTATCAACGACTTTGAGATGGGCAACCGCACCAAGCAGCCGCCATCCAATGAAGTAAATGCTATGGTTTCCTTTGTTAACAGCATGTGTTATACTTTATGCCTGGACATGATCTATCATACGCAGCTCAATCCAACGATCAGCTTCCTGCACCAGCCGGGCGAGCGCAGGTTTTCACTGGCACTGGATATTGCGGAAATCTTTAAACCGCTGCTGGCGGACCGGCTGATTTTCTCCCTGCTTAATAAAAAACAGGTGCAGCCTTGCGACTTTGATACGAAGTTGAATAGTTGCCTGTTAAAAGAAAGCGGCCGCAAAGCCGTAGTAAGGGCATGGGATGAAAAGCTGAATGAAACCATTAAACATCGTTCGCTGGGCCGCAGTGTAAGTTACAAGCACCTGGTAAAGCTGGAATGCTATAAATTGGTTAAACACATTTTAGGTATGGAAGAATATAAACCTTTTAAAGCATGGTGGTAAAACTTAATTTATGTATGTAATTCTGGTTTATGATATCGAAGAGAAGCGAGTGGGCAAGATGCTGAAACTGTGCAGACGTTACTTAAACTGGATACAAAACAGTGTATTTGAAGGCGAGCTTACAGATGTAAAGCTAAAGGAACTATTAAGTGAAGTAGTAAAAATAATGATTGCTGACAAGGATAGTCTTATTATCTTTAAAAGCAGGCAGGAAAAATGGCTGGAAAAGGTGGTGATAGGTAAAGAAAAGAATGAGTTAGACAATATGTTGTAGTCGTCGGTGACTGTATAAAGACTTCAACAATGCGGGGTTGATTGAAGTCGGCTCTTGGAAACATTGGACGATAGTCGATCAGACATGGTTGTCGAAGTCCCCTTTGAATGATAGGATCGTGGGTAGACGATATTTATTGAGAATAAACGCTATTTTTGAATTGATAAGTGCTTAATAATGATTGAGTTCATTTGACGGGAAAAACGACTTTTAATTGTACCATAGAGGAATTGAAATAACCAACAAAACCTTAACTCCAATCTCGATGTTGGGCTTTTAATTGTACCATAGAGGAATTGAAATTATAATAACCCTTGAACGTTTCATGGACAAGCTCTTCTTTTAATTGTACCATAGAGGAATTGAAATTGGTTACAAAGAAGTCACCGTTAAGAATAATGATGCCTTTTAATTGTACCATAGAGGAATTGAAATATAACAGCAGGACGTGAATTTGGTTTTGGCAATTATCTTTTAATTGTACCATAGAGGAATTGAAATTATACGGTCTACACATCGGCGGCACAATTACGGGCACTTTTAATTGTACCATAGAGGAATTGAAATAAAGTTAAACAGCTTGCAATTCAGTCTTCGCAGGCTTTTAATTGTACCATAGAGGAATTGAAATACCTAAGAAAGATGCTTGCCAGTTGGCGTAGCAAGGCTTTTAATTGTACCATAGAGGAATTGAAATGTGTAAGCTGCATACGCCCCATTATTTTCACTAACACTTTTAATTGTACCATAGAGGAATTGAAATGTTATACCCTGACCTGGACACCAGGGACGAATGCGGCTTTTAATTGTACCATAGAGGAATTGAAATATATGCAACCTTGCTCTTTCAGAAGTTCTGCCATCTTTTAATTGTACCATAGAGGAATTGAAATGGGCTTTCAGGGTTCAGGTGTTTGAAAAAGAAGGTCTTTTAATTGTACCATAGAGGAATTGAAATAAGAAGCCGTCGCATCATTGCGGAAATATCACCTCTCTTTTAATTGTACCATAGAGGAATTGAAATGATACGAATGATAGTCCTTTAGCTAAATACAAAGAACTTTTAATTGTACCATAGAGGAATTGAAATAAATAATGCACAGCAATTTACTACGACAGATAATGTGCTTTTAATTGTACCATAGAGGAATTGAAATTAATTTTGCTTTTTGTATTTGTGATTAAATTGTTTTCTTTTAATTGTACCATAGAGGAATTGAAATATACCATGCTTGGACAGCTACATCAGAAGACTTCGAGCTTTTAATTGTACCATAGAGGAATTGAAATTAAAT
This sequence comes from Chitinophagaceae bacterium, assembly GCA_037718865.1. Classification (GTDB taxonomy): domain Bacteria; phylum Bacteroidota; class Bacteroidia; order Chitinophagales; family Chitinophagaceae; genus JADCRZ01. The sequence continues at coordinate 4,073 of JBBJMP010000029.1, read as the reverse complement.
TTAGGCGGATTTACAGCCCATGCGGCGTTTACTTTTAATTGTACCATAGAGGAATTGAAATTACAAATCAATCTCAATTCCTGCGGATACTCCCGCATCTTTTAATTGTACCATAGAGGAATTGAAATTGACACAATCATTTCAACACTCACTAGCAACCATCAACTTTTAATTGTACCATAGAGGAATTGAAATAAAGCAGTAACGAAGAATCTGTAATCATATAATTACCGCTTTTAATTGTACCATAGAGGAATTGAAATTGTCAACTAGAATCAAAAACATCAACGAAGTTAAAACTTTTAATTGTACCATAGAGGAATTGAAATTGTCAGTCAGCTAATGTTACAGAAAATGAGGTTGTGCTTTTAATTGTACCATAGAGGAATTGAAATTAAATTGTGTTTTAGATTGTGACATGATTGATTACTTTTAATTGTACCATAGAGGAATTGAAATCTATCAAAGGATCGGATATTCTGCTTTCTAATAAAACTTTTAATTGTACCATAGAGGAATTGAAATTTTGCATCCCGCTTCGGAATCGCACTTATCGTACACTTTTAATTGTACCATAGAGGAATTGAAATTTGAATTGATTTATGTAATTGACTTTCGGCAAACTTTTAATTGTACCATAGAGGAATTGAAATTAGTAGTTGATGAGTCATATATTACGTTAGGTGGCAACTTTTAATTGTACCATAGAGGAATTGAAATAACATTCAGCATAACTGTTTAGGGTTTTTCATAGACTTTTAATTGTACCATAGAGGAATTGAAATCCGCAATGGCTTCATGCAAATCAGTTCAGGACCGGCTTTTAATTGTACCATAGAGGAATTGAAATTGATTGCTAATTAAGTATATCCCCTCCCAACCTTTTACTTTTAATTGTACCATAGAGGAATTGAAATTTCGTTGTCAAACCATTCCAAGACCGCGCCGTTAGTCTTTTAATTGTACCATAGAGGAATTGAAATATAGCTGGCAAATGCTGTAGGTTTTCGTTGACCTGCTTTTAATTGTACCATAGAGGAATTGAAATCCATGTATCCGTTACACCCGTTGGTGGGTGCCCGTGCTTTTAATTGTACCATAGAGGAATTGAAATACATTAGAGGTTACGATATGATAATTAAACGTACCATGCTTTTAATTGTACCATAGAGGAATTGAAATAACAATATTTTCAATGTGTAAGTCGCCCATGTTCGCCTTTTAATTGTACCATAGAGGAATTGAAATTACGATGATGTAATTAGGCAAGTGCATGACTAAAAACTTTTAATTGTACCATAGAGGAATTGAAATATAGGACAGTTCAAAGAACGCTTCAGGTTCGAAAAGACTTTTAATTGTACCATAGAGGAATTGAAATTCGGTATAACGAATAGGTAGCCGTCTATAGAATTATGCTTTTAATTGTACCATAGAGGAATTGAAATTGGTTAAGTACAAATTCACTCATAAGCAATACCACTTTTAATTGTACCATAGAGGAATTGAAATATGAAAGCGATATTTCTAATTTCAACGTTGCGTGAACTTTTAATTGTACCATAGAGGAATTGAAATGTATAAAGGCACTTGTATAAGAGTAGTTGACGGCGCTTTTAATTGTACCATAGAGGAATTGAAATTAGATAGTGATCCGGTGTGCCATTAATGTCGAGCACTTTTAATTGTACCATAGAGGAATTGAAATTATGCACCATAGTCCCGTACATTATAAAAACGTGGGCTTCTTTTAATTGTACCATAGAGGAATTGAAATAAATGAAAAACATATTCATCCGCACCGTAATAAAACCTTTTAATTGGTAAACACTAGAGCAGATGCATGTTGGCTCAAATAGACCGAAGGGTTAGTTTTGATTTACAAATCATTTAATCATGTCTATTAAAAGTAAAAATTCCCTTTATCAGCAGATGTCTCAGCATGTGCAATCCTGGAAGCAACAGAAGCTCAGTCGCAAATTATATTGTCAGCAAAATGATCTGAGCATACATAAATTCAATTATTGGGTTTTAAGATTAGTCAAGGAAGGTCAGGTTTCTACTGTACCCAGGACTAGAGGATTTACTAAAATACCTCAGCCTGTTGCTGCAAGTAGTGTGGGGCCTTCATTTCTGGTGGAACTACCTAATGGTAACCGAATTAATTTTTACGGATCTCTTACACCTGAATTATTTAAAATATTTTTATGAGCCTGCTTAGTTTACCGTCGTCGCTGCGTTATTATTTGTATAACGGTAACACTAATATGCGTAAGTCTTATAACGGACTTTCCATTGTTGTGCGTTCCGAACTTGGACGTAGTCCATTAAATGGAGATGTTTTTATCTTCTTCAATAAACACCGCAATCAGATGAAGCTGTTGCTTTGGGAAGGAGATGGATTCGGGATCTACCAGAAGCGTTTGGAAAAAGGAAGCTTTGAGCTACCCAAACAAGGAGCCGATGGCCCCGGGATGACCCTAACCCATCAACAGCTTCATTTTATTCTCCAGGGGGTAGATCTAAAAAGCGTCCAGTTCCGCAAGCGCTACCAAAGTCATAAGCAACAAATGGTGTAATCAAATGATTACTTTTATTACATCGTATCTCCCTCAAATCTCCTCATCCAGCGCTGGCACATTCTTACCTTAAGGGCTATATTATATTTCTGTTTTAAATAATCAGAAAGGAGCCTGCCCGTCCATTTATCTTCTTTCATCCCTGCTTTTGCTGGTGACCTGGCAAGTGTCTTGCTGATAACAGCCAATTGCTTTTCTTCCATCCTGGCATTGCGTCCCGGATTGGGGATGTCCATCAGCACACTGATATCTCCATCAGTGGATGCATTTATTCTATTCACCCACCTTGCAACAGTTGGTGGGGCTATCCCATACAAATTGGCTATCTCAGAACAGTTAGGCTTTTCCTGCTCAATGAGGGTGAGGATGGCATGCAATCGCATAAAATATTTTGCCTGCTCATCACTGTTGAGGTGCTTGAGAATTTTCTGACGAACGATCCCTGAATTTTTTATTTCTAATCTTTTCATAATTCTGTAACAAATTTAACCAATTATTTAAATATATTTATTATGCATTATATAATACGTATATTCGACAATGTTTCCTGCTGATGCAAAAAATAATTATGAATCCTTTGAACGATTAGCACTTATTGACCTGTTACATGATCGTGACCGTGAGATGTTGATCCTAAAAGAAGAGATAGCAGGTTACAAAAAAGACTTGGCTGAGTCAGCCCAGGATATGAAGGAATTGCAGCGCATACTGAACCTTCGCAACAAAAGGATTTTTGGTTCTACCAGCGAAAAACAAGCACCCGCCTCCAGTCCGCTAAAAAACTATATTGATTATGAGGAGATTAACAAAGATCAGGTGGTGGTACAAAGAAGAGAGGCTACTGCAACCCTAAAAAAGGAGAGATACCCTAACGGTCACCCCGGACGCTACTCATTGCCGGATCATTTACCACGTGTGGATGTACATCTTTATCCCTTGGATCATGAAGGAGGAAAGGAAATGCCCCCACTCATCACAGAGCGACTGGTGCTTAAATATGAAATACACATAGAACGAACCATACGCCATAAATTTGCCCGTGGTAATAAGTTTCTGGTTGCTCCTTTCCCCCTGGAAGATCCTTTTTACCGGTATAAGGCTACGGTACAGACTGTTGCCATGCAGCTTAACCTGCGTTTTGCATTGCATCTGCCCTATTACCGGTTCCAGCAATTACTCTTGGAAGCCAGTGTGAACTATGTCACCCTGATAGGTTGGGCCACTCGTGGATTTGAATTATTAGCTCCTTTACAACCAGTGCTGGCCGCTGAAGTAATAAAAGATACAAAGCTCGTGTGTATGGATGAAACGGGTTTTAAAGTATTGGACACTCCTGTGAAACTACATGCTTTTAAGCAGCAACACAAAAATCAGGAGCAGCTGTGTGATACATCACAACACACCGATCACTCCGAAGAACCGGGAGCGTTTGAACAGGAAATAGCTACAGGTATTGCCAAAGGCAAAGCAGTTATGAAGGGGATGATGTGGGGT
>JBBJMP010000028.1:0-74324 GCA_037718865.1 Chitinophagaceae bacterium | reverse complement strand
AACGCTGTGCACTCTTAATTGCCAATTTCTGTGCACTGTTAATTGCCGACTACAGCAATCCGCCCTTTATTGGAAAACATTATCAAAGTAAACAACAAAGGGAAGATTTAAGTTTTGTGTTTAGTGATTTAAAATCTTCTTCAGACCTCGACTACGTTACAGCATGGTACAAAATAGCTGCAGATTACATAACCATTAATAAAGGCACTGATGTTGCATTTGTCTCTACAAATTCAATAACGCAGGGTGAACAAGTGCCAGTGTTATGGAATTATCTATTTCAGAAATATAGATTGAAGATATTTTTTGCTCATAGGACTTTTAAATGGGGAAATGAAGCACGGGGTAATGCTCACGTTCATGTCGTGATCATTGGGTTTAGTATTTCTAATAAGGAAGAAAAACTCTTATTTGAATACGAAAGTTTCACTTCTGACCCGACTGTGATAAAATGCAAAAACATTAGCCCATACCTAACTCCTGCGTCCGATATTGTAATATCTAAAAGAGGTAAGCCGCTATTTGCCTTACCAATTATGCGTTGTGGAAACAAACCATCAGATGGAGGACATTTGATTTTAGATGAGATTGAAAAAAACGAGTTGTTAGCAAAGTATCCATCCTCTTCGAAGTTTGTAAAAACATTCTTGGGCTCGGAGGAGTTTATAAATAACAAGGTCCGTTATTGCTTATGGTTAAAGGATGCGAACCCAAGCGAAATGAAGTTGATTGAACCAATAATGTCAAGAGTTCAAAAGGTAAAAGAATTTAGATTAAAGAGTACTGCAGAACCAACAAAAAAGGCTGCGTCATATCCGTCTCTATTTTTCTTTATATCTCAACCTGACACTAATTACATAGCTATCCCAGAAGTTAGCTCGGAAAGAAGGCAATACATTCCGATTGGGTTTCTTAATAAGGAAATAATAGCAAGTAATAAAATATACATTATCGAGACATCAAGTATGTACCTCTTTGGAGTATTAGCAAGTTCGATGCACATGAGCTGGACCAGATTAGTTGCAGGTAGATTAGAAAGTAGGTATCAGTATTCCGGTTCGATGGTTTACAACAACTTTCCTTGGGCAGAAAACCCCGGTGAAAAGCAAAAAGAGGCAGTTGAAAAAGCAGCACAGGCAGTGTTAGATGCAAGAGCACAATTCTCTAATGCAAGCCTTGCAGATTTGTACGACCCCAACACTATGCCTGCCGCATTAGTAAAGGCACACCAAGCATTAGACAGAGCCGTAGACCTTTGCTATCGGCCCCAACCATTCCCTAGCGAAACCAAGCGTATAGAGTTCCTATTTGAGTTATACGACAAGTATACAAGTGGAATGTTTCAACAAATTAAGAAAGCCAAAAACAAGAAGGTAATAAAAGCATCAACAGGAGAATAAATATTTATGGATGTGCAATTTATATGAAAATACTTCAAGTTTGTTCCTTATCTGTACCTTGTGAGAAGACTAATTTGTAATCATGTGTATTTCAATACAATAGGAGGTGTATATACTTTCTGTATCCGCACTTCAAAAGTCAGTATACAGGAAATCCTAACAAAATGAATTTGAAACTTACCCAGTAAATACAAAGAGCCGAAAGCATACCGTACCGCAAAATTGTAAGGGGGTGTGACAAGTTGCTATAAGGGTTTAAAAAACGATTTGTATGCAAATTGTATGCAAATGGCTTAAAATAAAAAAGGGTTCCATTAGCTGAAACCCTTACCTGTATTAAGTGACCGCGTCAGGATTCAAACCTGAAACCTTCTGATCCGTAGTCAGATGCTCTATTCAATTGAGCTACGCAGCCATTTGTCGTTTAAAAGTTGTCAAAAATACAAAGAGAAGCAATAAATTCCAAAATATTCCCCCGCCTCTACCGACTGGTCAATGGGCCGGGTCATACATGAGAACTCTAAGGTAACAGTTAAGGTCAAATACTGATCTATTGTGTGTGACAGGTATGCATGATGCAATTACCGGCGATGTTGAACGGGAAGCCGGTAAAATCTTACAAAAAGCAACCGATGACTTTTAGACTGAACTAAAAAATTATTTCTGCCAATTATACCTCCCCGCGGTGGATTGGTGAAAACACCAACCACGGGTCCGAGCGCTATACATCTTACATTTCACATCTCACATCTTACATTTTACATCTCACATCTTAATTCATCAATGGGTTCACTTCGATATCTTCAACATCAACATCCGTATAGTCCCTGACCTCCTCATACAATGTATCTCTTTCCACGGGCCGTCTCTTTACCTGTTTTATCAAGGCAACCAGTTGTGCTGTGCTCATGGCCGGGTGTTGTTCTTCAGAGCCAGCCATAGAATAGATCTTCGTGGAGTCGTCGATCGTTCCATCGATATCATTAACGCCGAAGGATAGACTAAGTTGGGCATTTTGCCTTCCCAGCATCGGCCAGTAAGCTTTCAGGTGTGGGAAATTATCCATGTACAAACGGGATACTGCATACAGCTTCATGTCTTCGATCATACTGCTTTCCTTTACGTCACTCATATCATTATTCTTGTTGCGGAACTTAAGCGGAATGAACGTATTAAAGCCGTGGGTGTTGTCTTGAAGCTGGCGCAGGCGTTCCATATGGTCTATCCTGTGCACGTACTTCTCTACATGCCCGTATAACATGGTGGCGTTGCTATGCATGCCGAGTTTATGAGCGGCTTCATGAATAGCAAGCCATCCTTCGGCATCAACTTTATCATGACTGATGATGGACCTGACGTCTGGATGAAAGATCTCCGCGCCGCCACCTGGCAGTGAATCGAGTCCTGCATCGTGCAACTTTCTTAAACCTTCTTCAATGCTGAGTTTTGCCTTGCGAAACATATAATCCAGTTCGACAGCCGTAAATCCTTTTATATGCAGGCCGGGACGAAGTTGTTTAATATTCCTGAGCAGGGTTACAAAAAAATCAAGATTCATTTTTGGGTGAACTCCGCCCACGATATGTACTTCAGTCACCGGTTTCCCGTCGTAGCTTTTTACGATGTCCAGCATCTGGTCCATACTCAGTTCCCATCCTTCCTCGCGGTGGGCATACAGGCGTGAATAAGAACAGAAAGCACAGGAAAATACGCAAACATTGGTTGGCTCAATATGGAAGTTGCGGTTAAAATAAGTTTTGTCGCCGTGCAGCCGTTCACGCACAAAATTAGCCAGCGATCCCAAATAGGAGAGGCTGCCTTGTTCAAAAAGCGCCAGACCTTCTTCAGGACTAATCCTTTCCCGGTGTAATACTTTTTCGCCAATCCGTTGTAGGTCCTTACTGTTAGAAATCTGGATTAATGCGTGTATAGAATGGTCTGTCATTTTATTTGATCTTTACAATTCGCTGGGTGATTGATTTGTCAGTATAAGTCAGCCGGACAAAATACACACCGGCTGCCTGCCCGGACAAGTCTAAAGGGATAAGCGATAAAGCATCAGCCTTAAACGACTTCATCCAGATCAATTGCCCATTTGCATTAACAACCTGTACAGCTTTTAAGTTCACCGGAACAACGAAGTGCCTCAGGTAGAACAAACCTGTTGACGGGTTTGGCAAGATCAGGTAGCCCTGGCTTTTCAAACGGGCCGGTACGATAACCTGGTTCACACGGATATTATCCAGGAACAGGTTATTCCCGTTATTATTGATATTTCTGAATACCAGTTGAAATTGGGATGATGGCGCGGCCAGGCTTGTAAGATTTATCGAATCCGTTCGCCATTCAGACAACAGCGTAGGAATAAACCCGGTAATATCCCTTGCTGAATACGGATAGGGTTCTTTTACCGTTTGAAGCTCGTTTCCCCATTTTTTATAGATCGAACGTGTTGTTAGGCCACAATCGCTGGTAAACAGCACTTCCAGGGTGTCCGTTGAAATGCCGAGATTTCCGGCAAATTTTAAGGTACGGTATGACAGGTCGAATTTAACAAATACCGAGTCCGCATTGGTGACCTGGATCAGCGGGGAATACAGCTCCGCTTTGGCGCCATTGCCGTTATATCGGAAGTTAGGCAGCCATGCAGAGGCAGAACCGAGAGAGAAAGCACGAATTGTTCTTTTCCATCCAGACAAGGCAGCAGGTCCGGCAAGATCCCAATAAACCGGTGGAAAAACAGTTGTCTCAAAACCTTCGTTAACCGGGGCAGAAACGGGATCAACAACGCTAAACCGGATATTAACGGTGTCGTTCAGGGTATTTTCGTCAGCCGATTGGTTAGGCTCACTGGTGTATACGCTGAACCGGTGTGCACCTGTTGTCGAAACGGTAAAACCTGCCAGCGAAACGGTTGCTGTTTGTCCTCCGGGTAAAAGGCCCGTCCATGTTTGCGTGGTTGTAGGGCCACCGTCTATAGCATAATTTATTTTGATGGAACGGAGTGTGTCTTTTCCGGAATTACTGATCACCAGGGTTGGCCTTGTAGTCCTGGAGCACAATCGCTCAGTCGGTTGATCAACCCGTGTGATAGCCGCGTCACGCCGCGGCCTGGCGATCAGGTTGATGTTGACATCATCCAGAAAAAGGTTCTGTCCATAGCCATTCCTCGTCCTGAAACCTACATGTAGGGATGTTGTTCCACTGGTTATATAGGGTTTTATATCGAAAGTTTCTTTTAGCCAGTCTGTTTCAGCCGGGAACCAGTTGACAGAACCGGTAGGAATGGAATTGGTCGCGAGGCGGGCACCTCCTTTCTTCCAGATTGAAGTAAAAGTTTTTTTACAGTCACTGGAAATCACCAGTTCTAAAGTATCCGTGAAGTCACTATTGGTTAAACTATATTGCCTGTATGCCCGTTCAAAGCTCACTATGATGGAATCGGCATTCCGTACGTCGATATTAGGCGTTACCAGGTTATCGTAGCCGCCCGTTTTGTTGTATCCGTAAAGATTTATATATGCCGCGGCTATACCGGATTTTTGCACCGAATCCGTTCTGTTCCAGGTTACTTCGTCACCACTGGTATTCAGGCTTTCCCAGCCTGCCGGTGGAAAAACCGGTTGCTCAAATCCTTCCATGATCGGGGTTATAGAAGGAAGATCCACAAAGATGTCAGCAATTATGGTGTCATTTTCAGGCTTACTGTCAGCAATACCGTTGGGATTTTTTGTAAAGAATTTAAGCACATGTGCGCCGCCGTTACAGGTGATGGGATTTAGCGCGATGGTTGTATCAGTTAAAAAAGGTATCCCTGCTGCGAAACCGGCTTTCTTATTGAGTTGTGCAGGACTGTTATCGATACTGATCCATATTTCCACTTCCCGTACCAGGTTTGATCCGGTATTTCGCAGGGTTATTTGCGGGGTAAAGATATACTCAGCGGATGAACTGCAATACGTATGTGTATTTGCGGCTGAACTGCAACCGGTATATACCCCGCCCCTTCCTCCGGTTGGATTGTTCACCTGCCACGGAGCAATGTTATTGGTCAGTACAACAGGTTGGGAACAGGCGTCTGTGTTTTTTAACGAAGCTCTGAAGAGATCGATGGCGGCCTCCATGCGCACTACCTGGTTAACGGTAAACATGCTCAGGCAGGGATCATCCGTATAGTCCATGTAATTCTGATAAAGCCGGCCGGACTCAACCGAAGGCAAACATCCTGATGGAACCAACCCCGAGGGACAGGTGAAAACGGATGGATTTCCGCTTCCTGTGGCGTTAGACTGCGACGGGGTGTCATCATTGCCGGATCCGCCAAAAGATGACTGGCTAAAATCCGTACTATTGCAGCCTCCTTCAAAACTGTGCAACAATCCAAAGTAATGACCGGTTTCATGTACCAGGGTTCTTCCGCGGTTAAGCGCATAAGGAGACCGGATGTTGCCAAATCCGGCTCTCGTGATCACGACACCCTGAAAAGCGGCTTCAGGGACAGGATATCCTGAAAAGGGAAAAGGGTAAGTAGCATATCCAAGCAACCCTGAAATGGTCGCATTGCAAATCCAGACGTTCAGATATTGAGATGGATCCCAGGCATCCAGGCCTCCGGGTGCGCTCAGCTTGACAGGGTCATCCTTAGATGTTGTTGTCAGGGTAGAACTACACCTTCTTTCAATACCGGTTGTGTTGTTTCCCCTGGTATCTTTTTGTGCCAGGCAGAAACGGATGCTGCTGTGGCCCCTCAGCGAGTAAGGGAACATGGGGGAAAGGTTGGTGCTGTCATCGTTTACTCCTGCAAAGTCCCTGTTCAACACAGCCATCTGATAATCCACTTCAGCATCGGTTACTATCGTAGGATCTGGCAACACAATATGAAACACGACCGGAATGGTGATAATGGATGGTGCCTGTGCCTGGTTAGCCTGTCTTGGTTTTGCTGATAGTCGTTTTTGCATTTCCTGGTTCAACAGCTGCCTGGCTTTCTCCATCGCCACCGGGATTTCGGGGTTTGTGGTGTATGAAGAAAAGACGTATTGATCTGTGCCACACCTGGGAGAAGGTGCCTGCTGACCTTCTGTCTTAAGATGAGTAACCGATAAAAAGATTAAACCATGTAATATCAGTAGTAAAGATCTGTACATGCGCGTGAGCTAATAAATATCAGGATAGCTGTGCAACGTTATTCAGTTTTTTTTCACATGTCGAAGGTATGCGTTAAAACTGTAAACGGAGGTTATGTGCTGCACGGCTGAATAAACAACGGCATCCGAAAGGGCTTATTCGTCTGATGTACTCCGCGTTTCTGATTTACGACAAAGCGCCGGCTATGCAACCGCACATCATGCAGGCAATGGTACCGCCCAGAAGTGCTTTCATTCCCAATTCGGTCAGATTTTTTCGTTGGATCGGAGCAAGCTGGCTGATACCGCCTATTTGAATGCCGATAGAGGCAAAATTGGCAAAACCGCCTAACGCATAGGTGGTTATCAGGATGGATTTGGGGTCCGCAATGAGTCCTGCCGTTTTCATTTGACCAAACGACATAAAAGCAACAAATTCATTAAGTACGGTTTTTTCGCCCAGCAGTTGTCCGACCTGAACCATCTCATTTGCATCGACACCAATCAGCCAGGCTACAGGAGAAAACACATAACCTAAAATCATTTGTAAGGAAAGGGATGTATACCTACCAGCCGTCATACCGGCAATATCATCATTGATACCGATCCAGTAGCCAATTGAACCCAGCACCCAGTTGCACAAATACATAAGCGCCGTAAAAACGATCAGCATGGCACCTACATTTACTGCCAGCTTTAGTCCATCAGTTGTGCCTAATGAGATAGCATCCAGAAAATTATCTCCTATCTTTTCTTTGGGTACTTTGAGCTCGGTCATCACTTTTTCTGTCTGCGGAAAAAGCATTTTGGAAACCACTATGGCTGCAGGTGCACTCATTATGGATTGGCTGAGAAGGTGTAATGCGAAAAATTTCTGCTGTACAGGGTCATTGCCTCCTAAAAAGCCTACGTATGCTGCCAGGACGCTCCCGGCGGTATTGGCCATGCCTCCAACCATGATACATAATATTTCTGAACGGGTCATTTTATCCAGGAAAGGGCGGATCATTAAAGGCGCTTCTGTTTGTCCAAGGAAAATATTAGCGGCAGTTGAAACACTCTCAGGCCCTGATATGCCGATCTTTTTTAACAGCCATGCAAAGACAAAAACGATCTTTTGAAGGATGCCCAGGTAATAAAGCATGGCCGACAAGGCAGAGAAAAAGATAATATTGGGTAAAACCTGAACGGCAAAAATATACGCCCAGTTACCGGTGGGATCTGCCAGGTTGCCAAAAATAAATTCAATGCCTTTATGTCCGATATTGATGAGCTCTACAAATTTTGATGACACCCATCCGAAAATGATTTTTATAAAGTTTACTTTCAATACGCCTAGTGCGAAGCAGATCTGGGCAGTTACACCGATCCCTATCAGTTTCCAGTTTATATTTTTTCGATTGTTGCTGAACAGGTAACAGACAAACAAGAGAAATAACATTCCGATAAGTCCCCGGCCTATATTTTCCCATTGCATTTGCATGTTGGTGGTGATTAACCGGCAAAATAATTATTAAAAGAAGAAACCGGCATAAAAAAGCCGCAGATTCGCAGATTAATTTGTCAATCTGCGAATATGCGGCTATCGTTATCAAAAAGCAGGTCTATTCAACCTGCCTTAGGATATCATCAAATATGTGATTCTATCTTTTTTACAAAGTTCGATTTGGGTTGCGCTCCGATTAATTTGTCCACTACCTTCCCGCCTTTAACAAATAATATAGCAGGAATGCTAGTAATACCATAATTAACAGAAAGCTGCGGGTTATGATCAACGTTTACTTTGCCTACATTTATTTTTCCTGCGTATTCTTTGGATAGTTCTTCAATTACCGGACCTATTGCGCGACAAGGGCCACACCACTCTGCCCAAAAATCAATGACCGTTAGTTTATCTGAAGAAATGACTTCGTCCTGAAAATTTGCATCGGTATATTCTGTTGCCATAAAACTGGTTTTAAATTTATGATTAAAGTATAATTCCCAAGTAGCTCTTAAATTACAAAAATCCATCCAAAATGTTTATCCTGAAGACATGGCAGGTTTCTGTTCGGTCACCCTGTCTAACCACCCCTAACTTAATTATTTGGTTACCGCCCTCAGGTACCCTTCCCTAACTCTCATCATCCCGTCACAACCTGCACTTCCAGCTCCGGGTTATCAGTTAAAAAACTGGCCATTTCGTCATTCATCAAAAAACCATGCTCAGCAGTTAAGAGACTGATCTTTAATTGTTGCCTGGGTTCAGTGATATTGAACTTCAGGGAAGACCGTCCCGGGTTCTTTTTAACATTATTTTCAATAAAGTCGATCACATTCGCTTTTAAAAACCTGGCTTCAATTTCTACAATCAACTGTTTGGTGAGCGTTTGCTTGATAGTTTCAAGTAATGTAATGCGTTCTACTTTAAATTCATACTCCAATTTATTATAACGCTGGCGGAAGTGTCCGCACATAAATACATTCTTGCCTTTTTCCAGGTAATGAAGAAATTTCATATAATCTTCACTCCACAGTATAAATTCACTTTTACCGCTGTAATCTTCCAGGGTAAAGGAGCCGAATTGTTTGCCAGTTTTCGTCACCCGATGCTGGGCATCCACTACAAGTCCGCCAATGCGGAAGGTTTTTGCGGGATTAGCCAGCAGGTGTACGGCATCCTTAATTTCATTATATTCAGCAAGGGTAGTAAGGCCGTAGTATTTGATCTCGAACTGGAAATGATCTAAAGGGTGACCGCTCATAAACATGCCGGTTACCTCTTTTTCATGATCCAGAAGCTCGGTTAAGGTCCAAGGTTCGCAAGGCGGAATTTTCGGGGTAGTCACTTCAGGCATGATAAGATCTCCAAACAAACTGTTGGTGTTTTGCATGGTACTGGTCTGGTATACATTTCCGAATTTTATGATCTTCTCCAGGCCGGAACAATTATCGCCTTCACCAATATTAAAATACTGGGCACGGTGCAATTGCGGGAAACAATCAAAGGCGCCTGAATAGGCCAGGCTCTCCAGTGATTTTTTATTAACCGTACGCTGTTGCACTCTTTTGATAAGGTCAAAGATGGAGGAATAGTGTCCGTTTTTTTCGCGTTCGGCGATAAGGCTCTCCATAGCTGCCTCGCCAACACCTTTCAAACCGCTCATGCCAAAACGTATCTCGCCTTTTTTATTAACTGCAAAACCTTTTTTTGATTCGTTAACATCCGGACCCAGTACAGTCAGACCCATCCTCTTACATTCTTCCATAAAAAAGGTAATCTTTTCAATACTTCCCGCATGATTAAGCACGGCGGCCATATACTCGGATGGATAGTGTGCTTTCAGATAAGCCGTCTGGTAAGCAACCAGGGCATAACAGGTTGAGTGTGATTTGTTAAATGCATATTGGGCAAAAGCCTCCCAGTCGGTCCAAATCTTTTTTAATTTCTCAGCCGGATGCCCGTTCCTTGTGGCGCCACTGATAAATTGCGCTTTCATTTTGTCGAGAACCGACTTTTGTTTTTTGCCCATGGCTTTGCGCAATACGTCAGCATCCCCCTTGCTAAAGCCGGCCAGTTTCTGGGACAATAACATCACCTGTTCCTGGTAGACGGTAATGCCATAGGTTTCTTTAAGTATTTCTTCCATCACCGGAAGGTCATAGGTTATTTTTTCCCGGCCATGTTTTCGGTCGACAAAATTCGGAATATAGGCCATCGGCCCCGGCCGGTAAAGGGCATTCATGGCAATAAGGTCATCGAATTTATCCGGCTTCAGGTCACGTAGGTATTTTTGCATACCCGGACTTTCAAACTGGAATGTTCCATTGGTTTCGCCCTTGTGATAAAGTTCAAAGGTTTTGTAATCATCCAGCGGCAGTTCATCAATACTGATGAAAACCCCGTGATTTTCACGGATCAGTTCCAGGGCCGTTTTTAGAATGCTAAGTGTTTTAAGTCCCAGGAAGTCCATTTTAATAACCCCTGCTTCCTCGATAATGCTTCCATCGATCTGCGTTACCCAGAGGTCCGATTCCTTGGAGGTAGCAACGGGTATCAACTCGGTGAGGTCTCGAGGGGCAATGATGATACCGGCTGCATGTATGCCGGTGTTCCTGACAGAGCCTTCCAGGATTTCCGCTTCATGCAAAACCTTGCTTTGAAGGTCGTTGCCTTTATAGATCTCACGGATCTTCTTTACACTTTCCATGTCATCCTGCATCAGGCCTTCCTTTTCTGCCAGGGATTTTTCGCCATCTTTAGCCGTCAACGGTGCATGCAACACTCTTTTTAAAGTTATGCCAACCCTTTCAGGTACCAGCTTTGCCAGTGCGTTCGCTTCGGGTAAGGAAAGGTCCATCACCCGGGCAACATCCTTGATGCTGCTTTTGGAAGCCATGGTACCATAAGTGATTATCTGGGCTACCTGGTTCCTGCCATATTTTTCGACGACGTAATTGATCACTTTCTGCCTTCCTTCATCATCGAAATCCGTATCGATATCGGGCATGCTTTTACGGTCGGGGTTCAGAAAACGCTCGAACAGTAAATTATACTTCAGGGGGTCAATATTCGTAATGCCGATACAGTAGGCTACCACGCTGCCGGCGGCTGAGCCGCGGCCCGGACCGACAAATACGCCCATGTCGCGGCCGGCCTTGATGAAATCACCTACTATGAGGAAATAGCCTGCAAAACCCATGGTTTTAATAGTAAATAATTCAAACCGGATCCTTTCCTCGATTTCCGGCGTCATTTCAGCATAACGTAACCTGGCGCCCGTCCAGGTAATATGTTCAAGATAGTCATCCTGGGAAACAAATGGTTTGGGTACCACGAAATGCGGAAGAAGGATGTCTCGCTTCAGATCGAGCAAGGCTACCTTATCGACAATCTCGTTGGTGTTATCAATGGCTTCCGGAAGGTCAGGGAAGGCGCGTTGCATTTCTTCGGTGGTCTTAAAATAAAACTGGTCGTTTGGAAATGCAAAACGTTTGTTCTTGGCGGAAACATCATCATCCGAAAAGTCGGTAAGCTTTTCGGTTTTCCACTTTTCCCCGGTATTGATGCAAAGAAGGATATCATGCGCATCGAAGTTGCTTTGATCTACGTAATGCGAATCATTCGAAGCAATCACCTTTACGTTGAATTTGCGGGCAAACTGTAACAGCACCTTATTCACTTTATCCTGATCGGGTATTCCATGCCGTTGCAGCTCCACGTAGTAATCTTCCTGAAATATATTTAACCACCATTTAAATTCATCTTCTGCATCTTCTTCTCCTGATTTCAGTATAGTCTGAGGAACCAGCGCTCCCAGGCAACAGGTGGTCGCTATTAGTCCTTCGTGGTATAAATGGATCAGTTCTTTATCGATCCGGGGATATTTCGAATACATCCCTTCGATATAACCCAGCGAGGTCAATTTTATCAGGTTGCGGTACCCGATGTCATTTTTGGCGATCAGGATCTGGTGATGGCGCGGGTCTCTGTCTTCCTTGGCGAATTGTTTCCGGTGCCGGTTTTCAGTGATATAAAATTCACAACCGACAACCGGTTTTACCTTAAGCGTACCATCCTCATTCTTGTGCGTATAGGCCTGTTTTACAAATTCAAAAACACCAAACATATTGCCGTGATCGGTAATGGCAAGGGCAGGCATATGATTATCAATCGCCTTTTTGTATAATGACTGTATGGGCGCGGCGCCGTCGAGTAATGAAAATTGAGTATGTACATGAAGGTGAGAAAATTTCATAATTTCAATAGTTCGACGTTTGTTAAGACCACCCCGGTTTGTGAACAATAAACGACCCGCAATATAATTAACAAACTTTCGATCCATAAGATCATACTTGGCACAATATTTCCACATTTGCGGGTAATTTGTAAATCCTTTGTGATTTCTTCGTGTGCCCTTTGTGGTTCTTTGTGGTTCAATAACCACAAAGCACACAATGGATGACGACAAAGGATGCACAAAAGGAAAGATGTTTTATCAGCTAATTGCCGGTTTGTAACCCGGAGGTTTGTATTTTACACTATCTCATTCATTTAACCAATTGGTTTGAAAACAAGATTTTTTTATTTATTAGCGATCCTGGTAACTGCAACTTCCTGCCGCTCCATCAAACCGCTTTTTAACGCAGCAGATCCAGCTCCTTTAAAGAAAAAAGATAACCGGTCTACCAACAATACAATTGCCAAGCCCTCACAGCAGGGCTCTAAACGGATCTATAAAGATGGTCAACGATCGCCGGAAACAGCGGGGATTATGGAAATCCGTCATCCAAACCTGACTTACACCGGCGACACTGAAAACAGCCATCGGTTGCAATTCAAATATGCAATTCCGGTAGATGTTCCGGTCGAAGCACTTACAAACCTGCCTTTTTTGCAATACATGGATAATTGGTATGGTGTGCCCTACCGCTATGGCGGTTCAGGCAGGGACGGAATAGATTGTTCGGCGTTTTCCAGTGGATTGCTCATCAGTGTTTTTGGAATTACCATCCCACGCACCGTAAAGGAACAGTATCAGGACAGCCGGCGCATCAACAACAAAAGCGACCTGCAGGAAGGCGACCTGGTCTTTTTTAATACTTCCGGTGGCATATCCCATGTTGGCGTGTATTTGATCAATAGTAAATTTGTGCACGCATCCACTACTAACGGTGTCACGATCAACGACCTCAATGAAGAATATTACAAGAGGAAATATATTGGGGCAGGAAGGGTTATTGACAGGTAATTATTGAAAAAGAATTGTGGCTTGCGGATGCAGCTAACCAGCAAATGCATATTTTCGATGCCAGTGTTTGTCCACCAAAGTAGTTGAGAAGTGTTAAATTCGTGATTAACCCGGATGATTAACTTTTAACCGTAAAATTTAAATGCTAGCCATGAAAAAAATTGCTATTGCTGCTCTTATCGCCCTTGGTTTCTGCGTTGTTGGTGGAACGGCTAATATCTGCCTTGCGCAAAAGAACCCGGAGACCCGATTTGGTTGGAAATTAGGTGCCCAGGCTTACACTTTTAATCGCTTTAACTTCTTTGAGGCTATTGATAAAATAAAGTTATGTGGACTTCAATATGTTGAAGCATATCCGGGGCAGGAAATTGGAGGCGGCCTGGAAGGGAAGATGGATTACAAGATGCCTGCGGAAAAAAGGGATCAAGTGATAAAAATGCTGAAGCAGAAGGGAGTTACCATGGTCTCCTATGGTGTCGTTGGAGCCAATACCGAGGAGGACTGGCGTAAGCTGTTTGAATTCGCAAAGGCCATGAAGCTGGAAAACATCGTCTCTGAGCCTAATGAAAAATTTATTCCCTTATTGTCAAAACTCTGCGACGAATTTAAAATCAACCTGGCCATTCACAACCATCCCGATCCTTCACATTACTGGAATCCTAACGTCATTTTAAACGTAATGAAAGGACAAAGTAAGCGAATAGGAGCTTGTGCCGACATCGGCCATTGGGTACGGTCAGGTCTCGACCCTGTAGAATCTCTTAAAAAACTGCAAGGCCATATTTTTGAGTTACATGTAAAAGACCTTGATAAAAAAGCCAAGAATGCGCATGATGTACATTGGGGTACCGGAGTATCCAATGTCGATGGGGTTTTACAGGAACTGAGGAGGCAGAAGTTTAAGGGATTATTTTCAGCCGAATACGAATACAATTGGGAAAACAACGTGCCAGATGTAACGGCCAGCGCAAAGTATTTCCGGGAAGTCGCTAAAAAACTGAAATAGACATCAGATTATTACAGGATCAAAAATTGCGTTTGTAAGAATAGTATCCTGAGATGCATTAGTATTACAAAACAACGGAACTTCATATTCCGCTAAAGCCACTCCAGGTTAATTTGTGGCCATGTGAATTAACCAGATAGGAAATAAAATAAATAGGTTATAGTGAATCCAAATTTAAACAAGGCAACTACTGGCGGCTTGCTGGTGGCACTTGGTATCATATATGGCGACATAGGCACTTCACCGCTATATGTGTTTAACGCCATCTTAAAAAATAAGGAAGTAACTGAACAATTGATTATCGGTTCACTGTCTTGTGTACTGTGGACCCTGACCTTACAAACGACCGTTAAATACGTTATTCTAACATTAAGGGCCGATAACAGGGGTGAAGGTGGAATTTTCTCCCTTTTTGCTTTAGTAAGGCGCAGGCGTAAGTGGTTGGTTTACCCGGCTATGATCGGAGGAGCTGCGTTATTGGCCGATGGTATGATCACGCCACCTATCTCAGTTACCTCAGCCATTGAAGGCTTGAGAAACATCGAAACACTGGGATTTATAGCCGATAAAACTATCATGGCTATTGTTTTAGCCATTATTGCCCTGTTATTTTTCGTGCAGCAGTTTGGAACAGCTTCTATAGGGAAATTATTCGGTCCCGTTATGTCTGTCTGGTTTGTCATGCTGGCCGTTTTGGGTGCTTCTCATATCGCAGACTACATTCCTATATTTAAAGCGTTTAATCCTTATTACGGCATAAACCTTCTTTCCACTTATCCCAAGGGATTCTGGATACTGGGGTCCGTATTTCTTTGTACTACGGGTGCGGAAGCATTGTATTCCGATCTGGGCCATTGCGGAAGAACAAACATCCGGGTTTCCTGGGTGTTTGTGAAGTCGTGCTTATTTCTGAATTATTTAGGACAGGGAGCCTGGTTGCTGAGCCATTATAAAGGCCAGGTTATTTCAGAAGCAATGATTACAGAGGGCTTCAACCCTTTTTATGGTATTATGCCCTCATGGTTTATCATGGCTGGCATCATCATCGCCACCAGCGCCGCAATTATTGCCAGCCAGGCCTTGATCAGCGGATCGTTTACGCTGATCAGTGAAGCTATACGGCTGAATCTCTGGCCAAAAATGAAAATCAAATATCCTTCGGAAGCAAGAGGTCAGCTATATGTGCCGGGTATAAACACCATGCTTTTTATCGGCTGTTGCGGTATTGTTTTATACTTTCAAAAGGCAACCAACATGGAGGCGGCCTATGGTCTGGCTATTACTATGTGCATGATAGCGACAACCATTCTTTTTGCCAATTTCCTCGTACTGCATAGGACAGCGCCTTTTTATGTGTACCTCTTCCTGTCCGTTTACCTCACCATCGAACTTTCATTTTTAGCTGCCAACCTGGATAAATTTCCGCATGGGGGTTATGTGACGCTCGTAGTAGGAGGGGCTCTGTTTGTAATTATGTATGTCTGGTACAGGGCCAGAAAGATCAAAAACAGGTATATCGAATTCGTAAGATTAGAAAACTATATTCCCAATCTGGGTGAATTAAGCAATGATCGGTCGATCCCAAAATTCGCCACACACCTCGTTTATTTAACCAGTGCCGATAATCCAAAGGAAATAGAACATAAGATCATTTATTCTGTGTTAAACCGGAAACCAAAAAGAGCTGACATATACTGGTTCATTCATGTAGACACGCTGGATGATCCATATACAACTGAATACCTGGTCGATCATATTATTCCGAACGATATCATCAGGGTTGAATTCCGGTTAGGGTTCAGGGTTCAGCCAAGAATCAATCTGCTCTTCCGCAAAGTGGTTGAGGACCTGGTAGCAAACAATGAAGTAAACATCAACAGCCGGTACGAGAGCCTGGAAAGAAATAATGTGGTGGGCGATTTCCAGTTCATCGTCATGGAAAAATACCTGAGCGAGGATAATGAGCTGCCAATTCTGGAGCGGTTAGTGATGAAATTTCATTTTTGGTTAAAGGAAGCAAGCTTATCAGAGGAACGCGGTTTCGGCCTTGATACAAGCAATGTCACTGTTGAAAAATTCCCCCTCATCGTAGCCCCTGTTACCAATATAAAATTACGAAGGCTAGAATCGCGGAAGTAGGCAACCCTAAGCAACAAACACCGGCCCGGGGTTTTGCCGGCGAACGATTTCGAATTAGATTTGATTTTATCTCCTTTGGCACACTTTTATCAATAAATTTATCACCAAGGTAAATCCATTGCATGGTTTGCCGTAGGTATTATCCAAATAAAACAAATACAATCATGAAAGCAAAAATTAAAGAAGGTGACATTAATTTGTTTGCTGTTGCTCCCGGGGTTTGGGGATTGAAGGATGTTTTTGTCAACATATACGCAATACAAAATTCAACAGACAACAGTTGGGTCCTGGTAGATGCCGGACTGAAATGGTCAGCTCCAAAGATCAGAAGAATGGCGGAAACGCTTTTCGGAGCAAATAGCCGTCCTTCGGCTATCATACTTACTCATGGCCACTTCGATCATGTGGGTTCACTTGCCAAACTTTCCGAAGAATGGGATGTA
Source organism: Chitinophagaceae bacterium (assembly GCA_037718865.1). GTDB lineage: Bacteria > Bacteroidota > Bacteroidia > Chitinophagales > Chitinophagaceae > JADCRZ01. Next base: position 57,479 of record JBBJMP010000028.1, on the reverse strand, counting down.
CAGGTTTATGCGCACCATCTGGAGATGCCTTACCTTACTGGTATCTCATCATATCCAGCTCCCGATCCGACAGTAGGCGGAGGATTGATGGCAGAGATGGCCTTTTTATATCCCAGGGGGCCTATAAATATTGAGGACCGGATTATTACCCTTCCCAATGACGGAAGTATTCCGGGATTGCCTGAATGGAAATTCATTCATACACCAGGTCATGCACCGGGCCACATCAGCTTATTCCGGGAGAGCGATAAAGTATTGATCTCCGGTGACGCTTTTGTAACTACCGTGCAGGAATCCGCTTTTCATGTCATGCTTCAGACCAAAAAGCTTTCTGGTCCTCCAAAATATTTTACCTGTGATTGGTTATCTGCCGCCAGGTCAGTAGATAAGCTTGCCGCCCTTGAACCTGAAGTAGTTGCTACAGGCCATGGCAGGCCTATGCGGGGCGAAACTATGCGGAAATCACTCCACAACCTGGCCCAGAATTTTGAAAAGCTGGCTGAACCACGCCAGGGCCGTTACCTTCACTCGCCCGCCCTTACGGATGATACAGGCGTTTTGTATGTTCCTCCAAAAAATATCAATGTAACTACATTTCCCATTCTGAAAATCCTGGGGGTTTCGGCAGCGTTGTTACTAACGGTGCTTCTATTTAACAAGAAGAAAAAACAAAAGCGTAAGGAATTGAAGAATGATATGCGCAAGGTACGCAAAGAGGGTAAGGACAATGCCCGTGACAAGCGCGACAAGTTTGAGGATAAATATAAAAAGACACTAGAGGTAAAACCGCAAAAGTTAGAGCAGTATAAAGAAAAGGCAAAAGACACATGGAGGGAAGCTAAAGAAACAACGGATCAGGCTAAAGCTAGAATTAATAAGCTCAAAGAACCGGTTAAAGAAAAATACATAGAATTGAAAGAGCCGGTTAAAGCAAAGTTGAAGGATTTGAAAGAACCGCTTAAAGATAAAGTCAGAAAATTCGAGCATCTTAAATTTGCGTTGAAGAACAGGAGATAATCACCTATTTGGGTCGGTTAATTAGAGCTTGCATTATTGAAGTAGACAAACGATTCCCGGGTTTTACCGCTGTTCTCGACCTGATAGATGAAACTTTGCAGAGTCAGCAAGGGCGTATCTGGACTTATACAATTCCGGTATGCCATGAAATCGATAATATACCGTTTTTGCGTTTTGAATAAAATTCATCCGGTAATTCGAGATGGCTCATGCCACAAAACTGATCTTATGTTTTGCAAGTTTTTTGTAGAGTTCCGGCACTCCACTAGCTGGAGTGCCGGAACTCTACTGCGTTTAAGAAAGAGTTATCCAGGCTATTGATAATTTTTCAAACCTTTCTTCTGTATACGATAGCCGGGGAGGTAATTGAAACAGTACACAGCCAGCTTCTCTTTTAACCCTTCCCGACTAGTATTATAAAAATCCGAGATCAATTTTTCAGTTTCCTAGAATTTTTTGTGATGTGTGATCAATCTTGGCGCTTTTACAGAAAAGCGAAAGTGATCAGGACTATTTTTTTGCCAGGTTTCTAAAAAAGAAAGTTGGGAAAACGGTAAAACGTAACGTTCAACTCGATGGTATTGAACTGCGGGCAATAAAAATCAAACCATTTACGCTGCGCCAGGCCCTTCGGGTAAAAAATTTCCTTCCAGTGCTTGTAATGAAAGCCGGAGCATCCAATCCACCAGTTAATCATAATTTTTCGTTGAGACTTACAGGTATTCAATATTGGAGCCACGGGGTGCTCACATTCGCCTTCCTCCTTACTTTCTCTCTCTTGTCATCTCGAATGAGCCCTTATCCTTTTCTCTGAACGAGTTCCAGCGGGCGAAATGAGAGATCCCTGAATACTTTTGAAAATCGACTTTATAAGACAGTCCAGGCAACCGGAGAATCATCAATGATCTGGGTAAAGATACTGCATCTTAAAAAATCATCTACCTTTTGGTATCCCCGTTATTAAGCTTGGCTTCCATATGTAATTTAGCCTTCTTCATAAACTCTTCAATCGCCGAGTCGATGCTTAATTTTTTCAATGTTTCAATGCACTCGGAGTAATTGCCTGAGTGGTAATAAGCAACCGCCAGGTTTTTGATGGCAATCTTGTAACCGGGGGCAAACTTTAACGCCTGCTGATAGCTGTTAATGGCCTTATCGTACTGTTTCACATCAGAGTGGATAACTCCCATGGTTGTATAGATCCTTGTACTGTTTGGGTGATAGCTCTTGGCGGTATAGATCTCTCGAAGCGCCATTTCATAATTTTTAAGACTTCTGTAAGCTATGCTGGAATGCATTTCCAATGGTTCACTTTTAGGGTCGAGCGTCACAAATCTTGATTTTCCCGCTTCAACTTCATCTATAACGTTTATGTGTTGATTTTCTTTCCTGTATGACCGGGCAAGTTTCATATGTTTCTCAAATTTGTATTTTTCATATCCGAGGAAGAGGTTGAACAGAATTATAGCAAGCGCGCAAACACGCAGCCACTTGTTGGGTGATCGCTGTGGATCTTGTTTTGACAAGTTCGAATGTAAGCCAAGGACTACACCTCCCATGATCATGATATATAGTGAATGTTCGATTCTTTCGGTAGGGAAACTAAACAGGCTATCAGTGGCAAAAGCTGCCAAACCCGCGAGCATGAGAATAGACAACACACGAACCTGTTCGGACTGAGATCTTCGGACTGTGGCGAGTCCGGTGGTGATTATATACAGCCACATACCAAAATACAACATAGCCCCCGGAAGGCCCGTTTCCGACGCTACCTGCAGGTAGACGTTATGAGGCCGGGTCGGGACTACTAAACCTTCGGCCCACATCGTACCCTGACTGCCATAAGCAGGAATGGCCAGCGTCCAGTTGCCGGGACCTGCGCCCAGGACCGGGTGATCCTGGATTAAACGCAGCGTTTTCTCCCAGATGATGAATCGCAACTGTCCTGAAGATGAATCGGATCCCGGCTGAATAAGGGTAAAAGCCTTTGCCTTGACCACTTTAAATAAAGGGCCGCCCTTGTCTGAAATTGAAAGCAGGGATACTACCGTCAGGATAATTATTAAACCGAATAAACTGGCAGTGATCCATACTTTCCGGTGTTTCTGTAAGAAGAGTATCATCAGTATAAATGAAAAGAGTAATAGGGCGATGGCAGCCAGCCAGGCAGACCGGCTTTGTGAAATCAATACTGAAACCGCGACTCCGATGACGGCCACAAAGCTGGTGTACTTCCATAATCTGCCAGCACTGTATAGAACAAAAAGTACAAAAGGTAAAATAAACGCCTGCGCAGAACCGAAAAGATTTCGATTGCCCATGAATCCGTAGGGCCTGGCGTTTTCTGCTCCTGGTATGGCTATAATATCAGCGTTATGGTATTGCAGGATACCTGCTGCACTTTGGATTACCGAGGCGATCACGAGCGCCTTGCATAGTTTCAATACCTGTGGTTCTTCCTGCACTACGGTTAGCATCACTAAAAATAATAAGATGATATTTAGCAGGTGACGGGCAACCTCATAATATCCTATTGCGATATTAATTGAAAATAACATAGACACTGCACTCCACAGCGCATAACAAACACCGAAAGCAAATACAAATTTTACAGGCCTAAGAAAACGATGCTGCGGTTGTTTCTGTAAAACGAAGAAGTACAAAACAAACAATAAGATAAACCAGCCAAGAAAAATATAGCGGATGGTGACAACCGGATCAGTACTCTGCCATGAAAACAATACAGGCAAAATGGTAACCAGCAGTATTAGCCAGTTGGTCATGCTTTTCCAGATAAAATAAGTCTCCTGTCCTTTATTTTTTTTAGGTAGTGCTTTGGCACTTGGTGTATCTAAAGAGATTTTATGTTTTGCCATAAAGCAAAAGATTTACCGATCATAAGTGTAGCAGTTATTTTGGGAAAAATAAAGATGGGTTTATTTCGGCTTACCTCAAAAAGCAAGTGGATTCAGAAAATTATTTTGTCAATTTCGTTAAGAGTGATGATTATAAAGGATTTAAACGTAACTAATAATTTAATCTTAAAAAATGGTAACAAAATTATAATATATTGGATTTGTTTTGTAGATTTGTTTGCCCTATTAGTTTGTTTTTCTTCCGAAGCATATATATCGAATAGCCAGGTTCTACTCTGCAATTTAATAGGAAGATTTATCTGTCAATACTTTACTCCCCCTTTGTAGACTATCATCAATTTAATTCGAGCCTTTTTCATCCTACCTATAAAACATAACGTTATAGACCAGGTGTTTTGGTTAATTGGCTTATGCCTTCCCCGATTGCATATATATACCGCTGTGTATAAAATTAATTGCTTATGAAAAAGCTGTTCGTCTTTCTGATTAGCCTTGCATTTTATTTTTTTGCCCAGGCAAATGAAAAATTTACAAGTTTTATAAACCTCTCAGGGAGTGACAATTCGGAGTTGGGAATTGAAATGGAATTGCCAGACATTGATTTTTATGGGGATACAGACCAGTGTCCTCCTGAACCTGGATATCCGGGGGCGGGAAATTATTTTGATCCGTTTGGAGGCAGCGTGCATAGAAAAATTCACGACTTGGAAGTATGGGGAGGTGTAGGTGAAGAGCAGTTGATTTGGATTCGTTATGGGCATAGTGGAAGTGGGGACTATGTTCGAAACTATGGCAATGCGCATAACTGGAACAGTAGTTACCAATATGATATGGTGGATGTCGGTTCCGGCATCCGGATTCATTACCCCCAAGGAGGACAGGATATCTTTGTTAAGGTAGATCAGATTCGTTGGTCAGCAGGTCCTGGTAAGAACAAGTGGTTATTTCAATACGGAAACAACTTTTTTCTGCAAAAATCCGATGGTTTTCGTTACCGGTTCGAGAAGCTGGGTTCTGGAGCAAACACGTATTATCAACTCCAGGACTTTTTGGACAAGTATAAAAATCTGTACATCCTCACATACGATAATACCACGCGGAAATTAACCCGTATTACAGAGCCTGCCGGGCGCTACTTGGAAATAAGCTATTCCCTTGTAAATAATGTTCGGGTTATTGCACAGGTTGAAACCCGTGATTTGAGAAAGGTAACATATAATTATACGGTTATGAATGGATTCGTTTGCTTAACGGGCGCAACCTACGGGGATGGAACATCTGCAATTTACTCATACATCCAATCCCCCCCGGGCAGCCAGCCAATGCTTGCTCACGCCATTGACCCGCGATACAGAGGTTCAGCTACTAATATGAAATATACATACTTGCCTTTCTCCAATGGGTTTATTAAAGAAGAAAGGAACGGAGTAACGAACGAAGTTATGGCAACCCTTGATGCCAGTACAGCAAATAAAACGGTTATATACCCAAACGGTTTAAAACAGGTTTTCAGTTCACCTGTAAATGATTTTTCAAAAACCAATTCATATACAGACGGATTTGGAAGTAGATCACAGGTTGATTTTGCCGATGGGGGAAAGGGTTTTCGCCAAAGCGAAACAGATGCTTTAGGCAGAACAACAACATATGAGAATCGTACTAGTGTTAAGTTAATCCTGAATTGACGGATATAGCTTTTTAAGTTTTACCCTTGCTTCTTTATTTGTAAACTGCCAATTTATTTTACTGTTCTTATTATTCCTATTGGTTTGCCATGCTTTAACTTCGTCCTTAATTTTCTTCATAGTGGATATATGCCTGTTGAGGCATTGCCCATTTAAGACGTGTAATTCTATTTCGGTCATATTTAACCAACTGCCATGTTTAGGGGTATATACAAATTCAAATCTATCCCAAAGCCTTTTTGCTTCTGCCGGCTCAAAGGTTTCATAAAATGCTGATGCACTGTGAGTCTTAAAATTATCCATTACCAATGTTATTCTTTTAGCTCCCGGGTATTCCTTATCTGCAATCCATTTAATGAATGCTGCCCAATCTTTTTTTGTCTTAAATTCTGTAACCTCCACAATTCGTTTTCCTTTCAAGGGCTCATTAGCCATAAATATATTTACCACTCCATTTCTTACATACTCATAATCCACTCTTGCATCCTGACCTGGCCTCATTTTAGTTGATGGCCGCAGTTCTTCTATTAACTGCTTTGGCGATTCATCCATGCAAACTACCGGATAATCAGCATCATAGGGCCTTTTATATACATCCAACACTAATTCCATATTTGCCACAAACTCACTGTTGCGCTGAGGTGGTATCACCCATCCCTTTACTTTCCAAGGCTTAAGTTCGTTTTTTTTAGTACGTTTCTTACCGTTACATGCGTAATGCTTTCAACATACTTTAATTCTACCATCTTGTCAGCTAATAATCTCAATGACCATTTAGCAAAGCCCTTAGGTGGTTCACTGCAACATAGGGTTATAAGCTTCGCCTCAGTATCCCCGTCCATTTTCTTTTCATATACACGCGACGTAGGTCGCCTTTCTAATACTGCCTCAAATCCTTCTTCCAAAAACTTTTTCTTAACCCTATCTATCGTTCGCATTCCTACTTTCAGCACCTTACTTATTTGCTCATTGGTTACTTTTTCAGAATACTTTCCTTCATCACAATTTAAAAGTATGTAAGCAACGCGGAAAGTTTGAGAAGTATGTGAACCCTTATTAATTATAGCCATTAATTCTTCTACTTCGGCTTTGGTTAATTTAATAGTATAACGTATCATTTGTAAAGTGTTTTACAAATATACTAAATTAATACGTCATATTACATTTAACTTAACACTAGGTATGGCAGTCCTAGGAAGATTATCTACCCCGATGGAAGCACGGAAGAAAGGACTTATGACACCTTGGATCTTGAATTGACACACAAAGACCAAGTGGGCCGATTAACAATCTATACCCGTGATAGCAGGCACAGAATTATCCAGATTGACTATTACGATAATTCCTATGAAACATTTACTTACAATAATTTGGTACAATTTACACAATTATTAAATCATCGCAGGCGTAATGGTGGCCTAGAGTATTCGTTATATAATACTCGGGGATTGCAAACGAGTTTTCAGAATGCTGAAGGCAAAATAACAAATTTTACTTATGATGCTGCTGACCGGCTTAAAACAGTTACAGATGCCCGTGGTAATACAATAGAATATGAATATAACGAAAGAGGATTATTAACTAAAATGATTAATCCGGGTGGGAGCGTTAAGAAATATGGCTATGATAGTTTTGGGAATCAAGATACTATTACGAATGAGTTAGGTAAACAATGGATAACCAAACATGATGAGTTTCGCCGGCCGAAGACAGTAACCGATCCAAAAAACAGGATTACCACCTATTCGTACGATCTACCCGGAGGTGGTTGCGGTTGTTCGCATAGCGAAAATAATCCGACAAAGATCATTTCACCCAGCGGCAAGATCCTTGAAATAAAATATGATGTTGAATGGCGAACAATTCAGGAAATCGTTGGGGCAGGCACTGCAGAGGCGGCTTCAACTTTTTACGAATATGATGCAGTAGGAAACCTTATAACAGTAACCGATTCGAAGGGGAAGAAGAGGAAATACATTTACGATGAGAGGAACCGAAAAAAAAGCGAAATTGATCCTCTAGGAAATAAAATGGAGTGGATATCCGATGCTGCTGGACGCAGAAAGACATTTACTCGTCCTGACAATGGCATTTCTAAGAGAAGTTATGATGATATAAACAATATAGTTTTGACTACCGACCGGAAAAATCAAGTGACAAAGACTACGTTTGATCCTGAAGGGAATATATCGAAGATCACAGATCCTAAAAATAATGAATATCAATTTATATATGATAAGCTAAACCGCCTTAAAAGGACAATTTACCCTGGAAACACGTTTGAAGAATACATATACGATCCTGTAGGCAATCGAATAACCTATACAAACAGGTCTGGAAAAATAAGAACACAAACATTTGATAGCCGAAACCGACTTAAAAGTACTGCTTGGAATGATAACTTAACCCCACCTGTTACATATGAATATGATGACGCCAACAGGGTTACAAAAATGTCAAGTTCTATAAGTATTTTAAGCTATGACTTTAATGAAGCAAATGATTTAGAGAATGAATCACAATCTATCGCTGGTATGGGAGCAAAGAAAGTGGAGTATACTTATAATAATGACGGTTTACGCGGAACCTTGAAATATCCAAGTGGAACAATTGTAAGCTATGGATATTCTGCCAGAAACCAGTTAGCCTTAATAGAAGAAAATGGGCAAAAATTGGCGAGCTTCAGCTATGATTTACACGGGAATCGATCAATTAAAGAATTGGGTAGATCGTTGACAGATAAAACCGTTACGAAATATATTTATGACGATGAGAACCGATTGCTAAGCATAGACAACCAAATGGCTTGTTTCACCACTGCGCGCTTCGATTACGGGTATGATAATGTAGGTCGCCAAAAGTTTGTACAACGCGATAACAATAAAGGAGACGTGTATCTTTATGACGCCATTGACCAAGTCGATAATGTAAAATATGATGTCACCAATCCTGGTGGTAACCCCGGTTTGCCAGTCAGAACAGTAACTTATCAATGGGATGCTTCAGGTAACCGTACAAGCATGATAGATAATGGAATAACCACTGACTATTTAACCAACAATTTAAATCAATATACGAAAGTAGGGAATATTCAACCGTCGTTTACAACCAACGGCAATTTAGAAACTTGGGATGGTTGGAAGTACACCTATGATGCGCAAGATAGGCTAATTAAAGCTGAGAAAGGAAGTACTGTTGTGGAATTCGCTTATGATCCAAGAAACCGTTGCGTAAAACGTACTATTAATGGCAGTACTATATACTTTTATTTTGACCATTCCCAATTAATCGACGAAAGAAGTGCAAGTGATGCTCAACTTGCACAATACATTAACGGAGCCAGAACAGATGAAATACTGCAAAAAGCTTCTGGCAGTGGTACCTTTTTCTATCATCATGATGCTTTAGGAAATGTAACACACCTGACGAATTCCTTAGGTAATTTGGTAGAAAGCTATCTATACGATGTTTTCGGTACGCCAATCATCAAAGGTGCTAATGGAACTATTATTGCGACCAGTAATGTTGGCAATCGGTTTCTGTTTACTGGTAGAGAATTTATCCATGAGTTGAACTTGTACGATTACCGAAATAGGATGTACCAAAATGCTGCAGGTAGATTTTTACAACCCGATCCGATAGGTTTTGCTTCAAATGATTATAATTTGTATAGATATGTTTACAATAGACCTATTAGCCTAACAGATCCCTTTGGACTTTTCACATGCAGACCTATTAAAGTGGGTGGAAAAGATTACTTCGTAAGATTGGCTGGCAGAGAGGATATCGGTTTTTCTGAATATGAATATTCGTTTCTTATGAAGGCAGAGGTTGGTGATGAATATGTCTACCTGTTTACTACCGCTTCTGCATATGAAGACGATGTGAAGTATGACGATTTCGAAGGGTTCGCTTTTGCCCAAGCTCTTGTTGTGTTTAAATGTGATGATGACCGCAATATTTATAGTTCCGAAATGTCTGGTGAAGAGGTACCAAATGGAAAAGTAAAAGCAACTGCTAAGCTATCTATTTCTGAAGTTCCGGCAAAATCCGTGACTACTACTTGGATGAATGAAGGTGAATTTAATGCGAACGAATCATTCTCAATAAGTATTGCACCAGTAATAGTTCTTCCTGGGGGTGCTGGCGGGTCTCTTGGTGGGGTCACGTTCGCCGACACCTCCACGCCAAAAAATCCGAAAAAGTATGGCCAAGCTTTACATAAATGCAAATGCATTGAATGATAGGTGTAAGCAAAATTTGTTAATATCAAATGCTTTAATATGAAAGTCTTTCTGCCTCTCATACTTGCCTTGTTGATTGTTAGCAGTCCTGTACTAAGTCAAACCTGTACCAGCACAGCCGTAACAAGTCCCAACGTCACCCAGCCCACAAATCCCGAAGTTATTTTCTCTTCGACCTGTTCCACGCTCGTGGTGGGTTGGCAGGGAACCTCCGGTCAAAGCTTTTGTGTCAACGCTACTTATTTCAATACTACGACCAATAAAATTGACACAGTAGGAAGTACAGAAATAATCTGCGATGGAAGTCTGTTTTGTTTAGCAAGGCTGCCTGTTATTGCGGGAACAAGCGTGACCTGGAGAGTTGAGGCACGGACTTTAATCAACGGGACCCTATATTCCAGTTACCCGCTCATCAATGTTTTGGAGTACCCGATTAGGGCCTGCAGCGGCAGTGGGGTAAAATTCAGCGGAAAAGTTACGCTTCAGGGGGCTTACAATACATCCACCGGGCAAATGAATACCACTTTAAACAGTTTAGGGATTTTACAGGGACAGGCCAGCAGCCAGCCTTATAACATACTGCCGTTTGGTTATTCGGGCACCGAAAGGGTGGGAGCCGGCTTCTTTGCTGCCAACCCGGATATAGTGGATTGGGTATTACTTGAACTGAGAGATCCGAATGCTCCTTTAACAGTATTAGGGCGAAGAGCTGTATTTGTAAAACGGGATGGCACCCTGGTTGACACAGGAGGCACTAATGTTCAAATAACTTTTCCGGGACTTGCAGCAGGCTCTTACCATGTGGCCGTGCGTCATAGAAACCACCTGGGTATGCGAACGGCTATCCCGCTTGATTTCAGTTGCGGCCTGATCAGCCACAACTTTTCTACTGCCGGCTCAAGAACATTTCAAAATCGAAGCTATACATCAGAAGTACAAATGGGATCATCACCCTGGCTAATGCGTGCAGGAGACGCCAATGTTAATAAGAATGTCAGGTATACAAATCCAGGGAATGATCCGAACCACATATTTAATACCATATTAGGCGGGTCGTTATCCAGGATAATAACGAATACTTATGCACCCGAGGATTTAAACATGGATGGAGTTATCAAATGGACAAACCCAGGCAACGAACAAAACTTTTTATTAAACATCATAATGAATGGTTTATTCAGTACCATCTTTGAGGAACAGCTATAGCTCGAAAAGAATAATAATAGCCTATAGGAAATCATTAAATTTTAAATTATGAAATCATTAGTCACACCATTTATCTTATTAGCCCTGATACCTTATTCCTATAGCCAATCCACGATGCAGGCAACCATTAAGAAAGGAATCGATATAAATACTATTGATCTCTATGCCAGGTCGTCTGCTAACTTTTCCCAAAGAGATGATCAAATTACTTTTTCTTTAGCGATCCCTGCTGCTTATGCACCGGCACCGTCTATATTAACACCGGGCAAAACACCTAATGGCACTGGCCCGGTACTCGGACTAACCGGGATACGGCCAAACTTTTTGGTGAACAATATAGGTACAGCAGAAAGAGAAGTGGTAGTGTCTACCGAAACAATTAACGGAGTTGCTCATTACGTATATGTTTTTCTTTTTTCAGGTACTGCTCTTAACCCCCGTAGTTGGGTAGCCGGGCAGGAACAATTATTGGTCACTCTCTCCTGGGGAGGATGTACTTCCGCCAATTGTCTCGCTTCTATTAAATTGGTAAACCTGCCTAATGGTGGTCCAAATCAACTGGCGTATTGGTATTTTCAGGTCAGTCCTTTAGGCGATATCACCAACTATCCAACTCCTTTCTATGCTAATCCTGAGGCCTTGGCTCCTGTCAATGGCGGCAGCCCTAACGGTTCTCTCTTATCCTTAATAGAATTGGCTACTTTGAGATCATTGCCTGCAAGATTGCTTTCCTTTAAAGGTGAGGCGCGGAACTGTAATGCCGACCTTTCCTGGCAGGCCACCCAGGAAGCGAATTTTGCTTATTATGCCATAGAGCGGGGCACCGGTGATGGCTCATTCCAGGAAGTAGGACGGGTAAATGCCTTAACTTCCAATTCCAGTGTCAAGTCATACAGTTTTACAGACGATAGCTCGCCGGCAGGATCCTTCTTATATCGCCTTCGCCTGGTTGACCGGGATGGCAAATATGCATACAGTACAAATACAAAGATTAGCTTGAACTGCCGGGGTAAGAATTATATCATAGTATATCCAAGCCCCAGTAATGGAATAGTCAACGTCAAATTACCGCCCGGCTATGAGCAGGCAAAAATACGTATTATGAACTCCCGGGGAGAAGAGGTTTTATTTAACACAGGCAATAACCTTACCCGCATAATGAATTTGAAAAAGCTTGCCAACGGCACGTACATCGTGCAGGTCATTCATAATGGAAAAATGACCGAAAGCAATAAGATAATTCTTAACCAATAAAGAAGGATGGCTGGGTTCTTTAATTCTATTCCACTTTCCCTCTTGATAACAGTATAAAGTAATATAATTTAATTCCTTTGCAGGTCGGCCATTGAACAGGTTGCTTATAAAAAATCTTGGAAGTTTTTCCGAAGAAAGTAAGCATATACTCCCAAAACCTTCATCGCTATGTGGACAAGAAGACAGTGGATTGTTGCAGTTGTTGCAGCGTTTTCATTACCGGTTATTACCAGCATCGGTTTCACCCACTCATTCCGGACAGATTCAGTAACAACCAGCAACCCAAAGGTGCAAGAAGCCGGTTTTGAATCCCGGCAATCAGTAAGTCAACTAACAACATTACCCTTATCCCCGGAAGAGAGTTTACCCCAAAGGGTATCATCTCGAACTGGTAGCCAGCGAACCATTGATCTCTCATCCTGTGGCTATTGCCTGGGATGGAAATGGCTGCATGTACGTTGCTCAAATGGAAACAAACATGCAAGCTATTCAGGCTACTGGCGTGAATAAACCCGCCAGCCAGATCATGTTGCTGGAAGACACCAACAACGATGGTAAAATGGACAAGAGCGCCGTTTTTATCGATAAACTGGTATCACCCCGCATGCTGCTCTGCCTGGGAAATGAACTGCTGGTCAATGAAATCAATTCGCCAAACATATATGCCTATAAGGACACGGATGGCAATGGAAAATCAGATCAGAAAAGAACGGTGTTTCGTAGGAAAAAAAAGTCGTATAGTAATAAAGGCCTCCTGGGTAACGGGCTGGATTGGAACCTTGACAATTGGATCTACGTAACCAATGCTCCGGTACGTTTTCGATACGATGGTATGAAGATGCAAATTGATTCGTTGCTTTATGGAAACAACGGCCAGTGGGGCATCACACACGATAATTATGGCCGGTTATTCTATAGCAAAGCAACTGCGGGACTTCCTGCCTGCGGATTCCAAATCAACCCGGTTTACGGGCAGCTTGACTTAACAGACAAGTACCAGCATTCCACCTTTGCGGCAGTTTGGTCCGTCATCAAATTACCTGACGTTGACAGCAGGCCGGGAAACACAGGTACTATGCATACGATCACGCGATTTACAGCTCCCTGCGGACAATCCATTTTCCGCGGAGACCGGCTTCCGGAAAGCATGAGGGGCGACTACCTCGTTGCCGAGCCGGCCGGCAATCTTATACGCCGGGCTAAGGTAACCCTTAACGAGGGAAAAGTCACGCTGAGGAATGTGTATGCTCACGATGAATTTATAACGTCAACAGACATGAACTTCAGGCCCGTAAATACGTATACAGGTCCTGATGGCTGCCTATATATTGTAGACATGAATCAAGGCTTCAATCGGGATGCGCGACAGGGCCAACCTTTCCTAAACACGCCGATCAGGAGTAAGAATTATAAAACGGGCCGCATCTATCGCCTGGTGCACGACGAGTTAAAGCCCGGGCCAAGGCCTCGTATGCTGAATGAACCTACCGAAACACTCGTCACTTACTTGGATCATCCTAATGGCTGGTGGCGGGATAATGCGCAAAAAGAAATGGTGGTCCGCGGTGACAGATGGATCACCCCTTTTTTAAAACAAATCGTTTCAGGAGAAAAAGGACCAATGTCACACGAACCTTCCGCCGTTGCCAGAGTTCATGCTTTATGGACGCTTGAAGGGTTGGAGGATGTGGATATGATAGATTTACAAATGGCTTTGGAAGACAAGGATGCGCAGGTAAGGAAAGCGGCGGTTCTAATCAGTGAGCCTTACCTGAAAGAGGATAATACACAAGTAATCGTGTGGCTGGAACCGTTAGTAAACGATCGCAGTTATGAAGTACGCGCACAATTATTTTTATCGCTCAGTTACAGCAAATCTGAAGAGGCAAAAAATTTACTGAAAGAAATCCTGTGCAGGAATCCTGGGAATGAACTGCTTGGCGGAATACAAAACACTTTAACCCGGAACGAAAAGGGGAAGGCCTATAGGTCTAACCTGCTGGCTTTTAATAAACAATAGCCCTCCTGCAATGAAGACTATACAACCGATACCACTTGAAGTAGCTTATCCTTGTTTGTCGGTTAACCTGCTATAAGCTTCTGTTTGCTTTGCGTTCCGTATGCCAGCCATACCCATTGTATTATTGAAATATATATAGGCCTGCTTCACATGCCCCGGTTGACTGATCTCATCAACAATATGTTGTAGTTGCTTTTTCTGATACTGCGATTTATACAAGGTGGGTACGCCATGAAACCGGTAATACACGATGGGTAAATGTTGAATCACCGAATCGGGAAGTTTAGGATGACTCTGACTGCAGAAAATAATGGAATGTTTTGCCAGCTCCTGGTAAACGCTTTGCTGCCACCAGCTTTCATGCCGGAACTCGATAACGTTTGTAAAGGAAGGGTCGACACTGTTGCTAATCCGATTCAACCGTTCTTCCGAAAACACCGCACGTTCAGGCAATTGAAATAACACGCAGGCCAGTTTTTCCTGCAAGCCTTCATATATGGAAGCGTAAAAATCTCCCAGCATTCTTTCGGTTTCAATAAACTGTTTGTAATGGGTTATCAGCCTTGGTACCTTAACCGAAAATTGGAAAGAAGCGGGGCTCTTACTATACCACTTTTGCAGGAATGCAGCGTTGGGAAAACGGTAAAAGGTTCCGTTTACCTCGAGTGTATTAAAGTGCTGGCAGTAATACTCAAACCACTTGCTTTGGGGTAGTTTTTCTGGATAAAACAGCAATTTCCATTCGGGATAGTGAAAACCAGAACAGCCTATTAGCCAGTCGGGCATATTCGTTGCTGATTATTGATATATTTCAATCCTATTCAACCGACTGCAATACGATATCAGGTCCTGCCTGATTACCATCGATCCTTAAAATCAGTGGAATAGTGGGGTTATTTAACAGCCATATTCTGGTGCTGCCGTTAGCGGCTTCAAGAAAGATTGAATTTACTTCCTTTTCACCAAGTTTAAACCGCTGTTGTTCTGAGGGTGATTTAACAACATAGCTCACCAAATCATAAACCACTTTTTTATCTTTCTGAATGGTGTTCCATTGTGCTTTTGAGAACATACCTACCGATTGGTTATCTGTAAGTTCAATCTGTGAATTGGGCTCAAGCTCGCTCCACCATCCCTGGTTTGCATTTTCCAATGAATTTTTTTTCATGATCCAGCTACCTTGAGTGCCGTCATCCAGTTTCCATCCCCATTTCATGTATTGCGAGGAAACAGAGTCCAGAATAACCGTTATCTTATTTGAGCCATTCGAAGTAGATACAAGATACTGCAGTTTGCTGCCTTGACCGATAGCAGGAAACGTTGCCTGCGAAAATGCAGCGCACGATACAAGTAAACAAACAGCAGTTAAAAAATTTCTCATGATATATATTTTAGTGATAATTTCCAGCTACACAATATATTTTGAACAAGACAGCCTATAACATAACCACCCTTTTTTCAGCACTGCTTTTATGCGCCGCGCGGATAATGCGGATAACTTCTGTGGCCTCTTCCACTGCTACGGGCCCCGGCTGGCTATGGCGCAATGCCTTAAATACCGAATCATAATAATCCAGGTAATTTCCAGGCAGCGTGGGAATTTTTTCCCTGACTACCTCACCGTTTTTTTCGGTATGCAACAAACCTTGCTCTGCTTCCGGTTCTAACCCCCAACCCGGCCTTCCGGCATCAGCCCCTGCCTGCAACTCAACTTCTTGAACGTCAGCCCTGCTCTTGATAAAGGACCCTTTGGAGCCATGCAATATAAACGCAGGAAGTGGTTCTCTTACCAGGTAGCTCGATTTAAGCTTAACCCTTAAATTAGGGTAATATAATACTGTTTCAAAATAATCATCTACCTGCGAGATGGGCCTGACCATCCGGATGTCAGCGAAAACGGCTTCGGGTTTACCAAATAATTGTAAGGCCTGGTCTGCCAGGTGCGAGCCAAGGTCGTACATGGCCCCTGTTGCAGCGCCGGGCACTTCCTTGTGCAGCTTGGGACTTAACTCTTCCTTATACCGGTCGTAATGTATTTCTGCTTCCACGATTTCTCCCAATAACCCATCTTTCACCACTTGCTGAACTGTTCTGAAATCGCTGTCATACCTTCGATTATGAAAAACAAAGATCCGTTTTTGCCGTTGGGCGGACAGTGCTATCAATTCTTCAGCTTCCTCTACGGTAGCAGTAAAAGGCTTTTCTACAATGATGTGCTTGTCTGCCTGCAGGGCTTTTTTAGCATAGTCATAGTGCGTGTAATTAGGCGTATTAACAACCACTAATTCAACAGTATCGTCCGAAAGCAATTCTTCGAGTGACCTGTAAATAATAACCTCAGGATATTTCTCCTTAGACAGTTGTTTGGTTCTTTCCCAGATCCCGTGCAAACTAAAGCCAGGATGTAATTGAATAAAGGGTGCATGAAAAACCCAGCCTGACATACCAAATGAACATAACGCAGTATTGATGCTTTCCATGATGCTATTTTTATATCACCCTTTTGGGAGGTTAAATTTTGATGGAATGAAATTAGGCGCAAAATAGCGATTGGCAAAATTTATGCATTGCAGCCATATTCGTAGAGTCAGAGCGTATAACACTGCATCCCAATTTTCATCCCGTTACCGGATATGGCAATGATCGTTGAAACAATTTTTACCTTAGTTTTATACCTTTTATGATTGCCAGCAATCTGGTCCATTATATTGCTACCATTTAAATATATTACTTCATATGAAAAAATCAAATTTGTATTTGTTCACAGGGCTGATCTTATTAGTGGTGCTAATCGCCGCTGTGGGCTGGTTGCCAAAATCATTACGGCAAACGGGTAAAGCTACAATCGCTGCACCTGCCAAAAAGAAGATCATTTTTATTGCCGGCAGATGCAGTCACGGTCCCGGCGAGCATGAACACCAAGCAGGCAGCATGCTATTGGCCAGCGAGTTGAACAAACACATGGGCAAAGAGGTAGAGGCCCAGGTATTTCAGGGATGGCCGACAGACAGTACCATATTAGAAAATGCCTCTACCATCGTAATGTATATGGATGGAGGCGGAGGTCACCTCGCGTTACAGCACATGAATCATGTAACAGCCCTCACAAAAAAAGGAATCGGGCTTGTTTGCCTTCACTATGCGGTGGAAGTGCCTAAGGAAAGGGGCGGACCGGAATTCAAGAACTGGCTGGGAGGATATTTCGAGCCTTACTGGTCGGTCAACCCGCACTGGGATGCGGATTTTAAAACACTTCCGAAACATCCCGTGACATCCGGCGTTCAGCCATTCACGTTAAATGATGAGTGGTATTACCATATGCGGTTCCTGGATGGTATGAAAGGGGTTACACCAATACTCACAGCAATACCGCCCGCATCTACTTTGGAACGGAAAGATGGACCTCATGAAGGCAATGAATTTGTCAGAAAAAAGGCTGGCCAGCCGCAGCATACGGCATGGGCCGTAGAGCGCCCGGACAAGGGTCGCGGATTTGGATTTACAGGCGGCCATTTTCATAAAAACTGGGGAAACGAAAATTTCCGGAAACTGGTGCTGAACGCTATCCTCTGGACCGCTAAAATAGCCGTTCCTAAACAAGGGGTCACCACGCCCGCGCTATCAACAGCTGACCTCCAGGCGAACCTGGATGCAAAGCCTTGCAACAGAAGTACAAATGCGAATCCTTAATATCCTAAATCATTTCAAATGTTTGGAATAAATACATTTTTATTTACGTCGCCGTTTACCAACGAATCTGTTAACCTGTTTCCCAAATTTAAAGAATGGGGCTTTGATGCAGTGGAGATTGCCGTAGAGGACCCTTCACATATTGATCCGGCTTTTATTAAAGATGAACTGATTAAAAATGGACTGACGTGCAATACGGTGTGCGCTGCCATGTCACCAGACCATGACCTTAGGGGTAATGAGCAACAGCAACAAACGGCATTAGGTTACCTGAAGGGACTGCTCGATGTATTGGTGAAGCTGCAAGGGAAAATGCTTATAGGACCGTTATACTCTGCAGTTGGACGCGCCGATGCAGTACCGGAAGATGAATACAGGGAACAGTGGAAATTGGTGGTCGGACATTTGAAGATCATCGCCGGTTATGCTTCCGAACGTAATCTTAAACTGGGTATTGAACCACTTAACCGCTTTGAAACGGACTTCATCAATACGGTAGACCAAAGCCTGCAGCTGATCAGGGAAATAGATAACCCCGCGGCCTTGCTTCACTATGACACCTTTCATATGAACATCGAGGAAAAGGACCAGGCCAGGGCTATCCGGAAAGCGGGCAAATACTTGGGACATTTCCATGCTTGCGGATGCGACCGCGGCATTCCCGGCAATGACCACATCAACTGGAGCGCTATCTCAGAAGCACTTACAGAGATTGGTTACGAGGGCGACATAGTTATTGAATCATTTACCAAAGACGTTAAGGTGATAGCCCGTGCTGCAGCCATCTGGCGCCAGATAGAGCCTTCACAGGAATCAATAGCCGAAGAAGGGGTTAAGAATTTAAGGAGGTTGCTGGCTGATCTGTGACCACCCCGGCCTTGCCCGCCGCCAAGGCTTTGGCAGGCGCGGCTTGCTGCGCAAACCTGCATTAGGCCTCTCCGCGGTGGTTGGTGAAAAACACCAACCACGGGCTGGCAGCAGCGATTGATTGTAGTCATTCCTCTCTCGTCACCGTACCCGTAATATACCCATACGGTTCATCGGTAGCAATAAATATTTCATTATTGTTGTCCATCCCAAACTGTTCGAGGTTAAACAGGATATGATGTTTGTTCGGCATTTTAAAGCGGATCTCTCTTACCTCCTCATTTTCTTTCAATACATTCTCGCCCATAGCAAACATGGTTTGCTGCAGCGACAGGCTCTGGTGATGAGAGAAGGTGTTAATCAATGACAAACGGATATCGCCATGTTTTGCAGAAAAATCAAGATCATTCAACTGATAATCCCATTCTGCTTCACATTCAGTCGCCAGGATGCGGTCATTTGTTTCTTTAAGTGTGGTGTACTGATCTTTTATATAGTTTTCGAAACCCGAACCAGTGGTTTTTAAGACAAGCAGCCCGCTTATTCCTGCCGTAACCCCGATGACGGCCTGATCGTGTATGATCTCAGCAGTATGCTTTTCCGCATTGTTTGCAATAAATGCATGTGGATGCAGGTTACCATCGAATGATGCCCTGATATACAGGTGCTCCGTTATCTGGATCTTTGATCGCGATACGTGGGGATTATTGTTAAAAAAATGATCAGCCAGATACATTCCGAATTCTTCTATGCTGGCTGAAAAATGGTCTTTTGCCAAAGCATACACCGTGTTTTTCTGTGTGTCCGTAGGAAGCAGCGCAGTATTGTCACCGGCAGTATGAGCCGATTCAAAATCTCCTTCCAGGACCACGTTTACCGAGATCTGCCTAAATTCATGATGATCAGGAAACCTGGTAATCTTTGAAAGGTTAACCGCATTTTTGCCATAAGCATTCTGTCCCAGTACAATTTTCATAACCGGTTATTTGGTGGTAAAAGCGTTCTCATATAAAAATAGTGTTCTATTTTTATCGGGAATTGTTCAATCTCATTAACGTAAAAAATAAATGTTCGACCTGGTCATAAAAAGCAGGAATACGGTTATGCCGGACGGTGTAAAGATGGCCTATGTTCTGATAAAAGATGGCCTGATCGCTGACGTGGTCAGCGAATCAACCATAGAGGCAGGACCAGATGTGATTGACATCGGTGATAATATGCTGCTGCCCGGACTCATCGACCCGCATGTGCATATCAATGAACCGGGAAGGACGGATTGGGAGGGCTTCGATACCGCAACAAAGGCTGCGATAGCAGGCGGTATAACAACCCTGGCGGATATGCCATTAAATGCTTCGCCGGTTACTGTAACGGTACCTGCGTTCGAAGTAAAATTGGCGGCGGCCAAAAATCAACTCCACGCCAACTGCGGATTCTGGGGCGGAATCGTACCCGGAAATGAAAATAATATCGGGGGATTAATGAGCAGGGGAGTATTGGGATTCAAGGCATTTCTCACCCATTCCGGCATCGATGATTTTCCAAATGTTACAGAAACGGACCTGCACAAGGTCATGCCTGTCATGGCCGGCTTTAACCTGCCTTTGCTGGTACATTGCGAACTGTCGACCCCGCAGCAGCCTGCGCCGGATGTGTTTTCATACCAGGACTATCTGGCATCAAGACCCGCAGACTGGGAAGATAATGCCATTGCGTTAATGATCCGCCTTTGCGGAGAATACCGTTGCCCCGTGCATATCGTCCATCTGTCATCCGCCGGTTCCATAAGCCAGATAATACGCGCTAAAGAGCAAGGATTACCGCTGACCGTTGAAACGGCACAGCATTATCTTTATTTTAATGCGGAGGATATACCCGATGGTAAAACCGTTTTTAAATGTGCCCCGCCGATCCGTGACAAGGCGAACAACCAACAATTATGGGAGGCACTTGAGCAGGGTTACATTGATTTTGTTGCCACGGACCATTCCCCTGCGCCTCCAAACCTTAAAGAGTTGGAAAGCGGCAATTTTACTAAAGCCTGGGGAGGAATATCATCTCTTCAATTTTCTTTACCTGCCTTGTGGACGGTCGCCAGGAAAAATCACGCAGACATTACCTGTTTGATAAGATGGTTAAGTGAAGGGCCGGCACGTCTGATGGGCTTGCAAAACAGCAAGGGTAAAATAGCCAAAGGTTATGATGCCGACCTGGTGGTTTTTAATCCGGCTAAAACATTTACGGTTTTGCCCGAAATCATTTTTCATAAACACAAAATCACTCCTTATTTGCACCGGGAACTATATGGGGTGGTGGAGCAGACTTATTTAAGCGGAGTAAAAGTATTTGACAACGGTCGGTTCCCTGTATCAAACCAGGGAAAAATTGTAATGCGTAATCCAGATGAATGAGCATAGCCGCACAAAAAAAATACTGGAAAGGATAGGAGAATTATCTCTATGCAGCGAAGATCGGCATGCCATCACGCGCACCTTCGGATCGGACGCTTTCAGGGAAGCGGTTAAAAAAGTACAATCATGGATGAATGATGCCGGCCTGCAAACCAGGGTTGATAATATCGGCAATGTCAGGGGTAGGAGGAACTGCGGTGAAAGTGGTGCGAAAACACTGGTCATTGCTTCTCACATTGATACCGTCATAAATGCGGGAAGGTTTGACGGCCCCCTGGGCGTCATCATGGGTTTGGATATGGTTGAACAGGTGATCGAAAAAAATTCATCGTTGCCCTTCAACATTGAACTGATCGCTTTTTGCGATGAGGAAGGCGTACGTTTCCACACAACCTACCTGGGCAGTAAGGTCGTTGCCGGCTGCTTCGATCAGGAACTGTTGCAAAGTCCCGACACCAAAGGTAGAACCGTGCAAGACGTGATAGAGGAAATGGGTGGAGATGCAGGGCGTCTGAAAGCAGATGCCATACCGGTTGAGGATTGGTTGGGATATTTTGAAATCCATATTGAACAGGGCCCTGTGCTTTATGAAAAAAACATTCCGGTTGCACTGGTTTCAGACATTGCAGGGCAAAGCCGCGTGGAAATTCATTTTAAAGGAGAAGCCGGACATGCCGGCACCGTTTCTATGGATAAACGCAGGGACGCGTTGTGTTGTGCTTGTGAATGTATACTGCAGACGGAAAAAATGGCCCTTGACAGCAATGGCAAATTAACAGCTACCATAGGCAAAATAAATCTGGAAAATGCGGCAAGCAACGTGATTCCCGGCATTGCGGTCTGCAGTCTTGACCTGCGCAGCAGTGATGCGTCTTTTCTGGAAATATCACATCGAAACCTGCAGGCCGTTTTCGAAGCTGTGTGTATTAAACGTAATATTGTCATTGAGTGGAAGCGGGTACAGGAAAGTAAACCGGTTTCGTGTAATGAAGTAATGAACCAGTGCCTGGCAAGCGCAATCTACGATGCAGGGTACGAGATTATTTCTTTGGTAAGCGGAGCCGGGCATGACGCTGTCGCCATCTCCGCCGTCGCGCCGGTTTGTATGCTGTTTGTGCGATGTTATAAAGGCATCAGCCATCATCCGCTCGAAAACGTAGAAGCCGGAGATATAGAAGCCGCCATCCATGTTGCCGATGGATTTATTGATCATCTGAAAAATACTAAAAAGACTTAAATGGAAATCTCAGCCCTTACGAGATCAATGGTTAAAAAGAATCATGCGCTTATTTGTCCTGACGGATATGTGAATAGTTCTGTCCCTGGCTGGACGAACGTTATGGTGAATGTTATCATCAATGAAAAGATGGGAGCCAGTCTCTGCCAGACGCTGATCACGATGGGGAAGGGTGGCAGAATTACCGGACTAACCAAAGATGCACAGATATTCTTTTACGTCCTGGAAGGAAAATGCAAGGCTTCGATCAGCGGTGCAGAAAAAATGGTCTCCGGGGGACAATACGTATATGTTCCTGTCCAAAACGAATACCTTTTTGAAAACCCCGAAGATGGAACGCAGATCCTTAGTTTCCACAAAAGATATGAGAAGCTGGATTTGTATGATGTTCCGGCTGTGATTTTTGGTGATGCATCCGCTATTGAAGGTGTTACTTATCTGGATGATCCCAACCTGCGGCTGCAGTTGCTTTTGCCCGGTCACTTATCTTTTGACATGGCTGTAAACATTTTTACATACGATCCCGGAGGTCATCTTCCTTTTGTGGAAACCCATATCATGGAGCATGGACTTATGTATTTGCAAGGTCAGGGTATATATCGCCTGGATAATGATTGGTATCCCGTAAAAAAGGGTGATTGCATCTGGATGGCTCCTTACTGCCCTCAATGGTTTACCGCTATGGGCAAAGAGCCGGCCGTTTATATTTATTATAAAAATGTCAACAGGTTTCCAACCTGGGTATAAAATAAAATAATGACTTTAACCGAATTAAATGCGCTGGATAAAACCCGGTTACACCTGTCACTTATCCAATGTTGCGGTTCAGGCGTTTGGGTGGAAAAAATGTGTGCTGGCTTCCCGCTAAAAGACGAACAGGAATTATTTGAATTGGCAGGTAAAAAATGGCTGGAATGCGGCGAAAAAGACTGGAAGGAAGCTTTCAGCTATCATCCGAAAATAGGTGACCTCGCAGGGTTACAAAAAAAGTTTTCAGGAAGCCACCAATGGGCTGAAGGAGAACAGGCTTCTGTAAACCAGGCAACACCCGAAGTACTTCAGGCATTAATAACATACAATACGGTATATGAAGAGAAATTTGGCTATATTTTTATCGTTTTTGCCTCGGGAAAAACGGCGGTAGAACTGCTTGATATCCTGCATGTAAGGTTGTCGCGGTCTCCCGGAGAAGAAATAAAGACTGCCATGAATGAGCAGCATAAAATAACTATCCATAGATTACAGAAATTATTAAGATTATGAGCCATATTACTTCGCATATTCTGGATATAACCAGGGGCCGCCCCGCATTAGGGGTTCCTGTAATTTTATTGCAACTTGAAAATGATGACTGGAAACAAATCGGGGTAAGTGTAACAGGCAATGATGGAAGGGTTTCCGACTTGGTCGCTGATGACATAGTATTAAAACCTGGCATCTTTAAATTAAAATTTTTAACTAAGGAATATTTCGAGCGGTTTTCCACAGCAACCTTTTATCCGTTCATTGAAATCGCTTTTGAGCTGCTTAATGAAGACCATTACCACATTCCTTTACTCCTGACTCCTTTCGGGTATACCTCTTATCGCGGTTCCTGATCACCGTTACTTTCTTACTAATATCTATGAAACTTTCCCTTAAAAACAGCGAAACTGATCATTGGTTAAATGAGCTGAAGACTGCCAACCTCCGGTTTCAAAAATTGTATCCCGGCGATAGGCCAGACAGGCAACCTGTGCATACCGTATACGGCGGCGCCAACCTCTTTAAGGCAGATACCTGTGTAAAAATGGGTAAGGTTGCGTTGAGAAGCCTTCAGACCTATGCGCCCAATTTCGTAGTGCTTGCCAAAGTACTCCAGCTTCAGGGATATGAGCACCTTCCTTACCTGCAAGCGGATATTGAAGCGCTTACTCATAAGCTGGATGCTATCAATGAAGCGCAAAGGAAACAGGAATATGCCTGGTTACCGTATACGGTATATAATAAGATCATTCGTAAATTTAAAAATGAACCTGTCGAAGATTTCAGGATAGATTTTGAAGATGGCTTCGGTAACAGGCCAGATGAAGAAGAAGATGCGATAGCCGTTCAGGCGGCCGGCGAACTGGCAACGGGCATGAAACTCAATACTATCTCTCCCTTTGTGGGTATACGCATCAAACCGTTCACAGAAGACCTGAAACACCGAAGTGTACGTACACTCGACCTTTTTTTAACCGCCTTACTGGAAAGGACAAACGGCGTACTTCCTCAAAACTTCGTGGTGATGTTGCCGAAAGTAACTATACCTGAACAGATGATTACGCTGGTAAGGCTACTCGAGATGCTGGAAATTGAAAATAAGCTGGAAGCCGGCAGCCTTAAAATGGAAACGATGGTGGAGGCCACTCAGATCATTATGGATGATGAAGGCCGCAATCCCTTAATGCGCATCATCCGGGCGGCTGAGGGAAGGTGTGTTGCCGCTCATTTCGGCACCTACGATTATACTGCTTCCTGCGGTATCACGGCGAAGTACCAGACCATGTCTCACCCCGTATGTGACTTTGCCCATCATATGACTAAGGTGGCGTTGGGAGGAACCGGCATATTTCTTTCAGACGGTGCAACAAACATAATGCCCCTGCCGAAGCACCGTGGTGATAACCTCAGTTATGAACAATTGTCTGAAAACAGGGAGTCTGTCCATAATGCCTGGCGAACCGCATTTGCTCATACCACCCATTCACTGGTTAATGGATTTTATCAGGGGTGGGACCTGAATCCGGCCCAGCTGCCCATGCGTTATGCTGCAACGTATAATTTCTTTTTAAGCAGTTATGAAGACGCCCTGTTTCGCCTGAAAACTTTTGTTGACCGTGCGGCCATTTCAACGCTCACCGGCGACATATTTGATGATGCGGCTACCGGGCAGGGATTACTCAATTTTTTTCTCAAAGCAATGAACTGCGGAGCGGTCACGGAAGAAGAAGTTTTGGCTACCGGGTTAACCGTAGATGAGATCCGGACACGTTCCTTTTACCGTATTCTGGAGGGAAGAAGGAAATGATGTGCGGATGTGCGAATGTAATTTCCCGGGGTTGGTGTTTTCACCAAACCACCGCACGGTCTTCTGATTCTATTTTTGTATGATATGAACCTCCCGGTTCCGGCAATAGTTTAATAATTAATTCAATAATAATTTAACCGGTCGGTCAAACCCTGTAATTTTATACTCATCAATCGTGCCCTGTGGTAACAAATACCGGGACCTTTACCGGTGCCGGGTGAAACCGGAAACACTTGCCTTTGAAATGGATGTACATATTCTCAGCAAAGACTATTTAATGCCAAGCCAAACTCAACTGATATGATATCAAACATATACTCACGAATTACGGGCAGGTGGTTGTTTTTCGTGCTGTCGCTGCTGGTCCCCGCATTAAGTGCTGAGCTTATTGCTGCTGACAAATACCCCGACATTACAACCCCGGATAAGGCGCCGGCTTTTCAGGTGAGCGGCACCGTTACAGTCGCGAAAACTAACCTGCCACTGGAAGGAGTGACCGTAACCGTTCAGGGTACTTCAGCAGGTACGACGACCGACGAAAGTGGAAAATACTCAATAACAGCTCCCAGCGGCCAGGTTATACTGGTATTTTCCTATACAGGATTTACCACCATAGAACAGGCGGTGAATAATCGCAATACATTAAATGTAATTATGGACGAGGAAACGAGGCAGCTGGAACAGGTAGTCGTAGTCGGATATGGCACCCAGAAAAAAATAAACCTGACCGGTGCCGTTGATGCCATCAGTGGCAAAGAACTGGAAAACCGGCCCGTGACTTCAGTGTCTTCCGGTTTACAGGGACTGATTCCCGGCCTCACTATTAGGGCAACCAACCCACGCCCCGGACTTACCGGGGGAAGCATCCGCATACGTGGCATAGGAACCATCGGAGACGCCAATCCCCTGGTGGTGATAGATGGGATCCAGCAAAGCATGGATAATATTAACCCTGATGATATAGAAAGCGTTTCTGTATTGAAAGACGCCGCCTCTGCGGCCATCTATGGTTCACAGGCTGCTAACGGTGTTATACTGATCACCACTAAAAGAGGCAAAGCAGGTAACAGGCCAACGATCAGTTATTCTTATTATTACGGCATTCAAAAGCCCACGGCCCAGGCGAATTTCCTCGGCTCTCCCGAATACATGGAATTGCTGAATGAATCGCAGCGAAATGTTGGCCGAACACCTACCTATACGGCTGAACAAATTGAAAAAGCAAGAAATGGTACTGACCCTAATTATTTTGCCAATACAAACTGGATAAAGGAAATTTTTAAGTCTTCCGCTCCGCAGCAGAATCATAATGTAAGTGTCAACGGAGGAAATTCAAAGTCGGGCTATTACCTCTCTTACGGGTATCTTGATCAGGACGGCCTGGTAACAGGCGATGGATATTCAGCCGCCCGGCATAACGTTCGTTTGCGATTGAATACCGAATTGTTCGACCGGTTACAGGTAGACGCCAACATAGGTTATATCGATAGGTTTTATAGAGAACCGAATACAGGAACCAGCCAGAATGGGGGAGTCATTTACAGTGCCCACCAAATCTCACCGCTGGTACCCGTAAGGTTTACAAATGGAAATTGGGGTTATGGGGGAGGTTCGCAGAACCCTGTTGCCACAGCCTCCGTTGCGGGGTTAGACAAGTTTAACTCGCAACAGACTTCTTTAAATGTAAATGGCGTGCTGAACATTGTTAAGGGATTATCTGCCAAAGTTCAATACGGTATGATCATGGAC
Source organism: Chitinophagaceae bacterium (assembly GCA_037718865.1). Taxonomy (GTDB): domain Bacteria; phylum Bacteroidota; class Bacteroidia; order Chitinophagales; family Chitinophagaceae; genus JADCRZ01. Next base: position 30,171 of record JBBJMP010000028.1, on the reverse strand, counting down.
AATTCGAAGCGAAATGAACAGATCAGGACTGTCCGTTATTATTTCCCGGATAGCGGTGACCTGTGGTACACCAACAACCCTGTAAACCGTATCGAAAGCCGGGATTACGTAAACCGCTACCAAAACATGTTCGCCCAGCTGGATTATTCCGCAAAATTGGCAAATCATGATATCAAGTTATTAGGTGGTTACTCTTTTGAACTGAACCAAAGCGAAAACTTCAATGCCAGCCGCCAGAACCTGGTGACTGAACAATTGCCGGTTCTGGCTATCGGAACAGAAAACCAGTTAAACAACTCCGACGCCTTCCATTGGGCGCTTCAGTCCTTTTTTGGAAGAGTCAATTATATGTTCAGGGGAAGATATTTAATCGAATCCAATTTCAGGTATGACGGTTCTTCCCGGTTTGCACCGGGTAACCGGTGGGATGTGTATCCTTCCGTTTCTGCAGGATGGCGTATTTCGGAGGAGCCTTTTATGAAACCCCTCAAACACATTATGGGTAACGCAAAGATCCGCGGGTCCTGGGGTAAGTTGGGTAACCAGCGGGTATCTTCAGGAAGCACTCAGTATTCTCCCTATCTTTCGGTGATTCAGGCCGTAGGCACCATGCCCATTGGCGGTATACTCACATTAGGGTTCGCCCAAAATGCCGCAGCCAATCCCGGTCTTCGCTGGGAATCCATCAATATGACCGACCTCGGAATAGACCTCAGTTTCCTCAATGACAGGTTATCCGTTTCAGCTGACTATTTCATAAAAACCACCAATGACATCCTGCTTACCGTTCCGCTTCCCGACGTACTTGGCGTGCCTGAGCCACCCCAGAATGCGGGTTCTGTTGAAAACAAAGGATGGGAAATCAATACTGGCTGGAATGACCGGATAGGCCAGGCCAGGTACGGGTTACGCTTCAATGTTTCGGATGTCAAAAATACAGTGACCAGCCTTGGCGGCGTTCCTCCGTCTATCGGTGACCAGGTAAGAATAGTCGGGTACCCGATCGACGCCTTTTACGGACTTGTTTCAAACGGCATCGCACAGATTGCCGATTTTAGTTACGACAGGGCCACCAGCAAATACGCCCCACTGTTCCCGGTACTGGATGCGGATAGAAACAATACCATGCCGGGAGACCTGATCTACCGGGACCTTGACGGGGATGGAAAAATAACGCTGGATAAGGACAGGAAGGTAATCGGGGATCCCTTCCCACGTTATTCCTATGCCCTGCGGGGTAATGTGGACTACCTGGGCGTTGACTTTGCTTTTTTCCTGCAGGGGGTCGGCAAGGGCAACGGTTATATACTGGGCCCCGCGCGCCAGGCCCTGTTCAACGAATCTTCTAACCCGCAGCGGATCCACTACGACCGGTGGACGCCGGATAATACAGACGCCAGTTACCCTCGGTTTACGTATCAGCTTTCTCATAACCAGCGGTTGTCAACCTACTGGATGGAAAACGCTGCATACCTCCGGTTAAAAAATGTTCAGATCGGTTATACTTTACCGTTAGCCCTTACTAGTAAGGCCAAAATACAAAGGCTGCGATTGTATGTTTCCGCCGATAACCTGTTTACACAAACAGATTTCTTCTATGCTTTTGATCCGGAAACACCGTTAAGCAGCGGTGGTTTATATCCGCAGGTGAAAACTATTCTTTTTGGAATCAATATAAACTTCAGATAATTTTATTACCGCGCATCACCTCAATTCAGCGTATGAAAAAGATAGTTTATTTTTTATTGTCGGGGAGTTTGGTACTGACTTTTTCCTGCAGGAAGGATTTTCTTGACAGGCTTCCCCTGGACCAGATTACGGACGAGAATTACTGGGCTTCCGCCGACCAGTTAAAGCTTGCAGCTAACGGCTGTTATGCCTATATCAAAGGGAAAAATACGGTTGATATGGAAAACCTTGGTGACAACACGGTATGGCCCACTGTTACCGATTATCAGCGGATCGCTTCCGGTAACTATGGCAATGATAACGGCGGAGTTAACGCAGAATGGACCTCCGGTTATGACGGCATACGCCGCTGCAACCATTTCCTGGAAAACTATATGAAAGCCCCGGTAACGCCAGCCCTCAGGGAGCGCTATGCCGGAGAAGTCAGATTTATACGTGCCTACCTGTATAACTATCTCGTAATGTTTTTTGGGGATGTCCAACTGATTACTAAAACGCTTACCCCTTCCGACCCCGAGGTGTTTGGTACCAGGCAGCCAAAAGCACAGGTGGTGGACTTTATTTTAAGCGAGCTTGATTCGGCTGCAGCAAAACTGCCAGCCACTTATACGGCTGCCGACTTTGGCAGAATCACCAAAGGCGCCGCCCTGGCCTTAAAAGCAAGGGTAGCCTTATACCAGCAGAAATATGATATTGCGGAGAAGGCGGCAAAGGACGTAATAGATCTAAACGTGTACAGCCTGTATAAAGCGGCAGGTACGTCAAGCTATTATGAGTTGTTTACCTACAAAGGCAGGGCGAGTACCAATGCAACCAACAAGGAGTCGATCCTCGTTCGTGCGCACGTGGCCGAGATCAGCATGCACAACCTAAGCCGGGAGATCCAGGTGCCCGACCAGGAGAGCCGCTGGAACCCGACAAAATCATTGGTTGATGCTTACCTGTGTACCGATGGAAAACCAATAACGAAGTCGGCTGTATACACCGAAACCAATTACAACGATATCTTTAAGAACAGGGATCCAAGGATGGTGCAAACCGTCCTGGCCCCGGGTTACGCATGGAGGGGGCAGGATGATGGTGATGCCGACAACCTGCCTAATGCCACCTATAATTTACCCAAATTTACGTCAGACAAAAAGGGGTCGGTAACCGTTACAGGATATTATTTCACCAAATACTGCGAGCCTTCTACGGTAGGAGCGGTATCAAAAGATGCCAACGATATCATTCTGTTGCGTTATGCGGAAGTGTTGCTCACTTATGCTGAAGCCAGGCTGGAAAGGGGCTCCCTCACTCAGGCGGATATAGACCTCACCATAAATCAACTGCGCAGCAGGGTAGGGATGCTGCCTATGAAGCTGACTGAGCTCTCAGACTGGGGAATGAACCCCAGGGACGAGGTGCGCCGCGAACGAAGAATAGAATTAGCGCTTGAGGGTCAGCGTTATTTTGACATCATAAGGTGGAAACAGGGCAGCTTGCTCGCCGAAGATGTTAAGGGCGTAAAAAAGGCATTTGCACCGGTTCCTTCCGAAGTAGCCAACAGGCCGGTTGATGCCAACGGTTATATCATATTTAATACCAACCGGACGTTCAGCGATCAGAAGCACTATCTGTGGCCCATACCGCTGGTGCAGCTCGAACGCAATCCGAATCTTGGCAATAACCCCGGTTGGCAATAATAATCCAGCAAATGAAACAACTGTCCGTTCTCTTTTTCAGCCTGCTTGCCTTCACGGCCTGTGGAAAAAAACAAACCGGCCTTCCTGATGTAATATCCGGCAGCGATACCTCACAGCCCAGGGGGATTCGCGTGCTTTGTTATAATGTGCATCATGCTAATCCCCCTTCAAAGCCAAATATTATTGACATAGAGGCCATTGCCCTTGTGATAAAACAACAGCAGCCTGACCTGGTGGCGCTCCAGGAAATAGACGTCTATACGGAACGGTCGGGCAAAACGCTGCACCAGGCAAACGAACTGGCGGCGAGAACCGGTATGAAAGCTTATTTTGCCAAAGCCATTGACTATGGCGGTGGTGAGTATGGAATAGCCATCTTATCAAAACATCCTATGGAAAACATGAAGTCCTTTCCATTGCCAACAGCGGAAGGGACAGGAGGCGAGCCAAGGATACTGGCAACAGCGGTAATCAACCTGCCAGGTAACAAAAAGATCATCTTCGCCTGTACACACATGGACGCCCAGAGTAAAGATACAAACCGGGTGATTCAGATAAAAAAAATCGTAGACATCCTGAAGCAGGAAACCTTACCGGTGATCATTGCCGGAGATTTTAATGCGGACCCATCAACGCCGGTTATCCAGATCCTCGATGGGCATTTCACCAGGACCTGCCAAACAGGTTGCGGATTTACCATCCCGGTAAATAACCCTTCAAAGACCATCGATTTTATAGCCTATTCTCCCAATTCAGCTTTCACGGTAAAACAACACCGGGTAATAGATGAGAAATATGCGTCCGATCATTTGCCGGTATTCGCTATCTTGGATTTGAAATAGAGGGTTATTCACTTTTTGTGTTTTTCTTTGTGTAAACCTTGAGGTTCTACTTTGTGGTTAAATGAAACCACAAAGAATGCACAAAAGAAAACCACAATGAATGCACAAAGAACCTCTCGTGTTTAATTATCAAACCTTCTTCATGCCTGAAAATAATTCGAAATCCCGTCGTTCATTCATATCGAAGTTCGCTAAAGGAATGGTGGGGGCGTCTTTAATTCCTTCCATCATCACCGCCGAAGACAGTATACGTAACCTTGCCTCGCTGAAAAGGCAAAATGAAAAATATACGGCCAACGACCAGATCCAGGTGGCCCTGATCGGTGCTGGGGGAATGGGCGTAGCTGACGCCACTACGGCATTAACGGTACCCGGGGCAAAACTGATAGCAGTATGCGACCTTTATGACGGACGCCTGACAGATGCCAAAAAACGCTGGGGAAACGAACTGTTCACCACACGGGATTATCGCGAAATTTTGGATAACAAAGAAGTAGATGCCGTTATCATCGCTACTCCGGACCACTGGCATAAGGACATTTCCGTTGCAGCCATGAACAAGGGGAAATCGGTATACTGCGAAAAACCTATGGTGCACGATATTAGCGAGGGTCCTGCTGTAGTAGCCGCACAAAATAAAAACAAGGTGGTTTACCAGGTAGGAAGTCAGGGCGTCAGCTCTCTGGGCAACGAAAAGGCAAAGCAATTACTTAAAGAAGGCGCTATCGGCCAATTGAATTATGCGGAGGGATTTTGGGCGAGGATGTCACCATTTGGTGCCTGGCAGTACCCTATCCCCGGAGATGCTTCCACTAAGACTGTTGACTGGGATATGTTCGTTTCCAATGCAAACAAAAGGGCGTTTGACCCCCTGCGCTTTTTCCGCTGGCGGAACTACCGCGACTACGGAACAGGTGTTTCAGGCGATTTATTTGTCCACCTGTTTTCAAGCCTGCATTTTGTCACCGGTTCGGTAGGCCCCGAAAAAGTGATGGCTACGGGAGGCCTCCGTTACTGGAAGGATGGGAGGGAAGTGCCTGATGTTATGCTTGGTATGTTTGACTATCCGCAAACCAGGGAACATCCAGCCTTCAATCTTTCATTACGTGTGAATTTCGTAGATGGAACCGGCGGAACCAATTATCTGCGCATGGTTGGCAGTGAGGGCTCCATGACGGTTGAGTGGGACAAGGTAACGTTGTTCCGCAACAACGCATATGCCGCTACCGATGATCCGTTACTGCAGACAAAAAACCAGAGCGCTACGGAAGGAAAGGAATACGTGTATGATCGAAAGAATATGCTGCCACCTGAAAAAATGGAATATGAGGCGGAAAAAGGATACAAGGGAGCTCATTATGATCACTTTCATAACCTTTTCACGGCTATACGAAACCGTGGATCAGTGGCTGAAGACTCGCTTTTCGGTTACCGCGCTGCAGCTCCGGCCCTGTTGTGCAATGACAGTTATTTCAATAAACAGATCGTTTACTGGGATCCGGTGAATTTAAAGCTAAACAACAAATAGTTCTTTTTATGGGCAAGATGATTAAAGCAGTATTACAGCTATCGGCTGCGTTCATAGTATCGTCAGCTATCCTTTCATGCACAGATGCCGATCAGAAAACAATCACGCAAACAGATAAATTACCTGCCATGTCAGACACTATAGACAAAGAACTTTCAGATACAGAAAGATCAAACGGATGGAAGCTCCTATTTGATGGAAGTTCACTGAATGGCTGGCGAACCTATCAGGGTAAAAAATCTGACTCATGGTCAGTTAATGACGGAACCCTGTATTGTAAAGGAAGCACCTCTGATAAGAGCGATCTCAGGGCCGACCTCATTACAACCGGCCAGTATGAAAATTTTGAATTGTCTATTGACTGGAAGATATCACCACAGGGAAACAGCGGTATTATCTATTTGGCAAGCGAAGAATTTAAGGCTTCCTATTTAAGCGGACCCGAATACCAGGTTATTGATGATGTGGGCTTCCCGCAAAAGTTGGAAGACTGGCAGAGAACGGGAGCTAACTATGCCATGAATCCAGCACCGGATGCAAAAACAAAACCGGTAGGCGAATGGAACAATACGCGTATTGTGGTTAATCAAGGCCATGTTGAACATTGGCTCAATGGCGAGAAAGTGGTTGACTATGAATTATGGACGGATAAGTGGAAACAGGAAAAATCAACAGGCAAATGGAAGGACGCACCAGGTTATGGCCTCACTAAAAAAGGACATATCGCCTTGCAGGACCATGGAAGCGAAGCCTGGTTCCGTAACATCAAAATAAAAGAATTGTAGACGGTAACCGGAGGTCGAAATGCAGCCGCTACGGCCTTCGTAGTACCCAAACAAAATTTATATCATTATATTAAACGTGAGCAATGTCATACCTTCCACTTACCGATCCGTTTATCCTCCGGTTTAGCAAAGACGGTATAGATTACGAAGCAAAAGTTATTTATGCAAAGTCGACTGACTGCTGCAAGCATTTTTTTGACGTTACTATTCAAAAGCCTGAAGGCATAAAATCTTTTCACCTGAAAGAAAAGCCAACGTCTGGCCCGGGATCGGAAAATATGATCTGGATAGATGAAAACGACCAGGTTAAAATGTTCTACCAGGTGTTAGGTTATGAAATTGAACAATATATGCGTAAAAATCTTGGCATACTGCTTATTGATGCACCAGTTGCAGACCAGGAGGTAGACCATATGAGAGATAAAGAAAATGATTAAACAAGAAAGAAGTTTTCAATTTTAGTAAGTAAATCTCAACGATTCCTAACTATTAAAAAAAATTGTTAAGAATAGAAAATAGTCTATTTTTAACATATGATTACATTTCACGTATTAGTACGTGTATGATCAACCTCCCTTTCTAATATCAAATTCAAATTGCCATTTATGAAAAAACGTATACCTACGTCTTTCACGTTTATGCTCAACCAGTTTAAGGGTGCGCTTCGTTTCAAACAAATCTTTTCTTTTTTCCTGGCTATCCTTTTATGTATTATCGCTTCTGCACAAACCGGCCGTAAGGTTTCGGGAAGTGTCCTGGATGAAAAAGGCGATCCTATTGCTAATGTCAGTGTTACTGTAAAGGGTACTAACACTGGGGTTACTACCAATGAAACAGGAAATTTCAGTATTCCTGTTCCGGGTAACCGGTCTGTTCTTATAATTTCCTATGTTGGCTTTCAAACACAGGAGTTAACCGTGGGAGATAAAGACCAGTTGAGCATTTCAATGATTGCCGGTTCATCTCAGATGGATGCTGTAGTAGTTGTTGGATACGGTACCCAGAAAAAGGTAACTGTTACAGGATCGGTGGCTACAGTAAAAGGAGCTGACCTTCAGAAATCTCCTTCAGTAAATCTGTCTAATTCCCTGGCCGGCCGTTTACCTGGTGTTACAGCTGTTCAATCAAGTGGCGAACCTGGCAGAGACGGTTCATCCATACGTATTCGTGGCTCAAATACAATATCCAATCAGGGCAACTCAGCCTTAATTGTTATTGATGGTGTTCCCGACAGGGCAGGAGGATTAGACAGGCTCAACCCTGCTGACATAGAAAGCATGTCGGTTCTAAAAGATGCCGCTGCTGCTATTTATGGTTCAAGAGCTGCAAATGGGGTCATTCTAATTACCACTAAACAAGGTAAATCAGGTAAACCTGTGATAACGTATGATTTCAATAAGGGATGGTCTCAGCCTACCCGCATACCTGCTTTAGCTAATGCGGTTGAATATACGGAATTACTGAATGAACAGACCTTGTTCAGTAGCGTACCTGCGGCCCAATGGCCTGCCGCATGGGATGCCTTTAAAAAAACCGGGACATATACCCGTACTGATAATAATGTAAAAGTTAATGCCCCTTTTCAACCGGTGGATATTCAAAAATTTGCAGATGGTTCAGATAAATGGGGACATCCTGATACAGACTGGTTTAAAGATGCGCTAAAAACATGGTCTCCACAGGATCGCCATGGTTTGCAAATAAGTGGCGGTTCAGAGAACATACGATTTCTTGCTGGTGCCGGATACAATAACCAGGATGCTTATTATAAAAATTCTGCCACCGGTTACAAACAGTATGATATGCGCCTAAACCTGGATGCCAAAGTGAATAAGTATATAAACGCAAATCTCGGTATTACAGCCCGGGAAGAGTATCGCTTCTATCCTACACAGAGTGCCGGAAGTATTTTTAGAATGTTAATGCGGGGTAAACCTACTGAACCGGAAATTTGGCCAAACGGGCTACCCGGACCTGATATTGAAAATGGTCAAAACCCGATTGTGATCACTACTAATGCAACCGGCTACGATAAAGATACCAGGGATTACTTTCAGACAAATGGAAAAATAGAAATTGGCAATCCGTGGATAGAAGGATTAAAACTTACATTCACCGGAGCTGCCGATAAATATATTCGCCGTACTAAACGGTTTGAAACACCATGGTCCTTGTATTTCTGGGATAAAGTGAGTTATGAAGCGGATGGAAAAACGCCCTTGCTCAGGAAAAACGTACGGTCCACTTTTACTGACCCACGCATTACACAAACTGACGAAAATGAGTTGAGAATTAATTTAACCGGTATGATCAATTATGATCATACGTATGGGGAGGACCATACCGTAGGTTTTCTTGCAGGTATTCAAAAAGAAACAAGAGAAGGGGATAATTTCAGTGCCTTCAGAAGATACTTTATTTCCACTGCTGTAGACCAGCTTTTAGCTGGAGGAGCTGCTGAACAAAATGCAGGAAATGCTGCAGGTCCAATTGGTATATTTGGCTCGCAAGCCCGCTTAAGTTATTTTGGCAGGTTAGCGTATAATTATAAAGAAAAATACCTGGCTGAGTTTCTATGGCGATATGACGGATCTTATATCTTTGAGGAAGATAAACGTTTTGGATTTTTCCCCGGAATATTGGTTGGATGGAACATCTCCAAAGAAAAGTTCTTTGAAAACAATATTACCTTTATCAACAATTTGAAACTTCGGGCTTCTTACGGTCAAATGGGTAATGACCGTGTTTATTTCAATGATGTTTTACAAGAATATGCCTACTTATCTACTTATTCCATAACCGGAACCCAGGTTATTAATGGAACGGTTCAAAGAACGCTGAGTGAAGTTCGTGTACCAAATCGTGATATAACCTGGGAGGTGGCCAATAATGCAAACATTGGTTTAGAAGGAAGCATGCTCCAAGGTAAGATATCATTCGAGCTGGATTATTTTTATAATAAACGATCCAAAATTCTCATACAGAAACAAGGATCAACGGCACAAAGCTCTGGGATAAGCTCTCTGCTCCCACCTGTTAACCTGGGAAGAGTGGATAATAGGGGATTTGAATTCAGAGTAGGTTATAATGGCAGTGCTCGTGATATTACCTATAATGTTAGCGTTAACGGAGGTTATGCCAAAAACAAAATAGTTTTTTGGGATGAATCACCAAATGAACGTCCTTACCAACGCAGTACTGGATATTCCATTGGATCAGATGGTGCTAATTACCTCGCCTATATTTACGACGGTGTTTTCATAGATGAAAAAGATATTGCCGCTAATAAGATAAATTACGGTGCCGCTACTGGTACCTTGAAGCCGGGGGATATGAAATTCAGAGATGTTGATCGTAATGATACCATTAATTCATTTGACCGGATGAGATTAGATAAAAATCGGGACCCGACTTTTACCTATGGTATCAATGCAGGATTGCAATATAGGAACTTCGACTTCTCCATTTTGTTTCAGGGAGCGACCGGTGGGTTACTTTTATTTAATGTTTACGAAACCGGCGATTTTGGTAATTATTTAAAATATGACTACGACAATCGCTGGTCTGTAGAGAATCCCAATGGTACAGATCCACGTTTAGCTAACAGGGGTAATACCTATTACACCAATAATGGACAAAACTTTGGGATAAATACCTATTTTCTTAGGCCCACTAATTATTTGCGTCTTAAAAACATTGAAGTAGGGTATAACCTGGGTGATATCGGCAAACGAATAGGTATTAGCAGATTCAGGATTTATGCTAATGCGCTAAACCTTGTAACCTGGGATAAAATGAAAATCTGGGATCCAGAGTCAACAAGCAGGAACGGACAATACTATCCACAGGCAAGAATTATTAATACCGGATTTAGACTAACCTTTTAATTGAACTATCATGAAGTATATTACGCAGCGAAATTTAATCATTGTTTTAATCGCTAGCAGTCTGCTTACTGCTTGCAAAAGAGATTTTTTAAATACAGCTCCTATAGATCAGGTACCTGCCGGCGATACATGGAAGGAGGGTCCGCTGGCTGAAGCTTTTGTAAACGGTATATATGTTGGCTTAGGCAATGGTGGATTTGAGGAACAAATGATAGCTTCTGTTTCTGATGAAGCTATTTTCACCCATGCCGGAAGGAACATTAATGTTGTTAACCAGGGTATTTTAAATCCGTCGAATCTCGGATGGGTAAGTGCAAATTTTGAGTGGCAAAATATGTTCAATCGTATACGGTCCGCCAATGTTGCATTAGAAAATTTGCCTAAGTCAACGTTTGAAAACAAAACGTTAAGGGAAAGATTGCAGGGAGAAGCTCTTTTTTTAAGAGCTTATTTTTACCAGCAATTGCTTCGGTTTTATGGTGGTGTTCCTATAGTAGACAAAACGTATGGTTTAAATGAAGATTATACCCTAGCACGCAATACGTACGACGACTGCGTAAAGTTTATTGTTAAGGATCTGGATGCAGCAGCTGGGTTACTTAAAGGAAAGGCCCCGATTAGGGGTCGTGCTTCTGATCTTGCTGCGCTAGCCTTAAAATCACGGGTGCTTTTATACGCAGCAAGTGATTTGCACGATATGCCTACCGCAAAAGCAAAATCATCTGTTCTCAATGCATTTCCTAAACCTGAAATCCTTGGATATGTAAGCGGCGATCAAAAAGCGCGCTGGCAGACAGCAAAAGATGCAGCAAAAATTATTCTGGATCTGGCAGGATCAGGATACAAGACGGACCTGACTGCTCCCGTTCCTTTTGAGGAGGGAAGAAAGAATTATGTTTCTATTGCCATGGGCGGAGGAAGCAAATTCCCCGAAGCAGACGCGGCGGCCGCTAAAGAATTGTTATTTGAAAGAACCTGGTCACCGGATAAAAACGAAGGTGGAACGCAGATAGGTTTATATAATGGGCCAAACGGTTATCATAACTGGGCGGGTAATGCACCAATAGGAGAATTAGTGGACGATTATGAAATGATGGACGGTACCAAATTCAGTTGGAGTAATCCGGTTCACAAAGCAAATCCTTACGATAACAGGGAACCAAGATTTTATGCCTCTATTCTTTTCGACGGTGCCTCCTGGAAACCGCGTGATAAAATTTCAGGAGATGTGGATCCGGCTAACCAGGTACAAACAGGTACATATAAAATGGGTACAACAATAATACCTGGCCTCGACACCCGTCAAAGTTCGATAGAAAACTGGAACGGTAGCTGGACAGGTTATTATTTCAGGAAATTTACAGATCCCGATCCGAATATTGTGGAAAACACGCAACGGCAATATATATCATGGCCTTTCCTGCGCTATACAGAGTTGATGTTTAATTATGCCGAAGCGTGTATTGAATTAGGATTAGAGGCTGAGGCTCTGACCTGGTTAAATAAAATACGCTTCAGGGCAGCAATGCCGGCTCTGACTCAAACGGGTGATGCGTTAAGACAACGTTTAAGAAATGAAAAGAGAATAGAAATGGCTTTTGAAGAACAACGTTATCATGATGCAAGGCGTTGGATGATTGCGCCTCAAACGTTAGGTAGAAAGACAACCTATATCAGTGTTGAAGGAACGTTAAAGCCTGGAGCGACAGCGCCTGGTAAATACCGCTTTGACAAAACCGTTTTTGATTATACGTACACGCCGGTAATCAATAACAATCTTGAAGACAGGAAATGGGATGATAAAATGTATTACAGGCCATTAAGCCTAACTGAAGTAAACAGAAATAATAAATTGGTTAATAATCCCGGGTACTGATAACTAGACTTTTGTATAAATCTATGCCGGTGCATTGTGCTCCGGCATAGATTTTTAATTTATGTCTGTTCATTTATAAATTGATATACATTGGTTTTTCCTACAAGCAAGGTGAGGTGCCTTTTGCACCTTATCTACTTATTCAATATTATGGTAATTGGTTGCGGGGAAAGATCCGTTTCAGAAGATGAAAAACGTTTGACAAGTCAGCAAACCTTGTTTACCTTAATGCCTTCAGACAGTACAAACGTCGGCTTTGATAACCTGTTGGAAGAAGGGCTGAACACAAATGTATTGTTGTATGAATATTTTTATAACGGTGGGGGAGTAGCCATTGCTGATATAAATGATGATGGGTTGCCGGATATTTATTTTTCTGGTAACATGGTTAATAACAAGCTCTACCTGAATAAGGGCGGGTTGAAATTCATTGATATTACTGATCCGGCAGGTGTTATCGGAAGGCCGGGGCCCTGGAAAACCGGCGTAACGATGGCAGATGTGAACGGTGACGGTAAGCAGGATATTTATGTATGTTATTCAGGCAAGTTGCCGGGTATAAAAAGGATGAACCAATTATTTATTAATAATGGTGCAGACAATAACGGCATCCCGCATTTTAGTGAACAATCTCAGGCATACGGCCTGGCAGACTCAGCCTTCAGTACCCAGGCGGTGTTTTTTGATTTCGATCGGGACGACGATCTGGACATGTTCTTATTAAATCATAGCCCGGTCTCTTTACCCATTCTGGACGAAGGAAGGACGGCCGCCATATTAAAGGAATCAAATTCCTTGTATGGTGTCAAGTTATTCCAAAATAATAAAGGGCATTACAGGGATATTACTAAACAGGCTGGCTTTAGTAGCTCTTCCCTGACATATGGCCTCGGAGCGGGTGTAGCCGATATTAACGGGGATGGTTGGACGGACATTTACATATCCAACGATTACGCCATTCCGGATTATCTGTATATCAATAACGGCAACGGAACTTTCACAGACAAGTTACAAACGAGTCTCGGGCATTCTTCACAGTTTTCCATGGGAAATAATATTTCCGACATTAACAATGATGCGCTCCCCGATATTATAACCTTAGACATGCTTCCTGAAAACAACCGAAGGCAAAAGCTTCTGATGTCTCCGGATAACTATGAAAAATTCGATCTCAGCCTGAGATCCGGTTTTTACTATCAATACATGCGCAACATGCTGCAGGTAAATAATGGTAATAATACATTCAGCGAGATCGGCCAATTATCTGGCATTTCAAATACTGACTGGAGCTGGGCGCCGCTGTTTGCGGATTATGACAACGACGGCTGGAAAGACTTATTTGTAACAAACGGCGTTCTGCGCGACTTCACGAACATGGACTTCGTAAAATATGCAGGAGATTTTTTACGGGATAACAGAGGGGGCATAAGAAGACAGAATATTCTCGACCTCGTACACCGGATCCCGTCTTCCTCATTAAAGAGCTATATGTTCAAAAACAACGGTGATCTTACCTTCAAAAGTACAGGCGAAGAATGGGGCTTTAATACTCCCGCTAACAGTAACGGGGCTGCTTATGCGGACCTGGACAATGACGGGGACCTTGACCTGGTTGTTAATAATATCAACCAGCCTGCTTTCATATACAGGAACGAGGCCGACAAACTTTCCGGCAATCATTACCTGCAGATCAAACTGACAGGAGTCGGCCAAAACACTCAGGGTCTGGGAGCGAAAATTACAACCTTCAGTAACGGCAAAAAACAATACCAGGAACAAATGCCCGCCAGGGGATATCAATCCAGCGTATCACCCGTAATCCATTTTGGATTAGGCAGCGATACAACCATTGATTCGTTGCAAATTACCTGGCTGAACGGAAAACAACAAATGCTGACTTACGTTAAAGCCGACCAGCAGCTTGTCCTTTTTGAAAAAGATGCAACCATCCGTTACCTGCCGCCAAAACCGGCAAACCCGTTATTTGAAGAGATCCGATCTCCGATTTCCTACGTGCACACCTCTTATAAGATTAACGATTTTAAAAGGCAGCCTTTACTGGTCAATCCATTGTCCTTTCAGGGACCCTGCCTGGTTAAAGGCGATATAAACGGAGACGGGCTGGATGACGTTTATGCAGGAGGAGGTAACGGGCAGGCAGGCAGTTTATACCTGCAACAGAGATCCGGCCAATTCGTACGAAACAAACAACCTGCGTTTGAGGCAGATAAATGGAGCGAGGATGCTGATGCGGTATTTCTGGATGCAAACGGCGACGGCCTTACTGACTTATATGTCTGCAGCGGCGGGTATCACAATTATTTACCTGGCGATGCTTTATTACAGGATAGATTATATCTGAATGATGACAACGGTAAGCTGACCAAAAGCTTGAATGCCTTACCTGCCATGCTGGTAAGTAAAAGTTGCGTAAGGACAACGGACATAAACAATGATGGCAACCCGGATCTGTTTGTGGGCGGCCGGGTAATTCCAGGACGTTATCCGGAAATACCCGAAAGTTATATTTTGATCAATGACGGCAGGGGGCATTTTACCAATCAAACAATGAACATAGCCCCTGAACTGCAAAGACAAGGCATGGTAACCGATGCTGCATGGGTTGACCTGAACAAGGACAATAAAAACGACCTGGTGGTTGTTGGAGAATGGATGCCGGTGTCCGTATTCATCAATAACAACGGCAAACTTGAAAATAAAACCCGAGATTATTTTGATAAGCCATACCATGGCTGGTGGAACAGGCTGCTTATCCAGGACCTTAACCATGATGGCAGACAGGATCTTGTTATTGGCAATCTGGGACTTAACACCCAATGCAGGGCCAGCGACAAAGAACCTGCGGAATTATATTTCAAGGATTTTGACGATAACGGTGCAGTCGATCCTGTATTCTGTTTTTACATACAGGGTAAGTCTTACCCCTATGTATCAAGAGATGAGTTATTAGACCAGATCAGCATGATGAGAACCCGTTTTGCAGATTACAAAAGTTACGCTGATGCCACCCTTAAAGATGTTTTCACTGAAGAAGAGTTAAAAGGGGCTAACCGGTTAGGGGCAAATTACCTAAAAACTGCCTATTTTGAAAGCAGGACTGATGGCAGGTTCCAGGAAAACCCCTTGCCGGTGCAGGTGCAATTCGCTCCTGTTCACACCATCACTTCCCTCGATTTTGATAAAGACGGTAATAAAGATCTCCTCCTCTGCGGTAACACTAACCAGGCAAGACTCAGATTTGGTAAATGCGATGCCAATTATGGAGTATTGTTAAAAGGTGACGGTAAGGGACGCTTTACTTACATAAGCCAGCAATCTGCCGGCTTTAAGATAAGACAAGACGTAAGAAGCGTAATTATGATGAATGACAGGCTAATGTTTGGAATCAATCAAAACGCCATTAAAGCGTATAAGGTAAAATGATGTGCCCATACTGAATTAAATAAGTATTAAGCAATGATTTACTTTTAATAATGCATGACCATCTATATCCATGAAGAACAGAAGCTATTTCATTTTTGCCATTGCCTTTCTCATATTGCTGACTGCGCTTATTCTATACCGGGTGAGTTTCCGCGAAATGAACGAATACATTAAATGGGTTAACCATACTGAAAATGTGATCGTAGCTTTTCAAAAGTTGTCCATCGATCTAAAAAGTGCATTAATGCTGCCTTCGGATCTTGGAAAAAATCACAAGACGGCCATCCTGGAGTTATACAAGAACGATATAGGGAAAATCCCCTCTCAGATCAATGCGTTGCGGTTACTTGTAAATGACAATGAAAGACAAATACGCAGAGTAGAGACCTTGGCAACGTTGTATGCAAGCAAAATGAGGTTAAGGGGAAAAGATTTCATCATGGATTCTTTATTATCAGATAGTTCAACCAATCATTTCAAAGATTTATTATTAATCCAGCGTTTGATAGACCGGGGTATCGAAGAAGAAAAGTCATTACTTATCCTGAGAAATTTGAGATTTAAATATTCAGCCCGGAGAGCGGAAGTAATGACAATTATCTTTATCAGTATTTCAATTTTGATGGTAGTCGGAACGGCGGTACTGTATGTATACCAGGTAAAGGAAAGGCAAAATCTGGAGTTATTTTTAGAATCAATTTTAAATACCTCTGAAAGCGCAATTATTACCTATGAAGCCGTCAGGCAAAATAAGCAGATTATTGACTTTAAGATCATTTTCGCCAACGATTCTGTAAGGAAACAAATCGGGATGGATCCTGCGGAAATCATGGGTAAGACCATGCTCGACATTTCGCCGCTTGCCAAAGCAAGCGGCACATTTGAAAAATGTATCAGAGTTACCGAATCAGGAAAAAAAGACCAGTTTGAGACGAGTTTTAACGTCGGCAATAAAATCAGGTATTATAACGCAATGCTTGCCAGGTTAAATGATGGGTTTACTGTAACAACGTACGATATAACTCAACTTAAAGAATATCAGCAGGAACTACAGAAAAAATTAGAACTGCTTGAGCGAACAAATAATGAACTGGAGCAATTTGCTTATGTGGCCAGTCATGATCTGCAGGAACCATTACGCAAAATAAAAACATTTGCCAGTCTCATCCAGGATCGGTTAAATGACCCTAACAAGGCCGTTGACAATGCATATGTAAGCAAGATCATGCATTCGGCCAATCGGATGAGTAGCCTTATCAGCGATCTGCTAAACCTTTCCGACATTTCTGCCCAAAGGGAATCTTTTCTTCAGACCGATCTGAATACCGTTGTTAAAAACGTATTGAACGATTTTGAGCTCGTTATAGAAGAAACAAAAGCGTCAATATCTATTGGAAACCTTCCGGGAATAGAAGCCATACCTTTACAGATGAATCAACTGTTCTACAACCTGGTTAATAATGCGCTTAAGTTTTCCAGTAAGAATGTGACGCCGCAAATACACATAACTGCCACACCTCTTTCTGACCAGGAAGCGAAACAACATAACATAGAGAATCACGTTTCTTATCAGAAAATAACAGTTCGAGACAATGGTATAGGCTTTAACACTCAATTTGCTGAAAAGGTATTTATCATTTTCCAGCGGCTGCACAACCGTAAGCAATACTCGGGCTCGGGTATTGGGCTGGCATTATGTAAAAAGATCGCTCTTAACCATCATGGTGCCATTTATGCCGAATCAAATGAGAATGAAGGAGCTTCATTTCATGTAATTCTACCCTTAATCCAGCCCCAATTCTAAAAATTTGACGTTCACTCCATAAAAAAAGGGCAGCTATTCAGCCGCCCCCGTTTTTCTTATAGTGTTGTTTTATAAACTACTTTTTGAATTACTCCAATCATCCGTATCTGTTGTGCCTTTGCGATTTTCGGTTTTATCCAGGTTCTCAACATCAACTTCAGTCTTACGCACAGTACCGCGAACGGTTTCTTCTTTCTCATTAACCTCTTTACCCAGCGAAACTTCCTCAACTACGCGTGCCTGTTTGTTCACTACCGGAACTTCAGATTGTTCAGTGACTTCAACAGTTCCTTCCTTAAAGTTAGTAAAATCGGCTTCTGTTGCAGGACGATCCACTGAATTACGCTCCAGCCAAACGCGCTCTTCGCGAAGTCTTAAATTTTCTTCCACCTCCCGCTCAACGATGCGACTTTTCAGCCTTACTCCACCTTTCTCTACTGTACGCTTTCTCACTTCCAGCTGCTCTTCGATAATCGGTATGGAAGTGGTGCCTTCGGTAGTATTCAAATCCGATGTGTTTAAATCTGATGTATTATACCCAGTGTTTGAACCGGTTTTTTGGCTGTAATTTCCAGAACCATATTGGGAAGCCTTTTCATTCACGTCTATTGCACCTGCATCATCCAGAATATCAGCCGCTTCTTCAGCTTCATCACTTGTCTGTGCATGAACCGTTACAATAGAACCACTACGTTCTGCCACACTTGAATACCTGGTTACTTCATCATCATCGTTGCCGAATAACGATTTGAAAAACTTGCTTATGCCGCTTTCCTTTCGGTCTCCGGCGGTGCCTGAGGTATTATAACTACCAGAACTTAGGCCTGTGCTACCGGTTCCCAGATTCGTTGAACTGCCTGTGTTAAAACCTGTATTCAATGTATCGCCACTTGAATAACCGGTATTGGTCGGGCTACCGGTATTTAAACCGGAACCCATAGAACCGCCTGTCGTGTAATCGGTGTCAGTAGAACTTCCTGACAATCCAGAGCCTGATGTATTACCCGTGTTATATCCGGTATCATTTCCGGTTCCGGTAACTTTACCCGAGTCGGTTGTGCCTTCCAAAGTTGAACTTCTGGCCGATACGTCAATGTTGTCACGGGAAATGCCGTTTTTGACGAGCTGTTGCACTGCTTCCTGTGCATCTTCAGCATTATCAAAAATTCCTATTACTGTTTGTGCCATAATTATCCTCCTGATTTTTGTTTGAGTGTATAATGAATATTAAAAAGATTGTTTCGTTTACTTGATGTCAGGTCCGAGACGCTCAACTTTAATGTCTTCCCTTCGTAGATTAACATGCCTTGTTTCTTCATTTTCCGACTGGCGTTTAGTAACGCGGACTTCTTCTACCAACACTATTTTTTTCTGTACAACCAGTTCCTCCCTCAATATCGAAAAGATCATTGTATCCCCTTCGTGCCTGATGGCAGGCGGAAGCGCTTCAACGTATTGATTAATAGTTCTACGTTCAACATCAAACTCATCATGTTTAAGAACAATTCTCAGCGGCTCTACCTGTTCACTCACGGTCTTAGAGATACGAATCTTTCCGGTTTCCACTAATTTTTTCTCAACGAAAAGCTGCTCTTCGATAACGGGAATTTTTATCGTGAGGTCTTCCTGGTTACCAGCCAAAGATTTTTGATCTCCGGTATTTAAAGTTTCATTTAAATCGTTTTCCATTAGAGTGAAGAGTGTAATATTCATGCCTGTTTTAATTTGGCCACTACACGGGTTTTTTTTCACATTTGCAAAAGAGAGAACATTGAAAATGAGGTGATTAAGTCAGACAAAATAATGCTTTGATGGGATAAGACAGATATTTGTCCCGTTTACTCCCCAGAAAAGAGGATTATTCTACCCGAATTAAACAAGACCGGCCCATATCAAATATAGTGCGATATTAACCACAGAAGATTACCATTTTGTTAAAGCGTTATCAGGTAATTATAGACGATTAAGGAAAGAAATAGTCTTCGTTAATTCGTTGAAAGTATTTACTTCATATAATGAGTTACTCGATAGTCACCCTGGTGGTGGTTGCGGTTGGGTAATATTTTTTATTTAACGAATCACGGATGCGAAGAGTGTCATCAGGAGTCGCTGGTAGGGAAAAAAATAACTTAAACAGGTTGGAATCCCTATTATCCCACTGAATATTATTACCGTAAAAATTATAAAAATTCGTGGCCCTTAATTTATCATCGGTAGTCAACACAACAAATTTATATAATCGGGTAGTTACAGGAACTTGATCTGGTACTGGCTGGGCAGGGGTACCATTGATAATTTGGCTGCTAAGGAATAAACTATCGGAAGAAGAATCAGTGGTTGTACTGTCAGACAGATCTATGCTGCTATTCGACGCTGAAGATGGTTGACGGCTGGAATATAGCGTATAAAAATAATACCCGCCATATCCGATTGCCCCAATGGCTAAAATAACACCAAGCGCCAGCAGAACTATCTTAAAAGCGTTTCTTTTGGATTCCTGTGAAAGGCGGTCCTCTTCATAAACCGACCTTTTCTTGCCCTCACTTCTTTCCACATTAGGGTCCTCTAATTTTGTGGTAACAAATTCACCAGGTGTAAACACAAATTGACCTTCTCTGGTCAGTGATAAAGTGCCGATGCCTTCGAGATGGAATGGTTTACCTATGAACAGGAATTGCTTACCCAGTGTAAGATAAGATTCAAGATCGGAGATGGCTAATGGCTTCATCTTTCCTGTGTGTACCTTTATGTATTCAATAAGGTCATCATCTGCCTGCGTAACGGGGGTATTTCGAAAACTGATTCCTTCGTAAGACGGCTTTTGCTTGTCGTTTTCATCGGGTGGGCTCACCGTACTATCCGCTTCAAACGTGCCGATGCCGGGAAGGTTCATTTTTTTATGTTGATATAGATACTGGGCAAGTAGGATGTCGAATTTCAAGAGGAAATCTTTTAGCCACAAATTAAGGCATTATTCACTGGAAGCAAAAATCATGATGATAATAACTACATTACAAACACAAAGCAAGTAACTTTATAAAAAATGCTTTCTGATGACGAGGTACGCTTTATAAGCTGGTGGGAGCAACACCGGCATAAAGAAAAAAAATGGCTTAAACAATGGCTGATAGGGCTGCCCTTGGGGTTATCTTTTGGCCTAGCCATACTGATAAATTTTTTTTCGGGCTGGTATAAAAGGGCGGATATGATTTTCAACAGTCAGGTATCGAACCGCAATTTCAACCCCCTGGTATTGGTTTTGGCTATGCTTTTGATTGTTTCATTTGTTGCTATTTTTTCCAAGAGACACAAATGGGAAATGAATGAACAGAAATATAAGGAATTAAAGGCCAGAACGGATTCAGGTAAAGTAGAAGCAGCGAAAGGCGAATAAAGATAGTCGTATAAACAATATTACTCATTTATGAAAAAAAGTTGTCTGGCATTTGTGTTTATATCTGTCCTTGCAATGGCCTCCTGTAAGAAAAGAGAATCTAATTGTCCTTATGACCCTTGCCTGTTTAAAGCTCCGGCCGCAGAAGTGCTGCAGGTTGAAAATTACCTGACCAACAAGAACATTACCACAGCTATCAAACATTGCAGTGGCATGTATTACCAGATTGAAAACCCAGGTACAGGAGCGCATCCAACGGTTTGTTCATCCATTTCAATTATTTACAAAGGGAACCTAGTTAACGGCAATGTTTTTGATCAAACAAATACCCCGGTTTCTTTAAACTTGTTTCAGTTGATCGAGGGATGGAAAAATGGACTTCCTTTATTGAAAGAGGGCGGAAAGATTTTCCTGTTTGTTCCCCCATCTCTGGGTTATGGCAGTTCCGATTACGGAGCCATCCCTGGAAATTCAGTATTAATATTCGAGATTACCCTGGTAGATGTGAGATAGTGGTGTTTAAACGCTAAACAGTATCCCCGCATTTTATTCACTAAAAAGTCAAACTTGCCACACGAAGCCATTTCGGTATTTGATATGTTTAAGATTGGCGTTGGTCCTTCCAGCTCGCATACATTAGGTCCCTGGCGTGCAGCGTTAATGTTTCTGCAGACCCTTGAAAGCAGGTTTAACCTTTTTGATGTGTTATCCGTTGAAGTTTTGTTATACGGCTCTCTGGCAAAGACAGGAATTGGTCATGGAACGGATGTGGCCATTCAACTGGGATTAAGCGGTGATGATCCGGTTGGCTTTGATGTAAATAACATTGGTGCCAAGGTGGCCGGCATCAGGAAGATAAAAAAACTGAAACTTAACGGCAAAGCTGAAATTGATTTCGATCCGCAGGAAGATATCAAATTTCTTTACAATGAATCTTTGCCTTATCATCCCAACGCAATGACCTTAATAGCAGGCTTCAGAAACGGAGAAAGAATAGCGGAGACCTACTACTCTGTGGGTGGGGGCTTTGTCAAACAGGAAGGGCAGGAAGGAACTACCTCGTCTAACGTTGTGTTACCCTTCCCCATCAATGAAGCTGATAACCTGTTGCATTGGTGTATGAAGACAGGATTGTCAATAAGTGAAGTGGTTATGGAAAATGAGATGGCCTGGCGAACGGAAAAAGAAACCCGGGAGGGATTATTAAATATCTGGAGCGTCATGGCCGCATGTATGTACAGGGGCTGTCATATCGAGGGCCTATTACCCGGAGGACTGAGCGTAAAACGAAGGGCTGCAGCACTTAACAAAAAACTCATCAAGGAAAAACCATATTCAGATTACCATTCCTGGGTCAGCGCTATTCGTGAAGGAGGCAGCAGTTTTAAATATATTCTTGACTGGGTAAGCTGCTTTGCACTGGCTGTTAATGAAGAAAATGCCTCTTTTGGCAGGGTGGTAACGGCGCCTACTAACGGCGCGGCCGGAGTTATACCGGCAGTATTGCAATATCTTATCTTGTTTGATGAGGAACGGAGTGAAGACAAGATCATCCAATTTCTACTGACCGCTGCTGAAATTGGAAGCATATTTAAAAAAGGTTCAACTATTTCAGCTGCCATGGGGGGATGCCAGGCCGAAATTGGTGTATCATCTGCCATGGCTGCTGCCGGACTTACTGAATGCCTGGGCGGCACGCAACGCCAGGCTATGATGGCTGCAGAGATTGCCATGGAGCATCACCTGGGACTCACCTGTGATCCAATAGGCGGATTGGTTCAGATACCTTGCATTGAGCGTAACACAATGGGAGCAATCAAAGCCATCACCGCATCCCAACTGGCATTGCAAAGCGCCCCTGATTATGCAAAGGTTTCCCTGGACGCCGTAATCAAAACCATGTGGGACACTGCACTCGATATGAACAGCAAATACAAAGAAACTTCTGATGGAGGATTAGCTGTCAACATTCCGATCAGTTTAAGTGAATGCTGATCAATGTACTTCCACCTCCAAAGCCAATGGCACAATTTTTACTATTTTACTTTACACCAAAAAAAATGTTATGGAAAACACGACAAATAATTTATTTTCCCGGGACAGCCAAACTTCTTCAAATATTCAGCGGTCATCTGGGAATAATGAATCATTACTGATGGAATTTTTTGTTGACGAATTACAGGATATTTACTGGGCGGAGAAACATTTAGTTGATACACTTCCCAAGATGACAAAAGCTGCTACTACATCCCAGTTAAAGCAGGCGTTCGATCAGCACCTAAACGCTACATTGGTACACGTATCCAGACTCGAACAGGTCTTTAAAATGATTGGAGAGGAAGCCAAAGCGAAAAAATGTAAAGCTATGGCAGGGATCACCGATGAGGGTGAAGGCATTATCAGCGATACCGAATCCAATACGCTAACTCGGGATGTAGGATTAATTTTTGCTGCCCAAAAAGTGGAGCACTACGAGATAGCTACTTATGGATCCTTAACCACCCTGGCCAAAACGCTGGGAAGAAACGATGTTGCAGCGATCTTACACCAGACTCTGGTAGACGAAAAAGAGGCGGATGAACTACTGACTGAGATAGCTAAAAACAATATTAATGTAGAGGCTTCCTACGAAAAGGAGGATTAAATCCCTAAATTTTGAATAATGAGTAGCCTGTAATTTAAATACAGGCTATTTTATTTATGCTATATAAATCAATCGTTTAATATTGTAATCTAACAAAAGCCTCCATAGCTGCATAATGTGTTAACCCCAGTTGTGCATATAGTTCTGCGGTGTTCCGGTTCCTTTCTTCTGCTCTCTGCCAGAACTCCCTGTTATCGCTACCCTGGAAAGGAACCATATCTTTTTGTGATTGATGGATAAAAATTCCATAGCGTTTCTTCATGACCTGGTCAGGACTCATTGGAATGGCCATTTCTATTTCGCTGATATCCCATTCCTGCCAGGCGCCTTTATATAACCAGACCCAGCATTTTTTTATCCATTCATCCCCTGCTGCTCTACACCTTTTAAGCGATTCCATAATAATATCGAGGCATACCTTGTGCGTGCCGTGCGGGTCAGCAAGATCCCCGGCGCAAAAGATCTGCTGAGGTTTGATCTTTTGAAGCAACCTAATCGTTATGGCGATATCTTCCTCACCCATAGGGTTTTTTTCAATGGTTCCCGTTTCATAAAAGGGAAGGTTCATAAAATGTACATTATCCTCACCGATGCCTACATATCGTGATGTTGCTTTTGCTTCACACCGTCTAATCAATCCTTTGATATTTCTGATACCCTCCGTATCAACCTGGCTATTCTTTTTCTTCTTAAGAAAGATCATAGCTTCTTCCAGGATCTCTTGTGATTTTTTGCTGTCAATGCCAAACTGGTTTTCGAATCCGACTGCAAAATCCAGGAATCTTGTAACAAACTCATCGGTTACCGCAATGTTTCCGCTTGTCTGGTAGGCGACGTGTACGTCGTGATCCTGGTCATGCAGTCGCATGAATGTGCCACCCATACTGATAATATCGTCATCAGGATGTGGAGAAAAAATGAGTACCCTTTTAGGATAGGGTTCGGATCGTTCCGGGTGTCCGGGTATTACTGCATTAGGTTTACCACCGGGCCATCCTGTAATGCTGTCGCGCAAGAGGTAGAACACCTGCAGGTTAATTTCATAAGCGTCTACTTTTTCTACCAGCAGGTCGCTCAGTGCGTTGTCGTTATAATCGCCATTGGTTAAGCTCAACACCGGCTTTCCAGTCTTTAAGGCCATGCCGACAACAGCCTTCCTGATCATGTTTGGAGTCCATTCTATTTCGCCGGTAAGCCAGGGCGATCTAAACCTGGTCAGCTCTGAAGCGGCTTCACTGTTCAGTACAAATATCGTATCATTATGCTGTTGAAGTAGAGATGCCGGAATCTGCTCGGTGACGTGTGCTTCAACGGCTTTTCGGATAACCGGCGATTTTATTTGTCCCCATGCCATCAGGATGATCCGCCTGGCTTTAAGTATGGTTCCTATTCCCATCGTTATGGCAAGCCTGGGCACATTGGATATGTTCTGAAATTCCAGTGAGTTGGCCATCCGGGTTGAATTGTCCAGAGGTATCAGGCGGGTTCTCGAAAATAAGCTGGAACCGGGTTCATTAAACCCGATATGGCCATTATTTCCGATACCCAGGATCTGTAGGTCTATACCGCCGGCTGCTTCAATCTTTGCCTCATATTCCTCGCAATGTTTTTTGATATCTTCTTTTTTCCACTCGCCGTTTGGTATATGGCAATTGTTTTGGTCTATATCAATTTTATCAAACAAATGTTCCTTCATAAAGCGATTATAACTCTGCAGGGCATCATTATCAATCGGGTAGTATTCATCGAGGTTAAAAGTGATTACATTGGCAAAGCTGAGTTGTTCGTCGCGGTGTAGCCTGATCAGTTCGGCATACAATGTTTTAGGAGAAGAACCTGTGGCCAGGCCTAATATACAGGGTTGTCCTTTTTGCTGTTTGTCCCGGATCAGCGCCGCCACTTCCTGTGCTATAAACGCTGACCCTTTATTGAGGGAGTCAAATATTTTAACGGGGATTTTTTCAAAGGAATCTACCATATTCATATGCAGTTGTTTTTAGGTTTGTCGGGTCACTCCGGTGCAGTAGATGAATGGCTTGACAGTATGTTATCCCCAGCCTTTATCTGTAAGGTTATAGATCTTTTGAATATTTTTTAGCACAGATACGAAATTAATTTTCAGGTCTATGAGTAATCCGTTAGCCAGGTCAAAAACCCATCCATGTACCAGCGGATAGCCCTTTTCAACATACGATGTTTGTACGGCGGCCGTTTTAATAATATTTACGGCCTGCTCCTGCACGTTTAATTCCACCAAACGGTTATACCGGTCGCCTTCTTGATTTATTGCATCTAACTCTGTTTGGTGCAGGCGGTAAACATCCCTGATGTTGCGGAGCCAGGGGTTCAATATGCCCAGGTCTTTAGGTTGCATGGCTGCTTTTACTCCACCGCAGTTGTAATGACCACACACAATTATATGCTTAACATGGAGGTGCCGTACCGCATAGTTGATCACCGACATCACATTGAGGTCAACACTGTTGACCAGATTGGCTACGTTGCGATGGACAAATACTTCTCCAGGATTCACACCCATCAAATCCTCGGCTGTCACCCGGCTATCGCTGCAGCCGATATATAAATAATCCGGACGCTGGTCTTTAGCAAGATTTACAAAATAGTCTTTGTCGGTTGCTGTTTTTTGTTCTACCCAACGGCGATTGTTTTCGAATATTTGTTCGTAAGAAGTCATAATTTAATCTTTACATGAGGATACCGTGTACTGGTTGCAGTTTCGGTGGCAAATTTTTTTCTCCCAGCACCTCTCTAAATTCTATTTCTACATTCCGGCAGATTGCCGTCATGGGAATATCATTTATTCCGTTATCAAAAGGGTTTTCACTTGCATCGCCTACCTGTTCCATTACATTAAAAACCCAGGCAATCAGCATGGTAAATGGAATGACCAGCCAAACGTTATTCGTACTTAGACGGTCCAGGTCGTTAATAATGGCGAAGGGAAGAAGTGATATAAAGATGTACACAAATACAACGCTGAAATTGGCGTATTGCCTGGGAAAAGGAAAACTTTTTATGCGCTCCGAGGCGCCTTGCTGATTATATAATTCCAAAATGATCTTGCTCATATCGCTATGCTCATACTCATCCAGCCAGCCACGGTTTTTACATTGAATAAGCGCGGTGTTTTGTTGGTGCAGCAAATGGGCAGCTACATTTGTTTTATGTTTTGCTTCCTCTTGTTCGCCAGGAGACAGAAACTTGAGAAACACTTCTTCAACATGATGATCATATTTATGTTCACCATGGATTTTTCTAATGATCTTTAGTTGCGTGGATGATACATACTCAGCTTCGCTGAATACAGGGGTGCGCCTTAACTGGAGGCGCAGCATGTTCATCCACGCCAGATGCTTGTAAAGCAGCGTTTTTTTTAAGTCATCAACTTCGATGGAAGCTTCCTGCCGTGAAGCGATCAGATCGGCCACCATCGCAGCCCACATGCGGCTGGCGTTGGTAATGCTACCCCAGATGCGACGAGCCTCCCAAAGCCTGTCATACGCTGAATTATTTTTAAAGCCTACGTAA
The DNA here is from genome assembly GCA_037718865.1 of Chitinophagaceae bacterium. Classification (GTDB taxonomy): domain Bacteria; phylum Bacteroidota; class Bacteroidia; order Chitinophagales; family Chitinophagaceae; genus JADCRZ01. The sequence goes on along the minus strand of JBBJMP010000028.1, from coordinate 3,044 downwards.
AATGCCACCGCTGTACCTATAGTAGCAACTGGTAAAAACGGAATGGCAATGGCTTTCAGCTCAAAAACATGATAAGCAACATAGGCTGCTGCACTCAGTAGAAATGCGACTAATTGAACCCTCCAGGCAAATTCGAAAATGACCTTAAAACTTATCCTGCGATTTAAAAACATAGACTTGATTTGATGTATCTTTTTTTAGTTTTAGATCCTTTAACCGGAATTGCCATGTCTGCAAGTTTTCATCCGTTAAATATCCATCAATATTATTAAACTAGGAATTGACAAACTTAACTTTATTTTTTGCTTTTTCCTCGTCAAGCTGGCGTTAGAATGCAGCTCAGCATTATGCCTGGCGTTCTCAAGCCACGCATAGGTTTGATCGCATTCGGTTTTGATCTCCTGGCCTGCCGAAAACAAAGCATATTTCTTAATATTGTTAACACTAGCTTTATTATTTAACTTCAGCTATTATCATCAACCCGCCAAACACTTTTATGAACGGCAACCGACAGCTGATAAAGCATTTTTATACCGCCTTCAACCAGCTGGATTACCTTTCTATGCAGCAGTGTTATCATGACGATGCCGTTTTTTTCGATCCTGTTTTTGAAGATTTGAACGCAGCCGAGGCTAGGGCTATGTGGGAAATGTTATGTCAAAATGCAAAGGGTTTTTCATTGCAGTTTTTTGACGTTGAAGCAGACGATGAATACGGCACATGTAAATGGGTGGCGAATTACACCTTTTCGCAAACAGGTAACAAAGTGAATAATAAAATAAAGGCGCATTTCAAATTCCATGAAGGTAAAATTGTAGAGCATACAGATGATTTCGACCTCTGGAGATGGAGCCGTCAGGCTTTGGGATTACCCGGATGGATGTTGGGATGGAGCGCTTTCATGCAGAAAAAAATACGCACGCGGGCACAAAACAGCCTGGCAAAATATATGGGAACAAAATCTGGTAAACTGATGTTTCCGGGATAAACTTAATCATGTAGCCATGTTTCATCGCCGCACATTTTTTAAATCTTCCTTTTGGGGTTCTGTGGCCTATGTATTGCCGGGTAAGTTTCCATGCAAATTCAAAGCTAACCCAACAGTAAAACTCAAACCCGTTGTAATTTCAACCTGGACTTTTGGCCGTGAAGCTAACCTGGCAGCCTGGAAAATACTGGGTAAGGGAGGTCGGGCCTTGAATGCAGTGGAAGCCGGTGTAAAAGTGCCGGAGGCCGATCCAAAAAACCAAAGTGTCGGTCTGGGCGGTTTGCCAGACAGAGATGGCCGGGTAACACTGGATGCCTGTATCATGGATGAAAAAGGAGGTTGCGGAGCTGTAATGTGCCTTGAACATATTGTTCATCCTATCTCCGTGGCCAAACTCGTCATGGAAAAAACGCCGCATATCATATTGGTGGGAGAAGGCGCTTTACAATTTGCATTGGCAAATGGCTTTAAAAAACAAAACCTTCTCACTCCCGAATCAGAGAAGGCCTGGAAGGAATGGTTAAAAGACTCGGAATATCAACCGGTCATCAATATTGAAAACAAGTCCGGCTCAGGAGGGTCTTCGCCTGAATTTTTGCCAGGTAATATCTACAATCACGATACGATCGGCATGCTGGCTTTGGACGAAGCAGGGAACCTGAGCGGTGCCTGCACAACCAGTGGTTTGGCCTTTAAGATGAATGGCCGGGTTGGTGATTCGCCCGTAATAGGAGCCGGATTGTACGTGGATAATGATATTGGTGCCGCTACCTCCACGGGACTGGGAGAGGAAGTGCTCCGGATTTGCGGAAGCCACCTGGTTGTTGAACTGATGAGGCAGGGTTATATCCCCGAACTAGCCTGTAAAGAAGCTGTTGATCGAATAGTTAAAAAAGATCCGGCTAAAGCTAAAACTCTTCAGGTTGGATTTCTGGCGTTAAACAAAAATGGCGATTACGGTGCTTACGCCATCCAGAAAGGCTTTACGTTCTGTGTGCAATCCGATGACTCTGGAAGTATAGAATACATGCCAAAAACTGTTTACTAATTGTAATTTGTATATCAATAATTATGATGTATGTGTTGGAGGTCCCCGCTTTCGATATCTCTTCGTGTTTGATTGCCCAGCAATCCGGCGCTAACCGGATTGAACTGTGTGCTAACCCCCTGGAGGGGGGAACTACCTGCAGTTACGGATTTATATCAACCGCCAGAACTGTGCTGCAGATTGAGCTTTTTGCAATAATCCGTTCCCGCGGAGGTGACTTTCTGTACGATGATAATGAATACAGCATAATGAAAAAAGATATACAGCTGTGTAAAGATCTTGGTTGCGAAGGTGTGGTTATTGGCATGCTCAACCGCGACGGCAGTATCGACAAGAAAAGAGTAGCTGGTTTGGTAAAGACAGCTTATCCAATGAGCGTAAGCTTTCACAGGGCTTTTGACCGGGCGGCCAACCCGTTTGAAACCATGGAAGACATTATCGACACAGGCTGCGAACGGATCCTGACTTCCGGACAGCGACCGACTGCTGTAGACGGTGCAGGGCTGATTCAACAACTTGTGCGGCAGGCTGACCAACGGATTATTGTGATGCCTGGCTCTGGTGTCAATTCAGACAATATTGATAAGCTGGCCAGACAAACCGGAGCCGTTGAGTTTCATAGCTCGGCCCGGGATATTAAAACCAGCCCCATGGACTTCATAAACGATGGCATGGAGGAAGTCCTTTCCCATGCAGCATGTAATGGCGACGAAGTAAGAAAGATGGTTTTGGTTTTAAAGGGCCTGGAGGTATAAACCCCACCCCGGCCTTGACGGACGCCAAGGCTTTGGCAAGTGCGGTTTTGCTGACGCAAAACCTGCCCCTCCTCGGAGAATGCTACCGTTAGGACACATCTTTAGAATACGTACACGGTGATGTTTAAATCATTTCATGCTAGTGTACTTATTACCCCTCATAGGGGTAAAACGTTTGTAGAAATGTGATCATCTTTTAAAATTGCCCCAGCGGGGCTACCCTTAGGTCACGCTAAGCAAAAATCATTTATTA